>NZ_FPHO01000002.1:0-1200000 GCF_900117455.1 Hyphomicrobium sp. CS1GBMeth3
CCGTGTAGGGGCCTGAGGCGTCGTAGACCCTTACCGGGGCTTCGCCGCTCTCCGGTGTCAGCGTGATCTCGCGAAGCGGTACGGCGAGGTCGGGTGCGGCTTCCGGTGCGACGTAAAGCTTGCGCGAGCTCGGGAGCGCGCCCGTGGTGACCTTAACGGGCGTCATGTCGGCCGTGCGTGTCGGCTTGTTCATCCAATTGCTCCAAGAAAAAGGGTGCTGGGCCGGTGCGAGGGCTAGTGCCTAAACGAGGGCGTAGCCCTTGGCGGTCAGAAAGGCGCCGAGTAGCAGCGCGACGAGTGCCCACGCTGTGATCGCATTCTCGGTGCTCATGGCCTTGTTGCTGAAGCTAGCAACCTGTTTCGGCCAGACGATGCGGACGATGCCGCCGATGATGGCGAGCCAGCCGATGACAGTGACGAGCACCGTCCACTCAGTGGACCAGACGTTGTGCGTGCGTACGATGGCAAGGCCAGCGAGCAAGGTCAGGATGCCGGCGAAGAAGATGAAGCCGGGATTGTTCGAAACGTCCTTGATCGTCCCGACAATCGCCCGCCTGTTGATGAGCATGGCGGCTGCCACTGCCATCATGATGGGACCGGCAAAGCCGGCAATCAGCTCAGCGTTCGTCATGTGTCCATCCCTTCGCCGGTATGAGCCGGATCAGGTTCGAAGGGTGCTCACTGGTTTCTTTCGTCGTGCGTCGGTTTCCAAACGCACTCACAGTGATCTCAGCCGGTCGTTCCGGCGCCCCTTGGAACATCGTCCATTTGGTCGTGCTTCTGGAGCTTCGCGCCATCGCGCATCGCGTGCAAGCCCTCGCGCACAAAAAAAGGGACCGATCTTGCGATCGGCCCCCTGGTGCGATGTGGAGTAGGTTTACCAGCCGCGACGGTAGCTGTTCCAACCGTAGAAGCGCGGCTTCCAGTGGCGGTGCCAGCGGCGATGGTGGTGGTGACCATAGTGCCGCTTGTACTTGTGCTTCTTGTAATGGCCGTGGCCATAGTGGTGATGGTAACCATAGCCATGCCCGTGGTGCTTGCCGCCGCGATCTGCTAGGGCAGGCGATGAGAAAGTCAGCATGGTGGCAGCGGCCGCGATCGACAGCTTTGTGAGCAGCGAGGTCGTCATGTTTTGTCTCCCTATTCTACTGACGGCCCGGATCACGGTCAGTTGCCGGACCTCAAGATCGATCATGTGCGCTGGCGCTTGAACCGCCTTTGAATGATCGTGACAGCTTGCGTTCATGTTCGCGCCGCGTGCGGAACACAAAAAAGGGGCCGGTCTTTCGACCGGCCCAGCGGGAGGTGCAGGGTTGGTGGGGAGTGTGGTTTCTTACTTGCCGACGCGGGGCAGGCCCCACAGGCGATGCCAACCATCACGCGATTCTGCGCGGATGTTCTTTGATGCCTGGTTCTGCATCTCGGCGAGCTTCGCGCGGTCGCTGCGCGTCAGATAGCCTTTGGATTCCATCGCGGCCTTCGTGCGCGCGATCCGGTTCTGCTCGGCGCGCAGCTTGATGCCCTCGGTCCAGGTGATCGAGCCGGTGTTGCGGCCGTGTTCAATCCGCTCTGCCTGACGGTCCTGGCGATCGGAGATCACGTCGGCCGAGGCGATGGCTGGCGCCGCAATCGAAAGCATCAGGGCGAGGGGGATGGTGCGGTACATGTGTCGTGCTCCTATTCCGTTCGCATCCGGCACTGGCCGGGGCGTGATGGCAGAAGGAATAGGCGAGGCGCCTTGAACCGGTACTGAATGGTGCTTTCAGTCGCGGTTCATCTTTGGGACGCCTTCGAGGCGCCCGAGAGGGTAAAAATGAGACGCGCCAAACGGACGAAGGGATGCAGGCAGAGAAACGCCCAACCCCGGGGGGAGGGGCTGGGCGCTCAAGCGCTCTCGCGCGCAAACGCCGGGAGGGAAGCCGGCGTCCCAGACGATGACCTCGGTTAGACGGGGGGAGCTACCGATTTGAATGGTCTCGCCTGTGTAGCGATGACATAAGCGCAACACGCCAGCTTTCAATAGGGGGGAGAGTGCCAGATCACGAAAAAGTGATTTACTTATCCCCAATATCCCAGGATGACCCTGATTCGGACGCCTCTCAGGGCCAAAAAATGCCTATGTTTTAAACCGTTCGGCTTGCTGCCACTATTTTGGTCAGGGCTTCCAGCAAGGGCAGAAACAGGCCGCGAGGCAGCCCAATCCCATTAATTATGTCCTAGGGGATGGAATTTATTCAAGCTGACGGCCTCGATCTTGAAAAGCTTGGCGTCCAGCGTCTCGCCCTTCTCCAGGGCCGACAGTTCGATCCGGGTATCAAGGCCCTGAGCGTCCGTCGTAATCCATTCCTTGAGCTCGATGCTGGGCTTCGTCGACATGAAGAGCTTGATCTTGCCGGGCGCGTCCGGGCTTTTGTCCCGCAGTGCGACGATGATCTGCTCGTCGCTCTCCTGAACCTCGACGATCTTGGCGTCGCGCAGCAGGTCGACATCCTTGCGCAGCAGCAGGCGGAATGGCGTCTGGTCCAGCTCCACGCGGTCCTCGTTGTTGAGGTCGAGATCCTGGATGGCGAGGTAACTGCCGTCGGAGATGATGATCTGACGCGAGGGGCGTGCGTAGTCGAAGCGGAAGCGGCCGGGCCGTTTGACCATGAACTTGCCGCGCATACGCTTATTGTTGGCGTCGATCTGTACGAAGTTGCCTTTCAGGTCGCCCAGATCGTTGAAGTAGGTGTTGACCTTCTTGACGACCTCCGTCTGGACGTCGTTGAGCACGAGGCCGCCCCCTGGTGTCGCGACCTCGGCGTTCCATTCTGAGCCCTGCTGCTCGGCCGCTGCCGCTGCGGCGGGCGCGGCTTCCTTGTCCTTATCGTTGTTGGCAGTGGGATTCGGGCGCGTTGCCGGAACAGGCGCTGGGACTGCGACCGCGGGCTCTCCGCCGGCAGGAGCCGTGCTGCCGCCGGCATGGGCTGGAAGCGACAGAATCGCGAGCACAACGCCGGCCGTAGCGGCCAGATCCAGTATCTTCATGTTCCGTCTCATTAAGCCCCCGCCTCTGAAGCCCGAGAGGCGCCCCCTGCTGTCTGACCGGACATTGCGTCCAGAAGTGGGCAACTGCGATCCGCCCGGGATCGCGATTGAGCGCGACCCCTTGCCGGTCGCGCACGGCCTGCGCCCGCAGAATTGATAGGGGGCGCTGCTTCGTGCGTCCAGTGGCCGACAGCATCCTTAGGGGATATCCGTGGACGGCTTCAGGCGACGGAGCGGCTCGGCGTGTCGCCGACCAGGATCTCGCGGCGGCCGGCGTGGTTCGGCGCGCTGATCAGGCCTTCACGCTCCATGCGCTCGATGAGATCGGCGGCGCGGTTGTAGCCGATGGAAAGGCGGCGCTGCACGTAGCTGGTCGAGGCCTTGCGATCGCGCAGCACGACGGCGACGGCGCGATCGTAGAGGCTCTCGCCGCCGTCGGCGCCATCCGGGCCGTCGGCGCCGTCGTCAAGGTCGGAGGGCGGCGCCTCAATGGCGGTGACGTAGCGTGGCGCGCCTTGTGCGCGTAGGTGCGTTGCTACGGCCTCGACCTCGTCGTCGGAGACGAACGGTCCGTGCACGCGCAGGAGCTGTCCGGCACCCGAGGTCATCAGCATGTCGCCCTGACCCAGAAGCTGCTCGGCACCCTGCTCGTTGAGGATGGTGCGGCTGTCGATCTTGGAGGCGACGCGGAAGCTGATGCGCGTCGGGAAGTTGGCCTTGATGGTGCCGGTAATGATGTCGACGGATGGGCGCTGCGTGGCCATGATCAAGTGGATGCCTGCTGCGCGCGCCTTCTGTGCCAAGCGCTGCACGGCGGTCTCGATGTCCTTGCCGGCGGTGATCATGAGGTCGGCGAACTCGTCCACGACCACGACGATGTAGGCCATAGGGTCGAGGTCCATCTCCTCGCGCTCATAGAGCGGCTGGCCGGTCTCGGGATCGAAGCCCGTCTGCACAGTGCGGGCGAGCTTCTCGCCGCGCCCTGCTGCGGTACGGACGCGCGCGTTGAAAGCTTCGATGTTGCGCACCGAGAGCTTCGCCATGCGCTTGTAACGCTCCTCCATCTCGGAGACGACCCAGTTCAAGGCGCCAACGGCCTTCTGCGGGTCGGTGACGACGGGCGTCAGCAGGTGCGGAATGTCGTTATAGACCGACAGCTCCAGCATCTTGGGGTCGATCATGATGAAGCGGCACGTCTCGGGCGTGTGACGGAACAGGATCGACAGGATCATGGCGTTGACGCCGACCGACTTGCCGGAGCCGGTGGTGCCGGCGACCAGAAGATGCGGCATGCGCGCAAGGTCTGCCACGATCGGCTCGCCCCCGATCGAGCGGCCGAGCGTCAGAGGCAGGATGCCCTCGGCGGCGGTGAAGGCCTGGCTCTCGAGCAACGCGCGCAGTCCGACCATGTCGCGGCGGCTGTTCGGCAGCTCGATGCCCATGACGTTGCGGCCGGGAATGACGGCGACGCGGGCGCTGGTGGCGCTCATGAGGCGCGCGATGTCGTCGGCGAGCGCGATGACGCGCGTCGCCTTGGTGCCGCGTGCAGGCTCGAACTCGTAAAGCGTCACGACGGGGCCGGGTTTGATGTCGCGGACCTCGCCCTTGACGCCGAAGTCGGCGAGCACGTCCTCGAGCAGGCGCGCGGTGCCGCGCAGCACGGTCTGCGAGAACTCGTTGCCTGTCTTCGACGGCGGGCTCTTCTTCAGCATGGCGGGCAGGGGGCGCTTGAAGGCGGATGCCTCGGCGCGGCGTGCGTTCACGGCGCGCAGCAGGCTCGTCTGCGCGCGACGCGGGGGCTCGGGCGGGTGCTGCTGGGCCGGCGCGGGCGGTGGCGGAGCAGGCTGAGGGGGCGGCGGCGTGGTCTCGCGCTCGCGGGCGCCCGTCAGGAAGCGCGGCAGCTCGTGCGGCTCGAGCGCAGGCTCGGGCGGTAGCGGGCGCACGTTGGCCGGCGCGAAACGCTCGGCGATGGCGCGGCTCGAGATCTCGAGCGCGCTGTCCTCGGTATTGGGGACGTCGTCTTCGTCGTCGATGGCGTCGAGGTCATGGAGTACGCGTCCGTCGTCGACGGACCGGCGCCGTGCATAGACCGGTGCAGCGGGATGCGGGCGCGATGCGGGCGCGTGCGTAGGCTCGGGGTGGCGCGCGAAGATGCCGGGCAGCATGGGCTCGAACGTGTCGCGGTGCGGACGCCAGGCGGGCAGGGGGCGTTGCCCCAGCGTGCGCAAGGTGCCCAAGGCAGCATTGAGGCTTCCCGGTCGCGACAGGCGAGACGCAAGGTGATGGGCTGCGCCCACGCTCCAGGATGCGGCCTGCGCGTAATGGCGGTGAGGGAACACGTCTTCGCGCTTGAGGCCGAGGGCGCGGCTCAGGGCAGACATGCCGAGGCCTGCGAGCAGAACGGCGGAGGCTAGGTTTGCGGTGTCGGTGCTGACGACGCCCAATACCCACGAGACCGAATTGAAGGTCACGTCGCCGAGGATGCCGCCGTAGCCCGGCGAAATCGGCCAGGAGGCGCTGTGCGGCAGGGCGGACACGGCGCCAGCGATGCCGAGGACGGCGAACGGATAATAGATGGCCTTGGTGCGAAGAGTTGTGACGTGCTCGGAGTGAACGAGCGCGAAGGCCCAGATCATGAGCGGCAGGAGCGCAACGGCGGCGGCGAGGCCGAGCGTCTGAAGCATCAAGTCGGCAATGATTGCGCCCGGCGAGCCCAGGGCATTGCGCACGGCGCCATCGGTGGCGTGGGTTAGGCTCGGGTCCGTGATCGTCCACGAGACGAGGCTCGTCCAGACGGCGGCAATGACGAGGAGAAGCGCTAGGCCAGAGCTGCGGCCGAGCGTGCCGAGCAGGCGCGCCTCGAGGGCCGCCGGAAGGAGGCGCTGGCGATCAAGCCCGGAAGCGGACGGACCCGTGACGGATGACATGGTGGCGAACGTCTCTTACGCAGATACATGGACGAACCGTTCGAGAGCCTCTCTGATCGTCGCGGCGTCGTGGACCAAGGCGACACGCACGTAGCGCGCGCCGGGATTGGTCCCGTCACATCCGTTTCGGGCCAGGTAGGCACCAGGAATGACCTTGACTCCGAAACGTTTCCATAAGGTTAGCGCAGCGTATTCACCGTCTTTAAGAACCTCCATATCTAACCACAAGAAAAAGCCTCCGGCCGGGCGGCGGTATCCGAAGCGAGTGCCGAGGACAGTATCGGCGATGTCATACTTCTGAGCATAGGCTAGGCGGTTGGCGGTGACGTGCTGCTCCTCGGCCCAGACGGCGGCGGATGCGTGCTGGGTAGGGCCCGGCATCTGCGGGCCGATGAGGTTGCGCACCTCGAAGAGGGTATCGAGGAAATCCGCGTCGCCCGCCGAAAAGCCCGAACGCAGGCCCGGCAGGTTCGAGCGCTTGGAAAGCGAGTTAAACACGACGAGGTTGCGGAACCGTTCCGGAGTTTTTGCTGCAACTTCGAGCGCTCCGGTGGGTGGCGCGCCGCCGTAGATCTCGGAGTAGCATTCGTCGAAGAACAACATGAAGTCGTGGGCGCGGGCGAGGGCCAGCGCGCGGGCGATGTAGGCGGGGTCGGCGACGGCGCCCTGTGGGTTCGCGGGCGAGCAGAGATAGAGCGCGGCGGTGCGCGTCAGCAGCGCCGTGTCGGCTTCGAGGGCGTCGAGGTCCGGGAGGTGTCCAGTCTCTGCAGTGGCGTTGAGGAAGACCGGCTCGGCGCCGGCGGCGAGCGCTCCACCGAGGTAGGCCTGGTAGAACGGATTGCACATCAGGACTGCAGGACGTGGCGCGAGGCCTTGCTGCTGTTTGTGGCCGACGGCCGGAAAGGCGGCGTAAAACAGCCCCTCGCGCGAGCCGTTGCAGGGCAAAATCTCGCGCGCTGGATCGATGGCGGCTTGGCCCGTGAAGCCGAAGCGGCGGCCTATCCACTCGGCGATGGCCTGGCGCAGCTCGTCGGAGCCGCGGATGGGCGGATACTTTGCAAACAGCGCTTCGGCTTCCGCAATCTTGGCGGCGACGAACGGCGGCATCGTCTCGCGCGGCTCGCCGAGCGTCAGGTCAATCGGCCTTGAGTGGCCCGGCGGCGTGCCGTCCAGCAACTGGCGCAGGCGCGAGAACGGCGACAGGATTGTGCCATCGGCGAGGGACGCGAGGCTCAGGGTGTCGGACATCGGGGCCTTTGGAGTTCAGACGCGCGGGACGTCAGGGATGCGCGACAGGACATAGCGCTCCGAAGGTAGGGCTGTCGATGGCCGACGGTCGTGATCAGGGCATGGAGGCGCGGTGGGCCAGGTTGAGATTCACAGCCTTCTCGAGGCCGATGACCTTGTCGAGGCCGCGGGCGGTTCTGAGGTTCGCCCCGTCGAGGTTGGCGCCGGTCAGATTGGCGCCGGTGAGGTCGGCGCCGGAAAAGTCGGCTCTGAGGAGATCGCACTGACTCAAATCCGCGCCTCTGAGGTCGGCGTCTACGAAGCTGGCGTATTGCAGGGAGGTCTGCGCCAAGCGCGTGTGCTTCAGGATGGCGCGGGTGAAGTTCGTCATGATCAGACTGGCCGGCGCGTTTACGGCTGGCTCGCGCACAGCGGAGCGGCCTAAGACTGCGTCGGTGAGGTCGGCGCCTGTGAAATTTGCGCGGTCAAGCTGTCCATCTGAGCGGAAGCGAACCAGCTTGGCGCCGGCGAAATTCGGGGCCTCTTTCGCTATGACCACGAGTGATGTGAACACGGTGGGGCGAATGATGCGAGCGTCCGTCAGATCCGCATGCGAAAAGTCGGTGGCGGTGATCGTTGCCCGGTCGAGGTGCGCGCCCACCAGCGAGGCGCCGGCGAGGCGTGCGTTCGTGAGGTCGGTGCCGTAGAGGTTGGCGCCGGTCAGTAAGGCGGCCTTGAAGTCGAGGTCTGCAAGATCGAGCTTGCTGAGGTCTGATGCTTGCAAGTCGGCGCGCGCATCGGGGGGCGCTTGAAATACGCGCTGGACAACGTCGCGCGCGGTGAGGCGCTTGCCCGCGGCCTCTTTTTTCTCCGGCGCGAGATAGCTCGGAAGGTCGTTGGCCGCGGCTGTTGCCGCGATGGCTATGGCAACGGGAACCGGCAGCAACAAGGTGGCGAGGCCGTTTGCGAAGCGCATGAGCAGTTCTCCCATGCCGTGCAGCACGCGCGGACTGCAAAGGTGGTGTGCAAACGGCTTGGTTCTGTGTTGCCGGTTGCTCTCATGATTACAAGGGCAAATTTCCCGACGTTATGCGTGCGGGTTCCTGGGAGCCGTTGCAGGTTACGGGGAAGGGACTGTGAACCGGGCGCTTCCGACGTTCTCGGCGTGCTTGAGGCCGATGGCCTGATCGAGGCCGCGGGCGCCGCGCAAGTCCGCTTCGTCGAGGTTGGCGCCGGTGAAGTCAGCGCCGGCGAGGTTCGCGCCCCTGAAATCGGCCTGCAACAGATTTGCGCCGCGCAGGTTGGCGTCAGTGAGGTCCGCATCGTTGAAGCGGGCGTATTTCAGATGCGCGTCCGGGAACTTCGCTTGCTTCAGCGTGGCGCCGGTGAAGTTGGCACTGATCAGGCTCGCGGGAGTGAACAGCGTCTCCTCGCGCGAGGCGCCGCCGCCGAACACGGCGCCTGTCAGGTCGGCACCCGTGAAATCGGCGCGATCGAGCCAGCCGTCGGAGCGGATGCGCACGAGTTTGGCGCCTTTGAATTTTGGCGCTTCTGCTGTGACGACCTCAAGGCTTGTGAATGTCGTCGGACGTAGGATCTGCGCGTCGGTGAGGTCGGCGCCGGAGAAATCCGCTGCGGTGATGGTCGCACGGTTGAGGCGCACGCCGATGAGAGAGCATTCCGAGAAGTTGGCGCGCGAAAGCTCGGCGCCGTAGAGGTCGGCCTTGTCGAGGCGCGCGCGCTTGAAGTCGAGCTCGGCGAGGTCCATGCGCGTCAGGTTCAGCTCCACAAGATCGGGGCGTGCGCCTGGTGCGGTCTGGAACACGCGCGCGATCACCTCGCGCGTGGTGAGCTGCCTGTCGGCCTGTGCTTCCGTGTTGCCGGCGTCCGGAGCGGTGTAGCTCGGCACATCGCCCGCGGCGGCGACTGTCGCTAGGACACCGGTGGCGATGAGGATCAGGGCCAGAGAAGCCGTCGTGCCGCGCATGTCTCCGTTTCTCCCGATTGGTTCGATCTCAGGCCGCCTCGGCGCCGTCCTTTAACAGCTTGTAGTTGATGGAATCGAGCAGCGCCTCGAAGCTGGCGTCGATGATATTGGGGGAAACGCCGACGGTGATCCATCGTTCGCCGGTTGCGTTGTCGAACGTTTCGACAAGCACGCGGGTAACGGCCTCGGTGCCCCCGGTCAGGATACGCACCTTGTAGTCGACCAGCTCGATGGTCTCGATGTGGCGCTGGTAGGGGCCGAGGTCCTTGCGTAGCGCGCGATCGAGCGCGTTGACGGGGCCGTTGCCCTCGGCGACCGACCACAGCGGATCCTGGCCACCGTTGATGAACACTTTGACGGTCGCTTCCGAGACGGTGACCAGTTCGCCCATGGCGTTGTGGCGGCGCTCGACCATGACGCGGAAGCTGTCGACCGAGAAATAGCGCGGCACGTTGGCGAGGTGGCGGCGCGCGAGCAGCTCGAAGGAGGCTTCCGCGGTCTCGTAGGCATAGCCTGAGGATTCGCGCGATTTCACCTCGTCGAGCAGGGTCTGCACGCGCGGATCGTCCTTGTCGACGGCGAGGCCCAGGTTCTCGAGCGACGCCATGACGTTCGAGCGGCCGGCCTGCTTCGAGACCAGGAGGCGGCGCTCGTTACCGGTCGCTTCGGGCGGCACGTGCTCGTAGGTGCCGGGATCCTTCAGGATCGCGGAGGCGTGGATGCCGGCCTTGGTAGCGAAGGCGCTCTCGCCGACGTAGGGCGCGTGGCGGTTCGGGGCTGCGTTCAGAAGCTCGTCGAGGACGCGGCTGGCGTGGGTCAGCGTGCGCAGGCGCTCGGGTGTGACGCCGGTCTCGAAGTTGTCGGCGAAGGCGGATTTCAGGAGCAGCGTCGGGATGATCGACGTCATGTTGGCGTTGCCGCAGCGCTCGCCGAGACCGTTCAGCGTGCCCTGGATCTGGCGGCAGCCCTGGCGCACGGCGGCAAGCGTGTTGGCGACGGCGTTGTCGGTATCGTTGTGTGTGTGAATGCCGAGGCGGTCACCCGGCACATGCTGCACGACGTCGGCCACGATGCGCTCGACCTCGTGGGGCAGCGTGCCGCCGTTGGTGTCGCAGAGCACGACCCAGCGGGCGCCGGCCTCGTAGGCGGTCTTGGCCACGGCGAGCGCGTAGTCGCGGTTGCCCTTCCAGCCGTCGAAGAAGTGCTCGCAATCGAGCATGGCCTCTCGGCCGGAGGCGACGACGGCGCGGATGCTCTCGCCGATCGCGGCGAGGTTTTCCTCGTTCGAGATGCCGAGGGCGACGCGCACGTGGTAGTCCCAGGACTTGGCGACCATGCAGATGCTGTCGGCGGCGGACGCGAGGAGGGCCTGCAGGCCAGGATCGTTGGAGACAGAGCGGCCGGCGCGTTTCACCATGCCGAAGGCGGTGAAGCGGGCGCGTTTGAAAGCGGGCTTCGCCTTGAAAAACTGCGAGTCGGTGTCGTTGGCGCCCGGATAGCCGCCTTCGACGTAGTCGAGGCCGAGATCGTCGAGCAGGGCCGCGACGCGGCGCTTGTCCTCGAGCGAGAAGTCGACGCCCGTCGTCTGCGCGCCGTCGCGCAGCGTGGTGTCAAAGAGGTAGAGGCGTTCCTTAGACATTCGCGGCTCGCTTGTTTGCTGCGCGACAGCATTTTTCCGGTTTTATTCGTGCTCGGCGCTCCAAGATCACCACGCGCTCATGTAGCGAGACGCCTGCGCGCGAACGGGCGCGCAGCGGGGTGTCGAAGAGGTAGAGGCGTTCCGTGCTCATCGTGGATCTCTTGAGCCAGCCTCAAGCGTCGTTGTCGGCGCCGAGACGCTTTTTCATGGTCGTGTTCGGGAGCCAGAGGTCGTCGCGCGGGATCATACTGCGCTGGGCGGCCTCGTAGCCGCGGGCTTCGAAGAACGGCTCGGCCGTATCGCTGGCCTCAACGGTGATCTCCTTGGCGCCCCGGCCCTGGGCCAAGCGTTCGATGGCGTCCGCGAGCGCCGTACCGACGCCCTGGCCGGCGAAGTAGGGATGCACGTAAAGCATCTCGAAGACGTTGTTGCCCTTGAGCGAGGCGAAGCCCGCGTACTCGCCCTCGACCTGCACGACGAGGGTCGTCATGGCGCCGAGGCGGTCGGCGAAGGCGTTGGCGTCGGTGGCGGTCGCGGCCCAGGCAACGCGCTGATCCTCGTCGTACTCTTCGGCGGTCAGCTCCTCGATCGACTGCGCGAACAGCTCCCGCAGCGCTATGGTGTCGGCGCGCAGGAAGGGGCGGAGCGGGTAGGACGTGGTCATCATGGGACTACTGCCAGATGAAGCCGAGCTTGAATGCGAGATAGACGGCAAACAGCACGAGCGCGATCTTGATGATCAGGTAGACCAGCCAGTGGCGCGGGAACGGGACGTCCTTTTTCCAGTCATTACTCATCGGGCTGCTTCCTTTTTGTCCGACGCGTGAAGACCGACGTCGCGGACGACTGTGTCCATGACCGATAACGTGTTTGTTAGAACATCGTTGTTCCAGAACCGCAGCACGCGATAGCCGTTCGCTTCCAACCAACGTGTACGCTCTTGATCAGTTTTCAGGCCCTTCGGTTCGGCATGCTGGCCTCCATCAACTTCGATGACGATCTTGGCCGTGTGGTCAGCAAAATCGGCGATGAATGGGCCTATGGGAGCTTGTTGTCGAAAGTGAAAGCCTTGGCGATTGAGCTCTCGTAGCTCACGCCACAATTTCTTTTCCGCTTGTGTCTTCTCTCGCCGCATCTGCCGGGCGCGCTCGCTCATGATGTTGGTCATGGCTGGCGCCCCGATAAGAAGCAGCTATTCCCCTCCCCCTGGTGGGGAGGGGTTAGGGGTGGGGGGACTCCAGAACGCAGGCGTTTGGGCGTCCCCCCCTCCCGGCCTCCCCCACAAGGGGGGAGGAGAAGTGAGGTGGGCGCGCTCATCGGGCGATCTCCCAGGTGGTGGTGATCTCGCCGGTTTTCGGGTCCTTGGCGTCCTTCAGCGCGACGCCCAAGGCTGCGAGTTCGTCGCGCAGACGATCGCTTTCCTTGAAGTCTTTGGCTTTGCGGGCGGCGAGGCGGGCGGCGACGAGCGCGTCGACCTTCTCGGTATCGACGGTTGCAATCTCGACGCCGACGTTCAGCTCATCGCGTGTCTCACCGCCATAGAGGCCCATGAAGGCCAGCGTGGTGGCAAGCTCGGCAGCGGCTTCCGGGTTGCGCTTCGCGGACTTGGCGAGGCCGTGGATGATCGAGAGCGCGCTTGGGGTGTTGAGGTCGTCGGAGAGCGCGGCCACGACATCGGCGTGTGGTTTCTCCGCGGGCGCGACGCCGGCCAGCAGGTCGGCGAAATCCGATAGCGTGGCGCGGGCCTGCAGCAGCCGCTCCGCCGTCCAGTCGATGGGCTGGCGATAATGCGTGCCGAGCATGGCCAAGCGGATCACGCGGCCGTGCCACTGGTTGGCGCCGAACTTCTTCGTCGCGAGCAGCTCGTGGATGGTGATGAAGTTGCCGAGGGACTTCGACATCTTCTCGCCTTCGACTTGCAGGAAGCCGTTGTGCATCCAGACATTGGCCATGACCGGCAGGTCGTGGGCGCAGCGGGATTGTGCGATCTCGTTCTCGTGGTGCGGGAAGACGAGGTCGATGCCACCACCGTGGATGTCGAAGGTGGTGCCGAGGTGCTTCTCGGCCATGGCCGAGCATTCGATGTGCCAGCCCGGACGGCCGGGCGTGTCGATGCCGGCCGGTGAGGTCCAAGCAGGCTCGCCGGGTTTGGACGGCTTCCAGAGCACGAAGTCCATCGGGCCCTTCTTGTAGGGGGCGACCTCGACGCGGGCGCCGGCTTCCATCTCTTCGAGCGAGCGGTTGGAGAGGCGTCCGTAGTCGGCCATGGACGAGACGTCGAACAGCACGTGACCTTCGGCGACGTAGGCGTGGCCGCGAGCGATAAGGGCTTCTATCAGCCGCTTCATCTCCTCGATGTGCTCGGTGGCGCGGGGCTCGACGGTTGGCGGCAGCACGCCGAGGGCAGCGATGTCCTCGTGGAACTGGCGCTCGGTGGCGCCGGTTACGCGCCGGATGGCCTCGTTCAGCGGCAGATCCGGATGCTCGGACGCGGCGCGGGCGTTGATCTTGTCGTCGACGTCCGTGATGTTGCGGACATAAGTGACGTGGTCCGACCCGTAGAGATGGCGGAGCAAGCGGAACAGCACGTCGAAAACGATAACAGGGCGCGCATTGCCGATGTGGGCGTAATCGTAGACCGTCGGCCCGCAGACGTAGACACGCACGTTCGACGGATCGATGGGCGTGAACGGCTCCTTGCGCCGTGACAGCGTACTATAGAGCGTGAGTGACACGCATCTTCTCCTCATGCGGCGCAGGGCGATGACGTACCCGTGCGCGGACCGGTGCTCCGACCGGCGGGGCGCTTCTCTGTCTTGTCATGAGGCAAAGAACGAGGCCGCGCGCCAGCCGGGCAGGACTAGCTCGAAATCGTGATAATAATGCCGCAAATGCTGGCGGCGAGTTTGCGCAGCGTTCCCATGGCCCGTGTTTATGCTGGTGGGCGCTTGTGGCGTCAAGCGGCGCGGCGTGATTTGAGCCCCGGTCGTGCGGATTTTCCGCATAAGCCCGAGCATGGCGAGACGCCGCATTTCTCCCGCATTGACCCCTTATGCGGGGCCTCGCATAGTATGGTGAACAAATGGCCTGATGCGGGGTACTTGGCCCCCCGATGATCGATGGGGTCGATGGCAGGAACGGGCAGACACGGCCTTAAGCGCCGAATTCTTGATCTGGCGCCGAAGCTCGATGCGCGGCGGGCGCTTTCTGTCGCGTTCGCGCTCCTGCTTGCTGGCAGTGCCGCCGTGCCTGCCGTGGCGCAGAGCAGCTGGTGGCCGTTTGGCGGCAATGATGAACCGGCCCGGCCGCGCGCGCCGGTTCCGAGCGAATCTGTCTATGGCGATCCCTACGCCGATCCGAACACGCAGCCGCCCCCTGGCGCGCGTCGGCCCAATTCCATCTGTCTCGAGCTCGAGCAGCGGCTCGTGCAGGACGGGCAGCGTGGGGGTGAATCGCGCAATCTGATTCCAATGGTCGAGAACGAGCTGAGGCAGGCCGAGCAGGCCCATCGCTCTCAGCGCCAGCAGCTCGATCGCAGCGATTGCTACGAGTATTTCCTGTTCTCGAAGACGCTGCGGCGGACACGGCGTTGCGTCGACCTCGCCAACCAGGCCGACAGCACGCGCCGGCGTATCGACGATCTCGAGGTTCAGCTTTCGCAGCTACAGGGCTCCTCGGGCCGGTCGTATCGCGACGAGATCATCCGGGAACTCGCCCGCAATGACTGCGGTGCCAGCTACCAGCAGCAGGCGCGGCGCCAGAGCGGCGGCGGTTTGTCGGGCTTCTGGGACGACGGCGAAAGCAGCGGCTACAGCGGGGGGGGGTCGAGCTTCGGTGCGCTGCCCTATGCAACCTATCGCACCGTCTGTGTTCGTCTCTGCGACGGCTACTACTTCCCGGTCAGCTTCTCGACGCTGCCCAATCACTTCCAGCGCGACGAGGAGGTTTGCGCCTCGAAATGCGCGGCGCCGGCCGCACTCTATTACCATCAGAATCCCGGTGCGGGCATGGAGCAGGCTGTCGCCGCCCGCGACAACACTCCCTACAAGCAGCTCAAGACGGCCTTCAAATATCGCAAGGAGTACATCAACGGGTGCTCCTGCAAGATGGCCGAGTATCAGCCCGCGTCCGGTGCCGTGGTGAACCAGGGAGTTGGTCAGGGCGGGGGCTGGACGGCGCAGACGCCGACCGGCTCGACGCACGAGCAGCGGGTCCAGCCGCCTCCGGCCGAGCCGCCGCAGCAGTACGACAACGGCGGCGGGAGCGAGGAGCTACCGTGGGCGACGTCGCCCTAACCCTCAGATAGCTTGTTGACTTTGCTGCGTGACAGTTGGCGACGCCGACACTCGGTCCGCCCGATGTCGCATATGCGGAGGCTCGGAAGTCAGCCGCGCTGGCCGCGGAGGCGGGCTTCGGTGCGCGTGCGGCCGATCAGGGGCAGCAGCGCCTTTAGCTCGGGGCCGGCCTCGCGGCCGGTCAGCGCGAGGCGCAGCGGATGGAACAGGGCGCGGCCCTTGAGACCAGTCGCCTTCGAGACTGCAGGAGTAAAAGCACTCCAGGTCGACTCGTCCCAGGGTTCGGGCGGCAGGAGGTCGGCGGCTCTTGCCGTCATATCGGGGTTCTCGATCACGGGGTCGATCTCGCTGGTCACGACGTGCCACCAGTCGCGCGCGTCGGCGAGCACTGTGACGTTGCCGCGGACGGCCTCCCAGAACGCCGGGCCACCCGTGATACCGAGGGCTTCCAGGCGCTCCGCGACGTCCTCATAGCTGCGCTTGTGCAACAGCTTGGCGTTGAGGCTGTGCAGCTCCGCCGGGTCGAAGCGGCCGGGGGCGGTCGAGATCTTGCCGAGGTCGAACAGCGCCGCCAGCTCGTCGATGTGCGCGTGGGGCTCGATGGCGTCCGAGGTGCCGAGCAGCGCCGCGTGCGAGAGCACGGCCATGGGCTCCAGACCTTCGCTGCGGAAGGTCTCGATCGAGAGCGTGCCGAGACGTTTCGAGAGCGCGTGACCGTCGGCGCCGATCAGCAAGCTGTGGTGGGCGAGGGCAGGGGGCTCGGCGCCGAGCGCTTCGAAGATCGCGAGCTGGACGCCGGAATTCGTCACATGGTCCTCGCCGCGCACGATGTGCGTGATGCCGAAGTCGGCATCATCGACCACGCTCGTGAACGTGTAGAGCGGGGTGCCGTCCTCGCGGATCAGCACCGGATCGGAGAGCGAGCCGATGTCGACGGTCTGGTCGCCGCGGATCAAATCGTTCCAGGAGACGATGGTGGGCTCCGGTCCGAAGAGGCCGTCGGCGGGGTCGGTATTCGGCAGACGAAAGCGCCAATGCGGGCGGCGGCCTTCCGCCTCGAGCTTGGCTTTGTCGAGATCCGTGAGCTTGAGCCCCGTGCGGTCGTAGATCGGCGGCAGGCCGCGGGCGAGCTGGCGCTTGCGCTTGCGGTCAAGCTCCTCCTCGCTCTCGTAGCAGGCATAAAGGCGCCCGGCGGCCTTCAGCGTCTCGGCGACCTCGGTGTAACGCCTGAGGCGGTCCGACTGGCGCTCCTCACGCTGCCATTCGAGGCCGAGCCAGCGCAGGTCGGTGCGGATGCCTTCGGCGAAGGCTTCCGTCGAGCGCTCTCGATCGGTGTCGTCGAGACGCAGAATGAACGTGCCGCCCGCCCTACGCGCCAGGAGATAGTTGAGGATGGCGGTGCGGATGTTGCCGATGTGGAGTCGGCCCGTGGGGCTCGGCGCAAAGCGGACGGTCGGTTTCATGCGTTGGCGGGGCTCGGCAGATCGGGCGTGGGTGACTGGGTTGGTAAACGCCGGGGCGAAGGGGCTCGGCGATTCGGCGCCACCCTATAGACGAGAGGCGCGGATTGCAGCTCTTTCCAGTTCTGCGTGGCGGACCGGCGTACGGGGCCCGTTCGCAACATGTTGGTCCGCCGGGATCTTCTCCGTGTTCGTTGTGGGGCAGATATTAGGCTCTTGGTAAGAATGCTTGCCTAGCTTCGTCGGCAGGGCAGTCTGCGGGGGCGGGGAAGTTGCATGCGGGTGGTCAAGTCGGTTCCGGTCGAAGATTTCGAGTTCCGCGGCAGCATCAAGGACAGTGACGTCAGCCGGCTGAGAAGGGCCTTCGCGGAAGACCCTCATATTCACGAGACCGAGGCGGAGACACTGCTCAGGCTCAACCGATCGTGCCCGATCCAGGCGCCGAGCTGGAATGGCTTCCTGATCGATGCGATCGCCGATTACCTCCTCAATCACAGTGGCCCCGAGGGCTACATCACGTCCGAGAAGAGCCGCTGGCTCGTCGGCAAGCTCGCGAGCGATGGGTGGATCGCCAATCGCACGGAGTTCGATCTCCTGGTCGCGATCCTCGGTCGCGCGCGCTGGTTCCCGCTCAGCCTCGCGACGTTCGCGCTTGCGCAGGTGGCGGGTGCCGTGGTGCACGGCTTCGGGCCGCTGCGTCTCGGACAGGGCCCGCTGCAGATGCCGGGCAGCATCGGAGATTCGGAAGTCGTGCTGATGCGCGTGATCCTCAACGCGTTCGGTGGCGACAGCGCGCTGCCGCTCACGCGGCCGGAGATCGAGATCCTGATCGGCGTGAACAAAGTTGTGGGCGCGCGCTCGATGACGCCGGCCTGGGCCGATCTCTTCGCCAAGGCGATGGCGAACGCTCTTCTGGCGGAGCACGGGTTCGCGGTTCCCCCGCGCGTGGTTGCCCTGCGGCCGGCGGCCCCGATTGCCGAGGAGATGCCGCTCACCGATCAGATCGATGCGATGCTCGGCAACCTGCGTCTCGACTATCACCTCCAGACCGTCGAGGAGCGGGCGCTGGCCAGGCTCGAGCGGCAGCGCATCGAGATCGTGACCGGTGAGGAAATCGTCGCCGACGACACGGACTGGCTGACCCAGAGGCTGCGCGAGAGCCGGCAGCCGTCGGCGGTCGAGGCCGCGGTCCTGGCTCACCTCGAGCGGGACTGCCTGATCGGTGATCACGGGCTGGCGCTCGCCGGGATCGGCTGGAGCGGCTATGCCGCCTGAGGGCGGCTTCGGCGGCCTCTGAAGGCCCCGCGATGGCGCGGGGCCGATACAATTCCGTAGAACTTCCGTCATACGGGCCCTTACCGGCGCCGTTTTATCGCGGTTTACGGGCTCGCCGGGTTTAGTCTAGAAGAGCCCCACCAACCGCTTCCCCGCGACATCCAGACAGGGCGCCAGGGCTAATGTTCAAGAAAATTCTAATTGCCAATCGCGGCGAGATCGCCTGCCGCGTGATCAAGACCGCGCGCAAGATGGGCATCAAGACCGTGGCCGTCTATTCGGACGCCGACCGCGATGCGCTGCATGTCGATATGGCCGACGAGGCGGTGTACATCGGCCCGCCGGCGGCTGCCGAATCCTACCTGATCATCGACAAGATCGTTGAGGCCTGTAAGCAGACGGGTGCCGAGGCGGTCCATCCGGGCTACGGCTTCCTCTCGGAGCGGGAGGCGTTTCCGCTGGCGCTTGAGAAGGCCGGGATCGTGTTCATCGGCCCCAATCCCAAGGCGATCGCCGCCATGGGTGACAAGATCGAGAGCAAGAAGGCGGCGGCGAAGGCGAAGGTCTCGACGGTGCCTGGCTACGTCGGCGAGATCGCAGACGCCAAGCATGCGGTGAAGATCGCCGAGGAAATCGGCTATCCGGTCATGATGAAGGCCTCTGCCGGCGGTGGCGGCAAGGGCATGCGCATCGCCTATACGCGCCGCGAGGTCGAGGAGGGCTTCCCGCTGGCCCGCTCGGAGGCCAAGGCGTCGTTCGGTGACGACCGCATGTTCATCGAGAAGTTCATCGTCGACCCGCGCCACATCGAGATCCAGCTCGTGGGCGATAAGCACGGCAACGTCCTCTACTTCGGCGAGCGCGAGTGCTCTATCCAGAGGCGCAACCAAAAGGTCATCGAGGAGGCCCCGTCGCCGCTTCTCGACGAGAAGACGCGCCGCGCCATGGGCGAGCAGGCCGTCGCGTTGGCCAAGGCGGTCGGCTACGATTCGGCCGGCACGGTGGAGTTCGTCGCCGGCCAGGATCGCAGCTTCTACTTCCTCGAGATGAACACGCGGCTCCAGGTTGAGCATCCGGTGACGGAGCTCGTGACCGGCATCGATCTCGTCGAGCTGATGATCCGCGTCGCGGCGGGCGAGAAGCTGCCGATGAAGCAGTCGGACATCAAGCTCAACGGCTGGGCTATCGAAAGCCGCGTCTATGCCGAGGATCCGTTCCGCAACTTCCTGCCCTCGATCGGCCGGCTCGTGAAGTACCGCCCGCCCGAGGAGGGGACGAGCGACGGCATCACGGTGCGCAACGACACCGGTGTCGAGGAAGGCGGCGAGATCTCGATGTTCTACGATCCGATGATCGCCAAGCTCGTGACGCATGGGCCGTCGCGGATCGCGGCCATCGACGCGCAGGCCGAGGCCCTGGACGCGTTCTATATCGACGGGATTCAGCACAACATCCCGTTCGTGACGGCGCTGATGCACCACCCGCGCTGGCGCGAGGGACACCTCTCCACCGGCTTCATCGCGGAAGAGTATCCGGAAGGCTTCAAGAGCCGGCGGGCCGAGGGCGAGGAGCTTTCCGTGCTCGTTGCCGTGGCGGCTGCCATCGATCACCTCCATAACGTGCGGCGCCGTCAGATCAGCCACCAGATGGCCAATGGCACGGTCGAGTTTGCCAAGCGCCGCGTGGTCGACGTCGGCGGGCAGCGTCAGACGATCGAAGTCGGCGGCACGGACGGCAGTCTGCTGCACGTGAGCTTCATCGGCGCCGATGGGGCCGTGTCGCAGTCGGTATCGGTCGGCTCCGACTGGTCGGCGGGTGAGCCAGTGTGGCGCGGCGAGGTCGGCGGCAAGACGGTTGCCGTGCAGGTGCGCCCGATCTTGAACGGTGCGACGCTCTCCTATCGGGGTATCCAGAGCCCGGTCTACGTCTACACCGAGCGCGAGGCCGAGCTTGCGGCGCTGATGCCGGTGAAGGCCGCGGCCGACATGTCGAAGTTCCTGCTGTGCCCGATGCCCGGTCTCGTCAAGGCGATCCACACCAGCGAAGGCCAGGACGTGAAGGCCGGCGACGCGCTGGCCGTGGTCGAGGCCATGAAGATGGAGAACATCCTCAGGGCCGAGCGCGACGGCAAGGTGAAGAAGGTCAACGCCAAGCCGGGGGACAGCCTGGCGGTGGATGCCGTGATCCTCGAGTTTGCGTGAGGCGCGGCCTGTAGCCTATCGAAGGATGCGATGACGGGCTCCGCTCGTACGGCCCATGTCCGGATCGAAGGTCGCGTGCAGGGCGTGGGCTACCGGCTGTGGACACAGCGGACCGCCGTGGCGCTCGGGCTCGGGGGCTTCGTGCGCAACCGGCGCGACGGGTCGGTCGAGGCGGTGTTCCATGGGCCGGACGAGGCCGTCGCCGATATGCTCAAGCGCTGCCTTGCGGGGCCGAGTGGCGCCGCCGTGACGAAGGTCGAAACGCTTGCGGAGGTCGACGAGTCCTTCGTCGGCTTCGAGGTGCGCGACACGGCGTAAGGTTTTTTCAAGCGCTCGCTGTGCCGTATTGGATCGTAGTGGGCGTTAGGCCGAGCCGACGCGGGCGGCTGCCGACCTCAGGCCGTAAATCACCGGCTCGTAGGTCTCCTCGTCGCGATCCTCCGGATAGACGACGTACACCGGATAGACGAAGCGCCGGGCTCGCTTGGGCTGGCGCAGGCGTCCGCGCGCCACATAGGGCTTCACGATGCGGACCGGGAAGTAGGCCGAGGCCTCGTTGGCGAGCAGGTATTCGATGCTGATCGAGCCGAGGTCGAGGTGCAGGCCGGGGTTGGTGAGCTCGGGATAGGCGGCCGCGTGATCCTGATGAAAGTCCGGCCCCCAATCGACGAAGATGTAGTCGCTGACGGCGCGGCGGCCCGTTAGCTTGGCGCTGGTCACGAGCACGAACTCCTCGTCGAACAGATGCTCGACGACGTGCCCCGGCGGCTGAATGGGGCGATACATGACCGCGAGGTCGAGCGTGCCCTCGATCAGGCGCTGGGTGAGCACGGTCGAAGGCGCCGAGACGGCCGAGACGGCGATGTCGGGGCTGTCCGCGCGCAGGCGCGCCACCCATTTCAACAGGAATCCTTGCCAGAGACCGAGCGGTGCCCCGACTGCCAGATGGTCGCGGTGCTGGTCCGAGAGGCTCACTTCGAGCTGCGCGCGCTGCCATACGCGGACGAGGGCGAGGGCATGTTTGCGGAACTGCTCGCCCGCTGCAGTGAGGTCTGCACCCGACTTCGAACGCTCGAACACGGGCCGCCCGAGCAGCTCCTCGAGCCCCTTAATGCGCGCAGATACGGTGGATTGCGTGATGTTGAGCTTCTCGGCCGCTTCGATGAAGCTGCCTGTCTCGGCGACCATCAGGAACGTTCGTGCGAGATTGATGTCCATACGCAGCTCGCGACGCCTCGAAACGCAGTGAGCGCTATCTATCGAAATCTTCGATAGTCGTCACCGGAAATTTCCGTTTGAAGGGCTCATTGATTCTGACCACATTGAATTCCGGCTCGACGTGAGTCGGGTCAGATTCGGCTCAGCGCATGCTGGGCGTTCAATGGAAGGACTAACGAAGATGGCTAAAGCTGCTAAGAAGCCTGCCGCAAAGAAGGCTGCTAAGAAACCCGCGGCGAAGAAGAAGAAGTAACGAGTTTCTACCTCGGTTTCTCGGAGCTGACCGTGCTTTCCGATCGCGTCGCCCCGGGGTTCCTGATCGCAGTCCTGCTCTCACCCTCGGCCGTTTCGGCGGCCTCGATCACAAATCGGGATGCACGGGACCACAAGGTCACCGTCATCGAGGGATCCTCCCGAAAGGACCATGTTCTCAAGCCGAACGCGGTTCTGGATGGGATTTGCGAGCAAAGGTGCTTGATCAGGCTCGGAGACAATCAAGACGACCCGTACGAGCTCGAAGGCTCGGACGTTACGTCGATCGAGGAAGGGCAGCTCTACGACGATGGATCGGGGGTGCCGTTGGAGCCCGGCTCAGGTTCGCCTAGCCAAGGCCCCGACGCCCAGCCTTCTCAATCCGGTCCGCGGCCGTAGCCGAGGCCGATGTAGTGCATAAAGACCCGGCCCCGTTCATCGCGGGCCGGGTTTTGCTTTTTAAGGCGGCGCGTGTTGCCGTCTATGCGGCTTCGAGGCCCGCCGCAGCGGGTGTGATGAGGCGCGTTTCGGCGCCGAATGCGTGCTCGAAGGACTGCCTCAAGCACATATCCACATCTTTCATCGATGCCAGGCGCCCGAGGGCTGCGAGACTGGTGACACCGCGATCGGCGATACCGCAAGGCACGATGCCATCATACTGTGTGAGATCGGGGTCCACGTTCAGGCTCACGCCGTGAAAGCTCACGCCGTGGCGGATGCGGATGCCGATGGCGGCGATCTTGCGCTCGGGCTCCGCCGGATCGGGATGCACCCAGACGCCGACGCGGCCGGGCCTCACCTCGCCAGCAAGGCCGAAGCTCGCCAGGCTCTCGATGATCCAGCCTTCGAGGGTTGCCACGAAAGCGCGGACGTCGGTGCCAAAGCGGCGCTGAACATCGAGCATCACGTACGCGATACGCTGGCCGGGCCCATGGTAGGTGTACTGGCCGCCGCGCCCGGCCGAATAGACGGGCAGTCGATCCGGCTCGGTCAGGTCGGCGGGGCGGGCGCTCGTGCCCGCTGTGTAGAGGGGCGGATGCTCGAGCAGCCAGACCAGCTCCGGGGCGCTCGCATGGCGGATCGCGGCGGCGCGCCGTTCCATGATGGCCACCGCGCGCGGGTAGTCCACGAGGCCGGGACTGACGCTCCATTCCACGGGGCTTCTATCGAATTTCGTCATAGATAGAGACTATGCCGCTTGCGGAACGTCGCAAAGGTGGGAATGGGGCGGTTTCGCCGCGCAGGCTTGCGCTTGCCTTTGGCGGCGCGCCCTGGTAGTTCGGCGGCCTCCGGTGCCCCTTGTTCCGCCCGCGCGGGTTGGTTATATGGGGGCGCTTCGAGCCATGATGCGGTCGTGGCGGAATTGGTAGACGCACTACCTTGAGGTGGTAGCGCTGGAAACGGCGTGGAAGTTCGAGTCTTCTCGACCGCACCATAACTTAGCTCATATCGAGCGGTCTTCGGTTTTGTCCATAGGGGACAATCGGCGCTTTTTTGGCCTCTTGGTGTCCTGCGCAACTCGTGCAGATGCGTCCCTTTGAGGTAGTGGGCCTATCGCTCCCCCGATGATCTCGACGGCTGGCTTCAGCACGTCTGATCCGGCGTGCGTGTAAACGATCTCGGTCGTCTTCGTGTCGGCATGCCCGAGAAGCTGCGCCCGGTCTTCGACCTTCACGCCGCGCTCCCGGAGCCAGGTGCTTACGGAGTGGCGGATGGTGTGCGGGGTGGCATTAGTCTTGAAGACCTTCTCCCCGGTCAGGGGGTGCGTTCGCCACGCCCCGAGCCCGGCCCGCTGTGCGGCATTCGCGAAGCCGTCCTTGATATCCTTCAGTCGCCTCCCGCCGTGCTCGATAACATGATCGGTCTGGCGAGCTCGATGTGCCCTATTAAGTTCGCGCATCAGCACGGCACCCATCGGAACGGTGGCGCGGCCCTTTCGCCACCGTTTTGACATCGGGTCGCGATCCTCATCCTCGTCATACTGAATGGTGCCGCGCTCGAAATCGACGCGATCCCAGGTCAGATCAAGGATGGCCATCTTACGGGCGCCAGTCATGATCGCGAGCAGGATGAAGAGGTAAACGTGAAAATCGCCGGCCCCCCTGACGAGGGCCTCTGCCTCTTCGAACGTCAGCACGCGCTTGCGGCCCTTGCCCCGGCTCGGCATCCAAATCTTGGGCTTGTCGATCGATTGGATGTGCCGGGCCTCGACCGCCCAGGAAAGGCATGCATTGAGCCGCGACAGCTCGGTATTGACCGTCCAGGGCGAGCGGCCGAGCGCGAACCGCGCTTTTGAGTAATCTCGACAGTCGTCGGCCGTGATCAAGGCCGGCGCTCGGCTTCCAAAATGGGGGTCGAGAGCCTTCCAATTGGCTTCATAGATTTTGTTTGACAGCCCGTCCTTCTCGCGATCAGCCAGCCAGAGGCGCCAGAGGTCGCGCACGAGATACGTGGCCTGCTGCTTTTTGACGGCGGATCGCGCCTCGGCGAAGACGTCGAGGGCGGCGCGAGCGGCAGCCTCGCCAAGGACTCCTAGCTTCCGACGGCGGCGCTGACCGCTCTCATCGCGATAGTCTGCGACTGCAACCTTTCCTCTCCATCCGAGAGTGACGTCGCCTCTTCGATAGACGTCACGTGCTCGTTTTCGCATCTGCGTTTTTCCTCGTCGGTTATTCTCATGGTGCGCGGGCCGATGGCGAATGCCTTGATCCGGCCCTCATCGATCAGGTCGTAGATGTGGCGCGTAGAGCAGTCCCATGCCTCGGCGAGGCGTTTGACGCTCCAGGCTCGCGCCGGTTGCTCGCTCATGTCCGGATGCCTCCGTTTCTCGTGTGAGCGGGCTCGTTTGCAGCGGCTAGAAGGGCGTGGCGCGCCCGGTCGGAACGGTGAGTGTCTGCGGCGTGGATCTCGGCGAAACGCCGAGCCGCTTCAATGCTCGTTTTAGATCGGCGCGGATGCGGTCCACGCCTCGTGCACGCTGGCGAACTTGCCGCCCGGCTTGTGCCAATGGCCTCCGACGTCAGGCCACTCGTCGAAGTCGGTAACTGTGTCTGGGCCGCCAACTTCATCCTCATCCCAAATATCCGGCGCCTTAGCTTCTTCCACGCGTTTCAGCAGTGCTTCTAGTGTTGAGAGGTCAGCCATTACCGGACCCTCCTTGAGAGCCTAGAGAGGCGCGCTCAGTTTCTCGGATAGCTGTTCCGATAAGCTCTGCGATTTGCGGTACTACAGCGTTTCCTAACTGCTTACGTCGGTCCACCCAGCCGGGAAGCCCATCATCCGCTCCCAATCCTCTGGGTGCAAAATCTTGAGACTGTGCAAGCTGTGCCGCCACTTCCCGACCCGGCCCATGCCACCACCGCGACAGCTTCCGTAGGAGCTCGCTGTCGGCGTGGGCAATAACGAAGACGCGGGCGCGTTCATGGTGCGCTCCCACGTTTGAGGCTCGCACTCTAAGCGGCAGAGAGGCATACCATCTGGCCCACAGCTCGCGCCGCAGCTCGGGCACCCATCGGCGCCACGTATGGCCTGTGTTCTCGATAACAATCCAAGTAGGTCGTAGAGCAGGCCGCTCCGCGCGCCGCTCAGCCCTGATCGCTTCCCCGCCACCGACAAGTCCTGACAAGGGAAGCCCCCGCAGAGCACGAACGTCTCCGTGGATTGGAACGTCTGGCCAGTGTTTGCGGAGGACGGATCGGCAGCGCTCGTCGATCTCGCAGAAGGCGACGGTTTCGCAACCGGCTCTTTCAAGTCCAAGGCTAAATCCCCCAATACCGCTGAAGAGGTCGAGAACTCGAAGCCGGTCACCCATTCCCGGACCCTCCTTGAGAGCCTAGAGAGGCGCGCCCGATCATTTCCGGGATCGTCGGATGGAACGCGTTACCGCAGGCCCTAAGTCGGTCCAGAACTCCGGGAATCCCATAATCCACTCGGATAGGTTCGGGGAGGGCAGACCACGTCCCGTTCTCTGCCAGATCCAATCCGTCAACGTGGTGCCGCCGTGGTGGCGAGATCCCGGCTTGCGCGAAGACGTTGCGTTGCGTGATCCGCTTCCGTCCTTCGCTGTCGGGCTCGGCAACAATGACAAGCCGGTCACGCAAGCAAGGGGCACCAACGGCAGCCGCTGGTATGCAATCCCATTCCGCATCATACCCGCTCTCGGCCAAGGATCCGAGTACGGTGCCCATCCCCCGGTTAAGCAGAGCTGCCACGTTTTCCAGCAGAACTCCGATCGGTCGTACCACGCGAATGGCACGCACCACCTCCCGGAACAATCCCGTACGGGCGCCGGCAATTCCGGCGCGCTCCGAACGATTGCCAGCGCTGCTCGCGTCCTGACATGGGAATCCTGCGGTGATGAAGTCGGCTTCTCCTTCGACGAACTCGCGCGTCGTGATGTCATGGCTGATCGGAACCTCAGGCCAGTGCGTGGCCAATACGCGTTGGCAGAAGGGATCGATTTCGCAGAACGAAACAGTTCTGAAGCCGCCCGTGCGCTTGAGGCCCAGGCTCATTCCGCCTATGCCGCTGAAGAGGTCGAGAACTTTGATCCGCTCACCCATTCCCGCCTCCTGCCTTTAAGCTGCGCAGGGCGGCGAACACAGCCCAGCCATCCGTCACCCACTGAGGTATTGTGCCGGGGCCTACCTGTTGCAGCTCTCCGCGATGGTCCTCGTGCCATTGCAGGGCGTTTCGGATCACTGCTTGCAAGAAGTGGATTTGATCCCGCTCTGCGGATGAGGTGGAGGTGAGGGCGTCTCGGGACGAGATCCACTCTGCCATTGCCTCGAAACAGCGAACGGCTTCGTCAAACTCCCAACAGTTCACTAGCTTGCCCGCTTCACATTCGAAATCGTAGTGCGCGACCACGCGTTGCAGAAGCACACGACCATTCTCGATGGCGCCCGTTGGCGGCTCCCCACTGCTTACAGTCGTCTGCGGTGCTGCCAGCTCAAATGCGGTGGTAACAATCCGCTTGATTTCAGCCTTTACCGCCTGCGCACATTGAACCCCGTCATCGCATGTCTCCGGGGCCGCGATCCAGCATTCGAGTTCGCAAAGCAGTTCCTCTGCCCATACCGACAACTGCTCGTCGTGACACACTTGCTCGGCTGAATGTTGCGTCTGCGGTGCTGCCGCTCCGGGTGGGGCGGGATGCACCAGCTTGCATTCGACGCAACGCTTATCGTGCCCCGGAGCGAACACTCCGTTAGGTTGCCGCTCATCGACGATGGCGTAGCTACGGCATCCGCATTCGCTGCACTGCCATCCCGAAGCAACGGGTGGGGCGGGAGAGGCGGAGAGCGCCTTATCCGCATAGTCGCGCCCTGCCTTGGCGACGTATTCGAATGTCGGATCATCCTTGTTGATGACGCCGTTTTCGATGCACCACTCGCAACCACGACGATACGCGGCAACAAGCATGTCCTCCGGCACCGCCTGTAAGGAGCGGAGGCGGTCGATCTCATCGGCTACGTCATGCGTTTGGCAGGCGAGAGCGGCAGAAAACCACATCCGCAACGGCATCACGATTACATGTCCGCCTACGTTAATTCCGATCCCGCCATCTTTCGTAACGTGGATGCTGTCTGCATCGGCGTGCTCTGAAACATCAGGCCACAGGTGGCGATCTGTGTTCATTGCCGCGTCGTGGATCTCGGGCGCCACCACGCCTCCGTTATCTGCTGCTTCTGTGTGCATAGTCCCCTCAATCGGCAACTTGGCGCGCGAGCTTCTCGTAAGGGTCGTATTCGCGCGCGATCCGAAGTTCGTACTCGCCCGGCTCCAGCATCAAAGGCTGATGCGTGTCGGTATCGCGCAGGTGCGTGAGCGGCGTCTGGTCAGTGATGATGGCGCGCAGAATGCGCATGCCTTCGGGAGGCCGATCCATAACCGCGACGCTCCCGTGGGATGCGTCAATGACGTGGTGATGGCCCGTCTCAGAATGGCCAACAATGAGTAGGCCTTGCTCGGGCGCGAGAGCCGTGTAGCCTTCGGGCAGTGCTGCGTCCGAGGGGACGTCGCCGACGCGGCGGATCATGATCTCACCCTGAGCGGCGTACTTTACGAAAGTCATCATGTGCGTATCTCCGGTGCTTTGAAGGATTTCGTGTTAAGTCCAACCATCCACGCCTGGGCGGCGAGTGCCGTCCTGGTTGATGGCGGTACGCAGATTGCAAACTCACGACCGGTGCCGCAGGTAACGCGCAGGAACCGGGCCTTAACATCGGGCAAATCAACCTCGACGAGCGTTCCGATCAACGGATCACTGTCAGCGTCAATGGCGCGCGCGTTGAGGTCGCGCAGGATCGTCGCCCAGCCCAGCATTTCGCAGGCCGCGCGTCGCAGTTCGACGTTGCTCTGTGAGAGAGCGACTGCTGCCGTCAGCGTGCTAGGATCTGTGATCCACTCAGCGGGGATTGCGACGCCGTGCCAATGGTAGAGCGCCCAGCCGTCTCGATAAGCGATGGATGGCCCATGCTGGTTGTGGAGCCGACCTTGCTCGTCACGATTGATCTCACTGGGCCTGTCCGAAATTGCCAGCACGTCTTCGTGCCACCAGACCCACCCGCATGATTTGATCAACGCTTCGTCGATTTCGAATTTGTCGAGCGTGTCGCCTCGCCACCCGAGCACGTCCCGCATGAATGAAATATATGCGCCCCAACCAGCCCAGAACGCACCCCCACGATAATTGGATAGGCCCGACCTGACCTGCGACCCGACCAGCGACCCGACCTGCGACCTGACCTGCGACCCTGCTTCGCGAAGCAATGCCCACGCGAGAGCACCGCCAACCGTCGCTCCATACGGGGACGACATGCGCAGGATGATCGTTGGCCGCTCCAAATTGCACAGCGCATAGGCTTTGAGAGCGGCATCTGTCGCGCGGTCGAAATCAGCGGGGGCAGTAGATAGACCAATTTCAATCCACTGCTTGGCCCACGCTCCGCACTTTTCTGCCTGCTCGGCCGTGATGCTGGTTATTTTCATAGTCCCCTCTCCGGTAGATTTGGTCATGACTGACCTCCGCGGCGCGCTTCGAGCATCGCGTTGGCAAATAGGTAGCAAGCAGCCGCAACCTCTCTTTCGTCCAGATGTGATGGACCGGTCGCCTCAGGATGCGATGTTGATGCGATGTATCCTGCGAGCGCGTGCGCAGCGAAGTAGTCTCGAAGCGTCATGCCCCCCACTACGGAGACGGATACCTCCCCGCCGAAGCATTCTGGCATCGTGTGCGGGAATGCCGGCCCGCCATCACCCAAAATCTTCTTCATCGTCTTCGCCCCCTTCAAGCTTGGTGAGTAGGCCGCCACGAGAAGCAGGATCAGCTCGGCTAACGCGCGTCGCATCGGCCTCTTGATCGTCGCTCTCAACGTTTCGGCTCCATCGGTTGAACGCGGACACGAATTGCTTTGCGCTGATCGTCCCATCGGGCGCGGCGACGCGCAGGATGGCGTCATAGAGGCTTGCAGGTACGATGATCGCGGCCCGCTCGCGGTTTGCATCAAGCTCGACATCGATCTCACCCCAGGCCATGCGGCGCTCCGTTTCGATGTGCGATGATGATCCGCTCCATCTGCTCAAGGTTCGGACTGGCTGCGTAGAGGGCAGCGGCAAGTCCGTGCGGATCTGCAATGCCGTTTGTGCGGAACCATTCGAGCTCGCGGCGCGATCCGAGCTTCTCGACGCCGCGGATGTGGGCCTCTTCGCTAAGGGGGAGGCCCCACTTGTCGGTTGCGCGCATGCCGGCACCGCGTTCAGCCCGCGCGGGGCCGGATTTCAAATGGTGAACCTGACCGGCAGGTCTCTGGCCGGTGACAACACAGGGAAGCTGCCGCAGCACCTCGAGGTGACGCTCGGAGTTGCCGTCTCGACGCTGGTAGGCTGTCGGCTTGCGCTTTCCGCGAGCTGCTACCGGAGCCTTGAAGTTTCCGAGCACGCGTTCCCGATAGATCTGTTGGCTCATAACGCATCCTCGAAGCTGAACATCGGTTGCGGGGCTTCCTTGGGCTCCGCAGCGACAGGCGCGGCCTCGATCGAGCGGCCGGCAAGGTAGAGCTCTGCAAGGCGCTGAATACGGGTTGCGTCAGAGTGCTGATCGGACGGCGCCGAGAGCGGGTCGACGATGCCCTGAGATTGGCTCGCCTTGAGCCCGAGCACTGAGATCACTGTCGGATCCGAGCCATCGTCGGCGTGGAGATAGATCGCGTCGACCTGCTCCGTCTGTCCCGGCCTGCGGAGGCGCCCGCAGCACTGCGCATGCACCTGAGGCGACCAGTCGAGCTCGCCGAAGACGATCGTGCGGCAACGTTGCTGCAGGCCATCAAGGCCTGCGCCCGAGCGCAGCGACATGATGAAGAGGTTCGTCTCGCCCGAACAGAAGGCCTGCTTGGCCTTCTCCTTTTGTGCTGCCGTCTCGCTGCCCGTGAACATCACCGGGCGATAGCGGGAAAGGTCGCGCAGCCAGATCTCGTAGACTTCGCGGTGCCAGCCGCAAAGCAGCACCGGCTGGCCGGCGTCGAGCAGGATGCGGACGAACGCGGCCACATGGGGGGCCTTGGCGACGCCCGTGATCTTGCGCAGCATCATATCGAACTCGCGCGCTGCCTTGCCCTTCTCGTGGAAGGTCTCGGCATTGAGCACGCGGCGCGCCAGCGTGCGGATCAGTGCGTCGTCGGCCTGCATCACCGTATCGTCAAACGGCACGGTGTGCGTGATGACGTTGAGCGGCGGGCGCTGGTTGCCGATGTCGTCGTCGGTGCGCCGAAGCGAAATGTGGCGCTCGCGAAGATAGGTACCGAGGGCCTGAGGCTCGTCGACAATCCAATGGTTGCCCGGACCCATCGAGCACCATTCGCGCTTGAAGTCGTCGAAGGATCCGAGCGCGCCAGGCTCGAGGACATTGACGATCTCGAAGATCTCGGAGCCGTAATTATAGATGGGGGTTGCGCTGAGCCCGAGAGCGACCAGGGCCCGTTGCCGGAAGGCGAGGGCGGCCCGGCCTTTGGCTGTGTTTTCCCCGTGACGCAGCTCCTGCACCTCGTCGAAGACGATGCTCTTGAAGGGCGCCTGCTCGGCGAAGTCGATCCAGCCGGCGAGCTTCGTGTATGTGCAGAGGTAGACGTCCGCCTTCGGGAGTTCGTAGGGCCTCGTCGACTTGATCTCATGCGTCGTCAGCGTCGTGAACTCGTAGACCTTGGCGGCCCACTGGCGCACAAGGTGCGTGTTGGCGATAATCAGCGCGGGCAGATATTCGCGGTCGGAGATCGTTGCGAGGGCGGATACCGTCTTACCGAGGCCGAGGTCGTCCATCAGCAGCAGTCGGCCTTTGCGTCGGCACAGTTCGGCGGCTTGCGCCTGATAGGGATAGGGGCTTTCGCCGTCTCGGAACCCGGCATTGCCCGAGGGGGACCACTCGCCCGAAAGAATGCTGGTAAGCTCTGCCTGCCCCTGCTCAAAGAGGGTTTTGCGCGCGTGGAGGTGGTGCAGATCGGCTAGGGAGATGTCGAGCGGGTAGCGCTCCATAAACCAAGCGAGATCGGCGTCCGTCTGCGCGTCGCCTTCAATGCGGAAGGGTGAGCGCGCCGTGCGCGGGACGCTGCGAAACAGCTCCTTGAGCCTCAGGGCGACGTGCGGCTCCACATCGAGCCACCATCCGCCGTTCTCGTGCCAGGCCCGGCCGTAGGTGCGCTTTAGAGCCATGCCGCACCCATATTCAGGACGCGGCACGGCTTGCCGAGGATGGTGGATGGTAGATCGATCGCCTTGGATGTGATCAGGATGAGGCCGCCCAGGTCCGAAGCCTGAGCGTAGCGGCAGAACTGCCGGAAGATCGCGCCCGTCGAGCCCTTGATTTTGACCTCTATTCCGATGTCGGCGACTTTGAAATCGATGCGTCCGCCCGGCGCCATTGCCTCGCGCTCGACGAGCGCGCCAAACTTCGCGCGCAGGGCGGTAGAGATCGCCGCCTGCGTCCGGATCTCGTCTTCAAGAGGGAAGCGCTTGCCGGCCAGAACGGCCGTCACGGCGTCAATGTCGAGCTTGCAGAGGGTGTTCATTCTGCGGCCCCCGGTTCGACGGAGAGTGTATGTGAGAGAATTAGACTGCTCTCAGCATTCCACAGTGCTTGGGCGCGTTTTCGCTTGAGGTCTGCGCAGCTGTCGCACGCTTCAGGAATGCGCTCGCTTCGAGTGCAGATCTCAACCGATCGGGATTCTCCGCAATCGCAGCACACCACCTGACGGTGTAGCGGGCCTATTACGGTCATCATCCTTTGAGGATTGCTCCATTTCATCAGGGCGAACGCTAGCTTTTGAGCGCCGGGCGCGGCTCTCGGTCCAAGCCAGTACATAAACCTGACGAATGCTATTCGAAGGGGGCCGTCAGCAATCTCTCCTGCCGCGACAGCGCTGTCATTCAGCGAGGCTATTAGTGCTGAGCGCTTGTCGCGGTATGCTTCGTCGAGAGATCTGAGTTCATCCGAAAGAGCCAGAGCGTTTCTCACCAACAAAGCATCGCTGTCGCCGGCCTTTGCCATGGCCTCGGCGAGTGCTTCGTTTATTTGTGCTTCGTTCATTCTGCGGCCTCCCGAGCGGCGTTGATCCGGTTGCGGCGAACGGATTCGGCGAGTTGCTTCCGAAGCGCGAGGATCTGTTCTTGCTGGCGTGCAACCGTTGCCGTAAGTGAGGCCAGTTGGCGTTCTCGGAGAGCTTCTCGCTCAGCGGCCAGCGCGGCGACTGTGTATCTGCGTTTCACGCTGCTGCCTCCGTCTCGCGTGCCAAATCCTCGGGCTCGGCGCCAACGATTGCTTTAATGTCGTCGTAGATGTGCTGGCGGATCGGGATGAACCCCGCTTCATCGAGGTGGTCGTAGTCCATCGATTTCGAGATGAAGACGCGGACCACGGGGCAGCCCTTAACTTCGCCCGTTCTGATAAACGGATACTGCCCAGCGGCCCGCAGGCGGTTCACGAGATCGCTGACCGACGCTATGACCATCTGCCGTGAGCGCTCATCATCCGGGAACGGGAAGTCGATGCGGTCGCAATGACCGGCGCGCACGAGCAACCAGGCGCGCAACAGTTCGGCGTCGCCATCCGGCTCGGGATCGGCGCCATGGGGCCAGTGCACGGCCGCCGCAGCGATCACAGCGAAGAACATGCGATGCGCCGGCGACGACCGAGGCAGTTTCACGTTGTTCTTGAGCGGCCGACCCTCGGGCAGCTTCATCATCCGGCTCTCGGCCTCGGCGTTCGCCGGGAGAAGGGCGCGACCGACGCGGCGCATCAACATCTCAGGCATGGGCGCCCTCCATCTCTTCGGCTGAGAACGTCAGCACGCGAGCGGCGTGCACACGAAACGAACGCGCTGGGCCGCCTCCTTCGGGCCACGCGGCAAGGTCGGCTTCCTCAAGCAAGGGATCCCGCTCGCAGAGGTATTTGAAATGCGCGACGACGGCACCGTGCGCGTCCTGGGCGTAGGACGTCGCCCAGCTGTCGGGGTCATGTATTTCGTCGACGTAGGCGACCTTCCAGAATTTCATGGCGCCGCCCCCATCATGGCCATGACCACCTTGCGAGCGGCGGCGTTGCGCTGCTTGGCAGCATCCGACAAGCGGCATTTGTCGCCATCCCGAAGCGCCGTGAGCACAATCGTGAGGGGCAGCGTGCCGACTTCCTCGGGTGGCAGAAGACGCGCCAGGCGGGCGCGAAGCTGGGCTTCAAGCCCGTTGTCTTTCAGGCTCTCGACCAGCACGTCGAAGGCGGTAAGCAGCGAATTGCGCGGATTCTCGGGCTCGCTGCGCTCGATGGCGGCGTGAGCGTGGGCTGCGGGTGTCATTGGCGTGTGCCCTTCGCAAGAAACTCGGTGCGCCGCGCGCGGGCGTGAAGAAGGCCATCGATCGCCTTTTGCCGGGCCATCGCCAAGCCGTAGTGCGGCCGGTTCTCCTGACCCGGCCATGGGCAATTCCATCCGGTGGCCATCAAGCCTTCATCGTCTTCAGCGATGACGAGCGTCATGCGCTTGTAGGTGATGGCGAGCAGGCCGACGATACCGAGCCGCTCTTCTGTTTCGCTCACGCCGAGATCATTCGTCTCGGCCCCATTTCTGATGTCCATTACGGTCATGCGATTGCTCCGAAGAGGGTGCCGACGCTTGCCTGCGCCTCGGCGTCGACGAGGTACTTCACCGCTTGGCGGAAGTAGGATTCCTTTAGCTCGACGCCGACATACTTGCGGCCGGTCTTGAGCGCCGTGACGCCCTCCGATCCGATGCCCATGAACGGGGAGAGCACGACGTCGCCGGGGTTGGACCAGAGGCGGATCGCACGCTCGATCAGATCCAATTGGAGAGGGCAAAGATGGCGCTCGTCCTCGCCCTCGCGCGCCATGCGGACGTTGAGCACGTTGCCTTGCCGGATATCCATCCAGACCGGCGACGCCCATTGCTGCCACTGGTCGACGGGGAACTCGTGCTCGTCGTGCCCGACGCGCTCCGGGTTGTCGCCCGGCTTACGGAACACGAGCAGATAATCCGGCAGCCCCGTGCGGGACATGCAGCTATCCTTCTTGATTTGCTTGTAGAGGAGGCCGAGTGCCTTGGTGCGCTGCATCTCGACGACGGGATCGCGCCAGACTGTCACCCGGCAATGAAAGATGAACCCTGCCTCGATGTGCGCGCGCACGATATCGTCGGAGAACGGCTTCACGCCGATAAAGCCATCCTTACCCTTGCGGCTAGGCAGATCGGTGCAGTGCACGGCCGTCAGGCGGCCCGGCTTCAGCACGCGCAGCATGTGGCGGATCACGTGGCAATACTGCTCGAAGAATTGGGCATCACCCGAGACGTTGCCCATGTCGGCGGCGCTGTCCGAGTATACGAACAGATCTCCGAAGGGCGGCGAGTAGACCGAGAATCCGACGCTCGCGTCCGGAAGATCGCTGAGTGCGTGCACGCAGTCGCCGTGGATCGCCAGGAACCCGTCGCCTGTGTGCTGGTCGAGAATGGTCATGCCGCCAGCCATGCGGGGGCCTCCAAGCGCTTGCGGGGTTGATAGGTAACCTTGGCGTCGGCCGACTGGTGCGCGCGGCGCATAGCCGAAACCATTTCGGCCTTCATCATCTCGTGAGCCTTCGCCTTGAGGCGCACGGCATCAAATATCGGCCGTTCCGTATCGGCGAGCGCGATGTGCACTTCGACGGGTCGCGTCTGGCCGAAGCGCCAGCACCTGCGCACCGCTTGGTAATAGGCTTCGTAGGAATAGCTCATGCCCACGAAGGCCATCCGAGCGCAGTGCTGCCAGTTCAGGCCGTAGCCGCAGATCCGCGGCTTGCTCACAAGCACGCGGATATCGCCATTGGCGAAGGCAACGAGGCGCTCTTCCTTCTGCTCGGGCTTCATGGAGCCGCGAACCTCGACTGCGCCACCGATGCGCTCGATCAGTGCCTCGGCTTCTGCATCGGTGTCGCACCAGATTACCCACGGCTCGCCGGCATCGGCGGCAACGGCCTCGGCGATCGCGTCTGCCCTGACGTCGACGGTGAGTTTCTTCTCTCGGTGAATGCTTGTCGCGCTGGCCTCAACGGACCGGAACATGAGCGATTGCCCGTCGCGGTCTTCGCCGGCTCCATCGGTCAGATCGACACCGACGCGATGCACCGTTTCCTCGAGATCCGGCAGGATGAAGCCGGCATCCGAGTAGCCGAGGTCCGAAGGTCTGGAAACGCAGCGCGCCCATGAGGCAACCCAATCCCAAAACGACGCCACGGCGTGCCCCTTGAGGCGCCAGGCCTGCGAGGCCTCGGAGGTATCGTTGATGAACCACCGCGAGAGCATTTCCCGGCTCTCCATGGCGCCGAGGAATTGCGAATGGTTGCCGAGCTCCATGTGATCGTTCGGCGCCGGCGTCGCGGTGCACGCCAGCCGATACGGCGTGCGTTTAAACGTCTCGATCAGCTTGCGCGTGGTGGCGCCCGTAAAGCTTTTCAGGATCGAGCTTTCGTCGAGGACGACGCCAGCAAAGGCGTCGGGATCGAACTTGTCGACGCGCTCGTAATTGGTGATGACGATCGGAACGCGGCGGCCGGGCTCGCGTTGGTATTCGGCCTCGATGCCGAACTTCTCCGCCTCTCTCTGATGTTGCGGCCCGACCGCGAGCGGCGCCAGCATCAACACCGGCTTGCCGGCATACTCGGCAATGACGCGGCCCCACTCAAGCGCGACCAGGGATTTGCCCAAGCCGGTATCGAGAAAGGCCGCGCCACACCCCGACCGCAGGAGGAACTCGGTTGTCTGCGCCTGATGCGGGAACATCGCGGCGTTGAGGGTTGGGATCGAGGCGAGGCCGCGGGGCTCGAAGGCCACGCGCTTGCGCGCCAAGAGTTCCTGATAGGAGGCGAGGGCGGTCATCAATAAAGCTCCAACTGACCGACGTTGCATCCTCCGCAGCGCCACGATGGCGACACGCGGTTCAGGAGGATGTCGAGATCTTCGCGAGCGATGGCTGCATCGCCACGGAAAAGCTTCTCCCGGATCTGTATGAGGTTGAGGATGTCGTCACCCTGTAGAGCGACAGACTCTTCAAGTTCATTGACGCGATCGCGGAGCTGGTTCACTTCGTCCGGCTCGTATTCGTCCTCTAGGGTTTCAAGCTTTTGGCGAAGCTCGGCGATGGTCGATTGGCTGCTGTCGCGCTGCTCAGTCAGCGTTTCGACAGTCTTCTTGAGCAGTTTGTTGCTCTTCCGCTCGGCTGCGAGTTCCGCCTGCGTCTGCGCGAGCATCTGCTGAAGGTCGCTGACGTCCTGCGGATTGCCGGGGTCGCCGGCGAGGTCGTGCAATGGCTTGACTTTCTTGCTCATCGGTTCCCCCTAACGCCTCATCGGCATGATCATGTAGAGCTGCTCGGGTAGGGCTTTACTCGTGAACACAATCGCGTCGCCGGGTCCGCCAATGTGAATTTCGATCGGGGCGTTTCCCCAAACCTTCGTCATGGCGGAAATGTACTTAGCGTTAGCAGTGGCCTCGCCTGAGGCGTGGTACTCGGCATCGATATGCTCGATCGCGGTCTCGTGGCCGCGCGGGCCGACCTCAATCAGAAGGCCGTCCTCTTTGGGAGAGATGCTTGCGCTCACGACCTTGGCTTCGGGCAGCGTTGCGGCGGCGCGGTCAACGGCAGCGCAAAGTTCGGTGCCGGAAAAAACGGCGGACGCGCCATTAAACTGCGGGATCGCGTTTTGGTAGTTGGGGAACTGCCCGTTGATGAGGGCAGTTGAAAACTTGATCTGCGCCGTTTCGAGCCACAATCTGCTCTTTGTGATCCAGAGCGATACGTCGCCATCCGCGGCGTCAAGAAGCGACACGATCGTTGTCACGCTCTTGGTGGAGATGATGACGCCGGGCATGGCCTCAGCGCCCGCCGGTAGGTCCATGCTGCGCAGAGCGAACCGATGATAGTCGGTTGCCACGGCGGCAAGCGCGCCATCCCGAATGTGAAGATAGACGCCGCACAGGTGCCATCGCGTCTCCTCGGTCGAGGCCGCGCCAACGGTCGAACTTAGGATCGCAGCGAATTTCTTCGCATCGATTTTGAACGGCTCACCTTCTTGCGGCTTGGCCTCTGGAAAGTCCTCTGCCGGCAGCATCGACATTGCGAAGCGGCTGCGGCTAGAGGAAAGCTGGATGCGTCCGTCCTTTATGGCAGAGACAGTTAGGGTTGACGCCTTGGGGAGAGCGCTAACGACTGACTTCAGGATCCCGGCAGGCAGCGCCCATGAGCCGATTTCGTCCACCTCAGCCGGAACATCAGCAATGCATTCGCGCTCAAGGTCCGTGCCCGTGATTGATACTCGGCTGTCAGGCGTCGCCTTGATCAAGGCGTGCGAAAGTATAGGTATGGTGGTGCGGACCTCGATCACACTCGATACGAGATTCATAGCTCGAGCAAATTCGCCAACGGTGACACTGAATTTCACGAGCGGCCTCCATCGGTGTCACGGTTGCGATAGTTGCGGACTTCAAGGACGCCACCGGTGGCAAAGGCCACGATCAGTGCGACGCCTGCGATCAGGTCGAGCATTGGCGCCTCCTAAAATGGGATCTCGTCGTCGTAGGGTTGATTGGGGTCGGTACTGCGCCCGCGCGGGGCGCCTGCGCCGAAACCGCCGCCGTTCGAAGCTGGGCGGCTATCCCGTCCGCTGTCGCGATCGTCGCTGTTGCGCGTGTCGAGCATCGTCAGCGTGCCGTTGAAGCCCTGCAGCACGATCTCGGTCGAGTAGCGGTCGTTGCCCTGTTGGTCCTGCCACTTGCGCGTCTGCAACTGGCCTTCGATGTAGACCTTGGCGCCCTTGCGCAGGTATTGCTCGGCGACGCGCGCGAGGTTCTCGTTGAAGATGACGACCGAGTGCCACTCGGTCTTTTCGCGTCGCTCGCCGCTGTTGCGGTCTTTCCAGCTCTCGGTTGTTGCGATACGCAGGTTGGCGATCGGGCGGCCGTCCTGTGTGCGGCGGATCTCAGGGTCACGCCCGAGATTTCCCACGAGTATTGCCTTGTTGACGCTGCCGGCCATGACTATGCGGCCTCCTGCATGGCGCGGATGCGCGCCGTGAGTTCATCAAGCTCGACGAGGAATTGCTTCGTCGCGTTGGCCAGCTCGGCGATGTAGATCGGGTCGCGTTCGATGCGGGAGATAAACGGCGGAAGGCCAGGACAGTAGCTCATGAAGTCGACCCACTTCCGGCCGCTGATCCAGAGCTGCCCCTGCACCTGGGCCTTGTGCTCCGGCGGCATCACGCCGGCTTCGAGCATCTCGACCTGCAGATGAGGCGCGCGGGTTTTGATCTCGAGCAGCCCCTCTTCGCCGACGAGGCTGTCAGGGCTGCACCCGACAGGGCCGCGGCGCAGGAACCCGACCTGCACCGGCGCGGCGTCGCGCAGGAAGTCGTAGAGATTGCGGGCTTCCGGCTCCTGTTCGTGGCCGCGGCGCGTGTCCGCGTTGCCGTCCCAGGTCTGAACGACGAGGCCCGTGATCCGCTCTGCGGCGAGCTTGCGAAGGTAAGTCTTCCGCGTCTTGCTCTCAGCGCCGCCGCGGCCCTTTGCGAGCACAGTGGCGAACTCGGATGCGGTCGGTATTCCTGCCCGAGCGGCATGCCACTCGGGCGTCCCCTGTTCGCAATCGACGACCTCTAGTTTAAATCCCTCGATCATTGATCGGTGCCCCCTCAGTATGTGATCCGGATCGCAGGGACTTGGCCCTGCGCGATGAGTGTGATGACTTGCTTGCCGATCTCTTCGGAGATGCAGGCGGCCGTGAGGGCTTCGAGGGCGGCGCGATGAACGGTGGCGCGGCGCGTGCGGTCCTGCTCGCGGCGGCGCTGCTCGGCTGCTTCGGCTTCCTGCCGGCGCGCAGCCTCGGCCTCCGCGTCCTCCCGTGCGCGGCGTGCGGCTTCGACGGCATGTTTCTCGGCCGCCTCCTTGGCGCGCTTGGCCTCTTCGGCCTCGCGGATGAGACGCGCTTCGCGCTCGCTGGCTTCGCGCTGCGCATCAGCCTTGGCCTTCGCGGCAGCTTCCTCGGCGATCTTTGCCTCGCGGTCTTTGCGCTCGCGCTCGGCGGCCTCGGCGCGCAGGCGTTCCAGCTCGGCGGCTTCTGCTTCGCGCTTCTCGGCTGTTGATATGCGCGTCGCGAGCGACGCCACTGCGTTGAACTTCAGCTCGGCGGCGGCAGGGGCGTATTCGCCAAAGCGGGCCTCGCTCACGTCCGCAAAATCCGCCTCGATCTCCCTGAGGCGGTCGCGCATCGCCTCGGCCGTTCTCGTTGGCCAGTGCGGGTCCTCAATTGTGCCTTGCAGCTCGGCGAGGGCGTCCTTGATGCGATTGACGCGCTCTTCCTCGGCCGCTTCCCACTCGGTGACCGGCTTCAGCAACGCGTCCTTGATCGCGTCAAGCGCGTCGCGGATGTGCCTGCGGTTGGCGTCCACCCGCTTCGGAAGATCCTTCAGCTCGTCGACGATCTTCTTGCCTTCGCCGTCGAGCAGCGTCTTCGATCGCGTGATCTTGTAGGCGAACGACTTCACCTCTTTGCGGCCAGCCGCCGTCGAGATGTCGGGCATGCCGTCGGCGAACGCTTCGACGATCGTGCGGACCATGCCGACGATGCGATCAGCCTCGGTGGTGTCGGTTGCGGTGAAGAGGGTGTAAGCGTCCCGACCCTGGGGAACAGGAACGAGGGCGACGTCGGCGGCCTCGCGTTCAATCGTATCGGTGGCGCTCATTTGGCACCTCCGACGGGCTTCTGCTTCATCAGAAGCGTTTTCTTGGCGCGCTCGAAGTTCGCGATGGTGATGTGCGCGAGGCTCTCGACCTTGCCGTACTTGCAGAAGCGTTCAACGTCGGCGTTAACGTCCTTCGCGATCTTCTCGAGCTCGGCCACCTGAGCCGGTGAGATGAAGTTCGTGCCGGCGTCGGTTTTGCCGCTAGCGGCGTTGCCGTCGTCGTCCGCCTCGGTGGCGATGTTGAAGCCGTTGCCGAGCGTATAGCGCTTGCCGTAGCTCATCGCAGAACCCATGGCGTGCGTCTTCGTCATGACGTCGCCGCCCTTCGCGCCCTTGCCGTCGCACGGCATGTCGGCGGTGTGCACCCGCTCGTGTCCGTCTCGGTGCGTGATGAAGCACAGGACGCGAACGTGATCAGGCAATGGGCTCGGCACGGTGTCGTGCGTGACGCAGAAGCTGTGCCTCGTGTAGATTGGGCGAATGGCCCGGTCTAAGGCCGCATAGGTCGCGTATTTGCTTTTGGTCTGCTTGTTTTCCGCGTCCCTCCGGATCGGCTCCATCTCAGCCTGACAGTCGATCATCGCGGCCGTGAAGGCCTTCTTGGCCTGCTCGGCCTGTACCTTCTGCCAAAAGCCGAATGCTTGCTCGGCGCGCTCGATCGGAACGTTGGTATCGAGCGTGAGGCGCTCGATCATGCTGAAGATCTGCGCGGTTTGATTGCTGGTCGCCGGTGGTTCCGCTTCCGAACGCGTGGCGACTGCGGTGTTGGTGGAACTATCGGCCTGCGCAGGCGCTGTTACGGCCTCAGAGGGCGGGTCAAATTCGACGGTTTGGGCTTCGATCATTGAGAAAAATCCCCTCAAAATTGTTGCTCGTCTCTCCGAGCCGCCACGCCGTTTCGCCGACGTTCCGAGTGTTCTCTCCGCGTGACTAAGGCGCTGCAGATCCCACCAAACCCCGCCCACCTTCTCGGACGCCCTTGCGGGCGAAATCGGTGACCGTCTCTCCGGTCTGTCAATCCGCGCCCGGCTGCTCTCCGGGCTCACGTTGGATTTCACGGGTGGCGAGGCCACCGGCCATCTGCCGGATCAGACACGAGCTGCACCCGTTAGGGCCGCTCTGCTCCACGCTCTCGGTCAATTCCGGTGTCCCGCATGCGTGGATCTCGAAATACTCACTCCGGGTCGAGCCCGTGATACCGACGCGACGCCGCTTCCCTCGACGCCGCGAACTGGTGTTCTTCGGCGGCCTTGTCGAATGCGAGGGCGATGAGAAGCCCGCTGCCTTTCGACCGGTCGCCGTAGGTCATCAGCTTTTCGAGCCACCAATCTGCGCGCGCCTTGGCGTGCCGAAGCGGCTCGCCGAACGCGGCGTCATGCTGTGCTCGCTTGGCTGCGTCGCTCATCGGATGCCCGCCGCGTCGAGAGCTGTTGCGATCCGCGTGCGAACGCGCGCGTTCTCGGCGTGGCCAGGGATCAGGCTCAAGGCTTCCTTGAGCCTTTCACCGAGCATGGCGATGATGAGATCCGACGTAGCAGCCTGGACGACACGGCTGCAGGCATGGCCGCTGCCGTTCTGAGCCTCGGTGATGAGGTCCAGCAGCATGCCGATGGAGGCCCGGAGCTTGATGTCCCGCAGCCGGCGCTCGCGCTCTTCACCGGTCAGGATTTGCGTGGCCTGAGCCGCGAAGTCGTTACGAGGCGTTGCGTCGGTGAAATGCTCGGGCGTGTCGTGCTGAGGGAAGAGCGGGATGATCTCGCCGCTGACGGCATCGCGGCCGTCGCGATAGTCGACGCTGCTCATGCCGCCACCCCCGTCTTGAAGTCGGCGCGTGGCGCGGATGGGTTGACCATGCGACGTCCGTCGAGCCAAGAGCGGTAGCCCTCGAGCCAGGCGGTGCGCAGAGGCGTGCGATAAGGGTGAGGGCAGGACCGGTAGCACTCACCGCGACGGGCGGCTTGGTAGCCCTCAAAGCGAGCCTGATCGGTGTCAGGCGAATAGATCATTGAATTAGACACGGCGACCTCATCGGGCCTGACGCGCGCACAAAATTGGATGCTTACGGGGAAGCCGCCTTGGAACCCCGCACGATGCTGGCGGCTCCCCCTCGTCTGCCGGCTGCGTGTCCGCCGCCGATGCAGTGGAAGAATATTCCAGTTAGAATTGGCGTCAAGAGAAAACTGGAAAAATGTTCCAGATAATTTTCGCGCGCGTGGCTTCCCCTATTGGAGGAAGCTGCCGGAGCCTTACAGGTCGCGGATGAGCTTAGTTGCGCGTCCCAGCACAAAGCCGGGGTTTGCCTCGGAAATTTCTACGTCAGGAAAATCAGGGTTCGGCACGCGAATGGAGAAATCGTCTGTCGCGCCCAATCTCGATGGTTTGAAGCTGCCGAAGATCACGCTCTTGATATTTTCGACGACCGCAAAAACGTAGCTTCCGGGAACGGGCGGCTTTTGCGGTTCCACGACGATGATGTCGCCGACGTGAAACTCTGTGTCACCTTCCGGCCGACCCAGTATCCCGTCCTCGTTGTCGAGGCGGATGGCGACCGCGTCGGAGCTAACTGTTACCGGCACTTGAGCCACAGACCCACCGTCCCAGCGGGCGCGAATATCTTGGCTGCGCTCTAGGCCCTTCAAGTTCTTCAGCAAAAGCAAAGGAACCTCGCGGATAGAGGGTTCACCTACCGCCGACGCATCGAAGAAGAGCTCGATCCTTTTCCTGTTTATAACCTGTAAGAACCGATCAAGGTCCTCCGGGTTGCGCGGGTTCTTAACCTTGCCCTGCAACCATTTATAAACCGTCTCTTCATTGACGCCCGCCGCACGCGCGAGTTCAGGCACCGACCGCCCGTCGTGCTGAACCCACGCCCCGAGGCGCTTATGCCATTCTAATAGCATAGGCAACCTCTCCCCCTTCCATAGCCTGGAACGTTCGCCCTAGACAAGTGGAAAAATGATCCATATGATGCGGGGCATGGTTCAAACGATGACCAGCCATCCCCGCGATCTCACGGCTGACCCTAGTTCGGTCGAGGACCTTATCAGATTGGCGGGCGGGCCAACGGGAATTGAGCGAGCCAGCGCCAAGTTCGCGACCGTGAGTCAGCATTATCGGCCGGTCAGTCATTGGGCGGTCCAGAAGTGGAGGCGGAACGGAATTCCCGATGAGCATTGGTCGGTGATTATCGGCCTGACGGGGGTTGGTCCGGACGTGATCTATCGGGCGAACGAAGCGCTTCGTTTGAACTCTGCGGGCACGCATCGCGTAGCGTCATAGTTTCACGTCGCCCAAGCGTCTAGCCGTTTTTGCGCCCCTGCGCACGAGTTGATGGCTCTCAGTTGAGTTTAAGTCTCAGTGCGTAGCGCTCGACGTCATCGCCGAGCGAAGGGGGATTGTCGGGGGTCGATTGGGCTCACCTGCCGACAAGGTGCGTGGCGCGCATCTGCAGCGTCTTCCTTCGCTTCGCGATGACGTCGGAGAGATCCGGCGTTGTCGAGCCCTCCTTGGGCGTTTCCTCCCTAGACTTGGCCGGGCCTCGTGCCCGGCCTCTTTAACCGCGCGGGGGCGCGATGCGATGCTAAAGACGACCTTGATCCTTGGCCTGGTAGCGCCGTTCCTGTTCAAGCCCCGCCCGCCGGTTGCCGACAACGACGCCGGTTTCCAATCCGTGGCGCCCGAGTTGCCACCGATGCCCGTGTTGCCGGGTCTCGATCCGTCACCGGTGGCAACCGTTGCCACGGTCGACGGCACCGATGAGATCCCGTGGCCCGAGTTGCCTCAGATGCTCACCCCAGAAGAGGCGGTACGCGCATTCCTCGATGACATGATCGAGTTCTGCGGCGGTGAATCGATCCGCTTCCGCCGGCTCGCATGGTCTTACGACGCCATGCGCCGCGGGCGCGCCAAGTCTGACGAGTGTGAAGGCTATGCGCCGCGCCCGTGGCCGCCGATCAAGGACAAGACGCTCTCGCAATTGCTGTGCGCGCTCGGCTGCGTGAGCGAGAAGCGCGACATGCGTTCGAAGGGTGAAGGCCGGCCGACGTTCGTGAGTATCCCGGTTGCCGCTGACGTCGCCGATGATGAAGAGATCCAGGCCGAGCCGATGCCGCTCGCCGCATAACGCGAAAGGCCCCTGTTGGAAGCAGGGGCCTTTTTATCGGAAGGGCGTCGGGCTCGTTGGAAGCGAGCGGGACGCAAGATGCTGTAGGAGCAGCGACGATGACACTACTAGATCAGCGCCGTTCTTGCAATGTCCCGAACGCGCAAAAACCCTCAATAACTTCTGATCCCGAATGGGTGCTGCTCGTGCAGCGCGGCGCCATCCAGCGCGGCGCCATCCAGCGCGGCGCCATCCAGCGCGTGCCATTCGGTGGATGGGCAGGCCTGCTCGCGGCTGCTGATGCGCTCGAGTGCATTCTGCGTCGCGAGGGGACTGTCCTTGTCGCCGTCGTTGTTGAGCCGTGGCAGGCCGCTGAGTTCTGGGGGCAGGCATGAGTGGTATCGACACGAAAGCCATCGATGGCAAGCTGATCAGCATTTGCCGCGAGGCTGCGGACCTGGCGCGGGAACGGCTCCCTGAATATTTCCTCGCCTATTGCGAGAGCCCGATCGAACAATTGTTTCATGAGGGTGCATCTTCATGATTGGTCACAACGGTCCTCCGCCCGATGAGAAGCTGACGCCGGCAGGAAAGGTCGAGCGCATCAAGGCATTACTCGATCGTGCTGATCTGACTGCGCAGCAAAAGTGCGTGGGCGCGAAAATAATTGCCGAGGCCGACCGCGATGGTGTCGCAGAGGTCCGCACGCCTGAGCTCCAGCGCGCCGCGAGTGTGCGCGACAGAGAGACGATATTTAAAGCCACTAGGGCGCTGAAGGTCGCCGACATCACCAAGCAGAGTGGGCTGGGTCAGTCTGGAAAGTTCTCGGTGCTGCCGCAGCATGTCGTCGACGAGATCGTTCACGCCCTTGACGCCGCGCGAACTGGTCGGGCCGGGACCGACCGGTCACAGAATGAGAGTGGTCGGGCCGGGCCCGACCGGTCCACATACCGCCAACCGGTCGGGTCTGACCCGACTGGTCCGACTGAACCCGACCAGTTGCTCGCGTCTCGTGCGCCCGCGCGCGTAAATAGACTTCCTTCGGAAGTAGTTATTTCTAAGTTAGAATCTCCCCCAACCCCCTCACACGTCCAGCCTGTAACCGACTGGCGCAGCGCCTTCGGCGCGGATGATGATCCCGATGTTCGCTTCGTCGGGGGCAAGCTGACCCTTCTCAACGGAACCCGTTTAGCTTGGATCGAGCGGTTTGGTGGCGACGAGGTTGCGCTAGATCTGGCGCTCATCGAGGCGGCCGGAAGCATTCAGCGGAGCAGTAATTCCGGTCTCAAATTACAGGTTGAGCGCAAGCTTGCCGGCATCGTTCGTGACGCGCGAGATCGCGACCGGAGATACAACGCTGCCGTCGAGCGAAATTCTCGAGGCAACTCACAAGGTGGAACGAAAGAGGGCAGCACTGCGCGCACGATGCGGCTTGCGCGTGAGGCGGCTGAGCGTTCGAATGCAGGGGGGCGCCAATGAGCGACGCGGTGGGCAAATTCATCTCCATCGTCGCGCTGTGCTTTCCCAAGCCGCGTTTCGAGGATGAGGGCGACGAGGCGCTCTGGACCGGCTTGATGGTGCGCCAGCTCGGGCACTACGCGCCAGACGTGCTCTCGCGAGCTGCCGACACCGTGGTCAGAACGCGCAGCAAGAAAAAGGATGGCGCCTACTTCCCCGAGCCCTCGGAATGCATTGCAGCCTGCGAGAGCGCCAAGCGCGTCATCGAGGCTGAGCGCACGCCGATGCTGACGGTCAACAAGCAACCTTCCGGCTTCTCACCGGAACGGCATCGGCTGGCCTTGGATCTCCTGGGCTCGCCGATGGGCATCGAGGCCATCAAGGGCCAATGGCACGCCCAGCTTTACGATTTCATCTACCGGAACGCCCGCATGCCGGCCGGCACAGAGATCGGCGCGCTGAAGAGCGCGGCTGCGAGCCTCGTTCGAGAGGTTGAAGCGATCGAGCGCGGCGACATCAACGCGCATCCGGATCTGAACCACAAAAAGCTGGCCGAGCTCGGCCGACACGTTCTTGGCCGTCGCGAGAAGATCGCGGCTGCTGTCTCGACCAAGTGAGCGTCTGCCTTTTGAGGGGAAAGCGGATGACGACCAGAATCCTGATCAACCACGTGAAGCGTGCAACGTGCGCCGTCTACGGCGTATCGAACGGGGACCTTGAGGCTCGCGACCGTCATCAACGGTTTGTTGAGCCGCGTCAGATGGCGATGGCCGTTGCGAAGCAATTGACCGAGCAGCCTTGGGCTCAGATCGGCCGCGCCTTTGGCCGCAACGATAATACCGTGATCTACGCCTCGCGCGTGATCAATGAGCGCGTTCTTGTATCAGCCAAGGATTACGAGACCTATTTCGAGATCGCCCGTCTGGCGCGCGCCTACGCGGCCGGTGACGACCCGTCGCCGAAGTTCAGCCGCAGCGCCGACCTTGGCTTCGTCCCTGATGAGCAGATCCGCGCCTTGCACGTCGAGGAAACGCCTCCGTGGATTATCGCGCAGCGTCTCAACGTGCCCGTTACCGAAGTCGCTCGCGTCATCGAGAAGGCTGTCTGATGGCGGATGCGAACCAAAAGGAGCGTCGGCGCGCCGCGGCCGTTCAGCGGCGCACGTTCAAGGCCCTGCAGCAGCTCGGCGTCGATCTCGAGACCGTGCCAGCGTCCGACCGGGACGCTATCGCCATCGGAGAGCGCAACATCGCCGCGCTCAACGCCGCTGCGGCCCGGATGCGGCAGGTCACGCACCCTACAGCGCCAACGCCGGAGCGCGTCGCGCACGCCATCTCGGCGCCCCAGGAGATCGAGGTGACGCCCGGGCAGCCGAAGGCGCACCGCTTCGCTTGGGCGCTTGAAGACATGCGAGACCGCCTGTCGGCGCGGCAGTACGAGTCTGCCCTGTGGTTGCGCATGACCTATCTGGCAACCCGGCCGGCAAGCCGCGTTGCCGATCCGACGGCAGTCGGCGGGTCCTCGGACCCGTCGAAGCGCCTGCCGCTCACTGAACGGCAAGAGATCGCCGGTCGGGATCTGGACTGGGTTATGGACCGGATCGAGCAGCCGTTCCGATCCTGCATCCGCAACTTCGTGCTGGAAGAGATCAAGCAGGGTTCCGAGCGGTGTTTGACGGTGGCCGAGTGGGGCGCGCGCACGACCGGGTTGATCGGCGAGAAGGCGAGCCGAGCCGCTGGAACCGCAGCGATCATCCTTGCGTGTGCGCATCTGGCCAATGTGAAGGATGCCTATGATCAGTGGCAGAGCGAGCAGTGCTCGAAAACCGACCGCATGATGCGGTCGGGCATCGGGCATCGGGCGGCCCATGGCGGATGGATCGTCGCGCTGTGGGATTTCTGCCACCGGCACGGCCGCCTGCCTAAAACTCAGGGCGAGATGGACGAGATCCGTGCCAGTCATGACACCGATGCCGTCCGGCTTCGCACTGCGCCACCGATCGAGCGTGATCGGTGGCAGAAAAGGTCGGACAGATTGACATCGGTGGCATTGCGCGAGAGCGACGAGCGCCGTGTGAGGGTGGCCTGATATGGGCGCGCGGCGGACATATCAGGCAGATATGCGTCAAAAATGCGGGAATTGGCGCATGTCGGAGGTCTTGCGGGTCGTGGGTGCCATCGGTGCCGTTGCGGCGCTGGGGTTGAGCGCGGCCATCCTGCTCGCCGTCGGGACGTCGACGATCGAACGGCTTTCCGAAGATCTCGATGCTGCGGATGACAAACTCGAGACGTGCCGGGCGGACTTGGCCGGCGCACAGCATCGGATCCGCTACGTCGAGCAGGTCAAGGCAGGGTTGTTGCGTCGGGCTGAGGCCGCGGAAGAATTGGTCCGCCGCTACAGTGCAGACGTCCTGAAACAGCACAGCGCTCGAGCGAGGGAAGCCGCGAGCGCCAAGGCCCTGAGCGTCGAAACGGCGAAGCTCAGGGCCTCCATAGTAGCCCTCAAGGCGGCTGCGATCGAGACGGGATCTATCGGCAAGATCTCTCCCGAGAAACCGGCCAGAAAGCGCCTGAAGCGGCGGAAGCCCGCAGTAAAGTCGGACCCGCATGAGTGGCTCTGGCGGGCAGTGGGGCCGCAATGAGCGATCTATCTGATTTTCATCGCCGTGTCGCGGTGCGGGTCGCTTATCATCGGCGGCAGTTCGAGGGCTGGTGGGGGTATCTTATCGAGCGTCTGGACGAAAACCGGGCAAGGATTAATTGAAGTGCGATGAGCAAGAAGCAGATCAGCGAAATCGAGGACTACCTGCTCGGCCGCATCGCCTGGCTCGAGGAGACGATCCAAGCCTACGCCGGCAGCAAGGACGACCTGCCGAGCTGGCGATCCGCGCTGGCGGAGGCCCGGCGGACGCTCAAGAAGGTGCGGGAGATCGTGAAAGGGGAGAAAGCACGATGACGGCCTACGTGATCACTGCCGACCGCGTTGAGATCAAGGACGCGGCCGGCAACATCGTCGCTCATTCGAACATGACGCTGGCTGAAGCCAGGGCAGCAATGGAGCGTGAAGCCGCTGGCCCCGCCGCGTATTGGCTGGGAGAGCTCATCTCATCGCTAGAGCGGGTTGATCGCGTTGCCATCGCCCTCCGCGACGCGGCTGACAAATTTCAAAGCCCCGTCGAATACTATGTTCAACCTGAAGCCCGGCTTCGTTGGGAAGAAGCGCATCCAGGGCAGGATTTCTATGGCGACGCGGCTATTGATGATCTGGAAAGCTGGCGAATCCTTGCCCGCGCCGCGATAGAGGCAATGGAGAAGGCGCGATGACGCTCACGAAGGAGCACATCGATGCGCTGGTCTGGACCATTGGAGGATGCAGGATTTCCTGCACCCAGGACCGCGCAAAGGTCTACGTAGGCCTTCGTGATCTGGGCCTCATCGAGATGGGGACGAGCGTGCGTCTCGATCTGGCCCATCTGAGCGGCGCTGGGCGGGTAGACTTCACGGCAAGGTGTACAGCCGAAGGCCTGCGGGTGCTGAATGAGATTTCAGACAAACATAGGGAATCGGCGGAGCGGGCCGAGTTCAAACGCTTGCGTTTGAAATACGGCTACGAGACGGACCCTGTGTCGGCTGATGAGGCCAACGAGATGCTGGCAAACGCTCTGCAAAAGAAAACCCCGGAAGCCTGAGCCTCCGGGGTGAGTTTACGCGGGCCAGTCCTTCGGACGGTATCCCGCTAGGTATGCCTCTACTAGACGACGCTGCGGCTCCCGGATGTCCCGGCGACCTGTTTCCAGGTCATACTGCATTTGCCGTCGCTGCACTCCTGAATAGCCTAACATCGTGGCCATCTGCTCAAGAGTAAGCCCGAGACGCTCTCGCGCTCGGGCCATCTGTTGTGGGGTCACTCTTCGTTTCTTGTCTTGATTGTCGCGACGCGCTGGCAGTGGCGCTCGACAGCGCTGATCATCTCCTGATCCTGCCCGTCCTCCACGACGCCGACAGCCTCAGACCCATTCACGTCTACGCGGTATACGTGATATCCGGTTTCGTTGGATGCGAGACCATACGCGCGCTCATATGTGCGCCCATACACGTGGAGATCTTCGTCGGTCAGTTTACAGGCCTCCTCCGGCCCGCCATTGCCGTCGGTCCACTCCGAGTTTGACCAGCCGTTGAGATCGCGGGTGTCCGACCAGATGTAGCCAGAGTGATTGTCGATGAGGATGTAGTGTGCCATTTCTCGTCCTTTCGGGTTGGCCCATTGCCTTGCTAACAACACTAATTTAGCAGATTGACGCTGTATGTCAAGCGCCATACATAATATTTAGATCACGAATTGTTACAACCAGGAAAAAACCCCGGAAGCCTGAGCCTCCGGGGTTCGACCATTTTACTGAACTCGATAAAATGGTTTTAGTCTGCGGCAACAAGGCGATGGCACCGGCCGACGCGCTGGGCAGCGGGAATGAGATCCCGGCGCCGCATGTCCTTCAGCCACTTCGACACCGTGCCCTTGTTGACGCCGTGCGCCAGGGCGAGATCGTCCTGGCACTCGATCGTCTGGCCAAGGGCGAGGCGGGTCAGAACGTCCGCCTCGAAGGCCTGACGGTTGCCGCCACCGTTGCCACCCTTGGGGCGGCTCGGGTTGCCTGAGTTGCCACCGTTTCCGGCATCGGTGTCGTCTTGGTCGTCACCGATGATGGTTGACCGGGTTGCCTCGATGTCGTCGGCGTAGAAATCGGTCTGCGCCGTCTCGATCGGCAACGGTTGCCGGGGTTGCGTAGTCACAGTTTCCCCGGTTGCCTTCGCCTTGCGGGTTGCCGGACGATGGCGGAACGCGAAACCGAGGCACCAGATGCCGCCGAGCTCGAACAGGATGGTCTGCACGAACGGGACGACGAGCAGCGAGCCTGCCTTGATCTTCGCCTTGTCGGCGCCAAACACGGCGGCGAGCGCGGCGAAGTTCTCGGCTTCCGGGGCCACAGGCTTCGGAGCGCCGAGGCGATCCAGATCGGCCTTGTGGCCCTTCACCGCGGCGTCGTAGACGGTCAGCGTGGCGCGCAGGCCGTCGCAGTGGCCCTTTCCCCGCTTGCCGTTCACACAGTCGTCGGCGAGCTTCTTGGCCGTCCCAGAATGCATGGCCTCGGCTTGTGCGAGCAGCGGCTTGATGCGCGCCCGTTCCTCGGCGGCAAAATCGGCCTCGGCTTGGCTCTGGAACGTGTGCTCGGCCTGTCGGCCCGTGCTCTTGTAGACCACGAGCGCCGTCCCGGTGAGGAACAGCACGGCAAAGCCGAGGGCGCCGAGGAAGTGGCGCGAGCGCCAAGCCTCGACGACGAGATGGCCGGTCAGCATGGTGCCCGACACGATAACGACGGTCAGGCCATGCTTGAGGGCGAAGTCAGCGCTGCCGAGAACGACTTCCTCGAGCAGGATGGCCAGCGCCCCGGCCGTGAAGATGACGCCCGCCACTAGCGCGACGGCGCGTCCGATGATAGATGTAGGCATGTCAAAGATCCTTTCCGTGAGAGGTTTGGGTTGAGACACGGCCCGGAGCGGTGACAGCCGCTGCCGGGCTTTTCGTTTTCCTGCTGGCGCAGGGCGCTGAACTCATCGGGATTGCCGATAAGTTCAGAACGCTGCGTCATTGGGCGAAGTACACGGCGACCTCAGGCGTCGCGCCCCCGCCGAGGACCAGGCCGCCGTCGCAGAGGTGGCGAAAGGCCTTCTCCTGAGATCCGTAGCGCTCGACGATGGCGTCGGCGTTCGCGAGAGCGAATTCCTCCCAAGCGCCCATGTCGTCGAGGGTGACGGCGATGCTGCCGTCCGTGAGCGTTTCAGTCGTGATGCCCATTTGAAATCTCCGCAGCTTCAGGGGCGTGCATCGCTTGCCTGATGATTTAATATAATGCAGCCGCTGCATCTTTGTCCAGGGTTTAAATGCAGCCATTGCATCTTTTTCTGATGTGTGCTACGCGAGCCACATGAAAGATACGGCCTTCAAGCGCTGGCGCATGCAATTGGGGTACACGCAAGACGCGGCTGCTGAGGCGCTTGGATGCTCAAAAAGCCAAGTGGCAAATTGGGATGCGGGTAGAGACCGGGCACGCGGCACGCCTTCGGCGCCGCCGAAGGCGGTTCGGGTGTTGATGACGCTACAAGCTCAGGGGCAGAGCATCACGCCGTGGCCTGAAAAATAAGGCTTCGGGGGGTCGGATCATGAAACACTTGTTTCACGGGGGTGGCCGATGAAAAAAGGGATCGTAGCATTTTTGCTCTTCGGGGCCGTGGTCATGTGGCTGGCGGACGTGCGACAACCCGAGCCGCAGGCGCATGGCTACATGACCGGGTGGGACGGTGGCGACGGTCCGACGGGCCGGTTGCAGGATCCGCGCGCGACCGCCAACGCCAAGCTAGACGCGGAAATCCGCCACGCGATAGCGACCAAGGGCGTCTATGAGCCGCCGAACGCCTTGCGGATCGATTACAAGAGTCGCGCGCTGACCCTCTGCTCCCGTTACGCAAAGAGCGCGGCTCGGCATCCATCTACGGTGAGCTTCTCGGGGTGGGGGTCCAGGGTCACTGTCAATGCGGATAACAGCGCCGACGTGACGGCGAGCTTCACCGCAAAGAACTCGTTCGGGTTGGAACTTGAGCACCGCATCGCATGTCGCGTGACGCCATCGGGTGAGGTGACGGCAGCAATTACCGAGGCGGGATGATTGCGGCGCTCGCGTGTCAAAATCCGCGATAACTTTTGACGGCCTCTTGCCGGGGTCCAGGCAAATCACCTACTTCGTATATCGTTCCGAGTTTCTATGAGCCGCTCTCACCGAGGCGGCTCTTTTCATTTCCGGTCGCAGTGCCGGGAAGAGACGACCCCAAGCTATAGGGCAGGCGCGGATCCGCACCGCCGCTCACGCGATGTTCCCTAAGCTTGGCGCGGGACAACCGCCTCCTGATCCGAGGCCGCTGCCGGGTTTGATCACCGGCTGATGTCGTCTCTTCCCGGCACTGCGACCGTTTCGGTAGCGCGAGATCGGTGCCTTGCCGGTGCTAAAGGCGATCGATGGGGACTGATCTCGAATAGGGGACCGGCCCCGCTACCTTTCGAACCGCCCGGCCTCGCCGAAAAGACGACGAGCCGAACACCCATGACAAGCTCCGAGCTTTCATCTTCGCGGCCTCACCTGATCGCGGGGCCGGGCGGCTATCTCAAGAGGCGCACATGACCGTTGCCGACCTCGAGGCCATCGTCGAGCGCCTGAGCGACATCAAGCGCGAGGTCATGGGCCAGCTCAGGGACGTCGAAGCCGATCTCTGTGAAGCCAAGCTCGCTCTGGCCCAGGTAAGGGCCCATCAACCTAAGCAGGCCCGCTGATGCGCATCCTCGCCCTCGCCATCGTTGCCTTGATCGGTGCCACCTCGGCCGCCATCGGTGGCCTTCATGAGGTGCCCGAGCACCCTATGCCGCGCATGCCTGTCATCGGCTGGCCTCCGCTGCTCACCGATGCCGACGGCGCCCCGGTCAGCATCTCCGAGATCGAGCACTACGAATGACGAAACCGGCAGCAAAGACCAAGCCCGAGATCGATTGGGAAGGTATCGAGCGCGAATATCGCGCTGGGCAGCTTTCCGTCGTGGAGATCGGTCGCCAATTCGGGGTGAGCCATACCGCGATCAACAAGCGGGCGAAGAAAAACGGCTGGACCCGCGACCTCACCGAGAAGGTTCGGAAAGAGGTTTCAGCTCGCCTGGTTTCAGACGAGGTTTCAGCAACCAACGCGCGGGAGGCTGTCACCCTTGCCGCCGAGCGTGGTGTGCAGGTCGTCCGGAGCCATAGGAACGACATCTCTCAGGGTCGCGAGCGCGTCACCGAACTCATCGACGAGCTAAAGGAAGCGACGACCCATCGCGCGGAGATCGAGGCCGCCATTGAGGAAGAGACGGCGGGCGACAAGAATAGCGAGCGGCGCAACCGCATGCTGCGCGCCGTGGGGTTGCCGGCGCGAGCTGGCGTGATCCGAGAGTTGGCTACGGCGCTGAAGGCTCTGATCCCGCTCGAACGCCAAGCTTTCAACCTCGATGAGAAGGGTGAGCCGCCCAAGCTGACGCCGCGCGAGATCACTGCAGACATGACGCCCCAGGACGCAGCCGACGCCTATCAGGCATCACTGCACGATGGGGACTGAGGTCTGGCCGCCCGACTATGTGTCGGCGCTCAGTAAGCGGCAGAAGCAACTCATAAGGGTCCGCTCGGACCCGAAGATGCTTTACGGTGCCCGCGAGTTCTACCGCACTCATCCGGTGGAGTTCGTCGAGCACTGGATTGACACTTACGATCCCCGCAACGCCGGCAGCGACATGCCGACGCGACTGCCGTTCATCCCGTTTAAACGGCAACGCGATCTCGTCGAGTTCCTCCTGGCCTGCCTTGATGGCGAGGCCTCTGGTCTCGTCGAGAAGTGTCGCGACATGGGCGCGACGTGGATTTGCTGCGCGTTCTCTGTCTGGCTGTGGCTCTTCTGGCCGGGCGTGTCGATCGGGTGGGGGTCCCGCAAAGAGCAGCTTGTCGACAAGATCGGGGTTCCCGACAGCATCTTCCAAAAGATGCGCATGATCGTCATGGGTTTGCCGCGCGAGTTCTGGCCGGCCGGGTTCAGTCCAAAAGACCACATGACCTATATGAAGTTCGTCAACCCGGAGACGGGCGCGACGATCACCGGCGAGGCTGGCGATAACATCGGACGCGGCGGCAGAACCCGCATCTACTTCAAGGACGAGAGCGCCCACTATGAGCGGCCGGAACTGATCGAGGCAGCGCTTGCCGACAACACCCGCGTGCAGATCGACATCTCGTCGGTCAACGGCGTGGGCAACGTGTTTCATCGCCGGCGGATGAGCGGCAAGCTCTGGACGCCCGGCAAGCCCGTCGACCGCACCGTCGCGAACGTCTTCGTGATGGACTGGTCGGACCACCCGGCCAAAAATCAGGCGTGGTTCGATGAGCGCGAGGCGAAGGCTAAGGCCGACGGCCTGATGCACGTCTTCGAGCAGGAGGTGAAGCGCAACTACTCGGCCGCCGTCGCCGATATCGTCATCCCCGGCAAGTGGGTCGAGGCTGCGATCGATGCCCACAAAGCGATCGGCTTCGATGATAGCGGCGGATGGATGGCTTCCCTCGATGTCGCCGACGAGGGCGGAGATCGCAATGCCTTTGCCAAGCGCAAGGGCGTGGTTTTGAAGTACCTCGAGGAGTGGGGCGAGCAGGATACCGGGCAGACCACGCGGCGGGCCATTGCCGGCTGCGAAGGGCATGGCCGCATCGACCTGCAATACGACTGCATCGGCGTCGGTGCTGGCGTAAAAGGCGAGGCTAACCGTCTGGCGCGAGACTCTGAGACGGCACGGAAGATCAAGAACGTCCGCTTTGTGCAGTGGAACGCAGGCGCGGCTGTGCAGGATCCCGAGGGATACGTCCTCGCCCGTCACGAAAAGCCCGACCGGGACACGCCGAAGAATGAGGACTTCTTCGCCAACCTAAAGGCTCAGGGATGGTGGGCGCTTCGCCGACGCTTTGAGAAGACGTATCGCGCTCGAACTGAGGGCATTCGCTTCGATCCGTCCGAACTGATCAGCTTGCCGTCAGACTTGCCGATGCTGCGGCAACTCCAACAAGAGCTGAGCCAGCCGACAGTTAGCAAGGGCTCGCGGCTCAAGCTGGTGATCGACAAGAACCCGCCCGGTACCAGATCGCCAAACCTCGGCGACGCGGTGATGATGCTCTACTTCCCCTGCAAAGGTCAGGGTCGTCCGCTGGAGGATTGGCTTTGAAGATCATCGACGGCTTGATCAACATGGTTGCGAACCTCGCGGCCGGCAACTCCAAGCGCGTCTTCGATCAGTTCGTCGCCTCAGAGGTGCCGCCTCAGCAACTCAACGCCATGTATCGCGGCGACTGGCTGTCCCGAAAGGTCGTCGACCTGCCGGTGAAAGACATTATGCGGCCGTGGCGCGGGTGGCAGGCCGAGGCCGATCAGATCTCGGCTATCGAAGAGACCGAGAAGCGGCACAACATCCGCGTCAAGATAGCGACCGCGCTCATCTATGATCGCCTTTACGGTGGCGCCGCCATTGTCATCGGTGGCGGGCGACTAGTGTCACCAATGACGGAATTGAAGCCCGAGCATGTCACCCGTGGCGGGCTTCGGCACATCACCCCGCTTCGCCGCATTGATATTCAGCCGGCCGAGGCCGAGACCGATCCCCTCTCTGAGAACTTTGGGCTGCCGAAGTATTACACCCTCAAGAGCGACCGCGGATCCGTCGACATTCACCCCTCGCGCGTTATCCGCATCGTCGGCACACCACGGCACGACATCGAGACCAATCCGGAGTGCTGGGGCGACAGCATACTGCAAGTCATCAGCGATGCCCTTAAGAACGCCGGCCTTGCGATGACAGGCGTTGCCGAGTTGATCCACGAGGCTAAGGTCGACGTCGTGAAGATGCACGACATGATGGAGATGTTGGCTACCAACGAGGGCACGGCTCAGCTCGTCAAGCGCTTCCAGAATGCCAGCCTTCTGAAGAGCATCAACAACACTTTGCTGCTCGACAAGAACGACGACTGGGACCGGAAGCAGACGAGCTTCGCTGGCCTGCCGGATCTGATCCAGGCCTATCTGCAGATCGTCGCCGGCGCGTCCGACATTCCCGTCACGCGCTTGCTCGGCACTTCTCCGAAGGGTCTCAACTCGACGGGCGAGCACGACACTCGCAATTATTACGACTTCCTCGATGGCCTGCGCGTCGACGTTCTGCAGCCGATCCTTGACCGTCTCGACCCCTTCCTCTGGTGTGATGCCATCGGCTCTGTGCCCCCCGATGCCTTCTTCGAGTTCAATCCGCTCTGGCAGATGACCGAGAAGGAAAAGGCCGACATCTCCAAGCTGAAGTCGGAGACGACCAAGAACTACGCCAGTCTTGGCCTCATGCCCGAAGAGCCCTTCGCGCGTGCACTCATCAACCAGTTGATCGAGGACGGCACCTATCCCGGTCTTGAGGCCGAAATAGGCGACCTTCTCGAATCCGACGAGCCAATCGTCCCGGAGGACGTGCCCGATGATGACGTTCGACCTTCCGGCAATGGTCCGCGCAAGGCTGAAGCGTCGGGTGGTTCTGCGCGAGATCGGGCCATTGATTGGGGTCGAGCTCGATCTGAGGCGTTCGCTGGGCTTGATGATCTCTTCGATCCTGAAGGAAGCCCGCGGACCACTCACTGAGGTTATCCGCCAAGAGCGGGAGGCCTACGCCGCGGCGAACGCTGGCGTGCCGATCCAAATCGGCGACGACATCGGCGGGCGCATCCGGGCGATCCTCGAGGGGTTGCGTGAGACCGCTGAGCGTGCCGCTGCGGCGGCCGAGGATGCCGTTCGCCGCACGATGCGCCGCGAGAGTGTTCGGCACATGCGCCGGTGGGTCGGATCGATCCGCACGTCGACCAGTATCGACGTCGGGGCGTTGGTCTCTGAAGCCGATATGGTCGAATTGCTCTCGGTTCGTAGCGAAGAGTTCGCCCGGCTGATCCGCAACGTGTCCGAGGATGTGCGAACCCGCATCGCGCAGGAAACGATCCGGGCCATCACTGAAGGCCGGACAAACGAGAACATCGCTCGATCGCTCACCCAGATCGAGGGCATCGGGCGGGGCAGGGCAAAGCTCATCGCGCGCGACCAGGCGTCAAAGCTCAACGCAGCGATGAACGAGTTCCGTCAGCGGCAGGCTGGCATCACGAAATACAAGTGGCGTTCGATGATGGACCCTCCCCGGGCTCGCGAGAACCATATGGACCGCAACGACAAGATCTTTGAGTGGTCGAAGCCGCCTTCTGACGGGCATCCGGGTCACGCGATCAATTGCCGGTGCCGTGCTTTGGCAGTGCTCGAATGATACGCGCTGCCGAGGTCGAAAGGCTTGCCCTTGAGCTCTGGCGCGAGCGCGAGATGCAATTCCCCGCCTTCTGCCGACGCATGACGCCCGACGCCCTCGACCGCTCGACGGGAGCTTGGGAAGGCATGATGAACCGGGCGGCAAAGCTCATCGCGGCGAACAGCGCTGCACCATCAACAGTGACGCCGCTTCACCGCTGAGGTCCTGACATGCTCGACCGCACGCAGACCGTCTCGAAAGGGCGGCGCATCGTCATGCTTCGGGCAACGCCCGATACGCAGCATGCGCTCCGCGAGTGGGCGATCGCTCAGGGCTTCGATCTGGCCTGGAGCCACAGCGGATGGCCGCAGACGAATTGGGACTTTGATTTCCACGTAACCCTGCTCGCCACCGAGAATGCAGTCTCTATTCCGGAGGGCGCGCGATGGATCGAGCCGGTGACTGTCGAGGCCTCGGGCTTCGATGTGTTCGGTGTCGATGACCGCGTGCCGGTATTGCGTCTCGCGGATCACCAGACGCTCACCGCCATGCGGGAGTTCTTCATCACCTCTTACGGCGCGAAGCCGACCTTCGCGGATTTCAAGCCGCACGTCTCGCTTTCCTACAAATGGCCCGGCGAGCCTGCCGTGGACAGCCTTGCGCCACCTCCATTCCCGCTCGTCTTCGACTTCCTCGTCGTCGGCCTCTTCGCCCCGAAGGCAAAAGTAAAGGATGGCGCCATGCCCGATTTCAGAACCGTCGTGATGCTCGACAAGGCCGAGATCTCGGGCACGCGCATCACGCGCGATGGTTACATGGTGGCCGATGTCCGCGCCGCCCGCTCGGGAATTCAGCAGTACGCAGGTCACGAGGTCGGGCGTCCCGATCTTGAAACCGTCAACGTCTATCGGCCGGAAGAAGAGGTGTTCAACAAGGACAGCCTCGCCAGCTACGCGTTCAAACCGGTCACGATCAATCACCCGACGTCGGCCGTCACGGCGGACAACTGGAAGCAACTCAGCGTCGGCAACGTCGGCGGCGAGGTGGCCCGCGATGGTGGCTTCGTTCGGGTGCCGCTCGTGCTCATGGACGCTCAGGCCATCGAGGCCGTTAAAAGCGGCGTGCGTGAGATCTCGATGGGCTACGATGTTCGCCTCGAGTTTGCCGACGGCGTAACGCCTAACGGCCAGAAGTACCAAGCCATTCAGCGAGACATTCGGATCAACCATGCGGCGCTCGTCGAGCGCGGGCGCGCTGGTCCGGCATGTCGCATCGGGGACAAGGGCACTCCCGATGCGAAGAGTGAGCGTGAGCCCGCCACCATTGGAGACCAGACCATGACCACTCGCAACATTACGGTGGACGGGATCACGATCGCCGTCACCGATCAGGGTGCCCAGGCCATCGAGAAGCTGCAGAAGCAGCTCGGTGACAGCACGAAGCTTCTCGCCGACGCCAACGCCGCGCTCGACACGCTGAAGGCCGACAAGGCAAAGCTGGTCGAGGATCACGCCAAGGCGCTCAAGGACGTCGAGGCCAAGATCCCGACCGCAGATCAGATGGAGGCCATGCTCGACAAGCGCTCGGCGCTCATCGACCAGGCGAAGACCCTCGCTCCGAGCCTTGCCGACAGCTTCAAGGGCAAGTCGGCTGCCGAAGTCCGCAAGGCAGTCGTCACGTCCAAGCTCGGCGACGACGCCGTGAAGGGCAAGGACGACGCGTTCATCTCGGCACAGTTCGATACCCTCGTTCTGATCGGTGGCGCCACCGATGGCGCTGATCAGATCCGCGATGCGCTCAAGGGCGGCATCGTTGCCACCAATGACGCAGATCGTCTGCGCGACGAGACGCTGAAGAAGCAGCGCGAGGCCTGGGCGTCGTAAGGCGCCCCGTTTCCCACAACCTCGGCACATAGGAGACAGGAACCATGGGTAACGTTCAGCCCAACTACAACGCTGCGCCCGATATTGGCTACGAGGGTCAGATTGCTGACATGCGGTCCTACGAGGCCGTGTCGCGCATCTGCGAGGACGCCACTCTCGCGTTCGGTCGCGCCGTCATCCGCGGCACGGCTGACAATCAGGTGAAAGTCGGCGCCGCTGGCAAGTTCGTCGGCATCACCATGCGCGACATCACCCTGCCGGCAGCGAACAACGACGCCTACAAGCAGGGCAACACTGTCGCGGTGATGACCCGCGGCACGATGTTCGCCATCCCGGGCGCGAACGTCGCTGACGGCGATGCCGTCTACTACACGGCGACCGGTGCTCTCACGAACGTCGCGACCGACAACACGCTCATCCCGAACGCGGTCTGGGAGCGGACCACATCCTCGGGCAACCTCGGCCTCATCCGTCTGCAGTAACGGGCCGCCGCCTCCATCCCCGCTCAAGCGAAAGGAACTTCGCAATGAAAATGCTCGACGCCCAGGCGGCGCTCAGCTTCGTCATCTCGCAGACGTCGCACGTTGAGAGCCAGGTCTGGAAGAAGCTCTATCCGGATATCACCTATCCGGAGTTCGTGCCGATCGACGAGAGCGCTCATCCCTGGGCGACGACCGTCACCTACTTCTCGGCCGACTACACCGGCAAGGCTGCGTGGATTCACAGCTTCGCGCAGGACTTCCCGATGGTGAACGGGAACCGCACCAAGCACGAGACCGAAGTCGCCATGGGCGGCATCGGCTACGGCTACAACCTGCAGGAGATCAGCCAGGCTGCGATGCTCGGCATCCCCCTGACGGCAGACCTCGCCATCGCCTCGCGCGACGCTTACGAGCGTCATTGCGAGGAAGTCGCCTACGTCGGCGATACGCAGAAGGGCTATTCCGGCCTTCTGAACACCTCGGCCGTCGATACGGCGGACGTGGCGGACGGCGCGAGCACGGATCCCGAGTGGAACACCAAGACGCCCGACGAGATCCTCGCCGACATCAACGAGGCGCTGCTCGACGTCTACCTCGACAGCAACACCATCGAGTTGGCGGACACGCTCCTGCTGCCGCCCTCGCGCTACAGCTACATCGCGACGACCCGCCTCGATGCCACGATGACGACGACGATCCTTGAGCACGTCATGCGCGTCAACGCCTACACGGCGCAGACGGGCCGGCAGCTCAAGATCCGAGCGCTTCGTCAGCTCGAGACGGCCGGCGCTGGCGGAACGAAGCGCATGGTGGCTTATCGGCGCGATCCGCTCGTGCTGAAGCTGCATCGCCCGATGCCGCTCCGCTTCTTCCCGGTCCAGCAGATCATGCTGGATTACAAGGTGCCGGCTGCCTACCGCATCGGCGGCACTGACATCCGCCGCCCCGGCGCCGTTCGCTATCGCGACGGCATCTAAGGCGCACCGCGCGGGGGCAAACGCTCCCGCGCGTCCACGGCTCCACAGAACACAGGGAAACCAGACATGATCATCATGAACGCGGCCGACGGCCCGCGCGGCATCCTCTCGCTCAAGCTCAAGCTGAAGCCCGGCGAGGTTGCCACCGTCGACGACGCAGCTTGGAAGAAGCTGCGCAAGAAGCCGAACATCGCCGCTTGGCTCGACCGCGGCGAGTTGAAGGAAGTCACCGCCTCCGAGGCCAACAAGGCCAAAGAAGCGAAGGACAAGGGCGGCGACGGCAAGCCCGACACGCCGAAGAAGTAACGTTTTCGATCTCGATCGAAGGACTATCCAGCATGGCCTACGCGCTCCCGACCCCGGCCGATTTCAAAGCTCGGCATCCGAAGTTCACTTTGGTGGCGGATGCGGTGGTGACGGCCATGCTGGCTGAGGCCGCACGCTCCGTTTCGCAGTGCTGGCCCGAAGGCGACTACAAGGACGGCGTGATGTATCTCGCCGCGCACCTGATCGCCGAAGAGAGTTCCGCTGGCGGCGTGTCGGCCGCCTCGAAAGCGGGCGCTATCAAGCGGGTGAAAGCCGACACCGTTGAAATCGAATACGAAGGTCAGAAGTCGTCCGGTGGCGCGTTCGACGCAGCCTATGGGACGACGATCTACGGCAAACGCTATCTGACGCTCCTGCGCCGCAACTCGCCTCGGGTGCTCGTCGTATGAGCCTGCTCGCTGAAATCGGCAGCGCCCTGCGCGACGCGCTCGGTGCCGAGGCCGACGTATTCCCGGCCGCGACGCTGCATAAGGCGTCGATGACCCTTAATACAGACGGTGCGGCCGTCCGCACGTTCGCGGATCACGCCGGTCGCGGCTTTGTCTCTCGGTGGGATCATAAGATCATGGCCGCGAAGGGCTACGATCCGAAGACAGCCAAGATCGTCATCGTCCAGGGCGAGACGCCCAAGCCCGAGCTCGGCGATGAGATTAGCGCGACACGGCCGCTCAATGAGACCGTCGAGCGCTATACCGTGGTCGACGTCACATCCGATCCTGCCGATGCAACGTGGCAGGTGGCAGGGATGCCCGTCTAACCGTGGCCGTCATCCGCAACCGACGTCAGGTCGGCATCAAGTTGGACCGCATCAGGCGGAACAGCCAGGCGGGCGTGCGCCAGGTGCTCTTGCGCGGTGCTCAGGCCATTCAGAACACGGCCGTCGAGGGCATCATCAACCCGCCTAAGACGGGTCGGATCTATCGATCGCGCGGTCGTCGGGGTGCGCGGCATCAAGCGTCGGCCCCGGGTGAGTATCCAGCCGCCGACACGGGCCGCCTGCACCAGTCGATCACGGCGACGGTGGCCGAGCGCCCCGACGTACTCACGGTGCAGGTCAGCGCCAACGTCGAATACGCAAGCTACCTCGAGCACGGCACATCGAAGATGGCGCCGCGCCCGTTTCTCTCGCGCGCCTACGCGGAAAACATCGGTGAAATCCGCCGGCGCGCGCGACGTGCCGTCAAGCTCGGCTTCCTCGGCCGGGTCGGAAGGTGGTTCACATGAGCAAGGTGCTCTTCGAGTTTACCGGCGAGTTCTGGCATTGGGCGCGCGGCAAGTGCGTGCTGTGCAAGGCGCTGGCGCTCTTCGTCTACAAGCCGGGCGTGCTGCCCGTGTCTGAGGATGTTGCCGCTCAGGCGGAAGCCGAGGGCAAGGGCCGCCGCGTCGAGGCGGGCCAATGAGCGCCGACCCGACCGACAAGCTCTTCGCGGCCGTGCGGACCAAGCTGCTCGCTGACGCGCAGATTGCATCGGCCGTGGCTGATCGCGTCGTCTCAGATTGGGGTGTGCCGCTTGATGCACCTTTCATTCGGCTCTCCGTGCCGCGCGCGCTGCCCTACGACGACGAGTGTGGTGAGGGGGCGCAGATCACGCTTCGCGTTCACGTCTTCGCCGAGCACGCGGGGCCGATCCAGTGCGCCACAATCGCTGGACGGGTCCGCTCGGTCCTCGACAATGCCGCGTTCCCAATCGACGGGCACGATCTCGACGAGATCACATATGAGCGCACCGACTACTTGGGCGACGCCGACAATCCGCGTCTGAGGATGGGCATCGCCGTCTTCAACGTCCTCACCACCGCCATCTAACGGGAGATCTCAGCCATGGCGCGCGCTATTACGGAAACCTTTGGTCAGTTCCAGGTCCTCGTCGGCGACGGCGAGGACCCTGAGGTGTTCTCGGTCATCTGCGGCCTGACGTCGAAAGGCGTGCAGCGCACGGCCTCGACGAATACGACCGTCGTGCCCGATTGCGCCAACGAAGACCTGCCCGGCTACGAAGAGGCCGACGTCGCGAGCATCGCGGTCAGCATTTCGGGCTCCGGCGTCTGGGCTCAGCAGAACCACGAGATGCTGCTCGATTGGTTCTATTCGGCGGCGCCGAAGAACGTCAAAATCCGCAACGTCAACGCTGCGACCGGTGACACCGAATACGAGAACGGCCCGGCCATCCTGACGACGCTGAGCCAGACCGGTGAGCGTGGTCAGAAGGTGCAGGGTGAGATCGCCATTCTGTTCACGCAGCAGCCGACCCGCGTTGCGAAGCCCGCCTGATGAGTAACCTGAAGGCTGAGATCAGCATCGACTGGGCAGACGGGACTTATCTGTTCCGTCTGCCCGTCAATCAGCTCCTTGAGCTGGAGCAGAAGTGCGACGCCCCGTTCGCCACCGTTTACCGACGCCTTGCTACCGGTGCCTACTCCGTCACCGATCTGCGCGAGACGCTCCGCCTTGGCCTCATCGGTGGCGGCGCCGAGCCCGTCAAGGCCCTCCAGCTCCTGAGGAACTACTTCGACGACCGGCCGAAGGCGGAGGCGTTGCCCGTGGCTCGCGCGGTGCTCGGCGCCGCCCTGTTCGGCTTCGAGGTTGATGACCTGGGAAATCAGGAAGCGGCGATGGAGGAGAGCCAAAGCGCCTCGTCGCCGCCGACTTCTACGCCTCCGCCGCGACCGTCAGCGGGCTCTCCGTTGCGGACCTCGACCGCCTCTCGCTTTGGCAATGGGCAGCAGCCGTAAAAGGCTGGAACGACGCGCATAAGCGCGAAGACGACAAGCCGCCGCCGATGTCTGAGGCGGACGAAAACCGGCTCTTGGGATGGAATAGCGATGGCCGTTGACCTCGATCGGTACATTCTCGAACTGCAGGCTCGCATGGATCGCTACGACCGCGATCTGTTGCGCGCTCAGCGGGCGACCGATCGCAGTCTCGGGACGATCGAGCGCCGGTTCGCGACCACCAATCGCAGCGTTCGCACGAATGTGCTTGGCATGGGCACGGCGCTCGGCGGGCTTGGTGCCTACCTCGGTGCCAAGCAAATTCGAGAGTACGCCGATAGCTGGAACAGCGTGTCGCGCGCGCTCGAGGCGGGCGAGCAGATCTTCGGTGTTCGTCTGCGCTCGGCGAGCGAACTCAACAAGCTCGCCAACGATGCGCGCATCGACAACGATGCGCTGGCCAAGCTCTACATCCGCACGGCCGCCGCGACGCGCGAACTCGGCGCGTCCGAGGAGGATGTTGCCAAGGCCACGACGACGGTAGCCAAGGCCCTAAAGTTGGGCACGGCTTCGGCTTCCGAGCAGACGTCGACCATGCTGCAGCTCTCCCAGGCCCTTCAGAAGGGCAAGCTCGACGGTGACGAGTTCCGCACCGTCATGGAAAACGCCGGCGTGGTTCAGGAATTGCTCGCCGATCGGCTGAAGGTCTCGAAGGGCGAGATCGTCAAGATGGCCGCGGCCGGGAAGCTCAGCGTCAATGAACTGTTCGGTGCACTGGTCGACGGCGCTGACAAGGTTGACCGCATCTTCAGGCAGATGCCGGCGACGATCGAGGAAAGCTTCCTCGTCCTCAACAACAACATCGAAGAGTACATCGGTAAGCTCGACGATACCTATGGGACGACCGAGGCGCTCGTCGCGGCGGTCAAATCGTTGTCTGACAACATCGAGCCGATTGCTGATGGCGCGCTCGTTGCTGGCGCTGCCCTCGTTACTGCGTTCTCGCCGCGGATCCTCGCATCGATCGCGGCCATGACAGTCGGCATCGGCGCGGCGGCCGGGCCGATCGGCCTGATCGGCGGCGCGCTCGCAGGCGCCGGCGGCTATGCCGAGCTATTCGGCGATAAGATGAATTTCAACATCGACCTGATGCGCAATGCGATCAATCAGGGCGCCGACTTCGGGACGGCCTGGGGGCAGGCCTTCAGCACGGTTGATAAGCAGGGCGTGACGCTACAGGACACGTTCCGAGCGCTGGTCTCGGTGTTGGCCGATGATACGAGCGCGGCGATCCGTTCGCTCATCGATGCGATCCCCGAGGGCCTCAGCGGTGCGGCATCGACCACGCTCAGCATCGTGCGCGATCTGGTCAACAAGCTGATCGGTGCCGTTGCCTTCGCGCGCGATGCTATCTTCGAGGGCTTGGCGTCCATTCCGGCCGCGATCTCCGAGGTGCTTGTCAACGCCGTCAATGCGATGCTGCGTGGCTTGCAGACGATGCTTGATACGGTCACCGACGGCATCAACAACCTGATCGCCGGCATCAACCGGATCCCGGGTGTCGAGTTCGGCTTCCTTGTGGCGCCTGACCTTGGCCAAATCGAGAATGCCTATGCGGGTGCCGGCGCGCGGGCTGGCAAGGCCTTTTCCGATGCGGCGGGTAACCTGTCGCGCGATTGGATCGGAGAAGCTGCGGGCGCCGTCGGGAAGGCCATGGACGGCGTGCTTGACCGCGTGTCCGAGCGCGCTCGAGAGAACGCCATGCTCCGCCAGTGGCGGCAGGGCACCGACGTAGATCGGGCCATCCCCGATAAGCCGAAGTATCCGGGCTCTACCGAAGAGGACAAAGCCGCAGCCCGGGCGCGCCGCGCCTTCGAGCGTGACATGCTGCAGATTGAGAACCGCATCGCCCTCGAAAAGCAGGAGGCCGATCTCATCGGCCGCTCCGCCTTCGAAATCGAGAAGATGCGGACCAAGCAGGAGCTTCTGAACGAAGCCCGCAAGGCTGGCATCGAGTTGACTGAGGCGGATCTAATCAAAATCGACGCGCTCTCGGAAGGATTGGCCCGCGCCGTCACGGAAGCCGACACGCTGCGCAAGGCTTATGAGGATCTCAAGAACGATAGCCAGGAGTTCCTCTCGTCGTTCATCCGCGACATGAAGGACGGTGCATCTGCATCTGACGCTCTGGCCGGCGCTCTCGACCGCATCGCCAACAAGCTGATTGACATGGCCGTTGAAGGGCTCGTCGAGAGCGCCCTGGGCGGGCTCACAGGCCGAGGCGGCAATGCCCAAGGGGCATCGGGCGGCCTCGCGCTGCTCAGCCTCTTTGGCTTCGCCAAGGGCGGCATTGCGGCCAATGGTCGGCCGGTGCCGCTTCCGCGATTTGCCAAAGGCGGCATCTCCCGCACGGCGTCGATCTTTGGCGAGGCTGGTCCGGAGGCCGCCGTGCCTCTTCCTGACGGCCGCAGAATCCCGGTCGAGCTGCGCATGCCCGACATGCCGAAGGCGTCAGCGGCGGGTCAGGCGGTCACGCTGACCGTGGCGCCCGTCTTCAACGTCGAGAACGGCACCCCCGAGGGCGTCGACAAGATGAAGTCGGACATCGTGCCGACCATCCAGAAAGTGGTGCGCGCCGAGGTCGGGCAGATCTTCTCGCGCAACGCTGAATTCCGGAAAATCAAGGGCAACTGATGGCACCGACGTTTCCAAGGCCCTTTCCGCTTGGTGGGGTCTTCACGGGCGATTGCGCCTTCGATCTCGTGCGCGTCCAGACGCGCAACCTGCCGGGCAACTCGACCCCGGATGTGGCCGATGTCGCCGATCCGTATTGGCGTGGCGAGTGGCGGACGTCCGTCACGTCGCGCCAGGCCTATGCGGAGTGGGCAGCGTGGCTCGACAGTCTCCGTGGCGGCCTCAGGCTGTTCAAGGGCCGGCCGAACAGGCACTGCTGGCCCCTGACATACCCCCGTGGGTTCGCGGGCCTCACGGTCGAGGGTGACCCGTTTGACGGCCTTGGAAACCTCGCCTCGATCGGTGCCTCTCGTGACAGCGTGACGATCGAGGGCTTGCCGGATGGTTTCACGCTGCTCGTCGGCGACTTGTTCTCGATCCCGGTCGGTGCGCGTCAGCACATCCATCGCATCACCGAGGGTGGCGTCGCGGTCGATGGCGATGTCACGGTCTACTGCGAGCCGATCATCAATCCGTCGGTTGTCGCTGGCGCAGTGCCGGTGCGGCTCGATACGCCCTACTGCGACATGATCCTGACCGAAGCGCAGATGCCGCGCAATCCGATCAAGGGCGGCACGATCTCGTTCGTCGGTCAGCAGGCGCTCATCTGATGCTGACGCTACCACCGGAAGTTATAGCGCTGGTCGAAAGCGGCCGGTTCGCGATCCGCCACCTGCTGCGCGTCGATCTTGACGGTGGATCCGAGGGCCTCTGGAACGGCTCGTATCCGCTGATCGTCTCGGACGTGACCTATGCTCCGCTCGCCGGGAATATGGTCGTCGAGGAAGTGCCCGGCTCGGTCAACCTCGACGCGGAGCGGGTGCAGGTCCGCGTCTCCGGTCTCTCGCCGGCCGTCACGGGCGTGCTCGACGGCGTGGCGTGGCATCAGCGCCCGACGGTGCTGTCGGTGGCATTCATGAACGAAGCGGGCAGTGCCGTGCATGTACTGCCGCGCTTCTCGGGGTTTCTCGACCATCTGACGATTTCCGACGTGGCGGATGGCGTCTGCGAGATCGTGGTCGAGGTCGAAAGCAATAACCGGGGCCTCTACCGGTCGTCGACGCGGGTGCGGTCGGACAACGACCAGCGCCGCGTCTCGGCGACAGATGGCTTCTTCAAGTACGCCACGGCGGCGGCGATCGACGTGCAAATTCCTTGGGGGCGCAAGGGTGAGCAATATCCAGTCCGACCTAAATAGGCGTCAGCGCGCCGAGCGCTGGCCTGCTCTTTTGCGGGAGGTCGTCCGTCGCCACGCCGAGAGCCCCTTCGCATGGGGCGAGTGCGACTGCGCCACGCTGTTCGGGCAGTCGGTCGAGGCGATTGCGGGATTCGATCCTATCCCCGAACGACTGAACTACCGCACGCCTCAAGGCGCGCTTCAGAGTGTGCGCAAAGCCGGGTTCGGCTCGATGCTCGAGCTCGTCGCCGCGCGCTTCCCGGAAATCCCCCCATCGGCAGCTCAGCGCGGCGATCTCGGCTTTCTCGCCGAGGATAACGGCCCGCTCGTTTGCCCGATGATTATCGACGGATCGATTGCGCATGTGAAGGCGCTGTCGGGCTATTGCCAGATCCCCCGCGGCCTCGTTGCAAGGGCGTTTGCCGTATGATGCAGATCGCGCTGCTCGCGCTCGCGTTCGCAGTCTGCTGGTCAAGCCCGGCCGCTGCGGACCCGATCAGCACTCTCATCGTGAGCGCGATTGGCCTAACGGGCGCGGCTGCAACGGTTGGAACGGCGCTTCTGAACGCCGGCATGGCATTCGGGCTGAGCGCGCTTTCGCGGTCGCTGGCCCCGAAAGGGAAGCGCGGCACTGCGCAGGGAGGCCAAAACCTCTCGCTGCGCATCGAGACGGATGCTCCGCGGCAGGTCATCCTCGGCCGGCAGGCGACGGCTGGCACGCTCGCTTACTGGCAGTGCACGGGGTCGAACAATCAGACCCTGCACATGGTCATCGCGCTCGCGGACCATGAGTGCCACGGCCTTGCTGAGCTGTGGGTTGATGGCAAGCTCCGGTCTTGGAACGCCGAGACGGGCGTCGTCAGTGGTTTCGACAGCAAGCTCAAGGTCCGCTTCTATCGCGGCACGCCGGATCAGACCGTCGACACGGTGGTTCGCAACGCCTCCGGTGGCCGCTGGACCGACAACGAGCGCGGCATCGGTGTCTGCTATGCGGTCGTCGAAGCCACCGAAGACGAGAAGGTCTTCAAGGGTGGCATTCCGCAGATCATCTTCGTCATCGATGGCGCCAAGCTCTACGATCCCCGCAAGGACGATACCGCGGGCGGGTCTGGTGCGCATCGTTGGAATGACCCGACAACCTGGGAGTTCTCGGACAACAACGCAGTCGCCATCTACAACGTTCTCCGGGGCATCTACCAGAACGGCGCGTTCCTCATGGGCCTTCTCGCGCCCGCCGACACAATCCGCATGTCGGATTTCGAGGCCGCCGCGAACGCCTGCGACGAGACGATCGCGCTTGCGGCTGGCGGCACGGAGCCGCGCTACCGCTGCTCGGTCATCGTCGACGTCGGTCCCGGCCTCAATCCCGAGCGCGACGCTCTCGAGCTGTTGATCGAGGGCATGGCGGGCGACGTCATCTGCTCGGGCGGCATCTATCGCATCATGGCGGGCGTATCGCGGTCGAGCGTGGCGACCCTGACGGACGCGGATTTCATCGTCACCGAGCCGCTGATCGCGGATCCTCGGCGCCCGCGCACAGAACTGACCAATGCCGTTTCGGCATCGTTCTCCGATCCGTCCCGGTCCTACAACATCGTGCCCCTTCCGACACGCTCGTCGAGCGAGGATGAGGAAGCGGACGGCGGCTATCGCTGGACGCGCGCGCTCGATCTCTCAGGGGTGCGCTCACGCACGCAGGGTCAGCGGGTGCAGGAGATCCGGCGTCGAGAGGCGCGCCGTCAACTCCGGGCGCGGGGATCGCTGCGGGCACGTTGGTTTATCCTTGAGCCAGGCGATTGGGTCACGATCAACTCGAACCGTCGCGGCTGGTCCGGGCGCACGTTCATGATCGGCGACACGACGATCGCGGCCGACCTAGCGTCGGGCCGCGACTTCGTAGAGGTCGACGCCGAGATTGACGACTGGTCAGCCGGCATGGAGATCGCCGACGATACGGTCGCAGATCTTCCGGGCGGCGGGCCGACGCTGACGACGGTGCCCGGCTTTGTGATCGAAGCGGTCACGATCGAGGGCATTGGTGGGCAACAGTTGCCCGGCGTCCGAGCAACATGGACGCCGATTGACGACGCAACCGTCGTCAACCTGCGTATCGAGTATCGCAAGGCCGGCGATACCGTCGTGCTGGGCGAGGTGGTCGTGCTCGACCCTTCGACCGGCCAATACACATGGACGGGCGCCATTCAAGGCGGGATCGTCTATGAGGCGCGTGCGATCCCCGTCACGCAACCGGTGCGCGGTGTCGACTGGACGTCATGGGCGAGCACCGGGGAAGAAGCGGCGCAGCAGATCGTTGGCGTGGCGCAGTTTGCTCAGGGGGTCTCTCCCGGCTCCATCACGCCCGAGATGCTCGACGAGCAGACGCGGTTCGAACTCTACCTCGTCACGGCCCAGGAGGCGGCGCAGGGCTCGGTCAATGAGCGCTGGGCGAAGCTCAACGACAAGATCATCCAGATCGCCGAGGCGGTCGCGGCTGTGCAGCTCGATAGCGTCGAGCAGGGCGCCTTCGTGCGCCGCCAGGAGATCATCCGCCAGACGGACACGGAGAGCCTGGCGCAGGACATCGTGGAGTTGCGCGCGCAGGTCGATGAGGACGTTGCGAGCGCCATTCAGGTGCTTGAGGCATCCGTGTTCGATCCGGACGACGGCCTTCCGTCGAAGGCCAGCGCATCGGCGCTGACGGCGCTGTCGACGACTGTCGACGGAAATACGAACTCGATTGCCGAAATCATGGAGGTCGATAGCGAGGGGAACTCGCGATGGATGATCGGTGCCTCGAATGACGGCACGGTGGCGTTCTTTATCTCTGCGGACGGCACGCAGACCGCGAGCGAGATCACGCTCGGCGCCGGTGCCATCCGCTTCGCGAACCCTGACCCTGGTCTGAATGACGGCGAGCCGCTTAGCCTCGTCAGCATCGAAACGGTGATGATCGACGGTGTTCCGAAGTCGCGAACCGTCTTCAACGGCGAGATGCTGGCCGATGCTCTGCGCGCCGGCTACATCTCCGCCATCGAGCTAACGGCGATCTTTGCTCACCTCGGGTCCGGCTACGTCGACGGCGTGCTGCAAAGCAACCCGGAGAATCCCAACGGCAACCTCAAGCTCGATTTCGACAACATCGAGTTCGAACTTACGACGGCCTCCTGATGGCACGGGTTACGCTCCGCGGGCGCGGCTCCGATGGCCGGGTCGCGATCTGGACGGGTGAGGATGACGACCCGTTCAACGATCCGCTCGATCATCTGAGCCGGGTGAAGTACCACTCGGAGCTTGGCTATCCGAAGGTCATCAGCGAGTGGACGGGTAACGTCAACTTCACGGCACGCACGAGTTGGAACCCTGGCGATGGTGGCGCGGTCAACGGCTGGCGGACGAGCGATAGCGTCCGGGTGGTGACGCACAACCTGTTCGCGCACGGCCTTTCGGGGCAGCCGTGGGTGCTCGGTTCAGTGAACATCGGCGGCGTCGATGTCGCCTTTACCGGCAGCGTCCCGGTGCAAATGGGTGTTCGCTCGTCGAGCAGCAGCGGAGCGCCATCTGGCGACGGCAAGAACCCATGGGCGCGGTGGGTCACGCTCGGAGCTGATGGGACCAATGTTGCCCTGTTCGAATATTGCGTTGTGGGGCGGTGGGCGAGCGGTGGCAACGCGAATGCCTCCGGCATCTACATGCCTGCCATCACGTTGCCCGTCACGGTGTGGGTAACCGACGAGATCCTGTCCACATGACTCAAACGATCCTCATGACGCCCGAGCGCGTTGTCTTCAACGCCGGCCAGTTTGACAGCGACCGTCGCTATTTGCGGGAGACGTCAGGGACGCATTTGACAACGCTACTCGCAGGTCCGAGCATCGCGTTTGCGGCGCGCTCGCAAGACACGTTTACGTACAATGTCGGATGGCGGTTCAAAGTCGGTGCCTACGAAGTGACGGGCGAGGATGATAGCGGGGATTATCCGCCGCCCTCCAGCATCACCAACACGCCAACGAACATCGTGCTCTAGATGGGTCTTGAGGCCAACAGCGGGCGCTTCCGGATCACCAATGAGGATGGTGACCTGCGTCTCGACACCGACGACGGTCTATTTCACCGCGTTGGTCCCCTGATCACGGGGTCGCGCAGCTACGCGTCGCAGAGTTCGCAGCCGAGCCGCATCAACCAGACCACGACGTCAGTGGTCGGCACCTGCCACCCCGACTGCACGCACGTCATCGGCTCCGTCTACTTCACAGGCTCTAGCGGCGCGAACGCCATCGGCTACGAGCGCTGGACGACCTACCTCGGCGGCACGCTGATCTGGGCGCTGACGGGACCGAACCTATTCGCACCCCCGCCGGGCGGCATCTATCGCCACTACATCACGACCGTCGTCGCCTATCGCTTCTACATCGACGGGACTGACGTCGTCCTTGAAAAGCGCCTCGTGATGGAAGCGATGCGTGCGGGCAGCGCCACCATCGTCGCGCATCAGATCGCCTTCAACCTCAAGACCGGCCTCTTCACCTAACCTCGGGAACACCGATGAGCAGCTATCTCCTGCCTTATAGCGCGGGCACGATCTCGCTTGAGAACGGCTCAAAGGTCGTGACGGGCGTCGGGACCGCGTTCGGGATTGCCGTCAAGCCGGGCGACCTCCTGCAGCTCGACGACGGCATTCTGCGCGCCATCGGTGCCGCTGAGATCACCAACACCGGCTTTGAGCTGATCGATGACTATGAGGGCGCAACAGACAGTGGCGTCGCCTACAAAATTCACCGCGTCTCGCCGGGCTGGGGCGACGTCGCCAACCTCAATGCCCGCGTTTCCGAGCTGATCGAGGGCGTGCAGCGCGGCTACGCCATGACCTCGCTCTCGTCGGTTGAGATCGGCACGGGAGAACAGACGTTCATCGTCAATACGGCTCTCCCAATCGGTTCGGGGGCTCGGCTCAACATCTCATCGACGGTGCCCGGCGAAGAAGCATCGCACACGATGAACGGCGTCGTGAAATCGCTCGTCGGGCAGACGCTGATTGTCGACGTGGTGTTCGCGACAGGCACCGGCCAGACGCGCGCGAGCTGGAACATCAACATCTCCGGTCTCGTCGGTGACGTGACGCCAGAAGCCGAAGCGGCGCGGGATGCCGCCATCGAAGCCAAGGACGATGCGGAGGCGGCTGCTTCGGCGGCATCTGCCAGTGCCGGGGCAGCCTCGCTGTCGGCCGATGCTGCAGCGGACAGCCAGGGGGACGCCGAGAGCGCGGCCACGGCCGCGGCGGGCGTGCAGACGGCGCTGCAGTCGTATCTGCTGACGCCGAAAGCCGCAGATCCTACGGTGGACGATAACGGCAACGCGCTGCAGGTCGGCACCCGCTATTACAACACCACGACAGAAAGTGAACGCATCTACAAGACCGGCGGCACCTGGGACAACTACACGGGCGCCGACGGTATGGCGGCGCTGCTCGACGACACGGCGCCGAAGCTTGGCGGCGATCTGGACCTCAATGGCTTCGATGTTCCCGGCCTCGCGAAGGGCGCCGGATCGTCGGTCGCCGGTAACATTGCGACGTTTGCGGATGCCAGCGGCGAAGCGCTCGGCGACAGCGGCGTCAGGATACTCGACGAGGACGATTTCGCCTCGGACAGCGCGACGGCTGTTCCGACGCAGCAGAGCACGAAGAAGTATATCTCGGATGTGCTCGCGGCCGGCGACTATGCGGCGCTTAAGGGCGGCATCAACTGCGCCGCCAACCCGGACTATCCGGCAGCAAATGCCGGCGACACGTACCGTGTGACAGGGGCGGGGCGGATCGGCGGTGCGGCCGGCCCTCTCGTCCAGGCTGGGGACGCGATCCAGTGCTTTGTGGACGAATCCGCGAGCGGCAACCACGCCGCTGTCGGCGCGAACTGGCTCATCCTGCAGGCCAACGTCGACCTTGCCACGGATGCCGCGCCGGGCATCGTCGAGCTTGCGACGAACTCGGAGGCGCAGGCGAAGACAGACACCGCGCGCGCTATCACGCCGGCCAATTTAGCGGCGCTCGGCGCGACGGAAGCGTTCTCTGGCATCGTCGAGTTAGCTACTGCGGCAGAGACCGCAGCGGGCACCGACAGCGTTCGTGCCGTGCATCCAGCCGGCGCAGCAGTCGTCTATACGCCCAAAACGCGGCAGGTCAATCCGCAGACGGGCACGACGTACACCTTCGTGCTGGCGGACGCCGGGAAGCTATGCACGTTCTCGAACGCAGGAGCCATCACGGTCACGGTGCCACCAAACAGCAGCGTGGCGTTCCCGGTCGGCACACAGATTGACATCGCGCAATTGGGCGCGGGCCAAGTGACCCTGGCTCAAGGCTCTGGCGTGACGATCAACAGCGAGGTCGCCCAGAAGAAATTGGCCACGCAGTATTCCGGAGGAACGCTGGTCAAGACCGGGACCGATACGTGGTTGTTGGTCGGGAGCCTTGCAGCATGAGCCGGTTTGGTCTTGGTATGACCTCACGGTATGGTCCGGCGCGGCTGATCTTCCTCGATCAGTATTTCTCGACTGTTACGGCGGCAAGTTGGAACACGGGCGCCATCAACCTCGGGCAGGCTCGAGGTCGCAGCCTTGTTGCCGTCGGGCTATCTGCCGCCTCTGGAACGTCTACGCCAACGGTAAACTCGATCACTATCGGGGGCGTCGCGGCCACGCTGATCGAAACCGCAGCCATTGCGACGCAATATCGGACTTGGCTCTACGTTGCCGAGGTGCCGGCCGAAAGCGGGGCGATTGCCGTCACAATGGCGGGGAACGTTGATCAGTGCTTCGTGGCAGCCGTCTATCGCCTGAACAATCTTGCTAGCCTGACCCCATTTCATACGAATAACGCTGGCGTGACCTCTGGGGTCGCATCCCTGTCTCTCAACGTGCCGGCTAGAGGAATTGCCCTTGCGGCCGGCATTGGCCGTATCTCCGGAGCGTACTACGCCATCGCGGCCGGTGACGAGGGTATGGCTGCCGAGACCGGACGAACGGTTTCGGTGAACAATAGTGGCTCCAACTTCCTGTGGACCGGGCTCATCGAACGCGATGAAGATCACATCGTCACGGCCGGCAGCGCAACTCAGCGTATGATGACGGCCGCGAGTTGGGCCTAGACATCGACGCGGCGGACGACGAACAGCCAAATCGAATGCCCGCTTGGCTTCGTGAAGGGCGGGATGAGCACCTCGGTCGCAGCGTATCGTCCCTTGCCCCATTGCAGGATCAGGTAGGGCAGCACGTCCGGATCGGCGCCAAAAGGATCAAGCTCATTGGAGTGGCCAGCGGTATGCTCCGAGGTGTGCTCGATGATGACGCAGCCGCCCGGCGCGAGCTGGTCGACCCACGTGTTGAGCGCCTTTTCCGGGTCGTAGGCGTGGTCGTGGGAGTTCGTGTAAACGAAGTCAAAGCGGCCCTCCCACTCAGCGCGCGGCTCGTGAAAGTCCCACTGAACCGTGCGTGGAAATTGATCTGCGGTATCGGAGATCTCGGTACCGATCATCTCCGCGCCTAGGTGGTCGGCGAACCACTGTTGCTCGAGGCCGCGCCGCGTGCCGTGGCACAGGCCACGAACCGGCATCTTTGAGGAGTTGCGCAGGTAGCTGCTGATGAATCGGATCGTGTCTTCATCGGCAAAGACCCAATCGAGCTTGCGCTTGTTGCCGGCGATCTGGACCTCGCGATAGCGGTCGAGATCGAAGGTTCCGTCGGGCTTTCGGTACGTGTAGAGCGAAACGGAGCGGCTGGGCTGCCGGGGCGCGACGAGGCGCTTGATTGCCTTCTTGAGCCTGACCGGAACCAAGGCCTTGAGCGGCTGCATCGTGCGTCCTCGTGTTGGAGCGTTCGTATACGGAAACATTAGGTGCAGTAGGCGGACAGTAGCAATGCTGTTCTCCACACATTTCTGTCAGGGCTGGCATCTCGCCGGCCCTTTTTCTTTGGGGGTGACGATGGCTCTGAACGAGCGAAGTCTCAAAAACCTGCAGGGGGTGCATCCTGACCTCGTGCGGGTGGTGAAGCTGGCCGCCGAGCGCGAGCCCTTCATCGTAACGGAGGGCGTGCGTACGATCGAGCGGCAGAAGCAGCTCAAGGCGGCGGGCAAGAGCTGGACGCTCAATTCCCGGCACCTCAACGGCCACGCGATCGATGTCGTCGACCCCGACGGGAAATACGACATCCCTGACATGGATCACATCGCGGTGGTCATGAAAGGCGCCGCGGCCGAGCTCGGCGTGCCGATCACCTGGGGCGGAGATTGGAAATCCCGCGACACGCCCCATTTCGAGCTCGACTGGAAGGCGTATCCCGAGACCGGAATGAGCTTCGTCTCGCGGATCAAGGAAACCGCCGTCGACGTCGCCACGTCGAAGCCGGGCGTCGTCACGACGGGCGTTGGTGTCGGCGCTGGCATTGCCGAGAACGCAGACAAGATCCCGGCTCCGCCCGACCTCACGTCTTTCACTGCGTGGAAGGTTTTCAGTCAGACCGCCATCGATCTCGGCTCGTGGGTCTGGGGCAATCCCACCATCGTCGTCATGATCGGTGGCTGGATTGCCGGCACGCTCTATTGGCCGAAGATCAAGGCAACAATCGGTGGAGCCGTCGATGCCATCGCAGAGAAGCGGAGGGCGGCATGATCGGCAGCATCGTTGCCTGGCTCGTCGCGCGCCTGATCCCCATCGGGGCAGGGGCGGCGGCCGTCTTGGCGTTGGTTGTGTGGGACTACGTGCGTATCGAAAGGGCTGAGCAGCGCGGCGAGGATCGCGCGCACGTTGAAACGGAGCGCAACAATGCAAAAGTTCAAGAGCTGGGCCGTCGTGGCTCTGATAATGACGGTAAGCCCGTTCCTGGCAGCGTGCGAGACCCTGGGTATCGCGACGGCTGAGAAGAAAGCGTCCGTCAGCGCGGCCTCGGTGCTGCGCAACGTGCCCGAAGTCGAGAACAGCCCCGACGCGCCGTGCTGGCAGCAACGCCAGATCGCCAAGCAGCGGGCCTATATTCATAGCGTCACGAAGGGCAAGCCGAAGCGATATCACGCCGATTGCACGGACGAGCCGCCCACCAAGCCTACACCGAAGACGTCGTGAGGCTGGCCATGGGGAACCACGCCTATGTTCGATCAGAGCCCGAATGGCCAGCACAGTTGGCGCATGCCCTCGCCGGGCGAAATCCTGCTTCGCATCGAGAGCCGCCTCGGCGGCCTCGAGACGGGGCAGGCCATGACGCTCGACGCGGTGAAGGAGGGCTCCCGCAAGATGGATCACGCCCACGCCCGCATCACGGACCTCAAGGGGAGGGTGGAGCGCCTGGAACAGTCCGCCTCTACGACGCAGCCGTCGGGCCAGCCGCCTATGGGCACGGCGGGTTTGCTCAGCGGCCTCACGTCGTTGCTGACGGCCCTGGCAGCGGTGTTGCCGCCTCTCGGCACGCTGGCGGTGCTGATCATCTGGTTGGTGGCGGCTCTGACGGCGGGTCTCAACGCCGAGACGGTGCGGGGCTTGATTGGCCTGACACCGTAAAGCTCGGGCTCATCGCTGCCTGTTCGCTCGCCACCGGTGCCGCCCTGGCTCTGATCCTCTTCCCGACGGGATAGCGCGCCCGCGACCGCACCGCGGTTGAAGCGCTTGTCGCCCCCGCTGCCGTTCCGACCGCCCCCGGGACGGTGGCGGGGGCGGTATTGCGTCTGAGCCCCTTTGTCCCCGATGGACAAAACAGGTTGCGGAGACGTGTAGCATCCTCACTCTGGCGCACTTGGACGGCTCCAAAACGCTCGTAAAATCATTCACTTCACTACCGCCCTTTACCTTGAGGTGGTAGCGGGGCAACCCGTGGAAGTTCGAGTCTTCTCGACCGCACCATATTGATGTCGATGGCGAGGCCGCATGGCGGCTCGTCTCCTGCTCAAGCTTCTCGATCGAGCGCTTGGCTGTGCAGGCCCACATGCGAGGCGGGCTAACCGGTTTTTTACCGTCGTGGGTTGCCGCAAGCGGGCGTCAACCATTCCTATATAGGCGCAGAGCTAGCCTGACGGCCGTTCGACGGGGCGTCTGGACTTCATGCGCAGCAGCAACTTATATCTTGCGGTCGTTCGCCGCCATGTACTTGGCATGGGCCGCCGGTTCCAAGCCGATGCGCGGGGTGCGACGGCGGTCGAGTTTGCGATCGTGGCTGCGCCTTTCTTCGTCCTGGTGCTCGGCATCATGACCATCGGCCTGCAGTTCATGACCTCGCATTTTCTCGAGCATGGCGTCGAGGCGGCCTCCCGGAAGATCAGGACAGGAGAGGTGCTCAAGGACGGGCTGACGCTCGGCGACTTCCGCCAAATGTTCTGCAGTGAAGCGGGGCGCCTGATTTCCTGCGACGAGCATCTGGTCATTCATATCAAGAGCAGCGAGACGTTTGCCGGGCTTTCACCGCTCACGAGCTGCGTGACGGACGGGCAGCTCACGCCTGCCGAAGGCGACGATGGCGATGGTCTTGGCACCCGCACTGGCGGGGCGAGCCAGCGGGTCGTGGTCAGCGCCTGCTACCAATGGGACATGGGGCTCGTGCTCTGGCAGAAAATCTGGAACCTGCTCTCTCCGACGCCGACCGCGCAGGGCAGGCCCGTGCTTTCGGCCGTCGCGGCGTTCCAGTCCGAACCCTACCCGGAATGAGCCCGAGGAGCCGATCGTGAGCGATGACGTTGTGACAAGCGGTCGGAAGCGAGTGCTCGCGTTTCGCCTTCTGCGAGGGGTAAGGCGTTTCCGCAGAGACGCGCGCGGCGTGGCGGCGCTCGAGTTCGGGTTGATTGCGCCGATCCTCATCCTGATGCTGATCGGGGCGGTGGAAATCACGCGGGCGGTGTCGATCGATCGGCGCCTTACCGTGGTCACCAACACGGTGGCGGACCTCGTCGCGCGCGAGGAGGAGCTGACGGCAGACGATGTCACGGCGATCTACGACATCGCAGAGCTCATGATGAGCCCTTACGATGCGGGGCCGCTTAAGATCTCGCTCATTCCGGTGCGCTCGAGCATGGATAACGCCAGCATCACGCGCGTCTATCCTGCGGCCCAGCACCGGCCCGCCTTTAATGGCGGGGCGCTGCCCGCCCGGTGCCAGTCCTACCCCCTCGCGGCCGGGTTTCTGAAGGAGGGCACCAGCCTGATCGTGGTCGAAGGTAGCTACCAGTTCACGCCGCTGTTCGGGAGCTTCATCATGAGCGGCGTCGAGTGGAAAGACACGGCCTATGCCAGCCCGCGCAAGGGATGCGTCGAGTTCTACGACAAGGCGCAAAGTCCGAGCCAGCGCGAGAAGGTCTGTATGACCTCGACCTGCTTCAGCTCTTAAGCTCCAGGGATCTGCTCGGGGTGATGGGAAGCTAACTTGCCCGCACGCTTTCGTTTCTCGCGGCAGCGGCCGAGCGTTGCGACCGTCTGCGACATTCAGTATGCTGCCCACGAGGCGGGTCCCGTTTTTGGTCCCGTTCGCCCGCGATCAGGGAACGAAGTCGTCTTTTAACGGTTCCGTGGATCGAGGGGCGGTGCGTGCCAGTAGACTATGCGGCCGCAACGAGAAGGAAAGCTCAAGGGTCTTTAGCGTGCCGGGCCGCTGTGCGGCACGGCTCAGGTTGGTATTCGGCCGGCGTTAGCCGTTCGAACTATAGGCGCGAGAGAAACTCAATGGGCCGTCGATCTCTTCACTCCGCGGAAGAGCTGCGCGAGCTAATTATTAATGCTTCGACCAGTCTCATTCAGGAATCTGGTCTCGATGGGCTTTCCGCCCGCGAAATCGCTAGACGCATCAATTACTCCCCAGGCACCCTCTATAATTCCTTCGAGAACCTCGATGATCTGATCCTGACCATCGAGGGCAGGCTTCTCGACGATTTGCTGGCTGCGCTTGCGACCGTGCCCGAGAGCGATGATCCGCGCGAGCGGGTCCATCAGCTAGCGAACTGCTATCTGACCTTCGCGGCGCGCAAGCCCAAGCTCTGGAACCTGCTCTTCGAGCACCATGTGCCCGCCTCGCAGAACGTGCCGGACTCGTACCGGCAGAAGTTCGAGGCGCTCATGGGCATGATCGAGGACGCCTTGCTGCCGTTCTCGCAGGAGCTCGATCCAGAGGCCGTAAAGCGCTCGGCGCGCGTGTTGTGGGCCGGGGTCCACGGCATCGCGTCCCTTTCGGCGGCGGACAAGCTCTCCGTGATTACGGCCGACGATGCCAGCGTTCTCGTCGATGACCTGGTCGGCACCTACCTCAGCGGGCTCGAGCCGCGCACGCGGTCGGCCGAGGCCATTCCCCATCGGTGATTGCTTTACTGAGCTTACGGAGCGGGCAAGGCTGCCGCCAGTCCTCTTACCGGGATGGCGGGGCCTCAGGCTGAGGCTCGCTGTCCGGGAGGGTGCCGGTGGTGATGGCCTCGGCCGGCGGCTCGGTCTCGGCCACCAAGCTCGGCAGCTTCACGAGGCCGAACCAGCGCTCCTTCGGCAGCAGCTGCGCGTTGAGCTCGGCCCACATGTCACGCGAGGAGAGGCCGGTGAAGAACGGGGTCGGGGAGGGGGCTAGCCATACGGCGAGCGCGAGCGCAGCCGCCATGCCCGCGGTCGCATAGGGGTAGCGGCGGTCGACGATCTTGAGGGCCGTGCCGAATGAGTTCTTGAGGCGGCGGTCCGCGATGTCCACCGAGTAGACTTCGTCCAGGATCAGATGCACGACAAAGCCGACGAACATGAACGCGGCCGCGAGCCACGCGACGCCGGCGTGGCGGTCGAGCACGTTGCCGAAGACCACAGCCGTTGCCGCGGCGGCGAACAGGGCTGCGATCAACGAGTGCCATGTGCCTCGGTGGACGGAGGCGTTGTGGAATATGGCGTGCAGTCCGTACCGGATCAGGATTAGCGTTCCGAGCCAGAGAAGCCACAGTTCGGCGATCGAGTAGCGATCGGCGACTGAGAACAGCACCGCGAACGAAAAGAAGATCGCGAGGCCTGCGAACATGGCTCGGCTCGGCCGGCTTTCGCGGAGATCGATGTCGGGGAGCACGGAGCCCAGAACGCCGGCAAGCGTCACCGGGATCAGGTTCTCCGGCGCTATGACGTCCGCTGCCAGCGTCAGCGTCGCGAGCGATCCCGAGACGAGGGTCCCCGCAGCAATGTGGGTCGTGAAATTGGCCATGGCGTCGCTCTCCCTGGAAGGGGCCATGCGCCGCCCTCGTGCATCCCGCGACGCCCGCTGGGCTCTTGGGACCAGATTCGCTTGCTGCGCGGGAGGCTCAGGCGCGCAATCGGTGTGGATAACGGGGCGAGCCCGTGTCGCAAAAATGGGCCGGCACGCGAGAGTGGCGCCCCGTGACGATCTCTGGCAGAAGGCCGTGGCACTCACACTCTCCCACCGGACGTCTCCGAAAAAGGGTCGCACGCGCATGTCAGCCCCGTCGGCAAATGATCGCTCCAACCGCACGCTGCAGCTCATCGGAGCCGGCAGCATTGCGGTCGCGCTTGCCGTCATGGGCCTCAAGTATATGGCTTACCTGGTGACGGGCAGCGTGGCGCTTTATTCCGATGCGCTCGAGAGCATCGTCAACCTCGTGACTGCGATCGCGGCCTTGATCGCCATCCGCGTCAGCTCCCAGCCGGCGGACAGGCAGCATCAGTTCGGCCACCACAAGGCCGAATATCTTTCCGCCGTGCTCGAGGGTGCGCTCATCATCGTTGCTGCCATCCTGATCATGCGTGAAGCCTACGATGCGCTCGTGCGGCCGCGGGCGATCGAGGATTTCGGGCTTGGCATGGCCGTCAGCCTTTTCGCCACGGCGCTCAATGGCGGCTGGTCGACGTTCCTGATCCGGCAGGGGCGTGCGCGGCGCTCTCCCGCGCTGGTGGCGGATGGCTGGCACCTGCTGACGGATGTGATGACCTCGGTCGGCGTCCTCGCAGGGCTCGTGCTCGTTGCGGTTACGGGGCTCTATGTGCTCGACCCGCTGCTTGCGCTCGCGGTGGCGGCTTACATTCTCTGGAGCGGTTCGAAGATCGTGGTCTCCTCGATGAGCGGGTTGCTCGACGAGGCGGCCGGCAGCGAGATCCAGACGCGAATTCGCGACGCGATCCGGCAAAGCGGCTACGGGGCGCTCGAGGCGCACGATGTGCGTACGCGACAGGCCGGGCGGGCCACGTTCATCGAGTTCCACCTGGTCGTGCCGGGCGACATGACGGTTAACGCCGCGCACGAGATCTGCGACCGGCTGGAAGCTGCCATCGAGGCTGCGATCGACGGCTCGGAGGTCGTCATCCACGTGGAGCCGGAGCATAAGGCCAAGGATCACGCCAGGGGGACCATCCCGCTGTAAGGCCGTGGCGGACGCGGGGCAGCCTGTTCCGTAGGGAACAGCGCGGGGGTGGCTCAAGTGCTCTGTTTCAGAGTGGTGCAGTGCGGCCGGAATGCTTTTCGAGATAGTCCGCCGACTGCAATATAGGCTAAGCTCGGGGTCACGCCGCTTTCGGGCCCTCAGGCCTACGCGAGTCCACTTCGCTATGCGGTCTCGCGGCCTTTGGTCCCCCATTGAAGGATGGCTGTCATGAAATCCGCCTCGGCCCTTGTACTCTGTCTCATGATGCTGATGCCGGTTTCGGGGCTCCAGGCCGCGTCGCAGCAGCCGATCGGATCGGCGCTCGTGGTGGTCAACCTCGTCACCGCAGCATTCAATCGCGATACGCGCACGCTCCAGAACGGCGACCGCGTGCACCAGGATGAGGAGATCGAAGTCGGTCTCGATGCATCGAGCGAGCTCAAGCTCGACGACGATACAAAACTGGCGCTCGGTCCCGGCGCACGACTGATGCTCGACAAGTTCGTCTACGATCCGGCCAAGACCAAGGGCTCGATCGTGCTCGATCTGGTGAAGGGCTCGTTCCGCTTCATCACCGGCGTGGCGGAGAAGCCTACCTATGTAATCAAGACGCCGTCGGCCGCGATCACCGTGCGCGGCACGATTTTCGACGTCTATGTCGAGGATAACGGCGAGTCGTGGCTGCTGTTGCTTGAAGGCGCCATCCAAGTCTGCAACGCGCGCGGTCAGTGCCGCGACCTTACGGAGCCGGGCAAGCTCATCCGCATTTCCGAGGACGGCGATGTAGGGCCGCCCAGCCGGTGGGCGTCGCTTTCCGACAAGGACGGCGTGCCGTTCGACAATGCCTTCCCGTTCGTGACCCAGCCGCCGAGCATTGATCCGACACCGACACTGACGCGCGATGTCATCATTCTCGGCGCGCTACCGAAGACCGATCCACCGAAGGCCGATCCGCCGACGAAGAGGCGGACCGAGACCACCAAGCCCACGAAGAAACGGGCCGAACGGACTCCGACCAAGACCCAAGAGAAGACGAAGCCGAAGAAGAAGACGCGCACCGCCAAGAAGCGGGATTCCGGCGATGGCAACATCGTGAGTGGCATGGACATCGTGATCGGCATCGGCGGCGGGATCGGGCGCGGCATCGGCGGCGGCAAGCATCGCGGCGGAAACAAGCATCCGTCCGGCGGTAGAGGAGGTAGTCTGACCGACGGCGGGCGCTGAGCCGACGGCGGCGGCCCGGGCCGCTATGGCCGCTTGAGGCCTGTTTCGTAATAGGTGAAGAGGCCGTCGAGCGGCAGCGTCGTCAGTGCGCGTGCGGCTTCGCGGCAGGCAAGGATGTTTGCGGCCGCGGCAGCCAAGTCGCCCGTGTCCAGGGCCTTACGTAGGGCGGCATAGTGCTCCGCGAGGCGTGCGAAGGCTGGCGAAGTTGCCGTCGCCTCGTCGCCGATGAGTGCGAATAACCGTTCGGTGCGCTCCTTGCCGCGCAGCCGCGCCGCAGTGTCAATCTCAAGCAAGGCAAAGTCCTTTGCTTCGCGGGCCGTGTGCTCGCCGATGATAATAGGTGCGCCGTAGAGCTTCGTCGTGTCCTCGATGCGGGAGGCCACATTCACGGTGTCGCCGAGCACCGAATAGTCGAAGCGCTGGGGTGAGCCGACGTTGCCGACGCAGCACGGCCCCGTGTTGAGGCCGATGCCGATGCGGATCGGGCGATGCGGCACGCCCGCGGCGGCGTTCTCTGCCGCGTGCTCGCGGTTCAGGCGATCCATTACGGCCTGCATGGCGAGCGCTGCTCGGCAGGCCTGCGCGGCATGGGCGGCATCCGGCACGGGGGCGTTCCAGAACGCCATGACGGCGTCGCCCATGAACTTGTCGATGGTGCCGCGGTGCTCGAGGATGGTGTCGGACAGCGGCGTGAAGAGGCGGTTGACGAAGCGGATCAGCGTTTCCGCGTCCATGCCTTCGGAGAGTGCGGAGAAGCCGCGCACGTCGGCGAACAGCAGCGTCACGTCGCGCGTCTCGCCGCCGAGCTTCAGCCGCGACGGGTCGGCGGCCAGCTCCTCGACGAGCGGTGCGGCCAAGTAATGGCCGAAGGCGCGCTTGACGCGCGCGCGGTCGGTTTCGGTTCGCACGAACGAGACGAGCGAGCCCGTGAGATAGACCGCGAGCAGGGCGAGCGACGGGTAGACGGGGTCGAACAGAAGGCCGGCTCGGGAAAAGGCGAGCCACGAGCCCGCTCCGACAAGCGCGACCGCGGCGATGCCGATGCCGGCTGCTGCGAGCGCGCCCGAACGCCGGATCAAGCCGGCGACGAGAGCACCCACGGCGAGCAAGAACAGGATCTCGGCGCCGGTCGCGAACGCGGGACGAACGAGGTGCTCGCCGGAGAGCATCTGCTCGACGGCCTGGGCGTGGATCTCGACGCCCGGCACCGAGGCGGCGAGCGGGGTTGCGCGCAAGTCGAGAAGCCCGGTGGCGCTGGCGCCGATCAGGATGTGGCGGCCTGCGATGTCCTCAGGTTTGAAGGTGTCGTCTAGGATCGTGTGCGCGGGGACATAGCGGCGCTGATCGGGCGGCGCGAAGTTGAGCCAGAGCTGACCGTCGCTCGCCGTCGGCAGCACCGTGCTGCCGACGCGAACCGTTTCGACGCCGGTCTGCTGGCCGAAGCTCAAAACACCGCTGCCACCCGACGAGCGCACGAAGGCCGTGGTCTCGCCGGCGCCCGTGCGCAGGGCTTCGAGTGAGAGCGTCGGGCTCAGCACGCCGTTGATCGATACGAGCAGGGGAACCTGGCGCACGATCTGGTCGGCGGCAGGGAGCCAGTTCACGGCGCCGATGCCGGCGGCCGGCTTCGCGAGCTCGGGCAGCGGCTCGATGACGCCGGCGAAGCGCGGCACAAAGTGCACGGGATCATCGCCGGCAATGGCGAAGCTCGCTTTGGGTGGCGCGGGACGACGCGCCGTCGAGTCATCGCCAGCCATGCCAAGCACGACCGGCGCACGTTCCAGAGCGCGGGCGAGGAGCGCGTCGTTCGAGGGGAGCGCGGCCAGCTCGGCGACGATGGGGGCAAGCTCGCTTCTGGCCTCGGCCTGCCGTGCCAGCGCCGCGGGCGACAGCCGGTCCGGCTCGGCGAGGATGAGGTCGATGGCGATCGTCTTGGCGCCGGCGTCTGCCAGGCGCTCGATGATGCGGGCCAGCTCGGACCGTGGCCAGGGCCATTGGCCGAGTTTTGCCAGCGAGGCTTCGTCGATGTCGACGATGCGGACCGGGAAGTTTGGGTCGGCCGCGCGCGGTTTGAGGGTGAGGTAGGTGTCGAATACGGACAGGCGCAGGCGCGCGACCGGGCTCGGATCGAAGATGCGTAGTGCCACCCCGAGCGCCAGCACCGCGGCCGTCAGGATGATGAGCAGGGGTGGGTGGCGCAGCGTCATTGCGAGCCCGCGCGCGTTCGTCCGGGGCGTGATGCCGGAAGGGTGCTCACTGCGTTCTACTCCGAGGGCGAGCTGACAATGAGCGGCATTCAACCCCGGATGTGGTCCGCGCGCACGTCAAATCACGACGGTTGCTTTCTGACCCATGGCGGCCTGCACCGCTTTCAATGGCGTCGCCGCCCGCCAGACGTTCTCGATGCGGAATTGCTCGTGGCCACCCCCAAAGATCGAGACCTTAGCCTCGATATCGCTGGTGCCGAGGCCGAGGAAGCCGAGCGCTAGGATCTTGTGCGCGATCAGGTCGTCACTGTAGCGAGTGAGGCGGATGTGCAGCGCCGACCAGCTCTCCGGCGCCCGGCCGAGGGCGCTGCCAAAGAGCTGCACGCGCTCGACCTGCGTGCCGCGCACGCGCCAGTAGCTCAGCCGGTCGACGGTGAAGACGATGACGAACCAGACCACGAACAGCACCGTGGAAAGGAGTAGGTAGAACGCCAGGTTCATGTGCAAGAGCAGCGACGGCGCGGTGGTCCAAAGGCCCGGCGTGTTCATCACCACATAGAAGCCGGTAGCTGCGCCGCCGAGAAGCAGCAGGAGGAGAAGGGCGTTGATGCCACGGGCGCGAACCGAGGTAGCGACGATGACGAGCAGCAAGAGCAGCGTGAAGGAGAGGCCGACCCACGGGCTCGTGTGAATGAAGATCGGCTTGGCGCTTTCGCTGAGCGTGATGCGCTCACCCTGAAAATAGGTGAGCGCGGCGCAGACATAGCCGTAGGCCCAGATGACCCACCAATAGAGGATGGGCGAATGCGCGTAGATGCGGATTTCGGCGGCGCTTTGTGTTGCGGCTGCGGACCCGGCCGTCTGATCGATCGAAACCATTGCGGCGTGCTCCCCTGTGGCGAGGGCCTGCGTTCACGCTGCGCTGGTTCCCCTCGTATCGAGGAGGCTTATAGGAGGGGGATTTCAGAGTATTGACGGCTGGGAGTCCCCCGACCACCTCACCCCCACCGCGCTAAGGCGGACAGGGGAACGCGCAATATGCGTAGGTCCCTCGAGGACAGACTGTCGCACCCCGTGCTGTGTGCTGTCAACGCGTCGAGAGCGGGCAAAAGTCGTTCGCGGATGAAGGGGACGTCAGGGATTGGTCGAGACGGTGGCCCAGAGGTCGTAGTCGTCGGCCGTGTGCACGTGGGCCTTCACGATGTCGCCCGGGCGCAGTGTTTCGCCGCCGTCCAGGAACACGCTGCCGTCGATCTCGGGGGCATCCCACTTCGAGCGACCGATGGCGCCGTCGTCGTCGACCTCGTCGATGATGACTTCGATCTCGGTGCCGACGCGGGACGCGAGGATCTCGCCCGAGACCTCCTGCTGGGCGGCCATGAAGCGGTGCCAGCGTTCCTCCTTAACCTCCTCGGGGACGGCTCCCGGAATATCGTTGGCGCGGGCGCCGTCGACGGCTTCGTATTTGAAGCAGCCAACGCGGTTCAGCTTTGCTTCGCGCAGCCAGTCGAGCAGGAAGTTGAAATCCTCTTCCGTTTCGCCGGGGAAGCCGACGATGAACGTCGAGCGGACGGCAAGATCGGGGCAGACTTTGCGCCAACCGGCGATGCGCTCGGCGGTCTTCTCCTGATGCGCGGGGCGGCGCATGGATTTCAAGACGGCGGGTGAGGCGTGCTGGAACGGGATGTCGAGGTAAGGAAGGATCTTGCCCTCGGCCATCAGCGGGATCACGTCGTCCACGTGCGGATAGGGATAGACGTAATGCAGGCGCGTCCAGGCGCTGAGCTCGCCGAGGGCGTTGGCGAGATCGAGGAACTTGGCCTTGAGCGGAGCGCCTTTCCAAGTGCTTTCGGCGTATTTGAGGTCGAGGCCGTAGGCGCTGGTATCCTGGCTGATGACGAGCAGCTCTTTCACGCCGGCTTTCACGAGGCGTTCTGCTTCGGCCATGATGTGGTTTGCGGGGCGGCTTGCAAGATCGCCGCGGATGTTCGGAATGATGCAGAACGTACAGCGGTTGTTGCAGCCTTCGGAAATCTTCAGATACGCGTAGTGACGCGGCGTGAGGCGCAGGCCCTCGGGCGGCACGAGATCGAGGTAGGGATCGTGCAGCGGCGGCACGGCCTCGTGCACGGCGGTGACGACCTGCTCGTATTGGTGTGGGCCGGTGACCGCGAGCACGCCCGGGTGCACCTCGCGGATGCGGCCTTCCTCGACGCCCATGCAACCCGTGACGATGACGCGGCCGTTCTCCGACAGCGCTTCGCCGATGGCGTCGAGGCTTTCCTGCTTGGCGCTATCGAGGAATCCGCACGTGTTGACCACGACAACGTCGGCACCGGCGTAATCGGGCGCCACCTGATAGCCCTCGGCGCGCAACTTGGTGATAATGCGCTCGCTGTCGACCAGCGCCTTCGGGCAGCCAAGCGACACGAAGCCGACCTTGGGGGCCGGTTTCGGCGCGCGCGTGGGCGCAGACGAGGAGGTGCTTGCCGTTTCTTTGGCGGTCATGTTCAGCCTTGAGCGTGGAAAAAGCGGCTTCTAGCACAGGCGCGTGCGGCGTAAAGGGGCGCAACCGGTCGCGGACAGGGCCGAAGACGGGATGAGGCGTCGCATGATTTGACCCGGCTTTCAGAATTTTGCCCACAGAACGTCAATTTCGGAGCATATTAGTATGCAGCTGGGCGGCCAAAAGCGGAGACGAGCGAAAAGCGAAAAAAGAAGAACGATGGCGCGGCTTTCTAGGGCCGATTGCCAGCCGCGATATTAGGGCGGGTCGCGGCACTTCATCACAACGCGGGGTATGTGCAGTCTAGGCACGAGACGACACGTCTCGTGATGTGAGGGACCAATGGCACTTTACCTCGCCATAGCCAACCGCAAGGGTGGCGTCGGCAAATCAACCGTATCCGTCATGCTCGCACACGCTCTCAGCATCTGGGGCGGCAAGCGTGTTCTGCTCGTCGACATCGACTCGCAATGCAATGCTTCGATCATCCTGCTCGGCGGGCAGGGGTGGCGCGATGCCCGCGATGGGCGGCAGACGATCTCAGACTTCTTCGTCGATTGCTTCCAGACCCCACATACCTTCCTCGACAAGTACGTGGTTAAGGGCGCGGGCGACGTGACGGCCACTAACGGCCGAAAGCCGACGCTCGATCTTCTGCCCGGATCGCTGATGATCGACGAGGTGCAGGGCGATCTATTCCTCGATCTCGCCAACCGGGCGGGCGGCGAGAAGCTCGTCATCGATCTTTCGCATCGCTTCGGGATGCTGCTGCGCCGCTTCGAGAATGCCTACGACGTCGTCATCATGGATTGTGCGCCGGGGTTGTCGTTCGTCACGCATGCGGCCATCGCCGTTGCAGATCGGGTGATCGTGCCGTTCCGTCCCGACTACGTGTCGATGATGGCCATCGACCGCATTTCTCTGATCGCGGAGCGCGTGACCAATCTGGACGAGCTGTCGGCCGTGCCGCTGTCGCGGCGGCGCTATGTATGCCTGCCGAATTTCGTGCGCGGGCGCGGTGCGGAGCGGCTGCTTGTCGAAGAGGTGGGGCTGACGCATCCGCTCACCGGCGTGCAGCTCGCGCATCGCGACGGTATTGCGAATGCCTTCGAATGGAGCCCCAACGCGCGAACGATCGAGGCCAAGTACGGCGACGGGATGCATGACCTGCGCCGGCTGTACGAGGAGTTCTCGGGCTTGGTTCTGAATGGGGGAGCGCATGCGAGGGAGTATGCTCATGACAGGCAACAAGCGCTCAGCGCATAAGGAGCTGCGCGCACTTGTCGTGCGGGCTGTGCAGCAGGAGGCCGGCCTGCCCGAAGGGGCCGCGCGCCGTATCGCCAACCGTATCCTGCGCCAATCCGAGCGGATCGCGGAGATCGCGTCGGGTCTTCGCGATCAGGCGACGGCGGTGCATGCAGCCGCTGCTGCCGAGAGCCCATCTGCGGTGGTTCAGACCCCGACGGTCGAGCTTGCAGAGTTCGATCCCTATGCCATTGGCGCAGTCGTCACTCTGCATCGGCACGGCGCGAGCGGCCTCATGGACCGGCTTTCCGAAATCCGGCGGGTCGAGGATCTGGCGCGGCTCGCCGCTGCGCAGAACCTCGCCGTGAGGCCCGGATGGGCCACGGCAGACGAGCTGCGCGTGGCCATCGTGCGCTCGGCGGAGCAACGGCTCGCGGAGCGGCGCGCAGCGGCCAGCTGAGCCGGCTTTCGATCAGAGGTTTGCCGGGGCGAGGACGCCGAGCTTGGCGGCCAGCTCGACCGCCGGCAAGACGTGGCCGAAGCCCTCCGTGCCCATGGCGAACTTATCCGCGTCCTTGAGGCTGCCGACCACAAGCGGATCGAAGCCGGCAGATGACACCAGCGTCTTTGCGATCTCGAGCGCTTCCGCGTCGTCGCCTGCAATGGGCACCGCCATGCGCGGCGCCGGGCGGTTGGCGTTGCTCGTGAACAGGCGGTGGTTTGCGGCGTTGAAGGCGCGCACGATGCGGACGCCTGGGAAGTATTTCGCGGTGGTGACACCGACGCCGTTCTCCTGCGTCTCCGCAAAGAGCGAGCTGCGGTTGGCGTTGCCGGCGTCGAGCACGACCTTGCCTTTGAGCTTCTCCGCGTAGTCGGCCCCGACCTGCGGGTAGGCCTCATAGGGAACCGCGAGCAGGATCGCATCGCCGAACGCGATCGCCTCGTCGACCGTGCCGGCACGTGCCTTGGCTCCGAGGCCGTCCACCAGGCCTTTCAGATTGTCCGGGTTGCGGGACGAGAACAGCACCTCGTGGCCGGCTTTGACCCACAGCGTACCGACGGCGGCGCCGAGATTGCCGGCGCCGATGGTGGCGATCTTCAAGGGCGCGGAAGCAGTTTGCGCCATTACGGAGGTGGTGCGGACGAGGGCGGAGGTGGCGAGGCCGGTTGCCGCTGTGAGCTGAAGGACGCGACGGCGCGAATAGAGGGCGCTCTGCACTGTCATGATCATCTCCGTATCTGGTGAGCGTTCGTGGGATGGCGGACGGAGCGCGGCCATAAGGCTTTGACGCTGCTTGAGATCCGCCGCTTGGAGGCGCATTCGCCGGGGTAAATTCGACGGTTTCGAGACCATGCGGCTTTGAGCTGCGCGCATGGCGCAGATCACGGCGTCAAGGATGCCTTAACCGGTGCGAGAAAATCGCAAGGCGGACCATGATCGGTTGGAGCATATGGGGTCAGTTTTGATCGCCGCTGAAACGCTGGCGCGATGAGGCCGCCACATGACCGATTTCTGCATTCAAATTCATCCCGACCTTTCACCCGATCTCGATCTGGCGCAGGTGCGGTCCGCTTGCGAAAGCCTTGCGAGCGATCGCGATCTCATCAAGCGGTTCGCGTTTCTGGATCGACCCGCCGAGGGGGAAGAGCCGCATCACATCAACCTCATTTTCGATACGGATCGGCCGGCCCATCTCTGGAGGTTGCTCCAGGACCGCCTCTACGAGTGTGATCGGGTGGGGCGTCCGATGCAGGTGTCGTCCATGGCGATGTGCGAAGGCGAGCACGGATGGCGCGACTATCTGCTGCTCTATCACTACGACCCGCGCGAAAGCCTCAATCGGCTCGACCATCAGACGGGGCACTGAGGGCATCAAAAAAAGGGGGGTGTGCAGACGTTCTCCGCTTGGGAGAGGGTTTTCTGCAGTCTACGAGCGGACCTTGACATAGCAGCCCGGCGCGTCCTCGATGACACCCAGCGTTTCGCCAGGCTCGCGCGGAATGGTCCAGTCGCCCGATTGCTTCGCAAGCCATTCGGCCCAATAGGGCCACCAGGAGCCCGGGTGCTCCTTGGCCATGCTCAGCCAATCCTCGATCGTGTCGGCGGCGGCCCTGCTGGCGGTCCAGAACTGATACTTCATTTTGTCGGGCGGGTTTACGACGCCGGCGATGTGACCGGAGCCGGCGAGCACGAATTCCACCTGGCTGCCGAGCAGCTTCGAGCCGATGAACACCGACCGCGCCGGGGCGATGTGATCCTCCTTGGTGGCGACCTCGAACACCGGCAGCTTGACCTTCTTCAGATCGAGCTTGATGCCGGCGAGGGTCATCCCGCCTTTGGCCAACTTGTTCTCGTTATAGAACTCCTTCAGATAGAAGGCGTGGTTGACGGCCGGCATCCGCGTCGAGTCCTGGTTCCAGAACAGGAGGTCGAATGGGAACGGCTTCTTGCCCAGCATGTAGTTGTTGACGATGTAGGGCCAGATCAGGTCGCGCGGGCGCATCATGTTGAAGACGTTCGCCATGCGCGAGCCGTCGAGATAGCCGCGCTCGGCCATCATTTCCTCGAGCGAGGCAAGCTGGGCGTCGTTGGTAAACAGCAAGAGATCGCCCGCTTTCGAGAAGTCGAGCTGTGTGGTGAGCAGGGTGGCGGAGCGGAATGGCTCGTCGCCGCGGGCTGCCAGATAGGCCAGCGTCGCACCGACCAGCGTGCCGCCCACGCAGTATCCGACGATGTTGCACCGCTCGACGCCGGTCTCGCGGCTGACCGCGTCCGCGGCCGTCAGCACGCCTTCGAGCATGTAATCCTCGAAGCTCTTGTGCGCGAGACGCTCGTCCGGGTTGACCCAGGAGACAACGAACACCGTGAAGCCCTGGTCGACGGCGAACTTGAGGAAGCTCTTCGGCGGCGTGAGATCGAGGATGTAGTACTTATTGATCCAGGGCGGCACGACCAGTACCGGCACCTCGCGGACCTTGTCCGTCGTGGGCGCATACTGGATGAGCTGGAAGATCTCGTTCTCGAAGACGATCTTGCCCGGCGTCGTCGCGAGGTTGTGGCCGACCTCGAACGCCTCCGTGTCGGTCTGGCTGATCTTCAGCAGGTCGCCGGACTTCTCCATATCGCGTGCGAGGTGCGCCATGCCTTGCACGAGGTTGCGGGCGTTGGTAGCGAAGGTCTCGCGCACGACCTCCGGATTGGTCATCGGGAAGTTGGACGGTGAGAGCGCGCTCGAGACCTGGCGCAGATAGAACTCGGCCTTCTGCCGCGTCGGATCGTCAAGGCCATCGGTCTGCTTAAGCATGTCCTCGGCCCAGTGTGTGGTCAGAAGATACGCCTGCTTCCAGAAGTCGAAATAGGGGTTCGTCGACCACTCCGGATCCTTGAAGCGGTTGTCGGACGGCTCGGGCTCGGCGACCGGGTCGACCTGCTCACCCAGCATGCGGCGGATCGACGTGTTCCAGAGGTCGATATAGGAGCTGAGCAGCGTGCCCTGAGCCTCGGCGAGCTTGGTCGGATGGGTGAGCCAAAGGCGCGCGATATCGCCGAGCGTACCGACAGCCTGCGTCATCTCGCTGGCGGCAGAATAGGGGCTGATCCTCGCGTCCGGGCGCTCGAGCAGCTCCGACAGGGCGCGCCCGCCTTCCTCAAGAAAACGGAGCAAGTTCTGTGCGAACTCCTCCGGGTTCTCGATGCGGTACGGTGCAGCCTTGGGGGGTGGGCTGTGCTCGTTCATGGGAACCAAGGATAGGGCGTCTCTATGACAACGCCTAGTAGGATGAAAGGAGGAGTGCGACTGGGGATACGATGTGCACAAGTATCGATTACGTGTCGGTGCAGCCTCTGGACGCTGGGGGGCACCATGGCGTACATAATAACGCCAATTATACCGGTTTCATTGCCGAATTCCTGATGGCGGCGCGAAAGGCGACGCCACGAAAAGTCGGCCTCGCGGGCTCGGACTAACGCTCCACCGCACTGCAGCAAGAGACGATCGTGATCGACGATTTCCACCGAATTAAGCGCCTGCCGCCCTACGTATTCGCCGAGGTCAACCGGCTTAAGGCGACGGCGCGCGCCGACGGCGCGGACATCATCGATCTCGGCATGGGCAATCCCGACATGCCGACGCCGCAGCACATCATCGACAAACTTGTCGAAACGGTGTCGAAGCCGCGTACGCATCGCTACTCGGCATCGAAGGGCATTCCCGGGCTCAGGCGTGCACAGTCTGCCTACTATGCGCGCCGCTTCGGCGTGAAGCTCGATCCCGAGACGCAGGTGGTAGCAACGCTCGGCTCCAAGGAGGGCTTCGCCAACATGGCGCAGGCGATCACGGCGCCCGGCGACGTGATCCTGGTGCCGAACCCGACCTATCCCATCCACGAGTTCGGCTTCTTGATCTCGGGCGCCGCCATGCGCCATGTCAAAGCCGGCAACGGTGAGGACTTCCTGCGCGCCGTCGACCACGCGTGTCGCCATTCGATTCCGAAGCCGCTTGCGGTGGTGCTCTCCTATCCGTCGAACCCCACGGCGATGACGGCCAGCCTCGACTTCTACAAGGAGGCGGTGGCGCTGGCGAAGAAGCTCGACCTCATCATCCTGTCGGACCTCGCCTACGCGGAGATCTATTTCGACGACAATCCGCCGCCGTCGGTGCTCGAGGTGGCAGGTGCCATCGACATCACGGTGGAGTTCACCTCGCTCTCGAAGACCTACAACATGCCCGGCTGGCGCATGGGGTTCGCGGTCGGCAACGAGCGGCTCATCGGCGCGCTGGCGCGCGTCAAGAGCTACCTCGACTACGGCGCGTTCACGCCGATCCAGGTGGCTGCTGCGGCGGCGCTCAACGGGTCGCAGGATTGCGTCGAGGAGATCCGGCGCGTCTACAAGAGCCGGCGGGATTGCCTGGTCGAGAGCTTCGGCCGCGCGGGTTTCCCCGTTCCGGCGCCGCCGGCGACCATGTTCGCCTGGTGCCCGATTCCGGAACCGTTCCATGCCCTCGGCTCGGTTGAGTTCGCTAAGCTATTGATTGAAAAAGCAGATGTTGCTGTTTCTCCGGGGTTGGGTTTCGGCGAGCACGGTGAAGGCTACGTGCGCATCGCGCTGGTCGAGAACGAGCACCGCATCCGGCAGGCGGCCCGCTCGATCAAGAAGTTTCTCGCCCAAGGGACGGAAACCATGCATAACGTCATCCCCATCCCGCAAAAAGCCAGCCGATAAACCGCTTTAGAGCTTTCGTTCGTCCACATGTCAGAGCCTTTGACCCTCGGCGTCGCCGGACTTGGCACCGTCGGAATGGGTCTCATCCAACTTCTGGCGGCCCATGCGCCGCGCCTCGAAAAGATGCTCGGTCGCCCGGTCAAGGTGACCGGCGTGTCGGCGCGCAACCGCGACAAGGCGCGCGGCGCGGGCTTTGGCGACGCGCAGTGGTTCGACGATCCGGTGGCGTTGGCGCGGGATCCCTCCAACGAAGTTTTCGTCGAGCTGATCGGTGGCGAGGATGGGCCGGCGAAAGCTTCCGTCGAGGCGGCGCTGACCGCCAAGAAGCACGTCGTCACCGCCAACAAAGCGCTGCTCGCCAAGCACGGCGTGGCGCTTGCCAAGCTTGCCGAAGCGAACGGTGTCGCGCTCAACTTCGAGGCTGCCGTTGCGGGCGGCATCCCGATCATCAAGACGCTGCGCGAGGCGCTGGCTGCCAACGGCGTGCAGCGTGTCTATGGCATTCTGAACGGCACCTGCAACTTCATCCTCACCAAGATGACGGATGAGCATCGCAGCTTTGCCGATGCGCTGAAGGAGGCGCAGGAGCTCGGCTACGCAGAGGCCGATCCGACGTTCGACATCGGCGGGTTCGACGCGGCGCATAAGCTGTCGCTGCTGATCTGCCTCGCGTTCGGGACCATGATCGCGTTCGATCAGATCCATGTCGAAGGTATCCAGACGATCACCAAGGCCGACATCGAGGCCGCGACGGAGCTCGGCTACTGCATCAAGCTGCTCGGCGTTGCGACGGAGACGGAGAAGGGCATCGAGGCGCGTGTGACGCCTGTGCTGGTCGCCGAGGAGTCGGCGCTGGCCGAGGTCTCGGGGGTCACCAACTGCGTCGGCATCGAGGGCGATTTTGCCGGCAACCTGATGCTCGTCGGGCCGGGGGCCGGGGCGAGGCCGACGGCGTCGGCGGTGGCGAGCGACATTGTCGATATCGCGCGCGGTCTCGTGATGCCGCCGTTCATCCGCTCGACGAAGGTTCTTGAGCCGGCGCGGGGCCTCGATCTCAACACGCGGCTCGGCAATTATTATGTGCGGCTCTCGGTTTACGACCGGCCGGGCGCCATGGCTGCGATCACACGTCGCATGAGCGACGAGAACGTTTCGCTAGAGAGCATCGTTCAGAAAAGGCCGGGGCCCGTGCATCCCGGACAGGCCGCCGAACCGCCGCCCGGCGCAGCGGAGCCGGCGGTCAATGTTATACTCATCACGCACGATACAACCGAGGACGCGATGCGGAAGGCGCTCTGGGCCATCGAGGCCGACGGCCAGGTGGCGGAGCGGCCGCAGATGATCCGCATCGAGGATCTTTGACAGCGAGGGGAACGAGACCCATGGCAAAAGATAACGACGCGGTCGGACTCGATCGCATGCTCGTTCTCGAAGTTGCGCGCGTCACCGAGGCGGCGGCGATCGCGGCAGCGAAGTTTTGCGGGCGCGGTAACGAGAAGGCCGCCGACAAGGCCGCGGTCGATGCGATGCGCCACGAGCTCGGGCGCGTCTCGCTGCGGGGCACGGTCGTCATCGGCGAAGGCGAGATGGACGAGGCGCCGATGCTCTACATCGGCGAGGAGGTCGGCAACGGCACCGGCCCGGAGGTCGATATCGCGGTCGATCCGCTCGAGGGCACAACGATCTGCGCCAAGAAGATGCCGAATGCGCTCGCGGTGCTGGCCATCGCTGAGCGCGGCGGCTTCCTGCACGCCCCCGACATGTACATGGACAAGATCGCCATCGGTCCGGGCTATCCGGAGGGCATCATCGACCTCGACGCGCCGGTCGGCGAGAACCTCGCGGCTTTGGCCAAAGCGAAGGGCGTTCCGGTCAGCAATCTCACGGCGTGCATATTGGACCGACCGCGGCATGCGGAGATCATCCGGGCCGTGCGCGAAGCGGGTGCCGGCGTGCAGCTCATTCCGGACGGCGATATCGCGGGCGTGATCTGGACCACGGATCCGGCGGAGACGGGCATCGACATCTACCTCGGCTCGGGTGGGGCGCCCGAAGGCGTGCTGGCCGCGGCGGCGCTGCGCTGCATCGGTGGCCAGATCCAGGGCAGGCTGATGCCGTCCAACGACGACGAGATCGCGCGCGCGAAGAAGATGGGCGTCAGCGACATTCGCAAGAAGTTTAAGCTCGAGGACATGGCGTCGTCGGATGTGATCTTCGCGGCGACGGGCGTGACCAGTGGCTCGCTGCTCTCCGGCGTGAAGCTCAGCGGAAACTCGGCCGAAACCGAGACGCTTATCATGCGCTCGAAGACTGGCACCGTGCGCCGAATCAAGAGCCGCTTCAGCGACATCGGCCACATGCTGGCGCAAAGCCGCGACTGATCCCGGCAGGGCCGCGATGCGGCGCTTCGTTTATGATCAAACGCGCCTACTTCGCTTCGAGCTTGAAGCCCGGTACGTCGATGCGCACGGCGGTCTGCTGGCTGTCGTAATAGAGATAGCCAAGCACGGCGATGCCGATCAGAAGCAGCAGGATCAGGATGTTTTTAGGGTCGCTCATGGGCGCCTCGTTCTGAAACCGTCTCGCTCCTCTGCCACAAGCCCGGCGTCCCGACAAGCTCCTGCAACTTGTGGACAAGCATGGGCAGGGGTCGCTCCTGCCTGCATCTCCTGAAACGCTTAGCAGAAGGCGAATCAGGGCGGGGGGTTCCACATGACGGCACTCAGGAAGGTCCGCGTTCCGGCGGAGATGCCGGAAGAAGCGGCGTTTCTCGGCGTGGTACAGTCGGCGCGGGGCTATCGCTGGCGCGAGACGCTTGAGGCGGGGCGGCTCAACGAGGCGGTGGCGATCAGCCAGCAGCATGCGCTGCCGGAGCTGTTGGGACGGGTGCTGGCAGCGCGCGGCGTGCGGCTCGACGACGTGCCGGTGTTCCTCGATCCGACGATCCGGGCGCTGATGCCTGATCCATCGACGTTGACGGATATGGACAAGGCGGCGAAGCGCTTGGCGGACGCCGTCGTGCGCCGCGAGCGCGTCGCAGTGTTCGGTGATTATGACGTCGATGGTGCGTGCTCATCGGCGCTGATGGCGCGCTTCCTTGCGCACCATGATGTGCGCTCGCGCATCTACATTCCGGATCGCCTGACCGAGGGGTACGGTCCGAACACGGATGCCATCGCGCAGCTCATCGGCGAAGGCGCCAATCTGATCGTCACGGTGGACTGCGGCACGACCAGCGTCGATGTGCTCGGCGGTGCGCCTGCGCAGGGTGCCGATGTTGTTGTCATCGATCACCATCAGGCCGATGAGACGCTGCCGGCGGTGCATGCGCTCGTCAATCCCAACCGGCTCGACGACATCTCGGGACAGGGGCATCTCTGTGCGGCGGGGGTGGTCTTCCTCGTGCTGGTGGCGACGGTGCGCGAGCTCAGGCAGCGGGGTTTCTACGGCGCGAGTAAGCCGGAGCCTCAGCTCATCCGCGATCTCGATCTCGTGGCTCTGGCGACGGTGGCGGACGTGGTGCCGCTTACGGGGCTCAACCGCGCCTACGTGACGAAGGGGCTCGCCATCATGCGCGAGCGCCAGAACGTCGGTTTGCGTGCTCTTGCGGATGCCGCCGGGCTCAGCGAGGCGCCGAACGCCTATCATCTCGGGTTCATCCTGGGGCCGCGCATCAATGCCGGAGGCCGCATCGGCGATGCGGCGCTGGGGGCGAAGCTGCTCTCGACGGAAGACGAGGGTGAAGCTGTGCGTATCGCGGCGCTGCTGGACCGGCTCAACAAAGAGCGCAAGGAGATCGAGCGGGCCGCGCTCGAGGAGGCCGTGGCGATGGCCGACCGCATGCTTGAAGAGGATGCCAACCTCAGTGTGCTCATGGTTGGCTCGCCCGAGTGGCATCGCGGCGTCGTCGGGCTCATCGCAAGCCGCATCACGGAGCGGTTCAAGCGGCCATCCTGCGTGATCGCATGGGACAACGCTGCAGCTGGTGGCGTCGTGTCGGGCACCGGGTCGCTGCGCTCGGTGGCGGGCATCGACATCGGCGCGGCCGTGCGCCAGGCCGTGGCCGCGGGCCATCTCGTCAAGGGGGGCGGTCACGCCATGGCGGCGGGGCTTACGGTTGATCAGGCGAAGCTCGACGACCTGAAGAGTTTCTTCGCGAGTGTGCTCGGCAACGCGGCGGTGCGTCTTTCGGAGCGTGCGGCGTTTGCGATCGACGGTGCGCTGACGCCGTCGGCTGTCACCGACACTCTGATTGATCTCATCGAGCGCGCGGGACCCTACGGGCAGGGCAATCCGCAGCCGCGGTTCGCGTTTCCTGCCCATCGGGTGAAGTTCGCCAAGCCGGTTGGCACGGCGCACATTCGCTGCGTGCTGGAAGCAGGGGACGGCTCGCGGCTCGATGCGGTTGCTTTCCGTGCTGCCGGGCAGCCGCTGGGCGATCTGTTGACGGCCGCCTCGGGGGCGTTGCCGGTGCATGTGGTGGGGCAGCTTCGCCGCGACACCTGGGGCGGGCGCAACCGCATCGAGCTTCAGATAGAGGATGCGGCTGATCCGCGCCAACAATGACGGGCGGTGTTGCGTGAAATTGGCGCGTCCGGGCCATGGGCTCGCGCACGGCTTGCGCCCGGGGCCATTCCTTCCTATACCACGCTGCCGCGCATCGGCGCTTCGCCTCAGCGAGCTTCTGGTCCCTTCGTCTATCGGTTAGGACGTCAGATTTTCAATCTGAAAAGACGGGTTCGACTCCCGTAGGGACCGCCATGTTATTGCTCAGGAATTTCGTTCCTGTTTTGTCATTCCCACTTTTCCACAGGTTTGCTTCTCGATCAGTTCGCGACGTTTCCGTGCGGTGGCCGCGCTCTGGGTTCCGTGCGCTTAACGTAGAGCCGTGCCGCGTTTGGGGTCTTGTGCATCGACGCACCCGTTGTCTCGGCTTCGGTCGCGCTGGACTCTCCGAGTCTCACCGAGTGTCACGTAAGTTGGAGTAGATGCCGGATCGAGGTTGATAGCCACTCGTGCGGCCGTGTTGGAGCAAATCTCAAGCTATCCGCGCTTGACCACCTTCTCGATCTGAAAAAGCGGCTTGAACTTGCGGGCAACGAGCGTCAGACGCATCCCCACCGGAACTGCGGGCAGTCCGCGCGTGAGCAGCGGGACCGTGACCCCGCTGTCCGTGAGAAGCTCGCCGTAGTCGCCGTACCAGACGGTAACTGTTCCGGTGAACACGTGCGTGTCCGGCTCAACAGGATAGGAGGTGTTCATCTCGAGATCCATTCTTTGATCGCCGCGTCCGGCCGTGAGGGAGGAGCGTATGCATTGGCGCTGGAAGGCACGAGGCAATCGGTTGTTTTGATGTTTGGGTGCGACGTCCGGGGGGCGATGCGATCGAGACGTCTGAAAGCTTTGCCTCGAAGCCGCTTGGTCGGCCGCTTACACCGTCGGAGGGCGCGAAGGCGCGCGATGCGCGCAGACTCGCGGCGTTGGCGGTTGAACGATCCGTCGCATCTCATGGCAGCGCGCCACAGAGCAGTGGAGGCTGCGGGTGCGCTCGACGATAACGACTGATTGGAATCGGTGTGGCATGAGTGGGTACCTCGCGGCGCGATACGGTCGCGCATTCCGCTTGGAGCAAGGCCGGGATGGCCCGCAGTCCCATTCGACAGTCAGTCTGCGAGGAATACGACTGACCTCATATGAAAAACGCTCTCCCTCGCGACGAGACTTTTGCTTATCCGGACGGTGCAGCGCAACAGAAAAATGCGCCGACGGGTGTCCCGGCTCCGCTGCCGTGCGAACACCCGTAATCAGCGCGCGAAGGCTGTGCCGGATCTACTCGGCGGCCTCCTTATAGCTCTCCAACGGCGGGCACGCGCAGACGAGATTTCGATCGCCGTAGACGTTGTCCACGCGGTTGACCGGCGGCCAGTACTTGTCGACTCGGAAGGCGCCTGGCGGAAAGCACGCGGCCTCGCGCGAGTAGGGCCGATCCCACGGGCCCACCAGATCCTCGACAGTGTGCGGCGCGTTCTTGAGCGGGTTGTTCTTACGGTCGATGAGGCCCTCCGCGATGGCGCGGGCCTCCTCACGGATGGCCAGCATCGCCGAGCAGAACCGATCCAGCTCGGCTTTGGTCTCGCTCTCCGTCGGCTCTATCATCAGCGTGCCGGCAACCGGCCAGCTCATGGTCGGCGCATGGAAGCCGCAGTCGATCAGCCGCTTGGCGATGTCGTCCACGGTGACGCCGGCGCTCTCCATGAGCGGACGCGTATCGATGATGCACTCGTGCGCCACGCGACCGTTCCGTCCGGTGTAGAGCACAGGGTAGGCACCCTCGAGCCGCCTGGCGATATAGTTGGCGTTGAGGATGGCGATACGGGTGGCCTGCGTGAGCCCTCGCCCGCCCATGAGCAGGCAATAGCTCCACGAGATCGGCAGGATCGACGCCGAGCCGTAAGGTGCCGCCGAGACGGTATGCTCGCGCCCATCCGTTTCGGGGTGCCCGGGCAGGAACGGGATGAGGTGCTCTCTGACCCCGATGGGTCCCATACCGGGGCCCCCACCCCCGTGTGGAATGCAAAACGTCTTGTGCAGATTAATGTGACCGACGTCGGCGCCGATGTCGCCGGGGCGCGCCAGGCCGACGAGCGCGTTGAGGTTGGCGCCGTCGAAATAGACCTGGCCGCCGTTGGCGTGCGTGATTTCGCAGAGCGCGATGACACTCTCCTCGAACACGCCGTGGGTCGAAGGATAAGTGATCATGCAGGCGGCCAGGCGGTCCTTGTGTCTCTCGGCCTTGGCGCGGAAGTCGGCAACGTCGATGTTGCCCTCCGCGTCTGTGCCGACGACGACGACCGACATGCCGCACATCTGCGCGGAGGCCGGGTTCGTGCCGTGCGCGGACGCCGGGATGAGGCAGACGTCGCGGTGGGGTTCCCTGCGGCTCCTGTGATAGGCGCGGATGGCGAGCAGCCCGGCGTATTCGCCCTGCGCGCCTGAGTTGGGCTGCATCGAGATCGCGTCATAGCCGGTGATCGCGCAAAGCTTCGCGCAGAGATCGTCGATCAACTCCCTGTAGCCCTCGACCTGGTCAGCGGGCACGAAGGGGTGCAACTCGCCGAACTCGGGCCAAGAGATCGGCAGCATCTCGGCGGTGGCGTTCAGCTTCATCGTGCACGAGCCGAGAGGGATCATAGAGCGGTCAAGCGCCAAGTCGCGGTCGGCGAGGCGACGCATGTAGCGCGTCATCTCGCTCTCCGCGCGGTTCATGTGGAAGATGGGATGCGTCAGGATCTCCGACGTGCGGATGAGATCCTGCGGCAGCCGCGAGGCGGGCCAGGCGTCCTGGTACCTGAGATCGAAGCCGCCGAAGGCACGCCATACGGCTTCCAGCGTGTCGGGGCGCGTGCGCTCGTCGACAGTGATGCCGATACGGTCGCTCCCGACCTTGCGCAGATTGATGGCGTTGTCGACGGCGTTCTTGAGGATCAGCCCCTGATAGGCGCCGACCTCGACCGTGATGGTGTCGAAGTAGGCGGCGGGGCTCACCTTGAAGCCGAGTGAGGTCAGTCCCTCGTCAAGACGCACGGCGTCGCGATGCACACGCTCGGCAATGGCCTTGAGCCCACGCGGCCCGTGGAACACGGCGTACATCGACGCGATGACGGCCAGCAGCACCTGGGACGTGCAGATATTCGAGGTCGCCTTCTCGCGGCGGATGTGCTGCTCGCGCGTTTGCAAGGCGAGACGGTAGGCGCGATTGCCGCGCGAGTCGACCGAGACGCCGACAATGCGGCCGGGAAGCGTGCGCTTGTAGGCGTCGCGCGTGGCCATGTAGGCTGCATGCGGTCCGCCGTAGCCCATCGGCACGCCATAGCGCTGCATGGACCCGACGGCGATGTCGGCGCCCATCTCGCCAGGAGACTTCAAGAGCGTAAGCGCCAGTGGGTCGGCGGCAACGACAGCGATGGCGCCGGCCGCATGCAGCTTCGCAATCGGATCTGAGAAGTCGTGGCAGGCACCGCACACGCCCGGATATTGGAACAGCGCGCCGAAGACGGTCCCGGGCTCGAGGTCGTGGAACGGATCGCCAACGACGACGCGCCAGCCGAGCGGCTCGGCGCGCGTTTTAACGACGGCGATGGTCTGCGGCAGACAATCCTTGTCGACGAAGAATGTGTCGGCTTTGGCGGTCGCCACACGATGCGCCATTGCCATCGCCTCGGCAGCCGCCGTTGCCTCGTCGAGCAGCGAAGCGTTGGCGATGTCGAGTCCGGTCAGATCGGAGACAAGCGTCTGGAAGTTGAGTAGCGCTTCAAGACGGCCTTGGCTGATCTCGGGCTGATAGGGTGAGTAGGCCGTATACCAGGCCGGGTTCTCGAAGATGTTGCGCTGGATGGCCGGCGGCATGGTGGTGCCGTGGTAACCCTGCCCGATGAGCGAGGTCAGCACGCGGTTCTTGTTGGCCGTAGCACGCACTTTGTCGAGTGCGCGGCGCTCGGACAGCGATTTGCCGAAGTCGATGCGCGACGTCTGACGGATCGAGGCCGGCACCGTCTCGTCGATCAGCGCGGCGAGGCTCTCAGCGCCGACGACAGCCAGCATTTCCGCAATCTCGGCGGCGGATGGCCCTATGTGGCGCCGATTGGCAAAATCATAAGGATCGTAGGAGCCGGGCATTGTCCTCTCCGCGCTAGGTATTGTCGCCGATCAGCGCCTTGTAGGACGCCTCGTCCATGAGACTGTCGAAGTCCGCGGCGCTCGCGAGTTTCATGCGGTAGAGCCAGCCCTTGCCAAGCGGGTCTGTGTTGACCAGGGCCGGGTCCTGAATGACGGCTTCATTGATCTCGACCACCTCGCCGTCGAGCGGCGCGAAGACGTCGGAGGCGGCCTTGACCGACTCGACCACGGCCGCGCCTTGCCCCTTCGTGAGCTTGGCACCGACCTTCGGCAGCTCGACGAAGACGAGATCGCCGAGCTGGGTCGAGGCATGTGCAGTGATGCCGACGGTGGCGACATCGCCATCCAGCATCAGCCATTCATGCTCTTCGGTGAATTTCGTCACGGCGGATCTCCTTCTCACGGCAGGCGGCTGTCGCCGCGTTTGAATCTCGGAGCGACGAATGGCAGCGATGCGACCGTCATCGGCAGCCGCTGGCCGCGCACCTCGGCGAGAACGACCGTGCCCGGCGTGGCCATCGCGCGCGGGACATAGCCCATGGCCACAGGCCGGTCGGCCGTCGGCCCGAACCCGCCGGACGTGACGGTGCCGATAGGTTCGCCCGCATCGTCGGATGTAAAGATCAGAGCGCCGGTGCGAACGGGCGCGCGCCCTTCGGCGAGCAATCCGACGCGGCGGCGGGCGGTTCCCTTTTCAATCTGATCGAGGACGGTGTCCGCTCCGGGAAAGCCGCCCGCGCGTGCGCCGCTGCGGTGGCGGACCTTCTGGATGGCCCACGCAAGGCCGGCCTCGACGGGCGTCGTCGCCTGATCGATGTCGGAACCGTAAAGACACAAGCCGGCCTCGAGACGCAGTGAATCACGCGCGCCGAGCCCGATCGGTGCGACAGCCGGATCTTCGAGCAGGGCCATTGCCACCTCGCACGCCTTCTCCAGAGGCAGAGAAATTTCGAACCCGTCCTCGCCCGTGTAGCCCGAGCGGGTGACGATGCAAGTTGCGTCAATGATGTCGAACGACCGCACGTCCAAGAACATCATGTCGCGGCACGCATGCGCATGACGCGCGAGAATGTCTTCGGCTTGCGGACCCTGCAGCGCGATAAGGGCGCGGTCGAGCCGCTCCACATCGCAAGCATCCGAGAGAGACGCACTGAGGCGCACTTCATCGGCATCCTTGCAGGCCGCGTTGACGACGAGGAGAAGATGATCGCCGCGATGCGCGATCATCAGGTCGTCCAGAATACCACCGGCGTCGTTGGTGAAGACCGCATAGCGCTGACGGCCCGGGGCGAGCCCGAGCACGTCAACCGGAACCAGCCGCTCGAGCGCCCGCGCGGCATCCTCGAGCCGCCCAGATTTGGCGCGGAGTGCGATCTGCCCCATGTGTGACACGTCGAACAGGCCAGCAGCGGCGCGCGTGTGCAGGTGCTCCTTGAGGACGCCGGGAGCATAGTTGACCGGCATCTCGTAACCGGCGAACGGTACCATGCGTGCGCCACGCGCCACATGCAGCGCATGGAGCGGCGTGCGTTTGAGAACTGCGGAAGAATCGGCGTGCGGCGTATCGCTCACGTCGGGGCTCCATCTCTCTCTCGCGCACGAAACGTGCACGGAAATGAGCCCCCTCTGTCGCGAAACCTGAAAGATTAGGCGCCTTGCCCGCCAAGTTCCCGGCGGGATCGGCCCCTTGTCATCGTCGGTGGATGAAACGGATCACTGTCTCATCGCTTTCCAGAGCGTCATCGGACTGCGGTCCGTTTGCCTGAGAGATTCCGGGGCGGTTGCTCCTTCGGCGCCAGCCTAGCACAAGGCAGGCTGATCTCTTCCGCAGTCCATAGTTGACGCGCAAAACATGGAGAGCTTTGCGATCGGGGTCAAGTTCGTCTTTGGTTGGGACAGTCTTCGCTCTTTCGTGGCAAATCGAAAACGCGACTTCCTGGCGAACAGTTCGACCACAAGCTCGTCCTCGCAAATTGCAGCTCTGGAAAAGCAGATCACCGCCAAGGAGACCGGGGTCATCTACGGCGAGCGCATAGACTTTCATTTGGGAATAAAGAATGCCCCGGAGGAGTTAGCCTCCGGGGGGCCCTTATCCCGAGGCGTGTGGTGGCAGCAGCGCTCAATGCGTTGACGGGGAAGCGGTCTCGGCGACAAGCTGATCAATGACGGCGATGAATGCGTCGCGCTCATCGCAGCCGTCTGCCAAGGCTTGTTTCCAAGTTTTCAGTTGTCGATCTGCGCTCGTGCCTGTGGTCGCGATCTCGCGCAAGTTGGCGATCTCACGCTCGCAGTCCAGTGCCCGCGCATCCTCGGCAATGAGCTCACAGAGTTCTTCCGCGAGGTTGGCGAATGGGACCAACGAGCCGATACTCAGATCAAGCAATGTGCCCGAGGCACCGTATCGTTGGGCGCGCCATCGGTTCTCGTCGATCAGGGAGATGGGATACGTGCGCCATTTCAGATTGCTTCGTTTTCGTCGCCATAGCATTCGCAAAATGCACAAGTAAGCAGCGGTAATCGTCAGTGTGTCGTCGATGCGAGGACAGACATCGCAGATTCGCATTTCGAGCGTGGGGAACCGCGCCGACGGCCGAAGGTCCCACCAAATCTTGCTTCCATCCTCGATTATCCCGGCGTTGATCAGAACGGCCAGAGTGCGCTGATACTCGCCCCAACTCGCAAATAGGCCCGGCAGGCCAGAGCGTGGAAGGCGGCTCATGACGGTCAGTCGATACGACTTGAGGCCGGTATCGATGCCACGCCAAAAGGGGGAAGACGTGGAAAGCGTGAGGAGGTGTGGCAGGAAGTATCGCGCTTGATTCATAAGGTCGATGCGCAAGTCGTCGTCCTCAATTCCGGCATGCACGTGCATCCCGCAAACTGCGAGCCCGCGGATTGCGCCCGCGAGTTCTCTATCAAGGTCCTTGTACCGCTCCTTGTCGGTTGTCCCTGTTTCGCCCGGCTGCGCGAACGGATGGGTGCCAGATGCGAGAAGCGCCAGGCCGTATTGGTCGGCAATATCGATCACGATCCGCCGCAGTTGGGCGAGTTCCCGTCTCGCGTCTTTGAAACTGCTTAGGGGCTGTGTCGCAACTTCGATTTGGGAGCGTAGAAATTCCGGGCCGACTTGAGGTCCTATATGGTCTTGAAGGTCCCGCATCATCGCCTCGGGTGCGACCGCAACGTCCCGTGTCTCCCGGTCGACCAAGTGAAATTCTTCCTCAATTCCGAAGGTGAGGGATGGCGCTCTGGCGATCACGGCGTTCCTCGAGGATTGTGCGACCTGGCGGCGAAGCTCTCATTCGGAACGGACAGATCGTTTCGAAGGGGCGCGTGCCCGTTCTACTTTCCCGCAGCGTCGATCCAAGACGTGGCGGGACACCGGATCGCTGACCTAAAGCGGCTTCGCGATGACGATCATCCGCCTGGGCCGAGCGGAGCTAGCACTCTGCTCTTACCACGTCGGGTCAAGACTGACGATGACGAGCCGCACCCGAGGCAGCCCAGCCGAATATCGAAATGCTCTCAAGGCTAGCTAAGCCAGTCTGTTGTCGTCGCGGCTGGGTGCTAGGCGCTCCTGCTCAAGGATTCGTGGAAGTCAGCCACAGATCAATTTGTTCAAATCCTTACAAGGGGGATAAAGAACCTCGGTAGCAACGCCGCTCCGGGGCTTTGTACGGGCTTGACTTTTTCCTCGCGCCGCCGCTCATTCACACTGTGAACGCCGGGGGGCGCCATGCCGGACAAGGCCAGCATTCAAACCGAACTCGATCTTATTGCGGCGCTCGAAAGGGGCGACGTGATCAGCCAGTCGGCGCTTTCCAAGCGGCTCGAGGTTTCGGTCGGTCTGGTCAATGCGCTTCTGCGGCGGGTGATCCGGAAGGGACTGGTCAAGACGCGCAAGGCGCCCTATCGGCGCTGGGCTTACTACCTCACGCCCAAGGGGTTGGCCGAGAAAAGCCGGCTTGTCGCGAAATATCTCGAAGCGTCTCTGGGGTTCTTCCGGAAGGCGCGTGATGAGTACGGCCAGATTTTTATGGCCCTGCGCCGTGCCGGTGTTGATCGCGCCGTGCTTGTCGGACGTGGCGAGCTTGCGGAGATTGCCCTTCTGGCCGCGCGCGAGCACGAGATACGCATCGTCGGACTTCTCGATGCTGAGATGAACGAGGGCAGCTTTCTCGGTATCCCGGTGCTGCGGGGCCTTCACGATATCGACCGGACTGCTGGCCTGGTGATCACGGCGTCGCGCCATCCGCAGGAGGCCTACGATCGTCTCATGGGCGCGAGCGCCGAGCGGATCATTCATGCGCCGCCGTTGTTGCGTGTCGTCGTGGCGCCGCAGGAGCGAGGGGCGAAGGCGAGCAATGGATCGGACGTGTGATGGCGGTCGCCGTGACCGTTGCCGCGGTACTGCAGGGGTAACTGTTTGACAGGCGAAAGCTCAATGCTGTCGAAAGCTGCCAGCCTGATTGGCTCGCCTCGCCTGTGGTTGCAGGACGACCTGCTGCGTCGGCTGTTCAAGAACGCCGCGATGTTGTTCAGCGGCAGTATGGTGGCCTCTGCGCTTGGGCTTGTTTCTTTGGCGTTGACGGCGCGGGCGCTTGGTGCCGAGCGGCTCGGCGTTCTGGTGCTCATCACCACGTACGTTCTCATCATGGATCGGTTGGTGAATTTTCAGAGCTGGCAGGCCATCATTAAATTTGGTGCGGACGCGCTTGAAGAGAAACGGACCGACGACTTCAAGGCTCTCGTCCGGTTCGGTTTCCTCTTGGATGCGGGCACGGCGGTGCTGGGCGCGGCGCTGGCTGCGTGCGTTGCCTGGTTCGTCGGGCAGTGGCAGGGTTGGGACAGGGAGGTCGTGCTCATGGCCGCCCTCTACAGTCTGACGATCCTGTTTCATGTCAATGGCACGCCGACGGGTGTGCTGCGTCTCTTCGACAGATTTCATCTCGTCGCTTATCAGAACGTCATCGCGGCGAGTATCAAGCTTGTTGGCGTGTCCGCCGCGTTTTGGTTCGATGCCGGGCTGTGGACGTTCCTCGTCGTCTGGGCGGTGACAGACATCGTCGGCAACGCGGTGCTCGTTGTTTTGGCGATCAGGGAGTTACGTGCGCGCTCGCTGCTTCCCAGCCTCCGGCGAAAAGGACGTGAGGTGTCGGCTCTTTTCCACGGCATCTGGGGTTTCGCGCTGAGTTCGAATGCGAACACGGCGCTGCGCTCGGCGATCCGAGAGACGGATATCCTCGTGACCGGCGCCTTGCTTGGGCCCGCCGGCGCGGGCCTCTTCAGGATCGTCAAGAGCTTTGCGTCCGTGCTCGGGAAAATCGCGGATCCGCTTTATGCCTCGGCCTATCCGGAGATGGCGCGGCTCGTGTCCTCCGGCCGGCTGCCGGAGTTCCGCTCCTACTCGCTTCGCGCCTCAGTGCTTTCCGGTGCAGCGGGCCTTGCGCTTTTTGCCGGTGTATTCGTTTGTTCGTATCCGGCGTTGCAGCTTGCATTCGGTGCGGAGTACACGGCGGCCTATTGGCCGATGGTCGTCTACATGCTCGCCTATGTGGTGTGGTTCTTCTTCTATCCGTTGTCCGGCGCGGTGTTGGCATTCGGCAAACCGACGGCGAGCCTCGTCATCCTGCTTATATCGAGTGCCTTCTATTATCCCTTGCTGGTTGCGCTTACGAAAAGCTACGGGCTTCTGGGCGCCAGTCTGGCCTGCGTGATCTTCTACGTGGCGTGGGCCGCGATGATGTTTTTTGTCGTGGCCAAAGAATACAGTTTGCGCACGTCAGCCCAAGCACTCTCCGATCAACAGGTTCAATCCGTCTAAGCGGCGCGCTGCTTATCCAGGGAGCTTCAATGTTTCTCCTCGATCGCAAGTTCATAAGGCCCAGAGTATGGTCCAACAGAGAGCTGCGACGCATATCTCCCCATCTGTCGGGCAAGGTCGTAAACGTGTCAGGGTGGCAAGACCTCGACAAGGAAGGGCAGAGATACAAGGAGTACTTTCCCGGCGCGAGCGAGTACTGGATCAGCAATTTCCGTAGCGAGGCGCGCGGCTTCCAGGGCGATCTCGAGAATGAGTTCTTTCTGGATCTGGTGCAGGATCTCGACGATCCGCTTGCCGGAAAGTTCGACGTCGTTTTCAACCACACGGTGCTCGAGCACATTTTCGAGGTCAACAAGGCGTTCGCCAATCTCTGCCGGTTGAGCCGAGATGTCGTCATCGTCGTGGTGCCATTCCTGCAGGAGGAGCACGCGGACTACGGCGATTATTGGCGGTTTACGCCGCAGGCGGTCGATAAGCTGTTTCAGGCAAACGGCTTCGAAACGGTCTACGTCAACTACAACGACGATCGCAATGCATCGATCTATCTGCTCGCGGTGGGAAGCAGGAACCCGGAACGCTGGCAGCGTATCGCGGGGCTGGACGGGAACAAGAAGGAGACCATTTACGACCCGCGCGTCGGGGCGGGGATGAACGTGATCCAGAATCCCTATGCGCTCAAAGTGCAGAAGAAGCTCGCCTACGAGGCGAAGCGCCTGATGTCCTGGCTTAGATGAGAATATCCTACATCTCGCAATCGACCGTTCCGTCCCGCTCGGCCAACAGCATCCATGTGATGAAGATGTGCCAGGCGTTCGCGCGCAACGGGCATGAGGTGAGGCTTCTGGCTATGGATGATGTCGCGGGCCGGGAGCCTGGCGTCGAGGACGCTTACGATTTCCATGGCGTTGAGCGCAGCTTCGATCTCGTCCACCTTCCAGTGCCGCGCGTTCGCGGGGGCAACGCGCTCTATGGGCTTCTGTCTGGATTGCGGGCTGGCCGCAGCGCGCCGGATCTCGTTTATGCGCGCCATCTCGCGGGGTGCTTCTTTGCGGCGAGGCGCGGGCTGCCTGTCGTGCTGGAGGTGCACCATCCCTGGGATGATCGGCGGCGCGGCGAGGCGTGGATGTTCCGTAAAATCGCAGCATCAAAGTGCTTGCGGCGCCTCGTGGTGATCACGCACGCGCTCAAGGCATACCACGAAGAGCGTTATCCCGAGCTGGTCGGCAAAATACGCGTAGCCCCGGACGGGGCCGACCCTGTCGGGGATGACGTGCATGCGGTCGTGCTGCAAAACGCGGGCGAGCGCTTGCAGGTGGGGTACGTCGGTCACCTCTACGCCGGAAAGGGTATGGAGGTTGTTTCCGAGCTCGCGCGCAAATGCCCATGGGCCGATTTTCATGTCGTCGGTGGAAAGGACGAAGATCGTGCGCGTTGGCAGGCGCGCTGTGCGGATACGCGGAATTTGACCTTTCATGGACACGTCGCTCCCAACGACGTTGTGCGCTACATGCTGGCGTTGGACGTCGCGCTCTTGCCGAACCAGCCTTTCGTTGGCGTCGGCGCCAGCGGCGCCCGGGACATCGGTCCCTGGACCTCCCCGCTCAAGGCCTTCGAATATTTTGCTGCCAGACGGGCCATCATCGCGTCCGATCTGCCGGTCTTACGCGAGATCCTGCGGCACGAGAGCAATGCTTTGCTCTGTGCGCCGCGTGACATAGAGGATTGGGTGCGGAGCCTCGAACGCCTGAGGGATGATCCGGCGTTGCGGGCTCGTTTGGGGCAGGCCGGATTGGATGCCTTTCGCAAGAGCTATACGTGGCAGGCGAGGGCTGAGAATGTGCTTCGAGACTAGTGTGTCGCGGCGTCCATCACAGAGAGCGGCGGCGGACTGATGGCAGAAAGAATAAAATCGATCGGGGTCATGACGCCCAACTATCCCTCGCCGCGTTTCATCGAGCGTGGTGCCTTCATCGAGGCTCTCGTCAATCAATGGCAAGAGGAAGGTGTTGCGGTGAACGTCGTGGCGCCGATCTCGTGGCCGAACTGGATCAGGGGCTTGCGCCGCCCGCGCCAAAGCGTAGCGATCGCAGGCGACCGCGTCATCGCTCCTCATTATCCGACCTTTTCCGCCCGATCGGTCGGCGGAATTGATCTCGGCCGGCTCAGCGAATGGTCGTTCAACCGCGCGGCTGTCCGCGCATCGCTCAAGGCGCCGATTGCGGATGTCTACTACGGGCAGTTTCTGTTCAAAGGCGGAACCGCGGCCGTAAGAGCAGGCAAGGCTCTCGGGCGGCCGGCTTTCGCGGATCTCGGCGAGTCGCGGCTCTTGGAAGGGATGAGCGGTGAAGAGCAGGCCCGCGCGGCTGCGGTCGTCGCGGGGCTTGCCGGCGCGGTGTGCGTGTCCGAGCGTCTGAGAGACGAAGCCATCGCGCTTGGCGCCAAGCCGGAGCGCGTGCTGCTGGCGCCGAACCGTCCGGATCCACGCCGGTTCCGACCGCTTGATCGGCGCGAATGCCGGCGCACGCTCAAGCTTCCGGACGATGCCGTCATCGTGGTGTTCACCGGATACTTCACCGAACGCAAGGGGCCGCTTCGCGTGTTGGCCGCACTCGAGCGCCTCGAGAAGCCGGTGCTCGGAGTGTTTCTGGGGCGGGGGCCTCAGGCGCCGAGCGGGGCGCGTGTGCTCCACGCCGGGCCGGTCTCCAATTCGTTAGTTCCGCTGTGGCTCAATGCCGCCGATCTCATGATGCTGCCGACGCTCGCCGAGGGACACTGCAACGCCATCGCCGAGGCGTTGGCGTGCGCGCTGCCTGTCATCACCTCCGATATCTCCGATGTGCGTTGGCAGGTGCCGGCCGAGGGAAGCATTCTGGTCGATCCGCGTGACGTCGGCGCGCTGGCGTCGGCGCTTGCCGAGTTGGTGGACGATCCCGAGCGCCTCGCGCGGATGAGGGACAAGCTTCGCACGCGGCTCGCGGATACGTCTGCTCAGAGCCGAGGACGCGTGATCCTCGATTGGATGAACACGGTTGTGGCTGCTGGGGAGGGCAGCGCTCCGAAAGGTCGATAGGTTTGACAGGCCTGCTACTGGCCCGCATGCGCTCGATGGATGAGCGTGTCGACGAAGGGATGATGGGGGAAGATGCTTACGATCGTCATCCCATTTTTCAGGGATCAGGCCCGGCTCGAGGTGCTGCTCGATGGGCTCGTCGCGCAGAAGAAGTCCGCGGCGTTTCCGGTCGAGATCATTGCCGTCGACAACGACCCTGACGGTGGCTACGTGCCGCTCACGAGATTTTCGGATGATGTGCGCTTTGCGACCTGCGCCAAGCCCGGCTCCTATGCGGCCCGCAATGTCGGGGTTGGGATGGCTGAGGGGCGCGTGATTGCATTCACGGATGCTGATTGCACGCCTGCCCCGGGTTTCCTGGCCGCGCTTCACGCGTTCTATTCAGATGCTAACCAGTCAACCGCATTAGCGGCCGGAAAGGTCACCGTAGTAGCGCAAACGCCTGGCGCCGAAACGTTGGCGGAAGCTTACGACTGCCTCTTTGGCCTGCCGCAGGAGGCCTATGTGCAGCGCGGCTATGCCGTGACGGCAAATCTTGCTGTTCCGGCGCAGGCGTTCCGCGATGTTGGCGTGTTCGATGAAGCACATTTCTCGGGCGGAGATGCGGAGTTCTGCCGTCGCGCTACCGGGCAAGGCTACCGCCTCGTCTATTACGGAGCGGCTGAGGTTCTGCATCCTGCACGCCGAACGCTGTCCGAGCTTGCCAACAAGATGGATCGCGTCATTGGCGCCCAAGTGGATCGGGCGGGTCTGCTTGGCACCGTTCCGCTGATTGCGCGCGCGATGGCCCGGGGTGTGCTCTCGCTCGTCGAGCTGGTGCGCCGGCCAGCTGCCTGGCGAACGAAGGGCAAGGCCGCTGTGGTTGTGCTCTACCTCTCGATGGCGCGGCTCTATTTCATCGTCTACCACGCGCTGCCGTTTTCCAAACGCAGGAGATAGCGGTCTCATCCCCCGATCGAGAAATTTGGCGAACGTCGCGAGAAATGGGGCGAATAGAAGGGGTCCGTTTGCAGCGCTTTTCCCCACGTGCGCTGCATATACGCCACCTCGCGCTGGAAGCGGCTGTTCAGATGATCGTCCTTGCCGCGCGATACGCTTTCCAGATGATACAACTCCGCGTAAGGCGTCCAGACGTTGCTGTAGCCCGCCTCGCGCACCCGTAGGCAGAAATCCACGTCATTGAACGCCACAGCGAGGTCTTTTTCGTTCAGGCCGCCGATTTCCTCATAGATGCTTTTACGAACGACGAGGCAGGCGCCCGTCACCGCCGAATAGTTGTTCAGCACCACGGCCCTGCCGAAGTAGCCGAACGCCGTGCGTGCCTCCATCAGATGGGCGTGGTTTGCCACGCCGCCAACCCCGAGCACGACGCCTGCGTGCTGGATGGTGTCGTCGGCATAGTAGAGCTTGGCGCCGACGCAACCGATGTCCGGCTGCGTGGCCCAGGAGATCATTTCGCCAAGCCAGTCGGGAGAGATCACCTCGATGTCATTGTTGACGAGACCGATGACGGTGCCGGCGGCCTCGCCGACCGCGAAATTGTTGATTGCGGCATAATTGAACGGCTTGTCGTAGCGCAGCACGCGCGTGCGCGGTTCCTCCGCAAGGGCGTCGAGGTACCGGCGTGTCTCCTGCTCGGTCGATCCGTTGTCGACGACGATGATCTCGTAGTTCGCGTACGTTGTTTTGTTTCGGATCGAACCGATGCAGCGGCTCAGCATATCGAGCCTGTCGCGCGTCGGGATGATGAGGCTTGCCAGCGGCTGGGGCTCCGGCAAGCCGAGGCGCAGGCGGTAGAACGGGCCGCGCGGGGCGGGCTCGGCCGTGGCCCTCAGGCCGCTGCGCGCCACGTGCTCCTGCAGCGCGCTGAGGCCCGCAGAATAAGCATAGGTTTTCTGCTCGCCGCCTGCTGCCGTCGATCCCTCGACTGCGCGCCAGTGATACAGGATCTTGGGAACGTGGCGGATCTTGCTTGGATCGATCCGCTCGAATATGCGCAGGTTGAGATCGTAATCCTGGCTTCCTTCGAAGCCCTTGCGCCAGGCGCCGACGGCGCGGATGTTGGCCGCGCGGTGCACCGTCAGGTGGTTCAGGTAGTTCTGTGCGCGAAACAGCTCACGCGAGAAATCCGGCTTGAAATGCGGCTCGAAGCGATAGGCTCCGGTCGGATCGATCTTGTCCTCGTCGGAGTAGATGAGTTCGGCGTCCGGATGGCGGGCGATCTCGAGTGCGACCTCGGCCAGTGCGTTCGGGCTCAACAGATCATCGTGATCCATCAGCGCGACCCAGGCGCCGGAGGCCAACGCGAAAGCCGAGTTCGTAGCTTCTGAAATGTGGCCATTGCTGGGGCGGATCACGAGTTTGATGCGCGGATCGCGCACGGCATAGTCCGCCAGCAGCAGTCTGACGTGCGCCGCGGGCGAGGCATCGTCCGCAATGCACAACTCCCAGTTATGGTAAACTTGGGCGCGTACGCTCTCGATCGCGGCCCGAAGCAGGTCCTCTGGCGGATTGTAAACGGGCATAACCACCGAGATCAGCGGCGGATCTGCGATAGCCGAGACGCGCGCGCGCAGAGCCACGATATCGGCCTCTTCTAGTGTATCGTGCCTCAGGATCCACGTCTGGTAGTCGAGAGCTTCCTCTTCGCCGCGGAGCGCGTTACGGAGGGCCTTGACGAGCCCCTGGATACCCTGGCTCTTGACGATGGCCATGGCCTTCCGGCTGCTGTTGAGCAGGTCGGAAGGGGACCTCATCCGATGGCTAATCAGGGCCATGGTGAGGCCTAGGGAATGCCTCATGTTGCCTATTCGCGAGGTTGACATCGAAGCTGAACGTGCCGCCGACCGTACCTCGGAGGGGCGCGTGCATTTGACGGGGTGTCGGGAGGGAACGCAAGCGGGAAGGTGTGCGTAAACCAAGACGCTAATCGCTCGGCTGCAAATACCGGTTGCGGTTATATCCCAGGGGCTGGATCTTGCATCCGGTAGGGCGGCGGGGCACGAGTATCGGAGTTGGTGGGTGTCAGATTCCAGTGACGGCGACAGTCTTGCGGTGGATACCTTCGAGGAGGTCCGGCCGCTGTTGCTGAGGTCCATGTTTTGGCGACCGGCCTACATTTCGCGGTCGGCGTGGCTGGACCATATTCCCTTTGCCTTCTGGCTCATTGAAGCGCATCGGCCGACGACGCTGGTCGAGCTTGGCACCCAGTTCGGGGCGTCCTATTTTGCCTTCTGTCAGGCCGTCGATCGGCTGGGGCTGGATGCCAAATGCTACGCCGTCGATACGTGGAAGGGGGATGAGCACGCGGGTTTCTACGGTGAGGAGGTCTTTGCCGGCGTTAACGGCCACAATGAAGCGCGCTACTCGGGATTTTCGCGACTTGTCAGATCTACATTCGATGATGCGCTAGGCTATTTTTCCGACGGTACGATCGACCTTCTGCACATTGATGGCCTGCATACACTCGAGGCCGTCGCTCACGACTTTGAAAGCTGGTTACCAAAGCTGACCGACGATGCGGTTGTCTTGTTTCACGATACGAACGTGCGCGAGCGCGGGTTCGGCGTGTTCCAGTGTTTCGAGGAGCTGAGAAAGACCTATCCCTCGTTCGAGTTCGTGCATGGGCATGGGCTTGGTGTTCTCGGCGTCGGCAAAGAACAGAAGCCGCTGCTGTCGTGGCTGTTCGAGGCAAACGACAAGCCGGTACTGCGCCGGTCAATTCGGGAAATTTTTTCCCGCTTGGGCAGTAGCTGCAATCAAGCCCTCCTCCTGCAAAAAGGCGCCGAACAGCAGAAGAGAAGCGAGGCAAAGCTTGCAGAAGCGCAGGGTGCGCTGACAGCCGTGAAATCCGCTGCAGCCGCACGCGACACGGAGGTGGCGGCGCAGATCGCAAAGCTCGATGGTGAGCGAACACGTCTGTTCAGCAGCCTCGAAGCGCTTGGGCGTAGCCGCGAACAAGAAACAGCGGCCTATGAGGCACGACTTGCCCAACTCGAGCTTGAACTTGGAGATCGCTCGCAGCAGGTCTATTCGTTGACACAGCGACGCAGCGATCAGTCAATCGGGCGTAACGACGGCATCGCGGCGGTTGAGCTAAAACAGCTCGAGCAAACTCATGATCAGGAAATTTCCGCCTATGAAGCGAAGGTTCGCGAACTTGAGCGTGACCTCGCCGAGCGGTCTCGTGAGGTTGAGACGCTAACTCAAAGGTTGGAGGACGCCACAGCCGAGGCTGAAGCGGCTGAGGCCGCTTTGCTGCGGGCTGCCGAGGCTGAAACGCTGGCCCAGCAACTCACCGGAGAGGTCGAGCGCCTGAAGGCGAACGTTTCCGATCGTTTCCGTGAGCTTGGCGAGGTGGGGCACCTGCTGCAGGCAAAGACCGCGGAGACGCAAAAACTTGCTGAGCTTGAGGCGGCTGTTGATGAGCGTGTCGCGCAGGCGGAGTCTCAGCTCGCGTTGGAGAAGTCAGAAGTCGCCAAGCTCGGCGCCAACGTCGCGGATCGCTTCCAGGAGCTGGCGACAATGTCGCGACTTCTGAAGGATCGGTCGGCCGAAGTGGAGAAGCTTTCGCGCAGCGAAGCGGCGGCCCTGGCGCGTTCCAAGGAGGCCGAGGCCTTGGCGGATCGCCGCAAGAGTGAAATAGAGCGCCTGGAGGCCAACGTTGCCGCGCGTTTTCGCGAAATTGCGACGTTGAGCCGGCTGTTGAAAGACCAGGGGCGCGCCGAGTGCGAACAGATGCCCGGGATATCCGAGCAGGGGAGACGAGCGCCGATCCTGGGAGGATTGACCGAGGTCAATGGCAGGTCGATCAGCGAACGTCTGGCTTTCGTGAGCGGTGGCGCCCAGGAAGCTGCCGCTCGGCTGAGGCAAGCGCTTGAGCCGATTGGCGGGCTGCGTTGGCGGATCGTGCGCCAGCGCAGGCTGGTGAAGGCGTCCGGCTTGTTCGATGCGCCTTGGTATCAGGCTCAGAACCCCGATGTTGCGGCTGCTGGAGCCGATCCGCTTGACCACTTCCTTCTGTTTGGCGGGCAGGAGGGGCGGTCACCTTCCCGTGCGTTCGACAGCGCTGCCTATCTGCGCGAAAATCTCGATGTGGCGAAGTCCGGACTCAATCCACTCGTGCATTATCTTGCCAGCGGCAGGGCTGAGGGCCGCCGCGCTTCGCCTCTACGATAAGGTGGACGCGTGGCTCTGATCAGAGCGCGGTGATCCGTTCGACTCGCGGCTCTCCATCTGAGCCAACGGGGTGATGAACTTCTGCTCGATAACGCTTCTTATGGCCCCTTTGTACTCGTCGCGCGCGAGCGCGCACGCGGTCTTTCTGGCTTCCAGCCCGCTCGAAAGCTGGGCGCGCCGATCGCTTCCCGTCCAGACACCTTGCGGGTGCTGGCGATAGACACTCATCACTCGGTTTATGAAGCCAATCTTGCCATAGCGGTCGAGGTGGAACGCGAGTGCAATCTCGTTCAGGCGCTTTTCGAACAGGACCGTTGGTAATGTTTTGATTAGGCCAGACCTGAACATGCAACATGAGAAGTTTGCGATCAGGTTCATGTTGGGGTCGGCCAAGAAATCGCTACCATCAAGCTTCGATTTCTTCAGCGCGGCTTGTCGCTCCAGAACCTTCCTGGTATCGCGCTGGATGTCGTGAACCTCGATCATCGAGAAGACCATCGAACAGTCAGGGTTTGAAATCAGGAACTCCGACTGAGCTTGCAGCTTATCATCGGCTGTCCAATAGTCATCGCCTTCCAGCACGGCAACGAAGCTGCCGCTGGCCGCATCGAATGATCGCCAAAAATTTTTAGAAATGCCGATGTTGTCGTCGCCGCCTATGCTTCTCACGATGTCTGGGTATTGGCGGCAGTAACTGTCGATGACGGCTTGGGTGCCATCCGTGGAGCCGTCGTTGGCTACGAGAATCTCGTGCACAAAGTTGCCGCGCTGCTTCAACGCGCTTTCGATGGCTCCGCCGATATATTCCTCTTGATTATACGTCGGGATGATCGTCGAGATCTTGAGCGAAACCTCTGTCAACGCCGGTATCCGCATGCTCCAAGGCGCAGATGCAGCTCGGCTGACGGTGGTACGTTGTGCTCGAGGAAGCTTGGGTGAAAGGTCGAGCTTGCGGGGCAGGAGCCGATCCAGCGTCTGCGATACACCTTCAAGCGCACTTTTGGTCGGCGGCACCACGGAGAGGTCGATCGCTCCATCGGCCTGAACAGAGGCGAGCGCGACCTTCGCATTCGGATTCTGCATGGCGGCGAGGCCGATCATGCGCTCCAGCCCGTGCTCGGGTGCGCCATCGCTCTGGAAGACCGTATTGTAGCTTGGTGTATCGTAAACGTGGCGCGCGAGCTTGAGAAGGATGGCGGGCCGAAGCCAGAGCATTGTGCCCGCAAAAAAGCCCCAGGTTTTATTGATGTCTTGTTCGTGTCCACACGCAATGGCGAATTTCTTTACCTGCTCCCAGGTTGGAGCAACGGAATTGCGCCGTCCTTCCTTAAAAAACTCAGCCGGGCCGGCAAGGCAAAGATCGGGGTCGGTGCGGAAGGCGTCGATGATCTGATCCGAGATATGCTCACTACCGAGCATCGAATAGAGGAAGTAATCGCGCCACAGATTACCCCATTTGCCGACATTGCGTTTCGTGTGCACTTTGCACACGAGATCGTAGTTGCAGAGTGTCGACGTCAAAGACAGGAACGGGCCGATGTCGGCCCCGGTGTTCGGAAACCTGAAGACCGTTGCTCTCGGGTGAGCCCGCCTTAACGCTTCGATCTCCGGATCGTCACCGGGATGCGAGGTCGTGATGAAGAGATCGTACTCGTGCGGGATGTTATCGACGTACTGAAGGCAGTCTGGCGCGATATTCTTATGATAGACGTGGAAAACGACCGCGATCTGTGGCTTCGCATTAGAGCGCGCGGGACGCGACGATGACATGAGCGTGCTTCGGGCTCTGTCTCGAATGTACTCCATCGACTTATTCAAGTCCGGCTTGGTCACGTACTCGGTGTTCGTGATCCTGGGTAGGTTGGTCCCATCGTAATAATCGACGCCGATGAAGCGCGCGCCTTGAACACGTGTTTGCGCAGCTATCCTCAGGATGTAATCCCAATCGACAAGGCGCCGGAGGCTTTCGTCGAATCCAATTCTAGCGAGCGAACTTTTAACGCAAAACGTATTCAAGTCTATGAAGTTGAGTTCCAGGCAGGACTCGAAATCAAACTCCGAGAAGAGCACTGCTCTTGTTTTGCCCGCGTCATCGATCAGATTTGCGGCGCAGTAAGCTGCCGAAAGATCGCGAGACGACGCAAACCGCAATAGGCGCTCGATGTGCTGCGGTCGCCACGTGTTGTCCGAGTCCAGGAAGAACACCCAGTCGCCACCTATGTGCTTCAAGGCGGTGTTTCTCGCTGCGGACACGCCGCGTCCTTTGTCGTGGCGATGGTACTTGATCCGGTCGTCTTGGAAGGAACGAACGCGCTCGGACGTATCATCGTCGCTGCCGTCGTCAACGACGATGAGTTCCCAATTGTCATGGCTTTGCTCCAGAATCGACTTTATTGCGCGACCAATGCAGCCGCCGCGATTGCGCGTCGGCATAATGATCGAAACCTTTGTGGGAGCTGTGTTGACGGATGCCCGTTCAAGGGAGGCGAGTAACTCCGCTTCCCTGGTTGTGTCCCACTTGGGCACATATCGCTCTATGATGCGCTTGCAGTCGGTTCTCTCGGTTGAGGGTCTGCATGTGCGATTTTCGGATTTGCCGACACGTGCGTAATGAAGCAACGGATTGAGTTTTTGCCTGGCCACGTCTGGGTTGACGTCCAGGTAATATCGCGTGCTGAAGGTTGGTGAGGGGTCGCGACCGAGAACCCATCCGAGCCACAGATAGTGCTCGATCGGGTTCATCCCCAGGTGTGTCACATCCGGGTATTGTCTCAGGTACCAATTTTCATCGAAAAGGCCTGATTTGCGGATGGTTTCGACGTCCGCTGCGCTGTACTTCAACAACTCACGCTCCACTCTTCTGCGTCGCCGCGAGAAGCCATCATAGAGCGTAGAGGTAGCGTGGATTTGTGCAGTGAACAACGCTGTCTGTGGGTAGTAGGCGGGCTGAATTTATTCCCGAATAAGGTGTGGGGGACATCTGATAATGGGCTAACGCGGCAACGCGTCTTATGCTGCCGGCGTAAACGCCTAATCCGTTCGCTGGATATAATCATCCGGATGCATACGGAGTGCCGCCCGCTCGGGAATCGGGCCCAAGCAGGCGGCGTGCCGCGAGGCCAGCCCGGACGGGTCCGCACCCTCGCGACTCCGATTGTTTATCAGTGCCGCGCCCGCGCCTTCACCTGTGAGATCTGATAGTTGCCTCAAATGCTCGGCTTGGTGACGAGCGATCCTGTCAGTGCGCAGACGAAGAGTGCCTCGAAGTTGTTCGCCGTCTGATAAAGTTCGATGTCTGCGTCGATCTCGCATCACATACCGTCAGGTTCCTGTTTTTACCCCAGCGGGCATAAGCCTCACGCAGGATTACGCGCCTATACGATCGGCCTGATCGGCGATAGAGACTCTCCCTTGAGGGACGATGGCCCGGAAAGAGCGGCGGCTTACGCATGCGAGATCGTTATTGGCGCCAGCGCCGGGCCTCGATCCGCAAGTCGGTCGTGATTTTCGCGAAGCTGTCCAGCATTTGCAGGCCGGGCGACTCGCTCAGTCGGCAGAGGCGCACCGGCGCGTTCTCGCGCGGTCGCCACGCCACGCGCCCAGCCTGCACAACCTCGGACTGATCGCGTTCAAGAACAATGCGGCGCGGGAGGCGATCGACTACATCCGACAAAGCCTCGAGGTCGATCCCAAGCATCACCAGGCGTGGTTGAACCTCGCCCTTATGCTTGGCGAGGCGCGTCAACTCGACGAGGCGATCGCGGCCTGCCGGCAGTGTCTGGCGTTGCAGCCCGCGAATGCAAAGCCGCATGCCGTGCTCGGCGACCTGCTGCGCAAAGCCAGCAACATGGCCGACGCGGTGGCAGCCTACGCGCAATCGCTCAGGATCGCGCCGGATCAGCCGGCCGTGCTCGTGAAGATGGGCGACCTGCTCTTGCAGTCCGGCAACGCGGACGACGCGCTTGCGTGTTGCCGCCGTGCGCTGACGCTCGAGCCCGGCCAGGCCGCGGCTTCTGCTCTTGAGCGCCGCATTCTTGCGAACAGCGGGCGCGTCGAGGCCACGGTGGCCGCGATCGATGCGGAGGCGAAGGATTCGGCCGATGGTGCGCGCCGATACGACGAGCTTGGGTTGATCCTTGCCGGCGAGCAGCGCTTCGCCGAAGCCGTGCCGCTTCACCAGAAGGCGGCCGCCTTGGCGCCTAATCGGGCGGATCTTCATTTCCATTTGGCTTCCGCCCTCGATGGGGCCGGCCGCAAGCGGGACGCGCTCTCGGCCTACCAGGCGGCACTGGCGCTCGAGCCGGAGCGGGCCGACGGGTACATGAAAGTCGGGGCGCTGCTGCGAAGCATGAACCATCATGCGGCGGCCGTGACGGCGTTTCAGCAGGCGGTAAAGCTCGATCCGGCGTTTGCCGATGCGCACTACAACCTGGCTGTCACCTGCAAGAACATGGGCCGCTTTGCCGAGGCGCGGGCGGCCTTCGAGCAGGCCATTGTGTATGCGCCGGATTCGCTTCTGCATCGGGTGGAGCTCAGCAACCTCCTGCGCATGATGTGCGATTGGCAGGGGCTCGAGGTCGCGGAGCAAGAGAGCCTCGAGCTGATGCGCGCCTTGGGCAACCTCGTCTCACCGTTCCTATTGCTGCCGATGCCGGCAACGCGCGGCGATCAGCTCGAGGCGGGGCGACGCATCGGGCGCACGATGGTTGTGCCCGAGGAGTTGCGGTTCCGCGACCACCGCCCGTCTCGGCCGGGCGAGCGCATTCGCATCGGCTACCTCTCAGGTGATTTCTTCTCGCACGCGACGGCGATCTTGCTCGTCGAGGTGCTCGAGCAGACGGATCGCGAGCGGTTCGAGCTGGTCGGCTATTGCCACAGCCTCGACGACGGCAGCGAGATGCGGCGCAGGATCGTGGCCGCGTTCGACCGTTTCGTTCCGATCGGGGATCTGTCGGATCGCGACGCGGCGCAGCGGATCCATGACGATGGCATCGACATTCTGGTCGATCTCAAGGGTTACACGCGCAACGCGCGCACTGGCATCCTCGCCTATCGGCCGGCGCCGATCCAGGTCAACTATCTCGGCTATCCTGGCACGATGGGGCTCGATTGCGTTGACTACATCGTGGCGGACGCGGTTGTCGCCCCGATGGCGCATCAGGAGCACTTCTCCGAGCGCATCGTGCACCTGCCGCACTGCTATCAGCCGAACGACCGCCAGCGGGTGATCGCAGAGACCCCGGTGACGCGCGCCCAATTCGGGCTGCCGGACGATGCCTTCGTCTTCTGCTCGTTCAACAACATCTACAAGGTCGGCCCATCGCTGTTCGATGTGTGGATGCGGCTTCTGCAGCAGGTGCCGAACTCGGTGTTGTGGATTCTCGCACGTGACGATGGTTGCCGGGAGAATCTCATACGTGAAGCGGCGGCCCGCGGCGTCGATCCGGGACGGCTCGTGTTCGCGAGCCATAGCCCGGGGCCTCAGCATCTGGCGCGGCATCGGCTTGCCGACCTCTTCGTCGATTCCGTGCCGTGCAACGCACATACGACGGCGAGCGATGCGTTGTGGGCGGGGTTGCCGGTGCTGACGTGCCTTGGCGAAACGTTCGCCGGGCGCGTCGCGGCGAGCCTGCTTGCGGCGATGGATCTCGAGGAACTGATCACGGAGAGCCTCGAGGCTTACGAGCAGGCGGCGCTCGCTCTTGCTCGTGACCGGGAGCGGCTCAGTGACATACGACGCAGGATTGCCGAGCGGCGTGAGACCGGCCCACTTTTCGATTCCTCGCGCTACACGCGCAATCTCGAACGGGCCTATGAGACGATGGTGGACATCATGAGAGCAGGAGAAGCGCCGCGCGCTTTTGTCGTGGCCGAGCCGCAGCCGGATGTGGGGTCCGTCGCAGAGGCGCGGATAGCCTATGTATGTTGCCCGCTGTGCGACGGCGCCGACATCCCCTACCAGATCGAGGCCAAGGTCAGCGATCATCCGCTCTACAAGCCGGAGCTGCCGCCAACCGTGAAGTGGCGGACCTGCGAAGACTGCGGGCATGTCTTCACGGAGGGGTATCTGTCGCAGGAAGCCCGCGACGTCGTGCTCGCGTCGGTTCCGCCGCATCAGCAGGTCGGCGCCGATGCTGCGGCGGGCAGGGCGTCCGCGGCGCGTGTCGTCGAACGCATCGCGCGCCATGCGCCGGCTGGGGAGTGGCTCGACGTTGGCGTCGGCACGGGTGCCTTGCTGTTCACGGCGGCCGAGTGGGGCTATGACGTCGTCGGCGCCGATCCGCGCATCGACAGCGTCGAGATGCTGCTGAAGCTCGGCTACAAGGGCGTCTGGAACGATATCCTCGATCTCGACTGGACGGACCGCTTCAGCGTTGTGAGCATGGTCGGCTCGCTCGATCAAGCAGCGTTTCCGCGGCAGTCACTTGCGGCGGCGCGGCGACTGCTACGCAGCGGCGGGGTGCTGTTCGTCGCTGGGGCGAACATGGATACGATCGTGTGGCGCATCCTCGACGCGTCGGGCGCCAATCCCTATTGGGGCGAAATCGAGCATAGCCACATCTTCACGCGGGCGCGGCTGGCGAAGCTGCTCGAATCGGAAGGTTTCAAGATAATGGACTACACGGTGGGCGACTGCGGGCCGAGCGCGATGGAAATCATTGCGGTCAAGCGCTGATACGCAGACGCGCGTTTACGCGGCGTCGGCGACCTTCTGCAGCGTGGCCGTATCGATGATGCGCAATCCGGACGGCGTCTCGCGTACGGCGCCTTCCTTCTTCAGGAGAAGAAGCGCCGCACCGAGCTTCTCGATGCTCATGTTGAGCTGCTCGGCGACGAAGCCCGCCGTGATGTCGTCGGAGATCTCTCTGGGATCGCGTCCCTCGGGCGTGTTCATGGCGGACAGCGCGAGCAGGAAGTTCGCGACGCGTGCCGCGGCCGGGACGTGTCCTGGACCGCTCAGCGACTTGTCGCGAAGGTGCTCGAACTCGCGCTCGACCGCGGACGCGAGCCGGAAGGAAAGACGATCGTCCCGATCACTCGCGGACTCGAACTCCTCGTCGGAGACAAGGCTTACGACGGTGTCCACCATCGCCTGTGCGGTGCTGACGTGATAGCTCAGGTGGCCGAGGCCAACGATGTCGCCGGGAAACGCGAACTCGATGACGTCATGGCGCCCGTCGGACCACAGCATGTAATGGCAGAGAGCGCCGCTCTCGATGCGATAGAGCGTGCGCCGATCTCCAGGCTGAAAAAGCGTGGCGCCGGTCGCGACGTTCTGGAGCACAAGGCCGGCGTCTGGAGATGCGAAAAACGGTTTCCCGTTTTGGGTTCCGGCGTGCTCAAAATTTTCGGGCTGGCAAACAATCGCCATAACGCATTACTCCGAAAAGGTGCCCTGATGTAGTTTTCCTTCTTGTCGTAATCAAGTCATATTTTTATTAGCGACCAATGACTAAGGGGTGGTTTCTAACCCTAGAACTATGCGCAAGCTCGTCTGTTCCCTGGGGAACTCTCGAATGTGTCGATGCGACGATTTCGATCAGTGTGAAGATGGTCGCAGGATGCGCCCTTCTCGTCCGAAACACTGCCGATGAACGCTGTTTGTCCACGGATTTCTCCGCAGACGCAACGTGCCTGCTGCTTCGTCAGATCGTAAAAGGTCAGCGTTTCTAAATCGTAAGCGGTCAGAGCCCGGTTGTCATAGGTGCCCTAGGGAAAATGCCGGGGGTTGTCCGAAATCGGCTCTGGCTTTGTGGTCAGCATCACCTGCAGACAAGCACCGGAACCGAGCTGCTGGTCAGAACCTTCGTTGCCTGGCTGCCGAGCAGGATGCGCATCAGGCCGCGTCGGCCGTGCGAGGCCATCACGATCAGGTCGCAGGCGTGTTTCTCCGCCGCCTCGATGATGCCCTCGGCCGGGAACTGATCCCGCACGTGCTGGGTCGCGCAAGGGACGCCCGCTGCCTTGGCCTCGTCGGCGACGGCAGCCAAAATCTTGTTGGCGTTGACGGCGACGCTTTCCTCGTACTCCGTGATCGGGAAGGCCATGGCAACTTCGCCCGGCGCAACCGCGGCCCACGGCTCGGTGACGGTGATAGCCGTCACTTTGGCTCCCAGGGCTTTGGCGATCTCCAGTCCTTGGGCCACCGCCTTGTGGGCGAGCTCCGAGCCGTCCGTCGCAATCAGGATATGCTTGAACATGCGCTGCCGTCCTCCTCGATTGGAGATAAATTTAGACCATCAGGCATGCGACGTCCGTTGATACCGATCAACGGTGGTTGGGGCTTGCGGGTGCCGTTGATTTTCGCTTAAGCGAGGTTGCTCTTGGCGCCTGGGTCGGGTAGATGAACGCAGCGCGCGGGCGGGAGGCTTTCCGGCCCTCGTGACGGTGCCGCTGTCAAACAGCCTAAGGCGCTAAAATCAAAGCATATTCTAGGTTCGCTGCCGTAGCTCAGTGGTAGAGCACTCCCTTGGTAAGGGAGAGGTCGCAAGTTCAATCCTCGCCGGCAGCACCAGAATCCCCCTTACAATCAGGTTCCTCGGTCGACCGCGGCTCTCGCAGAAAAAACCCGGGGCGTGGAGAGGCGCCCCGGCTTGGGTTTGCCCGTGCGTGGGCCGGGCTTGGAAATTCTCGAGATGTTGCCCGTCAGCGGGCGGCGAGCTTCTTCTCGATGGCAGATTTCGGAACCTCGCCGGCGGCGACGAGGGCGTTGATGCAACGGGAGGAGAGGTTCTTGCCGACGGCGCGCATGCACTTGCGCACGCCGGGGCTGTCGGGGTCGTGCTGGCTGCAGTGGGCGTAGTAGTCGGAGGCGCAGGCCATCTTGACCGAGAGGCTGACGGCGCCGGCCTCGGTGGCAACGGCGGTGGCACACAAGGCTGCGGTGGCTGCGAGGATGGTGCGGATCGGGGTCATGGCTCTCTCCATCAATCTGGGCACGACGCCAGGGGTGATGGAGAGGAGGATGACCGATCGCGCACCGTGCCGCTGTTCCGGGCGGAACGGCCTTCAGGCTTCTCGATTTTTTTCGCGCTTTTGGCGGTGCAGGTCGGGATCGACTAGGCTCGCTCGTCTTTCAGATAGCGACAGCAGGGAGCGCCGCACGTGAAATACGCAATCCTTTGTTACCACGCAGAAGACGTCGTTTGTGCCTGGAGCCGCGAGCACGACGAGGCGGTCATGGCCAAACTCGAAGCCGTGCTCGAGCGGCATGCCAAGGTCGGCCGGCTCGGCCCCGTGGCGCGGCTCATGCCGACCACTGCCGCAACCTCAGTGCGCCGCGATGGCGAGCCCGCCTTTGTCATCGACGGGCCATTCGCGGAAACCAAGGAACAGTTGCTCGGCTTTTACGTGGTCGATTGTGCGACCCTCGAGGAGGCGCTCGAGATCGCGCGTGAGCTTTCGGAAGCCAATCCCGGCGGCGCGCATGAGGTGCGGCCCATCGGCTATTTCATTGATTGGAGTGTGCCCAAGTGACGGACCTCTCCTGGCTCGACGCGGCGATTGCCGGGGCGCGACCGCAGGCGATGGCGGCCCTGCTCCGCTATTTCCGTGACCTCGACCGAGCAGAGGAGGCGTTCCAGGAGGCGTCCCTTCGGGCCCTCAAGAACTGGCCGCAAAACGGCCCCCCGCGCGATCCTGCTGCGTGGCTGATCATGGTTGGGCGCAATGTGGCGCTCGATGCCATTCGACGCGAGAAAAAGTCGGAGTCGTTGCCCGAGGACGATGCGGGGATGTCGGACCTCGACGATGCGGAAGGGGCGCTGGTCGATCGGCTGGATGATGCGCACTATCGCGATGATATCCTGCGGCTCCTGTTTACCTGCTGTCACCCGGACCTGCCGAGCACGCAGCAGATCGCGCTGGCACTGCGTGTCGTGTCGGGCCTGACGGTCGCCGAGATCGCCAAGGCCTTCCTGGTCAGCGAGGCGGCCATGGAGCAGCGCATCACGCGCGCCAAGCGGCGCATCGCGGAAGCTGGCGTGCCGTTCGAGACGCCAGGCCCTATCGAGCGCAGCCAGCGGCTCGGCACGGTCGCGGCCATGATCTACCTCTTGTTCAACGAGGGGTACTCGGCGAGCGGGGGTGAAGCGCACGTGCGCGTCGGCCTTTGCGAGGAGGCCATACGACTGGCGCGGCTGTTGCTGCGGCTTTTCCCGGCTGAGCCCGAGATGCTGGGTTTCACGGCGCTGCTTCTATTCCAGCATGCCCGGGCGGACGCGCGCCTCGACGCGAACGAGGCAATCGTGCTGCTCGAGGACCAGGACCGCCGCCGGTGGAACCACGCGATGATTGCAGAAGGTGAAGCGCTGCTCGACAAGGCGATGCGCCACCGCCGGCCAGGCCCTTATCAGGTGCAGGCGGCAATCGCGGCCCTGCACTCCACGGCTCCGAGCTACGCAGATACCGACTGGGTGGAGATCGACGTGCTTTATGCGACGCTCGAGCAAATGCAGCCGTCGCCTGTGGTGACGCTCAATCGGGCGGTGGCGGTCAGCAAGGTTGCTGGTCCGGACGCGGCGCTCGCGATGATCGAGCCGCTGGCGGGAAAGCTTTCGGGGTACTTTCATTTCTTCGGCCTCAAGGGGGCCCTGCTCGGCCAGCTCGGGCGCGCGCGGGAAGCACGTGAAGCTTACGACCGGGCGATTGCGCTGGCGCGCACGCCGCAAGAGGCCGCCCATATCCGCCTGCACCTCGACCGGCTGGCGGCAGATGCCAAGCCTGACACGCGGGTGCGAAGCAAGGCGCCCTAGCCAGAGGATTTTTCGCAGCCGGATGTCGGCTTCGGTCTTTCTCGCACGTCCTTCGTTCAGCTGTCGCGCAAATGCTGGAGGTCATCATGTGGAAGGCGCTATCGCGAAGGTCGCTCATCTGTTCGTCTGTATGACCGCTTGATCGGCGCGGACTTCGAGGTGGGGCTCGCCGCTCTCAGAGCCAAGTGGAGGGGGCCCGGGGCGGGCCAGCCCAATCATAAATGACTGGATCAAGGGAGGACCCCATGACGAAAGTTCTTTTGCTCGTCGGCACAAAGAAGGGCCTTTTCATCGTCGAGAGCGACGCGGCGCGGCGCGGTTTGGAGATCAAAGGGCCGTTCTGCGAAACCTGGCCCATCCAGCATGCGATTGCGGATCCTGCGACGGGGGCGATCTACGCCGCGGGCGGGAACGCCTGGTTCGGGCCGGCGGTCTGGAAATCAACCGACCACGGCGAGACCTGGACGCATTCGAGCGCGGGGCTCAGCTATGGCGAGGGTAAGGATCCGGTCACGAACGCCTGGAGTCTTGCCGCGACGGCGAATGGTCTTTACGCGGGCGTCGAGCCCGCCGGGCTGTTCAAAAGCACCGATGGCGGCGAGACGTGGTCTCACGTGGCGGGGCTCAGGGCGCACCCTTCGTGCGAGCATTGGCAGCCGGGCGGCGGCGGTCTCATCCTGCACAGCATCGTGTCGCATCCCGATGACACCAAGCGGATCTGGGTCGGCATCTCGTCGGCCGGGGTGTTTCACACGGACGACGGTGGCGAGACTTGGGAGCCGCGCAACCGCGGCACGCGCGCCGATTTCAATCCGGAGGACCAGCGCTACCCCGAGTTCGGTCAATGCGTGCACAATATCGTTCTGGCGCAGGGCAGCTCCGAGCGTCTCTATCAACAGAACCATTGCGGCATGTACCGCAGCGACGACGGTGGCCGTGAGTGGATAAGCATCGAGGCGGGTTTGCCGTCGTCGTTCGGCTTTCCGGCGGCCGTGCATCCGCGCGACGCCGACACGCTTTACCTGTTGCCGCTCAACGGAGACATTCAGGGGCGCTTCATGCCGGACGCCAAGGCGGCGGTCTGGCGGACGCGGGATGGCGGCGCGTCCTGGACGGCGCTGCGCAACGGTTTGCCGCAAAAGGATGCCTATTTCGGCGTGCTCCGGCAGGCGCTGGCAACGGATCGACTGGAGCCTGCGGGTGTTTATTTCGGCACCGGAGGCGGCGCGCTGTTTGCCAGTGCCGACGAAGGAGAGAGCTGGTCCTGCCTTGCGCAGCACCTGCCGGCCATCTCGTCGGTGGAGACGATGGTCGTAGAGGCGTAACGGAGACGCTTTGGGTATGCCTCGCGTTGAAGGGATCACCATGAGCGAGAGCGCGATCGAGAGTGCAGGAGGGCCCGGCAACGTATCGGTGCTGCTTCCGCGCGCGCTGCTGGCGCTGTTTCCCGATGCGGAGCGTGAGGTGCGGCTCGATGCGCGCACCGTTGGGGATGCTATCGCCGCGCTCGATGCGCGCTGGCCGGGCATGCGCGACCGGCTTTGCGATTCAACGCCGCAGGTACGGCGACACATCAATATCGTGGTCGATGGGCGTCGCGCCACTCTCGATACGCCCCTCAGAGATGGCATCAGGGTCTATGTGCTGACAGCGATCTCAGGAGGGTAGGCGCAAAGCCAACTCGAGGCCCCAGGCCGGAATGGTCCTGGGGCCTCGAGGTACGCTCCGCCAGCCGGGGGTGCTCAGCTCCGGCTGGCGGAAGCTCGTTTGAGGCTCCGATCTTCCGCGAGATCGAACCTTACTCGGCGGGGCTCGCCGTGAAGCTGCCGATGATCGCCTTGTGGTGCTTAGCCTCCATGGCGACCTGCCAAACAAAGAAAAGAACGACAAAGCCGATCGTAACCAGCGTAAGCGGCACTTCAAGGCCAGCGAAAGGATAGACGGTCGTCACTTCGGTGAGCTTGCTGAGAGATGTGATGCCGGTCGACATGATGTGCTCTCCTTTCAAAGAAGACAGAAAAAGATCTGGATGTTGATGAGCCGGGGTTATGCGCCCCGGCTCACGAGCGTTGTGGTCACTTAGGCTTTGGCTTCCTTGCGGGACATTGCTTCGAAGGCAGCCTCAGCGCCGGACAGGTTCGGGTATGTCGACTTCGAATGATCGCCGTCGAGGCCGGTGAGCTCAACCTTCGGGTCGACCCGGAGAAGGCCGAAGCCCTTGAGGATCGCCGAGATCACATAGCCCGGGATGAAGCCGAAGCCGATGGCGAACATCAGCGTGCCGAGGATGTTGCCCATCGGCGTGATGATCGGCATGCCCTCGGCGTTGGCACCGAACCAACCGGCACCCTCGGACAGGGCGACCAGCGTGCCTTCGCTCGGGTTTATGGCCGGATAGCCCCACAGTACGAAGCCGGCAACGACGCCACCGAAGATGCCGCAGTAGCCGTGGACCGCCACAGCGCCGACCGCGTCATCCAACTTGAACTTCTTCTCAACCCAGTTGTGCAGCAAGTAGCCGACGATGGTGCCGGCGACAGCGATCAAAAGAGCCATGAAGGGGTGGTAGAGGTCGTTACCAGAGCTGGCGCTGATGAGGCCCGTCAGACCGCCCGAGAACGTCCAGAAGGCATTGCCGCCGGAGATCATGTAGGCCGTCATCATGCCGCCCAGCAGGGCCAGAAGGAAGTTGAGAGTGACGCCCGATAGCGTGATCGGGAAGCCGTAGATATTGGTAGCGGTCCAATACTCGGGCTGGCCCTCGCCGGCGATGTTCACGATCGGGATGTGGCAGGCGGCATAAAAGCCGAAGAAGCCGACATAGATCAGGAACAGGCCGATGGTGACCATCCAGGGATTATGGGCCGGGATCTCGCGCGGCTCACCGTCGGGACCGAACTTGCCGATGCGCGGCCCGAGGTTGATCAGAACGCCGAGTGCGACGAAGCCTGACACGCTGTGCAGGATCGCAGAGCAGTACTGGTCATGATAGCCCATGTACTGGGCCATCCAGCCATTTCCGGCCCAGGCCCACGCAGCCGGAACGACCCAGGCGACGGCGCCTGCGTAAACCGCGATGATGAGGAATCCTGCCGTCTTCGACCGCTCGATGATGGAGCCCGAGACGATCGAAGCGGCCGTCATCGCGAAGAGCATGAACGCTCCCATGAAGACGCCCGAGATGCGATCGCCAAGGTTCGGTGCAAGCGTTTGCGACCAGGGCTCGAAACCTGTTGCGAAGCTCACCTCACTCGAGCCGACCGGCCATGCCTGGAGGGCGATGTAAATCCACATGCCGAAAAGGTAAAATGCGAGGCCGACCACCGGGATCGCCATCGCGTTCTTGAGGAGCGTGTGCTGCACGTTCTTGGTGCGGGCGACGCCGACCTCGTACATGCAGAACCCGATGTGGATGAAGAACATCAACACGATGCAGAAGAAGAAGTAGAACTCTGTGAACAGCGTGGTCATCGCTGTCGCTTGATCAGTCATATAAATCTCCCCTTGCCACTCGCTGCGTAGCGTCAGCCCCGCAAGCCCCGTGCCACGTCGGAGCCAACGGCCACCGACGCGCCACGCCGTTTCCCTAGAGGCAACTCTTGTGCCAGAGGTGAAAGGCAGCGTATTGAAAGTGTTTATTGGGAGTTAAGCGACGCCAGGAGCGCGCGTTTCGCCAACCTGGTTCGCTTTGGTCGACGGGGCAGAGGGGAAAGTACATCGGTCGTTGCTGCGCAAATCGCAGGCGTGCGGCCTGTAAAATGGGCAATTTGACCGTCTGCTGAACAGGAGAGCATTCCGGGGATGAAGGTATTGGTTTTGCAGCATTTGGGTGTCGAGCATCCGGGCGTGTTCCGCGATTTTCTGCGCGAGGATGGGGTCGCGTGGCACACGGTCGAGCTCGACCAGGGTGAGCCGATCCCCGATCTCGAAGCCTTCGACGTGATGATGGTGATGGGTGGTCCTCAGGACGTCTGGCAGGAGGACCTCTTTCCCTGGCTCGCGCCGGAAAAGGCGGCGATCCGCCGGTTCGTCGCCGAGCTCGGGCGTCCGTATCTCGGTCTCTGCCTCGGCCATCAGCTCTTGGCGGACGCGCTGGGTGGGCATGTTGCGCCTGGCGCGCGGCCCGAGGTCGGCGCGCTCACGATCTCGCTCACGGAGGAGGGGCGCCGCGATCCGGTGCTCGCTGGCGTTCCCGATCCGCTCGAGGTGCTGCAGTGGCATGGTGCGGAGGTCAAGGCGCTGCCCGACGGCGCGGTGCATCTTGCGCGTTCCGACGTTTGCGAGTTCCAGGCGTTCCGCATCGGCGAGCGCGCCTACGGGCTGCAATGTCATGTGGAGGCGACGGGCAATACGGTCGCGGATTGGGCTGCGATCCCCGAGTATGCGCAGGCGCTCGAGGCGACGCTTGGCGCGGGAAGCGTGGACCGGCTCGCAACGGACGTTGCTGATCGGTTGCCAGCCTACACGAGCGTTGCGCGAACGCTTTACACGAACTTCAAGGCGCTCATCTAGCGAAGCGAGCAGAGACTGCGATGGACAAGCTCGAGGCCATGAACGTGCTGACAAAGGTGGTGTCAACGGGCAGTTTCGCCGAGGCGGCGCGACGGCTCGGCGTCACACGCAGCGCGATCAGCAAGGCCATCACGCAGCTCGAGCAGGAACTCGGCGCGCGGCTTCTGGACCGGACGACGCGGCGCGTCACGCCGACGGAAGCCGGGCTTGCTTACTACGAGCGCTGCCTCGCGATCCTGGCGCAGATCGCCGAGACGGAAGCGCAGATTTCGCGCCTGCACGACGAGCCCAAGGGTCTACTCAAGGTGAATGCGCCGATGTCATTCGGTACGCTCTATCTCGGTCAGGCCGTGGCGGATTTCATGGACCGCTACCGCGAGCTCAGGGTGGAGCTGATCCTGACGGATCGCATGATCGACCCGCTCGAGGAGGGCGTCGACGTGACGGTGCGCATCGGGGCGATGGTGGATTCGAGCCTGATCGCGCGGCGCATCTCCACGGCGCGTGTGCTCTTGGTGGCGGGCCCGGAGTATATCGCCCGGCACGGCGCGCCCGAGGTGCCGGCCGACCTTGCCACGCACAAGTGCCTGCACTATGGACACTCGACGACCGTGCCACGCTGGCAGCTTACGGAGGACGGCGCGCCGTTCTCGGTGCCGATCGCGGCGTGTCTCTGCTCCAACAACGGCGATACGCTGCGCGATGCGGCGCTTAAAGGTATTGGCATCGCGCGGCTGCCGAGCTTCATTGTGGGTGCAGATATCGCGGCCGGGCGGCTGGTTTCGGTCCTTGAAAAGTATCCGGCGCAGGATTTGACGATCCACGCGCTCTACGCGCCGAACCGCTTCTTGGCCGCGAAGTCGCGCGTCTTCATCGACTTCCTCGTGGAGCGGTTCGGGCGACCGGCGTGGGAGCGCTTCGACGCGGTCAAGGCCGCGTCTTAGTCTCTGGCTTCGGTCTAAGGCGTTGCGGGCGGGCTGCCGGGCATGCCTGGTATCGGAGGCATTCCAGGTGGCATGCCGGGACCGGGGGCTGCCTGTGGCCCATCCTGCGTTTCGGCCGCGATGTCCTCAAGCAGATCGGCCTGCTTCTTGAGCATGGTGTCGGCCTTCGAGGGGATGACCTCGAACTCCCAGCCGTCGGTGCGGGCGCGGATGTCGTCTGCGACTTTCTTTGCGTCGCCTTCGCCGGACGGCTCGACCATGATCCAGACGGCGTCCTTGTCGCGGCGCACGTTGAGCGCGATCTTGAGCTTGTCGTCGGTCTCGAACGTCACTGTGCCGGCCTTGCCGCCGGTGCTGCCGGTTGCTTTGCGCACGCGCTCGAAATCCAGGAACGAGGCGGCCTCGACGATGTTGTCGACCAGGTTGACGTACTTGATCTTCTTGCCGGCCGGGATGCTCTCCAGCTCGTGGCTGCCGCCGTCGACGCGCTTAAGCTTGTAGGGCGGCTCACCCTCGACGGCGACGGTCAGGCTCGCAATCTTCTCGGTCTGGGTCTCGAAGGCCCGAGGGTTCACCCAATCCTTGAGCGCGGCTCCGCCTTGAATGCTCGTGCTTGCGAGCCAGCTCTGCTCCTCGCCGGGGCGGCGCACGTAGGTGGCCGCGGCGGCGGCTGCGCCGGTGCTCGTGACATTGCCGGGACGCTGCTTGCCGGCGATCACCTCGGCGATCGTCTTGCCGCCCGCGTCCTCGAGCTTGATCAGGCGGGCGTTCGATGTCTTGCCGGCGGGGTCGTCTACTTCCAGCAGCGTGTAGCGCTCGGCGAGGCGCGTCTTGGGCTCGAGCAACGAAGCTTCAGTCAGGGAAATCAGGAGTGCGCGCACCTTCTCGGCGCTGGCCGGATAACCGTTTTGGCTCTCGACTTTCCACGCGTCGCCCTCTTTCTTGAGCGCCACGCTCGTGCCGCCCTGGGTGACGGCGATGCGCGCGACGTTTGCGGCCTCGGAGGCCAGGCCCGGCAGGAGCTTGCCGGCGTTTGACGTCTCAGCCGTCCACGGGCTGCGCATGGCGTGGACGACGACGGCGGCCGCGAGCGATGCGGCGGCAACGGTTGCCAGTGTGGCGAACTGCTTCGGGGTCATCGGGTCATCTCCAGCTCGTCACGAGTTCCGCGGTGCGCGGCGCGAGCGCCAGAGCGTCCAGCCGACGCCGCCGGCCGCGATCAGAAGCGGTACAAGCGCGATGTTGGCGAACTTCAGCCAGCCGTCGAGGCTATCGATGCTCTGGCTCAGCGCGAGTTTGACCTGGCGCAGCTCACGGCGGGTTTCGATCATCTGACGCGTGAAGCCTTCAATGGCGGCACGCTCCTGATCCGAGACGACGACGTTGCCGCCGCTTGCGCCTGCGTTTTGCAGCTTTTCGAGCTCCTGCTCGACAGACTTCAGCTTGGCGGTCAGCGCCTCCTCCTTCTCGCGGAACTGGCGCTCGGCGTCGCGGCGCAGGTCCTCGACGAGAGTGAAGGTGCGCTCCTTGATGCCGCGGCCGCGCAGTGCGATCAGCGCGTCGCTGCCCGAGAGGTTCTCGAGCGCACCCACGATGAAGGACGCGTTGCTGGCCGTCGGTATCACGAATTCCTGGCCCATCATCTGCTGGCTCTGAACCCAGAAGCGATCGGCGAGGATGTCGGTATCAGCAATGACGATGGCGTTGACGCGGCCGGATGCGACGTGTCCGGGCGCAAGCTTAGGCGATGCGGCGGGCTTGGCTTCTTCTTTCTTGCCATCCGTGACCGCGTTGGCGTCGTACTTCTTCTCCTCGGGCTTGCTGTCGTCTGCTGGAGCGACGCCGTTGGGGAAGGTCGTCTCGACATCGCCCGAGATGCGAGCGGCGAGCAGCAGGGGCTTGCCACCCGGTTTGTAGGTGCGCAGCAGCGCGACGGGGTCGGCCGTCATGCCGACCTGGCTCGTGTCGACCTCCATGGCCTCGTTTGAGGTGGTGATGATCGGCGTCACCGTCGTCTTGGCGCCGGCCTCGGGCGTCAGGACGCCGGCGGAGGCGAGGTTCAAGCTGTCGATGCCGCTCGAGAGCACGTCGCGCTGGTCGACGGCCGACTTATCGAGCGCGAGCCAGGCGACGAATTCCGTCACCATGCCCTGGTCACCACGACCGAACTGCACGCGACGCGCGTAGCGGATGTCGGCCGCGGTTTTCTTGGCATCGAAGTCGAGGCCCCAGGACTTCAGAAGCTTGGCGAGCTCTGCTCGGCCTTCTCCCTGTTTGGCCATCAGCTCGAACTGGGCGCTTTCGGACATCGGGTCGATCAGGACGAGGAGCTTGCCGCCCTTCAGAGCGTACTGGTCGATGGCGTAGGCAGCTTCAGGCGTGAGCTGCGTCGGCTGGGCGACGAGCAGCACGTCGATGCGGGACGGGATCTCCTTCACCGTCTGGTCGATGGTCTCGATGTCGAAGAACTCGCGGATCTGGTTCATGATCAGCCACGGCGGAGTCTGCTGCTGCGTCATCGGGTTCTGCCCGCCGTCGAGGGGCAACGAGGTCATGAGGCCGACGATGCGCTTCTTCGGGTTCGACAGCGTGTGGACGAGCTTGGTGATGTCGTACTCGACGAAGTTCTCGCGGTCCGGCGAGAAGAAGCCGATCACCTCGCTGTTGTCGGTGGAGTTCTGAGCGAAGAGCCCGAAGTAGCCCATCTCGCCTTCGGCGTTGAGACGACGGCCGCTGAGCCCCGAGGCGACGGCCTGGTCCTCGGCGTCGGAGAACGGCTCGGGGTCGAGGATCTCCAGCTCGAGCTTGCCGCCGGAGATGCGCTGGAAGTCCTCGAGCATGGTGCGGATGCGGTCGAAGTAGCGCTGGTAGGACGGGGCGATCTCGCCGAGCTTCTTCGAGAAGTAGAGGCGGGCCTTGATTGGCTCGTCGATTGACTTCAGCACCGTCACCGAGCCTGGCGAGATCGTGTAGAGCTTGTCCTCGGTGAGGTCGGCTTTCCAGTTGCTCAGCGTCTCGGAGGCGATGAGGTTGATGGACAGCAGGGTCATGGCCGCGAGTGCGAGGCCGCCCCAGGCGAGGCGTGCCGGCGACAGCCGCGAGGCGTAGTCGACAAGACCGGCGAAGGTCGAGGCGAGGCGGGAGCGCTCAGGAGGCGTGTTCTCTGTGTTGGTGTCAGTCATCGGCGCGGACCTCAGGCGGATTTCTTCTGGCTGACGGCAATCGCGTTGGCGAACAGCGCGAAGGCGATCAGCGAGACGAAGAAGATGATGGAATCGAGCCCGACCACACCGCGCGTGATCTGCTCGTAGTGATTGAGGAAGCTCAGGCTGGCTATGGCGTCGGCCACGAAGGAGGGTGCCCAGACGCGCAGCGTGTTCTGCACCAGCTCCATGCCGCTGGTCACGAGCAGGAAGCAGACCGTCGCCGAGAGAATGAAGGCGATGACCTGGTTCTTGGTCAGGGCCGAGATGAAGGCGCCGATGGCCAAGAACGCGCCGGCGAGCAGGAAGCTCGCGAGATAGCTCGTGACGATGACGCCATTGTCGGGATCGCCGAGCACGTTGACCGTGATCCAGATCGGGACCGTCAAGATCAGCGCGAGGCCGATGAAGGCCCAGGCGGCGGCGAACTTGCCGAGGATGGCTTCCGTCGGCGAAACGGGCAGCGTCATCAGCAACTCGATGGTGCCGCTCTTGCGCTCCTCGGCCCAGAGCCGCATGGCGACGGCTGGAACGAGCAGCAGGTAGAGCCACGGATGATAGGCGAAGAAGGAATCGAGATTTGCCTGTCCGCGCTGGAAGAAGCCGCCGATGTAGAAGGCGAAGGCGCCGGTGGCGGCGACGAATATGGTAAGGAACACGGCGGCGAGGGGCGTCGCGAAATAGGCGGCGAACTCGCGCTTGGCGATGATGTAGGCGGTTTTCAGCGTGTCGCGCATGGGTCCTGTCTCACATCCTCAAGCCTGGGCCGACATGGTGATCTCGCGGAAGACGTCGTCGAGCTTGCCGCGTTCGACATAGATCTCCTCGACCGGCAGGCTCTCGCGGCGCAACAGCTCGCCGACGGCCTTGGCAGCGGCGGGCGCATCCTTCGGCAGCGCGCGCAGGCGAACGTGCCCATTGGCTTTGTCGGCCGTCTCGACGCCGGCTATCTCCGCGAGCGTGCCGAGGGCCGCAGAGACGCGGGCGGCGTCCGCTTCCGGTACACGGATCGAGATGGAGCCATGATTGCGGGCGCGGCGTAAGAGATCCTCCGCCGTGCCGTCGGCGACGATGCGGCCGCGGTTGATGATCACGGCGCGCGTGCAGACGGCTTCCACCTCCTCAAGGATGTGGGTCGAGACGATGATCGCCTTGGTGGAGGCCATCTCGCGGATGAGCTCGCGCACGTGATGCTTCTGGTTGGGATCGAGACCGTCGGTGGGCTCGTCCATGATCAGCACGGCCGGATCGTGCAGGATGGCCTGTGCGAGGCCGACGCGGCGCTTGTAGCCCTTGGACAGCGTCTCGATGCGCTGGTCGATCACCGAGCCGAGGCCGGCTCGTGAAATGGCGGCCGAGACGCGGGCCTTGATGTCGCTTTTCTCGTAGCCGCGTATCTCGGCGATGAAAGAGAGAAACGCGCCCGGTGTCATGTCGCCGTAAGCTGGGGCCCCTTCGGGCAGATAGCCAAGCTTGGCCTTGGCGGCCTTGGGGTTCGTCTGAACGTCGGCGCCGCAGACGGTTGCCGACCCCGCATCGGGTTCGAGGAAGCCCGTGATCATCTTCATGGTGGTGGATTTGCCGGCGCCGTTCGGACCGAGGAATCCGAGCACCTCGCCCTTGCGGACGGAAAGCGAAATCCCGTCGACGGCCGTTATGGCGCCGAACGTTTTGTGCAGGTCCTTTGCCTCAATGAGCGCTGACATCATTCAAGTCTCCCCTCCCGCGCCGACATCGATGTGCCGTCGTCGTCTATTGGCGGACGCCGGATATCCGAAGTCCGCTGTCGTGGCGTGTTGCCGGCGGCGCCGCATGGGGCGGGCGCCAGAGTCCGACGGTGCGCGCGGTGCGATTATCCGTGCGCGAAAATAATTCGATGTCTGTGTGATTCAAGAGGGGAAAGTACTGAAAACGCTGACCTTAAGAAAGTTTCATATTCGTACGGATGAGCCCCTAGGCGGCCCGTGGTTGACGCGTCTTTCGGATCTATCCTGCGAATGCGTTGCGCAGGGAGCGCAGGGAGGGGAAAAGGCTCGGCGCGCGCTTGTTTGTGCGTCATAAATTTGTCATGTCTGGACTGACGATACGCAGCCCGAGGGATATTGCTATGGCCGGTTCCTCCGTCCAGAGCCTACCGCGTCCGCTCGATGCCGTAACGGCGAGCGCGTGGTGGCCTGTCCGTTCCGATGCTTGGTGGTGTGCAGGCATTCCGTTTGCGATCATCGCCGGCGTCCTGATTATTCACGCCGTCTCACTCGAATTTTATCAGGCCTACGTGCTGCCCGAGGGCTATGGCTTCCTCGAGCTCACGCAGTTCTTTCTTGCCGCTTCGGCGTCGGTGCTCTGCTTCCAGGCTCTCGGCTATCAAGTGGTGAAGGACAGCCGTCTGCTCTGGTTGGCGCTGGTGTTCTTCGGCTTGGCGGCTTTCTATATCGCCGGCGAGGAGCACAGCTGGGGGCAGCACTTCTTTAATTGGAACACGCCCGCGTACTGGGCCGAGATCAACCGGCAGCAGGAAACGAACCTGCACAACCTGTCTCCCTGGTTCAATCAGCGGCCCAAACTTCTCTTCGACGCCGCGATGTTTGGTGGCGGGCTTCTGGTGCCGATAGTCCAGCTCTGGACCGGGCCGTTTCGTAGGCCGCTGCTTGCACTTCTGACGCCGTCGCTCGCCATTGCGCCCGCAGCGGCGATCGCGATCACGTTCAAGCTGGTCGATGATCTCGGCAAGAGCAGCTTCACGAGCGAGGCCCTGTTCACGCGGCCGAGCGAGGTCGTCGAGACGTTCCAGTATCTCTACATGCTGTTCTATGTCGTGATGCTGAGGCGCAGGCTCGCCGCGCTGGACGAAGCGGGCGTGCGGAAGGTCTCGCTTTAAGGCGAAGGCAGCGGCCGCTACACTCGGCCGAGGGGCCCGTAGAGGGCGACCCACGTTCCGAGGTGCCGCATGTCGTTTGACTTCACGTTGCTCATCTGGCTCGCGATCATCGCCATGGTGCTGCAACCGCTGCTCATGGGGCGCTGGTTCGCCGTGCGGCGCGCGCAAGCCATCGGTGCCATCGACAAGGCGCACGGGACGCGCGTCATCACGATGATCCACCGGCAGGAGCAGCGCCGGCTGTTCGGCTTCTCGATCGCGCGTCATATAGACCTCGAGGACGCGCAGACGATCATCGCGGCGATCAAGGAAACGCCTGATCACGTGCCGATCGATCTCATCCTGCATACGCCCGGCGGGCTCGTGCTGGCGGCGATGCAGATTGCGCGTGCGGTGGAGGCGCATCCGGCGAAGGTCACCGTTTACGTGCCGGTGTATGCGATGTCGGGCGGCACGCTGATTGCGCTTGCGGCCGACGAGATCGTGCTCGGTGAGTTTTCGGTGTTGGGGCCGATCGATCCGCAAATCCTGGGTTTGCCGGCGGCGAGCCTGGTCAAGGCGCGCGATTCGAAGCCGGTGTCGGAGGTGTGGGATCTAACGCTGGTGCTCGCGGATGTCAGCGAGAAAGCCCTGGCTCAAGTCAAGCAGGGTGCGGTCGAGCTTTTGACGCCGCGGCTCGATCAGGCGGCGGCGGAGGCAATCGCCGACAAGCTCGCGGGCGGGCATTGGACGCACGACTATGCGCTGACGGCGACCGAGGCTAAGTCGCTCGGTTTGCCGGTCAAGGTCGGTATGCCGCTCGAGGTCATGGACTTGATGAAGCTCTATCCGCAGCCGGTTCAGCAGTCGGGCGTCGAGTTCCTGCCGCTCAACATCCCGCAACGGCGTCCGCGTACGTGAGCGCTCAGCGCACCTGCGAGCGCTTGCTGATGCCGCCCGCGACGGTGCGGTTCGCCGTGCGGCGATCACGTAGCGCGACCCACTTGCGGCAGCTTGGACGCGACAGATCGCACGGCGGACGTGGCTTCGACCGCGACGCACCCGAGGTCGTCGCAACTGCCTGCTCGAACTCGGGGACTTCCGGCAGCAGATGGCGATCCTCCGGGCACATGGCGATGGGCTCGGCCTCGCGCTCGAACATCGTGGCGTCGCGCGTGCGATAGCGGCGGCCGCAAACCGAGATGTGCGGTGGCAATCGGGATCGTTCGAAGGAGTCGTAGCCTCGCTTGAGGTCGCGCCAAAAATCCGTCCACCGGCCTGTGGGTGCCGCAGCCATTTTCTCGTCCGTCATGCGGAACGGGAATACGTGTACGGGGACGTGGGCGGCGCCGGCCTCCAGTGTGGCGGAGACGAGGTCGTAGAGCTCGGCGTTGACGGGATCCGTCATGGCGAAGCAGCCGGATGAATCGCAACCGCCGTGGACGAGGATCGCCGATCCTGTGCGTCCGTTGATGCGATCGAACGGGTTCGGATAGCCGACGTTGAGCGAGCGGCGCCAGCGTCCGCCATGGTGCAGGTGGCGCATGGTGATGCTGTAGAAGCCCTCCGGCGCCTGGCGGTCGCCCTCCCGCAGTTTCGGGCCGATCGTGCCGGACCAGTAACAGATGGGATAGGTCTCGAAGAGGACGTAGGTTCCGCGCCGTTTGGCCCAAACTTCGAGCTGCGAATCCGCTTTGAAGATACGGATCAAGAGCGGAGCGCCGCCGTCTATACCCGCGGCGGCAAGACGCGCGGGCAGAATCGACGTGTCCGGTGTGCCGGGCAGTGGCAGGCTCAGGCGGCCGTTTTTCGCCGCGCGCCAGCGGTCCTGGCGCTGGGCCTCGGTCAAATCCGCCTGCTGCGCGGTGGCCGACAGCGACCATCCGGCGATGGCCGCAGCCAACACCAGGGTCATGGTCAGCAGATCCCGCAAGGTTGCCATGGTTTCCCTTCTCTCGCGTGGCACAGCTTAAGATAGGTTTGCCGAATATGCAGGCGGTATCGGCATCATAAACATCGTCGCGGTGATATTGGGGCAGACTGAGGGGATAGCGAGCCCGGGCGCGGAACCAGGCGAGCGGGGGCGGCGTTTTCTTTGGAATAACAAGGAGGACGTCCCAATGACCTTTGATCCTACGCCCGAAGAGTCGCGCGGCGGCCAGCCGAGCAAGGGCTTCGGCGCCGTCGGCTTGTTCATCGTCGGCCTGGTCATCGTGCTGGCCCTGCTGGTGACGTTGCTGGGTCCTACTGAAACGCAGCAGGCCAACAACGTTCCGGCCTCGCCGCCACCGAACTCGCAGTCTTCGCCGCAAACGGTTCCATAGACGGGGACTTCGCGGCCGAACGCTTAAGGAGGCAGTGACATGCGCGAAGAATTGGTCCGCCACGAGATTCAGCGCGACTTCATGGTGTTCCTTGCGGAAGGCCAGGAGGGAATTGGCTCCGTGCACGATATCGGATCGGAGTCGATCAGCGTCTATGTCGAGAACTTTGGGGAGTTCCTGGTGCCACTGAAGGCAGTGACGTCCGTGCATGACCAGAAGGTGCTGCTCGATCGCGACCAGGTGAGCGAGAAGTTCCTGCGCGCCGTGGCGCACGCGCACGACAACGAGGATCCCAAGGTCGTGGGCTGATCAAGGATCCGGTGGGGCTCCATATAACCAACGGGGCACCCACCGATTTCGGCGGGTGCCCCTTAAACGCGAGCGCCGTTCACGACGCATCGGGCCCACAATGCGCGGGCCTGGCGTTAGGTTCCGGATCAGTGAGGAAATTTTGAATCGTGCTCGCCTTGGTTTGGCACGAGGAGCGTGCGGTTCAGCGCTGCGTCTCGAGAGGGTCTTTCGTAGACACCCGGCATCATGCGCTCATTCGTCGGATGTGGTTCGGGGTTCTTCGACAAAATTACATTGCCGTTTGTTCGCAGCGTAACTGCGTAGCCGCTGGACACGATGAACCCAATGAGATCAGTCGGCCAACTCTTCGATTTGCCGTTCTGCTCTATGATAAGGGCGCGAGGCCAGTTCCTCGTAGGCGTTGTGGTCAGATAAGGCATCAGAGCGTGATGCTCGTATCCCTCGACATCAATCTTCAGGATGTCACATCTCTCCGCGCCATGATCTGAAAGGATGTTGGCTAGAGTCCGCATTTTAACGGTTATCTGTTCGCCGTTCTTTTCGAGTATGGAGCCCACGCCGGGGCCGTCCGGTATGACACCGAAAGACGTCTCACCATCTCGTTCTCCGATGGCCGCTTGAACTGTGACAACATTCGCAAGGCCGTTCAGATCTATGTTCTCACATAGGGCCGAATACACAGATGGGTTGGGTTCCACAGAGATGATACGAACGTCGGGACTGCGCAGCGTCCCAACCCACAAAGTGTAGAATCCGATGTTTGCGCCGATGTCTATGAACACATCGCGAGGGCGGATTTCGAGCTTGAGGAATTCAAGCTCAGCTTTGTTGTAGCGCTCGTCCGCCAGGATGTATTTTAGGCTGGACTTAGGTGGTAATCGCAGCTTTGCCTGCCCGCCCCAGATCTCGCAATCCCGCGGGGTATCGCGTTTCGGAAGAAAAAGCGCTTCGATGAGGGGGCGGATGCTTCCCCGGCCGGCAAACGTATTTCTGGCTAGCAAAATGCCCAATTTTTCGGGGCGGCTAAGCGCGTAGAAGCCAAATGCGTTCATTAAAGTTCTTTGAGTGTGAACAAAAAAAATGGGTGACCGCTGGGGCAGTAAGGATGTCCCCCTTGCGTGTCTGATTATCTTATCTGCAACTTAAAGTTGCGTCGAGTGCTGAGCGTACATCTTCCGCGCCGCCGCAGATCGGCGAGCGTAGGGGTGGTCAGGATCGTCATGGCCAAGTGGGTGACGTCCGCTGCAACGACGAGCGACTGAAGCGCGACGATGTGTGTGAAATTTGGTAGCGGGAGGGCGTCTTTCCTCAGAAGGCGTATTGATATTGCTGGAGAAAATCGTCCACGAGTGACTTTGAAGCATCTACAGTAACCCGTCGGGTTTGTCTTACATTCTGACCCAACTTCGATCCTGCCCTCGTTCCCGAGCGGCAGGGAAGTATGAGGCATTCTTGTCATGGGTGGACCTTGCGTCTGATAGCAGCCTTCATTGCCGGATTAGCCGTTGGTGTGCTCGGCGGTCTGATCGGTCTGGGTGGGGCGGAATTCCGACTTCCACTATTGATCGCGTGGTTTGATTTTCTGCCGCTTCAAGCCGTCATCATCAACAAGGCGATGAGTCTGATCGTGGTCAGCTCCGCTTTGCCCTTCCGGGCGAACACCGTTCCCTTCGGAGAGTTAGCTTCTCACTGGTTCACAATTGCCAATCTCCTCAGCGGCAGCCTGATCGGCGCTTGGGTTGGCGCCGGCTGGGCAATGCGTCTTTCTGCGCAAGCACTCCAACGCACGATCGCAATCATCCTCGTTGTCATCGCAGTGGTTTTGTTTTTGGGACACGACCCTTCGTCACCGGGCGCGGTTGTCACCGGCTCAGTTCAGATTGCAGCAGGCGTTCTCGCAGGGTTTTGGATCGGCGTGGTGGCAGCGTTGCTTGGCGTGGCCGGTGGCGAGCTACTGATCCCGACACTGATCTTGCTTTTCGGCGTCGACGTTAAGTTGGCAGGGAGCCTGTCGCTTGCTGTCAGTCTTCCTACGATGATCGTAGGGTTCGCCCGCTATAGCAGGGACCGCAGTTTCGAGGTGTTGAGGCAGCAATCTGGCTTCGTCGTGGCGATGGCTGCTGGATCAATAGTCGGTAGTTTTGTTGGGGGCCAGCTTCTCGGGATCGTCCCGTCTGCGATCCTTATCCCGTTATTGGTTCTGCTGCTGCTGATCTCCGCCGCAAAGGCTTGGGTGCACGAAAACCGCGAGGACAAAAAATGCTATCAAAAAGTCGGCGGTTGAAGTCGGAAATATCTATATATTTCAAGTTATTAGGACTGGTAGCGGGAGGCGGACTCGAACCGCCGACCTAAGGATTATGAGACCTTCGCTCTAACCACCTGAGCTATCCCGCCGAAAAGTCGTACCTCGTGAGAGGGGCATTGGGCCCCGGGCCGGCAGGCCCGAAGCAAAGAGATCACGTCTATAGGAATCGGTTGAGAGCGCGTCAAGCGTGGTGCTCGTCGCTGCGGCTACTCGGCTGCAATCGGCCTTTCGTCCTCGGCGATCTTCTGGAAGCGCATCATGGTGAAGATGCCCCACGGGCGCAGCGCCTTGCGCTCGGAGAGCACGAGGTTGTCGCAGACCATGACGCGCGACTGGTCGAACACCGAGCGCCAGCCGATGATCTCTGCAAACGGCGCCATGCGCCGCTCGACCCAGCCGCGCACGCCCTCGGTCTGGCTGAAGTGGTTGACCAGCAGAACTTCACCGCCGGGTTTGGTGACGCGCGCCAACTCGCGCATCACGCGCTCGGGGTCCGGCACGACCGTCATGACGAACATCGCTGTCACGATGTCGAAGGAGTTGTCCGGGAAGGTCAGGTCCCCGGCGTCCATCTCATGCAGGCCTTTGACGTGGTCGAGCTTTTCCTTGACGACACGCTCGTGGGCTTTTTCGAGCATCTCGGGCGAGAGGTCGATGCCGACGATTTCGAGGTGATTGCCGTAGTCGCCAAGCGCCAGCCCGGTGCCGACGCCGACCTCCAGAACGCGGCCGTGCTCGAGGCTGGAATTGATGACTTCGGCCGCATGCTTGCGGCCCTCGGTCGAGACGCGGCCGAAGGTGTGATCGTAGATCGGTGCCCAGCGGCGGTAGGCGGTCTTGACGACATCCTCCTCGATGCGCCCGATGCCGACGATGCGGCCGTTCGAGCGCTCAAGATCCTCGACGCGCAAGCGGGGTTTCATTTGAGGTCTCGTAGGTTGCACGCTTTGTTTCTCCCACCGACGTCTTTTAGCGAAGCAGCTCGTGTGTGCCGCAGTTCCCCGAAGCCTGCTTCTGCGCCGTCATGCCGGCGATTCCAGACGCGCCATTTTATCGGCCTTCGTAGCCTGTGCAATCCATCCGCCGCCCAGTACACGAGAATCCGTCGTTCCGTCGGCATAAAGAACGCAGGCCTGCCCTGCGGCGGCGCCATGCTCTCCATCGCGCAGCGTCACGGTCACGGCACCGTCGTCTCCGATGGTGACCGTGGCGGGCTGTGGGGCCTGCGATGAGCGGATCCGCGCGTAGACTTCTGCTCCCCCGCCGGCGACGGCGTCGGCAAGCGTGCCGTCTCCAAGCCAGTTCACGTTTCTAAGAACGAGGGTATGCGTGCGCAAGAAGTCACGTGGTCCCACCACCACCTCGTTGCGCTGGGCGTCGAGGGACAGCACGTAGAGGGGCTCGGCCGACGCGATGCCGAGGCCGCGGCGCTGGCCGATGGTGTAGTTCACGATTCCATCGTGGCGGCCGAGCCGGCGGCCGTCGACGTGAACGATGTCTCCCGCGCGCAGCGCGCCGGGCTTCAGGCGTTCGATCACGTCGCTGTAGCGGCCCTTCTGAACGAAGCAGATGTCCTGGCTATCGGGTTTGTCGGCGACGATGAGCCCAAGATCGCAAGCCAGCGCGCGCACGTCGGGCTTCAGCATGCCGCCGAGGGGAAACCAGAGGCTCGCGAGCTGCTCGCGCGTGGTGGCGAACAGGAAATAGCTCTGGTCGCGTTCGACGTCGCTGGCACGGAACAGGGCAGGGCCATCGCGGCCCTGGCCGCGCTGCACGTAATGGCCGGTGGCGAGCAGATCGGCGCCAAGCTCGCGTGCGGTGCCGAGCAGGTCGTGGAACTTAATGGTCTGATTGCAGGTGACGCAGGGGATCGGGGTTTCGCCCGCGACGTAGCTCTCGGCGAACGACTTCATCACTGCGTCCGAGAAGCGCTTCTCGTAGTCGAGGACGTAGTGGGGGATGTCGAGCTTCTGGGCCACGCGGCGCGCGTCCTGCACGTCCTGCCCGGCGCAGCAGGCGCCCTTGCGGCCGGCCGCCTCGCCGTGGTCGTAGAGCTGCAGCGTGATGCCGATCACCTCGTGCCCGGACTGGGCCAGCAGGCCGGCCACGACAGAGGAATCGACGCCGCCGGACATGGCGACGACGACGCGCTTCTTACGGCCGTCTCCAATCGGAGTTTCGAGGGATGGCGATGCCACGTGCTTTTTGTCTCGTTCGAGCTGGCGTTTAAACAGGCGGTCTCATGCAACGCGGCAGACCGCGGCGCCTTCTTATTACATGATAAAGGGTAGCCCGTGGGCCATGCAAGCCGGGGAGCCTCCCAGGGCCGGAAACCGGGGCTTGGCAGCGTCAACCATAGCGGCGGAGCTTGCGTGATTTTGAGCGCCGCTTTATGCTATTTTTAGTCAATGGCTTAGGCCATGTTTAAGAGAAATAGGTTAGCTTTTCCGGGCTGGTCAGTAGCAGTATTGAGTATCATGACCGAACATCAGATGAGAGCGCGCGTGCGCTACGTCATTGGCCCCGATGGGAGCCCCTTGACGGTTGCCGATCTCCCGCCGCGGGACACGAAACGCTGGGTCATCCGCCGTAAGGCGGAGGTCGTGGCGGCCGTGCGCGGAGGGCTCATTAGCATCGAGGAAGCGTGCGAGCGCTACAAGCTGACAGTGGACGAGTTTCTGTCCTGGCAGCGCTCGATCGACAAGCACGGTCTTCCCGGGCTTAGGGCTACCCGCATCCAAGACTACCGGGGCTGATCGGGCGTCCTTGCGAAAGTCTGCGTGCACCGGCCCATTGCCGGCGCGCAAACTTGGCGTGAAACAAACGGCATGAGGGCCGGCTTTCGCCGGTCTTATTGTTTTTTGTCCTTGTCCTGAATTTCCGGCGCCTGATCTGCTGACCAACCGGCCGTGACCGGGCCTTCGCCGCATCCCTCGACGTCGCGCGACCAGCGCTCGACGTCGGTCTTGAGGTTGGCTGCGAGTGGCTCAGGCAGCCGCACGTTCTCGATCTCGACCTTGGTCCGCCCTTCGGATGGCAGGATCGCGATGCGGTAGGCACGCAGCGCCCGCGGATCCTCGGCCTCGCGGTCGCGCGTCATGATTTTGATCTCAGCGCGTCCGCCTTTCGAAGCTGGCTCCGCCTCGGCGTGATAGATGTATTGCGGTTTCAGCGGGCCTTCGGCGCCGAACCAGCAGGTCAGCACACCGCGCGCGATGCGCGTGTAGACCTCGGTCGGCGTGCCTACAACCAGATCCTGGGGAAGAAGGGATGCCTGAAGCGCCGCCGCGGCGCTCGGAATGCCTTTGTCGGTTGCTCGAATTTCGCTGGCCGGAGGGATGATTGGCGCCGTGCCTGCGCATCCGCCGCCGGCACAGGCCAGCGGTAGCGCGATCGCCAGAAAAATCCGATGCTCGCGGCGCATCCTCTCGCTCCCCTCCGCCGTGCGGGCGGGCGCGCCTGATGGGGAGGCAGACTCGCCGTTTCCCCCGGCCTTGAGCGCTTGGCATGGGAAAGGGGCGAAGGCAAGTCGGTGCTCCGTTGCCGGAGCGCCGGGCGATCAATGCGGTCTTATCTCAGGTCAGCGCAGGGCCAGTCCGGTCGGACGGTCGGGACGCCGGCGGTTGCGCGAGACTTCGCGGGGCTGATCCGTGGACACGCGCTCGAGCTGCTGCTGGGTCGCGTCGTAGTCTTGCTGGGCCGCCTCGAGCTTCGCGCGCAACTCGGCGATCGAGGCGCGAAGATTGTCACGGCGAAGGGCTGCGGATTTGGCGAACGTGGAATAGGCGAAGTGCCTGGCATCCTTGACGCCCGTGCGCTCCTCCTCGGCCTGGATCTGGCGGTCGAGATCACCGGCGATGGTCTCGAACTCGCGGATCATCATTTCCAGATCACTGACCTTGCGGGCTTTTTCATTCAACTCGAAGCGCTTCAGTCTCAGCGCCGTCTCGCGTGCCTTCATCGTACTTACCCCTACTCGAGAACTTCTGGCACTCGCATCTCAAAAAGCGTGCCACTTCACGCCTTTCGAGCTCGAGTTTTACGTTCCGATCGTCCTGTCCGGACCGCTGGCGGCCCGAACGCCGACGCCAGAGCCCGCAACTACATAAGTTTACCCTGCCACACTGATGTTAAGTTGCGGTAAAGCAACGTCTTGGCTATCTTTGCTAAGAATTTACGTTGCCTTACTCTTGTAGTGGGTTTCCTCCTCTAGGGCTAGCGGGCGAATTCTGTTACCTCTTGATTCGTGGTCGTCGGGCGTCGCTGGGGTTTCCAGCCGAAGGTCACCTAGGGGTCGAAGAGATTGCCTGCAAAACCCGGGGTAAGTTGGCGCTCCCAGCCGTTCGGAGCGGGGCGGCCATGTTGTTCCACGTGGGTTAAAATGTGCCAGTGCCCGGTGGTGTGTTTCGAAACGGAAATTAGGGTTTGTTAACCAGTCATGGTTACTTTTGTAATGAGAGTGCGGGCCTGGGTTATCGGCTGGCGGTAGGGTCTGTTAACAAATTGGCGGCGCGCCTTGTGATGGGGCAAGGAAGAGGGAATTGAAATGCGGGTCCTTCTGATCGAGGACGATAGCGCAACAGCGCAGAGCATCGAGCTGATGCTCCAGTCCGAGGGTTTCAACTGCTACACCACGGATCTCGGTGAAGAGGGCGTGGATCTCGGAAAGCTCTACGACTACGACATCATCCTGCTCGACCTCAATCTGCCGGACATGAGCGGCTACGAGGTTCTCAAGATGCTGCGGGTGGCGAAGGTCCAGACGCCCATTCTGATCCTCTCGGGTCTCGCGCAGATCGAGGACAAGGTGCGGGGACTTGGGTTCGGCGCCGACGACTACATGACGAAGCCGTTCCACAAGGATGAGCTCGTCGCACGCATTCACGCCATCGTGCGTCGCTCGAAAGGGCACGCACAGTCGGTTATCGAGACGGGCGACCTCAGGGTCAACCTCGATACCAAGACGGTCGAGGTCAATGGACAGCGCGTTCACCTCACCGGCAAAGAGTACCAGATGCTCGAGCTGCTCTCGCTCAGGAAGGGCACGACGCTTACCAAAGAGATGTTCCTCAATCATCTCTACGGCGGCATGGACGAACCGGAACTCAAGATCATCGACGTGTTCATCTGCAAGCTCAGGAAGAAGCTGCAGGTCGCGACCGGTGGCCAGCATTACATCGAGACGGTCTGGGGGCGCGGCTACGTTCTGCGCAATCCCGGCGAGGACAGCAGCGCTGCTGCCTGAGGCAGAGCAATATGAATCGAATTTCGACGGGGCGCTTTGGCGCCCCGTTTGTTTTTCACGGCCGATGGCGGCCTTGTCCTCGATTTGGTTGCAACTGAGCGCTGTGGAAACGCATCTGTTTTGGCGCGTAGAACGTGCAAAAGGGCAAAATTTTTCAGCTATGATGTCGGTTGGCCGCATCTCCGTCGTTTTTTGCGACGATTGTTGTCACATTCCGACGCCGGACAGCTCATGAAGACGGATACTCTTGAACGTTCGCCGATCTGCTGGTCGGCCCCGGGATGGGGGCGGGCTGGTCTCGTTGCTGTTCTCTCTCTCTCTTCCTCGGCGATGCTACAACTCGATCGGGCTCGTGCGGGAGAGGTGTTGGCGTCGGCCGCACCCGGTAAAGGGTGGGTGGCCGAGGTCGAGTTCGCCGCCGAGCCCGGCTCAGAATCCGACCCATGGCGCGCACGAACCTTCGCACACGGTTTTTCCGATAGCCCGCGGCCGAACCTGCCGGTCGAGACCGTTCCCGTCAGATGGCTCGATGGATTTCAGAAGCAGGCGTCGCACCTTGGCGTGGTTGGAGGTGGGTTTGGCGCAAAGCAAACCGAGGATGCGGATTATACGTTCGGTCTCTCGCGTCTCGTTAAGAGCGTTGCGGTGCGCACCTTTGGCGTCGTGCCGACGCCAGATCACGGCCACGGAGCCCATGTCGTCAGTAGCCTTCCGGCGCCGGAGAAGAAGGCCCCAAGTAATGCCTACAGCATTTTCGCAGGTATGCCGGGGAACGGCGGCGACTTCGGCAGCGTCATCCTCGGAGTCGAGCGGGCGAAGGCGAGCCCGGCCTCGCTGGAGCCGTGCCCGAGCGACATCTGCTTCGGGCGTGAATTGGTAGCGTGGAGCAAGGCGTTGCGGTCCTGCACGCAGGACGTGCGCATTGGGATCATCGATACTTCGTTCGACATTTCCCACCCAGCGTTCAAGAAGCTCAAGGCGATCCGCAAGGAATTCCTCGACGACGTGTATCCTTCGGACGAGGACTGGCACGGCACGGCGATCCTGTCGCTACTTGCGGGTGATCCCGATAGCGGGACGCCGGGGCTCGTCCCGGATGCAACATTCCTGCTCGCGACGGCCTTCCGCAGCGATGCGGCGGGCAACGCGTCGACCGACACCGGCAAGTTGCTCGAAGCCTTGGACTGGCTCGACAAGCTCGACGTCGACATCGTCAACATGAGCTTTGCGGGGCCGCGCGATCCGGCCGTCGCGAAGGCGATCGAGCGCATGAGCCTCAAGGGCGTGGTGTTCGTTGCGGCCGCCGGCAACATGGGGCCGGCCGCCGGAGCAAGCTATCCGGCGGCGTATCCGCATGTGATCGCTGTCACCGCCGTCAATCGCGACGGCGAGAGCTACCGCAATGCCAACCGCGGTGCATATGTCGACATCGCGGCGCCGGGCGTGGACGTGCTGACGGCACTGCCGGGTGCAAAGCAGGGCTTCCAGACGGGGACGTCCTTCGCGGCGCCTTTCGTGACGGCCATCCTCGCCACGCGCATCTCAAGCGGCATCATCGAAGGAACCGAGCAGCATCTGCTGGATCAGCTTCCGGTGCGCGATCTCGGAATATCGGGGCGTGATCCGGTCTACGGCGTGGGGCTCGTGCTGGCGCCGAAACAGTGTCCGAGCAACATGGTCGCGAAGGCGACGGTCTCGAAAAGCGCGTCCAAGTCACGTGCCAAGAAGCTGGCCAATGCCAATGCCACTTCGCGGCCGGCCCGCAATTAGGTTGAGGCCGCGCGCGGCGGGCCTTTCGACACAGCAAGCGTTTCAGGCGAGCTAACGGTTCGGGGTATACGTTGTGCCCGCCGGCGGGGGCGGTTGCCAGCCGTTTGCCAGCAACTCCGCCTCTTCGTCGCGGCCAAAGGCGTCGCCGGCGATGATCGTTTCGGCCAGCGCGTCGATGGCCGGCACCTTGACCGATGTTGCGGTCTGGTAGGGGCCGGAGCTTTGTGGCGTGCTCGGCGTCTCGACATGCAGCGCGAGCCGCCACTGTCCCTCGCCGGTGCGGCAGGCAAGACCCGCAAAATTCGGACCGCTAGCTTCGCCGGTAATGCGGTATTCGCGGCAGATACCTCCGGCCTGGGTGCGGAACGAGAGCACCGGCACGATGGAAACATCGCCCGAGTCTGACGCGGCCGCGACGCGGCTGCGGCGGGTTTCGAGGGTGCGCGCGAGCTTGCCCGACGCCAAAAGCTCGGATCCGGCAACCTGGATCAGCCCCGATGGAGCGCTGAAGCGTCCGACGGCCCAGCCGATCGCCGTGCTCGTGAGGACGAGAGCTATCGCGCCCGCTGCAAAGGCCGGTGTCATGCCCCCGCTCGGCAGGTAGGTCTCCGCCAGATTGCCCACGCCCTCGCGCAAGCGCGCGTAAAGCGAAGGACGACGCGGCTGTGACTCGGCGGGCACTGTCGATGCCCTTGCGATGGCGGCGATCAGGCGGTCCGGCACCGGCTCGTGCAAGGTGTGCTCGAAGACGTAGGCGAGGCGCATCCGGGTCTCGACGAACGGTTCGAGCCGTGCGCGCAAGACAGGATCCTGAGCCAAGACCTGTTCGACTGCCTTTGCCTCATCGGCGGTGAGCTCACCGTCGGCGTAGGCCATCAGCAACTCGTCGGGGACCGTCATCATATCAATGCCCCTGCCCGGACGCCGAGCGAACGGAGGTTGTGGCGCTGTCTGTCAGCGCCGAAAACAGCGCCTGGCGGGCGCGGGAAAGGCGGCTCATAACCGTGCCGATGGGAATGTTGAGGATGCTTGCTGCTTCTTTGTAGGAAATGCCCTCGACGCATACCATGGCCACCAAGACCTGCTGGTCGGGTGGAAGCCGCCCAATACTCTCTACGACAGCGGCAAGGGTGAGGCGGCTTTCGGTAATGTTCCGCCCATCGACGCCCATAAGGTTTTCGGCCTCGTCGAGCTGACGCTCGTCGCGCTGTGCCTTGCGGCCGCGGTGGTTGTCCACCCAAATGTTCTGCGCAATGCGATACATCCAACTATCGAGACTCGTTCCCGGCTTCCACTGGTCCAAGTGTGCGAGCGCACGCTCGCACGTGTCTTGCACGAGGTCGTCCGCCTTGTCCTTGTCGCCCGTCAACGCGAGCGCAAACCTGCGAAGGCGCGGCAGAAGCTGGATCATCCGCGACTGGATTTCATCCACCTCGGCCCCCTCCCGCGACTGTTGGATACAACGCAATTCCCACTTGTTTATTCCCGACAGAGGTGATTTTGGGGCGTGCGTGCCTCGGCGGCGCCCCCCCTTTTGAAGCTGTGCTTTGTCGGGGGCCTTTTCGTAACAACCCGTTAACATCCGGATCTGTCCGGACGTGGTCTTCGGCGGGTCGCTCAGCCCAGCAGTCGGCCCTCGAGCTGGATAATGCAACTGTCGAGATTATGCAGAATCTCGTCGGTTTTATCGAGTTCGCCACGGATGGCGTCGATGTCGGGGAGTGTATCCCCTTTTCTGAATGTGCGAGACACTCTTCTCAGCGTGGCAAACAGTCCACGCCGGCGGGCCTCGCGGGCGGCAGCTTCCTCGGCCCGCTCGACGGTGCGGCGAGCGCTCAGCTCCTGCTTGGCGATCCGCCGCTTCAGGAGCGCGAGCTCTTTCTTCTTGTGTTTCAGTTCTTTAATTGCGGCGCGGGCTTCCGCTTCGGACTTGACCTCGACGCGCACATCCGTCCCCTCAATGCGGGCGAAACGCATCTCTCTCAGCTGCATTCTCTGAAGGCCCTCCCCCGAACGCCGTCCGGTGGACCGTACACTTTACCGAGGTGAACGTCAGCAGGGGGCGGGGTGGCCGCGGGGGACAAAACCTTTTAAGGAATGGCACCCGCAAAGCAAAAGGCAGCGCTCGGCCATGACCACATCGTCTACGGAAACCCTGAGCCTCAGGGCCGCCATCATCCCGGTGACGCCGTTCCAGCAGAACTGCACGCTGATCTGGGACGAGGACAGCAAGGCCGGCGCGGTTATCGACCCTGGCGGAGACCTCGAGAATGTGCGCCGGGCCATCGATGAGCTCGGTGTCAAGGTCGAGAAAATCCTGCTCACGCATGGTCATATCGACCACGCGGGCGGGGCGGCCGAGCTCAAGGAGGCACTTGAGGTGGACGTCGAGGGGCCGCACCCGGCGGACAAGTTCCTGCTCGACAACCTCGCCAAGCAGGGCGAGGCCTACAGCATCCCGGCGCGGCCGGTGACGCCCGATCGCTGGCTCGACGAGGGTGATACGGTCAGCATCGGGGAGCATACGTTCGAAATCCTGCACTGCCCTGGGCATTCGCCGGGTTCAGTGGTGATGGTCAACCGGCCGCACCGCTTGATCGTGATGGGAGACGTGCTGTTCCGCGGCTCGATCGGGCGCACAGATTTCCCGTACGGCGATCATGAGGCGCTGATCACCGCGATTACGAGCAAGCTGTTGCCGCTCGGTGACGATTTCACGTTCATCTGCGGGCACGGACCGGCCAGCACCATCGGCGAGGAGCGGCGCAGCAATCCGTTCCTGCGCGGCTAGCGCCCTGGGTCAAGGTCTAGCGGCGCGACCAGCCGATGCCGAAGTCGAGGCAGCCGAAGATGCCGCACTCGTTGGCTGCGGTGCCGTAGCCGGTCAGGCTGCCGTCGTTCTCGTAGAAGTCCACGGTCTCGACGCGCAGGGTTTCGGAGCAGCTGCGGCGACAGGCGATCCACGTGCCGTTAGGCTTGCGCACCTCGTAGCCGACCCGTGTTTCGCGCACCGGGCCGGAGACCGTGCCGTTGCCGAAACGGCTGACCGCGACGGCAACGTCGCCCTCGGGCGCCCGGCGCAGGAAGCGGCCGGCGTCTGCGGGCAGGCTCGCCAACACCGAAAGGGGGCCGGCGCCCATCACAAAGAGGGCGAGGGCAGCGAAGGGGGTGCGGCGAAGCATCGTTGGCTTTCTCCCTTGTTTGGCGGATCAGCCGCTCTTGGCGAACTGCAGTTTGACGCCCGTGAAGCCAGGCCCGCCCGTGGAAATGGATACGGTTTGACGCGAACCCGTCATGGTGACGCTCATCGAGCCGGCGAGGGCTCCCGAAAATGTCAGGCTGAAGCCGTTTCCGGTCTGTCGGCCCGAAACATTGCCGGTTTGATTGAACTCGCGCTCCTCCCAGGTGCCGGTGATGCCTTTGCCGGCGCTCCTCAGGTTGGCGCGCATGTGAATCTTGAACGAAGCATTGCTGCAGTTGATGGCCATGCCAAGGCTGTTGCTCTGTTTGGCATTGTAGTAGCCACGGCATCTCAGACGTTCCGTCGTGCCGTTGGTGAGGCGGACGCTCCCGGTACCGGACCAGGCGCCGTCCAGGGCAGAGAAAGTGCCTTCAAGGGCCCCCGCCGGGGTCGCCAGCGTGAGCACCGCCCCGACGAGGGCGGCAGAGCAAGTCCGTTTCACGTTTGCCTCCAAAGGGATGAGACGGTCAGTTTTGGCACCGCGATCCGAATAGAACATTAGCATTGACCCATGAATTTGCGATGCTTCCCGGGCAACAGTCCGGCGCGATGGCGGTGTATGTATCGCTGCGCAGGCGGTTTACCACCATTGTTTGTCTGCGGACTGTCCGTCTCTGATTTCGGACTGTTTTGCAAGCGATTTACGGGCCGATGCGCGAGGCGCGCCGGCGGGCGCGGTTGCCACGGCTTCCCGGACGCGATGCCAAACGTCCCAATTCGGCGCTTGCAAGAGGCGCCGCGGCAGGTATGGTCTCCCGCAAGAAACGATATAACGTTTTATGGAGGAACGACGATGCGCTCGGGAGCTATGGGGCGTGCGGTTGCGGTTATTGCAGGAGTGCTCGCGCTCGACGGGCCTGCGCTCGCGGACGAGGCCAGCCTTCCGGAGCGCAAGGCCGGTCTCTGGGAGCTGCATACGGTGATGGATGAGGGGCTCGGCCCGAAGGATCAGACGCTCAAGATGTGCGTCGATGCCGAGATGGAGCACAACACCGTCAAAGCGAGCAGTGTCGAGCACGCCAACCAGTGCACGAAGTACGAGGTCAAGCGCGAGGGTGAAAAGACGGTCGTCGACATGTCGTGCCAGTTTGCGAGCCGGCACGTGAAGAGCCGCACGGAGATGACCGGCGATTTCAAGTCGGCGTTGCTGGTCAAGATCGATAGCACGACCTCCGGCGATCACAACGGTCAGACGGTGGCGGTGAAGCGCACGATCACGCAGATAGGCAAATATCTCGGGGAGAGCTGCGGCGAGCTTGTTGGTGGCGAGGCCATGGGCTCGGATGGCAGCCGCGTGATGGTGCAGTAGCGCGCCCTATCGCTTTTTGTCGCCGATCACGAAAACAGCCGCGATTCCCGCCGCTGTTTTGCATTGTTCCGACGCTCGGTTCAGCATCCTCGGCGGATGACACAGCGCCGATAGGCGCGAGTGGTCCAACCGAACTGGGCGGCACAGCTACGGCGTACGTGTGAGCAGCGCCCAAAACGATGGGGGCCATGCCAGCGGTGATGGCGGTGCCAGCGGCGGTGGCGCACCTCGTCGAGTAGCGAACCGGCCGCGAGCTGGGATTGGACTGCCTTGCCGGCCGCCGGAAGTGCCGCTGAGCTAGCTGTATGGGGGGCGAGTGCCGCTCCGGCTGCAATGGCCGCGGCGACGGCGAGAGCTTTCCAACGCATCCTTCACTCTCCTTTTTTCTGAGGTTATTTCTGAGGCCCAGGCGTGAACCATGGACGCGGGCACGTCCATTTTTTAACGTAAGCCGTATCCTGCTGGAATTGAGGGTCCCTCGGTAGTCTTCCGCCTGCTTTCTCGGTGACGAGGTAAAATTTTTGTTTGAGGTGTCGGCTGCTCTGCGCGGCGTCCGTCTTTCAGACGAAGCGCGTCAGGAGCATGCCCATGGCGACCATCCAAAAGATCACCCCGCACCTTTGGTTCAACGGTAATGCCGAAGAGGCCGTGAATTTCTATGTTTCGCTGTTCGACAATTCGCGCATCGTCAGTGTGTCCCGCTACGGCAAATCGGGACCGGGGCCAGAGGGCGCCGTCCTGGTCATCGGGTTCGAACTTGCCGGACAACGTTTCGCCGCCATCAATGCCGGTCCGGAGTTCAAATTCACCGAGGCCGTCTCGTTCTTCGTCGGCTGCGACTCACAGGCGGAGATCGACACGTTGTGGGCCAAGCTCACGGCGGATGGCGGCCGAGAGCAACCGTGCGGCTGGCTCAAGGACCGTTACGGCCTTTCGTGGCAGATCAACTCGACCGAACTGCCCGGGCTCATGACAGGCGATCCAGAGGCTGCCGACCGCGTCATGGCCGCGGTGCTGCAGATGAAAAAGGTCGATATCGCACGCCTCAAGGAGGCGCACAGGGGATGAGGGCGACGATCAGGCGCTCGGCGCCTTTTCGCTAGGGGCTTCGGCGGATGGCGGCGCTTTGCCGGCGGCGTCGCGTTTCAGGGCGTAGTCGTTGCGTACGCGCGAGAACTTCCCCGATGGGCCGCGCGGCAACTCCGAGACAACCTCGATCTCGATGTCGATCATGGAGTCGAGCCCTTCGGTGCGTACGTGCTCGATAAGCATGGACCGGATGCGGTCGGTGGATAGAGTGCGGCCCGGCAGCGGGACGAGGCGCACTACGAAGTGGCGCGGGCCGGTTTGCACGATCTGGTGCTCGGCGAGATCCAGCACGTGGTGCAGCGGCGCCAAGAATATGTAGTACGGCACCTCGCGCCGCTCTCCATTCTCCTCGACCCAGAGCTTGTCCTTGGTGCGGCCCGCAATGCTCGCGACGTGCGGCAATGGGCTGCCGCACGGGCACGGCTCGGCGCTCATCGTCACGCGGTCGTCAACCTCGTAGCGAATGATCGGCTGCACATGATTGTAGAGATTGGTGACGAGAACCTTGCTGCCTTCCACGCCCGGCGGCACGGGTCGATTGTCGGCGTCGACGACCTCCAGTATGGCGAGGTCTGCGTTGACGTGGGAGCCGCGTCCGGCGATGCAACCGGAGGTCAGCACCATGCATTCTCCCATCGCGTATTCGTCCGCTACGTGTACGCCGAAGATGCGCTCGAGTTCTGCGGCTGCGTCATCGGTCATGGGCTCGGCGACGTTGGTGATCTGCTTCAGGCAGCCGAGTGCGCTAAGGTTCATGCGGCCCGAAGCCTCCTCGCGGCCCAGGGCCTCAAGTGCGCTCGCATAGCCGGTGATGTAGTCGGGTCGAAAGCTCTCGAGCAAGCGGGCATTGTGGCTGACCGGGTCGGAGTGTGAGAGGCGAAGGACCTTGAACGCGGGGGCGAGGAAGCGGGGCAGATAGGCGAACGCGGCAGCGCTTGGGTAGAAGCCGGGCTTGATGGTGAAAACGGCCATGCGTGCGGGCTTGAAAAGGCGGCCAAGGTGGGGAAGAAGGCGTCGCTTGAGCTTGGTTGCGCGCGCGAATTGCACCGCGAAGACGAGCGCGAGGGCGTCCTGATCCTGGACGATGAGAGCCGGTTGGCCTTGGCTTCCCGACGTGTGGCTGACTCCGTAACGGCCGAGGTACAGTTTGCCGAGGTTGCTCAGGTCGTCGACGAAAGCGCTGAGCTCGGCCTTCTTGAGGCGCGGATCGGTCACGAGCTCATCATAATGCTCCATCATCTCGGCTTTAGTGAGGATGGGCAGGTTCTCGATCGCGCAGCGTGTGATGTCGATGCCCGATAAGCGACGGCGGTAATAGGGAGAGTGCGCTACCGCGTGCGCCAGCAGGGCGCGCAGCCGCTTCTCCTGCTTCGCTTTGATCTTCTCCTTGTCCAGCCAGAACGGGTACAGGCGCTGGAGGGTCGCTGCGAAGCGTAAGGCACCGAACATTCACATCTCCCCGGACAAGCCGCTCTCGGACATTATGGGTGAAGTCCGCGAAGACGGTTACGGTTTCATTTTGGTGTGCACGATTTCGAGAGCAAGTGGTTCGATCGCAAGGTCTGACGCGGCTCGCATACGCAAGAGCGTGGTCATCGTGCCGATGCACGAATGTCGCCGCGTTCCGACTACAGGCTGATCGGTTTCGAGGCCAGTCGCTCACGCTTTGGGCACATCGGACTGCCGGTCTCGCGCGATTTCCCTAATATTTCCGGCCTTTGACATGGCACGGCGCTTGCTCTTTAGTATTACGAAGTTTGATATTCGTAATATTGGGTGCCCATGCTGTGGTCTGAGCGTGCTTGGTCTGAGCTTCCCGAGATCCTCTCGGCGGTAGAGGGTGCTGCCATTCTTCCCGTCGGCGCGACCGAGCAGCACGGCCCGCATCTCGGGTGCGGGATGGATTGGGTGCTCGCCGATCGGCTGTGTGCGGAGGTTGCGCGGCGTACGCGTGTTCCGATGCTGCCGGCGATGCCTTATGGCTGCTCGTTGGGCCATAGCCGGCGCTGGCCTGGCACGATCGCGCTTCAGCCGACAACGCTGATCCATCTGGTGAAAGAGATCGGCGACTGGGCGTATCACAGCGGCGTCAGGCGGCTGTTCATTGTCAACACGCATGTGACCAACGCGGCGCCGCTGCGCGCGGCGCTCGAGATGCTGCGTGCCGAGCACGACGACCTCATGGTGGCCGTCATCAATTCGGCGCTGATCAGCGCGCGCGTGCGGGCTGCCCATTTCGCTGACGGCGAGGATTGGCACGCGAACGCCGCTGAGACGGCGCTGATGCTCGCTGTCGCGCCCGAGATCGTACGCGAGGCGTTGATCGCGTCCGCCGACGATCCCGACCGCACGCAAGGGCTCGTTTTCGCGCATCCCGTCAATCGGACCAGCCGGAACGGCGTCACTGGATTTCCAAGCCGTGCCACGCGGGCACAGGGCGAGGAGCTGTTCGCGTGGATGGTGGAGGATCTGTCCGAGATCGTGCTGCGCGGAATCAAGGAGACGCCGCCGCTCGATGCCTCGTACTTCGACAAGGCGACGGACTGATCGGGATTTTCAGGGAGGGACATTGCCCATGGGCGATATCGTGCTCGACGCCGGCGAGACGGCGCGGATTGACGAAACCTACCGGCGGCTCAAAGCGCAGGGTGTCCGGTACTGCATCGGTGCTTACGTCGATATCCACGGTGCGCAAAAGGGCAAGGTGGTGCCGCTCGAGCATCTGGCGCACATGGCGGGCGGGTCGGAGCTTTACACCGGCTATGCACTCGATGGGCTCGGGCAGGAGCCGCATGAGGATGAGTTCGCCTCGGTGCCGGATCTCGGCCACGTCATCCAGCTTCCGTGGGAGCCGAAGCTCGCCTGGATGCCCGCGGATCTCCGTTTTCACGACAAGCCCTATCCACTCAGCACGCGCGTGGCGCTCAAGGCGCAACTCGCCAAGGCGGCGGAGATGGGGTTCGGGTTCAACCTCGGCATCGAGTGCGAGATCTTCCTCTTGCGCAAGAATGTGGATGGCACGCTCTCGATCCCCGACCCCGATGATAAGCTCGGAAAGCCCTGCTACGACGTTCAGGGCTTCGTGAATGCGTTCCCGTGGCTCGACAAGATGGCGAGTGCCATCAACGGTCTCGGCTGGGACCTCTACTCGTTCGATCACGAGGACGCCAACGGGCAGTTCGAGTTCGACTTCACCTTTGCCGATGCTCTGACGACTTGCGATAGGCTGACCTTCTTCCGCTTCATGGCCAAGCACTATGCCAAGGAGGAGGGATTGATTGCGACGATGATGCCGAAGCCATTTTCGAACCGCACGGGAAATGGCGCGCATTTCAACATGTCACTGCGCGACCTCGAAACGGGACGCAACGTATTCGCCTGCAAACCTTCCGAAGATCCACGAGGGCTTGGCCTGACGGAGACCGGATATCATTTCATCGGCGGCATCCTGCGGCACGGGCGGGCGCTGTGCGCGGCGTTCGCGCCGACGGTTAACAGCTACAAGCGGCTGGTTCGGCAGGGCGCGATGGGCACGTTCAGCTGGGCGCCGGTGTTCAACTCTTATGGATCCAACAACCGCACCAATTCGGTGCGCGTGCCGATGGGCGGCGGACGCTGCGAGTCCCGCAACGCCGACGGCTCGGTCAATCCGTATCTGGCGGCCACGCTGGCACTCGCGGCAGGCCTTGAGGGCATCCGCGACAAGATCGACCCCGGCTATCCGAACGAGGACAACCTGTATGAGCTTTCGGAAGCGGCGCGCCGGGGTCGCGGTATCGATTTCCTGCCGCAGAACCTGCACGAAGCGATAGCCGCGTTCGCCGACGATCCGTTCGTCGAGGAGACTCTGGGGCGCGCGCTTCGCGACGAGTTCATCCGCTACAAGGCGGCGGAGTGGGAGAGCTACCATCTCTCGATCAGCCCATGGGAGATCGAGCGCTACAGTCATTTGTTCTAGGAGGCATCATGGCGCGCGGAGACGGCACCTCCGGCAATCTTGTCGCGCGCATGAGCGTGTCGCTGCCGGAACACCTGCTGGTGGCGCTCGACAGCATGGTCGAGGCGCGCGGTTTCGCCAGCCGCTCGCAGGCGATCAGCGACATGTTGCATCAATCGCTGCTCGAGCATCAGCGCGAGTACGGGCATGATGTCACGGTCGGTACGATCACGCTGTTCTACGACAATTCGGTTACGGGACTGCAGAAGAAGCTTGCGGATCTGCAAGCCGAGAACATCGACGAGGTGATCAGCTCCCTGCACGTGCATCTGATGGGAAACCAAACCCTCGAGGTCATCCTTGTGCAGGGGCCGCCGGCGGATCTGCAGCGCATCGCCGATGAGATGATCACACTCCGCGGTGTCATCTCCGGGCGCATGGAGCTTATTGCGGCCATCATTCCGCAACTGCATCCCTTGCCGAAAGAGCGGACAAAGCGGAAACATGCGACAAAGCGGGACCGGAAATCGGTCTAGGCCGAGTTGCGCTGTGTGGACGGCGCCCCTACATGGCCAGCCGGGGCCATCAACATGGGGTTACGAGCCATGAGCACGCTTTCTGCACAGTCTTCCGGACAATTTTCGATAGGCGGCGATCTGCCTGTCTATCGCTTGGGCTTTGGCGCCATGCGCGTCACAGGCGACGGTATCTGGGGCGAGCCTGCCGATCCGGCCGAGGCGAAGCGCACGCTCGCGCGCCTGCCGGAGCTTGGCATCAACTTCATCGATACTGCGGACAGCTATGGGCCGGAGGTCAGCGAGCGGCTGATCAATGAGGTGCTGCATCCGTACAAGGGTCTGGTCATTGCCACGAAGGGCGGCCTGACGCGGCCGGGCCCGAGCCAGTGGGTGCCGAATGGACGGCCTGAGTATCTGCGTCAGCAGGTGACCAGCAGCCTGAAGCGTCTCGGCGTCGAGCGCATCGATCTGTGGCAGCTGCATCGTATCGATCCCAAGGTGCCCCAGGCCGATCAGTTCGAGGTCATCGCGGCGATGCAGAAGGAAGGACTGATCCGCCACATCGGTCTCAGCGAGGTCAGCGTCGCGGACATCAAAGCGGCGCAGAAGGTGTTCACGGTCGTGACCGTGCAGAACGAATACAATCTCGCCAACCGCAAAAGCGAGGACGTGCTCGACTATTGTGAGGCGCAGGGGATCGGCTTCATTCCTTGGTTTCCGCTTGCCGCCGGCTCGCTCGCCAAGCCGGGCTCTGTGCTGGACAGCATCGCCAAGCGGCATGGCGCGTCGCCGAGCCAGATCGCACTCGTATGGCTTCTCCGCCGCAGCCCCGTGATGCTGCCGATCCCGGGCACGGGCAAGGTCAAGCATCTCGAGCAGAACGTTGCTGCGGCGGACATCAAGTTGAGCGACGCCGATTTCGAGGAGCTCACCGCGCTGTCGCGATTGGCGGCCAATGAGAACGCTTAGTCCAGGCTGCTACGCGCGGGAGATGGCGTGACAGTTCGTGATATTGGCCGGCGCCGCAGAAGCAGCGCCGGCCGGGAGCGCTAGGCGGCGAGGGCAGCGCGGTCGTGCTTGCCTTCCTCGACCTCCTCGATGATCTTGGCGACGAAAGCGTCGAGGTCGCCGGGGTTACGGCTCGTGACGATGCCTTGGTCGGTTACGACGGGCTCGTCACGCCAATCCGCGCCAGCGTTGGTCATGTCGGTCTTGATCGTGGTGTACGATGTCATTTTGCGGCCGCGCACGGCGTTGGCTTCGATCAACAGCCACGGCGCATGGCAGATGGCGGCGACCGGTTTTCCTGATTCAACGAACGCTTTGATCAGCTGCATGGCTTCGGCATTGCCGCGCAGACTGTCCGGGTTCATCTGGCCGCCGGGGAGCACGAGCGCGTCGTAGAAGCTCTCGGAGGCATCGGCCAGCTCGCGATCAATCGGCACGCCGGTGCCCCAGTCCTTATTTTTCCAGCCCCGGATTTCGTTCTTGTCCTTGCGCTCCTTCGGCGCCGTGACATGGACCAGCGCGCCGGCTGCTTTCAGCTTTTCGCGCGGGACCTCCAGCTCGGACTGCTCGAAGCCGTCGGTGGCGAGGATCAAGATCTTCGCTTTCGATATTTTCGGCATCAGGGCCTCCTTGTCATTACTCTTGGGGACCTAGGACAACGGGTGGCGCGAGTAGGGGTTCCGTGCCCGCGGTAGCGTGTAAGGACTTGTTTCAACCGCTATTTTTCGGCGTTCTATTTTGGACGCGGGTCCGGCAGCGCAGAGCCCGCCTCTGTTACGCCCGCGCGCATGCGCCGGACCGCCTCGATGAGCGTCAGGGCAGCGTTCTGGACTTCCTCGAACGTGGCGGTGTCGGCATCCAAGTCGGTGTGGCTCGTGGCGTACGGGCGGTAGTAGCCGATGAAGCGATCGAGGAGTGCCGCATCTCCGGCCGGCACGAGCTGCATGTCCGAAAGCCAGTCGGTCAGCGCGCGGCGCAAACTTTCAACGCCGGCTGAATCTCCATGTGCGACTATGGCGAAGACGCGCCCGGCCAAGTGGCGTGGGTAGGACCATCCGTCGAGTTCGAGCTGTTTTGCTTTGGCGGCGTTCTTGCCGTGGGTCGTTGTCGGATCGGGGTTGCCGCCGTCAGCGCAGACGAGGCGGTCCATCATCGCCTTGAGCGCGGTCGGCGCGTGGTACCAGTGACAGGGCGTCACGATCAGGATGCCGTGCGCGGCGACCCACATCGGATAGATCTCGTTCATCCAGTCGTTGACCTGGTCGAGCGCGTGGTTCGGATAGCACGAGCAGGGCCAGTGGCAGAGCGCCGGCGACGTCGAGAAGCAGGCTTTGCACGGGTGGATGTGACGGCCGTATTCCGCCGTCGTGTGGGAGAGATCGAGGACATCGCATATGAAGCCGGGAGTCTGCCGGAAAATGGTAAGAGCCGTTTCCATCAACCGATAGGATTTCGACATCTCGCCGGGGCAGGTGTGCTCGCTGCGTGGTGAGCCGTTGATCAGAAGCACGCGTGATGGAGCCTCGGGATCGGCGTGCATTCTGGCGGCGGCTTCGATAGCGTCGCGCGCCGCGATCCATTCGACGGAAAGATCGTAATCAGGATCGGTGAAGCCGGGTCCGGCCTTGCGCGTGCGTGGCGCTTTGCGGCTTTCCTTGTAGGCCTGCCAAGCGATCTCGGTTGCGCGATCGATCTCGGGTGCGAGCGGGCCGAAGGCTGGATCATAGAAGTGTGAGAGGAAGCGCTTGCGGAAGGTGTCGTGGTCGAGGTCCACGGCCGGCATACCCTTGCGGGGCTCGGCGTCTGACATGGGTAGGCTCCATTGCCGCCCCCTCCCGGCCGCTATTCTGATTTGTGCGCAACTCTTTTCGCGCGCCGTTCGTTCCGTTGCGTCAGTCCACCCAGAGGTCCTTTTCGCGATGCCACTCCTCGAGCGATTGCTCGGGATAGAGATCGAAGGTCAGATGGCCGTCGCGGATATCGGGCTCGATCCAATCCGGCTTGAAGCGCAACATTGAGTGAACCGACGACGGCGGCCTTGGGAGTGGGCTGTCGATGGCGGACGCAAACGGGTGGATCAACTCCGGCCATTCGGGTGAGAAGAGCCAGAGCGCGGTGGCGCAGCGGGAGCAGAAGTTGCGCTCCGCCGTTGAGAGCTCGCAGGTGCCATCCTCCTGGCGGATCTCGGCGCGGAATATGCGGATTGCGTTGTCGGGATCCTCGACGTTCAGCGTGCGCGCGTCGGCGCCAAGGTTGATGGCATATCCGCCGCCGCCCGCCGTCTTGCGGCAGATCGAGCAGTAGCAGCGTTGGTAGGGGACCGGCGTGTGGCTGTCGCAGGTGAAGCGCACGGCGCCGCACCGGCAGGAGCCGGCAAGGGCGATGGGCATGACGACGACCTCCTTGTGTCGTCATGCCTAACGAACTTGAGGCAGGTCAGGTTGCCTGACGCACGGCGCCTTACTTTCGCAGCCAAGGCCCTCCTGAACCTGCGGTCCGTTGGACTACGGCGTTCCTTATTGCCAGACAGTGTGCCTTGCTGGCCTGACCACTTCATTCACACGAGACCGTCCAGGATACGGCCCACCTCGGCAGCGTTGAAGGCGCGGAGGGTTTGCGTGCGCACGTAGCCGCGCGAGGCAACGCTCATGGACAGTCTCGTTGCCGTTTCGTCGTCTGGGGCCTCGCAGATCGCGATCACGTCGGTCGGACCGAGGGTCCAGTACATGTCCTTCACGGTTACTCCGGCTTTCTTGGCCATCTCCTTGAACTTGTCCGAGCGGCCGACGGTATCCTTGACGTCGTGGGCGCCTTTGTCCGTGAAACTTGCGAGGACGATATAGCTTGCCATGGGAAGCCTCCTGGGCTGTCGGCTCCGCCCCGTCGCGTCCCGAGAGTACCGCAACTCCGGGCCGGTGTGGACATCGCCCGAGTATCAGCGTTGCTTTTGGGGGATGGAGGAAACGGGCGGGAACGAGAGCCCCTTTCCGTCCTTGAAGTGTTCCACGGGATACAGCCGGGCGCTGACGCGGCCCTAATCTGCCGGGTCCGAATAGGAGCAGAGATGAAAGGGGACACCCGTGCTTTCCGTTCGCACCGCAAAAATTGCCGCGCTGGCGAACGTCGCGTTCGTGATCGCCACGGTTTACTATGTGACCCAAATCTTCAACTACACTCCCGTTTCCGAGATGCCTCATCCGGACCTCGGGTTGGTTGCGCTCGGGTTGCCACCCGTTCTGGCGGCTTGGGGCGGCGCGCGGGTTGCGCGCAACGACGCTGCCGGCCGGCTGCTCGCCGTGGGTCTTCTTCTTGCGCTTGCCGTGTACGTCATCTCGTTTTTTGCGATGGTCTCGAGCGACGAGCCGTTGGCCCCGCTGGGGCATGTCTTTGTGTCTCTGGGAACGGCGGTCGGGTTGTTGGTGATCGTGCTCGGCGTCTGGCTCATCGGCCGGCGCGGGCGTTGAACCGGAACGAGCATTTCCATGGATGTTCGACGCATTGTAACGATCGGGATTCTCGTCCACGTCGGATTGGTCGGGGCCGCGGTCTACTACGTGACGCGCGTGGCCAATTTCACGGCGCTGTCCGAACTGCCGAACACCGATTTCTTCGCATTTTCCGCCACGGCGATCCCGCCCATTCTGGCGGCCTTGATCGGCAAGGTGCTGGCGCGCGGCGCGAGAGCCACCCGGCTTCTTGCATACGGGCTGGCAGTTGGCGCGGCGATCTATGCGGTGTCGTTCGCGGGTGTGATACTCGCGAGGGACGACGAGCCCCTGGCGCCACTGTTGCTCATCGTGACGTCGCTGTGGCTCGCGGCTGGGTATACCGTTCTTTTGCTGATCGTTTGGCTCGTGGGACGTCGGAGCCCTTAAGCCGAGCGCGGTGAGGTTTTCGTCACCGCTTTGCCGACGCCCGAGGCCGGCGGCGTGATGCCCATCGAGACGTAGACGCTCATCAGGTCGTCGATGCCGAGGTCGGCGGGCTCGACCCACGCGGCGGGAACGTAAATCAGCGCGCCGCCGACCGGTACCGGGGCGGACGGAACCAGGACGGCGACGTAGTCCTGGTCGCCCAGGCGGACCGGCGTTTTCGAGGGGAGGAGGGCGAGAACGGCGGCGCTCGGCTTACCGCCGAAATAGCACCAGGCCGGATTCATGCTCTTGATGCTGTCGCCATTGCCGGCGTCGACGATGGAGACGAAGCGGCTCGAGAGGTCATAGACGCTTGAGATCAGCGGAATACGGCGGATCAGCCTGTCGAACAGCTCGGCTATCCACGTGCCAAGGCGGGAGTGGACCAGAAGGCCCAAGGCGTAGATGGCGGCGATGATGGCGGCGAGGCCGATCAGGTAGGGTGTGAGCTCGGACGCGCTGGCGCCGAAGCCCAGCGAGATGAGGAAGCGACCGAAGGCGCTGCTCGGCCCCAGGTATTGGTTGATCAGCGACAGCAGCCAACCCGTGACGAAAATCGTGAGAAAAAGCGGCAGGGCGGCGAGAAGGCCCGTCAGGAAGACGCGTCCGATTTTGCCCATGCTTGCTCCATCAACCAGCAGACGATTCGTGCGACCAGGGACCATGCAGCGTCTGCAACAGTCTGGGTGCCGTCAAGGTCTTTTGCCGGGGTTCTTGGGCGGGGCAACTCGAAAAATCGCCTTGCCGCCATACATGAAGAGAGTGGCCGCTTGGATGGCCAGAAGCTCATGGTTACGTCCACTCAAACAAGGGAGGTTCGCCATGAAAGTCAAAGATGTAATGCATAAGGGCGTCGAGTGGGTTGGCGCAGATACGCCGATCACTGAAATTGCGAAGTTGATGCGCGGCAACGACATCGGCGCCGTTCCGATCGGCGAGAACGACAAGCTGATCGGAATGGTGACGGACCGCGACATCGTCTGCAACGGTCTCGCGAAGGACGGCTTTGATCCCGGACTGTCGACGGCGCGCGACGTGATGACGCCCGGCATCCATTGCTGTCGCGACGACGACGATCTCAGCAAGGCCATAGCGCATATGGAATTGCTGAAGGTTCGCCGCTTGCCGGTGATCAACAAGAGCAAGCGCATGGTCGGTATCCTGAGCCTGGGCGATCTCGGGCACACGGCGCAGCGCGAGGCTGTGGCTGAGTACGTCAAGAGCGTGTCGGCGCATCATCACTGAGCGCTGATGCGGCACGCCTTATGGCCGAATGACCGAGGTGTGCAGAGGCCGCTACTGCCCCGTCCCCTCCGGTCTCGCGGGGGGCGGCCTTTGCGGCGCTTCTGCTGCTCGGCCACGGTTTTGAATCTCGATGGTTCGCGTCGGCTTATGTCGGCCGCGGACGCGCTGGCGGGCGTGGCATCCGGGAGACTCGTGGGCGCAATTGCGTCGATCCACAGCAAACAGCCGCCGGTTGCCATTGTCTTGGCGCGAACAGAGCCCTTAGCTTTCTTCTACCTAAGTAAATAATCGGAGGTGGGATATGAAGGGTTTGCGCATCGGGCTTGCCGTTGTCATGGCTGCAGCGTTTGCGGGGAACGCCGATGCGGCGTGCCGGACGGTGGTCGGCTCGGCCGACATGATCACGCGCGATCTGGCCACGTTCATGGCCAATGCCGCGCTCAAGAACGCCATCGAGGCGAAGGGGTTGAAGCCCTCGGGAGAGGTCGCTCTGAGCTGTAAAGACGACACCTTCACGACCTATTGCAAGGCGTCGCGCAAGGCCTGCAACTAAGCGATCCGCTTAGAAGACTGATCGTTGCTGCTCACGAAGAGCGGATTAAAGCGATCGGAGTCTAGTCTTTATTATTGAGCATCGACAAGGCGGCGTGCCGGTCCGACGGCTTCAGCTTGAGGAACAGTGCGCGCGCCGTCTTGATGTCCTTCTCCGATCCGCTCTCGGACGCCGTTCGCAGCGCGACCGTGGTCGGGTGATCGGGACTGCAGATGAAGGCGAGCGCTTTGGCGAGGCGCCCCATGGCCTCGCGGTCGATCACCGGTTCTGACATTCAGCGTGTCCTTTTACGAGTTTGCCGTGGTTGCGTGACGTCGGGGGCTACTTGCCCGGCCGGCCGGTTTTGCGTGGACGGCCGCGGCGCGCTTTCTGTTCGGCCTCGGTTTGAATTTCGACCGTGCGCGCCGGCTTGGTGAGATCCGGCTTCTTCGGTAGCGGTGCGGAGGACTTCTTCACCGCGAGCGACGCGTGCGGGCCCATCTCGTCGAGTGTCGGCTTGTGCGGGCCGCGCACGCCTTCGCCGAATGCGCCGGCCTTCGTGCGTGGATCAACATCGGGGCGGCGCGGGATGGCGCGGTCGGTTCCGGGACCCATGTCGTCGAGTGACGGCTTGCGGACACGCGGCGACGGCTTCGAAGCGGACTGCGCGTAGGTCGGCTGCACCGGCTCGTACTCGGTCGCGATGCGCGACGGCGTTGTTCCCCCCCTCCTATCCTCCCCCACAGGGGGGGAGGAACTCTGTTGAGCAAGACCATGGCGACCGCTTTCTCCCTCCCCCTTGTGGGGAGGGCCGGGGTGGGGGGAACCCCGACCTTTGCCGATTGACGGCATGTTCGCTTTCGCGCCGTATTTGCGCTCGCCCTTGAAGCTGCCCGCCTGCTCCTCGACGGAGGACTGACGTGCGAGCGGATCGTCGGCGATGGCGAGCTCGGTTTCGCGCAGGCGCTTGATCTCGTCGCGCAGGCGCGCGGCGGTCTCGAATTCCAGATCCGCCGCGGCTTCCTTCATGCGCCGCTCCATATCCTCGATCACGGCCGCGAGGTTGTGACCCACGGTCGGGCTGTCGGCGAGGCCCGCGTCGACGGTGACGTGATCCTGCTCGTAGACCGACGACAGAACGTCCTGGATGTTGCGCTTGATGCTCTCAGGCGTGATGCCGTTAGCCTCGTTGTAGGCCACTTGCTTTTCGCGGCGGCGCTCGGTCTCGGCCATGGCGCGTTCCATGGAGCCGGTGATCTGGTCGGCATAGAGGATGACGCGACCGTCGACGTTGCGCGCGGCGCGGCCGATGGTCTGCACCAGCGAGGTTTCCGAGCGCAGGAAGCCTTCCTTATCCGCATCGAGGATTGCGACGAGCGCGCACTCCGGAATGTCGAGGCCCTCGCGCAGGAGGTTGATGCCGATCAGCACGTCGAAGGCGCCGAGGCGCAGGTCGCGGATGATCTCGATGCGCTCCAGCGTCTCGATGTCCGAGTGCATGTAGCGCACGCGGATGCCAGCCTCATGCATGTACTCTGTCAGATCCTCGGCCATGCGCTTGGTGAGCGTGGTGACGAGCGAGCGGTAGCCGCGCTTGGCCACCTGGCGCACCTCATCGAGCAGGTCGTCGACCTGCGACTTGGCCGGGCGGATCTCGACCGGCGGATCGATGAGACCCGTGGGGCGGATGACCTGCTCGGCGAAGGTGCCCCCGGTCTCGTTCAGCTCCCAGCCGCCGGGTGTTGCCGAGACGGCCACGGTCTGCGGACGCATGGCGTCCCATTCCTCGAAGCGTAGGGGGCGATTGTCCATGCACGAGGGCAGGCGGAAGCCATACTCGGCAAGCGTCGCCTTGCGCCGGTAGTCGCCGCGGAACATGCCGCCGATCTGGGGTACGGTGACATGGCTCTCGTCGACGAACACCAGCGCGTCGTCGGGCAGATATTCGAACAGGGTCGGCGGCGGGTCGCCCGGATTGCGGCCCGTGAGATAGCGCGAATAGTTCTCGATGCCGGCGCAGGAGCCGGTCGCTTCCATCATCTCCATGTCGAAGACGGTGCGCTGTTCCAGGCGCTGGGCTTCGAGCAGCTTGCCGGTGTCGTACAACTCGTTGAGGCGCTGCTTGAGCTCAACCTTGATGTTCTTGATGGCTTGCTGCAGCGTCGGTTTCGGCGTCACGTAGTGCGAGTTGGCGTAGATCTTCACCAGCGCGAGGTCGTCGGTCTTCTGCCCCGTCAGCGGGTCGAACTCGGTGATGCTCTCGACCTCGTCGCCGAACAGAGAGATGCGCCAGGCGCGGTCCTCGTAGTGGGCCGGGAACACCTCGACCGTGTCGCCGCGCACGCGGAAGTTGCCGCGCACGAAGGCGGCGTCGTTGCGCCGGTAGTGCAGCGCGACGAGGTCGGCCAGGAGTTGGTCCCGCGACAGGCGCTCGCCGAGCTTCACGGCGAAGGTCATCGCCGTGTAGGTCTCGACCGAGCCGATACCGTAGATACAGGAGACGGACGCGACGATGATCACGTCGTCGCGCTCGAGCAGGGCGCGCGTCGCAGCGTGGCGCATGCGGTCGATCTGCTCGTTGATGTCGGCTTCTTTCTCGATGTAGGTGTCCGTGCGCGGGACGTAGGCCTCCGGCTGGTAGTAGTCGTAGTAGGAGACGAAGTACTCGACTGCATTGTTCGGAAAGAAGCTCTTCATCTCGCCGTAGAGCTGCGCGGCGAGCGTTTTGTTGGGCGCCAGGACCAGCGCCGGGCGTTGCGTGGCTGCGATGACCTGCGCCATCGTGAAGGTCTTGCCGGACCCGGTGACGCCGAGCAGCACTTGCGTGCGCTCGTTCTCGTTCACGCCTGCGACGAGGTCTGCGATGGCGGTCGGCTGATCGCCTTTGGGCTCATACTCGGATACGATCTCGAAGATGCGGCCGCCTTCGCTTTTCTCTGGGCGCTCCGGCCGATGCGGCATGAACATCGGCATGTTGCCTGAGACGAGCGGGTGCGAGGCGATCATCGGCTGGCGGGCCAGGATCGAGTTGGCCTTCTCGGATCGCTCGTGCGGGCGCGTCAGGATCGCGGTCAGGCTGTCACCGAGACTTTCGCCTGCCGCCGCACGCGGTGGGAGCGGGCCTTGCTGACGCAGAGCGGGCAGCGCTGGCTTTGCGCCGTCGCCCGGAGCTCGGCTTTCGGCATCAAACTGCGCCTGAGGCGCCTCGGAAAAGCCGCGCGGGGCCGGCACGCCGGCGGCGGTTTCCGCGGGTGGCGGCGTGGGCTTGCCGGAGCGGCCGCGGGAGGGCCGCGGACCCTTAGAGGTCCCTGATTTTTTCGGGGGCGATGCCATGGGGCGGAATATGGCGTGCCGCGCGGTGCGGGGGAAGGGGCCTGCGCGCCGCTGTTTCACTTGCGCGAATGCTTAGTGAGCCCCACCTCCTCCATGATCGTCTCTGCCGTCGATCAAATTTTGCGGAGTCGCGTCATGTCGAAAGTCGCCTTCGTCGCCCTTTCCGCCCTTGGGCTCGCCCTGGCTGCCACCGCGGCCACGGCTCCACCCGCGGCGGCCAAGATAGCCTGCAAGGATGGGTTCCAGCTCTCCGGCGGCAACTGGATCTCGACACCATATTGCAACGACGAGTATCTGGCCCAGATTGCGCGCAAGCATGGCGCAAAGGTCTCCGGCAACGAGGTGCGCTCGAACCCGAACACGAAATACGAGGTGTGTCGGTTCCTGAGCGGCAGTCCTGCAGCGCGCGACTATTGCCCGGATGAGGGCGGGCGGGGTCGCCGCTAGACGTGCTTGGCCTTAACCGGCTTGCCGGTGACGAGCGTTGCGCTGGGGCAACACTCGCGCAAATTGGCGCTGCCGGGACGGGACGGGTTCAGCGGCGCCCTTTGAATGCCTCGATTCATGGTCCATGTTACGAGCAATGGCCAGATGATCTGGATGGATTGGCAATGAGATCAATGATTTTCGCCGCCGTTGGCGGTGTGGCGATGGCGGTTGGTGCGCAGGCTGCCCTGGCATTCACCTTCGAAGGGCAGGGAGGGTCTCAGCCTACGACGCCGCAGGCAAATGCCCAGCAGACCGCGCCTCAGATCGGTTTCTCCGGAATGGATCCTCGCTCGGTGTTGCCGCCCATCGGCGAGTCGATCGGCGACAAGGGTTTTGACTTCGGACCGGGCTCCCAAAACAACGGGCTGGCCTCTCAGCCGACGCGCGGCAGCTCGGTTGGGCCGAGCTGGCTTTATCCGCCGGGCCGCTGAAGCGGGTCTTCGCGTTTGATTTGAAGAAGGCGCTCCGTTCAGAGCGCCTTCTTTATTGCGCTTCAGCTATCTCCTGGATCACGCTGCATAGTGGGGTTTGCCCATTCTATGCGCGAACAAGGCCAGCAAGTCGGTCTGGGTGATGAGGCCGAGAACGCGCTGGCTTTCGTCAACGGTTACGACGGCATGCGTCCGGCCATCGGTCAGGGCGGGGACCAGCGCGAGAGCTGGATCGGTCTCCGATGCCGTCACAGCTGGCGACATGAGTGTCCCGATCCGTCCGGCACCGTCCATCACTTCACGCAGTCCCACGGTGCCCTTAAGACGCCTTCGGTCATCGACGACGGGGAGGATCCTTAGATTGTGTTTGAGCAGGAGCGAACGCGCGAGCTTCGGCTCGTCATCTACGCTTACGGAAACGACATCGCGCGACATGACCTCTCCGCAAAGAATATTCGCGTGGGCACGAACGAGCGCCTCCAGCTCGACTTGCCGCAACAGCCGTTCGAGGTTGCCTGGATCAATGTCGAAGGTTTCGTCGAGCAGCGCCAACGCAGCGTCGATGTCCGCAGGCTGAAAGCCCACGCGGGCCTGCGCCGGAGGGTCCTGAGTGCCATGCGTATTGAGCGGTGTCGCCGTGACGGCGTGCGGATAGTTCCTTCGCGACAGCGTGTGAAATGCGATGCCGATCAAAACCAGGAGAATCGAGTTCAAGCCTACCGGCACAAACGGGAACAGAAACCCTGATCCCGTGATCGCGGGACCACCGACAACTGCCGTCAGGGCCGCAGCGCCTCCCGGTGGATGGAGGCATCGCGTGAACGACATGGTGAGGATGGCCAGCGAAACGGCGAGGCCGGCGGCGAGGATCGGGTCGTTGATGAAAAGAGCGACCGTAACGCCGACAACAGCGGAAATCGTATTGCCTCCGACAATGGACCACGGTTGCGCAAGCGGGCTGGCCGGTACCGCGAACAGCAGGACGGCTGAAGCCCCGATGGGGGCCACGATCAGAGGAAGCTGGTAGATCTGGCCGTAGAGCGTGCCGCAGATCAAGCTGGTGAGGAGGATGCCGGCCAGGGCACCGACGCAGGCGAGCAGCCGCTCTCGCAACGTCGCACCGGCGAGGATCGGCACAAACAAGCGACTCTTCAGGCGATCGCTCGCTGCTGGCTTGGACGTTCCAGTCTTTTTCTGCATGCGTGGCTGGATTGAGTGCAAGGAGAAGCGGCGCCGCAACAAGAGGCGGCTCGCTAGGGCGTCCTCTGCGAGGACGATTGCGATAGCTGTGCTGCCGCATGCGGTCTGAGCTCGGGCACGATGCTGCCGCCACGATGCATCACGATCCCGAGGCTCAGCGACTCCGCGATCCGTTCCGCACGATCGATGAACAATGCGGCGGTGCTTGGCGGGCAGACCTCCGCTGCCGTTTCGCGGAAAAGCGCGAGCCAGACAGGGAAAAGCTCGAGCTCCAGGCCGGCTACTTTGGCATGCGCCTGCATCGGTTGCCCCTTGTAACGTCCGGTCATTAGCGTGACGGAAGACCAGAACGTGCACATGGTGGCGAGATGGTGATCCCAGTCCTTAATCGCGGTCGCGAAGATAGGGCCCAGCGTCGCGTCTGCTCGTACTTTGCCGTAGAATGCGTGCACGAGCTTGCGGATCATCTCTTCATCGACGCCGACCGCCGATCCCGGTGATTTGGGATGTGGTTCGCGGGACATGGTTTGCTAGGCTCCGGAGCTGAGCTATAAGATGTATTTTTTTCACATCTTATAGCGTGGTATCCCAGAGTCAAACAGAAGCAAGTGTCGCATGCGACTAACCACTCATACCGATTATGCCCTTCGCGTTCTCATGTATCTCGGCGCCCGACCCGATCATCGCGCGACCATAGAGGAGATTGCCCGCGTCTACGGCATCTCGCAGAACCACCTCATGAAGGTCGTCAACAATCTGGCGCGGCACGGCTGGGTCGAGGCTCAGCGCGGGCGTGGCGGCGGCCTGCGGTTGGCCCGCGATCCCAATAGCATCACGGTCGGCGCCGTCATCCGCACGACGGAGGAAGACTTCGATATGGTCGCCTGCTTCCGTGCCGCCGATGCGTGCCGCCTGACGCCCGCGTGTCACTTGAAGCGCTCGCTGGTGCAAGCGCTCGATGCTTATCTCGCGGTGCTCGATGACGTGACGCTTGCGAGTCTGATAACCCAGCCCCGACGTCTTCTCGCCGCGCTCGCGACGTGAGTCCTGTTTGGCTCTGATGCCCCAGCCCAGCGTCAGACACGCCGAGCTTCCGCACATCCGATTTTAGTTGCGAATGAGTTGCAAAAACGCTTGCGGTTTGTGTGCTCGCGTGCATTATGCAAATGCGAATTGTTTGCAATAAGGGGCGGGTGGGAATGAAGTTTGTGAGACTTGCGGTGGTGAGCGGGGCGGTGCTGGGGTTGGCGACATCGGCAGCGGGGGCTGGCGATAAAGAGCGTTACACGCTTTGGAATCCGACGCCGGACGCCTTGCTGCGGGACATGTCGACGGATCGGCCGGACAAGACGGAAAGTCCCTACACGGTGGACGCGGGCCGGATCCAGATCGAGACGGATCTCGTGGGGTACACGTACGACAGCCGGGACGGGGTGACGACACGTGCTCTCGACGTGCTGCCGTTCAATCTGAAAGTCGGTTTGACCAACAGCACGGATCTTCAGGTCGCCTATGGCGCCTACGGCCGTGTTCGAACCTCCGGTGGAGGGGTCACGGATAGGGAGACTGGCTTCGGTGATCTCACTGTTCGCGTGAAGCACAACGTTTGGGGCAATGATGGTGGACAGACGGCTTTCGCCATCATGCCCTTCGTCAAGCTGCCGACGAACACGTTCAGCGATCTCAACGACGATGTGGAGGGCGGCATCATCGTTCCGCTCGCGATCGATCTCGGCAGCGGTGTTGGGCTCGGGCTCATGACAGAGGTCGACATCCTCAGGGCCGGGGAAGGGCGGGGTTACGAGCCAACATTCATCAACTCCGCAGCGCTTGGGTTTGATCTGACAGAGAAGTGGGGCGCCTATGTCGAGGCCTTTGTGGAGCGCAGCGCCGAAAGCGGCGCGGAAACCATCGTTACTTTGAGCGGCGGCTTCACCTACGCAGTCAACAACAACCTGCAACTCGATGCGGGTGCCAATGTCGGTGTGACGGAAGCTGCGGACGATCTCAACGTGTTTGTCGGTCTGTCTCGTCGCTATTAGCGGCGCGACCTACCGCGCGATTGCCTCTGTCGCGCAGTGGCCGTTCCCGTAGCGAGCGAAGTATGGTATTTGTCCGCATTATGCATTTTTGGTGATTTTTCCTTCGGTGCGTGGTGTGTGGTGTTTCGACTTTTCATTGTCCTCGCGGCCTCGATTTCGGCTGCAAATCTCATAGCTTTCGACGAGCATGAAACGCTCGCCAACATAGATCTCGTGTGGGGGGCCGCCTTCGCGGCGGCGTTTCCGCTGCTGTGGCTGCTCACGAAGGGCCTGCAGCGTTTCTAGGTATGCGTCGCGGGAAGCCTCATGGTGGAGGCCCCGAAGATTGTCTCTCCGGGGCCTTGGTGCGTGAATGCGCTAACGCGTGCTTCCGCTTGAACGGGATGAGCCCATGCTGTCCGAGCCCGATGCTCCGTCGCCACCCCCTTCATTGGCGCGCTGTCCGGGAGCGTATTGCTTGGCGCTTTCGCCGCTGTCCTTCAATTGTCCGGGCGCATGTGTGCGCGCATTCTGTCCCTCGGTCTTGACCTGTCCCGGGGCGTAATCTTTGGCCGTCTTGTCACGATCGCCTGCAAGTGCGGGCATTGAGAGCCCGAGTACGGCAAGCGTGGTAAGCGTGGCGAAAGATGTCTTATGCATCCGACGTCTCCTTATGGTTGCGACCCCGGCGAGCTCTGTAAGCACCGCGTCCCCGCACAGCCGAACGCCGCTCCGCCCTACCTGTTCCTTAGGTGATGTCCGGGCTACCAACGTCAATCTGCAGCCTCTTGAATTGAGGGAGTTATTAAGAAAGACGAAAATTGGATATGCTCTCAAACTCCGCACATGCAGAGCGCGATAGTTTCGTTCGATCGGCTTATAATGGCGGTGAGCCATCAGGTATCGAAAGACGAGGAAATGCGCTGTGAAGTCTTGAGCAGTCTGGCAGGCGGTCGCCTCGTTAGCCTCTCGGCGGCGCGAAACAAGGAGCCGGTGGCACAGATCCTCGCGCAGGTGTTGCCTCGTGAGGGGACCGTGCTCGAGGTGAGTAGCGGCACCGGGCAGCATGTCGTGCATTTTGCGCGTGCGATGCCCAATCTCACCTGGCAACCGAGCGAGCGTGACGCGGACGCGTTGCTGTCGATTGCGCACTGGGTGGCGAGCGAGGGCCTTACGAACGTTCGCGAGGCCATACATCTCGACGTCACGGAGCTACCATGGCCAATTGGGTCCGCTGCGGCTGTCGTCTGCCTGAACATGATCCACATAGCGCCGTGGTCAGCAGGCGAGGCGCTCATTCGTGGAGCGGCCGAGATTCTTGAGCCTGGTGGCACGCTTGTCCTCTACGGCCCCTTTCGCCGCCAGGGCCTGCACACGTCCGACAGCAACGCAGCTTTTGATCGCCGGCTGCGAGCACAGAACCCTGAGTGGGGCGTGCGCAATCTCGAGGATGTCGCACGTTGTGCGCAAACGCATGGCTTTGGAACGCCGGATATCCACGAGATGCCAGCCAACAATCTATCAGTTGTCTTTTGGAAGGCGTAGCGTTGGCGGCGAAACCACGACACCTCTCAACCCACGTCAGTTTCGCAATGGACCTTCCGCATTTCACCGACGAGCAACGCTGCAGCATCGAATTCATCGGCGACAGCTATCAGCGGCTGACGGGCCACCCCCTCGTATCAGGCGAAGGCGATTTGATCGAAAGACTGTGGTCGGCGCCCCTCGCCATCGTGGCCCATGGCACGCAATCCGATCCCATCTTCTTTTTCGGCAATCGCACCGCCTTGACGCTTTTCGAGATGGACTTCGCCGCCTTTACGCGCCTGCCCTCGCGCTTTTCTGCCGAGCCGCCGCTGCGTGAGGAGCGCACCCGCCTCCTCGAACGTGTGACGCGAGACGGGGTCATCAATGACTACGCTGGCGTGCGCATCTCCGCGACGGGCAAGCGCTTTCGTATTTCGAATGCGTCCGTGTGGAGCCTGACTGACGCGACCGGTCAGCCGATCGGCCAAGCGGCAGCGTTTACCGACTGGGTCTACGTTGCTCAATCTGGCTGAAAATACCTCGGTGCGGTGGCTTCAGACTTTACAATGCGCACCGGGATCGACTTGTAGCTCGGTGTCCCGCCCCTGACATCGTAGCGCTCGAGGTCGACGAGCCTGTTCGCGGCTCGCAGCATTCTTCGTCCGAGAGGTCCTCTATCTTACACATATCTGTACGGCACCCGGAATTCGCCAATGAATTCCGAGGCGCTGGGAACGGCGTGGCACGGTCAGATGCAGGTCGGCAACAATTATTGCGCGGTTCTGTGATATAATTTAAATCTTAGGTTGTGCTCGCGGAATATTTCTGACTGAGTGGAACTCAGAGAATGGGTCGCAAACATAATTCGCGCATTCGCGGCGGCTCGTACATGAACTTCAGTTGGGCAGATCCTCGGCATGGCCATGACCAGTTCGCGTTTGATCCAGCCGAGAATGCACGCCCCTAGGCCCCACAATCGATTTCGAGTGACCGCCGTTTTTAAGGGCGGCGTTGATTGGCGCTGCCCTCATTTTCGAGACCGCTCAGGTCGCAAGCAATTTTTGACAACAGCCGGCCGACGGCATCGCTGACGGCCACCACGGTAGCAATGAGAGAAGGGACCGCCGCGAGCCCTCGCGCGCGAACGACAATTCATGCCCGATCTTCTGCTTACAGCGCACACCTTTCGACAGGGCGGCCAAGCTTGGAGCGCCCAATGAGAGTATTGCACGTTTTCAAAACCTATCTGCCCGATACATTCACCGGTATCGAACGGGTGATCTGGGAGATCGCGGAAGGTCTCGCGCCGGAGGGCGTCGAAACTCACGTACTCACGGTCAGCAAGGAAGCGAGCGCCAGCCCGCGTCCGATCGGACGGCATTTTGTCCGCCAGTCCCGATGCAGCCTGAACGTCGCTTCGACCCCGCTGTCGCTGTCGCTGTTCAAGGACTTCCGCGCTCTCGCTCCATCATTCGACGTCATCCACTATCACTTCCCCTGGCCGATGATGGACTTGCTGCATTTGGGCAGCGGTGTACGTCGTCCGTCCGTTGTTACCTATCACTCCGACGTCGTGCGCCAGCACCGCCTGCTCGTGCCATACCTTCCCATTATGCACCGCTTCCTTTCGAGCGCGGATTCCATCGTAGCGACGTCGCCGAATTACGTTCAAACAAGCCCAGTTCTGAAGTGCTACCTCGACAAAGTCGAAACCATACCGATCGGGATGTCCGAGGTGTCTAATGCCGATCCGAGCCTGATCGACAAGTGGCGTCGCTCAGTCGGTGAAGGGTTCTTTTTGTTTGTCGGCGCGTTGCGCTACTACAAGGGACTGCCATTTCTCCTGGAGGCCGCGGAGCGCACCGGCCTTCCAGTCGTCATCGTCGGAAAGGGCGAATACGCGGACGAAATCAAGCGCCGAGCGCTGCCGAGCGTCACGCACCTCAGCGACGTTTCCGACGAAGACAAACTCGCTCTACTGTCCTTGTGCAAAGCGTTCGTGTTTCCGTCTCATCGCCGCTCGGAAGCCTTCGGTGTTGCGTTGATTGAGGCGGCGCGCGCCGCTCGACCAATGATCTCCTGCGAGATCGGAACCGGGACGACTTTCGTGAATCGTCACGGCGAAACGGGGCTTGTCATCCCACCGGCGGATCCCGATGCGCTCGGTCAAGCCATGCGCGCGATCGACGATCGGCCGGAGATGGCGATGCGCCTGGGACAGGCGGCCCGTGCTCGCTTTGAAAATCACTTCCGATCCGAGCAGATGTGTGCGCGGTACCTGCGGCTTTACCGGACGGTTGCCGAGAGCGCTGCGTCTACCCGCGTCCGCGCGCCTGCGCCCGAGCCGGGCGTGGCGCTCGGCGCATCGTCGAAAGGCTACAGCGTGCGCGAGATCAAGCATCGATCCTCGCTTTTCAACACGGATTGGATCGATCGCATTCATGAGCCGCATGGGCAGGGTGTGGATTCGGCGTTGGATCGCGGTGATCTGACGGACGCGTCCGGTCGGCGCATCATTCAACTCGTTCAGCCTGACCAGATCCACAATCTCGCGGCGCAAAGCCATGTCGCTGTTTCAGTCGAAGGGTCGGAATATGCCGCTAATGCGAATGCAATGCGCTCCACCTCATTGAGGGCTTTGAGATCAAATCTGCAAAGCACGAGCCTCGGGGATCGCATAGTGCCTTGATAAGGCGTCAAACCAAGTGCCGCGAGGGGGTTCAATTGAGTTCGAAACTCGGCGACGGAGGATTCAAGCTCGCTACCTGGGCGCGTATCACGTTGGAGCTTGTCCGCCGCGATATGGAGGTACGCTATGCGGGGTCGCGTGCAGGCGTGCTCTGGAGCGTCGGCGTCCCGTTGCTCAACGCTGCCGTGCTTAGCACTGTCTTCTCGTGGCTCATGGCTGGCCGTATGGGGCTGCGTTATGACGGCGTTCCGTTTCCGGTGTTCTATTTCGCCGGCATCGCTCCGTGGACGCTATCTGCGGAATCCGTTGCGAGAAGTACGAACGTAATCGTCGAAAATGCATCAATCGTGAAACGCGTCCGTTTTCCTATGGAAACGTTCTGTATGCAGGTCGTCGGTTCCGCCTTTATCTCTTATGGCGTGATGATTTTTACCGCGATGCTCTTAATGCTGCTCTATGGGCTTCCACTGACTCCGCGTTTGATTTGGCTCCTGCCGCTGCTGGCGATTACGGCTTGCCTTGTGTTGGGCACCTGCTTTGTGTTGAGCGCGCTCGCAGTTTATTTCCGGGATATTGCGCAGATCATACCTGTGGTTTTGAATCTCGCTTTCTTTCTCACGCCCATCCTCTATCCGCCCAGCCTTGTCGAGCATGCACCTGCGTGGGCGCGCGTGATTATTCTCGACCTGAATCCGATGCACTATCTCGTGGAGGCGCATCGCTATTGCATCATAGGTGCCGCAGACATTGAGCCCCGAGGGGTTTTCTATGTTGGAGCAGTGAGCATTCTGGTCTGTATCGGGGGGCTTCTGCTTTTCAGAAAACTCAAATCCGGTTTCGCAGATGTTTTGTGATGGGGCGCGGGATTGTGATCAGCACTAAAGACATAAAAGGACACCTCCGCGCGGTCTATGGCGGGCTCCTCAGAATTCCTGTCGTTGGTCCGTCGCTCCGGGTTCCGGTGCGAAAGTGGCGAGAGAGGCAGGAAAGACGATGGAACGCTCCGGACGAGGTGCTGAGCCTGCTCGTTGCAGGACTGGAAGGCTTGCGCTCCGAGATGGGCATGACGCGCATGTTTGCGGCCGAGCGTCACGAGTTGCTCTCCGCATCGGTATCGGCCTTGGAAGGCAAGTTGGCCGAAACCCGCCAACGACTTGACGGAGTGACCAATCGCGTCGAGTTCGCACGCGCAGAGCTCATGTTCGAGATGCGCGCCAATATGAGCGGCGCGTCTCCGGTAATTCCCGGCCAAGCCCAGGCCGCCGCTCCGCTGCAGAGCAAGCTTATTGCCAAGGACAAGCTTGCTCAGATGGAGCGGGAGGGGCAAATCCGGCTGAACATGGGATGCGGCCACGTTCCGCTCGACGGCTACATCAACAGCGACATGCGCGCGTTGCCCGGAGTCGATCTTATAGCGGACGTCTCGGCTCTGCCGTTCGAGAGCGGAACCCTCTGCGAAATCCATTCCGCACATCTGCTCGAACACTTCCCCGTCGAGTATCTCCAGAGGGTGCTGATGCCCCATTGGCGCTCGCTGCTGAAGCCGGGCGGGATTTTCCAGGCAATTGTGCCCGACGCAGAGGCAATGATTTCTGACTTTCACAGCCAACAGCTATCATTTGACGACCTGCGGGAGGTCACCTTTGGCCTGCAGGAATACGACGGCGATTTTCATTTCAATATGTTTTCACGAGCGTCGCTCAAGCAGATCTTGAACGAGAGCGGCTTCGATCAAGTCGAATATAAATTTACCGGCCGGAAAAACGGAAAGTGCAGGGATATGCAAGTCTCTGCAGTACGAGTTTGATATGGTTCCGAATGTTTCAATCATCATCAATACCTACAACCGCGCCAAATCTCTGGCGCGGACGTTGGAGTCCCTCTCCTGGTTGCGATATGAAAAGTTCGAGGTCGTTGTCGTCAACGGCCCGTCCAGCGACGATACCGCCGCGGTCCTCGACACGTATGCCGATCGCATCAAGATCGGCTCCTGTCCCGAAGCCAACCTCTCGATGTCGCGGAACGTCGGGCTGGCGATGGCCTCGGGCGAGATCGTCGCCTATCTCGATGACGACGCGATCCCCGAACCTGACTGGCTCAACGCGCTGAGCGCGTTTTATGCCGACCCTCGTGTGGGCTGCGTGGCCGGCTATATCCGCGACCATACGGGCTACAGTTTCCAGTGCAAGGTCACTGTCTGCGACCGCTTTGGGGATGCCGAAGGCTACGACAACGTCGAGGCCGCGCTCGCCAGCGGGGCTGTCATGCACGGTCCAGGGAGTGCGCGATATCTCAGCCCGACGGGTGCCAACAGCAGTTTCCGACGACGCGCTCTCGTTGGGATCGGGGGCTTCGATGAGGTCTTCGCGTACTTCCTCGACGAGACGGATGTTGCACTTCGACTGATCGATGCCGGATGGAAGGTCGCCTATCAGCCGGCGGCAGAAGTGCATCATAAATTCGCTAGCAGTCACTTGCGCGATGCCAATCGCATTCCAACAAGCATCCATGTTCCCGCGCGGAGCAAGGCCTATTTCGTCATCCGGCATGCTGCAAATGCCTTTGGGCTCGGGAAGGCCGTCGACTACCTCGCTGATTACAGAATTGCCCGCCGGCAGGACAAGCGATGGCTGGCGAACAATGGACTGATCGACGCTGATCAGCATGCCAAGCTCGTGCGCGAGATTGCCAGCGGGACGGAAAGCGGAGTCGCCGAAGCGTTCATGTGGCCCAACGGCCGTTTGGCCGAGCCCGGCTGCGAAGAGGAACGAACGTTCAAGCCCTTCCCGATCCTGCTCCCAAAGGACGAGCGGCTCCGCATCTGTTTCATCAGCCAGGATTATCCGCCCGGTCCCGTGGGTGGCATCGCCGTGTGGACGCACACGCTTGCGACCGCTCTCGCCGCTCTCGGTCACGAGGTCAGCGTGGTCGCCCGCACGAAGGAGCATCCGCGCGTCGATCTCGAGCACGGTGTGTGGGTTCACCGCATTCCCCAGAGGCATCACCCCGAACGCACCCTTCCAGGATTGCCGGACCTTCCACCGTTGATCGCCGACTGGTGCTTCTCCGCTTTCGACGAGGTGCAGAGGATACGTGCCAGACGCAGTCTCGACATCGTGTCCGCTCCCATCTGGGATGTGGAGGGAGCCGCGTGCCTCGCTGACGGGACCCTTACAACGGTCACTAGCCTGCATTCGACATATCAGCTGGTGCTGCCCTCCAAGAAGATGTGGCTGAACGACGAGAATTATCGCCGGCTGCACGTGAACAAGCTGATCGCCGCCGAGGTATGGATGCTCGAGAGGTCGTCGCTCATTCTCGGCAACAGCCATGCCATCGTGCGCGACATCGAGCAGGCCTACGGGCTAACCGTTGACCCCGAGCGATTGCGGATCGTGCCTCATGGTCTGGTGCCGGAAAAGCCGGCTGTGGCTCCGGTGAAGTCAGGCTCGCGGATTCTCTACGTCGGGCGGTTCGAGACGCGCAAGGGCGTGGACGTTCTCGCCAAGGCGATCCCTCTGGTCATGGCGACCCACCCCGAGGCGCACTTCGTGCTGGTGGGCGATCCTAACGTCGATGAGGACGGGCGTGGACCTACCTACCTCGGCCTCGTGCGCCATGTCGTCGATCGGTATCCCGGCAGGGTCGAGATGCTGGGGGCCGTGTCGCGAGAAACGCTGATCGAAGAGTACGCGCGCGCCGACATCTTCGTGGCGCCGAGCCGCTATGAATCTTTTGGGCTGATCTTCCTCGAGGCGATGATGCACGGTGTCGCCTGCGTCGGGACGAACGTCGGAGGCATTCCGGAGGTGGTTGAGCATGAGGTCACGGGCCTGCTTGTCCCATCCGAAGATCCGGCTGCTCTTGCCGCCGCGTTATCGCGGCTGATTGCCGATCCGACGCTTCGCGGCCGGCTCGGTGACGCGGGCTATGCTGCGGTCACGTCGATGTTCACGGCCAAGCAGATGGCTGAAGCGGTGGAAGACGCTTTCGAAAGCGCATTGGAGGGATGCGCGCCTCAGTACAGTCAAAGGCTTCTGGCGACGGCCGGAGGCCGACGGTGATGCTCTTGGATATTCAACGCGGAATTCGCCGTTTCAGGACCTTGTTGAGCGCGGACGCCCGCCCGCATGCCGCGCCGGCAGATTCAGCCAACGATTGGCAACGAGTTGCCTCGCTCAAGGCGCTGCAATCGCGTGGCGAGGCGCCGGTTTGGAAGAGCCGCGGCGCCCAGCCCGATTGGGACGGCGAGGCGGACGTGGAATGGAACCTCCTCGCGTTTCCCGGCCGCGGCGCTGCTAGCGATGGAGCCTGATCGTGGACGCGCAGGTACGCCCGGCCAGCATTGAGCTCGTTGGTATTACGAAGGAGTACCGGCTTTACCATCGGTCTGTCGACCGATTGGTCGAGCTGTTTGCTCCCAATGGCCGCGTTCGACACGACACGATCCGTGCGCTCAGCGACGTAACGTTGTCTGTGGGCGCCGGAGAACGTGTCGGCATTCTGGGCGCTAATGGCAGCGGCAAGAGCACGTTGCTGAAGGTGATCAGCCAAGTCCTGACACCCACAGCGGGCGAGGTCCGGGTTGCGGGGCGCGTCTCGGCGTTGTTGGAGCTCGGCATCGGTTTCGCCGGTGAGCTCACCGGCCGCGAAAACATCATCCAGTACGGTATCCTGCAAGGCCTTACGCGCGATGACATCGCCTCGCGCTGCGAGGAGATCATAGGCTTCTCGGAGATCGCGGAGTACATCGACCAGCCGATCAGGACGTATTCGAGCGGCATGGTGCTGCGGCTCGCGTTCGCCTGCGCGGTTTTCACGGACCCGGACGTGCTGATCATCGACGAGGCGCTCTCGGTCGGAGACAGCTATTTCCAAGCCAAATGCCTGCATAAGATCCGCAGCATGCTGGATCGCGGAATCACATTTCTCTATGTCTCGCACAGCGCCGACAGCGTGCGGAGCCTCTGCACGCGCGGTGTGTTGATGGAGAGGGGGCGGGTCGTCCTCGACGGCGCATCCATCGATGTCGCGCGCGAATACGAGCGGCGCGCCTTCATTCGGGCAAGCCGCTATCAGGGCGCGTCCGCTCCGGACGGCGAAGCGCTAACGGAAACGAAACCGGGGGAAGCGAGTGCCGGCCACCTGCTGGATGTGGTGAGCGACGACGCGACCCCATCGGAGCGAGAGTTCGCTCGTCGCGTCGCAGCCATGCGCAGCGGCAACGGGACCGTACGGATCACCAACATCGAGGTGCTCGATGCGGAGGGTGGGCAGACGGACGTGGTGGCGCACGGAGAGCCGCTGACCGTTCGGGTCAGCTATCGCGTCATGTCTGTGCCTGCGGCGCACACGTCTATCGGTGTGGGAATTTGCGACAGGCTCGGAAATCAACTCGTGCATATGAACACCCTGGATAAGGGCATCGATCTTGCCGGCACAACGCCAGGCGTCCGTGGCAGTGTCGTCTTTCAACTTGTCAATTTGTTTTGCCCCGGAGACTTCGCGGTCATTGTCGGATGCAGCACGGTTAGCCGTCACCCGGTCAATCCGAGTATCTGGCTTGTCGACGAGCTTCACGATTATTGCGTCGGGGGTGCGGCTTTCACGGTTCCGGCATCGTCGGCTCAAGCATCGCTTTGGGGAGCGGTGGCACTGCCTTACGAGGTGGAGTTCGGAGCTGTATTGCCGAACGAAGTTAAATTCGCTGAATAAACGCGGCAATGGCGCCCAAATAATTCTGATCTCCGAATGAATCTTGGGCCGCAATGAAGTCGCGTATTTGAGCGCCGGTCCTGCGTAAAATATAAAGGTTTTAAATCGATGATGAGATTTCCCATTGATCATTATTTGACCTCGCCTCGGCATGCTCTTTTCCCCAGGCTTGCTGCGCGTCTTCAAAGCAACGCCATGCTTCCCGATTGCGGGAGGTTGGTTGATTTCCAGCGAACAGTTGGTGATGGAGTTTATCTCGGCGATCATCGCGTGCTGACGTCTTCTGTGCACGACGTGCGTCTTATTCTGGATGCTCGTGATATTATACTAACTTCAATAATTCTGTTGAATGGTGAATGGGAACCGGAAACATCGCGAGTGTTATTCTATCTTCTGCGGCCAGGTATGAACTTTGTCGATGGGCGGGTTCGGCCGGGTGGGAAAATAGGCAGATCCCGTCGCGTTCGAATTTCTTTCTGAAGTCCAACGTTAGGGGGAATAAGGCTTGACCAAGCTGTGCATATTTGCCTCATGCATCTTATGTGTATGGACGGCCGCGACGTCCGTTTTGGCGAAAGCTAAAGAAAACGACGGTCGAGGTTTTTCGGTACAGACCATTGGTGGATCTGTCTCCAGACTTCGGGCGCCAAAGTCCCTCACTGGTCGCTCGAAAAAGGTGCAGAGCTCGGATTATATTCTGAGACTGGTTGAGTTGCGCGCGGACGGGTTTACACCGGCGCGCATCGCGCCGCTTGGCGGAGCTTTTCTTCTCGGTATCAGCCTGCAAAATGAGGCTGATGTTCAGCTCATCGATCTCGACCGCGCGCTCGCGTGGCAGCTTGGAAAGTTGCCTATCGCTGATGTCAGCGGGGTCGAAGCGTCCGTCTGGCCGAGGATTCTGGACCTTCGCACATTGTCGGTCACGTGGGGGAGGGACGCCGACGATATCGAGCGCCCACTTAGCGCTGATATTCTGATATCCGGATCTGTCTTCGACGGCGCCGAGAACAAGCGCTGCCAGTTGGTTTTCGTCAAAACTCTCAAGATAACATTTGATGAGAAGCCGACGTTTGAAGCCGTCGAGGATTGGTTCAAGTCACCGTGCGTCCCAGAGGAGATCGGAACCAATCACTCTTGGGAAAGCGGCGGCGGTCTTGAGCTGGTTCCGGTCAGTGCGCGTAGAGACCCCTCCAAGATTGAGTTCTATCTCGGCCTCGGCCACTTCCATGCGATCCACGATACGGAGTGGTTGGGTACGCTATCGGAAGCGGATCGGCAGCTATTCACAGCGGTGATCAGAGTCGCCGCGCCGGGTAATTCGCGCATCGTCGCAACGGGCATGCGCAATACGCAGGGGCTCGCCAATGTCTTCGTGCCGGGCGTTGCCGATCCGGTATTGGTCGGTACCGATCAAGGTCCGTACTCCGGCGATGAGATCAACATCATAACCGCGGGCGAAGACTATGGGTGGCCCCAGTCCACATTTGGTGCTCGCTACGACGAGAGGGATCGCTACGTTGCAAAATCCGAGCGCTTTCACGCCAGCGGCACGCGGCCTGTCTATTTTTTTGCTGAATCCGGCACGGCGGCCAGCCCTATCATCCAAGTGCACGGCGAGGCGTTCTCTGATGCCTGGGCACCGAGGGAAAATACAGGCCTCGCCAATCTCATTGTCGGTGCAATGGCCCGTGGCTCGCTTTATCGGATCGTTTTCGATGGGCATAAAGTGCTGACCGCTGAGGCTCTCGATATCGGCTTCCGGCCGCGATCAATCGTCGATCTTGATGATCGTATTGCCATTGGTTCGGATGAAGGTGTCGTGGCGTTTCTCTACCCCGAGCAAGTTCGAACAGCCGGCAAGTTTCGGCCTCTAAGCTCCGGTGTGCGGGTCGCCTTCGTGCCCAAAGGCGCTGGTGCCGAGCGCACGGACGTTCCAGTCGCCTCTGGAAATTTGCTCGATGGGGATGCCGCGCGCGGTGCGGTCGTATTCAACCGCTGCCGCAACTGCCACTCGCTCGAGCAGGGCGGACAAAGTAGTGGTCCGTCGTTGCATGGGGTGTTTGGTCGTCGCCCCTCGGATACTGAGGATTATCGGTTCTCCGAGGCAATGTTGAAGCTCGACCCCCGGTGGGATGCGGTTACTTTAGATCGCTTCATCGAGCGACCGCGCAAATTTGCGCCCGGCACCAAGATGCTCTTCCAAGGGATCGCCGATCCTCAGGATAGAGCGGATCTGATCACGTTCTTGAAGTCCGTAACAAACTGATAGCTTGCGCTCATCATGTTGGCCCGGCCTGCCGATCTTCCCATGTCAAGAAACGAACGACGCGATACCATGCGGCCACAAGAAACCGAAGGTGCTGCTGAGCCCCGAGACATCGTCGTCTATCACGACTACTTCGCAATCCGCGGCGGTGGGGAACGGCTTGCCCTTACTCTTGCGCGAGACCTGCAAGCACACCTGGTGTACGGGTTCCGCACTGCGAGCAGCCATGACGACACGCTATTTCCTGCGCGCACAAAGTCGCTTGGGCTGGAGCGGACGCTCAACATTCCAGGCTTGAAGCTCATCCGCTTGGTCCTTGGTTTTCTCGGACAGCGCCAAGCTGCCGGAAAATTCCAGGTAAGGATCTTTTCTGGCGTTGCTGCGCCGTTCGCTGCGCCGAAGAAGGGGGGCGGCCTAAATATCTTCTACTGTCACACGCCGCCTCGATTTCTGTTCGATCAGCGAAAGCGTTTCCTTTCCGGATTCCAGCTCCCCGCAAAGCTAATTGCGCTTCCTTTGATGCGGATATTCGAAGGACTCTACGCCCGCGCAACGGCGCGCATGGATGTCATCGTTACGAATTCGGAGAACACGCGCAATCGCATCAAGACGTATGTCGGTCGGGACAGCATCGTCGTCTATCCACCGGTCGACATCGATCGCTTCCGCTTTCTCGGCCAGAAAGACTACTACGTTTCTACAGCGCGTTTGACCGCCCTCAAGCGCGTCGACCTTATCGTCGATGCTTTCCTTAAAATGTCGGACCAGCATCTGGTCGTCGTGTCTGGAGGCGAGGCCCGTGCTGCCCTCATTGCGCGCGCCAAAGGTGCACCCAATATCGCGTTTCTCGATTGGGTCGATGATGTCACGCTTCAAACTATTATCGGCGAAGCAATCGCGACCATTTATTTGCCCATCGACGAGGACTTCGGCATTTCTCCCGTAGAATCCATGGCGGCAGGAAAGCCTGTCATTGGAGTCGAAGAGGGAGGGCTGTTGGAGACGATCGTTCCCGGCGAAACGGGTATGTTCGTGCCGAAGAACTTTACCGCGGACGACGTGGTTGCGGCCGTGCGGCGGATGGCTCCCGTGGCGGCTCTAGAGATGCGAAAGGCATGCGAGCAGCGCGCCCAGGAATTCAGTCGTAGCCATTTTATATCGCGTATGAAGCAGATTATTGAAATGCCGAACGTCAACGGCAAGTGAGGGCTACGCAGGTTTCGGGCCGCAGTGCCGAGTGATGAGAGCGATAGCGCAGCAATTCTCGACCGCCATGCGATCAAAGCGGCGATCGTGTCATTCTGAGAAGTTGAAGGACGCGACGGGGGCTGGAGATCCTTGCCTGCGCTTTGCCGTCTCAGGCTCAATTCCTCACACGCAGCGAGGACCAAGAATTTTATCTGGCGCTGGACGTACGTAGACCGCGTTGCCTGGGGTTTGTAGCCCAGCACGTCGGCCAAATCGAATTTTCAGGGGTGCTCCGGAGAACTAAGTCATTGGCTCCGCGGGTAGGATTCGAACCTACGACCGATCGGTTAACAGCCGATTGCTCTACCACTGAGCTACCGCGGAATGCCGAGAGCCGCGCTCATAGCAGATGGTTGCGGCGAGGGCCAGAGGGTCCGTGAATTTTTCGCGCCACCGACCCTTTGCGCAAGGCAGATTGGCCGAAAAATGCCCGTGCCGCGATGACATTTGCAGGCTCCCGGGCTGGGCACATGGTCGCGGACAGGGGCGCGTTGTCCTGCGGGGTGGTGGCAATCGCACTGCGCAGCCGAGAGTGGGCCTTGAGCGCGATCGCGTTGAGCATGCCGCCCATTCAATGGCTCGAGGCGGCCCCTGCGCCGATGCCGGTTTCCGAGCGCACGAACTGAGCCTCGAAGGAGGCACGCTCGGCCTGGGCCGTGGGGCTGCGGTCGAGCTTCGAGACGATGTAGATGCCGAGGAAGGCCAGCGTCATCGAGAACAGCGCCGGGCTGTCATAGGGAAAGAGCGCGCGCTCGAAGCCGAAGGTCTTGACCCAAACGGCCGGGCTCAGGATCACCATGGTGACGGCCGAGGCGAGGCCGAGGAAGCCGCCGACGACGGCGCCGCGGGTGGTCGTCCCCGGCCAGAAGATGCTCATCAACAGCACCGGGAAATTGCAGCTCGCGGCCACCGCGAAGGCGAGGCCGACCATGAAGGCGACGTTCTGGTTCTCGAACACGTAGCCGAGCAGAATGGCGATGACGCCGATCACGAGCGCACTGATCTTCGAGATGCGCACCTCGGTTGCCTCGGAGTTGCGCCCGCGTGCGAAGACGCTGGCGTAGAGATCGTGGCTGACTGCGGAGGCGCCGGCCAGCGTCAGACCCGCGACGACGGCCAGAATGGTCGCAAAGGCGACGGCCGAGATGAAGCCCAGAAACAGCGAGCCGCCGACCGCATTGGCGAGGTGCACGGCGGCCATGTTGGTGCCGCCGAGCAGGCCGTTGATGTGATCATAAATGCCGCCTTCGCCGACCTTGAAATAGGACGGATCGTTCATCAGCAGCGTGATAGCGCCGAAGCCGATAATGAAGGTCAGGATGTAGAAGTAGCCGATGAAGATGGTGGCGTAGAATACGGATTTGCGTGCGGCTTTGGCGTCGCGCACGGTGAAGAAGCGCATCAGGATGTGCGGTAGGCCGGCGGTGCCGAACATGAGCGCGAGTCCGAGCGAGACGGCGGAGATCGGATCGCTGACCAGCTTGCCTGGAGCGAGGATCGAGAGGCCGTCGGGGTGTGTCTCGGTCGCCGTGCGGAACATGGCCTCGAACGAGAAACCGAAGTGGTAGAGCACGGCGAGCGCCATGAACGTCGCGCCGCCGAGCAGGAGGCAGGCCTTGATGATCTGCACCCATGTGGTTGCGACCATGCCGCCGGTGGCAACGTAGGTCACCATGAGACCGCCGACGATAACCAGGGCATAAAGGTAGGGGAGTCCGAACAGGAGCTCGATCAGCTTACCTGCACCCACCATCTGCGCGATCAGGTAGAACGCGACGACGGTCAGCGTTCCAACGGCGGACAGCGTGCGGATAGGCGTCGTCTGTAGGCGGAAGGCGGCGACGTCGGCGAAGGTGTAGCGGCCGAGGTTCCTGAGGCGCTCTGCGATCAGGAACAGCACGATCGGCCAGCCGACAAGCCAACCCACCGAATAGATCAGGCCGTCGAAGCCGGACGCGAAGACGAGGCCCGAGATGCCGAGGAAGGAGGCCGCCGACATGTAATCGCCGGCGATGGCGAGGCCGTTCTGCGTGCCGGTGATGCCGCCACCCGCGGCGTAGAAGTCGGAGGCTGTCTTGGCGCGGCTTGCTGCCCATCGTGTGATGACGAGCGTGGACGCCACGAACAGCAGGAACATGACAATGGCTTCGACGTTCACTTGAGCCTCTCGATTATGCGCTCGGTGGCGAGGTCGAAGTCGGTGTTGGCCCGGCGCACATAGAGGCCAGTCAGGACGAACGCGGCGAGAATGACGCCAACGCCGAGGGGAATGCCGAGTGTGGTGACGCCGTCGCCTATGCGGGTTGCCAGCAGATCCGGGGCGAATGCGACGGTCAGGATGAAGCCGAAATAGATGGCGGCCATCGCCAAGGACAGGCCCCACGCGAAGCGCGCGCGGCGGCGCTCCAGCGCAAGAAATTCAGGATCGCGCTTGACCTTCTCGATCAGCGCGCCGATGTCGGCACTCATTCGTTCTTTCCCCCCGATGACGGGCCTTGTCCGGACCTGCCGGCGGCGTCTTTGCGTGGCGAGAGCTTAGCCGATTATTGGGCTAGGAAAAGATCTTCGTGTTGATGCGGTTATGCTTAAGTCGAACGCGAAGCGGTCGACTGTCCACTATCGCAGAGGTATCGTCCGCTCCGCGAACATGCGGGGCGGAAAGCGCATTCAGGCGGTATGCAGGATAAACCTTCCACAATCTTCGATGCGTCGACCCAGGGGCGCGAGATCATCGCGACCTTCGGGGCGCTGGTACTCGTGCTGCTTTTGGCGTCGCTGGACCAGACCATCGTGGCGACGGCGCTGCCGGTCATCGTCAACGAGATCGGCGGGCTCTCGCATCTCTCGTGGATCGTTACTGCCTACCTGCTGGCGAGCACCGTCGTGGTGCCGCTCTACGGCAAGCTCGGCGACCTCTACGGCCGGCGGATCGTGCTGCAGGGGGCGATCTTCATCTTTCTCGCGGGCTCGCTGCTGTGCGGCCTGGCGCAGAACCTGCCGGAGCTGATCGTTTTTCGCTTCCTGCAGGGGCTCGGCGGCGGCGGGCTCATCGTCACGGCCATCGCGGTCGTCGGCGACATCGTGGCGCCGCGCGACCGCGGACGCTATCAGGGCTTCTTCGGTGGCGTGTTCGGGCTTTCGACCGTGCTCGGGCCGCTGATCGGCGGCTTCATCGTCGACAACTGGTCGTGGCGCTGGATCTTTCTCATCAACCTGCCGCTCGGCCTCTTGGCGTTGTTCGTTATCAACCGCACCATTCGCGGCGTGCCGCGCAAAGGGGCAGCGGATATCGATTACGTGGGTGCGGCTTTCCTGGCGTTGGCGCTGACGGCGATCGTGCTGATCACAAGCCTCGGCGCGACGCTGATTTCGGCTGCGCCCGTCAGCCTTGGCGCCATCGTGGCGCTGGGTGCGGTGGCGCTCGTGGGCTTCGTCTATGTCGAGGCGCGCGTCGCCGATCCGTTGCTGCCGCTGCAACTCTTCCGCGATCGCGCGTTCGCTATCGGAACGTCGGTCGGGTTCATCGTCGGCATGGCCTTGTTCGGATCGATCACGCTCTTGCCGGTCTACTTTCAGGTGGTCAAGGAGCTCGATCCGACGAGCGCTGGGCTCTACATGACGCCGATGATGCTCGGCGTGTTCGCGAGCTCGGTCACGAGCGGACAGATCATCAGCCGCATCGGGCGCTATAAGCTATTTCCGGTCTGCGGGACGGCGCTGATGACGACGGCGCTGATCCTGCTCTCCACCATCGACGCCGAGACGCCTGCGAGCCGCGCCGCCTTTTATCTGCTGCTCCTCGGCCTTGGGCTCGGCATGGTGATGCAGATCCTGGTCATGGCGGTGCAGAACTCCGTGCCTTACGAGCGGCTCGGCGTCGCGACTTCCGGCACGACGCTGTTCCGTTCCATCGGGGGCTCCGTGGGGGCGGCGCTCTTCGGCGGCATTTTCGCCTATTTCTTGGGGGACAGCGCGCAACTCGTCGTGCCGGGTGTCGAAGGGGTGTTGAACCCGGATGCCATCCGCGCGCTTCCCGATGCCGTGCGGTCGCGCTATCTCGCCGAATTCGTCCAGGCGCTGCACCCGGTGTTTCATACGGCGACGGCGATGGCTTTTGTCGGCTTCCTCATCACGCTCTCCATTCGCGAGGTGCCGCTCCGCACGACGATCCGGCCGGAGCCGGTCAGCGATGCGTTCCAGATGCCGCGCGATGCGACCTCGCTTGAGGAGCTGGCGCGCATCGTGACGCGCATGACGGCGCGCGAGAACCGCTGGCGCGTCTATCAGCGGGCGGCGGAGCGCATCGGCCTCAAGATCGAGCCGGATACGCTCTGGATGCTGGCGCGGCTCGGCGAGCGGCATGGCCGCGCGACGGTAGATGACATCACGGCGTGCTCGTGGATCGAAGGCGGCCAGTGCCGCACGCTGCTCCAACGCCTGGTCGCCGCCGGCATGGCGAGCGGGGCAGGGGACGACGGTCTCTTTACGCTCTCGGCCGAGGGCGCGGCCGCCTACGAGCGGCTGCTCCGCCGGCGCGAAGCGGATCTCGAGGATATGCTGGCCGATTGGGACCGCAACGAGCATCCCGAGGTTCGTGCGCTCATGAAGGAGCTTGCGAAGTCGTTTGCCAGTGTGCCGCCGGCCAAGGCGTAAGGAGCGTCGACCCCAAAAGTCACTCGGCGGGAGCGCGCGGCGCTTCGAAGGGCTTCCACTCCGGCAGCGTGCGACCGTCTTGCGCCGTGAGGAAGACGTTCTGACGCTCCTTGCCGCGATAGAGCGCGATGTCCTCGACGCGGTTGTCGAGCAGCGACTTGTCATCGGCGAGGCAGGCAAAGAGCGTACGCATCATGTTGACGGGTGTCATGCCATCGTAGACTTCGTCGTCGCACCGGCCGCCAGAGCCGACCGCGATCATGATGCCGAAATCGTCGAGAGCCGCGACCTCGGGCGAAATGCCGGCTTCCTTGAAAGCGGCGTTCGGATCGTCGACGTCGGCGAGACGATTGTAGCGATGCGCTCCGTGATCGCCGAAGATCAGGATGACGGCTTCCGGGTCGGCTGCACGGATGCGGTCGATGGTGTCGAGCATGTTGACGTTGGCGATTTTCGTCTTCTGCCGGAAGTCCTCCTCGAAGCTCTCAAGTTGTCTCCAGTGGACGTCCATATCGGAATGGGCGGGCAGGTTGACGTGCGCGAAGGTGAACCACGGGGGCTCGCCGGGCTTGGGCGTTGCGTGCAGCCTCGTGCGCAGAACTTCCATCTGCGGCTCGAGGCCGATCTTGCGCTTCATCCTCAGAAGCGGCGCGCCGAAGACGCGCAGCGCGCTGCTGATCGGCTTGTCCGGGAACACGTAGTCGAGCACGCCCTGCTCGTTTACGAAGTAGTCGATACCGTGGATGTACTGGAGCTGGTAGCCGTTCGATTTGAGCGTCGCGAGCACCGGGTTGTGCACGACGCCGGCGAGCAGCGGGCGGCCGCTCTGGCTGTCCGCGAGACCTGTCTCTGTGCTGTAGAAATGGTGCTTGCCGAGGAAGACGCTGATAGCGGTCTGTAGCGTCGAATTGTAGTTGCTGAAGGTGTGCACGACCTTGATGCCGCGCTGGGCGAGATCGGCATAGTGCTGCGAGTTGTCGAAGTCGAACACCTTCTGATAGGCGTCGGCGCTGCTGTAGGCATCATAGATGAACAGGTAGATGTTCGGCTTGTGCGTGAACTTTGCCTGCTCGAAATCCTGCCGGACCGATCCGATCCAGGACTGAGACGTATCCATTGTGCTCACGAGCCAGCTCGTAGCGGCAACCGCCGAAAGCACCGAGAGGAAAGCGTTCACGCGGCGCCGCGCCCCGGCGCGGAACGCCCACACGAACACGGCGCCGATCGCGATGTAGACGGCGATGACGAGGATACGGTCGGGGACCGCGACCTTGATCGTCTTGGCCAGCAGAAGGCAGATGATGACGGTACAGACGACGCCGAACACGATGGCGCGCAACCCCGGAGATACCGGCGGCCGCTGCCACTTGGCCGCGATCCAATCGATGAGCCTCAGCGCGCCCTCGACGATCGCGTAGATTACAAGACCCGATACGATCGCGAACGCGACCAGGAACGCGGACTGCTTGGCCTGCAGCGCGTACCAATTCTGTGACAGTACGAAGAGCGTCGGATAGAGCGCGGCCAAAACGACCGAAGCCGCATAGCCGGCCCAGCCGTCTTTCACGATCCTGCTCAAGGCGGATGACATTTCCCTGCAACCTTTGCGCTAAACCCTCAACCCGGCTTTCTCGCCATCAGGTACAGGATGCGCTCGGTGCCTGGGATGGCGCGCCGCTCGACGACGTCGAAGTGCGTCGTGAACGCGCGCTCGAAGCCTTCCTGCGTGTAGTCGGGGAAGATGTCCGGTCTGTTGGCGAGCAGCCGCTTCACTTGCGAATCCGATTTCGGCACGAACTCGATGATCAGATTCCCGGATACCGCCGCGAGGAACGCGGCGACCTTCGGAAGCGGCAGATTGTTGCCGATGGCGAGATGATGAAAGAGCGCGAGCGCCATGGCGAGGTCGGGCGCTGTCCGCTCGAACAGCGCCTTACGCTCGCGATTGAAGAAGCCCAGGGCCGGTGTCGGGTTCGTCAGATCCGACAGAGCCGGAACGATGTTAGTGATGCGCTCCTTGCGGCACTGGCGATAGTTCAGGTCGACGGCGCGCGGGTCGATGTCGACGCACAAGATCTCGCCTGCGAGGTCGCGGACGGCGCGGGACATCTCGCCGTTGTTGCCGCCGAGATCCCAGAGCGTGCGCGGGGCGACCCGGGTGACGTAGTCGCGGATGATCGCCTTCTTGGCGTCGAAGGCGTCGCTCGAGTAATTCGTGTCGTTGTAGTAGTCACCCCATTCGGTGAACTGCGCCTTCGGCTTCAGCTTGGCGATCAGCCGCTTGAGCGAGCCGGCGATGGCTTTGTGCTGGGCCGCTGACAGCGTGCGCGTCACCGCCACTTTCTTACGTTCGTCGGCGTATTTTTGCGTCATGCGGCCGTGCAAATGCAGATGCATTTGGATAGCCGGTGATAGCCGTGTGCGGCGCGGTAGGAGCCGCGAGGCAAGATCGAGCGGGATGCCGTCGAGATGGACCTGCAGCAGACGGCCGAGCGACAGATCCACGTACGACATGAGCAGGAGCGGAGCCAGGAAGTGTCGGCAGAACTGGCCGTAGGCGGGCCAAGCGCTGTGTCCCTCCAACGGATCGAACGACAGATGGTCGATCAGTGTCGCGCGCCCATCGACGAACTGGATGTTGAAGGCGCTGGCGTCCTTCAGAAGCATGCCATGGTCGAGGGCCAGCAGGTGAAGATCCAGCGTCGTCAGCGCCGCGTCCTGAAGCTGGCTGAAGCTCCACTCGTAGGGATAGGTCAGCAGCGAGAGCTGGCGCGGCTTCAGCACTAACGCACCGGCTGGGTCGGCGCCTTCTGGAGAGAACTGGTCTGCGGGAGCGGTCTCGAACGGGAGCAGCAGTCCGGCGCGCGTTGCCTTGGCGAGCAGGCCCGTCTCCTCGGCGCGGCGGAACACGGGCACGTAGGCCGCTTCAATCCAGCGGTAGATGGTTCCGTCCTGCCAGAACAAGAAACCGGACGGGTCGCGGAATGAGCTGAACTCGCGCGGCGCGGCTGCGCTGCTCGGTGCCGAGGGTGTGATCGCAGGGGCGCTCATCCGGCGGCTCCCGACGCTTCGACGTTCCGGACTGCAAGCAGGGTTTGCTTGGGCACGATCCCTCTTCCCACCTGTTCGGCGAGGCCCCCAGATGACAGAATTTTGACATCCTGTAAATGCGAGGCGGAACGGAATTAGGGCACCTCTGCCGCCGTGGCGCGGCGGGCGCTGTGTGGGGAGGAGGGTGGTCGTGGATCGTAGCGGGAAGGGTAAGTTGGAGGCCACAGCCGGAATCGAACCGGCGTGTACGGATTTGCAGTCCGCTGCGTCACCACTCCGCCATGTGGCCTCTGATTTGCGCCCGGACGGTCTCGTCATCGGACCTCGGCCGTCGTCGGACCGAGGCGCAAAACTGCGGTGCGCACGCAGGCATCTATCATATAGACAAAGCTTTGCACAAGCGCAGGGTCGTACTCGGGCCATTCGGCGTGCAAAACCAGGAAGCAGGGGCTCGCGCGGTGGAATGCGGCAGGCACTGAAACGGGCCTTCGGGCAGCTCGAGACGCTGGCCAAGCGCGCCAAGCGGGATGGCCTCGCGCTTTACCTCGCGGCCCGTGATCCCCGCGTCTCGTGGACGGTCAAGCTGTTCGCGGTGCTGGTCGCGGCCTATGTGCTCTCGCCCATCGATCTCATTCCGGACTTCATCCCGGTGATCGGGTTTCTGGACGAGTTGATCCTCCTGCCCATTCTGGTCGGGGTGGTGGCGCGCTTCGTCGATCCAGCGCTGATGGCGGAGTTGCGTGCGGCGGCGGAGCGGCTCGCCGAGCGGCCGCGCAGCACTTTGGGCGCTGTGCTCATCGTGATCCTGTGGACGGCCCTGGCGGGGCTGGTCGCGTGGGCCTTGTGGCCGCGCGCGTCGTGACCGCATGTCCAGGTGTCGTATTATCCAGGTATCGGGGCGGTGGCCGACCGGATTGAGTTTGAGTATGGTCAGGCGAGGCTTCCGTCGGCCGGTGCAATCTCGGCCTAGCAGGGAAGCATGCGGGAGGACGCAGTGGACTACGAGACGCAGCGCAAGAACATGGTCGAATCGCAGGTGCGGCCCAGCGACGTAACCGATCGCCGGATCATTCGCACCATGCTCGATCTCCCGCGCGAACGCTTCGTTCCGGAGGCTTATCGGTCGCTCGCTTACATGGATGGGCCGGTGCCGCTCGCAGCGCCCGCGGGCCACGGCGCGCGACGGGCGCTGCTCTCCGCCCGCACGCTCGCCAAGCTTGTCCAGATCGCGAATATCGACCCGGATGCGGCTGTGCTCGATATCGGTGCGGGCACGGGGTATGGGGCGGCGTTGCTTGGCCGTCTCGCGGGGCGCGTGGTCGCGCTCGACAGCGACGCAAGCCTTCTCGGTGTGGCGCGCAGGGTTCTTCCCGAGCTCGGTGCGGACGACGTGACGGTGGTCGAAGGCGAACTCGCGCAAGGCTGGTCACCCGAGAGCCCGTACGATGCCATCGTCATCGAGGGGGCTGTCGAGGAAATCAGGCCGGATTTGCTCGATCAGCTCAAGGATGGGGGGCGGCTTGTGGCTATCGTCGGTGCCCCTGCGGCCGGGCGGGCGACGCTCTGGCGCCGCAATGGCAACACATTCGGGCAGGCGAGCATCTTCGACGCTACGGCCGATATCCTGCCGAGTTTCGAAAAAGCGCGGACCTTCGCATTTTGAAAAATAGTGCCGCCTACCCCTTGCGGATAGCTCGAGCTTTTTTACTCTTCGAGAATGGGGCGGGCTGAGCCTCCGTGCTCGGTTTTTGTGTTTCTTTCCGATATTTCAATGAATTGAACGCGTGCACGTAAGCGCGGCTCTCGGAATTTCACGGCAAGTCCAGGCTCCGGTGTGTGGGAATGCGGCAACGCTCGCAAGTCCATGCTTGGACAGGACGATGTGTTCACTTCTGCGAATCGAGCCCGTGTTCTAGAAAAACGATGCGAGTCGCCGTGCCGCATCTGCGGGGCGGCGTCACTTGCAGGGTGGTTGTCAAAATAAACACCAGGCAAAGTTCGGGGCTAGGTTTGATCTATCTCAGAAGGATTTGCCGGCTTGCGGTTGGTGCTGCTGGAGCGGTGGCCGGTGTCGCCGTTCTCGGTGCGCCTTCCGCGCTCAAGGCAGAGACGCTGAACGAAGCGCTTGCGGCCGCTTACCAGTACAACCCGCAGCTCGACGCAGAACGTGCGCGCCTCAGGGCAACCGATGAGGAGGTGACGCGCGCCCGCTCCGGATTCCGGCCTGTGATCACCGGCAATGCGGACATCAATTACGATTGGCAGAAGAACCGTACCAGCACCACGACGACCGAGGACACGCTCAAGCCGGGCGGCTACTCGGTCAATGCCGTGCAACCTCTTTTCAGCGGCTTTCGCACCATCAATGCAGTGAACGAGCAGGAGGCCAACGTCCGCGCCGGGCGTGAGGTGCTGCGCTCGGTCGAGCAGAATGTGCTCCTGCAGGCGGTCACCGCGTTCATGGACGTGGTGCGCGATCAGGCGATCGTTCGGCTGCGTGAGAATAACGTCAACGTGCTGACGCGCGAACTGCGCGCGACCGAGGATCGCTTCGCCGTCGGCGAAGTGACGCGCACGGACGTGGCACAGGCGCAGGCGCGCCGGGCCGGTGCGGTGTCGAATCTCGACCTTGCCAAAGCCAATCTCAAAACCAGCCGCGCAGCCTACGAGCGCGTGGTCGGACACGCGCCGCAGAACCTTATCGAGCCGAAGGGCTATGAGCGCTTCCTTCCTCGCTCGCTGGAAGAGGCGGTCAACGTCGGCACGCACGAGAACCCGGCGGTGGTCAACGCTCTCTATCTCGAGCAGGCCTCCAAGTTTGCCGTTGATCGGATCCGCGGCGAGTTGTTGCCGAGCGTTCAGCTCGAAGCTTCCTATTCCGATCGCTTCGAGACGACCCAGTCCATCAACGAGTCCGAAGGCGTGACCGTAACCGGCCGTCTGACCGTGCCGATCTATGAGGGCGGCGAGGTCTACGCGCGCGTTCGCCAGCAAAAGCATATTCACGTCAGCCGTTTGCAGGAAATCGAGCAAGCGCGCAGCGAGTCCGAGGAGCAGGTTGTTGCGGCTTGGTCGCAGCTTCTGGCGGCTCGGGCCCAGATCCAGTCCGATCAATCGCAGGTGGAAGCCAATACGACGGCGCTAACGGGCGTGCGCGAGGAAGAGCGGGTTGGACAGCGCACGCTGCTCGATGTGCTCAACGCTGAGGTCGAGCTTTTGAACTCTCAGGTTCAGCTCGTGTCGACGCGGCGCAATCTCGTGGTGGCGAGCTATGCGGTGTTGGCTGCCGTTGGCCGCCTGGATTCTGTGAATCTCGGCTTCACGTCAGTTTCTTACGATCCTGAAGCAAATTATCAGGAGGTTCGGCGTAAGCCTTGGGGCACTTCGATAACCCACTCTGACGGGCGTATCGAAGAGGTGCCGGCCGAGTCGGATTACTCCGGAAGCGCGAAATAATCTCCTTGAGCTTGCCGCACAGGGCAGGTTAGCTGAGCTGACCTGCTTGTCGATTTGTGTCGGCCTGTGGCATTGCCACATCGTTGCCCACTATGGCGCTTAGCTTGGCGCGCGGTGGGAGTCCCACACACAACAATTGAATGATCGGGAGCTGGGTCGGTCGGCGGGTGGTGGCCGGTGACGTCAGCAGAAGAGGCCTCGTTGCCTACGCGCACCGAGGCTGGGGGGTGGCCGCATAACTTCGTCGCGGTGCTCACTCGGGGCGGCATCCTATGCGGGTGGGATGTCGGATGTGCTTGTCGTGGAGTGCGTAGGGAGTGGCGTAATGAACATGACAGAGAAAAACGGCCAGCCGAGCATGGAGGAAATTCTCGCATCGATCCGCAGGATCATTGCCGAGGAGCCTACAACTCACCCGCATAACGGCGAATTTCGCGGTACGCCGATCGTGCTCAAGGGCGATGGCGCGCTGGAGGATGCCAGCGAGTTCGACCTTCCGTCGATTTTCCGTTCCTCTCCGCCGTCTACAAACGAGCGACAGATACCGCTGCTTGGCCGTCTCACCGATGCGATCCGCCACGCCACGTCTTCCGTCCAGCCCGAGGCTGCCGTCAACGGCGAGGCGCATGCGGCAGAGGCGTCGGCGTCGTCAGGTTCCGGGACGCCGTCTCCGTCAGCAGGGCTCAGCACTTTGAAGTCCGTCCGCCCCGACTTGCACACCGCGGCGGCCCCCTCCGAACCCGGCCGCCCCGCTGGCAGTGCGCCTGCGAATGGCGCTTCCGTCGCCAACACTCCGTCGCAGCCTGCAAGTCAGCAAAGCGGTCCATTCCCCGCGGCGGCGTCCGGTGGCCTGGAGCCGCATCGTGTCATGGCGCCTTTCAAGGACACGCATTTCTTGCGCATGTCGGGTCCAACGGTGGAGCCGTCGCCGCAGCCAACGGCAGCTCCTGCTCCTGTGCCCGCGGCGCCGCCCGTTCAGTATGCGGCGCCGGATTTCAGCGGGATCATCTCCGAGGTGCCGGAGCAGCACGCTCCCGTCTTCACGCCGCCGCCGGCTGCGGTGCCTCAAGAGCCGATCGCGATGCCACCGCCTCCGCCGCTGCCTCCGGTTGCTGCGGCGCACCCGCAACCTGCCCCCGTCGCCGCTCCGCCAGCGCCCACAGGCGAGCCGACGGGCACCATCGAGGATGCGACCGCCGATCTGCTCCGGCCGATGTTGCGCCAGTGGCTCGCCGATAACATGCCGCGCATGGTCGAAAAGGCGCTTCACATCGAGATGGCCGAGAGCATCAAGGCGCCCCGCAAGCCTTAAGCAGGATTTCGTGCGTCTGGCCTAAACTTGGGCCCGTCGCCTCGAAATCGTCGCATGCTTCGTTGAGCATATGGCGCGAAGTTTGCGGAAAGGTGCGGAGACGCATTGATGCCCGGCCGGCGCCGAGGTACGTCTTTCGGATGAAACATCAAATCGTTCGCTCTGATTTGCATGCTGCTGAGCTGCAGACGCCGATGTGCTCGCGGCGTGCATTGGAAGGCGGCCAAGGCGGCAGGGCAGCATGAACAAACCGGATAAAGCCGGCGAGCCGAGCATGGAGGAGATCCTGGCGTCGATCCGCCAGATCATCGCCGACGAGCCGGCGGCCGAGCCGCCCGAGACCTCCATCGAAGCCAATCCTCTGGTGCCGCAGTCTCAGGCCGCGCCAAAGGTAGAAGCACCGCAGCCGCTTTCGGACCGGTTGAGCAACGTGCTGAAGTCGGGGCCGTTGCCGCCGACCAGTCCGTTCGGCTCGAAGCGCCCGTTCTCGTTCGATCAAGACCTCGCCGATATGTTCGACGAGGGCGACGCGGTCAACGGTGGTGCGGGCGGCGCGCCGAAGCCGGATCTGCGCGTTCCGACCGGGCTTTCGCATCCCATGTCGCGCAAGTCGTTCGTCCCGTCGCCTCCGCCGCGGGAGGAAGTGGCAAAGCCTTTCACGGATGGTGCCGCCGCGTTGCCCCCGCAGCTTGCTCCTTCCGAGACGGCAGTTCCTCCGCCGCCCTTTGGCAGCACCGAGCGACCTGCCGCGCCATCGCCTGCGGCCGGGCCTGCACCGGCTCCCTCCTATGGCTTTCCTCCGTTGCGCAAGACTAGCTTTTCCCCGCCGCAGTCGTCGGCTCCGTCCGCGCCTGCGCCAGGCGTGCGGGCCAACCAGCCGCCGGCTGGCGGGGTCATCAACGGCGCCAACATGACTGCATCACCTTCGCCGGGTGCGGGGGCGACACCGGCGAGCCTCGAAGAAGCGCTGCGCGCAGCCCGTGCATCGACTGCGGCGCAGCCGGCTCCAGAGCCTAAGCCAACACCCGCTGCCAACGCGGGGCCGGTTTTGGGCACGGCACCCACGGATACGTTCGCCGCCGGCAACAGTAGCGCGGAGCCTGCGCCGTCGTCTCAGGCGCCTGCCGATACGAGCCGTCCGGCCTCGCCTTTCGCGGCGTTTGCGCCGTCGACCGCGGCACCGTTTTCTCCCGCGCCCACGGCGCAAGCCACGCCCGAGCGTCCGGAGGTCACAGCGCCCGCGTCGTCGCCCGCTTTCGGATCGTCGCGGCCCTTCGGCGCCCCGCAGGCGCCGGTTGATGAGCCCGCCGTGAGGCCGCAGCCCACGTACCAGCCCGCGAGCAAGCCTGCGGAGCCGCGGCCGTTCGCCGGGCCGATCACGGGGATTCCGCCCGAGTCACCGGGTTATTCATCGCAATCTCGCTTCACAGGGGGTGCCGATCCCACGAGCAGCGCTGCCGCGCACCAGGCACTCGATGCGCTGGCGCTTGGGCTTGCCGCGTCTGCCGCTGTAACGTCGGCGTCCGTATCGCCGGAGGCTCACTCACCGGCCATTCCATTGACGCCCATCGTCGAGCCTGAGCCTGCACCCGAGCGCGCGCCCACACCTTCGACGCTGCCCGCGACTGTGCCGTCCTACGGTACAAACGCGCCACCGCGTACGCTCGAGGATGCGGTTGCCGACATGTTGCGGCCGATGCTGCAGCAGTGGGTTGCGGAAAACATGCCGCGCATTATCGAGCGCGCGCTTCGGACCGAGGTCGCGAACACGATAAAGCCGGGCCAGAAGCCGCCGGGCACCTGATCCCCCGGCCGCGCTGCACGCCGAGCCTTCGAAAAATGGCCAGCTCTCGCCGATCAGGGTGTGGCTCCCGTATTTTCAGCACATTGACAGAGGCGGAGCGGGTTCGTAGGACGCCAATTCCCTCAAGTTTCCCCTGCGTCTCGCCGGATATTGACGGCTCCTTCCGAGACGACGATCCCACACCGCAAAGGCTTCCGCGCCCCATGCTCGACAAGACCTACCAGCCCGCAGAGATCGAGCCGCGTATTACAAAGGCATGGAATGAGGCGGAGGCGTTCCGCGCCGGGCGCGCGGATCGCGCCGGCGCCGAGCCTTATTCCATCGTCATTCCGCCGCCGAACGTGACCGGCTCGCTGCACATGGGGCACGCGCTGAACAATACGCTGCAGGACGTGCTGGTGCGCTTCGAGCGCATGCGGGGGCGCGACGTTCTCTGGCAGCCGGGTACGGATCACGCTGGTATTGCGACGCAGATGGTCGTCGAGCGCCAGCTCATGGAGCGGCAAGAGCCTGATCGGCGCACAATGGGACGCGACGCGTTCGTCAAGCGCGTGTGGGATTGGAAGGAGGAAAGCGGGTCGACGATCGTCAATCAGCTCCGCCGGCTCGGGGCCTCGTGCGACTGGAGCCGCGAGCGCTTCACGATGGACGAGGGGCTTTCGCGTGCGGTCGTGCGCGTGTTCGTCGAACTCCACCGCAAGGGGCTCATCTACAAGGACAAGCGGCTCGTCAACTGGGACCCGAAGTTCCAGACCGCGATCTCGGATCTCGAGGTCGTGCAGGTGGAAAAGAAGGGATCGTTCGCTTGGGTCGACGGAGATCCTGAGAAGCCGTTCGATGCGGATGCGCTGGCGAAGGTTCTGAAGAAGGACCCGTCGGGGCACATGTATCACTTCCGCTATCCGCTGGCGAAGAAGGTGCCGGGGTACGACGCGGACTACATCATCGTGGCGACGACGCGGCCGGAGACGATGCTCGGCGACACGGGCATCGCCGTGCACCCGGAGGACGAACGCTACGCGGCGCTGATCAAGGCGGGCGCGAAGGTGCGCTTGCCGTTGGTCGGGCGCGAGATTCCGATCGTTGCCGACGAGTATTCCGATCCCGAAAAGGGCACGGGCGCGGTGAAGATCACGCCGGCGCACGACTTCAACGACTTCGAGGTCGGCCGCCGGCACGACCTCGCGAAGATCAACGTGCTGGATGCGTTCGGCCGCATCGTGGACGACGAGGAGGTGCCGGCAGCGTATCGCGGGCTCGATCGTTTCGAGGCGAGGAAGCGCGTCGTTGCGGACCTCGCGGCGCAGGGGCTGCTCGCCAAGATCGAGCCCACCACACACACGGTTCCGCACGGTGACCGCTCGAACGACGTCATCGAGCCCTGGCTGACCGACCAGTGGTACGTCAACGCGGGAGAGCTTGCGAAGCCCGCCATTGCCGCCGTCGAGGGTGGCAAGACGACGTTTGTTCCCAAGAACTGGGAGAAGACCTACTTCGAGTGGATGCGTAACATCCAGCCGTGGTGCATCTCACGCCAGCTGTGGTGGGGGCATCAGATCCCGGCTTGGTATGGACCCGACGGGCACGTGTTCGTTGCCTACGATGAAACCGAAGCGCAGGCAGCGGCGGAAAAGCATTACGCGGGCTCGAATGCGCCGGTCACGCTCACGCGCGACGAGGACGTGCTCGACACGTGGTTCTCTTCGGCGTTGTGGCCGTTCTCGACGCTCGGCTGGCCGGATGAGACGCCGGAGCTCAAGCTCTACTACCCGACGAGCGTGCTCGTTACCGGCTTCGACATCATCTTCTTCTGGGTCGCCCGCATGATGATGATGGGACTGCACTTCATGAAGGAGGTGCCGTTCCACGATGTCTACATCCACGCCCTCGTGCGCGACGAGCGCGGGCAGAAGATGTCGAAGTCAAAGGGCAACGTCATCGATCCCCTGGCGCTCATCGACACCTACGGAGCGGACGCGTTGCGCTTCACGCTGGCCGCGATGGCCGCGCAGGGGCGCGACATCAAGCTCGCGCCGGCCCGCGTCGAGGGCTACCGCAACTTCGCGACCAAGCTATGGAACGCGGCGCGCTTCGGCGAGATGAACGAGTGCGTTCGCCAGTTCGATTTTGATCCTTCGGCGGTGACGCATACGCTCAACCGCTGGATCGTGGGCGAAACCGAGCGCGCGGCCAATGCGGTGACAGCGGGGCTCGAAGGCTATCGCTTCAACGAGGCGGCGGGCGCCATCTACGAGTTCGTCTGGGGCGTCTACTGCGACTGGTATCTCGAGCTGATCAAGCCGATCCTCGCCGGTGACGACGAGACGGCCAAGGTCGAGACGCGCGCCTGCGCGGCGTGGGTGCTCGACCAGTGCCTCAAGCTGTTGCACCCGTTCATGCCCTTCATCACGGAGGAGCTGTGGGCGCATATGGTGGAGCACGGCGAACGGCGTCTGACGCTGCTCTGTCTGTCCGAATGGCCGAAGCTGAAGGGGCTCGCGAGCCCGACGGCGGACGAGGAGATCGGCTGGGTCGTGAAGCTCGTCTCGGAGGTGCGCTCAGTGCGGACCGAAATGAACGTACCGGCGGGCGCGCGAATTCCGCTCGTGCTGACGGGCGCCAACGAGGCGACGGTGGCACGTGCCAAACGCCACGAGGAGACCATCCGGCGGCTCGCTCGGCTCGATTCCATCGCGTTTGCCGATACGGCACCCAAGGGCGCGGCGCTGCTCGTGATCGACGAGGCGACAGCGGCGCTGCCGCTCGAGGGCGTGATCGACATGGAAGCTGAGCGGCGGCGTCTCCAGAAGGAGATCGAGAAGGCCGAGAGTGACCGCACGAAGGCGGTCAATTGGCTTTCGAACGAAGCCAACGTCGCGCGTTCGCCCGAGCACGTGGTGGAACTCAATCGCGAGCGTGTCGCGGAGGGCACCGATCGCATCGCGCGGCTTCAAGCGGCGCTCAAGCGCATCGAGGGATAGTGGTGCACCGCTCGAGTGATGCGGATGGCTATGCGGGCGCAGTTTGCACAGAGCGCACGCGCAGCTCGGCGAGCTTCCATTCGAGACCGCGCAGCCGCAACAGACCGACGTAGTGGCGCGCCGGGTCGTTCTTGTCGGCCATCTCGATCTCGAAGGTAGTCGGGGAGTGGAACTCGGCACGCTTCACGCGCGACCAGAAGCCTCTCGCGCGCTCGTGCCAGGGCTGGGCTCTGAGTGCCGCGGCTTCGCCCGAGATGTTCTCGCGATGAAATTCGCGGGCGCCGAACAGCCGCGGCAGTCCCTCCGGCGTGACATAGCTCTCGACGATGTTGTCGACGGCGCGGCGGCTGATGCCGGCCTTGATCCGCTGCCAGAGGCCGGGTTTCGGCGGGTGAGCACCCGATGCCACCACAGGGGTGGGGCCGAGGGCATACTCGGTCAGTGAGCTCCGCAGCGTCTCGCGCACGGTCGGCCATTCGATCTTGGCATCGATGTAGGCGGTGTTGCCGGTGCGAACGGCTTCGCGGATGTGCCAGACCGTTATCAGCGGGTAGGCGACATAGCCAGTCGCCAGCACCAGGGCGCCAGCCAAAGAGATCAGATACTTCCTCATCGTTCGAAGTCGGGACCTCCAGAGCCCGGCGTGTCCTTTACCATGAGCGGAGGATTGGGGCCGTGTTCAGGCCGGGCGCAAGCTTGCTGGTTTGGCGGTGACTGCCCAACTTTCCTGCACTTGGTCGCCGTAAGGCCCAAGTGGAGCCAGAGATCGGCCGAGATCGGATGGTAAACGCTAAAATAGCGGATATCGAAACCGGGCTAGGCTGCGGTACTGTGGTGTGATGGTCACTCCGGTAAAATAGTCCTAAAATCGGAGGGCTGAAATAAAGGTTGTTGCCGGGGTGCAACGAATTTCGGCGGTTGTGCCTCGGTTGGGCCACAAATTGGCGCGACGAAGAGATGGAAGAACGGAAGCTTGCGGGGGCTTCAGGTTCGGACTGGGCGGTTGCGCGATTTTCAGGCGACCGCAGATCCAAGTTTCCGAAGCGGCCTTATCTGAAGACATTGCTTTCCGCTCTGACGGGACCCCTGCGTGTTTCGCGGGCGGGACCGGCGTAGACATAAGAGAATGGACGTGAGTTGATGGACGCGAGGACGTTCGACAAGTCTAAGTTGCCAAGTCGGCATGTTACGGAAGGTCCGTCGCGCGCACCTCACCGCTCGTATTACTATGCCATGGGTCTCACGGAGGAGGAGATCCATCGTCCCTTCGTCGGCGTCGTTTCCTGCTGGAACGAGGCCGCGCCGTGCAACATCGCTCTCCAGCGGCAGGCACAGTCGGCAAAGGCCGGCGTCAAGGAAAGCGGCGGCACGCCGCGTGAGTTCTGCACCATCACCGTCACCGACGGCATCGCCATGGGCCACCAGGGCATGAAGTCGTCGCTCGTCTCGCGTGAGGTGATCGCGGATTCGATCGAGCTCACCATGCGCGGCCATTCCTACGACGCGCTGGTCGGCATCGCGGGCTGTGACAAGAGCCTGCCCGGCACCATGATGGCCATGCTGCGGCTCAACGTTCCCTCCGTGTTCATGTACGGCGGCTCGATCCTGCCCGGGACGTTCAAGGGCCGCGACGTGACAGTGCAGGACGTGTTCGAGGGCGTGGGCATGCATTCGGTCGGGCGCATGTCCGACGATGAGCTGCACGAACTCGAGTGTGTGGCGTGTCCGAGCGCGGGCGCCTGTGGCGCTCAGTTCACCGCCAACACCATGGCGTGCGTGTCGGAGGCCATTGGCCTCGCGCTGCCGGGATCGGCCGGAACGCCGGCGCCTTACGAGAGCCGCGACCAGTATGCGCGGGCGAGCGGCGAGGCAGTCATGAAGCTGATCGCGCGCGGCATCCGTCCGCGCGACATCTGCACGCGCAAGGCATTCGAGAACGCTGCCATCGTGGTTGCCGCGACGGGTGGTTCGACCAACGGCGCGCTTCACCTGCCAGCCATGGCTAACGAGTGCGGCATCGATTTCGATCTCTTCGACGTTGCCGAGATCTTCAAGAGAACGCCGTACATCGCGGACTTGAAGCCCGGCGGCAAGTACGTTGCCAACGATGTGCATGCCATCGGCGGCGTGCCGCAGATTCTGAAAGCCCTGCTCGAGGGCGGCATCCTGCACGGCGATTGCCTGACGGTGACCGGCAAGACGATGGCCGAGAATCTGAAGGATGTGAAATTCAACACCGAGCAGAAGGTCGTCTATCCGGTCTCGAATCCGATCAGCCCGACGGGCGGCGTCGTGGGCCTTAAGGGCACGCTGGCGCCGGATGGGGCGATCGTGAAGGTCGCTGGGCTCAAAAGCCTCAAGTTCCGCGGGCCGGCGCGCTGCTTCGACTGTGAAGAGGATGCTTTCGCTGCCGTCGAGGCACGCGCCTACAAGGATGGCGAAGTGCTGGTGATCCGTTACGAGGGTCCCAAGGGCGGGCCCGGTATGCGCGAAATGCTGGCGACGACGGCCGCTCTTTATGGTCAGGGCGCGGGCGACAATGTGGCGCTCATCACCGACGGGCGCTTCTCGGGCGCCACGCGCGGGTTCTGCGTTGGACACGTGGGGCCAGAAGCGGCCGTGGGCGGTCCCATCGGGCTCATCAAGGACGGTGACATCATTTCGATGGATGCGGAGGCTGGCACGCTCGACCTCGAGGTCGATGCGGACGAGCTCGAGCGCCGTCGCAAGGACTGGAAAGCTCCGCCGAACGCGTACCAGAGCGGGGCAATCAGAAAATTCGCGGATCAAGTGGGCCCGGCCCGTTTCGGTGCCGTCACCCACGCAGGCGGGAAGGCGGAAGTTGTTTGCTATGCGGACATCTAGGCTGTTACTCGGATTGATCGTGATTGCGTGCGTGCCGGCCGCAGCGCTGGCACAAAACACGTCCTTCAGCTCGCCGCGCGAGGCCCTCCGACAGGGGGTCAGCGCCTACCAAGGCGGGTATTACGAGCTTGCCATGCCGGCGCTGACGTTCTCGGCCGACAAGGGTGAGTTCATGGCGAGTTACTATCTCGCCAAGATCTACCAGGACAGCACCGGGCCCTATACGGACCACGCCAAGGCCTACGCGCTGTTCGAAAAGATTGCCGACGAGCATCTCGACGTGGATCCCGACGATCCCCGGGCGCGCTACGTGGGCAAGGCTCTGACGGCGCTCGCGGGCTACGTGCTGCGCGGGCTGCCCGAGATCGGGCTTCGCGCCGATCCGGAGCGGGCGGTGTTCTATCTCAACAACGCGTCGACCACGTTCAACGACGAGGACGCGCAGTTCGAGCTCGCCAAGCTGCAGCTCAAGGGTGAGGGCGTCGAGGCCAACGTGCCGCTTGCTCGCCATTGGCTGTCGGTTCTGAGCCAGAACGGGCACGCGGGCGCGCAGGCGTTCTTCGCGGACCTCTTGTGGCGCGGTAAGCATGTGGAGCCCGATCCGGCGCGGGCGCTGGCCCTCATCGCCGTGGCGGTCGACAATGCGCCTCCCGAGGACGCCATGTGGATCGAAGACATCTACCAGAACATTTTCTGCGGCGCGGCCGACGGCACGCGCAAGCAGGCGACCGGCATCGTGGCGCAGTGGGGCAACCGCTACGGCCGCAAGCCGACCGCCACCTACGATCGCAGCGGGCTGCCGCAGCTTCCTGCCGGCCCGGTTCGGACCTGCAAGGATGGCCAACCCGTGGACGTCATCCAGATCCGCTCGGGTTCGCCGACCACGCCTCGTCTGCCGGTTGGGCCGCGCGCGTTCGAGTACGGCACCATGTCGGGCGACGCGCCGAAGCTGCGCGACGTCAACGCGCCGGGTGGCGCGCGCTAGCCGAACGATCGCGGGTTTGTCTCATGAACAAAGGCGGGTCTTTAAGGACCCGCCTTTTTCGTTCGGTCGCGCCGCTCAGGTGAGCGTCGTCCACACCGGGGCGTGATCGGAGGGCTTCTCCCAGCTGCGCGTAAAACGGTCGATGCCAGAGGCGGTCAGGCGGTCGGCGGCCTGCGGCGAGAGAAGCTGGAAGTCGATGCGGATGCCGTCGTCCTTCTGCCAGGCGCCGGCCTGGTAGTCCCAGAACGTGTAGTGGCCCGGCTCGGGATGACAGGCACGCACGGCGTCGAGGTAGCCGACGTTGGTCAGCGCGCGAAATGCGGCGCGGCTTTCCGGCTGGAACAGCGCGTCGCCGCGCCATGCGTCGGGGCGCTTGGCGTCGATCGGATCGGGGATGACGTTGAAGTCGCCCGCGAGCACGACCGGCATCTCGGATGCGAGCAGGGCGCGGGCGTGGGCGTCGAGGCGCGCCATCCATCCGAGCTTATAGGGGAATTTTTCGCTGCCGACGGGATTGCCGTTCGGCAGGTAGATAGAGGCGACGCGTACCGACAGCAGGCCGTCGGTGATGGTGGCCTCGATGTAACGGGATTGGACGTCGCCATCGTCGCCGGGGAGGCCGCGGACAATATCCTCGAGCGGATTGAGCGCGAGTAGGGCGACGCCGTTGAAGCCCTTCTGGCCGTGGGTGGCGATGTTGTAGCCGAGGTCGGCGAAGGCTTCGGTCGGGAAGCCCTCGTCGACGGTCTTTATTTCCTGCAGGCATAACACGTCGGGGCGCGCCTCGCGCACGTAGGCCAGCGCACCCTCGATGCGCGCCCGGATGCCATTGATGTTCCAGGTCGTGATCTTCATGGAGGTCTCGCGCTCCCCGCCCGCGGGCGGGGAGAAGGGATCAGAGGGAGAAGCTGGTGCCGCAGCCGCAAGAGGCGGTGGCGTTGGGGTTCTGGATCTTGAACGAAGCGCCGATCAGGTCGTCGACGAAGTCGATCTCGGAGCCTGCCAGATACTCGAGGGAGACGGGGTCGATCAACACCTTTGCCGCGCTCTTCTCGATGACGACGTCGTCGCCTGCGGCCCCATCGACGAGGTCGAACTTATACTGGAAGCCCGAGCAGCCGCCACCTTCCACCGAGACGCGCAGCATTGTGCCCGCGGGCTCGCCGGCAACGATCTCGGCGATGCGGTCAGCGGCGCGGTCGGTCAGCGTGACGCTGGCGGTCGGGGTCAGGGTCTCGGACATCGATATCCTCCGAGGCGGGGTTTCGCATCATGCGCAGGTCGCCTCGTGCAAGCAAAGTCTGATACGAAGATAGTGGCCGTCCGGTTCAAGTCAAATGCCGTCGCGAGCCGGCGAGAAGTCGGAATTTGGGTAAGTCTTTCAGGCTGGTATGAGCAAGGCAAGGCAGGATCAAACGGATAGTCCGGCTGCGTATGGCGGTGCGCTTGCGCCCGGAGAGCGCTCCCCCGCGCCCTATGCGGCGAGCGCTGTCGCCTCGCGGGGCCGGCACTTTCCCGAGCCCGACTGCCCGACGCGCAGCCCCTTTCAGCGGGACCGTGATCGCATCCTACATTCGACGGCGTTCCGACGGCTTATCCACAAGACACAGGTGTTCGTCTTTCACGAGGGCGATCATTTTCGCACGCGCCTGACGCACAGCCTGGAGGTGGCACAGATCGCACGCACGATCTCGCGGCAGCTTCGACTCGATGAGGACCTGGCAGAGGCGCTGGCGCTTGCGCACGACCTTGGCCATCCGCCGTTCGGGCACGCGGGTGAGCGGGCGCTCGACAAGCTCATGGCGCGCTTCGGGGGCTTCGACCACAACGCCCAGAGCCTGCGCGTCGTCATGGCGCTCGAGCGCAAGTATCTGGCGTTCGACGGGCTCAACCTCACCTGGGAGGCGCTCGAGGGGCTTGCCAAGCACAACGGGCCGATCGTGGATGCTTTGCACGAGCCCGTGCGCAAGGTCATTCGCAAGCTTGAAGCCTGGCAGAGCCTCGATCCTGCGCGCTGGGCCTCGGGGGAAGCACAGGCGGCGGCGCTGGCGGACGATATCGCCTATGTCACGCATGACATCGACGACGGTTTGCGCGCCGGGCTGTTGACGCTCGAAGACCTCGCCAAGGCGCCGCTCGCCGGCTCGATCGTCGAGGCGCTGCCGGCGGGAGAGGGGCAGGGCCGACGCAGCCGCCTCACCTACGAAGTGACGCGGCGCATGATCACGCTGCTCATTCACGACGTGGTGCAGGAAAGCCGTGCCCGGCTTGCGGCGCTTGGCCCCCGCTCGCCGGATGACATTCGCGGGGCGGGCGACGCGGTGGTTGCCTTCTCGCCCCGCGTCGCGGCCGATCTCAAGGCGCTCAAAGCGTTCCTGATGCAGCGCGTCTACCGCAGCCGGAAGGTCATGCACGTCATGGATGAGGCGGAGGCGCTGATCGCGCGGCTGTTCGAGCGCTATCTGGAGGACGCTTCGGCGCTGCCGGACGCGTGGCGGGCGGCCCAGGACGGGCTTTCGGAGCGTACGCGCGCCCGCGTCATTGCCGATTTCGTGGCCGGCATGACGGATCGCTACGCCATCGACCAGCACCGGCTCTTGTTTGACGCCACGCCGGAATTGCGATAGCCGGGCCGATGCCTTTCTGCCCGTTCCGGGCGAACCACGCGCACGACCTTGAGGTGGTAGCGCGGTAATGATCAGATCAGGACGCTATTCGATGAACGTGTTCGCGGAGGTCGAGAGCCGGGTGCTCGCCGCTCTCAGAGGCCTTCAGGAAAAAGGTGTGCTGCCGGCGGAGCTCGACTTCTCCAATGTCGCCGTCGAGCAGCCGCGCGATCCGTCGCACGGCGACCTTGCCTGCAACGCGGCGATGGTGCTCGCCAAGCCCGCGCGCATGAAGCCGCGCGACATTGCCGAGGCGCTGGCCGAGGCGCTTCGGCTCGACGGCGACGTTGTGTCGGCCGAGGTCGCGGGGCCGGGCTTCCTCAACCTGCGCATGCGGGATGCATTCTGGCACGACGTGGTGGCGGCGATCCTGCTCAAGGGTCCGCAGTATGGCGCGTCTGACGTCGGAGAGCATGCGCGCACCAACGTCGAGTACGTTTCCGCCAACCCGACCGGGCCGATGCACGTCGGTCATTGCCGTGGCGCCGTGTTCGGCGATGCGCTCGCCAACCTCCTGACGTTTGCCGGCTATGACGTCGCGCGCGAGTACTACATCAACGACGCCGGCGGCCAGGTCGACGTGCTCGCGCGTTCGGCGTTCCTGCGCTATCGCGAAGCACTCGGCGACGACATCGGCGAGATACCCTCCGGTCTCTACCCGGGAGACTACCTGAAGCCGGTGGGCTCGGCGCTCGCCGAAAGATACGGCCGCGCGCTGCTGCAAAAGCTCGATGACGAGTGGCTGCCGCTGGTGCGCAGCTTCGCCATCGATGCCATGCTGGCGATGATCAAGGACGATCTTGCTGCTCTCAACATCAAGCACGACGTCTTTTTCTCGGAGCGCTCGCTGACGACGGGTCGCAAGAACCAGATCGAGGCGGCGATTGCGGCGCTCGAAGCCAAAGGGCTCATCTTCCAGGGGCGGCTCGATAAGCCCAAGGGCCACGACGACGAGGAATGGGAGGACCGCGAGCAGACGCTGTTCCGCTCGACCGCCTTCGGGGACGATGCAGACCGGGCGCTCAGGAAATCCGACGGCAGCTACACTTATTTCGCGGCCGACATTGCCTATCACTACGACAAGCTGCAGCGCGGCTTCCGGCACCTGATCAACGTGTTCGGCGCCGATCACATCGGCTACATCCCGCGCATGAAGGCGGCGGTGGCGGCGCTCTCGGACGGGCAAGCCGACCTCGACATCAAGGTCTGCCAGCTCGTGAAGCTTTTCAAAGCCGGCGAGCCGTTCAAGATGAGCAAGCGGGCCGGGACATTCGTCACGCTGCGCGATGTGGTGGACGAGGTCGGGCGCGATCCGGTGCGCTATATGATGCTTTACCGGAAGAATGATGCGCCGCTCGATTTCGACTTCGCGAAGGTGACCGAGCAGTCGAAGGACAATCCGGTGTTCTACGTTCAATACGCGAATGCGCGTGCGGCCTCGGTGCTGCGCAACGCGCGCGAAGCGTTTCCGGATCTCGAGGTAATACGCGACGGCGTCATCACCGCCGACCTGTCACGGCTTACGGACGCGGGCGAATTGGATCTCATCAAAAAGGCCGCGTTTTTCCCGACCCTGATCGAGGGCGCGGCGCGCGCGCATGAGCCGCACAGGCTCGCCTTCTATCTCTATGATTTGGCTTCCGCTTTTCACGCCCATTGGACGCGTGGCAATGATTTGCCACAATTGCGCGTTATCCAGCCGGACGATCGGGGGGTAACGACGGCTCGGTGCGGGCTCGTGGCTTCGCTCAAGCAGGTGTTATCCTCAGGGCTGACGGTGCTCGGAGTCGGGGCGCCGGAGGCAATGCGCTAGAATCTCGATTCGGGGGCAGTGTCGAGACGCATCGGTCAACCGAACTTCGACATGGGGTAGAGAAGAAGCGTTGGCGGCCGTGCCGCTGGCGTTGAAGTTACCGCCGAATGGCTTGCCGGCGGGGCAGCGGCTGCCGGTGCCGAGATCGTGCTTACTAGAGCGCGACGTGGGGTTCCGAAGAGATGACACGGTATAGCAATCCTCTGCCGCACAATCAGATTCCCAACACGCAGGGACGCCCTGCTGGGGCTCAGCCTCAGGCGCCTCATGCCTCGCATTACGAGCAGCCGGGCTGGCCGCAGCCCGCGCAGCCGGCTTCTCCTCATCGCAATGCTCGCCCGGCGGCCCCAGCCTATGGGGATGCGGGCGCTTACGGCGCTGATCTTCAGTCCGGTGGGCGTGCTGCCGGCGGGTCGCAGAGCCACGATCCCTACGCGGCCTTGAGGCCGGACGGCTATGGGTATTCCCAGCCGCAGCAGCCGGCTTCGGATCCCTATGGTCTCGCGGGCTACACGGCGCCGCAGCCGGCGCCGAGCTATGCCTCCCGCGCGCCGCAGGCGCCGGCTGCTCCGCAGCCTTCCTACGGCACTCCGGCCGATCCATACGCGCCGTCGCTCAACGGATACGGGCAGGGGCAAGCGTCTTCGCCGGCACCCTCGGCCAATGGTTATGGCCATGCGAGCGGCGCATCGTCGGCCTATGCCCAGCCTCAGACGCGCGGCTACGAGCCGAGCTTCGGTGGTACGTCGGCGCCTGCGCCGTCCCCGCAGCTCTCCTACGGCAACGAATACGCGTCGGCACCCGGCGGGCAGCATGGCGCTGCCGGCGACCAGTGGGGCTCGCCCAGCCTCGGTGGTCTCGACACGCACGATTACGGCCAAGGCTATGGGGCCCAGGACCAATGGGGCGCTGATCCCTATGGCGACCCGCAGCTCGATCCTCAGCTTGGCCCGGCGCCTGGCTATGAGAATGGCCAGCAGCACGCGACGTTCGACCAGAGCTACGCCGACGACGAGGCGCAGTACGAGGATGAGCCGCGGCGCGGCGGCTGGAAGAAGGTCGTGGGGCTCGTGGCCTGCACCGTGCTTCTCGGTGGCGCCGGCACAATCGCCTACAACAGCATCCTGGGGCCGAGTGGCAGTGACACGACACCGCTCGTCAAGAGCGCGTCCGGGCCGTCGAAGGTCAAGCCGTCCGAGCCCGGCGGCAAGCAGTTCGCTCATACCGACAGCAAGATCATGGGCCGTCTCGGCGACGGCGGCAGCGAGCCAAACTCCGATCCTGCAGGCGTGCGCCGCGTGCCGGTGATGACGGTCGGTCGCGATGGCTCGATCCAGGCACCACCGACGGAGCCCGAGCAGCAGACGGCTGGCGCGGTTTCGGTCCCCGGCCTGACGGTGATCGATGGCTTTGGCAGTGGCCCCTCGCCGACGCGTTCGGCCGGGCCGGGCCAGGCTTCTCCGCCGGTGCAGATGGCGGCGCGGGCAGACAGCAGCGGGCCGGTGACGGTCTCGCCGCCCGCCAAGAAGATGGTCGACACGGCGCCTGCCGAGACGGGCGCGGTCGAAGCTCGGGCGCCGGCTGCCGCCGCTCCGAAGGCTGATCCGCCGCCGAAGAAGAAGGTCGCCGCCGCGACGCCTGCGTCCACTGGGCCGCGGCCGACCGGCGCCGGCTACGTGGCCGTGCTGGCCTCGGTGCCCGCCTCCGACAGCAGCCGCATCGATGCGCTCAAGCAGTTTGCCGACATGCAGCAGCGGTATAGCTCGATCCTGGTCAACAAGACCCCGGACGTGCAGGAAGCGAACCTTGGCGAGAAGGGGACCTATCATCGCCTGCTCGTGGGGCCGCCCGGCTCGCGGGATTCGGCCAGCTCGCTCTGCTCGCAGCTCAAGGCCGAAGGCTACAGCGGCTGCTGGGTGACGGCATACTGATCTGATCCAACTCCATGGCCTATGCCTTCATCACCGGCCTGGCAGGCGAGACGCTTTCGCCGGCTGAAGCCAGCTTCCTGAGGTCCGCCCCGCCCGCGGGCCTCATTCTCTTCGCGCGCAACTGCACCAGTCACGAGCAGATCCGCCGCCTCGTCGCGGATGTGCGCGAGGCCGTCGGCGCAGGCGACGATTTTCTGGTGCTCATCGATCAGGAGGGTGGGCGCGTACAGCGCCTGCGGCCGCCGCTCGGGCGCGCGCTGCCGCCGGCACAATCCTACGCTCGGCTTTTTGCGGAGGATCCGGCGCTGGCGCGCGAAGCGGCGTTCCATGTTGCGCGCCTTGTCGCCGATGATCTCCGGAGTCTTGGCATCAACACGGATTGTGCGCCGGTGCTCGACGTGCCGATCCCGGGCGCGCATGACATCATCGGCGACCGCGCCTACGGCACCGATCCTGAGCAAGTGGCGGCGCTGGGGCGAGCCGTGGCCGAAGGGTTCATGGCCGGCGGCGTGCTGCCGGTCATCAAGCACATCCCCGGACACGGGCGCGCGACGAAGGACAGCCACCACGATCTTCCAATCGTGACCGAGCCGCACGCGGTGCTGACCGCGACGGACTTCGCGCCCTTCAAGGCGCTTGCCGATATGCCGGCGGCGATGACGGCGCATGTGGTGTTCACCGCCATCGACGAGGCGCAGCCGGCGAGTACGTCGCGCCGGGTGACGCGGGAGATCATACGCGGCGAGATCGGCTTCGACGGCCTTCTGATGAGCGACGACCTCAGCATGAAGGCGCTCTCGGGGGCGTTCGGCGAGCGGGCACGGGCGGTGCTGGCGGCGGGCTCGGATCTGGCCCTCCACTGCAACGGGGTGCTCGCGGAGATGGAGGAGGTGGCTGCCGCCGTGCCGGAGCTTGCGGGGGATGCTCTGCGGCGATTCCACGCGGCTGCGGCTGTCCTCAGACGGCGCGATCCTTACGATTTGGCCAAGGCTGAGATGCAACTCGGGCTGGCCATCGGAACCGACAGACGGCATGCTGAATCAGTGTAGTGTGCGCACGAGATAGAGCTGGTGTGCAGCTTGCGCCTTTGATGGCGCCGTTCAGCAGGGCCAATGACGGACGAAATCGGACAGCAGATCGGGGACGAAGGACCGGGCTGGGAAGCGCCTGATGGCGACCTCGCGCCGGCAGCGTCCGAAGCGCTTATCGTCGATGTCGGGACCTTCGAGGGGCCTCTCGATCTCCTGCTGGCGCTGGCGCGTACGCACAAGGTGGATCTCTCGAAGATCTCGATCCTTGCCCTGGTCGATCAGTATATCGCCTACATCGCGGAGGCGCAGCGGCTCAAAATCGAGATCGCCGCTGACTATCTGGTGATGGCGGCGTGGCTGACGTTTCTCAAGTCGCGCCTGCTTCTGCCCAAGGAGAAGGAGGAGGGCGAGGAGCTTTCCGCCGACGAGATGGCGCAGCGGCTGGCGTTCCGCCTCATGCGGCTCGAGGCGATGCGGCGCGCCATCGGCGAGTTGATGACGCGCAAGCGGCTCGGTCGCGACGTGTTTCCGCGCGGCATGCCCGAGCGCATCGAGACCGTGAGCGAAGTGCGCTGGACGGCCGAGATCTACGACCTGCTCAAAGCCTATTCCGAGCTGCGTCGGCGCACGGTCAAGGTCACGCACGTCGTCAAGGCGCGACGGGTGTGGTCGATCAAGCAGGCCCGAACCAAGCTCGAGGGTCTGGTCGGGCACGAGATCGGTGAATGGGTCGAGCTCGAGCAGTGCCTCAAGACGTATCTCGCGACGGAGGAGGAGGACAAAACGGTTCTCGCAAGCTCCTTCGGTGCCACGCTCGAGATGGCGCGCGAGGGCATGATCGAGCTCAAACAAGAGGCGCCGTTCTCGCCGATCTACATGCGCCGGCGCGAGGATGGTGCCGAGTGGGAGCGCGTGGAGGTGGTTCTCGGCGGGCCGCAGACGTGATGCAGCCCGCGTAGGATGAGCATGAGCGCAGGACGAGCGCGTGCTTCACAGCACGACCGCTGCGCCGGACAGGGAAGGCGACATGGTTCCGCCGAAACTCAGAGTTGTGACGCGCGACGGCGTCGAGGACGACGGCGCGCTCGATGAAACGGAAGCGCCCGAGGCCGTCGAGCTTGCGCGCGCGCTGTCGGAGGTCGAGGCGGCCGAGGCGGGGCTTGCGCCCACGCCAGAGCAACGGCTCGAGGATCAGCGCATCGTCGAAGCGCTGCTGTTTGCTTCTCCCACGCCGCTCGACGAAGCCTGGCTTGCACAGCATTTGCGCCACGGCAGCGACATCGGCGCGCTGCTCGCCGACATCAAGGCGATCTATGCGCCGCGTGGCGTCAACCTCCTGCGCGTTGCCGGCAAGTGGGTGTTCCGGACCGCGGAGGATCTCGGCTATCTGCTCGAGCGGCATGCCGTCGAGGAGCGGCGGCTGTCGCGGGCGGCGCTCGAGACGCTGGCCATCATCTCCTATCACCAGCCGGTGACACGGGCCGAGATCGAGGAGATCCGCGGCGTGACGACCTCGGTCGGGACGCTCGATATTCTCATGGAGGCGGGCTGGGTTCGCCCTCGCGGGCGCCGGCGTGCGCCCGGCAAGCCGCTGACCTACGGCACGACCGAGAGCTTCCTCGCGCATTTCGGGCTCGACAGCGTCAAGGATCTGCCGGGGCTCGCGGACCTCAAGGCGCAGGGTCTGCTCGACGGGCATCTGCCGCCCGGATTTACGGTGCCCGATCCCTCGATCGCGGCCTCTCTGATGCCGGACGAATTGCCGCTGGAGGATGCGCCTGACGAGGCGGAAACCGGCGAAGAGGCCGAAGAGGAGGAGACGGCCGAGGACGAGGCCGTCGAGGGCCGCGCCGATGGCGACTTGCCGGATGGCGACGGCGAGAGTAAGCCAGACTGAACTTGTCAACTTTTGCAGGATTTCCTGCGGCCGTAGTCCTGTCCTCCTCATCCGGACGCGATCCACCGAACGGACGTCTAGACTCGTTACGGATCGTTTGCGCGCCACGGCGCGCGAGGCTGGGAGGTCACGCTTCGGGATCGGGCCGGGTTCACGCGTGACGAATTGGTTCATCAGCACATCGGGTAAGACGCGCTCGGGCGAGCCTGCGCCCGGTAAGGCGCGCGTGCGTGCCGGGGCGACGTTCGCCGCTAAGCTGACATTCGACGCAGTTACGAAAACCTACGGGGAGCGACCGGCGGTCGACGCGCTGTCGCTCGAGATCGCGCCGGGTGAGGTCGTGTGCCTGCTCGGCCCGTCGGGCTGTGGAAAGACGACGCTGCTTCGGCTTGCAGCTGGCATCGAGCGCCTTACCAGCGGGCGCATTCTGATCAGCGATCGTGAGGTGGCGGGGCCAGCGCGTTTCGTGCAACCCGAGGATCGCAGCGTTGGCCTGATGTTTCAGGATTTCGCGCTGTTCCCGCATCTCAGCATTCTCGAGAACGTTGCGTTCGGGCTCAAGGGGTTGCCGCGCGAGGAAGCGCGGCGGGAGGCGCTTTCCATCCTGTCGCGTGTCGGGCTCGAGCGGTATGCGGACCAGTATCCGCACATTCTCTCCGGCGGGCAGCAGCAGCGCGTGGCGCTGGCGCGGGCCATCGTGCCGCGCCCGGCCGTCATGCTGATGGATGAACCCTTCTCCGGTCTCGACGTGCAGTTGCGTGACGCCATGCAGGAGGAGACGCTGGCGCTGATCCGCGAGACGCGCGCAACGTGCATGATCGTGACGCACCATCCCGAGGAGGCGATGCGGCTCGGCGACCGGATTGCCGTGATGCGCGCGGGGCGGATCGTGCAGACAGGACGCGCCGAAGATCTCTACAACAATCCGGCGGCGTTGTTCGTCGCGCGGCTGTTCTCGGAGATCAACGAGGTGGAGGTGCCGGTGCGGGCTGGGCAAATCGCCACGCCGATCGGCCGGTTGTCGGCACCGGGGTTAGCGGACGGGGCGCGGGCGACGCTTTGCATCCGTGAGCGGAGCGTGGAGCTGGTGCCAGCGAGCGGCAACGGCAAGGACGCGGGAACGGCGCTCAAGGGGCGCATCCGGAGCGCAAAATTCCTGGGCGATGCCGTGCGTTACGAGGTGGCGGTGGAAGGCTTCGATGCGCCGCTGAACGCGCGAACGGTCTCGGGGCCGCAGCTCAAAGAGGGCAGTGAGGTCGCCGTGCGCATCGATCCAGTCGCGGCGCTCGTCTTTCCGTCAAATGACGACAAAACACCTTGAATTTCAAATTGGTAATGCCCACGTGCGGGAACGTGGCGCGCTTGCAGCTCACAAGTGTTTCTGCGATAGTGCACGCGAAAAGACAGCAAAATTAAATGGCGCTTAGCGTCGATGCTGGCCCAGAAGGAGGCCCTCCATGGGGTTGAGTGCGACCCATCTCCTGTTGTTGCTCGTCGTCGTCGTCCTCTTGTTCGGACGCAATAAGATCTCGGATCTCATGGGTGACGTTGCGCGTGGCATCAAGAGCTTCAAGAAGGGGCTCAATGAGGACGAGACGCCGATCGCTGCCGAGCCGAAGGTGATCGACAACACGGTTCAGGCCGAGCGCGACAAGTCGAAAGCGGGCTGACCGCCTTCGGTGCGGCCGGAAATCGGGACGTTCCGATGTTCGACGTGAGTTGGAGCGAGCTGCTCATTCTAGGCCTCGTGGCGCTTGTCGTCGTGGGGCCGAAGGAGTTGCCGCGTTTTCTCAATACGCTTGGCAAGTATGCGGGCGTGGTGAAGCGGCAGGCCAACGAGTTCCGTGCGGTCTTCGAGCAGGCGATGCGCGAAGCCGAGATGGAAGATATCCGCAAAGAGGTCAATTCGGTCCGCGACGGCGTGAAGGCTTCGCTGGATCAGGCGACACGCTCAGTCGAAGGCGTCAAGGACGCGGCCAAGGTCGATATTGCCGCCGCTGCTCCCCCGGCTCAGATCGCGTCTGATGGCACCTCGCCTGCGGAGAGTGTGCCGGCTGTGGCATCGGATGCGCCGCCGGCCGCAACGCCTGTGGAGCCCGATCCGGTTGCGGCACCGACAGAATCCGACAAAGAGCCTGAGGCGGTTTCCTCCACTTCCAAGGCAGGGGCGGCTTGATGCAGGAAAGCCTGCCGCGTCCAGGACAGGACGATATTGACGCTTCGAAAGCGCCGCTGCTCGACCACCTGATCGAGCTGCGTCAGCGGCTGATCTATTCGGCTGCCGCGTTCCTCGTCACGTTCCTGCTGTGCTTCTCGGTTGCACGCTATATCTACGAAATACTGGTGTGGCCCTACGTCTGGGCGTCCGGTAGCGATCATGTGCGCCTCATCGCGACGCACTTCCTCGAGCAGATCTTCACGCACTTGAAGCTCGCACTGTTCGGCGCGGCGTTCCTGTCGTTCCCGGTGGTCGCGGCGCAGATCTATAAGTTCGTCGCGCCGGGTCTCTACAAGAACGAGCGGCAGGCTTTTCGGCCGTATCTCATCGCGACGCCGGTGTTCTTCGTGCTTGGGGCGGCTGTGGTCTACTTCGTCGCCATGCCGGTGTTGATCAAGTTCTCGATCGGGCTTGCCCATACGGCGAGCGCGTCGGGACCCGCGACCATCGAGCTGATGCCGAAGGTCTCGGAGTATCTGTCGCTTATCATGACGCTCATCTTCGGCTTCGGCATCTGTTTCCAGTTGCCGGTCGTGCTGACGCTGCTGGCGCGCGTCGGCATCGTTACAGCGGACACGCTGCGCCGCGGGCGGCGGTTCGCCATTGTCGGCATCTTCGCCGTGGCGGCCGTGCTGACGCCGCCTGACGCCATCAGCATGGTCATCATGGCGATGCCGACGGTGCTGCTCTACGAGCTTGCTATCATGGCCGTTGCCTGGGTTGAAAAGCAGGAGGCGGCGAAGCGCGCCGAGCAGGATGGATCGGCGCCCGGTGGGGCCGCGACTTAGAGCGCAGTCCCGCTCTCGTTTTTCAGGATTTACGCTGCAGACTGGTAGGGTTCGCAACGATCGTGGTCCAGGTCTCTGGACCGCGCGCACTGGGCAGCCTATACCGTCGCCGTCGGTTCGTAGCGGCGCCCCACTCTCAGTTGATACGTCCGGGTCAAGGCGAGAGCATTCCGCTCTCGCTGAGCGGTCGACGGGCCGCTGCCGTTGAGCTTCAGGGAAACAGCCGTGTTCGACATCAAGTGGATCAGAGACAACGCCGAGGCGTTCGATGCGGGCCTCAAGAGCCGCGGCCTCGAGCCGGCAAGCGCCAAGCTGCTCGAACTCGATGAGGCGCGGCGGCGCCATCTGACGAAGCTGCAGGATGCGCAGAGTCGCCGTAACGCCGCGTCCAAGGAGATCGGCAAGGCGAAGGCTGCCAAGGACGAGGCTCTGGCCGTTAAGCTGATGGCGGAGGTAGCCGAGCTCAAGGAGGTCATCCAGGGCGGCGAGGAGGAGGAGCGGCAGCTCACCGCGGCGCTCGAGGCCGCGTTGGCGGTGATCCCGAACCTGCCGCGCGCGGACGTTCCTGTCGGTAAGGACGAGACCGACAACAAGGAGGTGCGTCGCGTCGGCGAGCCGCGCGCGTTGGACTTTGAGCCGAAGCAGCATTTCGAGATCGGCGAGGCGCTGGGTCTCATGGACTTCGAGACCGCGGGCAAGGTGTCGGGTGCGCGTTTCGTATTTCTGAAGGGCGCGCTTGCGCGGCTCGAGCGCGCGATCGCGAGCTTCATGCTCGATCTGCATACTGGCCAAGCAACAGAAGATCTCGGCGGCTACTCGGAGACCAATCCGCCGCTACTCGTGCGCGACGAAGCGGCCTATGGCACCGGCAACCTGCCGAAGTTCGCCGAGGACCTGTTCCAGACTACGAACGGGTATTGGCTGATCCCGACGGCCGAGGTGTCGCTCACCAACCTCGTGCGCGAGCAAATCCTCGACGAGGCGCAATTGCCGATGCGGCTCACGGCGTGGACACCGTGTTTCCGCTCAGAGGCGGGGGCCGCCGGCCGCGACACGCGTGGCATGATCCGCCAGCATCAGTTCTCGAAGGTCGAGCTGGTGTCGATCACGACGCCCGAAGAAAGCCTCGCCGAGCACGAGCGCATGACCAATTGCGCCGAGGAGGTTTTGAAGCGGCTTGGCTTGCCTTATCGCACGGTGCTGCTTTGCACGGGCGACATGGGCTTTGCCTCGCAGAAGACCTACGACATCGAGGTTTGGCTGCCCGGCCAGAATGCTTACCGCGAGATTTCGTCGTGCTCGGTCTGCGGCGATTTCCAGGCACGGCGCATGAATGCTCGCTATCGCCCCAAGGGCGCCAAGGATCTCAAGTTCGTGCATACGCTGAACGGCTCGGGGCTCGCGGTCGGGCGCACGCTGGTGGCTGTGCTAGAAAACTATCAACAGGCCGACGGGTCCGTCATAATTCCGGAGGCCTTGCAGCCCTACATGGGCGGGATTTCGCGGCTCGAGAAAGCCTCGTAGGACTGCCTTGAACGGCGGTAAGGCTGCGACGAGCTGCGGCGCCTGCCGCTTGACCGACGTGCTATCCTGTCTCGAACTGGATGGCTGGCCAAGCGGAGCAAGGACACGTTCCGCATTGTGTCCGTAACGACGTTGGGTGCAGGTTTCGCATGCGCATTCTGGTGACGAACGACGACGGGGCGGGCGCGCATGGGCTCTCCGTGCTGCACCAGATTGCACGCTCGCTCTCCGACGATGTGTGGATCGTGGCGCCCGAGATGAACCAGAGCGGCGCCTCGCATGCGCTGACGCTACAGGTGCCGCTTCGCTACCGCGAGGTCGGCGAGCGGGCTTTCGCCGTGCGCGGCACGCCGGCTGATTGCGTGATCATGGGCATTCGTCACGTGCTCAAGGACAAGGCGCCGGATCTGGTGCTTTCGGGCGTCAACCACGGCTCCAACCTTGCCGAGGACGTGACCTATTCCGGCACCATCGCGGGGGCCATGGAGGGCACGCTGCTCGGCGTCCGGTCCATCGCCATGAGCCTCACCATCGGGTTCGATCCCGAGGGCAAGCAGCATTGGAAGACGCCGCTCGAGTACGGTCCGCGCATTGTCGAGCAGCTGCTGGCCGGCGAATGGCCGGCGATGACGCTCATGAACGTCAATTACCCGGACCTTGCGCCCGGCGACGTCAAAGGCATCGCGGCGACGCGGCAGGGACGGCGCGACCAGGGTGGGCTTCACATCGAGGAGCGCAGCGACACGTGGGGTGATCCCTACTTCTGGGTCGGCTTCAAGCGCCGACGCATGGACCCGCCTCAGGGAACGGACCTGCGTGCAATCGCTGATGGTCTGATCTCGGTGACGCCACTCCATCTTAACCTTACGCACGAGGCGACGCGTGAAAGTCTCGGAGCATCGCTATCGCTTGGCGAGGCGGAAGGGACGCGCCGCAAGGGCGCCGGCTAAGGGATCGTTCGTCGGCTGAGTTAGCCGCCAAGTCGCCGAGATTTCTCCGTCATCGCAGCACAATCTCAGCGTACACGATACGTGTGCGGGGTACCGGATTTCCGGTCTGTTTGAGAGCGTCGACCTACCCACTCTTCCCGCTCAGGACGATTCGTGGATCGGCCCCGTTAAGGTTCCCTTAACGCGTTAAGGGTTACCTGAAATGGGTATTCAGGGTGAGTGGCATGTTTAGTTCTTTGCGTAAATGTCATCTATTCACCATTGAGGGGATGAAGGCGGGGGTCGCGATAGCCTCTGCCTCGGCCGCTTTGGCGGGATGCAGCGCAGACATCTCCAGGTTCGACCTGGGGTATTCAGAGGGTGCGCGCGCCCAGTCTTCGGGTTCCTCCTATGGCACGACAGGGCGTACGGCTTCGGCCGAGTACGGCTCCTCCGGCTATGATCGCCCGACGAGCGGCGGCAGCAGTGTGTCGCGCTCCGACCTCGCACCGATGACGACGGCCGCCATCCATCAGCCGCAGCAGAGCGGTTCCTACGGCGGCAGCGGCAGCTACGGTGGGCAGGGTAGCTCCGGGCAGAGCAGCCAGGGCAGCGGCGGCTACAGCGCCGCCCCGAGCTACGGCTCCGGCGTGCAGCAGGATCGTTCCTACGACAATAGCTACAACTCGGGGGCATCCTCGCGCGGCTCCTCATACGGAAGCGCCTCGTACGGAAGCTCTGGCTCCTACGGCGGGGCTTCGACGAGCACGCCGCGGGCGCCCGATCCGGCGCCGCAGTACCAGACCGCTGCTCGTACACCGCCGAGCGCCGATATGGGCGCGTCGGGTGAGATGATCGAGGTGCAGCAGGGCGATACGCTCTATTCGCTGTCGCGACGTCACGGCGTCTCCGTCAACGCGCTCATGTCCGCCAACGGGCTCACCTCCAACAGCCTCAGGCCGGGGCAGCACCTGCGCATGCCGAGCGCCAGCACACGTCCGCCGGCGGCGACGGTTCCGGCGGCCCCGCCGCGCGAGAATTACGAGGTAGTGGCCGTGCGTCCGGCTCAGGCGGCGGAGGCGCCGTCCGATTGGACGCGCCGGTACACCGTGCGCCAGGGTGACTCGCTCTACGCGATCGCGCGGGAGAGTGGCGTCAAGCTCTCCGATCTCGAGCGCTACAACGGCATTGCGGACTCGCGGCACGTGAAGCCTGGCACGGAGCTCAAGCTGCCGGCGTCGGGCTCTCACATGGCTGAGACGGACACCGCACCTTCGGCACCGGTCGCCCAAACCGCTCCGACCGAGGAGACCGTCGCGGATGCGGCGCCAGCGGCGCAGACGCCCGTGCCGACGCCCGGCGTGGTCAGCCTCGGCAGCCAGCCGAGCGCGCCCGCGGCTCAGTCCACACCGCGCCAGCCGACCTTGCTCAATGGCACCGGTACCGCAGGTCTGACGCCGCCCGAGCGTGAGCGCGTGGCACGCGTCGAGACCAACACGGCAACCGATGCTGCGGTCTCGCCTATGTCGACGGACAATTCGACGGCGGTGGCGGGCTTCAGCAAGCTTCGCTGGCCGGTTGCAGGCAAGATCATCAGCGGGTTCGGTCCACGTCCGGACGGAACGCACAACGACGGCGTCAATCTCGCGGCGCCGATGGGCACGGACATCCATGCGGCCGAGGGCGGCGTGGTGGCCTACGCGGGCGACGAGCTCAAGGGCTACGGCAACCTCGTGCTGCTGCGGCACGACAACGGCTGGGTGACCGCCTACGCGCATGCCGACGAGATCCTCGTCAAGCGCGGCGACCGCATCAAGCGCGGTCAGGTGATCGCCAAGGCCGGCCGCACGGGGCAGGTCGAGCAGCCGCAGGTGCATTTCGAGCTGCGGCAGGGGCAGAAGCCTGTCGACCCGTCCCCGTTCATGGAGCGGTTGTAGAACAGGTTTGAAACGGCGTGCTTCAGAAAGTCTTCTCCCCTTTCTGAAAGCACACTAGGCAACGGGCAGCAGGATGCGGGTCGCCGACAGCGGTCGGGTTATGGCGATCTCCCTGCTGCCCGTTCTCGTTCTGGCGTCAGAGGACGATTAGGGACCTAGTCCTTCGCCGCCGGCTCATCGAGTGTTTTGCCAAGGCGCCCTGCGAGATCCTGCGTGAACTGCCAGGCAACGCGGCCCGACCGGCCGCCGCGTGTCACGCTCCATTCCAACGCTTCGCGCACCAGCTCCTCGCGCGCAATCGGCAGAGCAAAGTGTGCCGCGTAGCCTTGCACCATGGCCAGGAACTCGTCCTGGCTGCAGTTGTGGAAGCCGAGCCAGAGACCGAAACGGTCTGACAGCGAGACCTTCTCTTCCACGGCCTCCGATGGATTGATCGCCGTCGAACGCTCGTTGTCGACCATGTCGCGCGGCATCAGGTGGCGACGGTTAGAGGTTGCGTAAAAGAGCACGTTCGACGGGCGGCCCTCGATGCCGCCTTCGAGCACCGCCTTCAGCGATTTGTAGCTCGTGTCGTCACGGTCGAAGGAGAGGTCGTCGCAGAAGACGATGAAGCGGTGCGGAGCGTCGCGCAGCATGGACAGCGCGGCGGGGAGCGTCGCGATGTCCTCGCGGTGAATCTCGATCAGCTTGAGCCCGGCTGCTGCTTTGCCTTTCCCCTTGCGCTTTGCAAGCGCGGCCTGTGCCTCGGCGTGCGCCGCCTTCACGAGGCTAGACTTGCCCATGCCGCGGGCGCCCCAAAGCAGGGCGTTGTTGGCGGGCAGGCCCTCCGCGAAGCGGTGCGTGTTGTCGAGCAGCTGGCGGGCTGCGCCGTCGATGCCTCTCAACAGCTGAAGCGGCACCCGATTGACGGTCGGGACGGGCTGAAAGCCGAGCGTCGCAGCCTGCCAGACGAACGCGTCGGCGTCGTCAAAGCGCGGAGCCGTGGGCGGGGGCGGTACCAAGCGCTCCAGCGCGGCGGCAATGCGATCGAGGCGGGCGGCGAGGTCCAGGTCCGAGCTCATGATTAGGTTTGCTTTGTATTTCAGGCTTTTGGCGGGCGTGTCGCAGGCGACCGCCGGCCTTTTCGCCGACGCTCCGGCCCTCTATACTCCGGATAGCGCCCAGCGGGCCATAGCACGTCTCGACGAGGTATTCGCGAGCCGCGTGCGAGGGTTGCAAAGCGGGGCCCGCCCACTATAGTCGCGCCGAACTTTGGCGGCGGCTTGCGGGGAGATTTCGCCCGGCAGGGCTCGTCGCGTTTTGCGTCATCCAAACCATACCGGCGATCCTGCAAGGACCAGTCCCACATGTTCATCTCTTCGGCCTACGCACAGACCAGCAGCCCCCTATCGGATCCGTTTACCGGGCTCCTCATTCCGATGCTGCTGATGGTGCTCATCTTCTACTTCCTGGTGATCCGGCCGCAGAGCCAGCGCCAGAAGCAGCATCGCGAGATGGTCGATAAGGTGCGCCGCGGGGATACCGTGGTGACCTCCGGCGGCTTCATCGGCAAGGTGGCGCGTGTGCCGGACAACTCGGATGAGATCGAGGTCGATCTGTCGGATACGCTCAAGGTTCGCGTGCTCAAGAGCACGCTCATCGACGTACGTTCGAAGAGCGAGCCCGTGAAGGACGCCACCGTCGCGAAATAAGTTTGAGAGGCAGGGCGCCCCAGACGCGCCCGCACTCGACGTTTAGGGGATAGGTTCGTTCCGCCATGCTGCATTTCGAGCGTTGGAAGATCTTCGCGATCGTGGCGACGGTGTTCGTCGGTATCCTGTTCGCGCTGCCCAACTTCTTCTCAAAGGAGACGGTGGAGTCGTGGCCGAACTTCCTGCCCAAGCGGCAGATGCCGCTCGGCCTCGACCTGCAGGGTGGTGCGCATCTGCTGCTTGCTCTTGATCAGAAGGAGCTGCGCACGGATTGGTTGAACAATCTGCGCGAGGACGCGCGCCGGAGATTGCGTGAGGCCAAAATCGGATTCTCCGCGATCGGTGTCGCGGGGGATGCCGTGCAGGTGCGTCTCGTCAAGCCGGAGGAGACGGACAGAGCAATCACCGAGCTCAAGAAGATCATTCAGCCCATCGGCAACCTGATGATGGGCACGGCGCGTAACGATACCGAGGTCGAACGCGGCAACGAGCCGGGGCTCATTCTGTTGCGGCCGACCGAATTCGGAATCCAGGAGCGGCTCTCGCATGCGGCTGCCGCCTCCATCGAGACCATCAACCGGCGCGTCAATGCACTCGGCACAGCGGAATCGACCGTCGTGCAGCAGGGCCGCGACCGCGTGCTCGTCCAATACCCAGGCCTGTCCGACACGACGCAGCTCAAGGAGTTGATCGGCAAGACGGCCAAGCTGTCGTTCCATGCCGTGCATCCGACCGTGACGGCTGACGAGGCGAAGCTGTCGCGCGCGCCGCCCGGCTACCGGATCTATGAGGCGGCCGAGGAGGAGGAAGGATACCAGTCGGCGTACGTGCTGCAGGACGTGGCGGTGGTGCAAGGCGACGACCTGGTGGATGCGCAACCCGCTTTCGATCAGCAGACCAACGCGCCGATCATCACCTTCCGCTTCAATCAGTCGGGCGCGCGCAAGTTCGGCAACTTCTCAAAGTCACACGTGGGCGAGCCGTTTGCCATTGTCCTCGACGACAAGGTGATCTCGGCGCCTGTAATCCGCGAGGCGATCCTCGGCGGCTCGGGCCAGATCTCGGGCAACTTCACGGTCGAGAGCGCCAACAACCTCGCCATTCAGTTGCGCTCTGGCGCGCTGCCGGCGAAACTCACGATCGTCGAGGAGCGCACGGTCGGGCCGTCGCTCGGTGCTGACAGCATCGAGGCGGGCAAGCTTGCGGGTATTGTTGGGCTCGTCGGCACGCTCGCGGTGACGGTTTTCGTGTACGGCACGTTCGGTGTCTACGCGGTTATCGGCCTGCTTGTGCACGGCTTTCTCATTCTTGGCCTGATGTCGGCGATCGGTACGACGCTGACACTGCCCGGCATCGCGGGTTTCGTGCTCACCATCGCCATGGCGGTCGACGCGAACGTGCTGATCTACGAGCGCATCCGCGAAGAGCTGAGAGCAGGACGAACGCCGGTGGCCGCGATCGAGACAGGCTTCCGTCGCGCGTTCACGACAATCATCGACAGTCAGCTCACCACGCTGGCCGCTGCCTTGATCATGTTCTGGCTGGGCTCCGGGCCGATCCGCGGTTTCGCCGTGACGCTGTCGCTCGGTATCCTGACGTCCGTGTTCGCGGCGGTCACGGTGACACGGTTGCTGGTCGCCATGTGGCTTAAAAATGCGCTTAAGGGCGCCAAGCGGACGACGTCGGTCTCTGTTCCGATTTAGGGAAGGTCTAACTCCATGTTTCTGGTGCCCGATTTCAAGGGTCACGACTTCTTTCCACACGGCATGCGGTTGCCGTTCATGCGGTTCAAGCTGCCGTGCTTGATCGCGTCAGTCGTGTTTTCCGTGCTCTCGATCGTGCTGATCTCTGTCAACGGCTTCAACTACGGCGTCGACTTCAAGGGCGGCTCGATGATCGAAGTCCGTGCCAAAACCGGCAGCGCCGACGTTAGCGACATGCGCTCGACGCTCTCGGGGCTGGGGCTCGGAGATGTTCAGATCCAGAGCTTAGATACGCAGGGTGATGTGCTTATTCGCGTCGAGCAGCAGCCGGGCGAGGAAGAGGCGCAGCAGGCTGCGGCGAAGAAGGTGCTCGAGGCGCTTGGTCCGGATTTCGAGCTCAGGCGGATCGAGGTGGTCGGTCCTGCCGTTTCCAGTGAGCTTAGGACCACTGGTCTTATCGCCGTTATTGCCTCGATGGTGGCTATCGTCCTGTACGTCTGGTTCCGCTTCGAATGGCAATTCTCTGTCGGCGTCGTCGTAGGACTCATACACGACGTTCTGATTACGGCAGGCGTGTTCTCGCTGTTCTGGCTGCAGTTTGATCTTTCGATCGTTGCGGCGCTGCTCACCATTCTCGGGTATTCGGTCAACGACTCCGTCGTCGTGGCCGATCGTATCCGCGAGAACCTGCGCAAGTACAAGAAGATGCCGTTGAACGAACTGCTTAACGTGTCGATTAACGAGACGCTTTCACGCACTATTCTGACCGGTGTGACGACGTTGATCGTGCTCTTTGCGCTGTTCTTCCTTGGCGGGGAGGTGATCCGGAACTTCACGTTCTGCATGCTGTTCGGCGTGGTACTTGGCACGTACTCCTCCGTCTTCATCTCGGCGCCTCTGATCGACTATCTCGGCATTACGCGCGACTGGAGCGGTGATGCCGTGAAGGCACCCCCGAGTGCCGGTAAGCAGGCGGCAACGGGCTCTTAAGCCATCGAAGGCGGTTCCCATGAGGGCACGTGCGCATCTTCCGCAGCAGGTGCCCATCGATGCCTACGGTAACGGCGGGTTCCGCTTCGGCGGCATGAGCCACAAGGGCTCGATCCTGTGTCTCCCTACCGGCATCTGGGCGTGGTCGGTCGCGAGTGTCGAGTCGCTCGATGTGACCTCGTTCGGCGAGGTGCTGGCGCTGCGTGACCAGCTTTCGTTGTTCTTTCTCGGCACTGGAACGGCGCTCCTACCGACACCGCGCGACGTGCGCGTGGCTTTCGGAGATGCAGGCGTCGCGCTCGAGGCCATGGATACGGGCGCAGCGGCGCGCACCTATAATATGCTACTTGCTGAAGGGCGGCAGGTCGGTGCCGCGCTGATCGCGGTGGCGTGAGAGAGCGCTTGCGATGAGCGATCCCGGTACGCGGATCTCCGAACAGGCGGCTGCCGCGCCCGAGCCCGTGCAAGCGGTTCTCGAGTCGGCGCGCAGGTATGCGCGTGATCGCTATCTCTCGGCGTTGCTGGCGCCGCCGGCCGCGCGGAGCGATCTTGTGATTCTCGCTGCGTATCTGGGTGAGGTCGCGCGCATCCCGTTGCTCACACAGGAAGCCGGCATTGCCGAGATCCGTTTGCAGTGGTGGCGGGATGCGCTCGCGGCTTCCGGCCCATCCGGGCATCCGGTTGCGGACGCTGTCCGCGACGTGCAGCACCGCCGGGGGCTTGACCCTGCTCTCGTCGCCATGCCGATCGAGGGCACGTCACGCGAGCTCTACGAGGATGGCATCGTGGATGCTCAAGGCCTCGAAGACTACGCTGCGGAGACGGATGGTGCGGCCGTCCGGCTTGCGCTTGCGATCTTGGACAGCGTCGAAGACCCCCATGCCGCCCGGCTCACCGAAGGTGCCGGTCGCGCTCTGGCTTTCACGCGGCTTGCGCTCGCCTTGCCGCAACATCTGGCCCACGGTCGGTTGCCGCTGCCCGCAACATTCCTCGGCTCCGAGCGCGATCCGCGCGGGGCGGCGCCGGCGGAAGCCCGTGCAGTCATAGGGGTGCTTCTCTCGCGTCTCGAAACCGAAGCGCTAGGCGCTCGCGCGGACGTGCGGGGCCTGCTCGCCAGGGTTGAACGCCGGGTTTTCCCTGCAATTCTCCCGCTTTGCCTTGTTCGGCCCTATTTCAAGGCCATCATGGCGCCAAAGCGGGATGTTCTCGTCGACCTCGCGGATATCTCTCCGCTGGGACGTGTGATGAGACTGTGGTTCGCTCACTGGCGGGGGCAGATTTAAGCCGGTCGAGCGGAGATCGTCTGGAACCTGAGCGAGGCAAGGTGCGGCTTTTCGTTTGCTCACTCGTGACGGCGGTCGTTCTGGCTGGCGCGGCTGCCGCGCAGCCTGTCGACGATGCCTACCGCCCGCCACCTATTCCGGATGCGGGCGGGTTCCGTCAGTATCAAGATCCGGCCGAAGCGCCTTCCACGCATCCGTCTCGTACACCCTCGTCGATCGGCGACGCTATCGATCCTCTGCTTGCGCCCCCCTCGTTCTATCGCGAGGCACCGCCGCCGCCGGCCGTGGAGATCGAATGGCGGGTCGAGAATCCCTTCCGGTTCTTCGTCGATCCGAAAGATACCGAGGTGCATCGGGCGACGTATCTTTCGCTGAGTCCCGAGCAGCGCGAGTCCGCGCCCGTGCTCGCGTCCGAGCATGCGCTTGCGCGCCGGCACGAGTCGGGCTGGGCGGAGAGCATGTACCGCAAGACGTGCTGGGCCGGATCGCGCAACCGCTACGTCTGTCCGGACAAGAGCGATTACGTCAACCCGCAGTCTCACCGCGTCGTGGTGACTCTCAAGGGCGTCGTCGAGCCCGACCTCGATTGCCGCTGGGTGTCGGCCGAGCTTCGCGAACCCGGCGAGCAAGCGGGCGCGGAAAGCGCAATCACGCAACCGTGCGGCGCGCCCATCGTTCTGACCGCGCCTTATCCGACCGGTCTCGCCGTGCGTGTCGAAATCGGAGGCATGGCGGTTGCCTCGACTGAGGTCAAGGTCACGGACCTGTTCGTGATTGGCATCGGTGACAGCTTCGGGTCGGGCGAGGGAAACCCGGATGTGCCGGTTCGTTTTTCGCCGGAGCGCACTGTCGAGTACGGAAAGGGCGGCGGGGGAAGCGGCGATCTCACCGGCTATCCGGCGCGGGCGGGCTCGTGGAAGCAGATCGGTGATGCCAAGTTTTTGGAGGGTAATGCGCGTTGGCTCGATCAAGCCTGCCACCGCTCGCTCTACTCCTATCAGCTTCGTGTCGCGCTGGGGCTCGCGGTGGAGGATCCGCACCGCGCCGTGACGTATGCCGGCTTTGCCTGCTCGGGTGCCGAGGTCACGTGGGGCCTCTTCCTGCGCTACAAGGGCAACGAGTGGGTGCCGAACCCGCCCGATCTGTCGCAGATTTCCGCTGCCGCCGACGCGCAATGCGGGAAGCAGGATGCGCCCAAGGTCGATATGCCCGAGGCGTATCACATGAACGGCGTCATTCCCGAGCTGCAGGGCGGGCTCACCCTCGATAAGTGTCCGGTGGAGAAGGCGCGCAAGATCGACCTCGTGCTGGTGTCGATCGGCGGCAACGACATCGGCTTTGCGCGCCTCGTGGCCAACGCGGTGCTCGCCGACAGCTCGCTCGTACGCAGCCTCGGCGGCTGGTTCGGGCAGGTGCACGGCAACCGCGAGAGCCAGGAACTGCTGACGCGCCTCGATCAACGCTACAAGGCGTTGAACCGGGCATTGCACGGCATCCTGCATGTGCCGTGGCAGGAGAGCGACCGCATCATTATGACCGCGTATCCGCCATTCGCGCTGCTCGACGATGCAGGCAACATGTGCCGGGACGGTACCGCGGGCATGGAAGTGTTCAGCGAATTTCGCATCACGCAGAAGGCGGCGCTGTCGAGTTCGTGGCTCGCGGACAAGCTCGACCGGGTCATGAAGCAAAGCGCGAAGGCGCACGGCTGGACGTATGCCGACGTGCATCGCAGCACATTCATCGGGCGCGGCTTGTGTGCGGGGCATTCGAACGGGCTCGGGCCGCTCGTCGACGATCTTCGGCTGCCGAGGCTCCGGAATGGAATCTGGCAGCCCTACAATCCGGTGCACTACCAGCCCTATGCGGCGCGGCTGCGCTGGTTCCGCACGCCGAACGATGCGTTCCTGACCGGCAACTTCCATGCTGCGGGCTCGGTGATGCAGAACGTGCTCAAGCTGCAGAGCTTCTCCTGGTTCCAGGTGCTGCTCGCTGCGACCTATGGCGGTGCGTTCCATCCTTCCGCGGAGGGGCATGCGGCGATGGCGGATGCGGCGCTCCTGCGGGCGCGCGCGGTTCTCGCGCGGCATGGCCAGCACTCGGCGTCGACGCCTGAGGCCGTGAGCGCCGTGCCTTAAGTTTCGCTGCGCGCGCTGTTACTCGGCGGCTTCGCTGCCGAACTGAAGCTCGGAGAGGCGTGCATAAAGGCCGCTTTGCTTGGCAAGCTCGGCGTGCCTGCCGCTTTCGACGATGCGACCCTTGTCCAGCACGAGGATGCGGTCTGCGTTCTGCACCGTCGACAGGCGATGGGCGACGACGATGGTCGTCCGTCCCTTGGTCAGGGTTTCGAGCGCGCGCTGCACCGCAATCTCGTTCTCGGTGTCGAGCGCGCTCGTTGCCTCGTCGAGCAGCAGGATCGGCGCATCCTTCAGGATGGCGCGGGCGATGGCGATACGCTGGCGCTGACCGCCTGAGAGCGAGACGCCGCGCTCGCCCAGGCGTGTGTCGTAGCCGTTCGGCAGGGCGCGAATGAAGCCATCAGCCTGAGCGGCAACCGCGGCGCGTATGACGTCCGCCTCGCTGGCGCCGGGCGTGCCGTAGCGAATGTTCTCGGCCACCGTGTCGGCGAACAGCGCCACCTCCTGCGGGACGAGCGCCGTCACGCCGCGCAACTCGTCGAGGGCGACTGTCGAGATATCGACGCCGTCGATCAGCACATGGCCGCCAGTCGGATCGTAGAAACGCAGGATCAGGTTGAGGATGGTCGACTTGCCGGCACCCGAAGGGCCGACGAGGGCGATACGCTCGCCTGGCGCGACGCGGAACGAGACGCCCTCGAGCGCCGGTGTGTCGGGGCGGCTCACGTAGCCGAAGCGGACGGCGCGGAACTCGATCTCGCCTTTGACGGGCCTCGGCAACGGGACCGGGTTTGCGGGTGACTTGATCTCGGGCGCGATGGTCAGGAACTCGGTGATGCGCTCGGCCGCGCCGGCTGCCTGCGTGGTCTCGCCCCAGACCTCGGACAGCTCGCCCAGTGCGCTTGCTGCCAACAGGGCGTAGATCACGAACTGACTGAGGCGGCCTGCCGTCATCTCGCCGCTGACCACGGCGGCCGAGCCATACCACAGTACGCCGACGATGCTCGAGACGACGAGCAGGATGACGAGGCCGGTCAAGCCGGCGCGGGCGAACAGACGGCTCTTGGCGGCGGAGAAGGCGCGCTCGCAGGCGGTGGCGAAGCGGCGCGAGACCGCCTCCTCGTGGCCGAACGCCTGCATGGTGCGCACGGCTGCAAGGTTCTCGGCTGCGTACGCCGAAGCTTCGGCGAGCGTATCCTGCGCGGTGCGCGAGAGACGGCGCACCGTGCGCCCGTATCCGATCAGCGGCAGCACGATGATCGGGATCGCAATCAGCACCAGCAGCGATAGGCCCGGACTCGTGATCAGCATCATCACGAAGGCGCCGATCAGCATGATGGTGTTGCGCAGCGCTTGGGAGATCGCCGAGCCTGCGACGGCTTTGATCTGCGTGGTGTCGGCCGTGAGGCGGCTCATCACCTCGCCCGAATGTGTGCGGTCGTAGAAGTCGGGGCCGAGGCGCGCCAGATGCGCGAACACGTCGGAGCGCAGGTCCGCGACCACGCGCTCGCCGATCCAGTTGACGAGGAAGAAGCGGGAGGCGCTGGCTACTGCCAGCACCGCTCCGATCACGATCATCATCATGAAATACTGGTCGATCATGGCGCTGTCCTGGGCGCCAAAGCCGTGGTCGATGATGCGGCGGACCGCCATCGGCACGGCGAGCATCGCGAGTGCTGAGACGATCAGAGCTATGCCTGCGCCGACGAGGGGGCCGGGATGGCGGAGCAAATACGGTTTGAGGGCAAGCAGCGGACGCAGCGACCGGCGGCCAGATGCGTCCTGCTCGTCGTCAGAGGAGGGTGGGGAAGCCTGCCCGACTGCAGGCAGAGCCCCGGGGTTTTCCTGCCGGCTCACGTTTCGGTCTTTCGCGTTGGGCATTTCCTCGCCGCGCCCATTTGGGCACTTATTATTTTTCGGGACCATGCGCGACATGGGCGCCCGGCGTCAACGCTAACCGGGGGCGTCGCGCGGAATGCCGCGCATTGGCCCAGGCGGCGCCGTCGGCGCGCTGCGGGATAGCTAACCCGTGCTGCCAGCTTGGGTTTTCGGCGCTTGTGCGCAGAGGGCATCTCGACTATAGAAGCGCATCCAGAAATTCGGGGTCGTGCCGTCGGGCATACCGCCCTGTGTTGGTGCGCTGCGCCAGTGTTGCGCGCGGTCTCACCGCCCGGCCCCCTGTAGCGAGCATGAGCCCATGAAGAAAGACGCCGATGTGCATCCCGACTATCACCAGATCACGGTCAAGATGACCGACGGGACGCAATTCGTCACCTATTCCACCTATGGCAAGGAAGGCGACGAGCTTCACCTCGATATCGATCCGTCGTCGCATCCGGCCTGGACGGGCGGCGATCAGCGCCTCATGGACCGCGGCGGCCGCCTGTCGCGCTTCAAGAAGAAGTTCGAGGGCTTCCTCGGCTAAGGGCGCTTTACACGGCTCAAAACAGAAAGGCCCGGTTTCGACCGGGCCTTTTTCTTTGTGGGCTTTGGATTGCGCTCAGCGTGCGGCTGCGCGGCGGCCTGCGAAGGCGCGCTCCAGCGTGTCGAGCTGCGAGGCAACCGGGTTGAGGGCTGTTGACGATTGGCCGTCGGCGGCGACCGGCAGCATGGCACGGTCGAGTTGAACGATGCGGTCGTGGAGCTGGAAGCTGGCGTCGATCAAGTCGCGCAGTCCCTGGGGCAGCTCCGAGAAGCCCTTGGTGTGCGCCGGACGGCCGAGGGTCTGCAGCTTGACGCGGGCACGTTTAGTTTCGGCTTCTTCCGCCGTGATCTCGCCTTCCTTGAGGGCGCGGCGGATCAGGAGCCAGGACGCGAGCTCGAGCAGGCGCGTGGTGAGGCGCATGCTCTCGGTGGCATAGAGAACCGTGATCTGGCTCGGAAGGCCCTTGCTCTCGAGGCGGCCTTCGCCGTCGAGGTAGGTGGCGGAGCGCTCGACCAGGGCCATGCCCTCGGAAAATACGCGGTCGAACTGCTCGGAGGCCTGGAAGCGCTCTCCGAACGAAACCGTCTCGCTCGTAAACAGGGTTTCTACGCTGGAACCGTTGCTCATGACACGTATCGACACAGACGCCTACTCTTTGATCACCATAACATCGCCAGATCCTAAGAGGCCAGAGTTAACAAAATTGGCCAGGAAAGAGACAATCCAGAGGAATCGGGCGTTCCGGGACATCTTTGTTGCAGCTGTGCAAGTCCCGCGCCGAAAAAATTGAGCCGCCTCACGGCGGCTCAGAAGTCAACAGGGAGGCGTCAAACAGGGTGGCTAGGCACCACCCCAGGATCCAGAATGACTGGATGACGGAAAGGGTACGCCCCGATCCCTAATGAACGCTTAATGGTTGACGAGTTCTGCCCGTTTTTCATTTCACGTTTGTTGCGGCCCGGAGCATTAACGGACCGATCGATGTGGCACAGCGCGGCGCTCGCGCGTTTAAGGTTAATCAGCGGGCGTATCGACGCGCGTTGCCAACACCTTGTCGATCCGCCGCCCGTCTAGGTCCACGATCTCGAACCGCCAGCCGCTGGTTTCAACGATCTCGCCGGTGCGGGGAATATGCTCGAAAGCGGCCAGCAGGAAGCCCGCCACGGTCGCGTAGCTCCGCTTCGGTGGCAATAAGATCGCCAGCTTGGCGGCCATCTCGTCGACTGCCATTGAGCCCGAGAGTAGCCAGGAGCCGTTGGCGCGCTGAACGGAGTCGGGATCTTCCTCCTCTGATTTGAAGGCGCCCGCGATCGCCTCGAGCACGTCGACTGGCGTGACGAGGCCTTCGAAGTTTCCGTACTCGTCATGGATCAGCGCGATCGGAACATCCGCGTTACGTAGAGTGCTTAGCGCGTCGAGCGCGTCCATGGTCTCGGGAATGATCGGAACCTTGTGGATGTGAGAGCGGATCTCGAGCGGTTTGCCGGTCAAGACGGCGGCCAGCAGATCGCGCGCCCGCACGGCGCCGACAAGCGCGTCGATCGTCTCCTCTCCAATCGGGATTAGCGAGTGGGGGTTCTCGATCAGCTGCTCGCGGATTTCCTCCTCGCTGGCGGTGATGTCGATCCACTCGACGTCCGTACGCGGCGTCATCAGCCCGACCACCGTGCGGTCGGCGAGACGCATGACGCCGGAGATCATCTCCCGCTCGGGTTTCTCGAGCACGCCTGCGGCTTCAGCCTCGGCGATCAAGATGTTGATTTCCTCGTCCGATACGCGATTCTCGCTGGTTTCCGATTGTCCCATCAGTCGGAAGACAAGGCGCGTCGAGGCGTCGAGCAGGGATACCGCGGGGCTTGCGATGCGCGAAAACGCGGTCATGATCGGCGCAATGGTGGAGGCGATCCGTTCGGAATCGCGCAGCGCGATGTTCTTCGGCACGAGCTCGCCGATGATGACCGAAAGATACGTGATGACGGCGATGACCGTGCCGTAGCCGAGTGGCGTGGCCACGGTTTCCGGAACGCCGGCGTCGCGCAGGGCCGCGTAGGCGTACTGACCGAAGGTCTCGCCCGAGTAGACGCCGTTGATCGTGCCGATCATCGTGATGCCGATCTGTACGGCCGACAGGAAGCGGCCAGGATCATTGGAGAGCGCGAGTGCGCTTTCCGCTCCTTTTCGTCCCGATGCGGCGAGCGCTTTCAGACGTGGTTGGCGCGAGGAGACGATGGCCAGCTCCGACAACGCAAAAAGTCCGTTGAGGAGAATTAGGCTGAGAACAATCAGAATCTCAATCAAGGTTTTTGCGGCCGACTTGGTCGATGGTGCTTTGAATCAGGAAACACGTCTCCATCGCGGACCGAGATCCGTGATGCGTGTTTCGAAAGCACTCGTGCGTCGAGGCCACTCCATGTTGCGAAGAGGCGGAATGCTATCGGGTGGCTAGGCTGCGGTCAATCCGGTGCAAGCCCTATGTTTTCCAGGCATTTTCGAAAATGCATCACGCTGACGGCTTCTTGAACAGAGCCGCGGCGGCGCTTTCATGTGCGCGCTTTTTGCTCAACTCCGCCTTCACGCGCTCGATCTCTTTCTCGAAGGCCGCGACGCGGCTCTCGAGTTCGGCGACCGACAGCGTTTCCAGATTGTCTCCGATGCTTGCCGCCTTCTGCAGCGCAGGACGTGCCTCGTCCCAATCCATGGCGTTCTCCCGTCGCGGATGTCTTGTTTGGGATAAGCGTGGCACTTTCGTGCGCCTGTCTCAAGCGGTGCGGGTTGTCCGATTGTCGTGCTGCGGGTATGCACGCCTGCGAGATCTGCCACGAGGAGCCTTTCATGACGACGCTGCCCGAGACCATGACCGCCATCGCCATCCAGGGCAAAGGCGGGCCCGAGGTTCTCGTGGCCGAGGAGCGTCCGGTGCCCACGCCCGGCGCCGGGCAGGTGCTGATCAAGGTCGCGGCGGCTGGTGTCAATCGACCGGACGTGCTGCAGCGCAAGGGGCTCTATCCGGCGCCGAAGGGTCATTCCGAACTGCCCGGACTCGAGGTGTCGGGAACCGTTGCTGCGCTGGGCGAGGGGGCGACGCGGTTCAAGGTTGGCGATCGCGTCATGGCTCTGCTCAACGGCGGCGGCTACGCCGAGTTCGCGCTTGCCGAGGAGCCGGGGACGCTGCCCATTCCCACTGACATCCCGTTCGCCAGCGCGGCGGCCATTCCGGAGACCTTCTTCACGGTCTGGCACAACGTGTTCGAGCGAGGCGCGCTCAAGTCCGGCGAATGGTTCCTCGTGCATGGGGGCACGAGCGGCATCGGTGTGACGGCCATTCAGCTCGCGGCTGCGCTAGGTGCGAAGGTCATCGCAACGGCGGGGTCCGCGGAAAAATGCGAAGCTTGCGTCAAGCTCGGAGCGCGGCGCGCCGTCGACTACACGGCGGTGGATTTCGTCGAGGTGGTGAAGGCGGAGACCGAGGGGCGCGGCGTCGACGTCATCCTCGATATGGTCGGCGGCGATTACGTGGATCGCAACATCCGCTCGCTCGCGGATGACGGTCGGCTTGTCAACATCGGCTATCAGTCAGGATCGAAGGTCACGGTCGACATGATGCGCGTGATGCTGAAGCGGCTGACGCTCACCGGTTCGACGCTGCGCATCCGGCCGACGGCCGTCAAAGGTGCGATCGCGCGCGCCGTGGGAGCACACGCTGTGCCGCTGGTCGCTGCGGGCAAGGTCAAGGTCGTGATCGACAGCACGTTTCCGCTCGCCAAGGCAGCAGACGCGCACGCGCGCATGGAGACGAGCCAGCACATCGGCAAGATCGTGTTGACGGTAGCGGAGTAAGCCGCCGAGCTCATTCGTCGCTATTCGGCTGGAGCCGTGGCCGTGGGAGAGGCCGGCTCTTCTGCGTGGTGCGACGAGCCGATGAGGCTGAGGACCGTCGGGATCACGAACAGCGTCAAAAGCGTGCCGAGGGTCATGCCGCCGACGATGACCCAGCCGATCTGCTGGCGGCTTTCGGCGCCAGCCCCGGTTGCGATCGCGAGCGGCACGGCGCCGAGAACCATGGCACCGGTCGTCATCAGGATCGGGCGCAGACGCAGCGTCGCGGCCTCGATCACAGCATCTACGCGCCGCCGGCCCGCTTCTTCGAGCTGGTTGGCGAACTCGACGATCAGAATGCCGTGCTTGGTGATCAGGCCGACCAGCGTCACGAGGCCGATCTGCGAATAGACGTTGAGCGAGCCGCCGACGAGATAGAGCAAGCCGAGCGCACCGCACATGGAAAGCGGCACAGTGATCAGGATGATCAGCGGATCGCGGAAGCTCTCAAACTGAGCCGCGAGCACCAGATAGATGAAGGCCAGCGCCAGCACGAAGACCAGCGCCAGGCTCTCGCTCGAGGCGCGATAGTCACGGCTCTGGCCGTTGACGTCGGTCTGGACGGTGCGCGGCAGCACATCGTCCGCTGTCCGCTCGAGGTGATCGAGCACCTCGCCGAGCGCGTAGCCCGGCGTGATGTTGGCCGATAGCGTGACGGAGCGCAGCTGGTTGAAGCGTCTCAGCTCCTTGGGAGCAACGCTCTCGATCACCTTCACGATGTTGGAGAGCTGGATCATCTCGCCGGTCGGCGAGCGCAGGAAGATCGTATCGAGCGCTGCCGGTGTCGAGCGGTCCGGAATGTCGAGCTGGACCATGACGTCGTACTGCTCTCCGTTCATCTCGAAGCGGGTCACCTGCCGGCCGCCGAGCAGCGTTTCCAGCGTGCGGCCGACAACGTTCACGTCGAGACGCAGGTCGGAGACCTTGGCGCGATCCATCTCGATGCGGAACTCGGGTGTGTTGAGCTTGAGGTCGGTCTCGATGCTCTCGAGTCCTCGATAGTTTTCTAGGGCCGCGAGTAGCTTGTCGGACATGGCCTGCAGCTCCTCGTAGGTGCCGGACGTCTGCAGCACGAACTCGACGGGGCGCGCGTTGCCGCGCTGCCCGAAAGCGCCGGGGTTCTGAACGAAGGTCTGGGCGCCTGCGATGGCGCGAACTTTGGGTGTCAGCTCGCGGGTCAACTGCTGCTGCGTGCGCTCGCGCTCGCTCCAATCCTTGAGTGGCGCGAATATCAGGAAGCGCGAAACTTCCGGGGTACCGTTGATCACGAGACGGGAGCGGACCTCGGGAATCTCGGCCAGCAGTTTGTCGGCTTCGGCGCTGTAGCGGCTGACGAACGCCAGGGTCGCGCCCTCGGGGCCTGTGCCGCGGATGCGGATCACGCCGCGGTCCTCGACAGGTGCCAGCTCCGACTTCAGGTTGATGAAGAAATAGTAGCTCGATCCCGCGACCAGGGCAGCCAGCAAGATGACGACGGAGCGGTGCGCGAGCGTTGCTTTGAGGGCGCGCTGATAGCCGTGCTCAACCCCCGTCAGAATGCGCTCGACGAACGTGAAGAAGCGCCCTGGATTGGGCTCGTGACGTAATAGGCGTGAGCACATCATCGGCGTCAGCGTTAGCGCGACGAAACCGGAAACGATGACCGCGCCGGCAAGCGTCAGTGCGAACTCGAGGAACAGGCGGCCGGTCTTGCCCGGCGCGAAGGCGATCGGCGCGTAGACGGCGGCAAGCGTCAGCGTCATGGCTATGACGGCGAAGCCGATCTCGCGCGTTCCCTTGATTGAGGCCTCGACGGGCTTCATGCCGCGTTCGATGTGGCGGTGGATGTTCTCGAGCACGACAATTGCGTCATCGACCACGAGGCCGATGGCTAGCACCATCGCGAGCAGTGTCAGCGTGTTGACGCTGAACCCGAAAACCAGCATCAGCGCAAAGGTGGCAATCAGCGAGATGGGGATGGTGACGATCGGGATGATGGAGGCGCGCAGCGAGCGCAGAAACACGACGATGACGAGCACCACGAGAAGGATGGCCTCGGCGATGGTATGATAAACTGCCTCAATCGAACGCTCTATGAAGATGGAATCGTCGTTGGCGACGTCAGCCTGCATGCCGTTCGGCATCGACTGGTTGATCCGCGGCAGAAGCTCGCGTACGCCGCGCGAGACGTCGAGCGGGTTGGCGACGGCCTGCTTGATGACGCCAACGGCGATGGCGTTGTTGCCGCCGTAGCGACTTTCGCGGCGCTCGTCGAATGGTCCTAGCTCGACGCGCGCCACCTCTCCGAGTTTCACCTGATGGTTGCCCGAGAGCTTGATGACGATGTTGCGAAACTCCTCGGGCGTGACCAGGCCGGTTCGCGAAAGCACACTGAATTCGCGCTCCGAGCTTTCGATGCGTCCCGAAGGCAGCTCGACGTTCTGCGCGCGCAGTGCGTTCTCGATATCCTGGACGGTCAAGGCGAGGGCGGCGAGGCGCTCGCGGTCGATCCAGATGCGCATGGCGTAGCGGCGCTCGCCGTAGATCATCACGTCGGCGACGCCGTTCAGGTTCTTGAGCTGGTCGACGACGAAACGGTCGACGTAGTCTGTGATCTCGAGGGTGGAGAGCACGGGACTGGTGAAGACCAGCATCATGACCGGCTGCGCATCGGCTTCGACCTTGGCGATGATCGGCTCGTCGATCTCGTCAGGCAGGCGCCCACGCACGCGCGACACGCGATCCCTTACGTCGCTCGCGGCGACATCCTGGTCGATTTCCGGACGGAAGCGCACGGTGATGCGGCTGGCCTCGGAGCGGCTGAAGGATTCGAGCACGTCGATCCCGGAGATGCCGGCGATCGATCCCTCCAGAATTTGCGTCACCTGCGTTTCGATGATCCTGGCTGAGGCGCCTGGATAGCGGGTTTGCACCGAGACCACGGGCTCGTCGACGTTGGGATACTCGCGCACGGTGAGGCGCGAGTAGGAGACGATGCCCAGAAGGATCAGGACGAGGCTCAGAACAGTGGCGAAGACCGGCCGCCGAATGCAGAATTCGGACAGGCCCATATCAAGTGCCTCGCGCGCCGGGTGTGCCGCTGACAACGACCTCGACGGAGGTGCCGTGCTTCAGCTTGTGCTGACCGGCGACGACGACCATGGCGTTTTCGCCGAGACCGTGTAGAACCTCGACCACGCCGTCGCTGCGGGCGCCGAGCTCGACCTTAACCTCGAGCGCCTGTCCGTTCTCGATGGTGTAGACGATCTTCTCCTCGCCACGCGGAACGATCGCCGCTTCCGGCACGACGAGCACGTTGCGCTTCACCTGACCCTTGACGCGCAGACGCGCGAACAGGCCGGGGCGCAGGATCAAGTTCGGATTCTCGAGCCGCGCACGGATGCTCAACGCGCGGCCGTTGACATCGATATGCGGGTCGATGGCGTAGATGGTGCCAGTGAAGGTCTTGCCGGGCAGCGCGTCGATCGAGATCTCGACTGTCTGCCCCGTTGCGACCTGGGCGAGGAACAGCTCGGGCAGTTTGAAGTCGATCTTCAGGGTATCGATCTTCTCGAGGTTGACGATGGGCTGGCCGGCCTCGACATAGGCGCCGGGCGACACCTTGCGAATGCCGGCAATGCCGTTGAAGGGAGCGCGGATCGCATGCTTCGACAGGCGCACCTTGGCGAGCTCGAGTGCGGCGCGCGTCGTCTCAGCGTTTGTCGAGGCTTCGTCGCGAGCACGCTCGGTGACGTTACCCGACTTGGCGAGCGAGTTGGCGCGTCCGAGATTGCCCATCGCGAGATTGTAGCGTGCCTGCGCGTCGGCGACCTCGGCCTTGGCCAAGGCATCGTCGAGCTGCACCATTACATCGCCGGCCGAGACCGGGGTTCCTTCGGAGAGCAGAATTTCGGTGATGCGTCCTGCGATCTCGGAGGTGATCTGCACGCTCTCGTCGGACTGCAGCGTACCGATGGCGCGCAAGTCCTGCGTGGAGGTGGTGGCGATTGCCGACGCGGCCTCAACGGCGACGCTCGTGGGGTCGGATATCCTGGGGCGCTGTTTCGCTGCCGGGGTCTCGGAGGGCGAGGACGCAGCCGGCTTCCACAGCGCTGCGATGTTCGTGCGCGCCGTGTCCCAGATCCTGCCGTCGGTGACGTAGAACGCAACGCCGGCCGACAGGGCGAGCAGGGCGCTTGCGGTCCAGACCTTAAACATGTGTGGCACCTTCGACCAGGGTCGGTTGCAGAGAACTGGCCGGACTTGTGCGCAACTGCGGACCCGAGTGGTCGTCCGCCAATGTCAGCTCCCCCAAGATGAGCCTAAACGGGTGAAGCGTCCACAATCCGTCGCAGATAGTGCGCTGTAGCTGAACGGCAGCTGAATGCGGCCAGCTCCGTTAGCTTTACGATCCAATTGTGGCAGGTGAGCACACATCCCGCTCGCCGGCGCAAGTCTTTCGAACTCGGGTGTTTTCCGGCGACCCTGTGGCCGGGTTTCAGTCCGACGAGGCCTGACGGTCGCCGGCCTCGGGTGCAGGCTCCTCCAGCCTTGTCCTGGCCGGAGGCGCCAGCTCGCTGACGGAGGGGTCGGTTCCGTCGGCCGTCGTCGGTGGCGGGACGGGGCCGTAGAACGGCACGAGGTGGCGGGCGGGAGCCTTGGCCAAAAGCGGCTGCAGCTCCGCGTCGAGCGTTCCGAGCGGCACGAGGTGAGATTTCGCATGCAGGTGCACGACCTTGAAGCCCTTCCCCTTGAGACCGGCGAGGATTGCGGGCAGGGCCTTTGCGGTTGGGCGCTTGAGGTCGTGGAACAGCAGGATGCCGCCGCGTCGTGCCGTCACCTCGCGGAGCGTCCGCTCCGCGATGCGCTGGGAGCTGCCGATGAAGCTGTCGTTGGAGATCACATCGACGGTGAAGCTCGCGATGCCGCGCGCCTGCAGGTACGTCAGAAGCTCATCGTTATCGTTCAGGCCGGGGAAGCGGAAGAACGGCGCGATATCGGCGGATGCGGCGAGGGCAACGGCGGCGAAGCCGCGCTCGATCTCGTCGTGGGCCTTTTCGGGCTTGAGGCGCGTCAGATTGTTCGGATGTGACCACGTGTGCGTGCCGACGGTATGACCCCGCGCCAGGACTTCCTTGACCATGGCGGGATAGGTCACGGCCATTTTGCCGACGGAGAAGAACGTCGCCTTGGTGCAGTATTTATCGAGCGTATCGAGGATCGGCTTGGTGACCCATGGCACGGGGCCGTCGTCGAAGGTGAGCACAACCTCGTTCGGGGCTAGAAAGCTTGCTTCCTTCTCGCGCCGGGTCATGGAGCCGAAGATCGGCCCGCCCGCAGTGTCGATCTCGAGCACGCGCGAGACGCCGAGGGCCTTGGCAGGATTCGGGCATGCTGCCGCAGGCCAGGATGCGCACACAACCCAGGCGGCAAGCCCACAGGCGATCCAGTTTTTCCGTGCTACGCGCAAGGCGGGCCTCGCTGGCGACTTCGACGGTACGCGGGACTGTCGGTGATTTCGGACGGCGCAACAAGCGCGCCGCCGCCGCAAGGGTAATTATATGTATCAGCGCGGCTTTTGGGGCTCGGTCCCTTGGGGGCGCTGCTGCCTTACTCCCAACCGAAGGAGCGCAGCTGCCATGGGTCATTCGAGGGGTTGGACCAGTCCTGCGGCTTCGCAGGCCGGTTGGCGGGCCGCGCACTGGGCGCCGATGGTTTTGCAGGCGTTTGGACCTCGTCGGGCTCGGGGCCCGAGACAGGCCACGTCGCAGAGCGCTCGGCCAGCGGTGATTTTGCAGCGGCCACGGATTTAGCGCGCAGCGACTTTTCCGCGATGGCGTCGTACTCCGGCAATGTTACGGCCGGATGCTTGCTGACCATATGCACGACCTTGTAGCCGCGCTCCTTCAGCTCTTCGAGCAGCGTCGCAAGCGCGCCTGCGGTCGACGGCTGGATGTCGTGGAACAGCAGGATGCCTTTCTTTTCCCGCCCGAGCCGCGTCAGGATGTTGTTGCGCACGACGGCGGGGTTCTTGGTGCGAAAGTCCGTGGAGTCCACGTGAATCCCGAATACGCCGATGCCTCTGCTTCGGATATAATTGCGCGAGGCGTTGTTATGGCCGAGGTAGGGAAAGCGGAAGAATGGAGCGGCGGGGCTGCCGAGGGCTGCCGAGACCGCTGAAAGCCCAAGCTCGAATTCGCGCTTCATTGCCGCCGCGCCGAGTGCCGAAAGATTCTTGTGTGACCAGGTGTGCGTGCCGACGGTATGGCCACGCCGGGCGACCTCCTGCAATGTGGCAGGATCGGAGATCGCCATGCGGCCGACGGAGAAGAAGGTGGCCTTGACGCACTGCTCGTCGAGCGCCTCGAGGATCGGCATCGTGTAGCGGCGCGCGGGGCCGTCGTCGAAGGTCAGCACGATCTCGCCGGGCTCGAGAAATTTCGGCTCGGTCTTCGAGTACTGGTCGCCGAACTCGGGACCGGAGGTGGTGTCGATCTCGACCACGCGCGAGACACCGAGAACGTCGGAACGGCCTTCACATCCGGACACGCCCGTGCCCGGATGCGTGCGGACGGGTCCGACGGACACCTCCTGCTCTTGACTATCTCTGAGGTTCGCCGCGGCTTCCGCCGGGAAGCCAAACCCGGTTTCGGCCAGGGTCTCCGCTGGGGCCAGCGCCGCCGCCATTGTCGCGACAAATGCCAAGGCCAGCCATGTGCACCGACTGGCGCGCATCGGTCGTCTCCCCTTGCCCTCTCCAACCCCGCATCGGATCTTTCGGGCCGTCGTAGTTTGCACCAGGTTCGTAAATGAGTTTGTAGCTAAATTGCAACCGCTTCGGGCCGCGGCGGATTTTTCGCCGATCGTAGTGTTGCGGATGTGACGGCTATGCTAGGGCCTCCCTCCGGAATGGCCCGCAGCTTGGGCCCTCCCGCGGCCGCGTCCCGGATGCAGCCGCTCAAGACTGCGTCTTGGAGTTCCGATGACAGGTGTGGACGAGAAGCAGCCGCCCCCCGAAGCCGACGAGATCAGCGTGGCTGATCTGGTGCGGGACGTGGCGCTGGCGCTGCACGAGGGCGAGAGCCAGCGTGCGGCGGGGCTCGTCATCGATCTGCATCCTCGCGACCTCGCCGACGTCATCGAGCTTCTTTCTCCGGAGCATCGCGTCGCGCTGATCCAGGCGCTGGGGCCGGCCTTCAATTACGAAGTGCTGTCCGAGATCGACGAGACGGTCCGTGACCAGCTCTCCGAGGCGCTGCCCAACGAGCTTCTGGCGAAGGCTGTCACCGAGCTCGATACGGATGACGCGGCCTACCTGATCGAGAACCTCGAGCAGGCGGACCGGGACGAGATTCTGGCTCAACTGCCCAAGGGCGAACGTGCCGCCCTCGAACGGCAGCTCGAGTATCCGGAAGAGTCCGCCGGCCGCCTGATGCAGAGCGACTTTGTCGCCGTGGCGCCTTACTGGACTGTTGGACAGGTTATCGACCATGCGCGCGAAACGGATGACCTGCCGGAGACGTTCTCCGAAATCTTCGTAGTTGACCCGGCTTTTCGCGTATTAGGCTCGATTGATCTCGCGCGCCTGCTGCGTAGCAAGCGCGACATGCCGGTGACGGAGATCATGGATACCGATCTCGATACCGTCCTGGCTACGGCCGATCAGGAAGAAGTGGCGCGTCAGTTCGAACGCTATGACTTGATGAGCGCACCGGTCGTCGACGAGAACGGGAAGCTCGTCGGCGTGATCACCGTCGACGACATCGTTGAGGTCATCCAGGACGAAGCGGACGAGGACATGAGGGCTCTCGGCGGCGTCGGCGACGAAAGCATCGGCGACACCGTGACTCAGACCGCGCAGAGCCGCGTGCCGTGGCTGATCGTCAACCTGGGTACGGCGGTGCTGGCGTCGTTTGTCATCAAAATGTTCGATGCTACGATCGAGCAGATGGTGGCGCTGGCCGTGCTGATGCCGGTGGTGGCCTCGATCGGCGGCAACGCCGGCACGCAGACCATGACGGTGACGGTGCGCGCGCTCGCGACCAACAAGCTCGGCGCGGCGAACGCGGGCCGCATCATCATGCGCGAGTCGGCCGTGGGGCTCGTCAATGGCTTCGTGCTGTCGCTAATTATGGCGGGCATTGTGTTCCTGTGGTTCGGCTCGACCAAGCTCGGCGCGGTGATCGGAATGGCCATGGTCGTCAATTTGATGGCTGCTGCCTTGGCCGGCATCCTGATCCCATTGGCGTTGGATCGGCTCAAGCTCGATCCGGCTCCTGCGTCCGGCGTCTTCGTCACGATGATCACCGATTGCACGGGCTTCTTCGTCTTCCTCGGCCTTGCGTCGTTGATCCTGCTCTAGGTTTTCGGCCTGTGACGCTTGTATGACATCAGCTGCGCGCTTGCTGCTTGCGGACGCGTGGTGCGCCGTGGTTATCAGGGGCTCTTAGGATCGGGACCGATTGCCATGGATCAAGACAAGCGGGTCAAGCATCTTCGTCAGATCCTCCTGTGGCCGGTTTACCTGTTACCGTCCGACGACGGCGCGTCCATACACGACCATTGGGAGCAGCTCGAAAAATCCGGTGCAGAGAACCCATGGCGCGAGGTGGACGACGAGTTCGGCGATCCGTGTGAATTCCAGGCACGCCATTACAACGAGTTCGTGACTTTTCTGCCGCCGGTGCAGCGTTTCCTCTACGGGCAGGGTCTCGGGCGCTCCGTCAGGAAGGTGTACGGCGAGAGCCCGATCTGCGTCATGCGCCGGACCGACATCGCTCAGGCACGTGTGACGCTCAACCGGGGCGACGCACCGATCACGCTCGACGTCGTGCATGTCGACCTTTACTTCTTCTTCGACATCGACGTGGCAATCCTCGCGCTCGAGGTCTCTGTTGACGGCGTTGCGTTCGATACGGCTCAGGACCTGATGTTCCGGTTCGGGCGTGCCTACCCCGCCTACTGGGAGGAGGCCGACGGCCGCGGCGGCCATTGCCCGTGGAAGGTCGAATGGCTGGCGGCCGACGGGCGTGTCCTCGCCACGTCCGACTACGAGAACCGCGAGAAGTTTCTCTCCTTCGTCTGCCGCCACCGGGCGCCGACCACGGCCGCGCACTGGGAGTTCCTCATGTCGCCCCTGGTGCTCCACCACACGGACGCCAAGGGCCCTATGCGCTACCGGCAGCTCGAATACTATCGGATGCCCTACATGGCGTTTTTATCGCTCGATTGCGTGGATGCGATCTCGCGGGCCGATTCAATCCGGCTGGCTTTGGGCAACGAGTCCGGCAAGGGAGACCTACCCTATTCCGAGACCTATCTCGCCGATTTCGAGACACGCTACTGCTACGATCGGAACTTCATGACGAGCGAGAAAAAGGCCGCGAGCGTCCGCTTTCACGCTTCCGGGGATACGCTGGTAGTGACGGGCGACGGGTCGGACGCCTTTTTCACAAACGCGGAGGGGGGCATTCTCTCACGCTTCCGCCATCAGCACTTCCTAATGTTCCTTATCGCGCACTTCCAGAAGGCAGCGCTGCTGATGTTCTCAGACCGGCTCGTGGGCGTGGTCAGCCGACTCGATGTCACCAATCCCAAGGCCAACCGCACTTTCCGCCGCGACATCCGGAGCGCACACGAGAATTTCCTGCGCTTCAACCACCGCTATTGGTTCGAGAACATCTCGCATCAGGCGCAGGTGCGCGAGCTGTTCGGCATGCTCCGCGCCCATCTGCAACTCGATAATCTGTTTCGCGAGGTGCGGGAGGAACTCAAGGACATGGGCGACTTCCTCGACGCGGAGGCGATGCGCAAGCAGAACCAGACCGTGGTGCGCCTGACGGTGGTGACGATCTTCGGCCTCGTCGGCACCGTGACGACCGGGTTCATCGGCATGAACATCTTCGACTGGACCGATCAGCCCGCTTGGTGGCGCGTGGCGGCGTTCTTGACGGTGTTCGTGCCGGTCGGCGTGCTCACGCTTTATACTGTTCTCAAGTCGCGGCGGCTGTCGGACTTCCTCGATGCGCTCTCGGACGAGACCGTGTCGTGGCATCGGCGCTGGCGCGCGCTCTTGCGCGTGTGGTTCGGCACCCGATCGTAGCGACGGAGATGCGCAACGCATCCTTTGCTGCCGGCTAGCGGATGCGTTCAGCTTGTCGGCGCGTCGAGCTTACGCGTCAGGTTCTCGAACTCGCGCCGCAGCTCCTCGTTCTTGAAGATCTGCTCGAAAGTCGGCGCTTCGAGCTTCTGGATGGCCTCGAACGACGTCGAACTTTCGCGCATCAGGTTGCGCAGCTCGAGGCTCGCTTCGACCGTCTCAAACGTGTTGTCGGCGATGCGCAAGTCGTGCACGGCGCGTGTGCGCGCCGCCGCGATCTGCTCGCGCTGCTGGGCGAGATAGCGGCGATAGCCGCGGGCCGCCTCCTCGGCGAGCTTCTGACTTTCGCGGTTCGCCTCGAGCGCGCGCTTCTGATCGGGGCGGTTCTCGGCACGCATGAGGTCGAGCGTTTTTTCCTTCGCCTTGGCCAGATCCTTCAGGATTGCGTCGAGCTTCGGTAGATATTGCGTGTCGATCTTGCGGATCGTCGAATCCTGAGCGTGCACCAGCAGCGCGAACAGCGCCGCATGCATGGCGAAGTATTTGCGCGCGGCGCCGGGGCTGTCGGCTGTCGCGGTCATCAGACGTGCGAGCTGGCCGTCGATGACTTTTGCCGCATGGAATGTTGCGACGAGGCGCACGAGATCGCCGGACAGCACGCCGTCGAGCAAGAGGTCGAGCTGCTCGGGGGCGAGGTCGACGCCGGACTTGACGAGGGCGTCGGCGATCTCAGTCTTAGCAGCCTTGATGCCGGCTTCGTTCTCGGCGATGCGTGCCCTGTGGTCGGTGATCTTGGCGGCGAGGCTGTCGACCGTATCGGTCAGGAGGCCAGGGAGCATGGCGTCCTTCGGCGCCGTGATCTGCTTTTCCTTGAACGTAACGATGCCCGCTTCGAGGTCGCGGATGTTGCGGCGGTGCTGCTCGATGCGCTTTTGCACCTCGACCACCGGTGCGTCGGTCACGATGCCGAGCGTGGCGTCGAGCAGCTTGCGAATGCGCTCCTCGCGGTCTTCCCGGGTCTCGGTCCATATTGGTGTGACCAGAAACTCGTCCTTGGCAGGAAGCTTGCGCGCTTCGGCGCGCTGCTCGGCCACATCCTTCAGGATGCCATCGACGGCGCTCATCAGCGCGCGCGCCTGCTCGTAGGAGGGATCGCCTTCGCGGGGATCCCGCGGGGTCTCGGAGGGCGTGGCCTTGGGATCGGCGGCATCGGTCTTCAGGAGTTCGCCGATGCGATCCTTGATGGTTGCCTCGGTGGCGGCAACGGGGCTTGCCAGAAATACGCCTACGGCCAGCAGGGCCGCGAGCGTTCTATGGGCAGCGGGGCGAACCGATGGTGTCACGCGAGCCTCCTTCGACGACGCGATGAAGCGGCGCAATTCCGGCAAATCGATGTTGAGTGCGCCGATGTGGAGTTAGGTGCGCGAGGAGGCCTGTACAACGGCTGCGAGGAGCGCTGCCGTGATCTGGCGGGCGTCGGTCAGCACGATCATGTGGGTCACGGGTGGGGCGCCGCGGACGGCGGGGAAGCGTGGCGCCTCGAGGGCAAGGCCCGCCGGCGCGCTGTCGAGGGTGAGGCCGAGCCGGAGTTCCTTGGCGGTGATGGCGAGGAGGGCGAAATCGGCCTCGCGCACGCGGAAGGTCACGTAGCCGTCGCGCGGGGTCATGGTCACGTCCGGCAGGGCCTTCCTGATCTCGGCGATGGTGAACGCGGCGAGCGGGCGGAAGGCCTTGGCGCGGGCGAGCAGCGTCTCCAGCACGGCGGGATCTTCTTTCGCAGGCGCCAGCAGCGGTGCAGCTGTCCGCTCGACTCGCGGTGCCGAGGCAGGCGGAGGCGGGGCGGGGGGCGCAGGCGGTGGCGGTGTCGTGGCCAGTGGCTTGGGCGCCGATGGCATGGTGTCGGCGACGACCAGAAACGGTGGTCGATGCTGCGGTGCCGGGCGAGACCGGGTGCGGGAGCGCGCCGCTCCGGTGTCGGCGTAGATCGGGCGTCCGCCGTTATGGTGAATGCGTTCGATCCAGGACGCCTTCGAGAACATGAAGCCCTGGCGGCGCAGCCAGTCGATGATGTCGTTGCGGTCGGATAGCCCTTCCGCAGTGATGGCCGCCATCCACTCCTCGAGCGTGCGGCCGGTGTCTGCTTTCAGCGTCTCGAGGAACTGGCGCTCCCTTTCACCGTAGTCGATGCTCACGAGATGCCCCTCAGATCCATCGCCGCGTGCGCGAGGCGTAGTCGCGATAGGCGTCGCCGAAGCGCGCCTCGAGATGACGCTCCTCGGGCAGCACGGCGAGCCAGGTGACGAGCGGAATGTAGAGGATAGCCAGAATGACGAACCAGATGTTGTGGGTGAGCTCTGCGATCCCGAACAGCATGAAGACATGGCTGATGTAGATAGGATTGCGCCTGAAGCGGAACGGCCCGTCCGTGACGAGTGCGTCGGCGGCCTTGTCCGGCAGGATCGTCGTGCCGTGACGGTGGAGCGTCAGGGCCGCCCAGACGAACAGCGCGAGGCCGGTCGCGCCAAGCCCGAGGCCGGCGATATGGCCCAGAAGATCGCTCTCGCCCGGCCAGGCGAGAGGAAAAGCGTAACTGAGCGCGACAGCGGCCGCGACGAGCCCGGCCACGAGGATCGGTGGCCAAGGCACGGTTGCCGGCGGTGCGGCGGTCTCTGGCATGCTCGTCATCTCGTTACGTCTTCAAGCCTCAGATCTCGTGCGCCTTTCAGTTAGAGGGCTTCGCGGCGGTGTGCAAATCCGTCCCCGTCGGCCACACTTTTATCCGTAATCGGCATTATTTCGGCGCGGGGTCCCAGGAGACATTCAAGTCGTTCATCCGGGCTCGCTGTGTCGAAGGAGGGTACAGTCCATGAAAATCAAATCAACGTTGTGTCTCGCTGGCGCTTTGCTCGCGGTTTGCGCGGGTCTCACCGGTGGGAGTTCGAGCGAAGCGGAAGCTGCGACCTACGGCTGCTACCGCGTGACCGCCGCGAGTCTCAACCTGCGTGCCCGGCCGCTCAGCACGTCTCCCGTTGTCGGCGTCGCGCGCCGTGGCGATATCCTGGAGCAGCGCAAGCTCTTCTGCACGCCGCGTGGATTCTGGTGCGCCGTGCGCAAAGGCTCGCTCGAAGGCTATGCGGACAAGGCCTATATGCGCAAAGTGGCATGCCCCTAGGGCCACGCTGATCTAGAGAGCGATGCCTTTCACTCTGTCGAAAATTCTCGCGCTGATGGCGCAGCCGTCGTCAGTCGCCGTGCTCTGCCTTTTGGCGGGGCTCTGGCTGACGCGGCACGGTGCCATCAGCCGGCTCGGTCGCCGTCTCCTTTGGGGCGGTGTGCTCGTGCTGATCGTCGGCGGTTTGCTGCCGGTCGGCAATCTCCTCGTGCTGCCGCTCGAGCAACGTTTCGCCGCCGTGCCTCCGCCGTCCGCGACGGATCGCGTCGATGGAATCATTTTGCTCGGCGGGTTCGAGGACGGCTGGGTCTCGGCGGGGCGTGGCGGTCTCGGCCTCAACGAGGCGGCGGAGCGCGTGACGGAAGGGCTGCGGCTCGCGTTGCGCCACCCCGACGCAAAGCTCGTGTTTACGGGTGGCGTCGGCGGACTGCTTTCACACAACGTCGATGCTGTCGTTCCTGTCGCCCGGTTTCTGACGGATGCGGGCATTGCCGAAGAGCGCATCGTGCTCGAAGGCCGCTCGCGCAACACTTACGAGAATGCGGTGTTCACCCGCGAGCTGGTGAAGCCGGCTCCCGGCGAGCGCTGGTATCTCGTGACCAGCGCTTTCCATATGCCGCGTGCGATAGGCCTGTTCCGCAAAGCCGGCTTCGACGTCATCGCCTATCCGGTCGACTACCGCACGCGCGGGCCTGAGGACGTGACGCGGCTGTTCGAGCGCATTCCGCAGGGGCTCATGCGGCTCGACCTCGGTTTCAACGAGTGGCTGGGTCTTGTGGCCTATCGTGCGCTGGGTCGGACCGACGAGCTTTTCCCGGCGCCCTAGCGGTCAAGCTATATCAGGTCTTGGGCAGCGGGCGTGTACGCGGCGGGCCCTTGGCGGTGGAGTTCAGCTCGGCCTCGAGATCGAAGTTCGCGCAGTTCATCCCGGCAAGGCGGTGGTTGTAGGCTTCCAGCATGGCCCTGTCGCGCGCGTAGCGGGCATCGGGGTCTGTGCCTTCGCCCGAGCCGCCGTATGCGGGCTTGGCGACGGTTTGCAGGCCACGCGATAGGCCCGTCGTCTGTGCGCGCTGCTTGAAATCGCGAATCTGGACGATACGGACAGCCATGCGCCCCGTCAGCGTCCGGCAGTCATGCCCCATCTCCTCGGCCGTCATTTGATAGCTGCCGGCCGCGGGCAGCCGCGACACGGTCTCCGCCGACGGCGAGATGGATGCCGTGGGGCCGAGGCTGCCGGTAGGCGCGATGCTTCCCGTCTGGGAGGCGCATGCTCCGAGCAGAAGGGCGGCAAGGATGGCGGATACTTGCGCTTTGGCTGGACTCGTCATCTGCGGTCGATTGTCGTTGCCTAGCGTGTACTCTAGAGGGGCTGACGAGTCGGTGGGCGACATTTCTGTCGCGGTGTCACCCAAAAACGCGGCGAGAGCAAGGCCTTGCGATAGGCCGTGTTGACCGGGCTCCGTCCGGCGGGCTACGCCTCGCGTCTCCGGGGCTTCCCCTTTTCATCGAAACGCGGAAAAGCTCTAGACTTGGTTCCATGGTGCTTCCGGTCAGGAAGCATTCAAGCTCGGGTGCCGGAATTCTTCGGCGACCCTTTCGAAATGAGGCGCACATGCTGGATGGCTCGGTGCTCGGCGGTTGTCGCGGCGGATGCGGCCGGATCCGTCTTCTTGCTGTGCTGCTCTGTCTCGGTGCGGCCGTGCCGCTTGCGAGGGCGGACGAAAATCCTAAGAATGTCGCGTGCGTGTTCGAGCACGGGGCCTCGCAGAGCTATGCGAACGGGGCGTTTGAATCGAAACCCTCGACACCTCTTTCTTTTAGCATCCAGGATATCGATCTCGAGAAGCAGACCGCGCTGCTCAAGGTCGCGCCCGATGCCAAGCCGGGCAAGCTCAGCGTCGTGCGGGCGATCAACGCCAATCATTACCTCGAGGTTGTCAACGAGGGCTTCCTGAACCTCACGACCGTCTATGATAAGGACGAGAAGACCGGCAAGTATCCGGCCGTGCACTCGCGCCATGGCGGTGTGCTTGGCAGTCCGGTGTTCGGGCAGTACACGGGGTTCTGCAGCGACGAGTGAGAGCGGTCTTCGCCGATGGCTTTGCACATCATCAAGCTCTGTGTCGGCGTCGCGGCGATCGAGGAGCTGGCCGCGTGGCAGGCCGAGCGGCTCCGCGAGCGCAAGGCGCGCGGCGAAGCGGCGGAAATCTTCCATGCCACGGCGCAGACGCCGAAGCGACAGGGCGAGCTGCTCGCCGGCGGATCGCTCTACTGGGTGATCAAAGGCGTCATCCAGGTGCGCCAGAGGCTGGTCGGCTTTACGGAGGGCGCGCGCGAGGATGGCAGCCCGTGCTGCCGGATCATGCTCGATCCCAAACTTGTGCCGGTGCGCCCTGCGCCGCGCCGTGCGTTCCAGGGTTGGCGCTATCTTACCGACGAGGATGCTCCCGCCGACCTTGGCGGCCGAGACGCCGACCTCGCCGGTATCCCGCCGGAGATGCGCCGCGCGCTCACCGAACTCGGCCTAATCTGAGGAAAGCATGAAGGGTCCGCCGCTGACGCGCATCGTCCGGGGTCTGCCGAAGCTTGTGCCCTTCGTCGGGCCGGAAGCGCAGGAGCGGGCGCGCGGGCGGCCGTTCGCGGCGCGGCTTGGTGCCAACGAAAGCCTGTTCGGGCCAAGCCCTGCCGCCGTACGCGCCATGGCCGAGGCGGCGGCCGAGAACTGGAAATACTCGGACCCCGAAAGCCACGACCTGCGGGAGGCTCTGGCGCGCCACCATGGCGTGCGCGCCGACAACGTCGTGATCGGGGAGGGGATCGATGGGTTGCTGGGCCTCGCCATCAGGATGGCAGCGGAGCCGGGGGCCGTGGTTGTCACGTCGGACGGGGCCTATCCAACCTTCAACTTCCACGTTGCGGTTCAAGGAGCCCAGCTGGTTAAGGTTCCGTATCGCGACGATCGCGAGGATCTCGAGGCGCTGCTGGCCGCGGTTCGGGCCACGAACGCCGCCGTGCTTTATGTCTCCAACCCCGACAACCCCATGGGTTCGTGGTGGTCGGCGGACGAGATCGGCCGATTGATCGCCGCGTTGCCCGATGGGGTGCTGCTGCTGCTCGACGAGGCCTACTGCGACACCGCGCCGGCCGATGCGATCCCGCCGATCGACGTCGCCAACCCCCAGGTGCTCCGGTTGCGTACGTTCTCCAAGGCTTATGGGCTCGCCGGGGCGCGGATCGGTTATGCGCTGGGCGAATCCGAGCTGATCTTGGTGTTCGAGAAAGTGCGAAACCATTACGGGATTAATCGCGTCGGCCAGATCGGTGCGCTTGTAGCGCTAACCGACCAACCCTATCTATCCGCAGCGGTCGGCAAAATCGGCCGCGCGCGCGAAAGGATCGCCGACATTGCCCGTCAAAACGGTCTCATGCCGCTCACGTCGGCGGCGAACTTCGTCACCCTCGATTGTGGGGCGGACGGTGCTTTTGCCGGAGCCGTTCTTGAGGCCCTTCTGGAGCGGGACATTTTTGCGCGTAAACCTGCCGTTGCACCCCTCAACCGCTGCATCCGCGTTTCCTGCGGGCGGGACGAGGATCTTGCCCTCTTCGAGCGTGCGCTGCCGGATGCTCTCGCGGCGGCGCAGGTATCAATTCAGTAAAAATATTCCGCGATCTCCGGTCCGCCTGTCGCGCCTCGGCGTATATTGGGATGCTCAGCGTGCTGGCCAATGTACCGGCTCGCGATAACATAAAGGGGAGACTGATGCAGAAAGTAGTGCGAAGCACGTTTCTCTCTTTGGCGTCCGGCGCCATGCTGCTTGCGGGAAGCCTCGCAACGCCGGCGCTCGCCGATCCCGACCTGGCTGGCTCCTGGCGGGGCGGCGGCACCGTGAAGTTCAGTTCGGGCGCGACCGAACAGGCCCGATGCCGCGCCACCTTCAGTCCCAGCGGCGATCGCGCCTACGACGTCAGGGCGAGCTGCGCGACGCAGTCGGGTACGGTCTCACAGACCGCCTTCGTGCGCGGCAGGGGAAGCAACTACCGGGGAACGTTTTACAACCCGGAGTTTGACACTTCCGGCAAGATCCAGATCTCCGTCAGCGGCAAGAGCCAAGTCGTGCGTCTAACCAGCACGAAGGGATCGGCCGTCATCCGGCTCTCACGCTCGAAGTGAGCTGCGTATGCCCGCGTAGCGGCGGGCCTGTTGTGGGGCGCCTTTCTCTGAAGGCGCCCTTTGTTTTTTGCTATTTCTTGCTAGGGCCCTGAAGCAGCAGCTCCCAGCTGCCGGGGGCCCCACCCTTCGCCTGTTTGCTTTTGGACTTTCGCTTCTTGGCCTGACGCTTGGCCTTCGGGGCGGGAGGGGCGGCGGCCGGCTCCGCTGCCTTCGGCGCGGCGCCCTGCTCCGCGGTGTCGCTGACAATGGGGTTCTGCGGCACGAGGCTGCGGGTCTCGGAGCCTGTTCCGACGGTTACCGTTGCCGCGCCGTCGGTCTCGATGGTGGCGTTCTGCGGAACCAGCTGCGAGAAGCCCCACGGCCCGGTGACTGCGCAGTCGGCGCTGCAGTCCTCGGTGACGTCGACCGTGCCGCCGGGCGGCACTTTGTAGACGCCTTCCTCGGTGCCGTTGTCGACGCCGACGGAGACGTCGTCGGAGGAGGAGTTCTTGATGGTCAGTGCTGCGACCGGGATGGCCGCAAGCGACAGCACGGCGAAGGCGGTTACGGCGCGCGTCACGAGGGTCATGAGATTCTCCTTCTCATCGCGCAAAGCGAGGCGGAGGGGCGCGACCGGGGGCGCGTATTCGTGTCCGCGCGCGGCATTCTCCGCCAGACAAGCAGGGTCAGGGACTCAGCGTAGGTAAAGGGCTGCTAACATTTTACTTAAATTTGCTTCTGAGCAGCTTGAGCGCTCCGATTTTTCTTGTTGAAAACTCTTATTTTTTTTGGCTCAGCGGTTGGTGGTTACAGCAACCCAGGTCGGGTCTTCTTGCGCGCGCCGCTCGAATGACAGGAAGTCGTAGTAGCCACAGCGTCCCTTGCCGGGGAACGAGCGGCAGACAGCGGGACGCGCGTGGTAGACCGTGCAGCGGCGGTGGGTGGTGTCGAAGAAGCGGCAGATGGCGCCGAAGTGTTTGTCCCGCTTGCGCTTCATGGCGTACTTGCGGCCATGCGCCTCGCGGGTGAAGGCGCGCCGTGCGGCCTCGAAGGTCATGCCGTGGTGAGCCGCCAGTCGCTCGACGTCCCGCTTGTCGAGCGGGATCAGCGGATAGGAACAGCAGTAGCCTGGACACTTCTTGCAATCGTACAACACGAAGCTCGCACCCTACTTCGATCTCGGCGCTCACGCGGTCGCCACGCAGTCTTTCGGCGCGAGCGGCGTCTGTCACTGGCCCACCGATCTCGCCCCCTTCTCGCCTCTGTTAACTTCGATCGGGCACGGCGGCAACGTTAAAGCCTGGACTTCCAACAAATTGCGCGCTCGCTGTAAGCTGTTTTTGGGGCTTCGCGGGCAACACCTGTCGCAAAAAGCGCATCGATAGGTGCCGGCATGCCTTGGCCGCGCGACACACTTCCTCCTTTAATGTCAGGAAGAAGTCCGTGCCCGTATTTTTTGTCCGTATCGAGGGGTTCCGGGATGAGCGATCTGGCTCGTGGCGCACCTGAGGGTGAAACGCCGGTCAATCCCTATAGCCTGCTCGAAGCCATCAACCGCTCGAGCGACAGTGCGCACACCGCCTGGCTCATCTTTCTCGCTGTCATGGCGTATCTCACGATCGCGGTGGCGGGTGTCACACATAAAGACCTTCTGCTCGAGACGCCGGTTTCGCTGCCGCTGCTCGAGGTCGACATTCAGCTCCGGCAGTTCTTCCAGTTCGCGCCCATCGTGCTCGTGCTCATCCATGTCGGGCTTGTCTCGCAGCTGGCGTTGCTCGCGCGCGAGGCGCTCGAATACGACCACGCCGTTCGCCTTTTGGAGCCGACCGACCGGCGCACGCATCCGCTGCGGCTCGAGCTCAATAACTTCTTCTTCGTGCAGGCCATAGCGGGGCCTTGCCGAAGCCGCGTGATGGGCACGCTGCTGCATGGCATGAGCTGGCTCACGGTCGTGGTGCTGCCGGTGGTGCTGCTGCTCTACATCCAAGTCGTGTTCCTGCCCTACCACGACGTCGGCATCACGTGGACGCATCGCATCGCGCTCGTTGTCGACATTGCCCTGCTGGTTGCCATCGGTCTGTTCCTGATGCGTGCCGAGACGTCCTTTACGCAGGCTTTCGTGCGCACGACATCCGCGTATCCGATCAGATTTATTGCGACCTGCGTCGTGCTCGTGATTGTGTGGCTGATGTCGTTCTTCGTCGCGACCATTCCGGGCGAGCAGGCCGATCGCTTCGTTCAGCGGGTTCTCGGCTTCGATAACGAAGACGAGAGTACGTCGGGGCCTAGGTTCGTCTCAGGCTATGCCATTCCCTTCCTCGCGTTCGGCTCCGAGGGTTCGCTACTCGGTCTCTTCAAGCGCAACATCGAGGTCGTGGATACGGATCTCGTTGTCGACAAGGAGCAGACGCCGGGAGAGCCCTCGCTCAGCCTGCGCGAGCGCGATCTGCGCTTTGCCAAGCTCGACCGCTCGGACTTGCATCAGGTCGATCTTACGGGCAGCGATCTGCGCGGCGCTTCGCTCATCGGCACGGATCTGCGCGGTGCGTGGCTTCAGTGCGCGGACATCACGCATCTCGTGCTGACGGAGGACCGCGAGGCCGCAAACTGCGTCATCGCGCGGCGCGCCAAGCTCACGCGGGCGCGTCTCGATGGCGCGCGGCTCACTGGCGCCGACCTGCGTGGGGCGCAGTTCAACGATGCGAAGCTCGAAGGTGCCGAGCTTACGTACGCGTTGATCGTGGGCGCCAACTTCGCATCGGCGCGGCTCGAAAAGGCTGATCTCACGGGCGGTGTACGCGCAGAGGGTGCGAACTTTCTGATCGCCAATCTGCAGGGCGCAGATCTGACGGGGGCGCGCCTCGTCGGAGCGGATCTCACGAATGCGGATCTCACCGCCGCCATCCTGAGCCACGCCATGCTGGACGCCGCGAGGCTGCGCGAGGCGAAGCTCGACGGTGCCGCACTCTATCGCGCGTCGCTGCGGGGAAGCGATCTTAAGGGTGCCAGCATCGTCGGGGCGGACTTGCGCGAAGTGAAAGTGTGGCAGACGGCATCCCCGCTCGCAGACCCCGAGGGTCTCGCGGACCTGACGGGGCTTGCGCTGGCGCAGCCGCAGGAGAGCGAAGTGGCGAAGCTCAAGTCGGACATCGAGGGCATCAGGAGCCGGCGCGTGCGGGCTAGGCTCTCCGAGGCGCTGACACCGCTCGCCGATGCGGGCGAGCTCGCCAAGTGGGGCTCGTCGTCGGACTATGTCCTCTGGCAAGGGCTGGCATCTGCCGGCGCGCAGTCCTATCCTGAATTCTATAAGCCCCGCATCACGGACTATCTCGCGCGTCTTCAGTGTCGACCGCGCTGGAGCAACGGGGCCGTGGCAACCGGGGTCGCGCGGCGGGCGCAGCGGCCCGAGTTCCAAGGGGACGTCACCGTCGTGTACGACCGTCTGGTGTCGCCCTCCTGTCCGGCCGCGAAGTCCGTGCCGCCGAAGGTGGTCAAGGACCTGGCGACGGCCGCGGACATCGCGCAGGGTGGCTAGGACTTGCGGTGGCGCCTGCGAGACGCTAGAACATAACGAGAACTTTGGGTGTGAGCTGCCCCGTATGGCCCTTTGCGCCGTGAGAGCTTCGGTGGCCAACCCCGCGCGGTGGCGTGGGAAAAATGAAAAAGCTTGGGACAACCGTGGCGCTCGTTCGCGCCGGCGGGGCGTTGCGGGTAGGGTGCTGCAACTTGAGTCGCGTGCCGCGGATGGGCGCGCACGTGAGGCGGCGGGCAGAGGTCGCCGCTCAATAGCCGGACAACAGGGAGTGAGGTCATGGCCGGATCGGTCAACAAGGTAATCCTGGTCGGAAATCTCGGACGTGATCCTGAGATCCGGCGCACGCAGGACGGGCGTCCGATCGCCAACCTTCGCATTGCCACCAGCGAATCCTGGAAGGATCGCAACAGTGGTGAGCGGCGTGAGAAGACCGAATGGCATTCGGTGGTGATTTTCAACGAGAACCTGTGCCGCGTCGCGGAGCAGTATCTGCGCAAGGGCTCCAAGGTCTACATCGAGGGCCAGCTTCAAACCCGCAAGTGGCAGGATCAGCAAGGCCAGGATCGCTATTCGACGGAGGTCGTGCTGCAGGGCTTCAACGGGCAGCTCACGATGCTCGATGGGCGCGCGGGCGGCGGTGGCCTCGGTGAAGGCGGGCAGGCCGACTACGGCGAAGATAACAGCGGTGGCGGTTTTGGCGGCGGTGGCGAGACGCGGCGTCCGGCCCGCAGTGGCGGTGGCGGCTCGAAGGGCGGCGGTGGCATGGACAAGCCGTTCGACGACGAGATCCCGTTCTAGCGAGTGAGAGCGATGGCCCTGCCGGATTTCAAGGATATCATCGATCTTGTGAAGAAGGGTTCGACCCTTGAAGCTCAGGAACGAATTGTCGAATTGCGCGAAGCCCACCTGAACCTGAGAGAAGAAGTACTTAGGTTGCGTGAGGAGAACAGGCTCTTGCGCGACCGGATCGCTGTTTCAACGGCTCTTACATTCGATCGTTACTACTATTGGCGCGTGATCGGTGACGGCAAAGATGGGCCGTTCTGTCAGACCTGCTGGGACGGTGGCCAAAAGCTGGTGCGTCTAATTCCAGAACGCTCCTCCGAGGGTTGGAATTGTACAGTCTGCAATAGGTTTATTGCGGATCAGAGTTACTCTTCTGCCCGATACTCGAGAGCCGAGACTGAGTTCGATCCTTTTTAGCGAGCCGATTACCGGCGATTTAGGTGCTTTTGGCGCTTGCGCTCTTTGCGATTAAGCGGGCGAGGGGCTTCTGGCTGAGTGTCCGGTCCGGCTCGTGGCGTGGATAGCAAGGAAGCCGTTCTCGGCGCGTTCTTCTGCTCGGCGGACGATGGCCGTGCGTGCATGCGGTCTTCCATTGCGCGCTCGGTCGCGACGTAATCGGTGGCGGACTGCCCTTCGATGAAAATGCGGCGTACCGACGGGACACGCTCCCTGAGCGTCGCCTCGATGCGCGATACCGCGGCCTCGACATTGGCGGCCGGCTCTCGATCCTCGAGATCGACGCTCGCAACAACGAGCAGGCTGCGCGGACCGAGGTGCATGGTCCGGATCTCGTTCACGGCGCGGATCGGGCGGCCGGGCCCGACCTCGGCGACGATCGCTTCATGGATCTCGCGGCGGATTTCGGGTGGAGCCGCCACGCCGAGGATCAGGTTTCTGACCTCGATGCTCATGATCGCGGCGACGGCGCCGAGCAGCAATCCGATCAGCGTGGCGGCGGCGCCGTCGGCTGCGGGCAGCAAGGCCGTATCCGAAATCGCGATGCCCACGAAGGCAACGGCAAAGCTGATGAGCGCAGCGAAGTTCTCGGTCAGCACGGTGAAAAGAACGGGGCTGCGCTGCGCGCGCAGCGTTTGCGTCGTTTCGCGGCGCAGTTGGACGGCTCTGTCCGTCGCCAGTGCGACGGCAACGAATGCGATCCCCAAGGCGAGGTAGGCCGTTCGCGGGCCGATAACGGGACGTGGATCGACGAATGCGCCGATGCCGTCATGAATCGCGATGCCCGCCGCCAGCGAGAACAACAGGATCGCGACGACGAAGCTCCAGAAATGCAGCTCCTTGGCGTAGCCGAAGGGATGTGCGGCGTCGGCGGGCTGTTGCGCACGGCTGATGTTGAGCAGCAGGAGGCCTTGGTTGGCCGCGGCGACCAGCGTCAGCAGCGCGGCCGCAAGCATGGCTGTCGAACCGGTCAAGAGGGCGGCCGTGAAGGTGGCCGCTGTTGCTGCGGCATTGGCCGCCAGCGCCAGCATGAGGACGCTCGTTATATGACGCGGCGGCACGCTTCCGCTCCTGATCGTTCGTGAAACTCGACTATGTGTTTACGGGGTTTTGCGCGCGGGCAGAAGCGCTCGATATCGTTAAAGGAGCATGGTAGCGCCCGTCGTTGCGACGAGGGTAACCTCGAAAGCGGCCCCGGCCGATGCTTGCGCATCGGCCGGATTGGTTTTGCTATGAGCTACGGATTGGCGGGAGCGGGCTGCTCCGGCGTCGGCTCGGCCGGAGGCGCCTCCGCGGGCGGTGCCGGTTGCTGCTCGCTTCCGCCGACGGCTTCCTTGGCCGAGTCGATGGCGCCGGAGACGGCTTCCTTGGCCTTCTCATATGCCGGGCCAGCGGCTTCCTTGGCGGCGTCGTAGGCTTCCTGTGCCTTCTTCTTGGCCTCGTCGATCTGCGGTTGCGACTTGTCGGAGAACTCGTTGAGCTTCTCCTTGGTGCGGTCGAACAGCGACTTCGGCGGCTTCTTGCGTTGGAACTCGGGAGCAGTGTCAAGCGACTCCTTGGTCAGGTCCGGCAGCGAGACGAACAGCGTGCCGTCCTTCTCCTCGAACTTGAGCGAAGCGAGGCTGACGCCAACCTTTTTTTCTGCCCAGCCGAGATAGCCGCCGGTGCCCATCACGACGCCGACGACTTGGTTGTCGGCGCTGACGATCAGATCTTCGATGTCGCCTACGATCTTGCCTTCGGCCCCGTGCACCTTGGCGCCGATCAGGTGATCCTTGGCGAGGTACTCGGTGTCGGATTGGGCCGGGACGAACGTGGTATCGGCCCGGGCCGCGGCCAGCGGCGCGGCGGCGAGCAAGGCGGCAGCAAATAGCGACAAGTTTTTCATGTGATTCGTTTCCTGGTCAGTCAAAGACCGCGTGCGAGTTGGGGGTGCGGTCGAACGCTGTTCAAGCACGCAACGGTGAAAACCCGAAGGCGGACGAAGGGTCAGGCGCGACTTATTGACAAGTCTGGTGCCGGGTGCCCTGTAATGCCCGAAAAAGGCCTTTCGTTCCCGTGCGTTCGCGGGGGACGGGACGGCTTTTCGGCGGCGTTGCCATTGCGGTCGCGGGTGCCCGTCGGGTAAACTCGGTGCGACTGAAAAAGCATCATTCCGGCCCGTGGACGCGCGCATGAGCGGCGCCGTCCCTAGCCCTAAAGCGGGACTTCCACATTGAGCGACACCAGCGACCGGCCCGGCGCGTCGGGTCCGAGCGATATCCGGCCCGTTCTGATCCAGGACGAGATGAAGCGCTCGTACCTCGAGTACGCGATGAGTGTCATCATCTCGCGCGCATTGCCCGACGTGCGCGACGGCTTGAAGCCCGTGCATCGGCGCATCCTCTACGCCATGCAGAGGCTCGGCCTCGACTGGAACAAGAAGCACATGAAGTCGTCCAAGGTCGTGGGCGACACGATGGGCGACTTCCATCCGCACGGCAACCTCGCGATCTACGACGCGCTCGTGCGTCTCGCGCAGGACTTCTCCATGCGCGTGCCGTTGATCGACGGGCAGGGCAACTTCGGCTCCGTCGATGGCGATCCGCCGGCGGCCGAGCGCTACACGGAAGCGCGGCTTTCGAAGATCGCGGGCTTCCTGCTCGACGATCTCGACAAGGAGACGGTCGACTTCAAGCCGAACTACGACGACCGCCTGCAGGAGCCGTCGGTGCTGCCGGCGAAGTTCCCGAACCTGCTCGTCAACGGTGCCGGCGGCATCGCGGTCGGCATGGCGACGAACATCCCGCCGCACAACCTCGGCGAGGTCATCGACGCCTGCATTCTGATGCTCGACAATCCCGAGACGACGATCGACGACCTGACGCAGATCATCCCGGCTCCGGACTTCCCGACCGGGGGGCTCATCCTCGGACGTGCCGGTGCGCTCAACGCCTATCACAAGGGCCGCGGCTCGATCATCATGCGCGCCAAGGTCGAGGTGGAGGAGATCCGTAAGGATCGCGACGCCCTGATCGTCACCGCGATTCCGTATCAGGTGAACAAGAAGACCCTGATCGAGAAGATCGCCGATCTCGTGCGCGAGAAGAAGGTCGAGGGCATCGCCGACATCTGGGACGAGACGAACCGCGAAGGTATGCGCATCGTCATCGAGCTCAAGCGCGATGCCATTGCCGACGTGGTGCTGAACCAGCTCTGGCGCTACTCCGACCTGCAGACCACGTTCGGCGCCAACATGCTGGCGATCAACGGCGGCAAGCCCGAGCAGCTCAACTTGCGGGACATTATCGAGGCGTTCACCAGCTTCCGCCAGGAGGTGGTGACGCGGCGCACGCGCTATCTGTTGTTCAAGGCGCGCGAGCGGGCGCACACGTTGGTCGGTCTCGCGATCGCGGTCGCCAATATCGACGAGGTGATCAAGCTGATCCGCTATTCGCCGTCGCCGGCGGAAGCGAAAGCCCAGCTCATGGAGCGCCATTGGCCGGCGAAGGACATGGCGCCGCTGATCGAGCTGATCGCCGATCCGCGGCATGGGCTCGCAGCGGATGGGACCTACCAGCTCTCCGACGAGCAGGCGAAGGCGATCCTGGAACTGCGTCTTGCCCGCCTCACCGCGCTGGGGCGGGACGAGATCGGCGATGAGCTCAAGAAGATCGCCGAGGAGATCAAGGACTACCTCGCGATCCTATCGTCGAGGCTGCGGATCATCGACATCGTCAAGGGCGAGCTCGCCGCCATCAAGGACGAGTTTGCGACGCCGCGTAAAACCGAGATCGTCGACATCGAGGGCGAGGTCGAGGACGAGGATCTGATCGCGCGCGAGGACGTCGTCGTCACCGTGTCGCACAAGGGCTACATCAAACGCGTGCCGCTCTCGGCCTACCGGGCGCAGCGGCGCGGCGGCAAGGGCCGCTCGGGCATGGCGACGCGCGACGAGGATTTCGTCACGCAGATCTTCATCACCTCGACGCATACGCCGGTGCTGTTCTTCTCGTCGCGCGGCATGTGCTACCGCATGAAGGTCTGGCGACTGCCCGCTGCGACGCCGCAGTCAGCCGGCAAGGCGCTGATCAATCTCCTGCCGCTGGCGCAGGGCGAGGTGATCACCTCGATCCTGCCGTTACCGGAGGACCAGGAGACGTGGTCCAGGCTCGAGCTGATGTTCGCGACGAAGAGCGGCGGCGTGCGCCGCAATGCGCTCACCGACTTCGAGAACATCAACCGCAACGGCAAGATTGCCATGAAGCTCGACGCGGGCGAGGACGGCGCGACTGACCGTATCGTCTCGGTGGCGATCTGCTCGCCCGAGGACGACGTGGTGCTGACCACGGCGCAGGGCCGCTGCATCCGCTTCCTTATCAAGGATGAGGTGCGCCTGTTCAAAGGGCGCGATTCGTCTGGCGTGCGGGGCATCAAGCTGGATGACGGCGACGAGGTGATCTCGATGGCGATCCTAACGCATGTGGATGCGTCGCCGGCTGAGCGCGGTGCCTATCTGAAGCAGGCGGCGCAGATCCGACGCAGCGAGAGCGGCGAGGAGAGCGAGGCTGCGGAGATCGAGGTCGAGGTGGAGGAGGGCGAGGAGGCCGGGGCTGCCGAGCTTTCACCCGAACGCTACGCCGAGCTTTCGGCCAAGGAACAGTTCGTGCTGACCGTCTCCGAGCGTGGGTTCGGCAAGCGTAGCTCGTCGTACGAGTACAGGACGTCCGGGCGTGGCGGCAAAGGCATCGTCGCCATGGTGGTCAACGAGCGCAACGGCGATCTCGTCGCGTCGTTCGCGGTCGAGCATTCGGATCAGATCATGCTGGTGACGGACGGCGGGCAGCTCATCCGCTGTCCTGTCGACGATGTGCGTATCGCGGGCCGCAACACGCAGGGCGTGCGCATCTTCAAGACTGACGCGGACGAGCACGTGGTTTCGGTCGAGCGTATTTCGGATGAGGGCGAGGACGCGGAAAACGGAGAGGGTGGCGAGGCGTAGCCTCGGCTAATCGTCTCCTGCGCGCGCAAGCAGCGTCTGTTGTTCATACGGGACGGGGATGGCACCAGTGCTGGTGTCATCCCCGTCTCGTTTTACGCGTCCTTAGAACCGGCTCGTGACGGTCAGGAAGTAAGCGCGCGGTGAGCCGGGCGTGATGTTGTTGTTGTTATGCGCCGTCGAGTAGTACTCGGTATCGAGCACGTTCTCGACGTTGAGCTGCGCCGCCAGGTTCTCGTTGATGTCCCAGAACAGCGCCGCGTCGAGACGGGCGAAGCCGGGCAGCGTTACTGTATTATCTATGCTCGCGTACATGTCGCTACGGCTAACAACGCCAACAGCTGCAGCCCAGTTGGGCATGAAGTGATATTTGTTCCACAGTGAGAAAGTATGGCGCGGGACGAGGGCGACCTCGTTGCCCGTCGTGGACGAAACGGTCCTTCCGCCCTCCAGAACTTCCGCCACTTGGTACCCGTAGCCCGCGACGACCTCCCAGTTGTCCGTGACATAGCCGGTTAAAGTCAGTTCGCCGCCCTCTGTACGGGTCTTGCCGATCTGAGCGCTCTCGCCGCCCCCGATCGCAACGAGCTGGTTCTCGCGGTCCAGCATGAAGAGAGCGCCGGTGAACGAGAGACGGGGCGCCACGTCCCATTTGAAGCCAATCTCCCGGTTCAGGAATTCTTCTGGCCGCATGTCGGCATTCGCGGCGCTCAGCGTGCTGAACTGCTCACCAGAGAACGGCAGGAACGATTTCGAGTAGCTTGCATAGAGCGAAAGCTGCTCCAGCGGCTTGAATACGACGCCGACGCGGGGCGACCAGACCTCGTCGACCCGTGCCTCTGCGGCGCCGTCGGAATTAGAGAAGTCGAGATCGAAGCGGTCGAACCGAATGCCTCCGATGACCTCGAAGTAGCGCCCTATTTCAAGCTGATCCTGGAGGTAGACGCCCGCAAGAGTGAGTTCCGTGCGGTTCAGAGGGCCCTCTTTGGTTCCCCACGGAGGGGAGGTGAAAGTGACGGGATCATCGAACGGAACGACCGGATTCCAACCGTCTGCGAGACCGTAGTTGCCAGAGACCGGATCGCGCAGCGTGTCTGTCTGCTGATGGCCGAGCTCGACGCCGGCCAGCAGCGTGTGGCGGATGCCGCTGCCCATATCCACTTTCGCCGACACATCCGTCTGGTTGAAGATGCTCTCTCGCTCCATCAACGAATTATACGCGCCAAGCGTGATTGTTCCCGCATTGCCCAATGCGCTGTTGGCATAGACGTTCTGATAGAACTTCTCATAGTCGCCGTACTGCGTGTGGTTTTTCACCTGCACGCCGTTGTCAAACTTATGTTCGATGGTCGCGGTCGCCACATGTGACTTGAAGTACATGTAGCTGTCATCCGGGTTGCCAAAGAATGTGCTGTCGTCAGTCTTGGCGGGTTTGCCGGTGCGGCTATCGGACGGAATCCCGCGATCCACGGTGCGGTCATCTCTGAAGTACTCGTACGCGAGGTGCACCTTCGTGTTGTCGTCGGGGCGGAACATGATCTTCGGGTTGATGCCGTAGCGCTCGAGATCCACGAAGTCGCGGTAGCTGCCGGAATCCTCGTACATGCCAAGGATGCGGAAGGCAAAATCGTTGCTGATTGCCTGGCCGGCATCAACCTCGACGCGCTTGGTATCGAACGAGCCGTAGGTCGTCGTGGCTTCGTAAATGCGCTCACCCTCGGCCTTCTTGGTGACGCGGTTGATGACGCCACCGCCGCCGCCGCGGCCGAAAATCATGGCGTTGGGGCCCTTCAGGACCTCGATGCGATCAACGTTATAGAGATCGCGGAAGTACTGCACGTCGTCGCGCACGCCGTCGACGAAGAAGTCGGCCGTCGTGCTGACACCGCGGATGGTTGGCGCATCGCGGTGGCCTTCGCCCTGGCCGACGACGATGCCCGGCACGTAGGACAGCGCTGTGCGCATGTCGCGCGAGCCCTGGTCCTTGGCCAGCTCTTTGGGAACCACCGTGATCGACTGGGGAATATCCTTGAGCGGGGTATCGGTTTTCGTCGCCGTCGATGTGCGTGTGGCGCGGTAGCCATCGACGCCGCCATCCGATGAGAGGTTGCCGCGGGTTTCCTCGGCAGCCTCAGTGCTGGCAACCGGCTCGGCCTCGACAGCGGGAGAGGGCTGTGCTGCTGCGGCCGGAGCGGCCTTCCTTTTCTTTGCAGCCGCTTTTTTGGCTTGAGCGGTCACCTGGACGGGCGGCAGCTCCGTCTGCGTTTGCTCCTGTGCTCGGGCTCCTGCTCCTGCTAGGCCGGCCGACATCGCCACAGAGACAGCCACCGCTGCATAACTCTGCAGCTTCTTCTCTCCACGCATTGCTATCTTTCCCCTTGAGATCTGCGCAGCCGTTCCCAGCTCAGCAGGGTCCGTCTGTGGGGGAACGATATAGTTTGCGTACTGTGCAAGTAAACATTGATAATTGCGTTGGTTGGTGAGGGGGGGCGTAGTGATGCCGTTCTGTCACATTCAGCGGCGTCAACGGTGAAGGTGCGTCGGATAGTGTGGTGTCTCCCGTGCGATGCGCCGTCGTTCGATTTCAAGAACCGACGGATTTTTTGCTTTACTTGCTCGTAAAAGCATACTTTGGCTGCCAAGATAATCTGACGCGGGATCTGATAATTGGCTTTGAATCAAGTCGTTATGCCTTCGCGTTCGATTCCTCTTGAATTTCGCCGGCGTGGCTTACGCACATCCCTACGGGCGGCTGGTGTACAAGTGCGGCGACCTATTTGTTGACTTTTATAGTGTGGTATTATTTTCTCAGTCCTGTCTGAGGCTTGGGGAGCGTTCTCTCAGTGTGCCTCCTGTTGTTGTGCGTCTCGACGACGTGGGGACCTTAGGTGGGGGGAATATATGAGTTCAGTTGTTGAGCCGGCTGCGACGCCGCATTGCTTGAGCCTTGGTGCGCAAGTTTCCGAAGGTGGTTTTTTTTCCGGCACTGACGGCCGTAAGTCGACATCGTCGGTGAAGCTCTTTACCACCTTCGCACTGTTGGCCGTGAGCCCCACTACGATTGCGCAGGCGCAGCAATCGGCAGAGCCGGCCCCATTGCCACCGATAACCGTCGAGACGACTGCCAAAAAGAAAAAGCAGGCCGCCGCCAAGAAGAAGGCCGGGCCGACGAGCCCGGCGCCTGTTGCGCCGACGCAGGCCGCGGCCGCGCCCGAGCCGAGCGATGTGCCGCCGCTGCCGGGTCAGGCTGGTCCTGTCGCACCTGGTGAGTACAAGACCGACTACGTGTCGTCGGCCAAGGTAACGGGGCCACTGCTCGATACGCCGCAGACCATCACGGTCGTGCCCGGCACGATCATTCAGGAGCGCAAGACCACCAACCTCATCGAGACGCTGCGGCAGACGCCGGGCATCACGATCGATGCCGGCGAAAATGCTTTCGGCTCAGGTGGCAACGCGTTTAACATCCGCGGCTTCAACTCCACGGGCAGCGTCTTTATCGATGGCACGCGCGACAACGGCAGCTACACCAAGGACGTGTTCAACGTCGAGCAGGTCGAGATCTTCAAGGGGCCTGCGGCTGACAACGGCCGTGGAGGTGCTGGTGGTTACGTCAACATCGTGACCAAGAAGCCGCAGCAGGAGAACTTCGTCGAAGGCAATGTCGGCATCGGCTTCGACGAATACGATTCCGAGATGCGCCGCCGCGCTGCGCTCGACGTCAATCAGTTCTCCGGCACGACGGCCGTGCGCCTGAACACGTTCATCCAGGACGGTGGTCTGGCGGGTGTGGATGTTGCCGAGGCGAATGCCTGGGGCGTGGCACCGTCCGTTGCGTTCGGGCTCGGCACCGATACGCGCGCCATCTTCACCTATGAGCACGTCGAGCGTCGCGACGTTCCGGATGCGGGCGTGGCGATCAATCGTGCGCGCCCGCTATTCGGTGTTGGTATCGATGGTGCGGGACCGCGTCCGGGTGTGAGCAACCTGCCGCGCGACACGTTCTTCGGTCTGTCTTCGGACTACGATGACGTAAACGCAGACACGTTCCTGGCGCGCTTCGAGCACGACATCGTACCCGGCGTCACGATCAGCAACCAGACGCGTTGGGCGCAGGTGGATCGCGAAGCGCGGTATCACATTGGCGGTAATGGCTCTGCGCTGCCGTCTGCCTCGATGTTCTATTACGATCGCGGTAATGAGAGCATCTATAATCAGACGAATCTGAGCGCGCGGTTCAATACGGGTGCGTTGCGTCACACTCTAGCTACCGGTGTCGAGCTCTCGCGAGAGAAGAGCGACGCTTTGCGGTTTACCGGCGCAGATCCAACGCAGGACAGCAATGTCCAGATCGATACGATCTCTTACTACCTCTATGACACCGTTGACCTGAGCCGGCATTGGCAGGTCGTGGGCGGCATTCGCGTTGACCACTACGATGTGGAGCTTGAAGGAGACGCCATTCCCGGCGTCGGTGGCGCAACCCGATACAGCGATAGCGATACGTCGATCGGCGGAAAGGTCGGCGTGGTCTACAAGCCTGTGAGAGAAGGCAGCCTCTATGCGTCCTACGGCACGGGACACCTGCCTCACGGAGCGCTCCTGTCCAATCCTGACATCTCGCGCACGGGTGGTAACGGCTTCCCCGGCTTCATTGCCGGCGCCGATCCGGTTGAGATGCACAACTACGAAATCGGCGTGAAGTGGGATTGGTTCGGCGGCAAGCTGTCGACGACGGCTGCGCTCTTCCATACCGTGAAGAATAATGTCGCTTATCTGAACGGTGACGATATCGTCTACGGCGAGCAGCAGGTGCAGGGCATCGAGCTTGGCATCGCAGGCAACCTCACCGATCGCTGGAGGGTGTTCGGCGGCTTGGTGTTGATGGACAGCGAGCGCAAGCATGGATCCGCAGTCGATGCGGCCCTCGGCGGTGACTATGGCGGCAACGCCGAGAACGGCTTCCCGGGCGTGACGAGCACCAATGGCGAACAGCTGGCTTTTACGCCGAAAGTATTCGCCACCCTGTGGTCGACCTACGACGTCACAGACAAGATCACGCTCGGCGCGGGCTTCCAGTACACGGGCGAGTCGTACATCGGTCGCCCGGATGACGCGCTGCGCGTCATTCCCAACGGCAAGTACGGCAAGCTGCCGGACTACTTCCTCGTCAACCTGATGGCCTCGTACGACATCACGGACAACATCGAGCTGTCGCTCAATGTCGACAACGTATTCGACGAGACCTACCTGACGACGGCAAACTGGAACGGAAGCTGGGGGTACCTCGGCGCGCCGCGCACCTACTGGCTGAGCGCGAACTTCAAGTACTGAGGCAGTCTCGTTTTCTGACTTCAGTTGGAAACAATATCTCGACATTTTCGGCCCGGGCGTGCTTGTTACGCCCGGGCCGATCATTTTAGTCAAATCTTTGATCGGTGCTGCGGACACAAGGAACGCTACGGCTTCCTGGTCTAGAGGACTAACGAGCCGGTCCAGCCCGGTCCGATCGCTGGTGTTGCAAGGAGTATTGGTATGCTCGTCACGATCCCCGACGTGCTCAAACCCGAGGAAGTGGCGCATGTCCGCCGCGTCCTCGAAAGCACCAACTGGGTGGATGGGCGCGTGACGGCTGGTGACCAGGCGGTCAAGGTCAAGAACAACCTTCAGGTTCCGATCGATGCGCCGGCAGCGCAGGATCTCGGGCAGATCGTCCTGCGCGCGCTCGCCAACAATCCGAAGTTCATGACGGCGGCGCTGCCGCTGCGCGTGCTGCCGCCCATGTTCAATCGTTACGACGAGGGCATGACGTTCGGCGCGCATGTGGATGGCTCGATCCGCGCGCTGCCCGGCGGGCAGCGGATGCGCACGGACGTGTCGTCGACGCTGTTTCTGACGCCGCCCGAGGAGTACGATGGCGGTGAGCTTGTCGTGCACGACACCTACGGCACGCACTCGGTGAAGTTGCCGGCGGGGCACATGGTCGTCTATCCGGCGACCAGCATGCATAGCGTGACGCCCGTTACGCGGGGTAGCCGCTGGGCCTCGTTCTTCTGGACGCAGTCGATGATCAAGGACGACTGGCAGCGACACATGCTCTACGATCTCGACATGTCGATCATGAGCATCCGCGCGCGACTTCCCGACGACGATCCTGCCGTGATCGCGCTTGCGGCGCATTATCACAATCTGATCCGGCACTGGGCGGAGACCTGAGGCGCGTGCAGTCCGCCACTCCGAGCCCCGTCTGCCTCGCCGATTACGAGCGGCTGGCCGAGCAGCGGCTCGGCGCCATGGCGTGGGCGTATTTCTCGGGGGGATCGGCGGACGAGATTACGCTCGGATGGAACCGGCAGGCATTCGATCGCCTGGCTATCGTGCCGCGCGTGCTGGCCGGCGGAAAAGGCGGGCACACGCGTCTTGAGCTGATTGGGCGCAGCTACCTGCATCCGATCTTCGTGGCGCCCGTCGCTTATCAGAAGCTCGCGCATGCGGACGGCGAGCGGGCGACGGCTGCGGCTGCCGAGGCGCAGGATGCCGGCATGGTGCTGTCGACGCTCGCCAGCGTTACGCTCGAGGACGCAGCGGCGGCGGGCGCGACATGCCGTTGGTTTCAGCTTTACGTGCAACCGGACCGCTCGGCGACGCTGAGGCTCGTGCGGCGTGCCGAGGCCGCGGGCTATGAAGCGCTCGTGGTTACGGTCGACGCACCGATCAACGGGGTGCGCAACCGCGAGCATCGCGCGGGGTTCATGCTGCCGCCCGGTATCCAGTCCGAGAACCTCAGAGATGACGCAGGGCCCATTGCCCCGCTGGGCGCGGGTGAGAGTGCCGTGTTCGATCGGCTGCTCGCGGCGGCACCGACGTGGGACGACATCGCGTGGCTGAGCGCTGAGACTGGGCTTCCGATCGTGCTCAAGGGCGTTCTCTCGGCGGAGGATGCCGTGCGTGCGGTCGAGGTCGGGGCATCGGCGATCATCGTTTCGAACCACGGCGGGCGCACGCTTGATACGCTGCCGGCAACGATCGACGTGTTGCCGTCGGTCGCGGCTGCGGTGGCGGGGCGCGTGCCACTGTTGCTCGATGGCGGCATCCGGCGCGGCACCGATGTGCTCAAGGCGCTGGCGCTCGGCGCGTCTGCCGTGCTCGTCGGGCGGCCGATCGTGTTCGGGCTGGCGGTCAATGGCGCTTTCGGCGTTGCGCACGTGCTGCGCATCCTGCGCGATGAGTTCGAGATCGCCATGGCGCTCTCCGGCTGCCGGACGCTGACCGACATCGGGGCGCACCTCGTCTCCCGCGGACCCGTCTAGCCTGCGTCGAGCAAGGCGAGTAAGCGCTTCGGCGGCTCAGGCCGGGAGCAGGTGGCCCGCGTTGTGGAGCCGTGTGATCGCGGGAGCGAGGGGGCAGGCGCGCGCGAGATCTGCAAAGCTGGGGCAGATGAGCAGGTTGCGCCCTGCTGGGGTCAGGACCCCGCTGGCGCGCAGACGCGAGACGATGCGGGAGACGGTGTCGGCATTGAGCGCCATGTATTCCGCGATGTCGTTGCGCGATAGCGGCATCTCGAACGTGACGCCGGTTGCGGTCTCGCGACCGGTGCGGGCCGCGATTTCGAGCATCAGGGCCACGACGCGCTCGTCGCCGCTGAGTCCGGCCAGGATGGATTTATGCAGCGCGCTGCGAGCTGCCTGATCGGTGAGGCGGTCGGAGATCACACGCGCGACGTTGGCATCCCGGCCGAGCAGGGCTTCGATGGCCGACCAGCGTACGCGCCAGACCTCACCTTTGTCCGATGCCGAGATGACCGCGGCACCCTCGATCGGTGGCAAGGCCGACGCGCGGACGATGTCGCCGGGATAGAGGATGCTCAGCACCTGATGGCGGTCGTGCGGCATCGGCGCTGAGGTGAGATGCAGCCCTTTGCGGATGAGATACAGCATCTCCTCCGGCTCGGCCGCGAGCGACAATCGCTGACGCTTGCGTGTCGCGATGCGTACCGCGTACGGCTCAAGAGGCGCAGAGAGGAGATCGAGGACGGTGCTCATTGTTCCGTGACGCGAAGAGGCGGCGGTTGGCCATTTTTCCGGTCGGACTCGAGCTGTGTCGTTGAGCGCGATCAAACGCGACGCGGATCTGGTGCGGGCTTTGGGACGCATCGGATTTGCGCAAGATCAAAGGCATCGTGGCCTCTCGGCCACGCGCGCTCCGCAAAGCCTTTGGCCCTGATCTACAACAGTTTCTTGGCTCATTTCCGGCTGTCGGCAGGCGGCTTCCTCCGCGCACTGTCTCAGCAGTGCTTACGAGTCGACGCGTTCGTGCGTCGGAGAAGCTCAAAGGGGGAGCTGCGATGGAACTGAGATTTCTCCGGACTTTGGTGGTCTGTGCGGCAGGGCTCGGCGTGCTTGCAACGCCAGTCGCCGCAGGAAGCGAGAGCGGCAACTTTATGGTGCGCGTGCAGGGTACGGTCGTGAACCCGGATTCCTCTGCCAACGTGTTCCTGGGTGGTGCTCAGATTCCTAATGCGGACGCCGAGGTGGATACGGAAGTGCTGCCGACGCTGACATTGACCTACTTCCTCAACAAAAACCTGGCGCTGGAGCTGTTCTGTTGCTTCGCCAAGCTCGAGGCCGAGGGCAAGGGTGCGATCAACGGTACCGACCTCGGCGACTTCTGGGTGTTCCCACCGGCGCTGACGCTGCAGTACCACTTCGACAACTTCGGCGGCTTCAAGCCCTATGTGGGTGCGGGCGTACAGTACATCCACTTCTTCAGCGAAGGGCGTAGCGACCTCGGCGGCGCGAAGATCGATCTCGACGACGCGGTCGGCTTTACACTGCAGGCGGGCGTCGACGTGTCGCTCGGTGACGGCTGGTATCTCAACGCCGACGTAAAGAAGACTTGGATCGAGACGGATGCCTCCTGGCGCGGAACGGGAATCACGGCCGATGTCGACATCGATCCGTGGATCTTCAGCCTCGGCGTCGGCTATCGATTCAACCTCGAGGACGTCTTCGGTGCACGTAGTGCGCCGGTCGCGTTGAAGTAGTGGGTTTGCGTGCCGGAAACCCGATCCCTGCCGCGCGGCAGGGATCGGGCCGGCCAAGGTCGCGTCGTCGACGGAGGCGGCGTTCTGGTGTGACGGGGCTCAGCCCCGGCACACCTCGGCTGTGGCGCTGCAGGTCCACATCACGCCCTCACCCTTGCACTTGTACTTGGGCTCGGAGATCTGGTCCTGCTGGAAGGGCCAGTTTCCGGTGACCTGGCGGATGATCAGGAACGCCTCGTACTCGGCAAAGCCGCGGGTGAGGCCGGTGGCCGAGCCGTGCTTGGTCACGCATTTGGCGGTCTCGGCGCCTGCCGAGACCGGCAGCATCAGCGCCAGCGCGGCGGCGAGGCCGGCCAGTGCTGTGAAGCACCGTCGATATACAACCTGTTGGGCGGTATGGGGTATCGTCATGGAAATCTCCCCCGGTTTCCGTCCCCGCTGGGCTTAGTATGACGCCGGATGAGCCGTCCGCCAACGGTTTCGTCACCTCTTGGCGTGCATGCGCGGCTTTGGCGGTTGCTCCGGGCTTCACGGCGCGGCTACATAGCGGCCATGAGCAGGATCGGCTTCTACTCGGGATCGTTCGATCCCGTCACTCTCGGGCACACGGACATCATCGCGCGGGCCGCCCGGCTCGTGGATCGCCTCGTCATCGGCGTCGGCGTGCATGCCAGCAAATCGCCGCTGTTCTCCGAGGACGAGCGCGTCGAAATGCTCGACGTGGAGACGCGGGCGATTGCGAGCGCGGCCGGCATCCCGATCGAGGTGGTGACGTTCGCCGACCTTGCGGTGTCGGCGGCGCAGCGCTTCGGCGCCAGCGTGATCTTCCGCGGGCTGCGCGATGGCACCGACTTCGACTACGAAATGCAGATGGCCAATATGAATGGGCAGATGGCGCCGTCCGTGCAGACGGTGTTCGTCGCCGCTTCGCCCGAGGTGCGGCACATCGCGGCCAACCTCGTGCGCCAGATCGCGCTCATGGGGGGCGACGTGACGCCGTTCGTCTCCAAGGGCGTGGCGCTGAGGCTTGCCACCAAAGCGAAGGCGCGGAAGTAGCCCGGGTTGCCGGATGGGGTGTCACGGGCGATAACCTCGGGCGCGGGATTCGGTGCCACGGGCAACAACGAAGGGTCAGGGAGCGCTCATGCAGTCGATCAAGGTTCTTGCCGCGCTGGCGCTGACTTTTGCTTTGTCCGCCTGTGGTGGTGGGGGCTCTAGCGGGCAGATCGCGGTTCCGACAGCGGCCCAGGCCGGCGGCGCGGTGACCACCACGGGCACGGTTGCCAACGACCCCGCGAACACCGCGATCCTCGAACTCAAGACCGGCAAGGTCACCATCCGGCTACGGCCCGATCTCGCGCCGAAGCATGTCGAGCGCTTCAAGATGCTGGTCAACGAAGGCTTCTACAACGGCCTGAAGTGGCACCGCGTGATCCCGGGCTTCATGGCGCAGACAGGCGATCCGCAAGGTACCGGCGCGGGCGGCTCCAAGTATCCCGATCTACCGGCCGAATTCTCGGCCACCGCCTTCGAGCGCGGCACGCTCGGCGCGGCGCGCACCAACGATCCGAATACCGCCAACAGCCAGTTCTTCATCACCTTCACGCACGCCCCCCATCTCAACGGGACGTACACTGTCTTCGGACAGGTGGTCGATGGCATGCAGCATGTCGATCAGATCGCCAAGGGCGAGCCGCCGCCGAAGCCGGACGTCATCGTGAAGGCTTACATGGCTTCCGCGGCGCCCTGAACCGACACCGATCAGACCGCGTTTCCGTGCGATGAGCCGTGTGACCGGCTCGATCGCGTTTGCAACAAGATAAGTGGAGCATCATTCATGGCCGACATCACCGATCCCGAGAACACCCTGATCATCGAGACGACGCAGGGCCCGGTCGTCATTGCGCTGAGGCCGGATCTCGCGCCCAACCACGTGGCGCGCATCAAGCAGCTCGTGCGCGAGGGCTTCTACGACGGCATCGTGTTTCACCGCGTCATCGACGGCTTCATGGCGCAGACGGGTTGCCCGCACGGCACCGGCACGGGTGGCTCGAAGCATCCGAACCTCAAGGCGGAATTCAACGCCGAGCCGCATGTGCGCGGCGTCTGCTCGATGGCGCGCGCCGCTTCGCCGGACAGCGCCAACAGCCAGTTCTTCATCGTGTTCGACGACGCGACGTTCCTCGACCGCAAGTACACGGTCTGGGGCAAGGTCATCGAAGGCATGGAGAACGTCGACAAGATCAAGCGCGGCGAGCCGGTGCAGAACCCGGACAAGATGCTGTCGGTGAAGGTTGCGGCCGACGCGGCGTAACGCCGTGAACGAGAGGACTTTGCCATGACGGTCGGGACGTGGGCGTTGTGGAATACGGCGGTGGCTGGGCTGTTGGGTGCCGCCGGCGTGGTGTTGGCCGCAGCGGCCGCGCATCGGGTGGCTGAGCCCTCGCTGACGACGGCTGCGCTGTTCCTGCTCCTGCACGGTGGTGCCGCAATAGCGCTCTCGGCGTTGTCAGGTGGATCATCCGTTTCGACGGGATTTCTGGTCAGCGCCTCGCTGATGCTCGTTGCGGTGGCGCTGTTCTCGGGTGACGTGGCGGCGCGTGTGCTGATTGGAGACCGGGTGTTTCCGTTCGCGGCGCCGCTCGGCGGGTCCCTGCTCATCCTGTCGTGGATCGGGGCGGCCGCGACGGCTGTGGTCGGGGTGCTCAAGGCGTCCTGACGCTGCCTACACCCACTTCGGCGGTTTATCCGTACCGGGAGGGGGCTCGATCTTGGGATCGGGCTCCTCCTCTGGTGGCGGCACGGGATCCTTCGTTGGGTCCGGACGCATAGGCTCCGGCGGCGTGTGCGGATCCGGGTCCGTGGGGGATCGCGTCGGTTTTGTCGGCCCGGGCAAAAGCTCCTCCTGGCGGTCGTAACCTCATCCGATCAACGCTGCGTTGTCGCAGGGGTTCCTCTGCGGGCGTTGTTGAGGGTATGAGAGGCGCGCATGCGCACCGACCTTTTCGACTTCGAACTGCCCGAAAACCGTATCGCCCTGCGCCCTGCTGAGCCGCGGGACGCGGCGCGCTTGCTCGTGGTCGATCCTGCGGCTAGCCCGCCGTTTGGCGATCGCACGGTGCGTGATCTCGTCGATCTCCTGCGCCCGGGCGATGCGCTGGTGCTCAACGATACACGCGTGATCCCTGCGGCGCTCGAAGGTGTCCGTGTGCGTGGTGATCTGCGCTCGTCGGTCAGCTTCAATCTTCTGCGGCGCGTGGACGGCAGCCGGTGGCGCGCGCTGGCGCGGCCTGCGAAGCGATTGATGATCGGAGACCGCGTTCGGTTTGGATCCGAGCATGCGAGCGACGTCTGTATGCTCGGCGCTCTCGACGCGACGGTTTCCGCGCGGCTCGAGGCGGGAGAGGTCGAGCTTGCTTTCGATCTCTCAGGCCCCGATCTCGATCAAGCGCTGTTCGCGGTGGGCACGATGCCGCTGCCGCCGTACATCGCCGGGCGGCGCGCGCCAGACGCCAGCGATATGGCGACCTATCAAACCGTGTACGCCAAGCACGATGGAGCGGTCGCCGCGCCGACGGCGGGACTGCACTTCACGCCCGAGCTTTTTGCTGCGCTCGACGCGCGCGGTATCGATCGCCATTTCGTAACGCTGCATGTGGGCGGCGGGACGTTTCTGCCCGTCAAGGCCGACGATACGAGCGACCACAAGATGCACGCCGAGTGGGGTGAGATCTCGCAAGCGACGGCGGAGGCCCTCAACGCAGCGCGGGCGCGCGGCGGGCGCATCGTTGCCGTCGGGACCACGTCGCTGCGCATTCTCGAAAGTGCCGCGTCAGAGGAGGGCATGGTCCGGCCGTTCGTGGGCGACACGGCGATCTTCATCACGCCCGGTTATCGCTTCCGCGCCGTCGACCTTCTGATGACGAATTTCCACTTGCCGCGCTCGACGCTGTTCATGCTGGTCTCGGCCTTCTCGGGTCTTGAGACAATGAAGCGGGCCTATGCGCATGCGGTGGCGTCGGGATATCGTTTCTATTCATACGGCGACGCGTCGCTGCTCTTCAGAGCAAGCAAGGAGGCTGGTCATGGATGAGGATCTTGAGGCGATGGATCGGGCAGGTCTCATCGCGGAGGTGGTGAAGCTGCGTGCAGCCGTCCGCGCGCACCGCGACAGCACAGGGCACGATCTCTGCTGGCATCATCCGGCACTATGGTCCCTGCTTCCGGAAAAGATCGATCCCGCCATCGCTGTCCCGCCGTGGGAGAAATTCATGCGCGGGTGCATCCGCTATCGCGCTTCGCTGGATCAGCAAAGGCCCGACGCGCCCATTCACGACAAGGAATTCGATGGCTGAGAACGAGACGTTTCACTACCGCCTGCTCGGAATCGACGGCACGGCACGGCGCGGCGAGATCGTGACGCCGCGCGGTGTGATCCGCACGCCCGCGTTCATGCCGGTCGGCACGGTGGCGACCGTCAAGGCGCTTTACCCGGAACAAGTGCGCGATGCTGGCGCCGACATCCTGCTCGGCAACACCTATCACCTGATGCTTCGGCCGGGTGCGGAGCGCGTCGCGCGGCTGGGCGGGCTACACAAGTTCATGCGTTGGGAGAAGCCGATCCTTACGGACTCGGGCGGTTTCCAGGTCATGAGCCTCTCGAAGATCCGCAAGATCAACGAGGAGGGGGCGCTGTTCCAGTCGCACCTCGACGGCTCGCGGCACATGCTGACGCCGGAGCGGTCGATCGAGATCCAGTGCCTGCTCGGCTCCGACATCCAGATGCAACTCGACCAGTGCATCGAGCTGCCGGCGGAACGGCCGGTGGCGGAGAAAGCCATGGAGCTGTCGCTGCGCTGGGCGGAGCGCTCTCAGCAAGCGTTCGAAGCGCATCGCGCGGACGGGCGGGCCGGGCCGGGGCAGGCGATGTTCGGCATCGTGCAGGGTGGCATCGATCCGGAGCTGAGGCGGCGTTCGGCGGAGGCGCTGGCTGCCCTGGATCTCAAGGGCTATGCGGTCGGCGGTCTCGCGGTCGGCGAGGGGCATGAGCTGATGCTGCAGACGCTCGAGGCGACGCTGCCGTTCTTGCCGACGGGCAAGCCGCGCTATCTGATGGGCGTCGGGACGCCGCTCGATCTCATCGAGTCCGTCCGGCGCGGCATCGACATGTTCGATTGCGTGATGCCGACGCGGAACGGCCGTCATGGACTGGCATACACCTGGTCGGGAACCGTCAATCTGCGCAATGCCGTGCACGCCGAGGACACCTCGCCGCTCGATCCCGAAAGCTCGTGCGCGGCGGCGCGCGATTACTCACGCGCGTATCTGCATCACCTCATCCGCTCCGGCGAGTATCTCGGCGCGATGATCCTGTCGTGGGTCAACACGGTCTATTATCAGGAGCTCATGGCGGCGATGCGCGCGGCTATCGAGGAAGGCCGCTTCGTCACTTGGGCGGAGGAGACCAAAGCGCGGATCGCTGCAAAAGCTTAGCGCGACACGGTCAAGAGAGCGCCTTGGCTTCCGTCACCTCGCGTGCGACGCGGCGCTCGCGGTGCACGAGATAGATGCCCGAGCCGACGATCAGCGATGCGCCGGCCAGCGTCCATACGTCGGGAAGATCGCCGAACACCAGATAGCCGAAGGCGACCATGGTCAGAAGCTGCATATAGAGAAACGGCGCGATCGAGGACGCAGGTGCCAATCTGTAGGCGTGGATGAACAGCCAATGCCCGAGGCCGCCGATGATGCCGAGCGCGCAGAGCAGCACGCAAGCCAGCAGGGTGGGCGGGGTTTGCCAATCCGCGATGGCGAAGGGGATGCCGCCTACGGCGCCGACGAACATCGAATAGAACAGTGTCACCAGCGGCGGATCGAAGTGTGCGATGTGCCGGGTCAGAAGCATGAAGAGCGCGTAGACGAGCATGGCTGCGAAGGCGTAGAGCACGGCCGGATGCATGACGCCAAGGCCGGGGCGCACGGCGATCAGCACGCCGATGAAGCCTACCATGATGGCGATCAGGCGCTTGCGCCCAACCCATTCGCCCAGCAGCGGGCCGGCCAACAGGGCCACCATCAGCGGCGCCAGGAAGATGACGGTGATGGCCTGATCGAGCCGCAGATATTGAATTGCCATGAAGTTGAAGGCGGTGGTGCCGACCATGAGCACCGAACGGACGAGCTGCCAGCCGAGCCGATTGGTCGTGAACAGGGCGCGCGCGCTCATGACGCGAAACGCTGGCACCAGCACAAGCAGCAGCGCGAACTGGCCGATGAAGCGCGACCAGACGATCTGCCCGAGCCCCAGGCCCTCGCGCGTCGCCAGATATTTGGCGGAGGTATCGAGGCCGGAAAACAGCACCACCGCCAGCAGCATGAGGCCGATGGCCTTGAGGCGCTGACGGTCCGGTACGGCTAGGTCGGGGATTGGCTGGGGCTTGCTCATTGCGGTTCGGGAGCGTTGTCTGTGCCTCTCTTACTGCATCGGCCTTGGAACGCGACGCGGCATTTTCTCGGAAAGCTCCGGGAGCGTGCCTTGTTTCCTTGACCGGACACCCCGACCCCCCTAGAAAGCGCTCTCTCGAAAGATGTCGGCCGTATTTTCAGGGCTGCATCGGGTCGGGCCGGTAGCTCAGCGGTAGAGCACGTGACTTTTAATCATGGGGTCGAGGGTTCGATTCCCTCCCGGCTCACCACCCCTCTCTCTTGGGCATGCCCAGCCAAGTGTAACTGGCCGCTCCTGCGGCGAGGAAAAGCGCGCCGCCAGCGCAAGGTTTTGCACAGCGTTGCGCATGCCTACTGCCAGTAACATCTCTGGATCGTTGCCGGTCTGGCGGCGGTGTCGTGGGGCCTGCTTAACATCGATGCTGGGGAAAGCCGGACCCTCATCACCGGATACTTCCACATCTTCGCGACGGGTGTCGCCATCGCTCTGCTTTTCAAGCATCGGGACGGGCTGCCTGCATGGTGCATCACGGTGGCGAGCGTGCTGCTGCCTGCTTCGCTTCTGGTGTGGGCAACCCTCGGTGCGAACGGCTTCGCCTGGGAGCTCCACGTCTATTCCTCGCCCGTCGTCATCATCGCGACGGCCCTGGTGGTGCTCACCGCCTTGCTGGCCCAACGGTCGCTCGTCGGAGGCCTGCTAAGTCATCGGATCCTGGTGTGGCTGGGTGAGATCTCGTTCGGTGTTTATCTCCTGCACCGGCCCGCCATGTGGATGCTGAGAAAGCTTGGGGTCGGCAAGCTGCCGCTCGAGGTCAAGTTTATCCTGTATTTCGCAACCGTCCTGATCGTGGCCGAGGCTGCAAACAGGCTGATCGAACGGCCGGCACGCCGGAAAATACGCGATCTGGCTCCCGTCAGGCCTCCCGAGCAAGCTGAGGTCACCGTTCGATAGCCTCGCTCTGGATGGTGTTTTTTTGCGGCTGCGCCTGAGACTGGCTGAGGCGGTTGGGCGTTTCGACGCCGGACCTTGCGGCCGTCACATGGCGCCTTTAGGTTACGCGCCGATGACGGCTCAGGCCCGCGACGCGGACGTCGATCCTAGAGCCATGATTCTCCGTCGCTTTCGGGTTCGCCCTCACGGCCGAGGTTGTGCGGCCGGGGATGGGGGCCTGCGGGTTGCGGTCAAGATGTTTCAAGGAGGATCACGTGCCGGAGAGCGCAAAGAACTGGATCGTCGAGACGGAGTGGCTGGCCGAGCATCTCGACGCGCCTGACCTCATCATCTTCGACGGCTCCTGGCACCTGCCGAATTCCGGCCGGGATGCGAAGGCGGAGTACCTCGCGGAGCATATTCCGGGCGCGCTCTTCTTCGATATCGACGATCTCGTCGATGAGAAGAACTCGCTGCCGCACATGTTGCCACCGACGCCGAAGTTCGCTTCCCGCATGAAGAAGATCGGGGTCGGCGACGGCATGCGCATCGTCGTCTACGATACCTATGGCCTGTTTTCTGCCGCGCGCGTGTGGTGGACGTTCCGGGCCATGGGCCATCAGGACGTGGCGGTGCTGAACGGTGGTCTCAAGAAGTGGAAGGCGGAAGGGCGTCCGCTCGAGGACGGGCGTCCGGTGCCGCGGACCGCGCGGCACTTCACGCCGCTGCTCAACAACGAGCTCGTGCGCGACCTCGACGACATCAGGAGCTACGTTGCGCGAGGGGGCATGCAGATCGTCGATGCACGGCCGAAAGGGCGCTTCGAGGGAACGGAGCCAGAGCCGCGTCCGGGCCTGCGCCCGGGCCACATTCCGGGCTCGAAGAACGTGTCGTCGGCTGAGATCCTCAATGTGGATGGGACGCTCAAGTCCAAGCCGGAGCTCGAGCAGATCTTCCGCAACGCGGGCATCGATCCGCAGCGGCCCGTGGTCACCACGTGCGGCTCGGGTGTGACGGCGTCGATGCTGTCGCTGGCCTTGAGCGTCATCGGTCAGACCAACGCGGCGGTCTATGACGGCGCGTGGGCCGAGTGGGGCCAGGAGACGCTCGACACGCCAGTCGAGACCGGTTCCGCCAAATAGGGCATCCGACCCGTATTCCGCTCACCCGCCTTCGGATAGCATGGTTGGAACGTTCGCCAGCCGGAGAAGGGCGATGCGGGGCGTAGCTCTCGCTTTCGGAGCATTATGTCTGATGGGGCTTGCGGACACACCGTGGGCCGCAGACGATGTGCGTTGTCTCGACGATGCGATGCTGGTGCTCGACGCCTCTGGCTCCATGGCCGGCACGGACATGAACGAGATGCGCCCGCACATCGCCAAGGTGCAGGAGGCGCTGGCCGCGGTGGTGCCGCAAGTCGCGCCGCGCCGGCATCTGGGACTCATGGTCTATGGACCCGGGGGCGCGCCGAGATGCCGGAATTTCGAGCTGCGTCTCTCTCCTGGGCCCAACAGCGCCGAGACCATCATGAACGAAGTGAACAGCGTCATCCCTGGCGGGCAGACGCCGCTCACGGATTCGGTGCATCGGGCCGCCGAGGCGCTGCAGTTTCGCGACAAGCCGGCCGTCGTGGTGCTCCTCACCGACGGGGAGGAGACTTGCGGGCGCGATCCCTGTCTGCTGGCGCGGCAACTGCGCGCCGAGGCTTATGCGCTGACCATCCACGTCATCGCCTTCAAGGTGGTGGGCTCCTCGACGTGGCTTGCGCCCAAGCTCGGCTCCTCGTGCATGGCGCAGGAGACGGGCGGGCTCTCTCTCACGGCTGCTGACAAGGACGAACTCATCAAAGCCCTGCGCGAGACGCTGACGTGCCCGCTGTTCTCAAAAGTTATCCAGTAGGTGGGCCTGGTCTCGGCACGGGCCGCTCGAGGATCACGCGTGGCTATCGGGAAAGTATTGGTAGACCCAAGTTTCGGTGAGAGCCCGGTCGCCGAGCCGCAGATACATGCGGATATCGACGGGCTCATCGCCGGTTGCGGCCAGGTCGAAGAAGGCGCGCCAGCGGTTACGCTGACCGACGACCGGATGGCAGTAGGCGTTGCTCAGCTCGCCGCGCGTGGGCGTCACGACGATCTCGACGCCGTCCTCGCGGCCGAGCCCCTTGAAGACTGCGCCCTGGAAATCGACGACGAACTTGCGAACGCCCTTGGGGCGCGCCTGGCCCGGTCGTCCGCCAAGGCCGGTCTGGGTGGCGGTCGCGCGCGCCAACCCTTTCGGGAACGGGATGTCATCGAGCCAGCGCAGGCGATAGCGGTAGCGCCGGTTGGTGCCGGCGCGGAACGGCTCGCGCGGGCACCAGTAGGCGGCGATGTTGTCGTGGATCTCGTCGTCGGTCGGGATCTCGAGCAGATGCACCTCGCCTTCGCCGAAGGCGTCGATGGGCTCGATCCAGGTTGAAGCGCGCCGCTCGTAGAAGACGCTGTCGTCCAGGTAGTGCACGAAGTCGCGGTCGCGCTGAAGCAGGCCGAAGCCGCGCACGTCCTTGTCGACGAAGGTGTTGACCATGACGCGCGGCGGATTGTTCAGCGGGCGCCAGATGCGCTCGCCGCTGCCGGTCCAAATGGCGATCCCGTCGGAATCGTGGATCTCGGGACGCCAGTCGACGATCTGGCGGCGGCTGTTCTCGCCATACCAGTACATGCTCGAGAACGGCGCCACGCCGAGGCGATTAATGTCGCGGCGTGCGAAGAGGCGTGCGTCGATCGCATGGTCGATGCGTGCCACGCCGTCCTGCACGGTGCGCTTGGTGACGATCTCATAGGCGCCTGTCACGCTCGGGCTGTCGAGCAGCGCGTAGACGGTGAGGTCGGCGTCGCCGGGGCCGCCGCCCTTGAGCCAGAACTCGGTGAAGCGTGGAAACTCCTCCGGCGTCGAGAGGCCGGTGTCGATGGCGAGGCCGCGCGCGGAGAGACCGTACTGGTCGAAGGGTCCAGAAGTCCGGAAATAGGAGGCGCCCATGAACGCCAGCCAGTCGGTCTTCAGATTGGGCGCCATGACTCGGAAGCCGGCGAAGCCGACGCCGTCGGGCAAGTTGTGCGCCGGGTGGTCATCGGGGCTCTCGAACAGGGCCGCGCTGTAGACGATCTCCTGCTCCTCGTCGCCGCGCACCAGGTGGATCTTCACCGGATCGGGCGACATGCGCCCCAGGTGGAAGAGTTGAATCGGGGTCTTGTGCACGGGATCGAGCGCCAAGCTCATCTCCGGGCGAAATCGGATCTGCTGATAGGCATCGTAATCGATCCGGTCGAGGACGTTCGGCGCGATGCGCGGTGTTGGCTGCCATTCGCTCTGTGCGTTCGCGGCGGCGCGCTGCGCCAAGAGATCGAATGAGAAGGGATGTGCGTCACCAAGCACAACACCGTCCGGCACCAACGCTGTCACGGGTCCGGTTTCAGAAGGCGTTGCGCCCGCCGTCCGCAATCCATCGAAGGTCGTGGCCAGCCCGGCGGCGGCTGCTCCGGCGAGCACTTGCCGGCGATCAAGAGTCCTGCCCGTCACAGTTACTTCTCTTCTGTGGTTGTCCCAAGTTCGCGACGTGTTCCCCCGTTCCGTCCCCTAGCGCAGAAACCGGGGGCTGACCAGCTGCGAAGCTGTCTGGAAGGCAGGCGCCTTCGATGTACATCCCGTGAACGGAAAATTGCGCGCGACACGATTGGCCAAACGCAGCGAATTGGGTTTCGGTTCAGATGCTGCGACCCTTACGTAAGGCGTGTGGCTGCCGAAGGGCAGGCTAGAGGCGCTGCTCGCGCTACTTTGAGGCGGGTCATGCCGCATCGGCCCTATTCGGCCCGATGTTTGTGGGAGCGCGGCTTGGGCATTCGAGCCCAGTTTTGTCGCGTCGCGTTGCGAACATTGGCGATTGATCTTCATGGCGGCGGGCCTGTATATGTGCCCATCCTGTCGCGGCCTTTCGGTCCGTTCGGAGGCCGGTTTCCCTGATTTTTCCGGTCCGGAACGGGCAGGCCGCGCGGTTCCCGGCGCCCCGCCCCATCCTTAGACTCTGCGGACGTGGCGAAATTGGTAGACGCATCGGCTTTAGGTGCCGACGCCGCAAGGCGTGGGGGTTCAAGTCCCTCCGTCCGCACCAGGGGTCGGCAATCTGAGAGGGCCGGGAAAATATTAAGCCTCGCAAGGGGTTGAGACGAGTTTTAGACGAGCGAGCGAAGGCAGCAGGACATGCAGGTTACGGAAACGAGTTCGGAAGGCCTCAAGCGCAAGCTCAAGGTCGTGGTCGGCGCGGACGAACTCGGCCAGCGCTTCTCGGCGCATCTCGACCGCATCAAGGATCAGGTGCAGCTCAAGGGCTTCCGCAAGGGCAAGGTGCCGATCTCGCACATCAAGAAGGTGTTCGGCCGCTCGGTGATGAGCGACGTTTTGCAGGAGACGATCCGCGAGACGAGCTCGAAAGCCATCTCGGACCGCAAGGAGCGCCCGGCCATGATGCCGGACATCGCGCTCACCGAGAACGCCGCCGAGATCGAGAACGTCGTCGCCGGCAACGCCGACCTCGCCTATGAGATGAGCTTCGAGGTGCTGCCCGAGGTGACGCTCACGGACTTCAAGTCACTGAAGCTCGAGCGGCTTGTGGCGGACGTCGACGACGAGCAGTTGAACAAGGCGCTCGACGAGCTTGCTGAGCGCAACCAGACGTTCACGCCCGAAGAGGGGCGGGCGGCTTCCGACGGCGACCGTGTGACCATCGACTTCAAGGGTACGATCGACGGCGAGGCTTTCGAGCGCGGCTCGGGTGAGAACCTGCAGCTCGTGATCGGCAACGCCGGCTTCATCCCGGGTTTCGAGGACGGCATCAAGGGCGCCAAGAAGGGCGAGAGCCGTGATGTCACGGCGACGTTCCCGGCCGAGTATCCGGTGGCCGAGCTCGCCGGCAAGGAGGCCGTGTTCGCGATCACGGTCAAGGAAGTCGAGAAGCCGGTCAAAGCCGAGATCAACGATGAGTTTGCTAAGTCACTCGGCGCCGAAGGTCTCGATAATCTCAGGGAGCTCGTGTCGGCGCAGATCAAGCGTGAGCAGGACGGCGCCTCGCGCATGAAGCTCAAGCGCGAGCTGCTCGATGCGCTCGAGCAGGCGCATTCGTTCGAGCTGCCGCCGTCGCTGGTCGAGCGCGAGTTCGACGCCATTTGGCGGCAGGTGACGGAAGGCCTGCAGCGCGAAGGCAAGACGTTCGCAGACGAGGGCAAGACGGAGGACGAGGCGAAGGCCGAGTACCGCGGCATTGCGGAGCGGCGCGTGCGGCTCGGCCTCGTGGTCGGCGAGATCGGCGACAAGAACAAGATCGAGGTGACCCAGGACGAGATGCGCCGCGCGCTCATGGAGCATGCGCGCCGCTTCCCCGGCCAGGAGAAGCAGGTCTACGAGTATTTCGAAAAGACACCGGGCGCGCTGCAGGAGCTGCGTGCGCCGATCTTTGAGGAAAAGGTCGTTGATTTCGTGCTCGAGCTTGCGAAGCCTGCAGAGAAAAAGGTTTCGCGGCAGGAGCTGCTCGACGCGCTCGAGAAGGTCACCGAGGCTTAAAGAAGTCGTGCTGCGGGGCCGCGGGGAAGCTTGAGCTTCGTCCTGCTGCCGCAAAAGCGCTGGCTTTTCCGAGTGGCGCGCGAGTGCGCTCTTGCAGGGGGCTTGAAGTCGCGCGCCGCTATGCTGATCTGAAGGCTCTGCCGCCAGGCGATTCGGCGGAGCGAGCCTTGGCTCTTGACCGAGCAGGGCCTAGAATTTTGTGACGTGCTTCTTGTCGGAATGCCGGTTCGCCTTTAGCGGGAGCAGGTTTTTCGGAAGCACCCTGAGGAGCAACGACCCATATGCGCGATCCCGTCGCCACTCTCACTGGTTCTTTCTGGCCCATGGTCGTCGAGCAGACGGCGCGCGGCGAGCGCGGCTACGATCTACCGTCGCGCCTGCTCAAGGAGCGCATCGTGTTCGTGACGGGGCCCGTCGAGGATCAAATGGCTGCGTCGATCTGCATGCAGCTTCTCTTCCTCGAGTCTGAAAACCCGAAAAAAGAGATCTCCATGTACATCAACTCGCCGGGTGGCGTGGTGACGTCCGGCATGGCGATCTACGACACGATGCAGTTCGTGAAGCCGCCGATTGCGACCCTTTGCATCGGGCAGGCCGCTTCCATGGGCTCGCTCTTGCTTTGCGCCGGGCACAAGGACATGCGCTACGCGCTGCCCAACGCCCGCATCATGGTGCACCAGCCTTCGGGAGGGTTCTCCGGCCAGGCCTCAGATATCGAGCGGCATGCTGAAGACATCATCAAGATGAAGCGGCGCTTGAACGAGGTTTACGTTAAGCATACCAGCCAGCCTTACGAAGTAATCGAGAAAACTCTTGATCGCGATTACTTTATGACTGCCGATCAGGCGAAGGATTTCGGCATTATCGACCGCGTTCTCACGCAGCGGGACGAGGTTGACCCGAAGCTCTTGGAGGCCAAGCCGGCCTGATCGGTCGGCTTACGGGGGCGGTGTGCCTCACAGTCGCACCCGCCCCAAGCCCATTTCGCCCTAGCACGGTCCTTGCGTAGGATTCGCGTAGATCCTTTATGCGGAATCCTACGTATCTTCCAAGCCGCATTGGGGCCACGCAAGCTTGCGAGCTTAAGTTTGGGCTTACCTTAACCCTGCCGGGTGCCCCCTGCGCCCGGCCTTCACCGTGTGGTAATCAGAGCGTGGACCAGCACGGTAACGGGGAGAGGCATTAATCGAATCTTGATCTCGGGAACTCTAGCGTGCTGAGATCGGTGCAACGGTTTTGTGTCCCCGCGGCGGGCTTGCCGCGTACGCTCTGCGAGGCCCTTCAGACAGGATGGCGGGCCTTGGTTTTCCGGGATTCTCCGGACGCTTCCTGACTGTGGGTAAGAGAACAGAATGGCTCAGGAAAAGAACACCCTCTACTGCTCCTTCTGCGGGAAGAGCCAACACGAGGTCAGGAAGCTGATCGCCGGTCCGACCGTGTTCATCTGCGATGAATGCGTCGAGCTGTGCATGGACATCATCCGCGAAGAGAACAAGAACACGCTCGTTAAGTCGCGTGACGGGGTTCCGACGCCGCAGGAGATCTGCACGGTTCTCGATTCCTACGTGATCGGCCAGTTCCACGCCAAGCGCGTGCTCTCGGTGGCCGTCCATAACCACTACAAGCGCCTCAACCACGCGGCGAAGAACAACGACGTCGAGCTCGCGAAGTCGAACATCCTGCTCGTCGGCCCCACGGGGTGCGGCAAGACGCTGCTCGCGCAAACGCTCGCGCGCATCCTCGACGTGCCGTTCACGATGGCCGATGCGACGACGCTCACCGAGGCCGGCTATGTCGGTGAGGATGTCGAGAACATCATCCTCAAGCTTTTGCAGAACGCCGACTACAACGTCGAGCGGGCGCAGCGCGGCATCGTCTACATCGACGAGATCGACAAGATCAGCCGCAAGTCCGACAACCCGTCGATCACGCGCGATGTATCGGGCGAGGGCGTGCAGCAGGCGCTCTTGAAGATTATGGAAGGCACGGTTGCTTCCGTTCCGCCGCAGGGCGGGCGCAAGCATCCGCAGCAGGAGTTCCTGCAGGTCGACACCTCGAACATCCTGTTCATCTGTGGTGGTGCATTCGCCGGTCTAGAGCGGATTATCTCGCGGCGCGGCAAGGGCACGTCGATCGGCTTCGGCGCGCGGGTCATGGGCCCTGACGAGCGGCGCACCGGCGAGGTGCTGCGCGAGGTGGAGCCCGAGGATCTCCTGAAGTTCGGCCTCATCCCCGAGTTCATCGGGCGTCTGCCGGTCATCGCGACGCTCGAGGACCTCGACGAGAGCGCGCTGGTGCAGATCCTGATGGAGCCGAAGAACGCGCTCGTCAAACAGTACCAGCGCCTGTTCGAGATGGAGGACGTGAAGCTCACGCTTACGCAGGACGCGCTGCGCGCCATCGCGCGCAAGGCGATCGAGCGCAAGACGGGTGCACGCGGTTTGCGCTCCATCATGGAAGGCATCCTGCTCGACACGATGTTCGATCTGCCGGCGCTCAAGGGCGTCGAGGAGGTCGTGATCGGGCCGGAGGTCGTGGAAGGCGGTGCGCGCCCGCTTCGGATCTACACCGAGCGGGCCGAGGAGAAGGGCTCGACGGCCTCCTGAGCAGGCTTCGGGCTTGTTTGTGGGTGCCGCAGATAATCGGGAGCATCCAGCGACAGCGAGAGGTATCGCGTCAGATGGACCTGGATTGATAAGGCCCAGGTCCATCCCCATCTTTCCTGAGCGGCGCTCCCTTGGATGATTGCGGCCCTCGGGCTTCCCAGCGAAAGATGCGGCGTGGGTTTCCCGGTTTTGGCCATAATGACGCGGCCGCCGGGGTCTAGATTGGCCTCTCGCACGGTGCACGATGTGCGTGCATGCGGAGCAGAGCTTAACGGGTGACGACGATGAGCGACGAGAAGCAGACAAAGGACAAGACGGGCGCGACGAAGGACCATTATCCGGTTCTTCCGCTGCGCGATATCGTCGTGTTCCCTTACATGATCGTGCCGCTGTTCGTCGGCCGAGAGAAATCGATCAACGCGCTCGAGGAAGTGATGCGCGCCGACAAGCACATCCTGCTTGCCGCGCAGAAGAACGCCGGCGACGATGATCCGGCGACGGACGCGATCTACCAGGTCGGCACGCTTGCCTCGGTGCTGCAGCTCCTGAAGCTGCCCGATGGGACCGTCAAGGTGCTCGTCGAGGGTACGGCGCGCGCGCGCGTGCTGCGCTACACCGACAACGCCAACTACTTCGAAGCGGAAGTGGAGCGCATCTCTGAGTCTCTCGGCACCAAGACCGAGATCGAAGCGCTGGCGCGCTCGGCCGTCTCGCAGTTCGAGAACTACGTCAAGCTGAACAAAAAGATCTCGCCAGAGGTGCTCGGCACCGTGGCGCAGATCGAGGACTACTCGAAGCTTGCCGATACGATCGCCTCGCATCTCGCGGTCAAGATCTCCGACAAGCAGGACGTGCTCGAGACCACGGTCGTCTCCGACCGCCTCGAGAAGGTCTATACGCTCATGGAGAGCGAGATCTCGGTGCTGCAGGTCGAGCGTAAGATCCGTTCGCGCGTCAAGCGCCAGATGGAGAAGACGCAGCGCGAGTACTATCTGAATGAGCAGATGAAGGCCATTCAGAAGGAGCTCGGCGACACCGAAGAGCGCGACGACATCGCAGAGTTCGAGGAGAAGATCGACAACACCAAGCTGTCGAAGGAGGCCAAGGACAAGGCGACTGCGGAGCTCAAGAAGCTCAAGCAGATGAGCCCGATGTCGGCCGAGGCGACGGTGGTGCGCAACTACCTCGACTGGCTGCTCTCGATCCCGTGGGGCATCAAGGGCAAGGTCAAGAAGGACATCGAAGAAGCGCAGCAGGTTCTCGACGCCGAGCACTACGGCCTCGAGAAGGTGAAGGAGCGCATCCTCGAGTATCTCGCGGTGCAGGCGCGCACCAACAAGCTCAAGGGGCCGATCCTGTGCCTCGTCGGCCCGCCCGGCGTGGGCAAGACCTCGCTCGGGAAGTCGATCGCCAATGCCACGGGCCGCGAGTTCGTGCGCATGAGTCTCGGCGGTGTGCGTGACGAGGCGGAGATCCGCGGACACCGGCGCACCTACATTGGCTCGATGCCCGGCAAGGTCATCCAGTCGATGAAGAAGGCGAAGCGGGTCAATCCGCTGTTCCTGCTCGACGAGATCGACAAGATGGGTCAGGACTTCCGTGGCGATCCTGCGGCGGCTCTGCTCGAGGTGCTCGATCCGGAGCAGAATGCCTCGTTCAACGATCACTATCTCGAGGTCGATTACGATCTCTCGAACGTGATGTTCGTCACCACGGCGAACACGCTCAATATTCCGCCCGCGCTTCTGGACCGTATGGAGATCATCCGGCTCGCGGGTTACACGGAAGACGAGAAGGTCGAGATCGCCAAGCGCCATCTTCTCACCGAGCAACGCCAGGCGCATGGTCTGGAAGACGGCGAGTGGGTGGTCGAGGACGGCGCGTTGCTCGAGCTTATCCGCCGCTATACGCGTGAAGCCGGCGTGCGCTCGCTCGAGCGCGAGATCGCCAAGCTGGCACGTAAGGCGGTGAAGGAGCTGCTGACGTCGGAGACGAAGATGGTCACGGTTACGGCCGCGAACGTCTCGGATTATCTCGGCGTCCCGAAGTATCGCTTCGGCGAGGCGGAGCTCGAGGACCAGGTCGGCATCGTGACGGGCTTGGCTTGGACCGAGGTCGGCGGCGAGCTGCTCACGATCGAAGGCGTCATGATGCCCGGCAGGGGTAAGATGACGGTCACGGGCAATCTGCGCGACGTGATGAAGGAAAGCATCCAGGCTGCGAACGCCTACGTGCGCTCGCGCTCGGTTGAGTTCGGCATCCCGCCGTCGCTGTTCGAGAAGAAGGACATCCACGTGCACGTGCCGGAAGGCGCGACGCCGAAGGATGGCCCCTCAGCGGGCGTTGCGATGGCGACCGCGATCATCTCGGTTCTGACCGGCATTCCCGTGCGCAAGGACGTGGCAATGACGGGCGAGATCACGCTGCGCGGGCGCGTGCTGCCGATCGGTGGTCTCAAAGAGAAACTGCTGGCGGCACTGCGCGGCGGCATCAAAACCGTTCTGATCCCGGAGGACAACGTCAAAGATCTGGCGGAAATCCCCGACGAGGTGAAGAAGAAGCTCGAGCTGGTGCCTGTGGCGCGCATGGAGGACGTCGTGAAGACGGCGCTCGTGCGCGTGCCGGAGGCCATTCAGTGGGAGGAGCCTCAGGACACGGCGGCGGTGCCGGGCGACAAGGATGGCAGCTCGCGCGTGACGGCGCACTAGGCGCCTGAAGCTTACTCATCGAGGCGAAGAAGCAGGCGGGCGGCAATCGAGGTTAATTCTCGGTTGCCGCCCGTTCTCGTTCGTTAATCCGTTGTCTCCGTTATGCTCATTCTGGAAGGTGTTCAGAGCCGCCAGATCCCCCGTATTTTAAGGCTTAAAGGGTCGTTTTGCCCCTTGACGGAGCCCGTCTTTAGGGGCTTTTGTCGCCCACTATCGCCGAGCGATATGGTCTGCGACGTGCGGATCGATCGGCACGCGCCAGGGCCAACTCCCCCCACTCTGGTGCACAGTCATTCCAGTCACGAGGACGGAAACATGAGCAAGAAAGATCTGATCGACGCCGTTGCGAGAGAAACCGACCTGACGAAGGAGAAAGCGGGCGTTGCCGTCGATGCAGCGCTGGCGCATATCCGTAACTCGCTCAAGAACGGCGAGGAGGTTCGCATCCCGGATTTCGGCACGTTCAAGGTTGCCAAGCGCAAGGCGCGTGAGGGGCGTAACCCCGCGACCGGCGCGACCATCAATATTCCGGCTTCGCGCGTGCCGAAGTTCAGCCCGTCGAAGGGCCTCAAGGACGCCCTGAACTAAGCGCTACGCTGCGTTCGACGTTCGAGATCATGAAGCGCCGGGGAGTTTCCACGGCGCTTTTTTTGTTTCGGACGCAAGCTGCACGAGGCTTTTTTGCCGAAGGGCCGTAGCGGCGCGTGGATGGCCGGCGCACTTGTGCCGGGCGCCTTTGGCGCCTGAGCGCTCTCGCGCTTTTTGTTCTGACACAAGTTGCGAGAAGCTTCGCCTAAGACGCGTGGTGCTCTGTGGAGGGGCGCGGCACTTGCCGCGGGGGCGCACAATCGCGCCCCCAGCCGAAGCTGCGGATGCAGCTTCGGCTGGGGAGCAAGGTGCAATGCAGGAGAAGGGGTGTGTGCGTGCAGGTGGCGGAGAGCGGGGGATCTTCGAGGACGCTTGCGGGCGCGATGAAGGGGCGCTAGGAGTGGCGCGTCGGGCGGTTAGCTCAGTGGTAGAGCGCTTCGTTTACACCGAAGATGTCGGGAGTTCGACCCTCTCACCGCCCACCAGTTTTTCACTGACACGAGCTGAACCAGGCTTCGCTCAATTCTCGTATTGCTCTTTTGATGGCCGGCGCACCTGCGCCGGGTCGCCTTGCTCCCCGACGCTTTGCGTCGAAGCGGAGCCTCAGATAGGGAGCACCAATGTCCATTACAATGCACGAGATAGCGGTACCGAGCTTCACGAAACATCTCGAGGCACTCGATGCCATTCTCGACAAGGCGATCGCTTTCTGCGAAGCGCGCAAGATCGAGCCGGAAGCGCTGCTTACGGCGCGGCTTTATCCCGACATGTACACGTTCAAGAAGCAGGTGCAGTCGGCCTGCGATTTCGCGAAGCTCAGCGTCGGGCGCCTAGCGGGCCTGACGCCGCCGGTGCATGACGACAGCGAGGCGACGTTCGCCGATCTCAAGACGCGCATCGCCGAAACGCTGGCGGTGCTGCGAGAGGCGAAACCGGAGGCGATGGAGGCCGCTGCCGATCGCGATTTCACAATCAAAGCCGGTCCGCGCGAGCTACACTTCAAGGGCCGAGAATATCTGCTGCATTTCGCGCTGCCGAACTTTTATTTCCATTGCGCGACGGCATACGGGATCCTGCGGCACAACGGGCTCGAGATCGGCAAACGCGATTTTATGCGTCGCATGCCTTCGGCATGACATGTGTCGCATCTCCGGCGCCATACGAGACGCGTGTCTTCAACGTAACGTGTTCGGCATCTGAGGCACGATATCGGTGGACGCGGGCACGTCGCGGGTGAGATCTGTGCTGGGCGAGAGCGATCGTTTCTATGTGGTGACCGGAGGGCCGGGAAGCGGCAAGAGCACGCTGCTTGCCGAGCTTTCGGCTGACGGGCTTGTCACCATGCCCGAGGCTGGCCGGGCGATCATTCAAGATCAGGTCGGGATCGGCGGAGACGGGCTGCCGTGGGTGGATCGCGAGCTCTTTGCGGAGCTCATGCTGGCCGCGGACATTCGCTCTCATCGCGAGGCTGAGTCTTTACCGGGTGTCGTGCTGTTCGATCGCGGTGTCCCGGATGTCGTCGGCTATCTCCGGCTCTGCGGGCTTGAGGTGCCGGAACATGTCGAGAGGGCCGCGTGCACCTTCCGATATGCGCGACGGGTCTTCATCGCTCCGCCGTGGCCTGAGATATTCGTTGGCGATGCCGAGCGGAAGCAAACGGTGGAAGAGGCGGACACAACCTATCGCGCGATGGTCGAGGTCTATACCGCGCTCGGCTACCATCTCTTGGAGTTGCCGCGTGCTCCGGTTGCGGATCGCGTGCGGTTCGTCCGGGGCCACATCGACGCCTAGGGCGCGGCCTTGATCGCGTCGATGGTCTTGGTCTCTCCCACGTAGACAACGGAGCGGCTGCGCTCCTCATCCGCCGGGGTCAGCGTGTCATTTCCGTTCAGGCATTCGATCACGTGCTTGGCCAGGAGTGCGGTGCTCGCGCCCTCGAAGAAGCGGTGGCGGCAGAAGTCGGCCGGGTAGATTCCAAGCATGACGCCATGGCGGTCGGCGATGTAGTCGTCGGTGGTGAACACGGCGTTGGGTTTCGCCGAAGCCATCCCGCGCGTCAGCACGGCGCCGTGATCGCCGAAGGTCACGATAACGGCATCGGGGTCATGCTTTTTGATGGCGCCGACGATCTGGCGGTAGTTGTCGGCGATGTCCGGCATCCACGCGCGCGTCTGCTCGCGGAAGCCCGCCACCTGCGCAGGATTGTCGTAGCGGTGGTTCTTCTGCGTGTGCTTCGGCAAGGCGACGTGGCTGATGGTGAGCCAAGGTTTCGTATCGGCGGCGGCGATGCGGATGCGCTCGACGAGGTGCGGGACCTGCTGGCGGACGCTGACGATGCCCTCGACGCCGAACAGTCGGCGGTCGATCCGATTGCGCATGCGCTGTCCGCAGAGGACATAGAAAAAGTTCGGCGGCAGGTCGGCGCAAATCTGAAAGCGCGTTCTCGGATACTTGTGGTCGACGAGGTCCGGGTTCAGCGCGAAGTGGTTGCTGACGTAGATGAACTGGATGGCGTAACCGGAATTGCGGAAGCTTCGGAACGTCGAGTTGTCGAATCTGAAGACCTGGACTCTTTCTCGCGGCGTGATGAGCGGTTTCGAGAACTCGAGGATGCGCTCATACGAGGAGCGCGTGAAGATATCGACCGAGTAGGCGTTGTCGAAAACGCGGAAGCCTTCGGCCTTCAGATATTCGAGGTGCGGCGGGTTCTCGATGCCGTAGAGCCGACGGTACGCCGCGGGTGAATGCAGCGATTCAACCGAGATCAGATAGACGTTTCGGTCGCTCTTGATCGGAATGGATGCCGGAAGGTTCGCATTCTCCGGCTCCCTATCCGACAGGCTCGCGCGGCCGTAGGCATACTGGCTGAGCGAGAGCGTTGTGAACACGAGCGTGAATAGGAACACCTTGGATTGCGGGAGCCGGGTGCGAAGCAAGGCTCCCGCCGCGAGCCCGACGGCGATTGCGAGTGTCACCTGAACCGCCGTCGATGCCTCGAACGTCAGCAGCGCGAAATGATAGGCGTTGGAGGCCACGAGCACCGCGATCAGGGCGTCGAGCAGCCAGCCGCTCGTGAAGCGGCTCGCCACCCAGAGCCCTGCGCATTGGATGGCGAGAATAATCGCGAACGCGCCGGCCAGCACGGCCAGCTCAGCGAGGCTGATCTCCTGGGGTGAATCGCCGATCGGCCATGTTGCGGCGGCCAAGCTGAACCCGACGAGGATCAGAAGCCTATTGCCCAACATGGGTTGCCTTGCGCCTCTCCTTGCAGCTGCGGAGCGGTCGCGAAAACCGTCGCGCAGCACTACACGTTCTGGCTGCGCGGTGCAGCCAGTGCCGGAAGATGGTCATTGCCCAAAGGACGGCAGCGGCTTGGGGCAGGGACCCGTCCGCTGCTGCCGTGGGTTTATCTCGGAGCGTTTTCGTCGGCTTCGCTGGCGCTCGGCCCCTTACCGAAGAACGACAGGATCTTAGTCTTCAGACCGGCCCAGGCGGCGGCCACCGTGACGAACGCGGCGACGGCTCCCTGGAAGACCAGGCTGCCGAGGCCCGGGTCGATGTAGGCGAACGCGGGCTGCGGGATTAGTGTCGCCAGTATGACAAATACGGCGGTCTCTGCGGCGCGGATGTGCATTTTGGCTGGCCCCCTTTTCCCCCTTGGAAAAAGTGTCACAGAGTTGTCATACTGACGGGGGTGGTCGGGTGCAACGGCAAGCAGCGCACTTTGCCCTTATCTTTCGCGCCGCCTCGCAAACTGGTCGAAAAGCGGTGCGCGGATGACACAGGTCGGCGCCTGGCGACGACCTGTAAAATTGCCGTGTCGTTCGGTTTCGCGGTCGCTTGACTTGGGGGCCGTGACCACGTATCTCGACGCTTCGCTTTTGCGTCGCCCGGCGCTGCCAGTGCCCGGGACGCGGATTGCGGGAGTAGCTCAGTTGGTTAGAGCGCCGCCCTGTCACGGCGGAGGCCGCGGGTTCAAGTCCCGTCTCTCGCGCCATTTTTCCCAGATATAGAATGTGGTTGCCGGCCTTGATCAGGCCTGTGACGGCTGTTTGCGGCCGGCCGTGTCGAAGACGGTGCGGAACAGGATCTCGAGGTCCAGGAGGAATGACTGCCGGCGCAGGTAGTCGGCGTCCTTCTCGGCAAGGCGCACGGGGTCGGACATGTCGATGCCGGCTGCCTGGGCGAGCCCGGAAATGCCGGGGCGTAGCGCGAGCACACCCCGTTTCTGCCGCTCTGCGATGAGCTCCTCCTGGGTGAGAAGGCACGGGCGCGGGCCGACGAGGCTCATGTCGCCCTTAAGGACGTTCCAGAGCTGGGGCAGCTCGTCGAGCTTGCTTCGGCGCAGGAAGGCGCCGATAGGGGTGACCAGCGACGGCGCCGCAACGTGGGTCGGCACTTGCGGTGCGCCCTTGAGCATCGTCCTAAGCTTGTAGCACTGGAACGGCCGGCCATCCCTGCCGACGCGGGTCTGGGACAGGATGCCGGGGCCTTCAGAGCCACGCCGGATCAGGATGGCCAGAATCACGATGACGGGCCATGCGATCATGAGGCCGAGCACGGCCGCTGTAACGTCGAAGGCCCTCTTCACCATTCCTCGTAGCTCTCTCAAAGGGCGGCGCGAGGGAGCGGGAGCTTCCCCGGCGCGGCGGGTTGTGTAACGTTCGGCCGTCTCGCGCAAGGTACACCGCGGCTCGCTGCATGAAACGCATCTGTATCACCGGAGCCCGCGGGTTCATCGGCCAGCATCTCGTGCAACGGTTGATGCAGGCAGGCTATCCGCTGACGCTCGCGGTCAGACGTGTCGCGGGCTCCGCATCATCGTCCGAGGGCCGGATCGTCGAGGTCGGCGATATCGGCGAGGGCACGGATTGGCGACGGGCGCTCGAGGACTGCGGCGTGGTGGTTCATCTCGCGGGGCAGACGCCGGCGCCAGGTGTGTCCGCGGATCTTTTCCGGCGCGTCAACGAGGCGGGGACGGCACGGCTTGCCGCGCAGTGCGCTGGGGCGGGCGTCGAGACGCTGATTTTTCTTTCCAGCATTTTCGCGGTGGTCGACCATACCTTCGCAGGCGTCGTGGACGATGCAGTGGAGCCGCGATCCACCACGCCCTATGGGCGTTCGAAGCTGGCAGCAGAGGCTCACATTCGTGCTTTCACGGGCGAGGGGAGGACGGGCGTCTCTTTGCGTCCCCCGCTTGTCTACGGCGCGCAGGCCAAGGGCAATTGGCACAGCCTGCAGCGACTTGCCGCGTCGGGGCTGCCGCTTCCTTTCGGCTCCGTCCGGAACCGGCGCTCGCTGATTTCGGTTGAGAATTTGTGTGATGCCATCGTGCATATCGTCGGTCAGTCCGGCGACGTCACAAAAGCCGGGGCTTTCGCTGTGGCTGACGCGGAGGCCGTCAGCCTTGCCGATATGCTGCGCCTTCTGAGGGCCGGAATGAAGCTCTCGCCGCGTCTATTACCCGTACCGCCCGCCATGCTCACTGCGGGATTAGGTTTGCTCGGTCGGACGGTGATGGGGCAGAGCCTCGTCGGCGATCTGGCTGTCGATTCCTCGCGGTTCCGGGAAACCTACGGCTGGACGCCGCCCGAGCGTGCCGAGGACGCGATTCAGCGGTCGGGCCGCGCGTTTGCTGCTCAAGGAAAACACGGCGTGCGTACTGGTGGCTGAGTGATCGCGAGCCCGACGGCGGTAGTCGGGATTGGCCGTCGGTATATGTTGCGCCACGGAGCCTCGATGGGTTAACACCAGAGCATAATATTGCGCCGCGATAGGCCCTTGCGTGCGCTCTGTTCTGGTGGCGGCCTCCGCTTCTCGCGGCACTCCGAATGCCGCTGGAACGGGTTCGAAGGACACAGGTCATGAACGAGCAATTGCTCACGGACTACCTGCCGCTCGCCGTATTCCTCGGCGTGGCGCTGGCCATCGGCGCGGCGCTGCTGATCGCGCCGTTCCTGGTCGCTTATCGCAACCCGGATCCGGAAAAGGTCTCCGCCTACGAGTGCGGCTTCAACGCCTTCGACGACGCGCGCATGAAGTTCGACGTGCGCTTCTACCTCGTCTCGATCCTGTTCATCATTTTCGATCTCGAGATCGCGTTCCTGTTTCCGTGGGCCGTGGCCTTCGGTGACATGGCCGCCTTCGGCTTCTGGTCGATGATGGTGTTCCTCGGCGTGCTCACGGTGGGCTTCATCTACGAGTGGAAAAAGGGAGCCCTGGAATGGGATTGATCGTTCCGCCCGAGTTCGCTTTCGACAAGGCCAGGGAAGGCGCTGGCGCTTCCGGTGGCGCGCTCGTGAAACCTGGCGATCCTTTTTTCACGCAGATCTCGAACGAGCTCGGCGACAAGGGCTTCATCGTCACGACGACCGATGACCTCATCAACTGGGCGCGCACGGGCTCGCTGATGTGGATGACGTTCGGTCTCGCCTGCTGCGCCGTCGAGATGATGCAGGCCTCGATGCCGCGCTACGATCTCGAGCGGTTCGGCTTCGCACCGCGTGCTTCGCCGCGCCAGTCCGACGTCATGATCGTCGCCGGCACGCTCACCAACAAGATGGCGCCGGCGCTGCGCAAGGTTTACGACCAGATGCCGGAGCCGCGCTATGTCATCTCGATGGGAAGCTGCGCCAACGGCGGCGGCTATTACCACTATTCGTATGCGGTGGTGCGCGGCTGCGACCGCATCGTGCCGGTCGACGTCTACGTGCCGGGTTGCCCGCCGACGGCGGAGGCGCTGGTCTACGGCGTGCTGCTCTTGCAGCGTAAGATCCGCCGCACGGGAACGATCGAAAGATAGGCTCGACGGAGCACGGCTTCGTCTCGTCATGGCCGGCCGTTGCCGGCGGCTGGGAAACGGACATGCTTAGCGAACTTGATACGCATATCGCTTCGAAGCTCGGGGATGCCGTTCTTGACCGGCAAATCGCGGTCGGCGAGCTGACGCTCACGGTGGACGCGCAGAGGATCGTCGAGGTGCTGACGTTTCTCCGCGACGACCCCGGCTGCCGCTTCGAGGTGCTGATCGATATCTGCGGCGTTGATTGGCCGGCGCGCGAGCAGCGGTTCGATGTCGTGTATCACCTCTTGTCGCCGCGGCTCAATCAGCGCGTGCGCGTGAAGCTTGAGACGGACGAAGAGACGTCGGTGCCGAGTGTCATCGATGTGTTTCCGGTCGCCAACTGGTACGAGCGCGAGGCGTTCGACATGTACGGGATTCTGTTTTCGGGGCACCCGGATCTGAGGCGTCTGCTCACCGACTACGGGTTCCAGGGCTATCCGTTGCGCAAGGACTTCCCGCTCACTGGCTATGTCGAGGTCCGCTACGATGACGAAGCCAAGCGCGTCGTCTACGAGCCCGTGAAGCTCGTTCAGGAATTCCGCTCGTTCGATTTCGAGAGCCCCTGGGAAGGACCTAACTACGTTTTGCCGGGCGATGAGAAGGCGGGGCCGTCATGAGCCTCGACGACGAGCGGCTCAAGCAGATCCGCGAAAACGCGGTCTCCATCGCGACGGGCAAGCTTCACGAGCAGGCGAGGGGCGAGGTGCCATGAAGGATACGCTCAAGGTCGGGGATCGCGCGCGCCTGGAGTTCAAGGTGCCGGCGGAGAAGACCGTGCCGCACCTCTATCCCGAATCTGATGATTTCCGCGCCATGCCAGATGTGTTCGCGACCGGGTTCATGGTCGGGCTCATGGAATGGTGCTGCATGAAGGTGCTCGAGTCGCATCTCGAGCCCGGCGAAGGCTCGCTCGGCATTCACATCAACGTCTCGCATAGCGGGGCCACGGTGCCGGGGCAGGTGGTAACGGTCGAAGCCGAGTGCACGGCCATCGCCGGCCGGCGCGTCGCGTTCAAGGTCACGGCACATGACGGCGTCGAGACGATCGGCGCCGGGAGTCATGAGCGCATGGTGGTGCCGTGGCAGCGTTTTGTCTCACGCGTCAATGACAAGGCCGCTGTGGCCGGCGTCGCGCCGATCGCGAGCTGCGGCTAGGGAGCCCGAGCGATGGCCACAGCGGGCAATGCGATCAGTGGACGGTGCCTTTGCGGGGCGGTGACGTTCTCTGCGGACGTGGCAAAGCGCGAGGTCGATATCTGCCACTGCAACATGTGCCGGCGCTGGGCAGCGGGGCCGTACATCGGCTTGCCGCACGACGGTGAGGTTGCATTCAAGGGCGCAGAGAATATCGGCGTCTACAAGTCATCTGAGTGGGCGGAGCGTGGCTTCTGCAAGGTGTGCGGCAGCTCGCTCTTCTATCATCTGCTCGGCACCGATCATTACTCGTTCTCGGCCGGCGTGCTCGACGACCAGTCGGGTCTCGTGCTCACGGCGGAGATCTTCATCGACGAGAAGCCCGACTACTATGCGTTCTCGAGCGACGTGCCGAAGCGTACGGGGGCGGAGGCGTTCGCGGCGTTCGAGGCCAATGCGGCGAGTGAGGTGCGCGGTGACTGAAGCGCGCGACATCACCGGACACTGCCTTTGTGGAGCCGTCAGCTACGCGACGAAGACCACGACGCACGAGGTGCACGCGTGCCATTGCGGCATGTGCCGGCGGTGGACGGGCGGTCCGCTCATGTACTTCGACTGCGAGGGCATGCCGAGCATCACGGGGCAGGAGTTCATCGGCGTCTACCGCTCCTCGGATGTCGGCGAGCGCGGGTTCTGCACACGCTGCGGCACGGTGTTGTTCTGGAAGGTGGCAGGCGAGGAGCGCTACACGTTCACCGCAGGCTCGGTCGACGACGTGAGCGGGTTCACCTTCACGCGGCAGATCTTCATCGAGGACAAGCCGCCGTACTATGATTTCGCCAACGAGACCGAAAAGGTCAGGGGTTCGGTGGCGATGGCCTCTTATACGGGCGATGCCCAGAAGACCGAGTGATAGCCATGGCTGAGACCGAGATTCGTCCGTTCAACATCAACTTCGGTCCGCAGCATCCGGCCGCGCACGGCGTGCTGCGGCTCGTGCTCGAGCTCGACGGCGAGGTGGTCGAGCGCGTCGATCCGCACATCGGGCTCCTGCATCGCGGTACCGAGAAGCTGATCGAAGCCAAAACGTATCTGCAGGCCATCGGCTATTTCGACCGCCTCGACTACGTGGCGCCGATGAACCAGGAGCATGCGTTCTGCCTCGCGGCCGAGCGGCTCTTGGGCCTCGAGGTGCCGCGGCGCGCGCAGCTCATTCGCGTGCTTTATTCCGAGATCGGGCGGCACCTGTCGCATCTGCTCAACGTCACCACGCAGGCGATGGACGTCGGCGCGCTGACGCCGCCTCTGTGGGGCTTCGAGGAGCGTGAGAAGCTCATGGTGTTCTACGAGCGCGCCTCCGGCAGCCGCATGCACGCAAAATATTTCCGTATCGGCGGCGTGCATCAGGACCTGCCGGCGCAGCTCATCGAGGACATCTATGCCTGGTGCGATCCGTTCCTGAAGGTGCTCGACGACATCGACAACCTGCTGACGGAGAACCGCATCTTCAAGCAGCGCAACGTCGATATCGGCGTCGTCGCCCTCGAGGATGCGTTCGCGTGGGGTTTCTCGGGCGTCATGATGCGCGGGTCGGGCGCGGCGTGGGACCTTCGCAAGTCGCAGCCTTACGAGTGCTATGCGGAGCTCGATTTCGACATTCCGATCGGCAAGAACGGCGACTGCTACGATCGCTATCTGATCCGCATGCTCGAGATGCGCGAGAGCGTGAAGATCATGAAGCAGGCTTGTGAGAAACTGATGAGCGCGGACGGGTCGGGTCCGGTCTCGGCGCGCAATCCGCGCGTGGTGCCGCCGAAGCGGGGCGAGATGAAGCGCTCCATGGAAGCGCTGATCAATCACTTCAAGCTCTACACGGAAGGCTTCCATGTGCCGCCGGGCGAGGTGTACGCCGCCGTCGAAGCACCCAAGGGCGAGTTCGGCGTCTATCTCGTGGCGGACGGCTCGAACAAGCCATATCGGTGCAAGATCCGTGCGCCCGGCTTCCCGCATCTCGCGGCGATGGACTTCCTCAACAAAGGCCACATGCTGGCCGACGTCAGCGCCATCCTCGGATCGCTCGACATCGTGTTCGGTGAGATCGACCGCTGATATCGCTCACGCGCCTGTTCGTGCACCTCGGGAGGTGCGCTGGCGCTCCGCGGGGGCGCGGCTTGCCGCGGTCGCCCTTGGCTCCGTAGCCTTCGGCTGCGTTAAGCGTGTGGACTAGATTGTGATCGAGTTCAGCCGTGTGGCTCAGCTCACGCATAAACCTCAGCTAAGGTTCGTAGCCTTCGAAGATGGGGGCGTCGGCGTAGCGGGCGGCGCGGCGGCGGTCGGCTTCGGTTCGGACGGTCCAGGTGAGAAGCGGCAGGCCGTAGCGTTCGCGCGCGATGCGCGGAGCCAGTTTCGCTAAAGCACCGACCTCGTAGGCGATGAAATCCGGGTCCGCTGCGCCCATCCCGAGCAGGTTGGCAAGTCGCCAGCTCCGCCAGCGGCCGAGTTGCGGCCACCACAGCATGCCGTCCGCATCACGGTATCGGCCCGAGACGATGCCGCGCGGTACGCCGGGGGCGAGTTCCTTGATCACTTCCATCACAGCCGGGTCGAACGACATCAGTGCGATGGGGCCGCTGTGGGCGCTCGCGAGACGTGCGATCTCGCCGAGAAACGCACGGTCGGGCGGCGACCAGTTACTCTTGATCTCGACGACGAGCGGTACGCGCGCTCCGCATAGGGCCAGGAATTCGGTCATCGTCAGGATGCCGATGGTGTCGGTGTCGCGGTAGCGGATCCGCTTGAGGTCGTCAGCGCCCAGGTGCGAAACGGGACCTGTCTTGTGCGTCAGTCGGTCGAGGGTGTCGTCGTGGAGTACGATTGGCCGGCCGCCGCCAGCCGCGACCACGTCGCACTCGATGGCGTAGCCCTTGGCGATGGCGGCCTTGAAGGCGGGCGCCGTGTTCTCGATCACGCCTTTTGCTGCGTTGTGCAGCCCGCGGTGGGCGATGGGGCGCAGGAAGACGCGATCGAGCATCTGTGCCTTATCCCGTGATGGCGATGATGGCGTCGACCTCGACAGCCGAGTTCAGCGGCAGGCTCGAGACGCCGACGGCGGCTCGCGTGTGGCGTCCCTTGTCGCCGAGTACCTCGACGAAGAGATCGGATGCGCCGTTGACGACCTTCGGATGGTCGGTGAACGCCGGGGTGGCGTTGACGAAGCCGGTGAGGCGAACGACCTGCGCAATGCGGTCGAGGCTGCCGAGCGCGGCCTTGGCTTGGGCGAGGATGTTCAGGGCGCAGAGGCGGGCGGCGGCCTGTCCGATCTCAACCTCGACATCCTGACCCAGGGCTCCGGTCACGATCTTGCCGTTGGCGCCCTTGGAAATCTGTCCCGAGATGAACAGGAGGTTGCCGGCGATGGCGTGGGGGACGTAGTTGGCCACCGGGTTGGGCGCCTCGGGGAGTGTAATGCCAAGCTCGGCCAGGCGGGCCTCGATGGTGCCGGTCATTCGGGTCGTCTCCATGGGGGTTATCGGGCCGTTGCCGCTTGACGCGAGGCACGTGGCCGCAGAATGGTCGGTGTTCCTTGATAGCCGCTCGATCTGACTTTGCAACGGACCGGACGTACCTTAGATTCCGGCCAGAGATCAGGCTGCTTCTTTCGGGCAGCCTTTGTAACAGGATGAGAAGAATGCGGAAGCGGGGTTACGGACTGGTCATTGCGGCGTCTGCCTTGGCGGCGCCCTTCGCGCTTGCGCTTCCGTGGCTGCATGCTGGCGCGCACGCGACGCCCGCGCTCAAGGAGGTGGTGTTCGCTCCGCATCGGGCGGTCTACGATCTATCGCTCGACCGGGCGCAGTCCGGCTCGGGCGTAACGGGTGTCACCGGACGCATCGTCTATGAGCTCACCGGCAATGCGTGCGAAGGCTATGCGCAGAGCATGCGCTTCGTGACACAGACCGTGAATCAGGACGGCGACGTACAGACGACGGACCTCAGGACGTCGAGCTGGGAAGAGGTGCCGGCGCGGCGGCTGCGTTTCAGCACGAGTACCTACCAGAACGAGCTGCCGGGCGAACAGACGCAGGGCGTCGCCAACCGCGCACAGGGAAACGGGCCGGCGACTGTTGAGCTGGCGCGCCCGGAGAAGCGGGAGATCAAGATTCCCGGCAACATCTATTTCCCGATTCAGCATTCGATGGCGATCATCCAGGCGGCGCGCGCCGGGCGCACCATTCTGGCGGCGGATCTCTTCGATGGGTCGGAGACCGGAGACAAGGTCTACGCGACTTCGACGGCCATCGGCCGCGAGACCAAGCCCGGGAGCGGCGCCGTGGTCTCGCTCGCCAAGGGTGTTGCGGATCTCGATCGCGTACTCTCGTGGCCGATCTCGGTCAGCTATTTTCCCGCCGGGCAGCAGCAGGGCGATGCGATCCCGCTCTATGAGATGTCGTATCGTTTCCACGACAACGGCGTCACGAGCAGTCTGCGCATCAATCACGGCGACTTCGCCATCGCCGGCGAGCTCAAGGAGCTGACCTACTTCGAAGCCTCGCCCTGCAAGAGCACGGCGCCGTAGGAGTAGCCACGGGCTCTCATTTCGGTCGCTTTTGCGTCAGTCGTTCCACAGCCAGGCGGCGCCGCGCACGCCGCTGGCGTCGCCCCATTTCGGCGGCCGGATGACGATGTTTTTGATGTCGGAAAAGACGTAGGGCGCCGCGAGCCGCGGGAGCTCCTCGTAGAGATGCGGTAGCTTCGAGAGGCCGCCGCCGAGCACGATCACCTCGGGGTCGATGATGTTGATGACGTGGGCGATCCCGCGCGCAAGGCGCGAGGCGTGGCGCTCGAGGCTGGTTTTCGCCGCCGGCTCGCCCAACGCGGCGCGGGCAACGATCTCATGACCTGAGACGAGTTCGCCTGTCCGTCGCTGGTAGTCGCCGGACAAGCCGGTGCCAGAGGCCCACATCTCCATGCAGCCCAGGCGTCCACACCAGCACCGGGGACCGGGATGCTCGTCCGGCTCCGACCAAGGCAGAGGGTTGTGACCCCATTCGCCGCCTATGCCACGGGCGCCGTGCAGTACGTGTCCGTCGATGACGATGCCGCCGCCGCAGCCCGTGCCGACGATGATGCCGAATACGCTTTTGGCGCCGGCGCCGGCGCCATCGGTTGCCTCCGACAGGGCGAAGCAATTGGCGTCGTTGGCCATTCGCACCGAGCGTCCGAGCGCGGACTCGAGGTCCTCGCGCAGCGTACGACCGTTGAGCCATGTCGAATTGGCGTTACGGACGTGGCCGGTCAGCGGCGAGAGGGAGCCCGGCATGCCGATGCCGACGCTTGCTGCTTCGCCGATGTCGGATTCGAGATCGCGGATGATGTCGACGAGCGCGGCAACGGTGTCCTCGTAGAAGCCCTGAGGTGCCAGAATGCGCCGCCGCGTGGCTTCCTCTCCGCTGGATGTCAGGATGCGGCCTTCGATCTTCGTGCCGCCGAGATCGATGCCCATGCGCATGCGCTGGGCCGTGCCACTGGTGCCCGGCACCTTGTTCATTCCCTGCTCCGTTACGTCTGGGTCTCGATACCGAGGCTGCGTGCGAGTGCGTGGCGCGTGGGCTCGACAGCTTCAGGCGCGATGCCTTTCGAGGCTGTGAACACGAGCAAGAGGGACTCGTCACCGAGCAGGTAATCCAGCACAGCGAGAAGGGTTTCCGGTGCTCCCGCGACAGCCCGCAGCTGATCGGGCTCGATCCCCGTCAAGGCCAGAAAGCGGCCGAGGCGAGCGCCGTCCTCGGCGAGGAAAGCGAGGCCCGCGAGGGCCATCGTCTCGGCCTCCTCGGCGGTCGGTGCGGAGCGTCGATTCAGCATCGGTGGGCGTCCTCCATTTTTATTGTTATATCTGATACTTATCCCCTACTTTGCTCCTTGATGCGCATGTTTCAACAGTTGCTTAAGCTAAGCTGTGCACACTCCCTCCATATGGCCCTCAGAATCGGTGCAGTTAAAGGCGGGGTGGCAACAACCTTCGACGATGACCTATCAGGAGACCAGAATGGCCGTCGAGGGCCAGAAGCAGGGTAACGCGGCCCAGACGCCAAAGACCGTGCTGATCGTGGAAGACAACGAGCTCAATATGAAGCTCTTCCATGATCTCTTGGACGCCTACGGCTACCTCACCGTGCAGACGCGGAACGGTCTCGATGCTTTGACGCTCGCGCGCGTGCATCGCCCGGACCTCATTCTCATGGACATCCAGCTTCCGGAGGTCTCCGGTCTCGAGGTGACCCGCTGGCTCAAGGAGGACGACGAGCTGAGGGACATCCCGGTTGTCGCCGTGACGGCGTTTGCGATGAAGGGCGATGAGGAGCGCATTCGCTCGGGCGGATGCGAGGCGTATGTGTCGAAGCCAATCTCCGTTTCCGTATTTCTCGACACGGTCAGACGTTTTGTCGGGGATGCCTGAGCCACACGGCCGTACTGTGGATTTGGTGTCGCGTGCGTTGAGAGTTTATCATGACTGCTCGAGTTCTGGTCGTCGACGATATTCTGGCCAATATCAAGCTCCTGCAGGCACGCCTCGAGGCTGAGTACTTCGAGGTCATTTCAGCATCCAACGGCCTCGATGCCCTTGAGATCTGCCAGCGCGAGCGGGTCGACGTCGTGCTGCTCGACGTCATGATGCCCGGCATCGATGGCTTCGAGGTCTGCCGCCGGCTCAAGGCCTCGCCGTTGACGCTGCACATCCCGGTGGTGATGGTCACCGCGCTCGATCAAGCGTCGGACAAGATCCAGGGCCTCGACTGCGGGGCGGACGATTTTCTCACCAAGCCGGTCGATGACATCGCGCTCGTGACGCGCGTGAAGAGCCTTGCACGGCTCAAGATGCTCAACGACGAAATGCTGATGCGCGTCGTCACGAGCCGCCAGATGGGGCTCGCGGACAACGACACGCTGGCGCGTATTCTCGCCGACAAGCCGGCGCGTGTGCTTGTCGTCGACGATCATCCGCGCTCGTCGTCGCGTGTCATGTCGGCGCTCGCGAAGCATCACGAAGCCTATATCGAGTCCGATCCGCAAGCGGCGCTTCTGCATGTGGCTGAAAATCCGTTCGATCTTCTGGTGGTGGCGCTTACGCTCGAGCACTCGGACGGGCTTCGGTTCTGCTCGCAGGTCCGCTCGCTCGACCGCACGCGGCATGTGCCGATCCTGCTCATGGTCGATCCGGGAGACGAGGCCCGTCTCATTCGCGGGCTCGACATGGGCGTCAACGATTACCTGATGCGTCCGGTGGATCGGCACGAGCTTCTGGCGCGCGTCAGAACCCAGGTGCGCCGCAAGCGGTTCTCGGACCATTTGCGCAACCAGATCCGCGAAAGCGTGGAGCTATCCGTCACCGATCCGCTGACGGGACTGTATAACCGGCGCTACATGGAGCGCCATCTCAAGACGCTGATTGCGGACGCCGAGCGTACCGGGCGGTCGCTTTCGATCCTGATCGCGGATATCGACCACTTCAAGCGCGTCAACGATACCTACGGCCATGACGTTGGTGATCTGGTGCTCAAGGAGTTTTCGGACCGCTTCCGGCGCTATACACGCGGCGTGGACCTGGCGTGCCGGCTCGGCGGGGAGGAATTCCTGATCATCATGCCCGACACCGACAAAGTCGTTGCCAGGCAGGTGGCCGAGAGGGTGCGTGAGTGTGTCGCAGTCCACCCCTTCAGCATCGGTCCGGGCGAGGAAACCTGGGTTACGGCAAGCGTCGGTCTTGCAACCTGGGAGGGAGAAGGGGACACCTCGGAGGCTCTTTTCAAGCGGGCGGACAGCGCCCTTTACGTTGCCAAGCGGCAGGGGCGGAACCAAGTTGTCGCAGACGCGGCCTGATCAACGCCTTGGGCGCGTTTCGAAAAAGTTATATTGTCAGTCGACTGATCTAATGCCGATTCTTCCCGCAGCGCATGCCGCGCTCGGCCCGCTTCGCGATGGTCAGGCAACTTTCGGCCGGTCCGCGGCGGCATTAACGATAGAATCGATCGGGTGACGTGTTCGCCACGCAATGGTCAAGCTCTAAACTTGCAATCGCCGATCTGTTCTGTCAGACTTTTCTCGCTGGAGGGGATTTCATAACCGTATTCAATTCGCCCGGAGATCGCTCGGCTGTTCGTCGCCCTCTTGTGCCGACGTTTCCGGTCAGTCCGGTTCCCGCGGCCCATCGGGTCCGCCGCATCTCCTGATGGAGCGGGAAATCGTAGTGCGGGCCGCGACGAACCCGTTCCTGCTCCGCTACGACACCAGGTGGTCCGTCAACGCCCTCTTTGACGCCATCTGGTCACTAGGCCAGGGTCCGTGGCTAACTCGGAATGCTTACCCCGCTGCCGAGCCGGTTACGGACCCTGGTTGAGGGCCCATCCCTGAAAATACAGCGATTTCGTTGGTGCTACGGGTGGTCTCGTCGTCCGCGAAGGCCCGCTGTCTGCGCTCAATGCGTCCAACCGCCCTTAAAAAATCCGGGCGGCGGAAACTACTTAATCTTGGCTTCCTTAAACTCGACGTGCTTGCGCACGACGGGGTCGTAACGACGGAAAACGAGCTTCTCGGTCTGCGTGCGCGGGTTCTTCTTCGTCACGTAGAAAAAGCCGGTGTCTGCCGTCGAAAGCAGCTTGATCTTCTGGGTAATCTGCTTGGCCATTGGTCTTGGGACCTTGAATTAGGTACGTCTTGAATTTGGATTGGGCACCATACTGTTCGCGCCTTCGCTGTCAAGACGGACAATGGTGCGGGGGAGAAGTGCGCGTTCAAAACGGCCCCGACGGTGGAAGTAGAACGGGGCCGCGTCGGCGGGGCGAACCAGGAACGCGGCGATATCCTCCAGGATGTACTGCGTGATCGACGGCAGCTTCAGCGTGCGCGCGGCATCGATGGTAAACCAGTCGATATCCAGCAACTCGCCATCGATGCTGGATGCGCGGTGTGCGACCTCGCGTGCGTCCACGACGAAGAAGCGCGTGTCGTAGCGCCGCGGTCTGCCGGGTGGCGTGATGGCGCGAGCGAGGAACGTCAAGCCGCTGAGGTGCGGCTCGAACCCTTCGGCATGGAAGGCGCTCCAGCCGCCTGCGTTGGCCGGCTTGCTATCGTTCTGTGGGCGCCCGACGATGAAGCCTGTCTCTTCGAACGTCTCGCGAATGGCGGCCAATGCAAGTGCGGCGGCGCGCGTCGCAGAGGGGCGGCCGCGCATAGCGGCTTTGACGCATTCGGCTTCTGTCTCAGGGAGCGCGTGGCGGCGCGCGAGTACGCGATCCGTTGCTTCGACGCGGCCGCCTGGAAACACGAACGTGTTCGGCAGGAACACCTGCTCGGGGCGACGGCGGCCCATGAGGATGCGCGGGGCGGGCGACGAGCGGTCGACGATGATCAAGGTCGCGGCGTCGCGCGGGCGCAGCACGGCGCGAGGCGCGCTCGCACCTGTCCCGGCTTCCGCTTTGTGCGTCTGCGACATCGCGATTTCCAACGTCACTGGGCGCTGGGATCGGGAACGGGTGTCTCATCGGGCTTGCCGCTGAACCCGTGCATGCGCAGCGCCCATTGCATTCCGACGAGCGAGCCTTTGATCAGCGGCAGCAGAACGAGGCTCAGGATGACCGTCAGCGGCAGCCAGAGCGTGAGGTGCACCCAGCTCGGCGGCGCCACTGCCTTCTCGAGCATCAGCACGCCGGCAACCACGACGTGGCCGACGATGACCATCGTGAAGTAGGGCGGCGCGTCGTCCGCACGCTGATGATGAAGCTCCTCACCGCAAACGGGACATACGTCGCTGACCTTGAGGTATTGGCGAAACAGCGCGCCCTGGCCGCAGGCCGGGCACTTCTGACGCCAGCCGCGGAGCATGGACGTCTTGACGTCACGCTTCGGCGGCATCTCGGCGGAGCCCGGTTCTACCTGGTACTCGATCATGCAAACTCCTGTCCTGCTCTGCCCTACATAAGGCCAGCGAGCGCGGGGTCAAAGCGACATAATCCCGTAGTTTTACGCGCTAGCGACGACGGCCGTAGCGGCGGCCCATGCGACCCGCGCTCTTCAGGTGCTTCAGATGCTTCATGGATCCGGTTTTTCCCGGTGTCAGCATCTCGAAGCGAATGGCGCCGGCGCTCGGGATGACCTCGACGAGGCGCACCGTGACCGTATCGCCGAGCTGGTAGGTCTCGCCCGTGCGGTTGCCGACGAGGGCGTGGGCTTCCTCGACGTGCGAGAAAAAATCCTGGGTTAGCGTCGAGACCGGCACGAAGCCGTCGGCGCCGGTCTCCCTGAGCTTCACGAACACGCCGGAGCGCGTGACGCCCGCGATGCGGCCTTCGAACACGGCGTCGATGCGATCGGCGAGATGGGCGGCGATCAGGCGGTCGATGGTCTCGCGCTCGGCCGCCATGGCGCGGCGCTCGGCTGTCGAGATATCAGAGGCCGTGCCGCCGAGCTCGGCGATCTCGTTATCTTGCAGACCGTCGGGCCCGAGCTTCAGGGCGCGGATCAAGGCACGATGGACGAGCAGGTCGGCGTAGCGGCGGATCGGTGAGGTGAAGTGCGCGTATTTAGCGAGGTTCAATCCGAAGTGGCCGATGTTGGCCGGCGCGTATTCGGCCTGGGCTTGCGAGCGCAAGACGACCTCGTTGACGAGCTCGGGGACGGGCAGCGATTTGGCCTGCGCCAGGATACGATTGAATGCTTCCGGTTTGATGCCCGTGCCGACCGCGAGCTTGATCTCGAGCGTGTCGAGGAAGTCGCGCAGCGCTTTCAGCTTCTCCTTCGATGGCTCGTCGTGGATGCGATAGACGAGGGGCGTCTTGGCGTGTTCGAGCGTCTCGGCCGCCGCGACGTTGGCCTGGATCATGAACTCCTCGATCAGGCGGTGCGCATCGAGCCGCTCCGGGATAACGACGCGCGCAACGCGGCCTTCCTCATCGAGCAGGATCTTGCGTTCGGGAAGATCCAGGTCGAGTGGTTGCCGTGCATCGCGGCCGCGCGAGAGTGCCCCGTAGGCCTCCCATAGAGGCAGCAGCGCCCGCTGCATCAGCGGCGCGCACTTCTCGCTCACGTTGCCGTCGATGGCGGCCTGGGCCTCCTGATAGCTGAGTTTCGCGGCGCTTTTCATCACGGCGCGCTGGAACGTGTGCCGGCGCTTCTTGCCGCCTGCGTCGAACACCATGCGCACAGTGAGGCATGGCCGCTCCTCCAGCTCACGTAGGGAGCAGAGGTCGTTCGAGATGCGCTCGGGCAGCATCGGCACGACACGGTCTGGGAAGTAGACCGAGTTGCCGCGCAGGCGCGCCTCCTTGTCGAGGCGCGTGCCGGGCCGCACGTAATGGGCGACATCGGCGATGGCCACGGTCACGACGTATCCGCCGTGGTTTCTAGGATCCGTGTCCGGCTCGGCGTAGACGGCGTCGTCGTGGTCGCGGGCGTCGATCGGATCGATAGTGAGCAGCGGCATGCGGCGCAGGTCGGTGCGGTCTTGGTCTGCCGCGAATGGTGACAGCGCTTCGCTCTCCGCGACGACCGAGGAGGGGAAGTCGTCCGGCAGCCCGTGCGCGTGCACGGCGATGAGGCTGATCTTGCGCTGGTCGTCAGGATTGCCGAGACTTTCGAGCACGCGCGCTTCGGTGACGGATTGGCGATGCTTGGCGGAGAGATCGAAGCGCACAAGATCGCCATCCTTGGCGTCGCCGTCGTTGCCCGGGCGGACTTGCCAGGCGCGCAGCTCTTTGCGGTTGACGGGCTCGATGGTGCCACCGCCGCCCTTGCGCGTGCGGAAAATGCCGAGCAAGCGCCGCTTGTCGCGCGGCAGGATGCGGATCGCCTCGGCCTCGTAGGAGACGCCCTCGACGTCGGGTTGATCAAGTGCCGTGATGCGGGCGAGGATGCGATCACCGACGCCGATGGCGGCGTCGCGTTCCTCGCCGCGGGCGCGATGCGTCAGCACGAGCACGAGGGGTGGCTCGCCGTCGGCGTCCTTCCAGACGACCGGGCGCGCGATCAGGTCGCCATCCTCGTCGCGGCCGGTGACGTCGAGCACGGTGACAGGCGGCAGACGGCCGGCCTCATGCAGATCCTTGCGGCTGCCGGCGAGTGCGCCATCGGCTGCCATCTCGGCGAGCAGGCGCTTCAGCGCCGTGCGAGCCTCGCCCTTGATGTTGAAGGCGCGTGCGATCTCGCGCTTTCCGGCCTTGCCTTCGTGCTCGCGCAGGAAGTTCAGAATCTCCTCGCGCGAGGGGAGGGCGTCCTCGCCGTTGGGTCGCCTTTCGGCGGGCGCCTGGCGGAAGCCTTTCCTCACGTTTTTCGATGCTGGACGTTTCGGGGGTGATTTTCTGGCCATGGGCGGAGACCTTAGAGGCCTTCCGCCCGGTATTGAAGCGGTGCCGTCGCGGCGGCGCGGGATTTCGGCAGGTAACTTGTCGTGGGCCGGCTTTCGCCGGCCCACAGTCTCACAAGGGGCTCGCGGTCGGGCGAACGACGACCTCGTTAACGTCCACATCCTCGGGCTGGGAAATGGCATAGGAAATCGCCCGGGCGATCGCATCCGGCGTCAGGGCCGCCCTGCGCAAGCCGACGAGCATTTCCTTCGTCGCAGCGTCCGAGATATCGTCGCCGAGCTCGGTTGCTACGACGCCGGGCGAGATCGTCGTGACACGGATATCCGCGTTCTCCTGGCGCAGGCCTTCTGAGAAGGCCCATACGGCGTGCTTGGTGGCGCAGTACACTGCGGCCGTCGGCATCACCAAATGCGCCGCGATCGACGCGACGTTGATGATCTGGCCAGACCCGCGCGCCTTCATCCCGGGCAGCACCGCGGCGACGCCGTACAGCACGCCGCGGATGTTGACGTCGATCATGCGCTCCCACTCGTCCACCTTCATGGCTGCGACGGGCGCGAGCGGCATGACGCCGGAATTGTTGACTAGCACATCGATGTGCCCGAACGCGTCGCGGCCAAAATTGACGAACGCCTCGACATCGGCACGTTTGGTGACATCGACGGCCTTATGGCGCGCGGTGCCGCCCTTGGCGGTGATGTCGGCGACGAGCTTTTCGAGTCGCTCCACACGGCGCGCGCCGACCACGACCTTGGCGCCTTGCTCGGCGAGGAGCCGCGCTGCCGCCTCTCCAATGCCGCTGGACGCGCCGGTGATCAGGACGACCTTGTCTTTCACTCCACTCATGATCTCTCTCCTCGTTGCGATGGTGAGCGTCGTTGAGGGGAGAATGGTGGCGATGGTGCTGCCGGCGGTAGACCGATCCTCTGGTGTTCTTGCACGATCCTCCATTCGTGCAGTGTGGCTGTCGCCAGGGCGGCCAAGGAGAGCTATGTTTCGATTGAAATGTGACAACGAATGCAAGGCTTAAGCTATGGCCGATATTCGCGAGCTCGCTGCTCTCATTGAACAATTCACGGGCACGGACGGGGTTCATACGACCCCTTTGCCGCGCCTGTTCTTGCACCGCTCTTCGGCCCCGTCGGCGCCGGTGCACACGGTCTACGAACCCGCGTTCTGCATCATCGCGCAGGGCAGCAAGCAGGCTGTTTCCGGCGATCAGATCTATGTTTATGACGCCTCGAAGTATCTGGTCGTTTCGGTGGATGTGCCAATTGTCGCCCACATTACCGACGCCAGCGCTTCCAAGCCGTTTCTCGGTCTGCGCATCGATCTCGATCCGGCCGCCATCGGCGCGCTCATGATGGAAAGCGATGTGAAGCGGGCCGCCACCGCACAGCCGGGCCCCTCGCTCGGCGTCAGCGACCTCTCGACAGAGATCATCGATGCGGCCGTGCGTCTTTTGCGTCTTCTCGCCTCTCCGCGGGACATCCCAATCCTGGCGCCGCTCGCCGAGCGCGAGATCCTCTACCGCCTGTTGCGCGGCGAGCAGACGGCGCGACTGTCGCAAATCGCTTTTGCGGAAAGCAAGCTGCAGCAAGTGAACCGCGCCATCGGATGGATCAAGCGCAATTTCCGCGAGCCGTTTCGTATGGAGCTGATCGTCGATGCGGCCGGCATGAGCGCATCAGCGCTGCATCAACACTTCAAGACCGTGACGGGCATGAGCCCGCTCCAGTATCAAAAGCAGCTGCGTCTGCAGGAGGCGCGCACTCTGATCTTGCTGCAAAGCGTCGACGCGGCCACGGCGGGGCATGCCGTGGGCTACGATAGTCCGTCGCAGTTCAGCAGAGAGTATCGCCGCATGTTCGGCGCGCCGCCGCTGCGCGATGCCGAACGTCTGCGCGGGGTTTTGAGCGAGGCTCCGGTCTAGCGGACGGGACACGCACGCGAGGTTCTGATCAGCCTTCGGCGATGGCTTTGGTTTTGGCTTTTGGTGCCGCCTTCTTCGCCGCTTTCAACTTTGCCTTGGCGGGTTTGGTCTCGGCGTCGCCGTCACCGGCTGCCTTGGCCGCCTTCGGCTTTGCTGCCGCTTTGCCGCGCGCAGGCCTCTTGCCGCCGCCCTTGGCGACGCGCTCCTGCAGGAGGCGCACGGCATCGTCGATAGTGAGGGTCGCTGGATCCATGCCCTTCGGCACGGTGGCGTTGACCTTGTCATGGCTGACGTAAGGGCCGTACTTGCCGTCCAGCACCTGGATCTTGCCGCCGGCGCCCGGATGCTCGCCGAGATCCTTCAAGACGGTTTTTGTCGCCGCGCGTCCAAAGCGATTGCCTTTGCCGGCCTTCTTTTCGGCAATGAGCGTGACGGCACGATTGAGGCCGATCGTGAAGACATCCTCGATGCTGTCGACGTTGGCGTAGGTGCCGTCATGCAGGATGAAAGGACCATAGCGGCCGAGCCCGGCGGTGATCGGAGTGCCGGTTTCGGGGTGAATGCCGACCTCGCGCGGAAGCGAGAGGAGCTGCATGGCCTTCTCGAAATCGATGGTGGCGGCGTCGATGCCCTTGGGGATCGACGAGCGCTTCGGCTTCTCGTCGCCCTCGCCTTCGCCGAGCTGCAGGTAGGGGCCGAAGCGGCCGCTCTTGACCAGTATCGGCAGGCCAGTCTCAGGATCGAAGCCAAGCTCGCGATCGCCGCCGGCGCTCGTCGCTTCCCCGGTGAGCTGGCGCGTGTATTTGCAGTCTGGGTAGTTGCCGCAGCCGATGAAGGCGCCGTTCTTGCCGGAGATCTTGAGAGAAAGGCGGCCAGTGCCGCATTTCGGGCAGGCGCGCGGATCCGATCCGTCTTCCTTGGCCGGGAAGATGTGCGGGCCAAGAAGCTCGTTCAGCGCTTCCAGCACGTCGCCGACGCGCAGGTCCTTGATGTCGTCGACTGCGGCCGTGAAGTCGCGCCAGAAGTCGCGCAGCACCTGCTTGTACTCCAGGTCTCCGGCCGAGATCAGGTCGAGCTTTTCCTCAAGATCGGCGGTGAAGTCGAACTCGACGTATTTCTTGAAGAAGCTCTCAAGGAAGGCAATGACGAGGCGACCCTTGTCCTCCGGAATCAGGCGCTTCTTATCGATGCGGACGTAATCGCGCTCCTGCAGCACGGCGAGCGTCGAGGCGTAGGTCGACGGGCGACCGATGCCGAGCTCCTCCATGCGCTTGACGAGGGTTGCTTCCGAGTAGCGCGGCGGCGGCTGTGTGAAGTGCTGCTCGGCCTCGACGGCGCGATCAGTCAGCGGGTCGCCTTCGGCAAGCTGCGGAAGGCGGCTCGTATCCTCCTCGTCGGAGGTGTCGTCCTTGCCCTTCTCGATGGTGCGCACGCGGTCGTCGCGGCCTTCCTCGTAGACCTTGAGGAAGCCGTCGAATTGTACGACCGAGCCCGTGGCGCGCAGCGTGTACCTCTTACCGTCGCGGCCCTTGATCTCGATGTCGGCGGTGGTCTGCTCGAGCTCGGCGGAGGCCATCTGACTCGCGACGGAGCGCTTCCAGATCAGCTCGTAAAGGCGGGCCTGATCCCTATCGAGATAGCGCGAGACGGATGCGGGCGTGCGCGTGACGTCGGTCGGGCGGATGGCCTCGTGCGCTTCCTGCGCGTTCTTGGCTTTGGTTTTGTACTCGCGCACGAACGGGGCGACATAGCGCTGGGAGTACTCGCGCGCGATCATCCCGCGGATGGCGTTGATTGCCTCCGGAATGATGGTGACGCCGTCAGTTCGCATATAGGTGATGAGGCCCACGGTCTCGCCGCCGACGTCGACGCCTTCATACAGGCGCTGAGCGATCTGCATGGTCTGCTTGGCGGAGAAGCCGAGCTTGCGGGAGGCGTCCATCTGCAGCGTCGAGGTGGCGAAGGGCGCGTAGGGGTTGCGCTTCACGGCGCGGCGCTCGACCGAGACGACGCGGAACTCGCCCTTCTCGATGGCGCGCTTGATCGCGAAGGCGGACGCTTCGTCCTTGATGTCGAGCTTCTTCAGCGTGGTGCCGTCGACGCCGTAGAGCCGCGCCGGGAACTCTTCGCCCGACTTGGTGGCCAGTGTCGCCTCGACGGTCCAGTACTCGTCGGTCTTGAAGGCCTCGATCTCGGCTTCGCGGTCGCAGACGAGGCGAAGCGCCACCGACTGCACGCGGCCGGCTGAGCGGGCACCCGGCAGCTTGCGCCAGAGCACGGGAGACAGCGTGAAGCCGACCAGATAATCGAGGGCGCGGCGCGCGAGATAGGCGTCGACGAGGGGCTCGTCGATCTGGCGCGGGGCCGCGATGGCGGCCAGCACGGCCTGCTTGGTGACGGCGTTGAAGGCGACGCGCTCGATGGCGAGACCCTTCTTGATGGCCTTCTTTTGCTCCAGGATCTCGAGCAGATGCCAGGAGATCGCCTCGCCCTCGCGATCAGGGTCGGTCGCGAGAATCAGCTTATCGGCCTTTTTCACGGCGTCCGCGATCTCGCGGATGATCTTCTGGGAGCCGGAATCGATCTCCCAGGTCATGTCGAAGTCCTTGTCCGGAGCGACGGACCCGTCCTTGGACGGCAGGTCGCGCACGTGGCCGAAGGACGCCAGCACTTTATAGTTGCCGCCCAGGTACTTATTGATCGTCTTGGCCTTCGCGGCCGATTCAACGATGACGACGTTCATGTGCGCTTTCTTATGAGGCTCGAACGCTCTGGCGCTCCGGAAAATTGGGCCGTGCGCGCCACTTAAGGTTGTTTAACACGGTGCAATGCGCGGTCGTTTGGATCTTGAAACTCGGGGCGGGAACATGGGGAAGGAACGGTCGTCTGTCAAACGACCCGCAGTTTCGCCTTTCCATGCGGCAGCAAATATGCAGACGAACGCAATCCGGTTTTTGACTGAAATATATGACTAATTTTGAGTTAACCAAGCCCTGCCAGGCTGGGTGCCCGGGGAAGCAGCGGGCGAAGGGCAGCCGCCAGCTCGTTATAGTGGGCGATCACGGCGTCGGGTTGCAGCGTCTCCAGAGGTACGTCCGAATAGCCGAAGCTGCAGCCGACGACGGGAATGTCGGCGGCGCGGGCGGCCGCGATATCAATGCCGGTGTCGCCGATCATGACGGCCGCGCCGAGGTCGCCTCCGGCCATGCGGACGGCGCCGCGCACGTGGTCAGGGTGGGGCTTATACACTTCGAAGCTGTCGCGCCCTGCCACAGCGGCGAACAGGTCGTCGATTTCGAGCTCCCGCAGGAGATGCTCGGCGAGCGCCAGGCGCTTGTTGGTGCAGATCGCAAGGCGTGCGCCGGCGGCGCGAAACCCCTCAAGAGCCGCGATGGCGCCGTCGTAAGGACGCGTCAGGAGTGCGATGTTGGGCTCGTAATAGGAGAGGAAGCGGGCGAGCAGGCGGTCGACCTCGGCCTCGGGGAGTTGCAGCCCGGTCTGGTTCAGTCCCTCGACGATCATGCGGCGGGCGCCGAACCCAACCGTCTTGCGCAGCGTTTCAGCCGGAATGGGTGGCAGGGACAAATCTGACAGCGCATGGTTGGTCGCCGCCGCGAGATCGGGCAGGGAGTCGACGAGCGTGCCGTCGAGGTCGAAGACGAGGGTCGCGTTTTGCATGGCTCCGTTTAGGCGTATCGCGATGCGCCTGCAAGGCGGGCGCTTGCCGCGGCAGGCAATGGGTTCGGCACGTCTTGAAGCTTGCTCTCGCGGCAAACGGCTGGCAGAGAGGATTTCCGGAAGGATGGTCTATGTCGGTTGAGAGCTACAAGCTGGCCGCGGCGCGGCACGCCCTCAAGTTCGTCGAGCCGCGGATGCGGCTCGGCCTCGGCACGGGTTCGACGGCGGCGCTTTTCATCGAGCTGCTCGGTGCGGAGGTGCGCGCGGGGCTCGAGGTGCTGTGCGTGCCGACCTCGGAACAGACGCAGGCGTTAGCCGCCAAGTTCGGCATTCCGTTGACGACGCTCGACGAGATGCCGCTGCTTGATCTCACGATCGACGGTGCGGACGAGATCGACGGCGAGCTGAGATTGATCAAGGGCGGCGGGGGTGCGCTGCTTCGCGAGAAGATCGTCGCCACGGCCTCCGACCGCATGATTGTCATTGCGGATTCCGCCAAGCGCGTCGACAAGCTCGGCGCGTTTCCACTGCCGGTCGAGGTGGTGCGGTTCGGCGTGACCGCGACGCGCAACATGATCGAGATGCTGGCCGCCGATTCCGGTTGCCAGGGTGAGATCACGCTGCGCTATGACCGCGACGGCCGTCCGTTCGTCACCGACGGCGGCAACTACATCTTCGATTGCGCTTTCGGGCGCCTCGAAGATCCCGAGTCGCTGGACGAAGCGCTGAAGTTCATTCCGGGCGTGGTCGAGAACGGCCTGTTCCTCGGCATCGCGGACGTTGCCATCATCGGCGGGCCGGACGGCGTCGCGGTGATGGAAGCGCAGTACGGCGAAAGCCCGGAGACGGTCTAGCCGGGCGGAAATGAGATCCGCTTTCTGAGGGGCACCGTTTTAATCCTGCGGCGGTCGTAACGGTTGCGCCTCGCGCGTCGTTCGGCCAGGGTTGCGCCCGATTTCCTCCGACCGAGCCTCAGTCATGTCTGCACCAGACTTCGATCTCTTCGTCATCGGCGGCGGCTCGGGCGGCGTGCGGGCTGCCCGCATTGCGGCCGGGTACGGCGCGAAAGTGGCCATCGCCGAATGCGATCGTTTTGGTGGCACGTGCGTCATTCGCGGCTGCGTGCCGAAGAAACTCTTCGTCTATGCGTCGCGCTTCTCGGATGAGTTCGAGGATGCGCGCGGTTTCGGCTGGACGACAGGCGAAGTGCGTTTCGACTGGGCGACGCTGCTGGCCAACAAGGATCGCGAGATCGCGCGCCTTGAGCAGATCTACGAAGGCAACCTCAAGGCCAAGGGCGTGACAACGCTCGCGACGCGAGCGCGGCTCGACGGGCCTGGAGCGGTGCGGATTGCCGATGGGCGTCGCATCACGGCGCGCACGATCCTGATTGCGACCGGTGGCAGGGCGTCCCGCTACGGCGACATTCCGGGTGCTGCGAACATCGTCACCTCGAACGAAATCTTCGAGCTCAAGGAGCTGCCGAAGCGCATTGTCGTTTGCGGCGGCGGGTATATCGCCGTCGAGTTCGCGTCGATCTTCGCGGGGCTCGGCGTCGATACGACGCTGATGCATCGGCGGGATAAGGTGTTGCGCGGTTTCGACGAGGATCTGCGCGACGGACTGATGGAGGCGCTCGCGGCGCGTGGCATCCGGCTCGTGATGAACGAGGCTCTGGTCGGCGTTGCGGAATGCCCCGGCGGTTTCAACCTGGCGCTGCATACCGGTGAAACGCTTGAGACGGATCTCGTGCTGTCGGCGATCGGGCGCGAGCCCGCCACGTTCGATCTCGGGCTCGAGACGGCGGGCGTCAAGACGGGCGCCCGCGGCGAGATCATTGTCGACAGCTTCTCGGAGACGACGGTATCGGGCGTCTATGCCGTTGGCGACGTCACCGACCGCGTGAACCTCACTCCGGTGGCTATCCGCGAGGGACATGCGTTTGCGGACACCGTGTTCGGCAATAAGCCGACGCAGGTCGACCATTCGCTGGTGGCGACGGCCGTATTCACGACGCCTGAGTTGGCGACGGTTGGCCTCTCGGAGGCGGCGGCGCGAGAAGCCGGGTACGAGATCGACCTCTACAAGTCGCGGTTTCGGCCGCTCAAGAACACCGTGTCGGGACGCAATGAGCGCATGCTGATGAAGCTCGTCGTCGACCGTGCGACGGATCGCGTGCTCGGCTGCCATGTGCTCGGTCCGGACGCCGCCGAGATCGTGCAAACGGCGGCGATTGCGCTTCAGCTTGCCGCACGCAAAGCCGACTTCGATGCGACGGTGGCGCTGCACCCCTCAGTTGCCGAGGAGCTGGTCACGATGCGCGAGAAGTGGGTTCCGGCATAGCGGTGATTCAGCAAAAGGGACGATTGTTTGCCTCTCCCTTGCGAGAGGGGCTAGATCCCGTCGAAACGTAGCAAAGGCTGCAAGAGAGCCCATGGATCGATTGAAGGATAAGGTCGCGGTCGTGACCGGAGCGGGCAACGGCATCGGGCGCGCCATCGCCGGCTTGTTCGCAGCGGAAGGCGCGCACGTTTTCGTCACCGACGTCGACGGCGAGAGCGCCAGCGCGGCGGCGGAGGCGCTGCTTGCGAACGGGCTTCAGGCCACGGCGATGACGGTCGATGTCTCGCGCGGACAGGACGTGTCGGCGTTGTTTCGCGAGGTGGAGCGGGCGTTCGGGCGTGCGGACGTGGTGGTCAACAACGCCGGGCTCAACGTGCGCAGCGACTTCCGCCATCTCACGGATGCGGACTGGGTGAAGATCCGCGAGGTCAATCTCGACGGCGTGGTGCGCATTGCGCGCGACGCGTTCGGCCTGCTCAAGGCGTCGGGGGAAGGATCGCTGATCAACGTGTCGTCGATTATGGGACGGCGGGCGCTGAGGCAGCTCGCCGCCTATTCGACGACGAAGGGCGCCGTCACGGCGCTGACCAAGGCGCTTGCGGTTGAGTACGCGCCCTACAATATCCGCGTGAACTCGCTGGCACCGGGCTATATCGATACGGCGCTGACCGAGCGCTTTCTAAAGAACCCGCTGGTCAGCAAGGCGCTCTTGGACAAGACGCCGATGCGCCGCTTCGGCACGCCGGAGGAGATCGCGCGGGCAGCGCTGTTCTTCGCGAGCGCGGATTCAGCCTACGTCACCGGCGCGGAGCTGGCCGTGGACGGCGGCATGACGGCGGGGCTCTGAGCGCAGACGCAAAATTGCGTCAGGCGTGGTCGTCGGGAGCTGCTCGGCCCAGCACCCTGAGCGACGGAGCGCCGTTCTGGCGCGCGACGCGGACGGGCAGGCGGCTGGCCTTTATGGAGATGCTCTCGGTGCCATCCTTGCGGACGCCCGGTTTGGGCACCAGTGGCTTTTTCAACGGCTCGGCGCGAAACGGTGGAAGCGGTCGCAGCACTATCCCCTCCCTGAACTGCGTACTTCGAGGTGCTCGGTCTAGCACCCCGTTGGCGTAGACGGCAATCGGCAGAGCGACGGCGATACGCTTACGATCCTTCAGCAATCGCCATGCCAAGGCTCGCGGGTCCAAAAAAGCGTGGCGACTCAGCTTCGTTGGTCGTCGTAATGCGGTTGCGTCGCGTGTAGCGTGGGTTCTGACGCGCAATTGTGCGGCGCGGTGTGCCCGCGGCGGCGGCAAAACGGCGTGCAAACGTCTGGCATGGCGCGTGTTCCTGGCGCTATGCTCCCGATCCGGGGAAAACAGCACAGGTGCTTTTCATGCGCTATGACGACAGTGACCGCGAAAGCAGCAACGTAGACGACCGGCGCGGACAAGGCGGCGGCTTGCGGTTTCCGGGGCGCGGTGGACCGGGCATTCAGATTCCGATCGGCGGCCGCGGCGGCATGAGCTTGACGACGCTGTTGATTCTGGGCGGCATCATGCTGCTGTTCGGCATCAATCCACTCGAGTTGCTGCTTGGTGGCGGTCAAGGTTTCCCAGACATATCGAAGCAGCTTCCGCAGCAGGAAACGCAGGCGCCGCGGAGGCAGGCCGAGCGCAATCCTTTCGAAATTCCAGGATTGCCCGGCTCGGAGCCGAGAGGCGGGCAGCAGCAGCCGGTGCCCAAGGCCGAGGACGAGATGAAGGTATTCGTCTCGCGCGTGCTTGCCGATACCGAGGACGTCTGGAACCAGGTCTTCCAAAGCTTCGGACGCTCTTATAAGGAGCCGCAGCTCGTGCTGTTCAGTGGCGGTACGCAGACCGCGTGCGGGACGGGCGTCTCCGCCATGGGGCCGTTCTATTGTCCGCTCGATCAGAAGGTCTACATCGACCTCGTCTTCTATGACGAGCTCAAGCGGCGCTTCAACGCGCCGGGCGATTTTGCGCAGGCCTACGTGATCGCGCACGAGGTGGGCCATCACGTGCAGACGCTGCTCGGCATCTCGGACCAGGTTCAGCGTGCCAAGGCGCGCGTCAGCGAGCGCGATGGCAACCGCATCCAGGTGATGATGGAGCTGCAGGCGGATTGCCTTGCCGGCGTTTGGGCGAACCTCAACCATCAGCTCAAGAACCGGCTCGAGGACGGCGACATCGACGAAGGGCTCAATGCCGCGAGCCAGATCGGCGACGACATGATCCAGAAGCGCACGCAGGGCCGGGTGGTGCCGGATGCGTTCACGCATGGCTCGTCAGCGCAGCGTCAAGCTTGGTTCAAGCGTGGGTTCCAGAGCGGACAGATGAAGGTTTGTGACACCTTCAATTCGGACGACCTCTAAGGGGGCCTCGCACTTCGCCCCGGAGACGGAGCGTGCAACGATTTCGGGGTGCGAGCTGGCCGGCTCGCACCCCGTTTCTCTATTCCGGTTTTGCGCGTCTGATCAGAGGGCGTCGCCCGTGAAGCGGCTCACCGTGCACGGTGTTGCCCTGAGGGAGAGTTCCTGGCAGAGGCGCCGTGCCTCGTCTGCGGATGCTACGGGGCCGACGACTAAGTCATAGCTGCGTTCCGATCCAGAGCCATCGGTCATATAGCGCGGCTCGAGCGCGCTCAGCGTGGTGCCGTGGCGCTCGTTGAGCAGCGTCCAGCTCAGCCGCAGGCTATCGACCGACGGGCCGGTTGCGATCTGCACGCCGATCTGGCTGTTGCTCGCGGGCGGCGCGGCGGCCGGCGTCACGACCGGCGGGCCGAAGGTGATGGGCGCGTTGGCCGACTTCTGGGCCACGCTGCCAGTTTCGATCTCACGCTTAGCCGGAGTCTTTTTCGCGGCCGCTTCCTTGGTCGGCGCTTCCTTCGCCTTCTTCGTGTCCTTGGCCTTGGTGTCAGCCTCGGCGACGTTCGCCGGCTCGGCCGCCTTGGTTTCGAGTGTCGAGAGGCGAGTTGTCAGCTCGCGCGTGACGTCCGACTGGTTGGAAACCTGAGCGCGGACCTCGACCAGCTCGTTGCGGAAAAGGTCGATTGTGTCACGCAGCGAGCGGACTTCGGCGACCGTTTCGTCGAGCGCCTTCTGGGTGGCGGTTGCTTCCTTGGGCTCGGCGCCGGCGCCAAGCATGCCGGCAACCAGCGTGGGCTGCGTCGCCAGCAGCACGAGGTAGAGGAGCGAGACGAGGGCCGCCCCCGCCCAGATCAGCGAGTAGCGCGTGAACCGGCGGCTCGGGGTATGCGGCGAGCTCGGCTGCGGGAAACTTTTCTCGGTCATGATATGCTTCCGGACCCTACTTCTGGCTCTCGACACGCCGCGGCCTGACCTCTGGATCCTTTGTGGTCGGATCTCTTCCGTCGCCGTAGAGGCGCTCTGACTTAATGAGTGTTGGTGTCTGAGTCGGGCGTGGAGGGTCAACGCGCGGGCCGATGCAACTGTGGACGGTTTGGGGATATCGGAGCGTTGTCCCAAGCCGATCGGCAGATGGCGGCGCGATGTGGCCATTTGCGCACGGAAGTGCGGGGCTATAGCGTGCAGCCGGATTCTCCCTCCTGGCATCTACAAGGGTCCGTCATGAGCCGAAATCTGCTGACCGTCGTGCTGGCCGCCGGCAAGGGGACGCGCATGCGCTCCGACCTGCCCAAGGTGCTGCATCGCATTGCCGGGCGTCCGATGCTCGGCCATGTGCTGACGCTCGCCGGTAGCGTCGGAGGTGGCAAGCTCGCCGTCGTCGTGGGGCCCGACATGGAGGCCGTGCGCAAGGACGCGTTGGCGGCGGCGCCGGGCGTCTCGGTCTTCGTGCAGCAGAACCAGGCGGGGACGGGGGATGCCGTGCTGGCCGCGCGCGAAGCCATCGCCGGTCATGCGGGCGATCTTCTCGTGTTGTTCGCCGATACGCCGCTGATCACGGCGGAGACCGTCGAGCGCCTCCTGGGCGAGTTGGATCGCGGCGCCGCGGTCGCCGTTCTCGGTTTCGAGGCGCGTGAAGCGGGCAGTTACGGGCGTCTGATCACCGGGCCGGACGGGTCGCTCGCCGCCATTCGCGAAGCCAAAGACGCGAGCCCGGACGAACTTGCGGTTCGCCTCTGCAACTCGGGCGTCATGGCGTTCCGCCTTCCAGCACCGCTGGATGTGCTCGGCAAGATTGGGAATGCCAACGCCAAGGGCGAGTACTACCTCACGGACGCGATTGAGATCGTACGTCGCGAGGGCGGCCGCGCGGCCGTCGTCGTCTGCGACGAGGACGAGGTGCTTGGCGTCAACTCGCGGGGCGAGCTGGCGGCGGCGGAAGCGATCTGGCAGCGCCGGGCACGGGCGCGGGCCATGGCCGAGGGCGTGACGATGATCGCGCCGGAGACGGTCTGGCTGTCGTTCGACACTGTGCTCGGACGCGACGTTGTCGTCGAGCCGAACGTGTTCTTCGGCGCGGACGTGCGCGTCGACGAGGGGGCCGAGATCAAGGCCAATTCCTATCTCGAAGGGGCCCACGTCGGGGCTGGGGCGCGCATCGGCCCGTACGCACGATTGCGGCCCGGCGCGCGGCTCGGCCGGGACGTGCACATCGGCAATTTTGTCGAGGTGAAGAACGTGACGCTCGGGGATGGTGCCAAGGCAAATCATCTCGCCTATCTCGGCGATGGCTCCGTCGGGGCCAAGGCCAACATCGGGGCTGGCACGATCTTCTGCAACTACGATGGCTTCTTCAAACACAAGACGGAGGTCGGCGAGGGGGCATTCGTCGGCTCCAATTCAGCCCTGGTGGCGCCGGTCAAGATCGGTGCCGGCGCTTACATCGGCTCGGGCAGCGTCATCACGAAGGATGTCGCGGCGGACGCGCTGGCGCTTGAGCGCAGCAGTCAGGACGAGCGTCCTGGCTGGGCGGCAAAGTTCCGTGCCATGATGGCCCGGCGCAAGGCGAGCGCGGGCAAGTAGGTTCTTAAGCTCCGTTAAGATTTGACACATTGTTTGATTTGAAAGGCTGCGACCCCTTTCGTAGGGCGATATCAAAGTATTCCCGCTAAGGATGCAGTGATTCCAAAGGTAGCGAGGGGCGCCCATATGTGTGGCATCGTCGGCATTCTCGGCAGCAAGCCCGTGGCGACGGATCTCGTCGACGCGCTGCGCCGGCTCGAATATCGCGGCTACGATAGCGCTGGCGTGGCGACCGTCGAGAACGGGCACCTCGAGCGCCGGCGTGCCGAGGGCAAGCTGCGCAATCTCGAGCACAGGCTGCTGACGGAGCCGCTCAGTGGGCGCACGGGCATCGGGCATACGCGCTGGGCGACCCACGGCCGGCCGACGGAGCGCAACGCGCACCCGCATATGAGCGCCAAGGTGTCGGTGGTCCACAACGGCATCATCGAGAACTTCCGCGAGCTCAAAGCCGAGCTGACGGCCCAAGGGCATAGCTTCGAGACCGATACCGACACCGAAGCCGTCGTGCACCTCGTCACGCACGAGCTCGACCGCGGGCTGGGGCCGATCGAGGCGACGCGCTTGGCGCTCGGCAAGCTCAGGGGCGCGTTCGCGCTCGGCATCATTTTCGCGGGCGAGGACGACCTCATGATCGCCGCTCGCAAGGGCAGCCCGCTCGCGATCGGGCATGGCACCGGCGAGATGTATCTCGGCAGCGACGCGATCGCGCTGGCGCCGTTCACCGACGCCATCACATACCTCGAGGAGGGCGACTGGGCGGTTATGCGCCGCGCGGGCGTCGAGGTGTTCAACGAGGCGGGCGAGCCCGTCATGCGGCCGCTGATCAAGTCCGTCGCAAGCTCGCTGCTCGTCGACAAGGGCAATCACCGCCACTTCATGGCGAAGGAGATTCACGAGCAGCCGGACGTCATCAGCCACACGCTGTCGAACTATCTCGATATGGCGAACGGGCGCGTGGCGTTTCCGGATCTCGGCGTCGACCTCACCAAGATCTCGCGCGTCACCATCTCGGCCTGCGGCACTGCCTATTACGCGGGGCTGGTCGGCAAGTACTGGATCGAGCGCTACGCGCGGGTTCCGGTCGAGATCGACGTTGCGTCGGAGCTGCGCTACCGCGAGGCGCCGCTGCCGCAGGATGGGCTGGCGCTGTTCGTCTCGCAATCCGGCGAGACGGCCGATACGCTCGCGACGCTGCGCTATGCGCGCGCCAACGGTCAGCGTATCGCCTCGATCGTCAACGTCAGGACGTCAACGATCGCGCGGGAATCGGATGCCGTGCTGCCAACGCTGGCCGGGCCCGAGATCGGCGTGGCGTCGACCAAGGCGTTCACCTGCCAGCTGGCGGCACTGGCCTGCTTTGCCATCGCGCTCGGCAAGGCGCGGGGTGCGATCTCGCCCGAGCAGGAACAGGAGCTCGTCACGGCCCTGATCGAGGTGCCGCGGCTCATCTCGTCGATGCTGCATGACGAGCAGGCCTTCGTCGAGCTGGCGCAGGCCCTCTCCAAGGCCCGGGACGTGCTCTATCTCGGCCGCGGGTCGAGCTATCCGATCGCGCTCGAGGGGGCGCTGAAGCTCAAGGAGATCTCCTATATCCATGCCGAGGGCTATGCTGCAGGCGAGCTCAAGCATGGTCCGATCGCCCTGATCGACGAGAACGTGCCCGTGATCGTCGTGGCGCCGGAGGACGACCTGCTTGAGAAAACCGTCTCGAACGTGCAGGAAGTGGCCGCGCGCGGCGGGCAGATCATATTGATTTCTAACACAAATCCCGAGAGTGTTGGCTGCCAGGTGGCGGCGCATATCAGCGCGCCGTCGGCGCATCCGCTGACCAATCCGCTGATCTACGCGGTGCCAGTGCAGCTGCTCGCCTATCACACCGCCGTCTTCATGGGCACCGACGTCGACCAGCCACGCAACCTCGCAAAATCGGTGACGGTGGAATAAGGGGAGAACGGGGGGATAAGGCCGCCTTCGTAGTGCCCCGGATTTGCCTCTTCCCTATGATTGACCTAATGGTTCGCGGGGGTACTGCGTAAAATCGCAAGACTGCAGGGAAGAGCGCGCATGGGGAATGCGACGACGTATCGATGCCCGGGCGGGGATCGTCCGGACACCGGATCGGCGGCCCGGGGGCGGTTGCGCGGATTGCGGCTCGGCGTCGCCGCGCTGGCGCTGACATTCGCCGGTCCGCTCGTTGGCGCAGATGCCTTTGCTCAGTCGAAGAAGGCCGCCAAGGCCGAGAGCGCGCAGCCGGATCAGGCGACGGCACAGCGCGCCTATGCAGCGGGCACGAAATCTTTCGAATCGGGCGACATGACGGGCGCCGAGCAACAGCTTTCGGCTGCGCTGGCCGGCGGAGGGCTTCCGAACGCACAGATGGCGCGGGCGCTTTATCTGCGTGGTTCCGCCTACCGCCGCCTCGGACGGCCGGCGCAGGCGATCTCCGATCTTACGACGGCCGTCTGGCTCAAGGGCGGGCTCAGTGAGGCCGACAAAGCCAAGGCCACCGAGGAGCGGCAGCTTGCCTACCGCGAGGCTGGTCTCGGCGACACGCCGCCTCCGATCGGGGGGGCGCCGCTCGATCAAAGCACGAAAGCGGCTGCGGCACCGACGCCGCCGAGCGGCGCGCAGGTCGTGCACGTCACAGAGCAATCGTTCTGGAACAACTTCTCGATGCCGTCGCTGACGGGCTCGTCGCAGCCCGCGCCGGTACCCGCAGCGAGTGCCCAAACGCAGGGCCAGGAAATCTCGTCGTTCTGGAGCTTCCTGCCGGGCGTTGGCGGTTCGTCTCAGCCTGCGCCGTCTGGTCAGCCTGCGGCGACTGGTTTGTCTGCGGCGCCGGCTGTCGGGTTCGCGGGCGATGCAGGTGGTGCTGCAGGTAGCCCGCAGGGGACCGGCACTGTGATGTTGGCAGAGGCGGCACCGGTTTCTCCTACAACGTCGTGGGAGACGCAAACGGCCTCGGCGCCCGCTGCGCAGTCGACGGTCTCGGCAGGTTACGCGGCGCAGCCCGCGCCAAACACGGGGCTCAGCCCGATGGGCGGCGCAGGCGAGCCGGCACCGGCTGCCTCCGGCAACCCGCTTGCCGGAAGCGGCACGGCCGTCAGCAACTTCTTCGGCAATATGTTCGGCTCGAGCTCGGCGGACGCCTCATCCGCTACCGGCTCGACGGGCCCCGCGTGGAATCCGGATACGACCGTTGTCACTGCGCAGACCTCGTCGATGGTGCAGCGTGGTCCGGATTCGCCTCCGGCTCAGACCTCCGAAGCGCTGCCTTGGGCAGGGGGAAGCGGCGCGGCGCAGCCCGCGCCCGCTCCGGTCAAAGTTGCGACGGCGGCGAGCGCTGCCGGTAAATACAAGCTTCAGGTTGCCGCCGTGCGCTCCCGCGAGGAGGCGGAGCGGCTCGTGCAGACGCTCAGCAGCTACCCGCCGGTCCGCGAGGGGCGGGTGTCGCCCGAGATCGACGAGTCGGTGATCGGCAGCATGGGTACGTTCTACCGGGTGCGGCTCGGGCCGTACGCAAACGCCAGCGAGCCGAGCCAGCTCTGCACGACGCTGAAGCCGCAAGGCTTCGATTGCCTCGTGGTGACGCAGTAGCCGGCGCGCGGGACTGGCGGGAGTTGACGCTCCGCGGCGGGGGCTCCACGATGGCTCTGCAATGACCGACGATCCTCCCGGTAAAACACCGCCCAAGAGCGGCGACAACGGCAGCCTTTCTGCCGGCATCCAGAGTCTGGCTGCCGACGAGGGGGCACCGCTCAGGATCGGCGCCAGACTGCGCAACTACTTCCTCACGGGGCTGATTATCGTCGGGCCGGTGACGCTCACGATTTACATCATCTGGTGGGTGATCAACGTCACCGACGCGTGGCTGAAGCCGTTCGTGCCGGTCGCCTATCTGCCGGATACCTACCTGCCGTTCGCGGTGCCGGGGATCGGACTCCTGTTCGGTATCGTGTTCCTGACGCTCACCGGAGCGCTGGCCGCCAACCTGCTCGGGCGCTCGCTGATCTCCTTCGGCGAGATGGCGCTCGATCGCATGCCCGTGGTGCGCAACCTCTATCGGGCGCTGAAGCAGTTCTTCGAGTCGCTCGTTGCCGCGACGCGCAGCAACACGCAGACGGGTTTCCAGAAGGTCGGGATGATCGAGTTCCCGTCGAAGGGATTGTGGTCGATCGTCCTGGTCACAGGAGATGCGAGCGGCGAGATCTCGATCACACAGCCGGGCGGCGAGGAGGATCTGGTGACGGTCTTCATGCCGACCGGCATCGTACCCCCCACTGGCTTCGTCTGCTTTGTGCCACGCCGTGACGTGACGTTCCTCAACATGACAGTCGAGGACGCGGCAAAGATCATCATGTCGGCCGGCATGGTGGTGCCGGACTACGAGGCGCGCCTGAAGCAGCTCGCTGAGCGCGGGATCCGTACCGAGACAAGACGGCCGGTTCCGCCGCCGCCGGGAACCGGGTTTTAGCGTGGGCTCGGCGAAGTGCGTGTCAGGCGGCGCGGAAGAGACGGATGGCCTCGTCGCATTCGAACAGATAGAGCAGACGGCGCAGGGCTTCGCCGCGTGGGCCTGTGAGACTCGGGTCGGAAGACAAGATAAGCCGAGCATCGTCGTGGGCCGCTGACAACAGCTCCGAGAAGCTTGCGCCGCCGGCGACGCGAAATTCGGCTTCGCCGCTTTGCCGCGCGCCCAAAACCTCGCCGCCGCCGCGCAGCTCAAGATCCTTCTCGGCGATGAGGAAGCCGTCCTCTGTTTCCTCCATCATCGAGAGCCGCTGCTCGGCGGTTTTGCCGAGCGGGTCCGCGTAGAGCAGCATGCAGAAGCTCTCACGGCTGCCGCGTCCGACGCGTCCTCGCAGCTGATGAAGCTGGGCGAGGCCGAAACGCTCGGCGTGCTCGATGACCATGATGTTGGCGTTCGGCACGTTGACGCCGACCTCGATCACGGTCGTGGCGACGAGCACCTTGAGATTGCCGTCGGCGAAGGCAGCCATGGTGGCGTCCTTGGCGGTGGCGTTCATGGCGCCGTGCAGGAGGCCAACGCCGCCGCCGAGTACCTGAGTGAGGTGCGCGTGGCGCTCCTCTGCTGCGGCAAGATCTGACACGTCGGAGCTTTCGATCAGTGGGCACACCCAATAAACCTGCGCGCCTTCGGCGAGCTGCGCCTTGATGCGCGCGATCAGCTTCTCGAGGCTTCCGATCGGGATCTTGCGTGTCACGATCGGCTTGCGGCCGGCGGGCTTCTCGGTGAGCTTCGAGACCTCGAGATCGCCGTAGTGCGTCATCAGCAGCGTGCGAGGGATCGGCGTTGCCGTCATCACCAGCATGTTGGCGCCGCCGTCGCCCTTGCTCTGCAGCGCGAGGCGCTGGTGCACGCCGAAGCGGTGCTGCTCGTCGATGACGGCGAAGGCGAGGTCGCGGAACACGACGTCATCCTGGAATAGGGCGTGGGTGCCGATCAGGATGTCGATCTCGCCGGAGGCGAGGCGAGTCAGGATCTCAGTGCGGATGCGGCCCTTCTCGCGTCCGGTGAGAAGGCCGATCGTGAGGCCGGCGGCATCCGTTAGCGGCGCAATGGTCTCGGCGTGCTGGCGGGCGAGGACTTCGGTCGGCGCCATCAGCGCCGCCTGGGCGCCCGCTTCGACGGCGATCGTCATGGCAAGGAGCGCGACGACCGTTTTGCCGGAGCCGACGTCGCCTTGCAGTAGGCGCAGCATGCGGCGCGGGGCGCCCATGTCGGTCTCGATCTCGCGCAGGGCCGTGCGTTGCGAGTTAGTGAGCGCGAAGGGTAGCGCGCCGATGATGCGCTCGCGCAGGCGGCCGTCGCCCTTCACGGGGCGTCCGTGCTGGGCCTTGAAGCTTTCGCGGACGATGGCGAGGGCGAGCTGGTTGGCCAAGAGCTCGTCATAGGCGAGGCGCTGCAGTGGCGCGCTGCCGGCCGAGACGTCGGCCGCGTCGTCGGGACGGTGGATGCGCCGCAGCGCCTCGTCGAACGTGGGCCAGCCGCGCTCCTTCAGCCAGGCAGCGTCGAGCCATTCGGCGAGCGTCGGCGCTCGCTCGAGGGCCTGGCGTTCGGCCTTGAGCAGAACCTTGCCGGAGAGGCCCGCGGTCAGCGGGTAGACGGGCTCCAGCAGCGGGAGGTCGCCGCGGGCTTCCGGAGCCACGATGTAATCGGGGTGCGCCATCTGCAGCGTCTCGCCGTAGCGCTCGATGCGGCCCGAGACGTACCGTTCCTCTCCGACGGGGAGTTGGCGCTCGACGAAGGAGCGCTCGGCACGGAAGAACACGAGGTCGAGGCGGCCGGTCTCGTCCTCGGTCGCGACCTTATAGGGGGCCTTATTGTTGCCGCGGGGTGGCGCCCGGTGCTTCAGGACGCGCACCTTGAGGGTCGCGATGGTACCCGGCACGGCGGCGGCCACGGTTGGCTCTGCGCGCCGGTCAATGACGCCTGTGGGCAGGTGCCAGAGCAGGTCGACGATGCGCGGCTGGGTGACGCCCGGCGGCAGGCGCAGGGCCTTCTTCAGGAGCGTGACGACGTGCGGGCCGACGCCCTTCAGGGCGTCCGCCGAGGCAAACAGGGGGGTCAGCTCACTGTGCCGCATGGCGTCCGGCGGAAATTGATCGAAAACGGCGCGAAACCGGCCTGCGGCGACGCGGATCGGCCAGGGCCGCCCGCATGGGCTGACAGGCCCCGGAGAGGGCGTTATATGACACCTCACGGCGGGCGACGCAAAGCGCGGCTGATAATTCGATCGGCTTCTCGCCCGCAAAAAGCGCGTCAGTTATCAGAGCCGGTTTTCTGATCATGAGCGAGGATATCGAGGTCCGGCGCAAGCGTGCGGCCTGGCGGGCGGCGCACCGGGGAACGAAGGAACTCGACCTTCTCGTCGGGCGCTTTGCCGGGGCGCGACTTCCTGCCATGACGGCGGCCGATCTCGACCACTTCGAGCGGTTTCTGGCGGTCACCACGCCCGAGATCCAGTCGTGGCTGCTGGCCCCCTCGGTTCCCGTGAGCGCCGAGTTTGCGGACGTGGTTGCCGAGATCCGGCAGTTTCACGGTCTCGAGTAAAGCGAGTGGTGGCCGCTGCCCTGTCGAACGCGGCCTGATGTGTTTGGATTTGGAGAACGATGACTGAGGCCGTCAGCGAAAAAGCCGATCTGATCTTTACGGGCGTGCCGGAGGGGCTCGACGCGCTCGTGCTCGCGCGCCTTGTCGAGGAAGCCGCTGACGGCAAGAAGTCGGGTCTCATCGTTCACGTCGCGCGGGACGACCGGCGGCTTACCGAGCTCGAAGGCCAATTGCGCTTCTTTGCGCCCAGTGTACGCGTGGTGCCGTTCCCGGCCTGGGATACCGTTCCCTACGATCGCTCGAGCCCCAACCCCGAGATCGTGGCGCGACGCATCACGTCGCTTGCCCGGCTTGCACTCACAAGCCGCAGCGAGCCGCTGATCGTGCTGACGACCGTCAACGCGATCCTGCAGCGCGTGCCGCCGCGTGACTTCATCCGCAACGCCATGAAGAGCCTCGCGCCCGGGCAGCGCGTGGATATGAACCGGCTGGTGTCGCGGCTTCTGCTTGCGGGCTACACACGCACGGGCACCGTCATGGAGCAAGGCGAGGTCGCCGTGCGCGGTGGTATCATCGATCTCTTTCCGCCCGGACGGCAGAACCCGGTGCGGCTCGACTTCTTCGGCGACACGCTGGAGAGCATCAAGACATTCGACGCTGAGACGCAGCGTACGTCCAAGGCGCTGCGCAAGCTCGTGCTGATGCCGGTGTCGGAAATCGCGTTCGGAGAAGCCGCGACGGCGCTGTTCCGCTCGCGGTATGTCGAGCTGTTCGGCGGCGCGACGGGCGACGATCCGTTGTACGAAGCGGTCAGCGCCGGGCGGAGCTATGCGGGCCAGGAGCATTGGCTGCCGTTGTTCCACGAGACGCTGGAGACGTTGCTCGACTATACGGGCGATGCGGCGCTCACCTTCGATCATCTAGTCGACGACGCGATCAAGCATCGTTTCGATCAGGTCAGTGAGCACTATCTGGCGCGCACGGAAGGCCTCGAGAGCGAGCGTTTCGGGGCGCCGCCGTACAAGCCTGTGCCGCCGGACCGAATGTTCCTCGACGCAAAGGCGTGGAGCAAGGCGCTCAGCGGGCGCAAGGTCGTGCGCCTGACGCCGTTCGAGATGACCGAGGGCGAGGGTGTGCGTCCGTGGCGCGGCCGCATGGGCCGCTCGTTCGCGCCTGAGCGGCAGAACCCGGACGCCAACGTGTTCGATGCCGTCGTCGGGCACATCAAGCAGGCGCAGGCTTCGCATCGGCGCGTGATGGTTGCGGCGTGGACGCCCGGCGCGCGCGAGCGTTTGGGTTCGCTGCTCGCCGATCATGGGCTCAAGGCGCAGGCGAAAGTCGAGGGATATGCGGAGGCGCTGGCGCTCGATCCTGGCGTGACGGGGCTCGCCGTGCTGGGGCTCGAGCAGGGCTTCGAGACGCCGGAGCTGGTGGTCGTGGCCGAGCAGGATATCCTCGGCGACCGGCTCGTGCGGCCGCGGCGCAAAGCCAAGCGCGCCGCCGATGTCCTGACCGAGGCGACGAGCCTTTCGGTAGGCGATCTCGTCGTGCATGCCGATCACGGCATCGGACGTTTTCACGGCCTCAAGACGATCACGGCGCTGGGCGCGCCACACGACTGCCTCGAGCTCAAGTACGCGGGCGGTGATACGCTCTATCTGCCGGTCGAGAATATCGAGCTTCTGTCGCGGTACGGTTCCGACGATGGCTCGGCGCAGCTCGATAAGCTCGGCGGTGTCGGCTGGCAGTCACGCAAGGCGCGCCTCAAGAAGCGCCTGCGCGAGATGGCGAGCGAGCTGATCAAGATCGCGGCGCTCCGGCAGTTGCGCGAGGCGCCGGTGCTGGCTCCGCCGTCCAACTATGACGAGTTCGTGGCGCGCTTCCCCTACGAGGAGACGGAGGATCAGGAAGCCAGCATCGAGGCGGTGGTCGGCGATCTGCAGTCGGGGCGCCCGATGGACCGGCTGGTGTGCGGCGACGTCGGCTTCGGCAAGACCGAAGTGGCGCTGCGCGCGGCCTATGTGGCGGCCATCAACGGGCTGCAGGTTGCGATCGTCGTGCCGACGACGCTGCTCGCCCGGCAGCACTACAAGACCGTGCGTGAGCGCTTCCAAGGCCTGCCGCTCAAGACGGCGCAGGCCTCCCGACTCGTTGCTGCGAAGGATCTCACAGCCGTCAAGGACGGGCTCAAGGACGGCACCATCGATATCGTCGTCGGCACGCACGCGCTGCTCGGCAAGCAGATCCAATTCCAGCGGCTCGGCCTGCTCGTCATCGACGAGGAGCAGCATTTCGGCGTCACGCACAAAGAACGGCTGAAGCAGCTACGCGAGGACGTGCACGTGCTGACGCTGTCGGCGACGCCGATCCCGCGCACGCTGCAGTTGGCTTTGACCGGCGTACGCGAGCTGTCGCTCATCACGACGCCGCCGGTGGACCGGCTTGCGGTCCGCACTTACATTTCCGAATTTGATCCGGTGATCCTGATCGATGCCTTGAAGCGTGAGCGCGACCGCGGCGGGCAGACCTACTACGTCGCGCCGCGCATCTCCGATCTCGACAACGTGGCGACGTTCCTTTCCGAAGCGGTGCCGCATCTCAAGATCGCGCGGGCGCATGGCCAGCTCGCGCCATCCGAGCTCGAGGACATCATGACGGCGTTCTACGAGGGCAAGTACGACGTGCTTCTCTCGACGGCGATCGTCGAATCCGGCCTCGACGTGCCGAACGCCAATACGCTGATCGTGCATCGCGCCGACATGTTCGGCCTGGCGGCGCTCTATCAGTTGCGCGGCCGCGTCGGGCGCTCGAAGCGGCGTGCGTATGCCTATTTCACGACACCGCCGGGGCAGGCGCTCAGCGAAGGCGCGCAGAAGCGTCTCAAGGTGCTGCAGTCGCTCGATACGCTGGGCGCGGGCTTCTCGCTCGCCTCGCACGATCTCGACATCCGTGGCGCGGGCAACCTGCTCGGCGAGGAGCAGTCGGGGCATATTCGCGAGGTCGGCTTCGAGCTCTACCAGTCGATGCTGGAGGAGGCAGTCGCGGCCATGAAGGGCGGCGATCTGGCGGAAGCGGACGACAAGTGGAGCCCGGAGATCGCCATTGGGCTATCCGTGCTTATTCCGGAGACCTACGTCGCCGATCTGCAACTCCGGCTCGGTCTCTACCGGCGCCTGTCGTCGCTCGAGACGCGGGCGGAGATCGATTCCTTTGCGGCCGAACTGGTGGATCGCTTCGGCGAGCTGCCGGACGAGGTGGAGCATCTCCTGGACGTCATGGAGATCAAGGGGCTCTGCCGCGCGGCGAGCATCGCGAAAGTGGATGCGGGACCCAAGGGCGCAGTGGTCACATTCCATCGCAACGCGTTCGGCAATGCGCAGGGGCTTGCGCAATTCCTGCAAGCTTCGCGTGGGCTCGCCAGGCTGCAGCCGGACCACAAGCTCGTCTTCCGCGGCGATTGGGATCAAACCGACGTGCGCTTCAAGGGCGTGCGCGAACTCGTCTCGACGCTGGCCGAGATCGCTGCCAAGGATGCCAAGGCGGCTTGAGGGTGTGGGGCCGGAACTCTGATCTGTCGTACGTCTGGTAGGGGAAAAGAGATCTGAGCCGTACTCACGAAAAGGAAGATTTATTAGGTTGATCGTGTCCCCGGGTCTCTTCAAGTCCCTTGTTGGGGCGCATACGAGACCTGACATGTTCCCCGGTTTGCACCCGCTCCGGTACATGCGCACGAACCTGTTCTGTTCCGTCTCCAAGACAGCGGATGATGTGGTCGCGCAGCCTTGCTGCCGGCGCCGAGATATGGCGAATAGCAAGAAGTGCGATCTCGGTGTCCCGCAGATCGGGCAAAGGCTCTCCGTCGATCATATGGAAGCCGGGAGAAACCATCTCCCGGGGGAGTACAGCAATGCCCAAACCCGCTCGCACGGCTGCGAGAGCTCCTGCGAGAGAGGCACAGGTGTATGCGATCCTCCATCGCTTCCCAACGCGCTTCAGAGCCTGAACTGCGCGCTTGCGGTAGACACAAGGTTCCGGAGAAACGACCAGGGGAAGCGCGCCATTTTCCGAGATGAAATCGTGCGTTCCCGATACCCAAACCAGCGGTTCGCGCCAAACCCTCAAGCCCTGTGTGCCCGCACCCTGCTCCCGTTTTACCAGAACGATGTCGAAGTCCCCAGATCGAAATCCGTTGAGTAGATTGAGGGTGAGGTCACAGGTAACTTCGAGCGCGACAGACGGATATGCTTGAACGAAGCGGGCGAGAATTCCGCTTAGGTGATGCGTCGCGAAGTCCTCGGGCGTGCCGAGTCTCACGGTACCTCGCATCTGGGGTTCGTGGATTAACGAGACCACCTCGTCGTTGAGGTCGAGAATCTTTTGGGCGTAGCCGAGCACGGCCTCGCCTTCCGGCGTGAGACTGACGGATCTCGGAGTTCGATCGAGCAGCCGTTGTCCAAGTGCGTCTTCCAACCGTTTGATCTGAAGCGAAATCGTGGACTGCTGGAGCAAAAGGCGCTCAGCTGCGCGGGTGAAACTACCGGCTTGCGATATCACAACGAACGTCCGCAGGAGGTCTACGTCGAGGTTGAGTAGCTTCTTCGGCACGGCGAACTTCCTATAATTGAAAATAACAATAGCTATCACATAAGTTATTCAATTTGCCAATCTAGGAGGCGTCTCATCCCTTACCCGCAGCAAGGCGTTGCAGCCGACGTAAGCTGCGGGCAACCGGCAAGCGGAGTGTGGGTGTGTCAGAACTGACCAAACTGTTCGAGAACAACCGTCGTTGGGCTGAAGACAGCCAGAGGAATGATCCCGCATTCTTTCAGCGGCTCGCAGAACAGCAAACACCCAAGTTCCTTTGGATCGGCTGCTCAGATAGCCGTGTTCCCGCTAATCATATCCTGGGTCTTAAGCCAGGCGAGGTGTTCGTTCATCGCAACGTTGCGAACCTCGTCGTGCATACAGATATGAGCTGCCTCTCAGTGTTGCAGTTTGGGATTGAGGTTCTGAGAATTGAGCACATCGTCGTTTGCGGGCACTACGGATGTGGTGGCATTCACGCGGCGTGCAGCTCGCGCCAATTCGGTCTTATCGATAACTGGCTGCGTAACATAAAGGACATCTATGCCCGTCATCGGGCTGAGCTTGATGGCATCGCAGACCTCAAGACACGGGCCGACCGCCTGTGCGAGCTCAACGTCATCGAGCAGGTCAAAAACGTGTGCCATACGACGATCGTGCAGAATGCTTGGTCGAGCGGCCGACCCCTATCGGTCCATGGCCTAATCTATGGCCTGCACGATGGTCTGCTCCGGGATTTGGCCGTGCGAGTTACAAACTCCGACCAGCTCGAAGCAATTTACCGCTTACGCATGGGAGAGATCTCGTCCTAGCACCGCCTCCATTCCGTCTGCTCACGACGACCATCAATAATCGCAATGAAACAAATTGCATTTATCAATTTCCACAGATGCCTTTCGTCGCCTAGGTCTAGCCTTGAAGGTTGTCCCAGCTGAGAGGGAAGCGCAATTGCTTGAAATTGTGCGCAGTCGCGAGATTGCGAACGCTGCTCTCATTGCCGTCCTATGGGTCGCGATCTCGTTCGCGATCAGCGTCGCAGGCCAGATCGCTCTCTTGCTCCCGGTGTTTTCGAGCCTAGTGATCTATGGGGTCACAGAGGCATTCCGCTTCTCGCGCGGCACGCCTCTGCGTGGTTCCGGGGCTTGGCGTATGGTGACGCTCGCCCTCTGGACTGGCATCGGCTATGCGAGTTTCGTGGTGGGGCAATGGTACTTGCTGCCGATCTCGCTCATCTTCCTTGGTATCGTCCTATTCGAGAACGAGCGGTCGCGTCCGCCATCAGCTGCGTCTGCCGCGTGGACGTGGGCTTCAACGCCCAATAATGGCAAGTCGCAGAAGCCTGGACGCGCCGAGCTGCCCGTCAATTCTTAACCGCCTGCCGAGTAGCGAGAGTAGCTGTGCCTCGCTGCATTGAGCTGAAGATCACTGCCTTCGACTGTTCTTAGAGCGATCTAAAAACGTCGCGATTGGGCCGGCAGCGGTTCGTCCGGTTTCGGTGGGCAAAGGTAACAAGCTGCCGTTCCGCTCGTTGTCGGCGCTTCAGGCCGCCGACCTTGTGATCGATCGAGGATCCTCCGCGTCTACACGCGCGTCGGACACGGCGCTGGCAGGCCGATCGGCACGGCGCTCGACGAACTAGCCGACGTCCGCGCGTTTGCGGCGGACCGACGGGTCTGGAAGTGGATGTCCGCCTTCTAAATTGATGGATGTAAAGCCGCTGACCGGCTTCCACCGATCTCGGCCCTTCGGTGATGAAACGCCAAATGCTGAAAGCAGCCATTGTAGATGGGGGATGACGAGCTTCGATAAGCAGTCAGCTTTCTCGCAACGTATCGTTCAAGAGTCTCGTCATCCCACTCAGATCAGCCCGCGGTGCTCGGTACCGGCGTGTTGAGAAGCTGCTGCTCCCAAAGATATGCGATGCCGCTGCCGGCGAAGTGCTGGATGAGAATCTCGGTCAGCTCCTCGACATGCTCGGTGCGCGCCCAATCGCGTTGCCATTCGCCAGCGAGCGCCATCACGGTCATCACGTTCGCGCCGGCCGCGATCATTCGCTGGATGGCAACTTCGTGAGACTCCTTCGAAATCCCGCCCGACGCGTCGGTGATCACGGTCACGTCCCAGCCTTCGCCGGCGGCCTGGATCACAGGCATTGCGACACAGACCTCGGTCCACAGGCCGGCGATGATCAGCTGCTTGCGGCCGGTCGCCTTGACGACGTTCACCACATTCTCGTCCTGCCAGGTGTTCACCCAAGTGCGATCGATGACTTCCTGGTCCGGAAATACGTCGGTGATCTGCTTAAAGAGAAGTCCACCGCGCGCCGCGATCACGCTGGTGAGAATGGTCGGAACATTGAAGGCTTTTGCTAGCTTCGCCAGCGCGGTCGTGTTGTTGACCACAGCTTGCGGATCGTGGCTGTTCAGGTTTGTGAGTTGATAAGGCTGGTGGTCGATCAGAACGAGGACCGAATCTTCGGGACGAAGAAGCGAAGCAAGGCCGTTTCGAAAGGTCATGACTATCCTCTGCTGCCGTTGCGGGTGAGGCTGGTTGCCGGGAGACATGCGCAACTGTGGCGCTGCCCGGACGGAGATTTGTCATTCCCATTTGTGATACGGTAGTGCTCCTTCGAGCTACGCTGTGTTGCGAAATGGGGAACGCCGAATTGGACATCGAAGACCTGACGACATTCGTCGAAGTTGCTGATGCCGGGGGCGTTTCGGCCGCCGCGCGCCGGCTCGGCGTCTCCAAGTCGATTGTCAGCCGGCGGCTATTCCGGCTTGAAGCGGAACTTGGCATCCAGCTTCTTGCACGCACCACCCGCGGCGCTGCTCTCACGGAAGCCGGGATCACGTTTCGAGACCATGCAGCCAGAGTCAGCGCCGAGATCGACGCGGCCAGGGAAACAATCCTGCCGGCCGGTGACCTTCGCGGCCGCTTGCGAGTTGCTGTGCCACTTTCTTTCGGACCGACTCACTTCGCTCACGTGCTCGCGGACATGGCGCGACGCCACCCGCAGCTGCACATCCATACCTCGTACAGCGATCGCTTCGTCGATCTCATCGGGGAGGGTTTTGATTGTGCGATCCGTGTTGGTTATCTCCAGGACTCTAACCTGATCGCAAGGCGCGTCGGGCCGATCTATGGGAAGCTCGTCGCGAGCCCGGACTATATCAAAGCCCACGGTGCCCCGGAGACACCGGACGAGATCGTTGCCCATCAGGCCCTCATGCAGGGCACCGAAACCTGGCAGTTCATGGATGGCGACAAGATCTTCACGGTTCGTCCGCAGGGGCGCTTCAAGGCCGACAACGCTGTAGCTCTCGCCGCCGCAGCAGTGGCAGGGCTCGGCATTGCTTGGATCCCCGATGGCGTCACCCATGAATATGTGGCCTCCGGCGCGCTTGTTCCGGTCATGACACGGTATCCACCGCCTCCGGCAGGTGTGTACGTCATCCGCCCGCCAGGGCAGCATCCCTCACGGAAGGTACGGATCCTCACCGAATTGCTGCTCGAGTGCTTCGAAGACTATCCGCACCGTGCGCCAGCTGCCCCTGTCTGAGCGGCCCATCGACTATAATATTTGGATCGCGAAAGGGACGGCGCATACCGGGCAGGAAGCATAGGCCGCAGGAAGCCTGGCGGGTCGGGAAGAACGTCCGGTACTCCGCCATTCGCAATTTTGAAAGCGGACCGGCAGAAAAGTCTCAGTCTTAAGTCCAGCCTGCTCGCGCGTTCGGATGAACGAATGACGGCTCTTGGGATCACTCGTTGGGCGGCGGAACGACGACAACTGGGCGCTGAGCTGCCGCTCACCTCACGCACTGCATAGGTCCGAATTGGGTCATGAGCGGACGAGCGCGGCGCGTTTGATTTTGCCGTTGACCGTGCGGGGAAGGGCGTCGACGAAGCGGATTTCGCGTGGGCATTTGTAGGCGGCGAGGCGCTCGCGGGCGAAGGCGCCGACGGCTGCGGCGTCCAACTGCGTGTTGGGCTGGAGAACGATGAAGGCGCCGACCACGTGCACGTCAGTGCGCACGGCCACCTCGGCCCGAGCCCGAGCGCAGGATCGCAATGCTCTCCTCAATTCAGAGGAATGTTGATCCAAAGCGAGCCTGAGTATGCATCATAGTCACTGGCCCCGATACCATCATAGCTAGCGGCCGCTCTAAACCCCCATCCTTGAGGAGTGCTGACCAACACCCCGCCCTCGACCTTTGCGCGTGCTTCGTCTGTCTCGTGCAGGACGCCGCCAATCGAGAGGTCGTCGGTATCGAAGTTCCAGATCCCCGCGATAGACACGTGGGGCTCGATGATCGTGCCGTCGATGCGCTGCATCCGGTAGCCAACTTCCATCGTGCCCGTAAGGCGGCCGATGGTGGCTTCGGTGCTCCCAACGGCCTGCCCGAGGCCCATTGTGTAAGCATCCGAGTCCTCATTGCCGTAAGCGATCGCCAGCTGCGGGGAAAGCCGCCACGGTCCAATGTATTCGTTGCCGGTGAGCGACGCGTTGGCCAACCACCGGTTCGTATCAAAGCGACCATTATTCGTGGGATCGTCCAGCCAGATATCATTGCTGGAGCGACCCCAGGCCGCGCGGGCGTCGAAGAATAGGTTGTCGAGCAGACGTACGCCAATATAGGGGCCGGCCATCCATCCCGTACCATCGATACTGCCCCTTAGCGCGGGGTCATTTATCTCCTCCTCAGTATGATCGACTTGGACCAAGGCTCCAACCAGGATACCGGGCGCAAGCACGTAGTCGGCACCGACGTAAAGGATGCGGAAATCGCCGTCCCGCTTGATGCCGCCGATGTTGTCATTGTAGCGGGCGACGTGTCCCTCAACCCAAACGTCCAAGCCCTGCCGCATGGAGGTGTATGGATTGGTGTACGGGACGGCGTCGAAGCCTGCCCGCTCAGCCTTGGCGCGCGCCTTCTGCTCCTCCGCACTCGCAGCAGCGGCTCGCACCTCGCTGAGGCTGGTGCCGAACTTGAAGGACGTCTCGCCAGCCGCAAGTGGCATTAAACTCGACGCAAACTGCGAGAAAATGGACGGAGTTGCCGGATCCGCGTGGGGTGCGACTTGGGTCTCGTCCTTCACGATTATGCCGTCGTGAACGAACGGATTGTTGTAACCGAGTGCCAGCACGCTGCTGGGATAGCCACGGGGAGAATTTCCAAGGCCGATGCTGGAACCTAGCGCTCCGCCGAAGCCTGATGTAACACCCATTGGAGCGCGACCGAGCATCATGGAGTCCGGTCTGCCCTCCTCCGAATGCTTCAACGGACCGTCCTTGAGGCTTTGGACCGGCTCGTCGCTCTGCAGTCGACGCAAAATGCGCGCACGATCCGGACCGTAGGTCAGAAGATTGTCGACGCGTCGGTGGATAAAGCGCTTGGTCTCTTCCTCAGGACGATCGTCATCAGGATCGTCATCGCGCTTGTTGGTGAACGTGCAGACGATATCCTCGTTAGGATCGAGTTGGATATCTGTAATCGTCCTGCCGCTTGGCGTGCCTTGCATTTGTTGCTGATCGTTTACGCATATCGCCCCCGTCAAGGTCCAGCCGGCTGTGTCCAACTCCTCGACGGAATAGGTTTGGTTGGCAGCTAGTACAAGCGGATTAGTCTCTCCCTGCCCGTTCTGGGTAGTGATGGATAGTTGGGCATTTCCCGGGTCGACAGCGAAATTGAATGCGTCGTCGCCACCGTTCGTAACCTTCACGATCTTGAGAGTGCCTTCGTCGCGAGACGGCTGCTTTGCGTTTGTGAACGTACAGTTGATTGTCTCTCCGCTTTGCAGATCTACAGCGACTGTGCCCGCATTAACATCCGGATTGAAAACGTCGCCGTTGCTGCTCGTGCACGATATGCTTGTAAGATCGAAACCGGCAGGCGGAGGAAGCGATTCCGCAACGGTATAAAGACCTGGATTCTGCGCTCCGAATCCCTGTGTCTGTTCGCCGTCCAATGGTGGAGACATACTGAAATTTTGAGGGGTCGGGCCAGCAATGGTGAAATTGAAAGTACCTGTGCCTCCCTGAACTTTCTTCGTAACGCTTATCGATCCCTTCCCGGTTTGTCCTCCGACTTGATAGCAAAACACTCCGGATACGCTGGGTTGCTGGTTGCCAGGATTCCGGATGCACTGCGTCGACCATTGACCTGTGGTCGCATCCGGCACATCGAAGACCTGCTGAATCGTCGAAGCCTTGACGAGGATGTGGGTTGTCGTTTGGGGAGTTGAATCCCATGTGCCACTCTGTCCCGATCCGAAGGAGCAGGCGACCTGGACCACTTGATTTGTTCCGGTGACTTGCTGGACGAAAGCCAACCTTTGAGCGTCACTATTGCTGTTTTGCGTTTGAGAACCCACGAGAGTGTTGGGCCCAACAGCGTCTCCAATGTCACACACAGACGACCCTTGAGCCGCTGCTGGGGTGACGCCGATTCCATAGGAGACCACCCACAATGCAAAAGCAAAAATGGAAGCACTGCAAACGACGCTGCAGGCCTTTGATTTCGCCCGCCTGACATCGGCACGCATGACGCACACTCCACGCACACACACGTAATCAACCGCGCCCGCTGCGCAGGCGCGCAGCAGCGTTCGACCCGTGGTCGGGTCATGAAATTCATAAAGGCAGGCCCCGCCCCCGGGACTTTAGGAACGTCGGTCCAATTGGTCGGGCCCCTAGTGAAACCCGATTGTTTTTTCGCGATGGGGAGAACCGACCCGCACGCGCTGGTAGACCGCCGCCATCGAAATTGGCGACCCAATAGCGATACAGGCTCGGCACACTCCAAGCCCGACACCGCGCTACCCCGCGCTTGTGGTCATTCGTCGATGGAGACTTAAGGTCCCCAGCCTAGGTATTGCGGACCGCCCCGCCCGCATCTCTCAGCTGCTGCGCCGCAGGCGCCTTTTCTGCTGTCGAGACATCAGGCCTGTAGCCGGTGCAAAAATGCACAGTCCACTGCCTAACGCCTTCGTGTTATCGTTACCAAAGCGTTAAATCTCAACAGAAGAATTTTATGGGCGCCATCTTTTGATCCAATCTGTGGCCTGAGCACTACAGGCCGATTTCGATTTCCTGACGTCCGATAACTTCCTGATCATCTATGCTCGTATGAAGCGGCTCCCTCAGCTTGCTGCAGCTTGGGCAGTGACTGTGGCACTGCCTCGAAGTCGATGGCCAGCCCGTACAGGAGCCATGAACCTTTGTAATTCGTGTAGCTGAAAGCGAACTTCGTCTGGATCGGACGTGTTTCGACAAAGCCGATCAATTGTAGGATCTTCTGATCAGTATGGAATCTTGCGCTGACAATAGCCGGTTGCAGACTGACAACCTTCGACAGGTCGATACGTCGAATGCGCATGCCCTCGAACATCAATTCAAGATTTCGCTCGCTGAAGCGAGTCTGAAAATCAGGTGCGCTCGTCGACCGAAGGACCGAATAATTAGCCGACATATTCGCATCATTGAGTCTAACAAACGTCGACATGACGAGCGCGACGGCGTCAGCACGTTTTAGCTCAACTGGAGGGCTTTGCGCTTGGGCGCTGCTCAGCAGTCCGACGGCAACGAGCCCAAGGGTCAGAACCACGCCAACTGTTCTGCCTATCCGAGTCTTCAAAGCTCCGCGCATCGCTCGTTACCCCGCTAAAAGCGCGCCGAAGGTATCGCTAATCGCGCCGCTCTCGCGTATGCAGCGGGGGCTTTATCCACTGCATTGCGCATTTTTTCCCCTGCTTCTGCGTTGACATTCTTGTGCTGATATTTCCGTTCCCGTTGTGCGTGCAGAATCAGTGTTGGAAGTCGTGTTGCTTCCTCGACCGAGGAAAAAAGTCGCCTTGGCCGTAACTCCAACCTCGCGACGTCAGCTTCGGGTTATGAGTGGATGAGCGCGGCGCGTTTGATTTTGCCGTTGACCGTGCGGGGAAGGGCGTCGACGAAGCGGATTTCGCGTGGGCATTTGTAGGCGGCGAGCCGCTCGCGGGCGAAGGCGCCGACGGCTGAGGCGTCCAACTGCGTGTTGGGCTTGAGAACGATAAAGGCGCCGACCACGTGCACGTCGGTGCGCACGGTCACCTCGGCGCAGGCGACCTCAGCAATCGCAGGGTGCGTCGCGAGCACAGCTTCTACCTCCATCGGTGAGACGCGATAGCCGAGAGCCTTGATGATCTCGTTGTTGCGGCCGAGGTGGGCGATGTAGCCGTCAATATCCATGCGGCCAATGTCGCCGCCCGCGAACCAATCGCCGCGCAGGACCTCGCTTTGCTCGTCAGGCCGGTTCCAGTAGCCGAGCATCAGGCCAGGGTCCGAGCGATGCACGGCGATGAGGCCCTCGCTATCGGGTGGCAGCGGCTCGTCGGAACCGTCTATCGGCAGGATCGTGACGCGGCGGCCGGCCTGGGCCTTGCCAACGGTGCCGGGCCTGCGTGGCACGCTGGGCGCCGTCGAGATGTAGGTCGAGATCTCGCTCATGCCCAACGCTTCGTGAAGGTGGCGGCCGGTGCGCGCGGTCCATTCGTCGAATAGAGAAGCCGGGGGCGCTTCGCCTGCGATCAGGCCGTGGCGCAGGGTAGGCATCGCAGAGGAGGAAAGGTCTGCGTACTTCAGGATCTGGCGCATCAGACCCGGCACGCCGGCGAACAGCGTGGCCTCTGTGCGCTCGATCAGGCGGGGCCAGAGGGCGGGGTCTTTCTCGCCGACGTAGATCAGAGCCGTGGCGCCGTTGGCCCATGGGTCGGTGAGGCCGACGCCAAGCGTGAAGGTCCAGTTGAAGGCGCCGGCATGCAGCACGCGGTCGTCGGGGGTAATGCCGTACCAGCCCTGGTACATAGGCCGGCGGCCGAGGGCTGCGCGCTGTGCATGCAGCACGCCCTTGGGATGTGCCGTGGTGCCGGAAGTATAGATCAGGAAGGCTGGGTCCTCGGCGTGCGTCGGAGCGTAGTCGATGCGCGGCCCCTCGCGCATCATGCGGGCTACGTCGTCGGGCGAGAGCACGATCGGTGCGTGCGCGAGGCTGGAGGCATCAAGCGACGACGCGCAGGCGATGAGAGCTGCGCCGCTGTCCTCGAGCAGGAACATCGCTTCGCGACCGGTGAGCTGACTGGATGCGGGCAACGCAACGAGTCCTGCCGCGATGGCGCCGAAGAACAGGATCGCGTAGGCGCTCGTGTTGTCGAGACGGATCATGACCCGGTCGCCGGGGGTGAGCCCGAGCGCGCGCAGGGCGCCGGCTGTGCGCAGCACGGCATCCTCGAGGGCGGCGTAGGTCCACGCCTCTGAAGGCTCTGCCGCCGCATCGGCAACGACGATCAGGGCGGGCTTTTCCGGTGTCGCCGCTGCCGCACGCCCGATGCAGTAGCGGGCCGTGTTGAACGGCGGATTGGCGGCGGGCACGAAAAGCGGCGTGTACATTCTTCTTGTTCTGATCGTCGGCACGCGGGAGAGCTCTAGGGGCGGACCCACCACGTATCAAGGTTGAAGCCGAACAGCGGCGTGGCGCCGGGGTGTGCGAGATCCTTCCAGGATGCCACCCATTGCGCCGGGGAGTGGAAGAGCGGCACCACATAATGGCCCGAGAGCAGCACGCGGTCGAGGGCGCGCACGGCCGAGATGAACTCCTCGTTCCCCTTGGCGGCGAGCATGGCCGCGATCATGGCGTCGGCGGCGGGGTTTTCTACGCCGGCGTAATTGTAGGAGCCTGGCTGGTCTGCCACGCGCGAGGACCAGCGGAAAAGTTGCTCGTTGCCGGGAGACAGCGACGATGGCCAGGTGAACTGGATCATGTCGTAGTCGTAGTCCTTGAGGCGCGCCTGATACTGGGCGCTGTCCACGACGCGAATGCGCGCCGCGATGCCGATCTTGGCGAGATCGCCGCGGAAGGCGCCGAGCAGGCGCTCCTGGCTCGTCGTTGCGGCGAGGATCTCGAACGTGAGCTGCCGGCCGGTTTCCGTGTGCACAAGGCGGCCGTCCTGCATGCTGTAGCCGGCGGCCTCCAGCATCTCGTAGGCCTTGCGCGAATTGGTGCGGTTGTGAGGCGTGCCGTCGCTCTCGGGAACACGCCAGGTGCCGTCCATGATCTCCGGCAGCACCGCGTCGGGGAAGGGCGCCAGCAACGCGCGCTCGCGCTCATCGGCCGGGTGTCCGGTGGACGCGAGCATCGAGCGCTCGAAGTAGCTTTGGCTGCGCTTATAGAGGCCGTTGAAGAAGCTCTTGTTGACCCAGTCGAAGTTAAACAGGTGGATGAATGCTTCCCGCACGCGCGGATCGGCGAAGACCGGACGGCGCGTGTTGAAGACGAGGCCGGTCATGCCGGCGGGCAAGCCGATCGGGATCTCCTCGCGTACGACGCGTCCGTCGTTTGCGGCGGGGAAGTCGTAGCCCTTGGCCCACAGGGCGGGATCGTCCTCGGTGCGCACCCGGATGGTGCCGGTCTTGAAGGCTTCGAACAGGGTGGAGCCCTCGCGGTAGTACTCGAAGCGTATCTCGTCGAAGTTGAAGCGTCCGCGGTTCACCGGAAGATCGCGCGCCCAATACTCTGGATTCAGACGGTAGGTGATTGAACGACCAGGATCGACCGCGGAGATGCGGTAGGGGCCGGAGCCAACGAGCGGCGTCAGCGTTGTCTCCTCGAAGCGCTCAGGGTCGATGGCGTGCCGTGGCAGGATCGGCATGAGGCCAAGGATCAGCGGCAACTCGCGATCCTCGGCGTCGGCAAACACGAAGCGCACCTCGTGATCGGACACTGCTTCGGCCTTGGCGACCTTGCGGTAGTAGGTGCGGTAGTTCGGGCGGCCCTTGTCCCGCAGCATCTCGAATGAGAACAGAACGTCCTCCGCCGTCAGCGGTTCGCCGTCGGAGAAGCGGGCGCGCCGGTCGAGATGGAACGTGACCTGGCTGCGATCCTCCGGGACGTCGATCCTCTCCGCGATCAGGCCGTAGAGCGTGAATGGCTCATCCTGGCTGCGCGCCATCAGGCTCTCGACGACGAACTCGCGGATGCCCTGCACGGGCTCGCCGCGCACAATCATCGGATTGAGGTTGTCGAAGGAGCCGGACGAGCCGAGCGTCACACGACCGCCTTTGGGGGCGTTGGGATCCGCGTATGGGAAGTGCGGAAAGCCCGCCGGGAGTGCGGGGTCGCCATGCATCGCAATGGCGTGGGCCGGCTCGGCGCGCGCGGAAAAATTCCCGGTCGCGAGGCCCGACCCGAGGGCCAAGATCGTCAGTATTGCGAGGATTGGTCTGTGCACGCCGTTCTCCGCGAGGGGCCATACGCAACGCGTTGGATTTCCTAGAGGCTCTTGGCTCACGTAGCACACCTCGCCGGCAGATGAATGGCGTATTGGCGGCAGGCGATGCGTGGCGCTATTGCAACGGCCCTAGCGCGACGGCCTGTGCACGGTTAAGGAGCGGATCGTCCGGCCACGGGATTGCCGCATTCCGGGCTTTAGTGCCGGGCCGGATGACGCCTAAAAGCGTCAAAGGCGCGCGCCAACGATAGCCGCTTGAGCGCAGCGAGGTGGGGCGAAGCTGCTGGCCGGGGGTGCTAAGCGGCTTTTGGACTGGCTCATATACGAAAGGTCGATTTTCCGATGTCGCACAGATTTGGCTTCGCAACGAGCTTGGGGCGCGGCGTGCTTGCGGGAAGCGCTGCGCTGGCTCTCGTGTTCGGGCTCGCCGCACCCGGCAACCTTGCTTTTGCGCAGGACGCTAAGAAGGCCGCGCCCGCCGCAAAGGACGGCAATGCCGCTCCGGCTGCCAAGGATGGAAAAGCCGCCGAAGGCCAGAAGCAGAGCGCGTGGGTGAAGCTCTGCGAGAAGTCTCCGCTTGTCCACCACGACAAGGAAGGCAAGGAAGTCAAAGAAGAGAAGAACATCTGCCTGACGCACCACGAGCGCCTCGACGGCAATTCGGGCATGGTGCTGGTCTCGGCGGCGATCCGCCAAGTCGAGGGCAGCGACAACGACCACTTGATGATCATGGTGCCGCTTGGCATGGCCATTCCGCCCGGCCTCAAAGCCGCCGTCTACACGAAGGACCAGTGGGCGAAGGCCGCTAAGAACGAGCAGGTCGACGACAAGGAGCTGAAGCCGCTCGATCTCAAGTTCTCGCTGTGCCACGCCTCGGGCTGCACGGCTGAGACCGATGCCACGAAGGAAATCGTCGATCAGATGAAGGCCGGTGGCGGCATCATGGTGCTGGCTATGAACGCCCAGGCGCAGCCGATCGGCTTCCCGGTTCCGCTCGACGGTTTCACCGAGGCGTTCGCCGGTAAGCCCGTCGACAACGCCGAGTACAAGAAGGCGCGCGGTCAGCTGATGGCGCAGATCCGCCAGCGCCAGCAGGAAGCCTACGAGAAGTTCAAGACCGAGAAGATGAAGGAGCTGCCGCCGCAGCCGGGCGCCGCTGAAGCTGCCGCCGCTGCTGCTGCTGCTAAGGAAAAGAAGTAAGCTCTCTCAGCTGCTGACACTGGAAAAGGCCGCTCGTTCGAGCGGCCTTTTTGTTTGGTAATCGGCTTGAAGCGGCGGCGCGAGCGACGGTCGTCAGCGCGTCATCGTTGCGTGCCAGCGGCGCCAGGCGATGATTAATGCGGCTGAATGAAAACAGCGTGATAGCGGCCGTTCTCGTCCTCGACGAAGTAATCGTCGATCTGCGGATGGCGCAGGGGCTCACCGCTCTCGTCCGGTAGCAGGTTCTGCTCGGAAACATAGGCGATGTACTCGGTGTCGGCGTTTTCGGCCAGCAGATGGTAGAACGGCTGGTCCTTGACTGGGCGGCTCTCGACGGGAATGGCCTCGTACCAGTCCTCGGTGTTCGAGAAGACGGGGTCGATGTCGAACACGACGCCCCGGAAGGCATAGATACGGTGGCGTACCACCTGACCAAGCGCATACTTCGCCTTGCGCACGGCCGGGTCCTGGGCCCGGGCTTTCCGCTCGCGGCGACGCGGCGACACAACTGTCTGTTTGCGCGGCATGGTCCTATCCCCGTGGCCCATTCGACGGGAGCACCGCGCCGATGTCAACATATCTGTCAAACATAGTTGATCGCCGTAGGCCGGGCTGCCTTAGAAGCCATAGGCGGCCGCTCGTTCCGGGTCTTTCTCGGCGACGAGGCGCGCAAGATCGACGATGACTTTGGCCTGCTTCCAGGTGGCGTCGTCCTGCATCTTGCCGTCGATCATCACCGCGCCCGTGCCGTCCGGCATGGCGTCGAGGATGCGCTTTGCGAACGCTACTTCGTTGACATCCGGCGAGAACACGCGCTTGGCGATCTCGATCTGCGTCGGATGCAGCGACCAGGCGCCGAGGCAGCCCTGGATGAAGGCGTTACGGAACTGCGCTTCGCAGGCTGCCGGGTCCGAGAAGTCGCCAAACGGGCCATAGAAGGGCTTGAGGCCGTAGGAGAGGCAGGCATCGACCATGCGGCCGACGGTGTAATGCCAGAGATCCTGTTGCGCACGGGCGCGCTCGGCCTTGGCGTCTGCGCTGGCGTCGGCAAGCACCGCATAGTCCGGGTGGCCGCCGCCAACACGCGTCGTCTTCATGCCGCGGGACGCGGCGAGATCGGCCGGCCCGAGGCTCATGCCGTGCATGCGGGGCGAGGCTGCGGCGATGGCCTCGACGTTCTTGACGCCCTCGGCGGTCTCGAGGATGGCGTGGATCAGGATCGGACGCTGAACGGCGTACTTGGCCTCGAGCTGGGCGAGCAGCTGGTCGAGGTAATGGATGTCCCACGGGCCCTCGACCTTGGGCAGCATGATGACGTCGACCTTGTTGCCCGCCTCGCGCACGATCTCCGTCACGTCATCGAGAACCCACGGGGAGTTCAGGCAGTTGATGCGCGTCCAGAGGCCGGTTGCGCCGAAGTCGTTCTCGCGCGCCATCTGGATGAAACCCTTGCGGGCGGCTTCCTTATCGCCGACCGGGATCGCGTCTTCGAGGTTGCCGAGCACGACGTCGACCTGGCGCGCGATGTCGCCGATCTTGGAGCGGATCTTCTCGTTGTGCGGCGGCACGAAGTGGATCATGCGCTCGATGCGCACCGGCAGCGCGCGGTAAGGCGCGGGCGCCCCGATGGCGAGAGGGGCAAAATGTTTCGCGGGCGTGCGGACGGCGCTCATCGGGAAACCCTTGGATTGAAGGCAGACGGGATGGGAATGCGGCGCACTCTAGTTGGACGACCGCGAGAGTCAACGCGCCCGCATTGCAGGCGCATCCATCGACCGAGGGTGGCGTGTGGTGAGCGAAATTAGGCTTCGTCAGCGCATCAGTTAGCGCTGCCGTTCGGTGCTGCACCGTTGGCCGTACTGTTTGCCGCACCGTTGTTGCCGCCTTGGGGCGCGCGCCAGTCGACGATCTCTTCGCGTGTTGCGTGCAGTGAGCGGTAGGGAAGCGGCAGTTTGGTATCGGTCTCTCCGAGCCGGCGCTTGAACTGCACGGAGCGTATCATCTCACGGATGCGCGGCTGGATCTCCGTGCGCCAACGCGTGCCGCTGAAGACGCCGTAATGCCCGACGCCGGGTTGGACGTAATAGTAATGCTCGTCGACGGGGATGTTCGAACAAAGGTCGTGCGCGGCCTCCGTCTGGCCGAGGCCGCAGATATCGTCGCGCTCGCCCTCGACAGTCATCAACGCGGTCTTGCGGATAGCCGAGCAATCGACGCGTTGCCCGCGATGCGTTAGCTCGCCCTTCGGCAGCACATGGTCCTGGAACACGGCTTTGACGGTCTGCAGGTAGAACTCGGCCGGCAGGTCCATGACGGCGAGATACTCTTCGTAGAACGTCTTGTGGGCCGCAACCGAGTCACAGTCGCCTTTGACGAGGTTCTCGAACAGCTTCATGTGCGCCTGCGTGTGGCGCTCCAGGTTCATGGTCATGAAGCCGGTGAGCTGGATGAAGCCCGGATAGACGCGTCGGCCCATGCCGGTGTTCGGAAAAGGCACGTAATTGATGACGTTGCTCTCGAACCAGGAGAGCGGCTTCTCCTCCGCGAGCTTGTTGACCTTGGTCGGGTTGCGCCGCGTGTCGATAGGGCCGCCCATCAGCGTCATCGAGGCAGGCTGGGCCGGGTCGTCGTTCGCGGCCATCACTGCGGCTGCAACGAGCGCCGGAACGGCGGGCTGGCAGACTGCGATCACATGCGTGTTCGGACCCAGGAATTGGACGAATTCGATGATGTAGTCGACGAAGTCCTCGAAGTCGAAGGAGCCCTCGTAAACGGGAATGTCGCGCGCGTCGGCCCAGTCGGTGATGTAGGTGTTGTGCTCCTTGATCATCTCCTGGACGGTGCCGCGCAGCAGCGTTGCGTAGTGGCCTGACATCGGCGCGATGATCAGCACCTTGGGGTCGTAGCGCTTGCCGACGACGGATTCGTCGCGGTCGAAATGCAGGAGATTGCAGAACGTCTTGCGGAGCACGACCTCCTCGCGCACGGGCACCGTGAGGCCGTGGATCTTAGTTTCCTTGATCCCGAACTCCGGCTTACCGTAACGGCGCGTCATGCCCTCGAAGACTTCGCAGGCCGCGGCGATGTTCTTGGCGAATTCGGTCGCCGCGAAGGGATTAAGCGGCGTCTCGATCTGCGCCTTCAGCGCCCTCGTCATCAGGCGCACCGGGTGCAGCATCGCGTGCGCCAGTTCATAAGTGTGATAGTGCATTAAGCTTGCCCTCCCGCCGGGTGCTCGCGTGCAGTGCAGCAGGCGTGTTTGTCGTCGTCAAGCATTCTGTCGCACTTTCGTCGCAATTGCCGAAACCGCAGGCAAGTATGTGACTAAACATTAGGCCAATGGTTCGCAGTTCCCTGCTTGACACCCTGGCGCGACAAGGCAGCATCGTTGCAGTGCAAAATCTGGGCAGGCGGTTCTCCCGGCGCTTTCGGTGTGCCACGCTCGTCCATCACGTTCGAGGTGCGCGCCTCACATGGGCATTCTGACCAGCCTCCATCACGTCACCCGCTACGTTTACGACCGTCCGGTCTCGCTCGGTCCTCAGATCATCAGACTGCGACCGGCGGCCCACTGCAGGGTGCGTGTCCCGAGCTATTCGCTGAAGGTCGAGCCCAGCAATCACTTCGTCAACTGGCAGCAGGATCCGCACGGCAACTGGCTCGCGCGGTACGTGTTTCCGGAGAAGACCACCGAGTACAGCGTTACGGTCGATCTCCTGGCCGACATGTCGGTCGTCAACCCGTTCGACTTCTTTGTCGAGAGTTATGCGGAGAGCTATCCGTTCTCCTACTCGAACGAGCTTGCCGTCGATCTTGCGCCCTATCTCGTGACGGAGCCTGCGGGGTCGCGCTTGTCGCAGTTTCTCGCCGATATTCCGCGGGAGGAACAGCGCACGATCGATTTTCTGGTGGCGCTCAACGCGCAGATCAATCGCAAAGTCAGCTATCTCATCCGCATGGAGCCGGGCGTGCAGACGCCAGAGGAGACACTCGAGCTCGGCTCCGGATCGTGCCGCGACTCGGCGTGGCTGCTCGTGCACGCGCTGCGCCATCTTGGGCTCGCGGCGCGCTTCGTCTCCGGCTATCTGATCCAGCTCACGCCGGACATCAAGGCGCTCGACGGGCCTTCGGGCACGGAGCACGATTTCACCGATCTGCACGCCTGGACCGAGGTCTACCTGCCTGGCGCGGGTTGGATCGGGCTCGACCCGACGTCTGGGCTGTTCTGTGGCGAGGGACATATTCCGCTGGCGGCGACACCGCATTATCGCTCGGCGTCGCCGATCACCGGCACGGTCGATGCCGCGGAGGTCGAGTTCGCGTTCGACATGAAGGTGACGCGGGTGGCCGAGAAGCCGCGCGTGACGCGGCCGTTTTCCGAGGAGAGCTGGGAGAGTCTGCTCAAGCTCGGCGACGTGGTGGACAGCGATCTCTCGGTGCAGGGCGTGGGCCTCACCATGGGTGGTGAGCCGACGTTCGTTTCCATCGACGACTATCAGTCTCCCGAGTGGAACACGGCCGCGGTTGGCCCGACCAAGCGCGCGCGGGCGGACGATCTCATCCGACGGCTTCGCGCCAAGTTCGCGCCGGGCGGGTTCCTGCACTACGGGGAGGGCAAGTGGTATCCAGGGGAAAGCCTGCCGCGGTGGACGTTCGCGCTCTATTGGCGCCGCGATGGAAAGCCCGTCTGGCGCAACGATGGGCTGGTGGCACGTGAGGGCTATATGGCGCCGACGGACGTGGAGGGCGCCAAGGCGTTCACTGAGGGTATCGCTGAGCGATTGGGGGTCGGCTGCGATCACGTGATGGCTGCCTACGAAGATCCAGTTCACTGGATCGCCAAGGAGGCGCAGCTTCCCGTCAACGTCGATCCGGCCGACAGCAGGCTCGCCGACGAAGAGGAGCGGGCGCGCATTGCACGCGTGTTCGACCGCGGCCTCAGCGTGGCGTCCGGGTTCGTGCTTCCGATCCAGAGGTGGCAATCGCGCGCCGGCAACGGCTGGATGAGTGAGAAGTGGAAGCTCAGGCGCAAGCATCTCTTCCTGGCTCCCGGCGACAGCCCGCTCGGGCTCAGGCTTCCGCTGGGCGGCCTGCCGTGGCTGCCGCCGCATGCGGTCCCGCATGTCATCGCTGACGATCCTTTCGCGGCGCGCGGAGAGCTGCCGGATCCGGATGAACTGATGCAAGTCTACCGGCATGTGGGGGACAATCCCTATCGCCAGCCGATGCCGTTGTCGCATGACATCGAAGGTGCATCGGTGCGCACGGCGCTGGCGGTCGAGCTGCGGGAAGGCAAGCTCTGCGTGTTCATGCCGCCGCTCGGCACGCTCGAGGATTATCTCGAGATGCTGACCGTGGTGGAGGCCACCGCCGAGGACCTCGGGCTTCCGGTCCATATCGAGGGCTACGCGCCGCCGGCCGACCACCGCATGAACGTCATCAAGGTGACGCCCGATCCCGGCGTCATCGAGGTCAACATCCATCCTGCCTCGACGTGGCGCGAGTGCGTGGCGACGACGGAAGCGATCTACGAGGAGGCGCGGCACTCGCGGCTCGGCACCGACAAGTTCATGGTTGACGGGCGGCATACCGGGACGGGCGGCGGCAACCACGTCGTGGTGGGTGGCGCTGCGCCGTGGCAGAGCCCGTTCCTGCGCCGGCCTGATCTGCTCAAGAGCCTGATCGTTTTCTGGCAGCGGCATCCGTCGTTGTCGTTCTTTTTCTCGGGTTTGTTCATCGGGCCGACGAGCCAGGCGCCGCGCGTCGACGAAGGGCGGCACGAGAGCCTCTATGAGCTCGAGATCGCCCTCGGCATGATCCCTGCGCCGCGGAGCGGCACGGCGCCGCCGCCGTGGCTCGTGGACCGGCTTTTGCGCAACCTGCTCGTCGATTCCTCGGGCAACACGCACCGTAGCGAGATCTGTATCGACAAGCTCTATTCGCCCGATAGCCCGGCGGGGCGTCTTGGTCTCGTCGAGTTCCGCTCGTTCGAGATGCCGCCGGATGCACGCATGAGCCTTGCGCAGCAGCTGCTGATCCGGGCGCTGATCGCCAAGTTCTGGATGGAGCCGGAGGACGGGGAGCTCGTGCGCTGGGGCACGGCGCTGCACGATCGTTTCATGCTGGAGCACTTCCTCTGGCGTGATCTTCTCGATGTGCTCGACGGGCTGCAGCGGGCCGGATACGCGTTCAAGCCCGAGTGGTTCGAGGCGCAGCGCGAGTTCCGCTTCCCGTTCTACGGCAGCGTCGAGCACGGCGGCGTGCGCATCGAGCTCCGACAAGCTCTCGAGCCATGGCACGTCATGGGAGAGGAAGGGACGTCCGGGGGGACGGTGCGGTACGTGGACTCGTCGCTGGAGCGACTGCAGGTGAAGGTGGAAGGCTTCAATCCCCACCGTCACGTGCTGGCCTGCAACGGGCGCCGCGTACCGCTCATTTCGACCGGTCAGCAGGGCGAGTACGTCGCCGGTGTCCGCTACAAGGCGTGGCAGCCGGCGGCCGGTTTGCATCCCACGCTGCCCGTGCACGCGCCGCTGACATTCGATGTGCTCGACACCTGGAGCCACCGCTCGCTGGGCGGCTGCGTCTATCACGTCGCGCATCCCGGCGGGCGCAACTACGATACGTTTCCCGTCAACACCTATGAGGCCGAGGCGCGCCGCCTGGCGCGGTTCCAGGACCACGGTCACACGCCGGGCCTGGTCAAGGCGCCGCCGCTCGAGCGCAACGAGGATTATCCGGCCACGCTCGATCTGCGGCGACCGCCGTCATGATCGATTGTTTGCCCGTCGCTCTTTCTCCCGTCATGATCGGGACAGGTGTTCCGCATGGAGGGGGAGGGAACGGGCTTGCGTGTCGTGACGACTGAGGCTGCTGCAGATGATGGTTCGCCCGCGCGCCAGGCGCTGATCGGCGATTACCGTCCGGCGCCCGGTGTCTACGACGAGATGGTCGATGCGCAGGGGCGCGTGCGGGGCCACTGGTCGCCGCTGGTCGATCGACTGGCGGCCGAGCCAGCGGAGGCGCTTGCGCAGCGTTTCGCCGCGGCTGACCGCTACCTCAAGGACTCGGGCGTCTTCTATCGAGTCTACGACGATCCCGCGGCGGGGGAGCGTCCATGGCCGCTGGCGCACGTGCCACTGTTGATCTCGCCCGAGGACTGGGCCGCGATCGAAGCCGGCGCCATCCAGCGGGCCCGCCTCATGGAGGCGATCCTGGCGGACGCTTATAGCGGTGGAGAGAAGCTCGCAGGCTTGGGCTTTCCGGCAGCGCTCATGGCCGGTAGCCCGGACTTCCTGCGCCCGCTCGTTCAGGCGGGGCCGCCGCCGCGCCAGCTGTATCTCTACGCGATTGATCTCGGTCGCAGCCCGACGGGGCAATGGTGGGTGCTGTCGGACCGCACGCAGGCGCCATCCGGCGCGGGCTATGCGCTCGAGAACCGGATCGCGCTGTCGCGGGCGCTGTCGGACGTTCTGGGCGCTTTCGACGTGCACCGCCTGGCCTCCTTCTTCGATGCGCAGCGCGTCGAGCTCGCGAGCCACCGTGAGGTTGGGGATGCCGGCGTGTGTCTCCTGACGCCCGGGCCGTTGAACGAGACATCGTTCGAGCACGCCTACCTCGCGCGCTATCTCGGCTTCCGGCTGGTCGAGGGCATGGACCTTATGGTGCTCGGCGGAGAGGTTTATCTTCGGACCGTCAATGGATTGCACAAGGTGCGCGTGTTGATGCGGCGCATCGATGGCGACTTCGCCGATCCCTTGGAGCTCAATGCGCGCTCGCGGCTCGGCATTCCGGGGCTCGCAAGGGCGGCGCGGCGGCGCAGCGTCACCCTTGCCAATGCGCTCGGCTCGGGGCTTGCGGAATCGCGCGCGCTGCTCGGCTTCCTGCCAGGGCTTGCGCGCAACCTGCTCGGCGAGGAGCTGATGCTGCCGCATCTGCCGACGCTGTGGTGCGGAGAGCCGGCGGTGCGGGACGCGGTGTTGGCGCGGCTCGATGCGTATGTCATCGCGCCGGCGTTCTCGCGCACGAGCAGCGGGATACCGCCGGGCGGCCCGTGGGTCGTCTCGGAGATGGATGATGCGAGCCGCGCGAAGCTGAGCGATGCTATCGCCCGTCGCGGGGTCGACTTCGTGGCGCAGGAGGTGGCGACGCTCTCGACGACGCCCGTGTGGGACAACGGGCAGCTCGAGCCGCATCCGTTCAACGTGCGCGTCTTCGTGGCAGCGACGGCTGATGGATACGTGGTGATGCCTGGCGGGTTCGCGCTCATCGGCAAAAGCCAGGATCTGCGCGCGGTATCCATGCAGCGCGGTGCGCGCTCGGCCGACGTCTGGGTTCTGGCGAATGGGCCGGTGGCGCAAACGACGCTGATCCCCGGCGAAACCCAGATCATCGTGCGGCGCGACCCCGGCGTGCTGCCGAGCCGCGCGGCGGACAATCTGTTCTGGCTCGCGCGCTATACTGAGCGGGCGGAGGCGACGCTGCGGCTCGTGCGGGCGCTGGCCGCGCGCGTTTCCGCAAAGCGCAGCCCGGGTGCTGCGGATCTTGCTGGGATTGGAGAGCTTTTGTTCCGCTGGGGCGCGACGGACGTGCTCTATCCTGCGGGCGAAGCCGAACAGGCGGCTGAGACCGCGCTGAGAAACACGGATCTCCCGGGTGCGGTGCCGTCGCTGATCGCCGCGGCACGTCAGGCGGGGCTTGGAGTGCGGGAACGGTTTCCGCCCGATGCTTGGCGGGCACTCGAGGATCTTCACGCCTTCGTGCACGCGCCGCCCAGCCTGGAAGCCACAGATGTGGCAGTGTTCGATCGCGCGAACCAGGCGCTGCGCACGATCGCTGCCGTCACGGGTTATCAGCTCGAGACCATGAACCGGGTTGTCGGATGGCGGTTCTTGAAGCTCGGTTTCCGCATCGAGCGGGCGCTTGCGACCTGCCGTTTTGTTCGCCAGTTCGCGCGGCGCGATGGTGGCTCGCGCGAGGAGATGGATCTTCTGCTTGAGCTCGACGACTGCCAGCTGACTTACCGGTCGCGCTATCCGTTCGGGGCCGCGTTCGCACCGGTTGTCGATCTCGTGTTGATCGACGAGAGTAACCCGCGGTCGCTCGCGTTCCAGATGGCGCGGCTCAAGGAACATATGCTGGCGTTGCCGCTGCTTCCGCCGTCGGGGAGGTCGTCGCCTGCCGTTGCGGTGGCCGATCGGCTTTATGAGACGGTCGTTGCGTGGGATCCGGCGCTCATTCAGCCGGACGACATCCTCGGCATCGAGAACGGCCTGATGCACCTTTCCGATGAGATCACGTTCTCGTTCTTCCGCGGGCGCGAACGGCTTGTTGCGGGAGAGACGCCATGATCTACGACATCCGGCAAGTCACCTCCTATGCCTACGGCTCTTTCGTGCCGTTCGCGGCGCATGTGCTGAAGCTGCTGCCGCTGCCTCGGCCGGGATTCGACGTTCTCCAGCGCGACATGCGGGTCGATCCTGTGCCGAGCGAACTTGTGGTGACGCGCGACTTCTTCGGGAATGCTGCGACTCACATCACGATCCAGGCGCCGCACAACAGACTGACGGTGGAGAGCCGTTGCACGATCCAGCTTACGCCGCCGTTGCCCCTAGTGCCCGATGATACGCCGGCTTGGGAGGACGTGCGCGCGTGGGCGCAGGGGACGACCTCTCTCTCGGCGCGCTCGCCGGTGCACTACGTTTTCCCGTCGCCGCATGTGCCGATCGATGCGGCGTTCCTCGATTATGCAGAGCCGTTTTTCACGCCCGGTCGGCCGGTCCTGTCGGGCGCGATTGCACTGATGACTCAGATCCGCGCCGACTTCATCTACGATCCGGAGGCAACGGACGTGCGGACGCCGGCGCGCGTCGCGTTCGCGACACGGCGCGGCGTGTGCCAGGACTTCGCGCATATCATGATCGGGTGTCTGCGTTCGCTCGGGTTGCCGGCTGCCTACGTGGGCGGCTATCTGCGCACGCAGCCGCCGCCCGGCATGCCGCGCCTGGAGGGGGCCGACGCGATGCACGCGTGGGTGTCCGTCTGGTGCGGCGAGGAAGCCGGCTGGCAGGAACTCGATCCGACCAACGCGTTGCAGGTCCGCACGGACCACGTGGGGCTGGCGTTTGGGCGCGACTACTCGGATGTGTCGCCCGTCGACGGCGTGATCTTCGATTCCGGGCCGCATTCGCTCGACGTATCGGTCGATGTGCGAGAGCGCGCGGCTTAGACTGATTCGCCTTTCTGCGATCCGGCGTCCGGCTTTGCGTCCTTCGCACGCACGGGCAGCGTGACGAGCAGCGCCGTGCCAGCCGGCGACGTGGGCTCGATGACGAGCGTGCCGGACTGGGCACGCACGCGCTCGCGCATGCCGGAGAGGCCGAAGCCTACGGTGGCGCCATCCGCGATGCCGACGCCGTCGTCGGCAACGCGAAGGCGGATCACGGAGCCGGACGGCGCTTCGTTGGTGGAGATCGTCACGGACACCAGTGAGGGTTTGCCGTGGCGCATGGCGTTGGTCAGTCCTTCCTGGACGCAGCGATAGAGTGTGAGATCGATATCCTCGCCGTAGCTCGTTTCGAGCCCCTGGAAGCTCTGCTCGAAACGCGTATCGGAATGGCGGCGCTTGAACGTCACGATCAGCTCGTCGAGAAGCTCCGACAGGGTGACACGCCCGAGCGCGACGGGACGCAGCCGGTTCAGAAGCGACCGCGTCAGGCTCTTCAAGCGCTCCGAGACGTGCGAGATCTCCTCGACGCAGGACAGGATCGGCTTTGCTTGGCTTTCGGGCAGCGCGCGGGCGTGGCGCTCGATGGAGCCGGCGCCGGCGGTGATGCCGAACAGACAGGGACCGAATTCGTCGTGCAGATCGCGCGAGATCTGGCGGCGCTCGTCCTCCTGCACGGCGACGAGCTGGCGGTAGAGGCGGCTGTTCTCTGCGTGGGCACTGTCGAGCGCTCCGGCGAGCGTGTTGAAGCTGCCGACGATCGTTGCCAGCTCGCGCACCCGTGGCGGCTCGAGGCGCAGACCGTAATGACCGTCCTCGAGCTCGTGCATGCCCTCGGAGAGCGCGACCAGTGGATCGAGGACATAGCCCAGCACGAAATAGAGCCCGACCATCATCAACGCCGTGCCCCCGAGCCAAAGCAGCGCCATCATCTCCAGGAGCTCCCAGGCCTCGGCGATCTCGTCATCGGGTTCGCCCTTGATGACGACGCTGCCGATCTGCTGGTTGCCGACGGTGATGGGGACGGTCTGCACCTCTTTCTTTGGTTTTGCGAGCGCGACGAACCAATCCGGAACCTGTTCGCGATGGTGGTGCGTCGTGGTGGCCCGTGGGTCTTGCGGCTCGGTGAGAGGCTTTCCGTCAGCATCGCGGACGTGGATCGTCACGTGGCGAACCTGCGCCATCTCCTGCGCGAGCCGCCACGAGAAGGGCGCGAGATCGGCTATGCTGTCGATTTCCTGAGCCTGTGCTGCGATGTGGTGGCGCCAGAGTTCGACGTTTGACTGGGTCTCGACCGCAGCGCGGTTGCGGGCGTCCAAGACGGCAAGAATGCCCCCAATAAGGCCGGTCAGCAGCGTCAGAAGCGTGATGGCTATCAGGATCTGCCAGCGGAATGGGCACGCGTACCAACTGCGCGATATCGCGGCCGGAAGGGCGAGGCACGCGCGCTTGAGCCGCGCGAGGGGCGAAGGCGATTGCGGGCTGGGGGCATTAGGCATGCACTGATCCTGGGCGTGGGCAGGCGACATCGCAGCGCCAGGGCGAGGTCTGGCGCCGTCGCCGCAGCTGGTGGATGTCAGGAAGTGTTATAAAGTTACTGTTTGTTGACGTCCTGCCACAAGTAAAATTGCAGGACCTAAAATTGCGGGGTCGACCGCTGGACTTTGCAGGTATGATTTCCGTGCCCATATCAGACGCGCGGCGGCCAGGAGAGATCCCATGCGCATCGGTGTCCCGACAGAGATCAAGCCCGACGAGTATCGTGTTGGACTGGTTCCTGGATCGGTGAGGGAGCTGGCGTCGCGCGGGCATGAGGTGCTCGTACAATCGGGCGCCGGGGCCGGAATCTTCGCCGACGATGCCACTTATGAACGGGCCGGCGCGACCATCCTGCCGACGGCGGAAGCCGTGTTCGAGGCGGCGGAGATGATCGTCAAGGTTAAGGAGCCGCAGCCGGTCGAGTATGCGCTGCTGAAGCCGCACCAGATTCTCTTCACCTATCTGCATCTCGCCCCTGACCCGCAGCAGGCGCGCGGGCTTCTGCGCTCGGGCGCTGCCGCGATCGCCTACGAGACGGTGACGGACCCCGCCGGTGGCTTGCCGCTGCTGGCGCCGATGAGCGAGGTCGCGGGGCGGCTCTCGATCGAAGCCGCGGCCATTGGGTTACGCCGGCCGACGGGCGGGCGTGGCGTGCTGATGGGCGGCGTGCCGGGCGTGCGGCCGGCCAAGGTGGTGGTGCTCGGCGGTGGCGTGGTGGGGACGCACGCGGCGCGCATGGCAGCGGGGCTCGGCGCTGACGTGACGGTGATCGACAAGTCGCTACCGCGGCTGCGGCAGCTCGACGAGCTGTTCCAGGGTCGCGTGGCGACGCAAGCCTCGACGCTGCACGCGGTCGAGGAGGCGGTGCTCGAGGCCGACGTGGTGATCGGTGCGGTGTTGGTGGCGGGAGCGAGCGCGCCGAAGCTCGTTCGCCGCGAGATGCTCGCGTCGATGAAGCGGGGCGCGGTGCTGGTCGACGTGTCGATCGATCAGGGCGGCTGTTTCGAGACCTCGCGGCCGACGACGCACGCCAACCCCACCTTCGAGGTGGAGGGCATCATCCACTACTGCGTCGCGAACATGCCGGGTGCGGTGCCGGTGACGAGCGCGCAGGCGCTCAACAATGCGACGCTGCCATTCGTTCTCAAGCTCGCCGACAAGGGGCTCGCGGCGTTCGATCGCGATCCGCATCTCGCGGCGGGGCTTAACGTGCGCGACGGGCGGATCATGCATTCCGCCGTAGCTGCCTCGCTCGGGTTCGACCGGCTCGGCGACGGCAAAGCACAGCCCGTTGCCGCGGCGTAGGGGCAACGTCTGCAAGACGCGGAACGATCGTTGCCCGGTGATCCTCTGTCAGCTCAATGGCCGGCGAGTTTCGACGCCATGATGGCGATCGTGCGCTGATAGACCTGGGCACGGTTCCAATCGCGGATCACATTGTAATTGTGGGTGCCGGGTCCCCATGGCTGCCCAGGCTGCCAGCCGTGGCCTTTGAGGAAGTTGGCGGTGGAGGCGAGAATGTCGGGCACGCTGCGGATCAGATCCTTGCGCCCGTCGCCGTCGAAATCGACGGCGTAGCGGACATAGGGTGTCGGTAGGAACTGCGTCTGACCGATCTCGCCGGCCCAGCCGCCGCGCATCTCGGCCGGCGACATGTGGCCTTGGTCCACGATGCGCACGGCGTCGATGAGCTGGCCGGTGAAAAAGCCGGAGCGGCGGCAGTCGTAGGCCAGTGTCGCCAGCGAGCGGATGATCGAATACTTGCCGCTGGTGTCGGCTCCGAAGTTCGTTTCCAGACCCCAGATGGAAACCACGATCTCGCGCGGTACGCCGAACTGGCGCTCGACGCGATCGAACGTCGCGCGGTGTGTCTTGAGGCGCGCACGGGCGCGGCTGATCAGCGCCGTGCCGACGCGGCGCGCGTAGAACTGTTCGAATGAAAGTTTGAACGACCGCTGATTGCGATCCAGGCGGATGATGCGCGGGTCATAGGTGACGCCACTCAGCGCAGACGCGATGGCGCGCCGAGATACGCCCTCTGCGGTTGCGCGCTTCTTGAAGCTCTCGAGCCACCGTCCGAACCCGCCCGCGCCTTCGCCGCAGGTTTGCGCGTGCGCGGTGGATGCTGCTCCGAGAAACATCAGGGCAAGCGTGGTGGCCAGCAGACTGCGCATATTTCGGTGCTCCGTCGTCGTTTTATTTTTCAGGAACTTAATCTGCGGTCTGCGCAATTGAAAATCCGTTATCGAACATTGTTGTTTTCTTACAAGCGAATAACATTGGTGCACAAACTGTCCATCTATTTCCGATATAATTTGACTGCTGATGGCATTTGTCATGGGTCAATTTGTCATAAGCCCTACGTGCTATTGCAATGCGACTTCCCATCGGTGCGGAATTAATCTCCTCGCGTTTCCCTTGATATCCCAGAGACATGTGCTGGACATGCCATCGGGTGGGCACGGAGGAATTATGCAACAGAGGACTTTTGCAATTGCTCTTGCTGGAGCAATGGCGTTTTCGCTTCCTGCTTTTGCCAATGACGAGGTCAAGAAGCTTTCGGAAGACCCCAACAACTGGGCGCAGCAGAATGGCGATTATGCCCATACGCGCTTCTCGAAACTCGATCAGATCAATGTATCAAACGTCAAGGACCTGAAGGTCGCCTGGACCTTCTCGACTGGAGTCCTGCGTGGCCACGAGGGCTCGCCGATCGTGATCGGGGATACGATCTACATCCACACGCCGTTCCCGAACACAGTCTACGCGCTCAACCTCGCCGACGAGAACAAAATCATCTGGTCGTATGAGCCGAAGCAGGATCCGTCGGTCATCGGCGTGATGTGCTGCGATACGGTCAATCGCGGCGTTGCCTACGGCGACGGCAAGATCTTCCTCTATCAGGCCGACACGACGCTGGTCGCACTCGATTCGAAGACCGGCAAAGAGGTCTGGAAGGTGACCAATGGCGATCCGAAGCGCGGCGAGACGGGCACGAGCGCTCCGGTTGTCGCGAAGGATAAGGTGATCGTCGGCATCTCCGGCGGCGAGTACGGCGTGCAGGGCCACCTCACGGCCTACAGCCTCAAGGACGGCAGCCGCGTTTGGAAAGCCTACTCGGTCGGCCCGGACGATCAGATCCTGTTCGATCCCGAGAAAACCACGTCGCTCGGCAAGCCGGTCGGCAAGGACAGCTCGGTCAAGACCTGGACCAGCGATCAGTGGAAGATCGGTGGCGGTACCACTTGGGGCTGGTACTCGTTCGACCCCAAGCGCAACCTCATCTACTACGGTACGGGCAACCCCTCGACCTGGAACCCGGCGCAGCGCGCAGGACCCGACGGCAAGCCGATCGACCAGAAGTGGTCGCTCGCGATCATCGCGCGTGATGTCGACACGGGCGTTGCCAAGTGGGCGTATCAGCTGACGCCGTTCGACGAGTGGGACTACGACGCGGTCAACGAGTCGATTCTGGTCGACGACGTCGAGATCAAGGGCAAGACGCATGACGTGCTGGTGCGCCTCGATCGCAACGGCTTCGGCTACACCATCGACCGCGAGACGGGCATTCCGCTGGTCGCCGAAAAGTTCGATCCGGCCGTCAACTGGGCGACGGAGGTTGACCTCGACCCGAAGAGCGCGACGTACGGCCGTCCGAAGGTGGATCCGAAGTACTCGACCTTCCTCAACGGTCCTGACGTCAATACGCGCGGCATCGTTCCGGCTGCGCTCGGCACCAAGGATCAGCAGCCGGCAGCCTACTCGCCGCTGACCAAGCTGTTCTACGTGCCGACCAACCACGTCGCCATGGACTACGAGCCGTTCAAGGTGACATACGCGCCTGGCCAGCCCTACGTGGGCTCGACGGTGTCGATGTTCCCGCCGGAGGGCTCCGATCACCTCGGCAACTTCATTGCCTGGGATCACGTCAACGGCAAGATCGTGTGGTCGAAGAAGGAGCAGTTCTCGGTGTGGTCGGGTGCGCTCGTGACGGCGGGCGGCGTGGTTTTCTACGGCACGCTCGAAGGTTACTTCAAAGCGCTCGATCTCAAGGATGGCTCTGAGCTGTTCCGCTTCAAGACCCCGTCCGGCATCATCGGCAACGCCTTCACCTACACGCACAAGGACAAGCAGTACGTCGGCGTCTACTCGGGCGTCGGCGGCTGGGCCGGCATCGGCCTCGCAGCGGGCCTCGACAATCCGACCGAGGGCCTTGGTGCCGTCGGCGGCTATGCGAGCCTCAAGCAGTACACGACGCTCGGCGGCTCTCTGACCGTGTTCTCGCTCCCCTAGAGGACCGACGATGCCTACTTCGGGCTCGCACGGCCCGAAGCGATCATGGTCCTAGCGCTTCCTCCGAAGTTCTAGGTTTGCGAGCAACTGGGCCGGCATGGAACCACGCACCATGCCGGCCTTTTCGTTAAATTTCCGGCGCGCCGCGGTGTGCTCGGTCCAGGACAGGACCTGACGACGTCATGCGAAATACCGGGGTCCCAGCAGCAGCCAAAGCCCGCCGGCAATCATTGCGACGCCAGATATGCGAGCTATCCACGGTCCGTGCGGCAGGATCTTCTCGGCGAGGACAAGGATTGCGAGCCCCGCGATCCAGACGAGGTTCATGATCCCGCCAGCAAAAAGCAGCGCCATCAATAGCCAGCAGCAGCCGAGGCAGTAGGCGCCGTGCTTCGCGCCCATGCGCAGCGCGCCCAAGGCGCCTGGTCTGAAGTTTGCGGCGAGGAACTGGGCGGGCGCGCGGCAGTGATCGAGACAAACGTGCTTGAGCGGCGTTAGCTGATATGTTCCCGCCGCGAGGAGAAGCACGCCGGAGAGCAGAGAGCTGGTGCTCCACATCAGCATGGTGTGCATCAGCCCGGCGCGCTCAAGCCCCCACTGCAGACCGGTGGCCAATGCGCTGAAGCTCATCCAGGCCAGCAGGTAGCCCAGGGCAAAGGCGAACGTCGGTGTTGTTGCGCCGGCGATCCTGCCGAGCTTGCGCTCGTAGCGGTGGACATGAGCATAGAGCAGAATGGTCGGCGCGGCGCTCGGCGTCATCATCGCAATCATCATGATCCACCACATGAAGAACATGACGACTGCGTATCCGGCAGTCCACTCCGGTGCCATTCCGGTGCTCGCTGGCGGCGGGAAGGTCCATGTCGTCATGGCAAGAACGCTCATGCCGGTGCCGGATCCGCTCAGCACCCACCACCAGGAGAGCGCCGTAAGCAGCGCAAGGCCGACCGCAATGATGAGCCGTTCGCTCTTGAGGACTGCCTCGACGCGGGTCGTCTCCGTTGGCATGCGTCCGCCGCTCACGCCGCGCGGTGCTTGATGACACCGTGATTGTTCAGATGCAGGCGGGCGAACTGGCCATAGGTGTTCTCGAGCGTGAGCTCGATCTTGCCACGGGTCTTACTGGAGCCGCTGCCGATCTCGGCGATCTCGTACTCGAAGCCGTCCGGGATGTCGATTCGCGCGCGGTGCTCGGCGCCGGTGACCGGGTTGCGGATGGGCTCGCCATGGCATTCGATGAGGCCGGGAACGACAAAGCGCCCACGGCGGGCATCGACGTCGACGTCGAACTCGATCGGTGCGAAGACGGGATCGAAGACCTCCGAGACGGTCGCAGCGAAAACGGCAAACACCGTGGCCATCGGATCAGTATCCTGGCCAGAGATGATTCTCAGGATGGCGTCGCGTTGTGCCTCGCTTGCGCGCTCGTCGACGAACGGCTGCGCCTTGCCATTGCCCTCGTGGATCGCGCCCGGCCAGGCAAAAATGCCGCCGAAACGCAAGCCAGTCAGGTTCACGTCCCCAAAACGGCCTTCGGTAATCTCGTTGCAGGCGACGGCCTGGCAGTTGCCGTGCGTGGGCAGGGCATTGAATTGGCAGGGGCAGCCATAGGCGCAGTTGCAGTTCACAAACTCGGTGGTGCGGATTTCCCAAGGTGTCATTATGGTCATCCTCCCTAGTGCGCCGACGGCCGACTGGGGATGCTCGCGTGGCAGCAGCGGCGGTGGCCTTGGCTATTCTAGCGATGCAACGAGCCAGGGCAACGCATGGCGAATGGATGGAAGATGTCATCCATGTCCAAGTCGAAGGAAGTCGACGAGAAATCGCGATTTCAAGTGGGCGCCTCTCGGACGTTTACCGCGTCTCCCCGTTCTCAGCTCTCAGCGTCATGATGCAGGCGACGACATTGCGGATCTCCTCTCGCGACAAGGCGACGGACGGCATGGTCTGGCGCGACGCGCCGCAGCCACTGCCATCGGTCTGCTGCTGGGATCCCAGTCTGGCAGGGCCGGTCACCCCGACCCCGACAAGGGCCACGCGCTGGCAAAGAGCGTGTGCGCGGAGTGTCATCTGATCGGGCACCAAACGCCACCGACTATTCCCGCCGATGTTCCAAGCCTCTGGGCCTCGCTCGATATATGGAACCACGCAAGTTCGGCTCAGCGGATACGTTCCGCCAAGTCTTCTTCCTCGTCCAGGCGATCTATTTCCACGCCCTTGAAATCGGCCCGCGATACGACGCCCCAAATACGGTCGCGATCCACGACGGGAACGTGGCGAAAACCACCGTCGCTCATGGCCCGCAGCGCATCAATGGCCCTGTGCTCCGGTGTGATCGTTACGGGATGCGGGGTCATCGCCTGCTCAAGTGTGACCTTCGCTGCGCCGCCTCCCTGAGCCAGCACTTTAACCGCGTCCCGGCCTGTGAAGATGCCGAGCAAGTGTTCGTGATCGTCCACGACGAGGACGGAGCCGACGTGCCGCTCCCGCATGGCTTTGCACGCGCTCTGGACGTTCTCTCCCGCATGCATGAGGAGCGGGTTCTGATCCTTGAGGATGTAGTGCATCCTGCGATTGATCATGAGCGGATCTCCCTTGGTTCCTTTTGCTTGGTGACGGGACACTATGGGGCCAAGCGGTACGTTGCATGGCAGCTGATGCAGTTTCCGAGGATGTCCCGCAAACTGTTGAGCACCTCGGCGCGTGAGGTTCCGCGCCGTGCCTTCTCGGCGAGCCTGTCGAACTTGTCGTGTGTGTCGAAGCTGATCATGCTGAAGCCGATCGGCACCTTGAGGCCCGTTGCCGGGTCCGCGTCCTGAAGGAGCTTAGCACCCGATCTCGCGGCGATCTCGGGTACGCGGCTGACGTCGTTCTCTGCCATCACAGCGACGATACCTTGAATTGTCTCAAGATACGTCCGCATGCCGGACAGCAGCTCCTCGGCTTGGGCCGGGGAGAGCGCGACAGCCTCCCGCGGATCGCCCTTGGCCTGGGGCGGGCGTTGCGCGGCCGACGGAAGCGGGAGCGCCGATATAGTGAGGGCGCAAATCGCCGCGAGAGAAAACCCTTTTTGAGGCATGAAGGCTCCTGGTGTTGGAAATTGAAAAATAACACCACTCGGGGACAGCTTGGTTTGATCGGGATCAGAGACCTGCTGCCAGCGGACATAGAGCATCAAGTTGCAATACGATCTCGTCGCCGAATTCAGGAGGGCCGTTTTTGCGGATATACTGGCAGGGCATTGCAGCAGCGCTGCTCGTGTGCGCGGGCGAAGCTCGGGCCGCCGAGGACGTCGGAGAGGCCTTGCTCGAGCGGCGTTGTGGCCGGTGCCACGCGGTCACCGCGGATGCATCGAGCCGGGTCAAGACCGCACCCAACCTGTGGGAGACGTTACGGTCGTATCCGCCGGAACGGCTCGTGTTCGAGTTAGCCGAAGGAATAGGCTCGCGACATCTCGGGATGCCGCAGATCCAGTTCACGTCCGATGAGATCTGGGCCGTTCAGGTCTATCTTTCGCGTGAATGACGGGTTCGCCTTGCCTCAGTTGCGACCCGTGAAGTTGAACTCGGCGCCGGCGCGGATGCCTGTCGGCCAACGGGCGGTCACGGTCTTGATGCGCGTATAGAAGCGCACGCCCTCGGGGCCATAGATGGCGTGATCGCCGAACAGCGAGCGCTTCCAGCCGCCGAACGAGTGATAGGCGACCGGAACCGGGATCGGCACGTTGATGCCGACCATGCCGACCTCGATCTTGTCGGCGAAGGCACGGGCGGTGTCGCCGTCGCGGGTGAAGATGGCGGTGCCGTTGCCGTATTCGTGGCTGTTCACGAGGTCGGCCGCTTCGTCATAGCTTTCGGTGCGCACAACGGAGAGGACGGGGCCGAAGATCTCCTGCTTGTAGATGGTCATGTCAGGCGTGACGTGGTCGAACAGCGTGCCGCCGAGGAAGTAGCCGTTCTCGTAGCCCTGCAACACGAGGTTTCGGCCGTCAACCACCAGCTTGGCGCCTTCGGCGACGCCTGTATCGATAAGCCCCGTGATCTTTCGCTTGGCCTCGGCGGTAACCACCGGGCCCATCTCGGACTCGGAATCGGTGGCGGGCGCGACCTTCAGCGCGCGCACGCGCGGGGCTAGCGCCTCCACGAGCTGGTCGGCCGTCCGCTTGCCGACGGGCACGGCGACCGAGATCGCCATGCAGCGTTCGCCGGCTGAGCCGTAGCCGGCGCCCATCAACGCGTCGACGGCCTTGTCCATGTCCGCGTCGGGCATGACGATCATGTGGTTCTTGGCGCCGCCAAGGGCCTGTACGCGTTTTCCGGCAGCGGCGCCGCGCGTGTAGACGTACTCGGCGATCGGCGTCGAGCCGACGAAGCTCACGGCTTTCACGTCGGGATGGTCGAGGAGCGTGTCGACGGCCGTCTTGTCACCGTGCACGACGTTGAGCACGCCGTCCGGGAATCCGGCTTCCTGGAACAGCTCCCAGATCAGCATTGGCGCCGAGGGATCGCGCTCGGACGGCTTCAGGACGAACGTGTTTCCGCAGGCGACCGCGACGGGGAACATCCACATCGGCACCATGGCGGGGAAGTTGAATGGCGTGATGCCAGCCACGACGCCGAGGGGCTGGCGGTCGGACCAACAGTCGATCTCAGGGCCGATGTTGCGGCTGTACTCACCCTTCAAGAGGTGAGGGATGCCGCAGGCGAAATCGACGACCTCGATTCCGCGCTGCAACTCACCCAACGCGTCGGGGTGAGTCTTGCCGTGCTCGGAGGAGATGGCGCGTGCGATCTCGTCGGCGTTCTTGTGCAGAAGCTCCTTGAAACGGAACATCGGCGCGACGCGCTTCATCGGCGGCGTCGATCCCCACGACGTGGCTGCTTTCTTCGCGGCGGCGACGGCGTCGTTGATCTCGTCCACTGTCGAGAGCGGCAGCCTGGCCGTCACCTCGCCGGTGGCGGGATTGTAGACATTGGACGTGCGGTCCGAAGCGGAGGCGATCTTGCGGCCGCCGTAAGCGTTCTCGATGGTGCGCATGGTGTGCCTTGTCAATCGCCGTCCTTGAGGACGGCCGTGAAGGTGTCGAAGAGCTGGTCGATCTGGCTCTCGGTGATGATGAGGGGCGGCGAGAGCGCGATGATGTCGCCCGTCTGGCGCACGAGGAGGCCCTTCTCGAAGCATTTGACGAAGTGATTGTAAGCGCGCTCCGCGGGGGCATCCGGCTTCGGTGCGAACTCGATGGCGCCGATGAGGCCGATGTTGCGCACGTCAATGACGTGTGGCAACTCCCGCAGCGTGTGGACGCGCTCTTCCCAGTACGCCGCGAGCTTGGAGGCGCGGGTGAGCAGGCCCTCCTCATGATAGGTGTCGAGCGTGCCGAGCGCTGCGGCTGCGGCCATCGGGTGGCCGGAGTACGTGTAGCCGTGGAAGAAATCGATGGCGTTCTCGGGGCCGTTCGTGAAAGCCTCGTAGACGTGGCTCTTCAGGAAGACGGCGCCCATGGGGATGGTGCCGTTGGTGACGCCCTTTGCCGTCGTGATGAGGTCGGGCGAGACGTCGAAGTAATCGGCGGCGAACGGCGTGCCGAGGCGGCCGAAGCCGGTGATGACCTCGTCGAAGATCAGCAGGATATCGTGCTTGGCGGCGATGGCCGCGAGCCGCTTCAGGTAGCCTTTCGGCGGGATCAGCACGCCGGTCGAGCAGGCGACAGGCTCGACGATGACTGCGGCGATGGTTGAGGCGTCATGCAGCGCGACGAGGCGTTCGAGGTCGTCAGCCAGCTCGGCGCCGTGCTCGGGCTCGCCCTTTGAGAAGGCGTTCTTCGCGAGATCATGGGTGTGGCGGATGTGATCGACGCCGGCCAGCAGCGTGCCGAACATCTTGCGGTTGGGCGAGATACCGCCCACAGACGTGCCGCCGAAGTTGACGCCATGGTAGCCGCGCTCGCGGCCGATCAGGCGCACCTTCGATGCGTTGCCCCTGGCACGATGGTAGGCGATGGCGATCTTGAGCGCGGTCTCGACCGACTCCGATCCGGAGTTGGTGAAGAACACGTGGTCGAAACCCTTGGGCGCGATGTTGACGAGGCGAGACGCCGCCTCGAACGCCTTCGGGTGCCCCATCTGGAAGGTGCCGGCGAAGTCCAGCTCGGCGGCCTGCTTCTGGATGGCCTCGACGATCCTCGGGCGACAGTGGCCCGCATTCACGCACCAGAGCCCCGAGGTTCCATCCAGCACCTTGCGGCCGTCTTGCGTGAAGTAGTGCACGTCCTTCGCCGAGGCGAGAAGCCGCGGCGCCTTCTTGAACTGCCGGTTCGCGGAGAACGGCATGAAGAAGGCTTCCAGGTCGTTGGTCTTGAGCTGAACGGTCATGGCGAGATGCTCTTTCGAAACGGCGATTGGTTACTGGAGACGGCCGACGGCCTCGGTCAGGCTGGCTTCGAAGATGTCCATGCCTTCCTTGACGATCTCGTCGCTGGCGGTCAAAGGCGGCAGGAAGCGGATGACGTTGCCGTAGGTGCCGCACGAGAGAAGAATCAGGCCGCGCGCGTTCGCGGCTTTCAAGACCTCGCCGGTGAGCTCCGGCGATGGCTCGCCGTTGGTTCTGTCCTTCACGAATTCCGCGGCGCACATGGCGCCAAGGCCGCGCACGTCGCCGATGCAATTCAAGTTCGAGCGCGCGGCCAGCTCGCGGCAGCGGCCGAGGATGATCTCGCCGATTGTATTGGCGCGCGCGGTGAGGTTCTCGTCCTCGATAATGTCGAGCACGGTGTGGGCGGCGGCGCAGGCGATGGGGTTCCCGGCGTAGGTGCCGCCGAGGCCGCCTGGGCCTGAGGCGTCCATGATGTCGGCGCGTCCGACGATAGCCGAAAGCGGGAAGCCTCCGGCCAGGCCCTTGGCGAGCGTCACGACGTCGGCCTTGACGCCGGAATGCTCGAGCGCGAACAGCTTTCCGGTGCGGGCGAAGCCAGTCTGGATCTCGTCGGCGATCAGCACGATGCCGTGCTCGTCGCAGAGTGCGCGTAGCGCGATCAAGAACTCGGTCGGCGCGATGTTGAAGCCGCCTTCGCCCTGCACCGGCTCGATGATGATGCCCGCTATGGTCGATGGATCGGCCTGATACTTGAAGAGTGCCTTCAGCGCCTTCAGGCTCTCGGCGGTCGAGGTGCCGTGGTAGAGGTTCGGGAAGGCGACGTTGTAAATATCGGCCGGAAACGGCCCGAAGCCCTTCTTATACGGCACCGCCTTGCCGGTCAGCGCCATGCCCATGTGCGTGCGGCCGTGGAAGCCGCCGGAGAACGAGATGATGCCGGGGCGGCCCGTGAAGCAGCGCGCGACCTTGACGGCGTTCTCCACCGCTTCGGCGCCGGTTGAGGCGAGCATGGTCTTCGCCGGGCCGGCGACAGGCGCGAGCCCATTCAGGCGCTCGGCGAGCGCGACGTAATTCTCGTGCGGCGTCACCTGGAAGCAGACGTGGCTGAAGTCCTCGAGCTGCTTTTTAACTGCCTCGACGATGCGCGGGTGCTGGTGTCCCGTGTTGACGACTGCGATGCCGGCGGCGAAATCAACGTAGCGCTTGCCTTCCTCATCCCAGATCTCGGCGTTCTTGGCGCGCTTGGCATAGATCTGCGTCGCGTGGCCGATGCCGCGCGGGACGGCGGCCGTGCGGCGGGCTTGGAGCTCGGCGTTGGTGGTCATCGGTTCGACTTTCGTTGCGCGAGAGCGTTGGCAGGTTTCAGATTCCGCCGAGGCAGATGAACTTGGTTTCGAGGTACTCGTCGAGCCCTTCGGCGGCGCCTTCGCGGCCGAGGCCGCTCTCCTTCACGCCACCGAACGGAACGGTTTCATTCGAGAAGATGCCCTCGTTGACGCCGACCATGCCTGCCTCCAGCGCTTCCGCCACGCGCCAGGCGCGGCCGATGTCGCGACTGAAGAGGTAGGCGGCGAGGCCGAACGGCGTGTCGTTGGCGAGCTTGATCGCTTCGGCTTCCGTCTCGAAGCGGATCAGTGCTGCGACGGGGCCGAAGATCTCCTCGTGCACGATGGTCATGTCGGGCGTCACGTTGGTGAGAACGGACGGCTGGTAGAAGAGGGGGCCTGCATCGGCGGGTGCGCCCCCGGTCACGACCTTAGCACCCTTGCCGATGGCGTCACCGACGAGGCTTTCGACCTTTTTGATCGCGTCGGCGTTGATCAGCGGGCCAACGGTAACGCCTAGCGCCGTGCCGGGGCCTACCTTGAGCTTCTCTACTTCGGCCGCGAGGGCCTCGGCAAAGCGATCATAAATACCAGCCTGCACGAAGATGCGGTTGGCGCAAACGCACGTTTGCCCGGCGTTGCGATACTTCGAGGCCATAGCGCCGGCCACGGCCTGGGCGAGGTCCGCGTCGTCGAACACGAGCAACGGTGCGTTGCCGCCAAGTTCGAGCGTCAGCTTCTTCACCGTGTCGGCGCACTGGCGATAGAGGATCTTGCCGACCTCTGTCGAACCCGTGAACGACAGCTTGCGCACGCGAGGGTCCTCGCACAGCACCTTGCCGACGGGGGCCGCATCGTTGGTGGTCACGACGTTGAACACGCCCGGAGGGATGCCCGCGTCGAGCGCGAGCTTTGCCAGCGCGAGGGCGCAGAGCGGCGTGTCCTCGGCCGGCTTGATGACGACCGTGCAACCGGCTGCGAGGGCGGGTGCCGCCTTGCGCGTGATCATGGCGATCGGGAAGTTCCACGGCGCGATGGCAGCCACGACGCCGACCGGCTGCTTGATAGTCAGATAGCGTTTGCCGGCAGTCGTGGTGGGGATCGTGCGCCCGTAGGCGCGCTTTCCTTCCTCGGCGAACCACTCGATGAAGGACGCGCCATAGGCGACCTCGCCGCGCGATTCCGTGAGCGGTTTGCCCTGCTCGGCGGTCATGAGCTGGGCCAGTTGCTCGGCTTCGGTGGTGATGAGGTCGAACCACCGCTTCATGATCTGCGAGCGCTCTTTCGCGGTCTTGGCCGACCACGCGGGGAGCGCGGCTTCGGCGGCGTCGATAGCGCGTTTGGTTTCAGCGGCGCCGAGGTTCGGCACGCGTGTGATCTCGGCGCCGGTCGCGGGGTCGAAGACCGGGAAGGTGTCCTTGCTTGTTACCCAGTCGCCGCCGATCAGTGCGGCGTTGGGATAGCGGGGAGGCGAAACATTCATGGCTCTCTCCGTCAGGGAAGCGTGATGGAGACCGACTTCAGGTCGGCATACTTGTGAAGGGCGTGCAGTGAGCGGTCGCGGCCAAAGCCAGACTGCTTGAAGCCGCCGAACGGCATCGTGATATCGCAGCTGTCCCAGCCGTTGACCCAGACGAGCCCGGCCTTGATCTCGCGTGCGGCACGATGGGCGAGGCTGACGTCGCGCGTCCAGAGGCCGGCGGCCAGCCCGAAGGGCGTATCGTTGGCGATGCGCAACGCGTCGGCGGTGTCGGTGAAGCGCGTCACGGCGAGGACGGGTCCGAAGACCTCCTCGCGCGACAGCGTCGCTTGCGGCCCGACGTCGTCGAACACGGTCGGCTCGACGTAATAGCCGCCCGATTCCATGCGAGTGCGATTTCCGCCGAGGCGCAGCACGCCGCCTTCCTTCTTGGCGGTCTCGATGTAGCGCAGCGCGGTCTGCATCTGCTCGGCCGAGACCATGGCGCCGAATACCGTCGCGGGCTCGAGCGGATCGCCGGCTGCGATCGGCTCGGCGACGCGCAGCAGCTTGTCGAGGAAGGCGTCGGCGATGCTCTCGTGCACGAGAAGCCGGGAGGCCGCCGTGCAGACCTCACCCTGATTGTAGAAGATGCCCCAAGCTGCGTGCTCGGCGGCTTTGTCGAGATCCGGGCAGTCGGCAAAGATGATGTGCGGGGACTTGCCGCCGAGCTCCAGGCTGACGCGCTTCAGGTTGCTCTCGCCCGAATACTTCATGAGCATCCGGCCGACGGCGCCCGAGCCCGTGAAGGCAATCATGTCGACGTCGTTGTGCAAGGCCAGCGCCTTTCCGGCGTCGCCGCCAAGGCCCGGTACCACGTTGAGAACGCCGGGCGGCAGGCCGGCCTCGAGCGCAAGCTCGCCGAGCCGCAGCGCGGTCAACGGGCTTTGTTCCGCGGGCTTCAGCACGACGGAATTGCCCATGGCCAGCGCGGGCGCCACCTTCCACATCGCCATGTGCAGCGGGAAGTTCCACGGCACGATGGCTCCGATGACGCCGAGCGGCTCGTGCACGACGAACGAGAAGCGATCCTGCGTTTCGGGTGCGACCTCACCATAGATCTTGTCGAGCGCCTCGGCGTAGTAGCGCAGGGTGCGAATGGCCTGCGGGACGTCGCCCGATAGCGCGTTCGAGATCGGCTTGCCGACGTCGAGGCTTTCGAGCACGGCGAGGTTCTCGGTCTCGCGCTCCATGAGATCGGCGAGCTTGAAAAGGAGGCGCTTCTTGTCGCGATAGGAGAGCTTGCGCCAGCGGCCATCGTCAAACGCGGCGCGGGCAGAGGCAACGGCGATGTCGATATCGGCGGCGGCGCAGGCCGCGACCTGATTCAGCACCCGGCCGTCGCGCGGCGAGACGTTGTCGAACGTGACGCCGCTCACCGCGGCGAGCGTCTCGCCGTCGATCACGGCTTTGCCGGGAAGAGCGATGCTTCCGGCGACTTTTTCAAAGTGTGCAAGGGTGTGTTGCGTTGTCATTGCATACCTCGTGTGGCGTGGATTTTCACACCCTCGCTTTTATTTTGATCGTGCTTCTGTTCGGAAAACCGGATCCACTTTTCCGGAAGCACTCTGTCGAGGTCATGTCTGGGCCTCATGCAACGTGCGCGTACCAAAGATGGTCCAGCGCGGTGACGATGCGCTCGAAGTTCACGCGCTCCGTCTGCTTCAGGCGCGTGAACACATCATGGAAGCCGGCGCCGAATGCCTCCCGGGCGACCGCCGAACGCTCGAAAACTTCAAGCGCGTTCACCCACGCCGTCGGCAGCGTCTCCGGCGCGTCGATCTCCTCGGCGTCGCCCTGGGCGTGCGGGCCGGGATCGGCCTTGGCCTCGATGCCGTGGGCTATGCCGGCGAGGATCGCTGCTATCACGAGATAGGGATTGGCGTCGGCTCCGGCAACGCGGTGCTCGATGCGCGTTGCCGGGCCGTTTCCGGGCGGAATGCGCAGAGCCACGGTCCGGTTGTTGTAGCCCCAGTGCGGCGCGGCCGCGACGTAGGACTTGGGAACGTAGCGGCGGTAGGAGTTTGCGTACTGTGCCCAGATGGCCATGAAATCCGACATGGTCGCGCACAGGCCGCCGATGGCGTGGCGGAATAGCGGCGAGATGGGCTTGCCGGCGAAGGCGTTGGCGCCCGCTTTGTCGAGCATGCTCAGGTGAATGTGCATGCCGGAGCCGCACCAGTCATGATGCGGCTTGGCCATGAAGGTGGCGTTCAGCTTGTGCTCGCGCGCGGCAGCTTTGACGGCGCGCTTCAAGAGCAGGCCGTCGAGCGCCGCCCGCACGGCGTCGTCGCGGTGCTTGAGGTTGATCTCGAACTGCGCAGGGCCGCTCTCCTGGATCACGGCGTCGACGGGCAGGCCCTGGGCGGCGGCGATGCGATAGATGTCGTCGATGAACGGCGCCAGCGCATCGAGGTCGGCGAACTCATAAGTGCCGGCTGCATCCGGGTCGGTGGTCAGGCCGGCCGGTGGCTCCAACGTGAAGGCGCCGTGCGGGCCGGGTAGCGTGACATAGAACTCAAGCTCGACGGCTGCGACAGGTGTGAGGCCCTGCCTCTTCATGCGGGCGACCTGATTGGCGAGGATGGCGCGCGCGTCCATCTCGCCGTCGGTCTCGAGGTTCATGACGGCTTGCGCATGCGTCGCGCCGTTGACGGGGACAGGTGTCAGGGTGCCGGACAGGATGTGCGCCGGAACGTCAGGGTCACCCGTTTCCCAGAGACGGCCGGTCTCGCCGATGGAGTTTCCGCGGGGGTCGATGATGAAGGCCGAGGCCGGCATCATGAGCCCGCTCTTGGCGAGGCTCAGGAGGTCGTCGCGGCGGTAGCGCTTGCCTCGCGCGATGCCGTTGAGATCGAACGTGAATACGTCGATCCATCTGACCGTCGGGTTGTCGGCCAGGAACTCCTTGGTCTCGTCGACTGTGATCGGTGTGTTGGTCATGCTGCGAGACCGTTGGAGCTCAGATTCCGAACCGCGTCGCCGAAACGACGGAAGATCTCGACTGAGGCTTTGTTGTTTTTCGCTTGCCATTCCGGGTGCCATTGCACGCCGAGCAGAAATGGATGTTCGGAGGGCCCGCGCACCGCTTCGATAAGACCGTCCTTGGCGTGCGCCTCCGCCGCGAGCGAAGGCGCAAGGCGCTGGATGCCCTGCCAGTGCAGCGAGTTGACGATGATCTCGTCCTGACCGACCCAATTCCTGAGTGTCCCGGAGAGCTTCACCGGATGTGCAGGGCCGAACCGCTCGTCGATCGGGATGTCCGAGCGCTCGCGATGGTCGTTGCGTCCCTCGACGGCGTGCACCGCCTGATCCAGCGTGCCGCCGAGCGCCACGTTCAGCTCCTGGAAGCCGCGACAGATCGCGAACAGCGGCAGCTTGCGGTGCAGCGCCTCGCGCACGAGCGGCAGCGTGAGGCTGTCGCGCTCGTGGTCGATGGCCGTCTCGTTGAGCGGCGGCTCATCGAGCCCGTAATGGCTCGGATGCACGTTCGAGATGGCGCCGGACAGCAGAATGCCGTCGGCGATGTCGAGCAGCGCGCCCATGTCGAGCATGCTGGGGCCGAGCGGCGCCAGCAACGGCTGACACTCCGCCACCTCGGCCACGGCCGCCGAGTACTTGCGTCCCACGGCGTCGAAGGTCATGCCTTCGATCACCTTAGTGTCGCACGGAATGATGACGACCGGCCGGCTCATGCTGCGATCTCTCCGGCGACGTCGGCGAGCGTCTGGTCGAGCGCCTTCTTGATGACGCGCTCGGCTTCCGCGAACTGCTCGTCGCTCCAGATCAATGGCGGGGCGCAGACCATGGTGTCGAAGACGGCGCGCATGATGAAGCCTTCGTGGAAGAAATGATCGCGGCAGATGAGACCGACGCGGCCAGGGTTGTCGAAGCGGCGGTGCGTGCGCTTATCCGCCACGAGTTCGATGGCGCCCATCATGCCGACCGAGCGGACCTCGCCGACGAGGGGATGATCCTTGAACTTGGCAAGCAGGCGGGCGAGGGCGGGGCCGCTGTACTCGGCGACGCGCGGCACCAGCTTCTCGCGCTCCATGATCTCGATGTTCTTCAGCGCCACGGCGCAGGCGACGGGGTGACCCGAGAACGTGTAGCCGTGGTTGAAGTCGTCGTTATGAGCCATCAGCGCCTCGACGATCGTGTCGTCGATCAGCACGCCTGAGAGCGGCAGGTAGCCCGAGGTTACGGCCTTCGCGAAAGTGACCAGGTTCGGCCTGATGCCATAGTATTCGGAGCCGAACCATGTGCCGAGACGGCCGAAACCGGTGATGACCTCATCGGCGAGGAACAGGATGCCGTACTTGTCGATGATGCGCTGCACCTCTGGCCAATAGGAATCGGGCGCGATCTTGACGCCGCCGGCGCCTTGAACGGGCTCGCCGGCGAAGGCTGCCACGTTCTCGGGGCCAACGGCCAGGATCTCGTCCTCCAGCGCCTTGGCGGCGCGCAGTCCGAACTCCTCCAGGCTCTCGCCGTCCTTGCCTTCGCCGTACCAATAGGGGTCCATGACGTGACGGAAGCCCTCATAGACGGGATAACTGTGTTGGTGCACGTGGGACATGCCGCCCATGGAGCCCGCGGCGATCGTCGACCCGTGGTAGGCGTTCTTGCGCGAGATGATGATGCGCCGGTTGGGCTCGCCCTTGAGCGTCCAGTAGTGACGAATGAGGCGGATGGCGGTGTCGTTCGATTCCGAGCCGGAGGAGCCGTAGAACACCTGGTTGATATGCGGCGGCGCGAGCTCGGCGAGCTTTTGCGACAGCTCAACGACCGGCGGGTGCGTGGTCTTGAAGAAGGTATTGTAGAACGGCAGCTCCAGCATCTGGTCGCGCGCGGCATCGGCCAGCTCGGCGCGGCCGTAACCGATGTTCGTCGTCCAAAGCCCGGCCATGCCGTCAAGGATGCGGTGGCCCTCGCTATCCCAGATGTAGGAGCCGTCGGCCTTGACGATCACGCGCGCGCCAGCCGGACGCAGCGTGTTGTGCTGGGTGAAGGGATGCAAGTGATGCCGGGCATCGAGATCGCGCCACTCGGCGGTGCTGTTCTTCACTCTTTTATTCGACATGGAAGATCCTCCAGTGCGAGCGGGGGCTCGGAACGGTTCTTGCCTCGCGCGGGGCTGCCGCGACGCGAGACGCATTAGCCGCGCTTGCGCGCAGGCTCAGACCGGGTTCGGCGGCGTAAATCCAATGCGCGCGCAAAGCTCCAGGAGCTCCGTCTTGCGCGTCTTCGTGGGCTGGCCGATCGGTGTCACGTTTCGTCTTCCTGTTGGCACGTAAGCAGGGCGTTCAGACGCTGAGCAAGAGATGCTCGCGCTCCCAGGGGCTGATGACGCGCATGAACTCCTCGAACTCGCTGCGCTTCAGCGACAGATAGACGTGGCAGAAGCGCTTGCCGAGAATCTCGTGCAGCTCGGGCGAATCCTCGAAGGCCGTCAGCGCTTCGAGAAGTCCGCGTGGCAGCTGGTGATCGTTGCGGTAGGCATTACCGATCACCGCTTCGCGCGGCTCGAGCCCCATCTTGATGCCAAGGTAGCCGCAGGCGAGGCTCGCGGCGATGGCGAGATACGGGTTGGCGTCCGAACCGGCGAGACGGTTCTCGATGCGGCGTGCGGAAGCGGACGAGAACGGCACGCGCAGGCCGGCCGAGCGATTATCGTGGCCCCACTCGACGTTAATCGGCGCCGCGCCGCCGGGAACGAGGCGGCGGTAGGAGTTGACGTAGGGCGCGAGGAGGCAGGTCGCGGGCGGAAGGAAGTGCTGCTGGCCGGCCAGGAACTGATAGAACAGCTTGCTCGCTCCACCGGTCTCGTCGGTGAAGATGTTGCGCCCGGTTTTCGCGTCGACGACGCTCTGGTGAATGTGCATGGCGCTGCCCGGCTCGTTGGCGAGGGGCTTGGCCATGAACGTCGCGTAGCAGTTGTGCGTGAACGCCGCCTCGCGGATGGTGCGCTTGAACAGGAATACCTGATCGGCGAGGTCGACGGGGTCGCCGTGCAAGAGGTTGATCTCGAGCTGCGCGGCGCCGCCTTCCTGGATAATAGTGTCGATCTTCAGGTACTGGCGCTCGGCGTACTCGTAGATGTCGTCGACGATCTTGTCGTACTCGTCGACGGCGCCGAGGCTGTAAGCCTGACGCCCGGCGCCAGCGCGGCCCGAGCGGCCCGTCGGCGGCTCAAGCGGATAATCCGGATCGGGGTTGGTCTTGGTCAGGTAGAACTCGAGCTCCGGGGCGACGACCGGGGTCCAGCCCTCCTTTTCGTAGAGGGCGAGCACGCGCTTCAACACCGAGCGCGGCGCGATCTCGACCGGCGCACCGTTCTGCCAGGTGGCGTCATGGATGACCTGGGCCGTCGGACTCGACGCCCAAGGTGCGGGACGGATGGTGCTGAGATCCGGCACCATAAGGAGATCGCTTTCGGCGTAAAGCGCTTGGCCGTCCTCCTCGAAGCCGACGTAGTCGCCGGTGATCGTCTGGTGGAAGATCGAGATCGGAAGGTGCACCGGATCGAGCTTGGCGAACTTCTCTGCCGGCATGGTTTTGCCGCGCGCAACGCCGGCAATATCCGGGACCGCGCAGTCTACCTCCTCGATGCGGTGGTGCTGCAGCCAGGCGCGCAGCTTCTCCGGCTCCGTTCCGTCGCCGAATGTTTCCCCCGTCAGACTGGCCATCGTTCCCGTGTCGGCTGACATTATCCACCTTGATCGAATAGGCTGAGGTCTCGTGCGGCTGGCCCTGTGACGAGCCCGGCGCACGCCGCCGCCCGGTGCGCATCACGTTCCCGATTGCGTCTCCGGGGGCGGCTCAAGTTTGCTGATAATGTGATCACAAAAGCCGCCAAAACTCAAGGGTCGCCCATTTCCGGTATTTCCCGGTTAAAAAGGTTGCCTTGGTTTTCAAATCCTTACTGAGAGCGCTTCAATACGATTTCTCCGATGAACGTCATGCCCTGGCTCACGTCGGCGGCGATGGCGGAGCGCAGCGCTTTGCGATCGCGCCGCTCGAGGGCGGCGATTGCGGCCTGATGCTGGTCCTCGAGATCGGAGGTGCCCCAGCGGTTGTAGGCCATGCGCATGAAGGGCCCGAACTGCAGCCAGATGCTCTCGACGAGGGCCAGCAGCGTGTCGGCGTGGGCGTGTTTGTAGATGGCAAAGTGAAAGCGAAAGTTGTTCTCCATGTAGCCGTGCACATCACCTGCGGCCATGGCGCGATCGACGGCCTTGTCGTGCGTGATGATGCGGCGCAGCTCGGCGGGGCCGATGTGATCCATGGCACGGGCGGCGAGTTCCGGTTCGAGTGCTTTTCGCGCAAAAACAATCTGTTCGAAGGCCTCGCTCGTCATCGGCGGTACTAGGACGCGGCGATTGTCCTGCATCTTCAAGGCGCGCTCGGCAATGAGGCGGCGCACTGCCTCACGAATAGGCATCGGGCTCACGCCCAGGTCCTCGGCGAGGCCGCGCAGCGTCACGGCGCTGCCCGGCAGGAAGCCACCGAAGAGGATGCGATCGCGAAGTCCGCGATAGACGCTTTCGTGCGTCGTGACAGCGATTTGACTGCGGTCGGCCGATGTCGGGCGGTGCGCGGGACTGAGACGTGCGGGGGTGACGCTTTCGATGTCTCGTTCGCGACGGCGGCTGCGCCCGGATCTCTCCGCCAAAGTCCGCTCTCCTGCCTTATCGTTGCGCATTGCACAAATCCGATCACTCCGAATTCTGCACGAAAGCGTGACTGCCTCCGTGTCGATCTCGTGCGCCAACCTCAACGAAAGACTTGTAGCGCGCGAATAATGTGATCACAATGGGCACGTCGGGCCGGCGGCGGAAATCGGTGCTGCAGGGTCTTGGACCGTTCGAATTTCATAGCTCCCGTGGGAGAGAGTCGCATGATCAAGATTTCCAGCGCCCGTGCTTACGTTGCAGGCTCGGTTGCCATGATGTCGTTGTTCGTTGCCGGGGCGGCGACTGCGAAAGAGGTTCGCATCTATAACTGGTCGGACTACATCGACGAGGAGGTGCTGAAAGAATTCGAGAAAGAGACCGGCATCAAGCCGATCTACGACGTGTTCGACAGCAACGAGCTGCTCGAGACGAAGCTCCTCGCGGGGGGTAGCGGCTACGATCTTGTTGTTCCGACCGGGCCTTTCCTTTCGCGGCAGATCACGGCCGGCGTGTTTCAGAAGCTCGACAAGTCGAAACTTCCGAACCTCAAAAACGTATGGCCGCTGATCGCCGAGCGCACAGCGCTCTACGATCCTGGCAACGAGTACTCGATCAACTACATGTGGGGTACGACGGGCATAGGATACAACGAAGCCAAGATCCAGGAACGCATGCCGGATGCGCCCGTCGATTCCTGGGATCTGATCTTCAAGCCGGAGATCGTCTCCAAGTTCAAGGACTGCGGCATCTATCTCCTGGATGCCCCGGACGATATCATCCCTGTGGCGTTGCTCTATCTTGGCCTCGATCCCAACAGCAAGGATGCGGGTGACCTGCAGAAAGCCGGCGCGCTGCTCGAGTCTATTCGGCCCAACATCCAGAAATTCCATTCCTCGGAATTCATCAACGCTCTGGCCAATGGCGACATCTGCATCGCTGTTGGCTATTCGGGCGACATCCTGCAGGCGCGCGATCGCGCGGAGGAGGCCAAGAACAACGTCACCATCGGTTACAAGATTCCGAAGGAAGGCGCGCAGATGTGGTTCGATCAATTGGCCATCCCGGCGGACGCGAAGAACATCGAGGAGGCACACGCGTTCCTCAACTACATCCTGAAGCCGGAGGCGATCGCCAAGGCGTCGAACTATGTGAATTACGCGAACGGCAATATCGCCTCGCTGGAGTTCATCGACGAGGAGGTGAAGTCCGACGCCTCTATCTTCCCCGACGAGGAGACGCTCAAGCGGCTCTTCGTCAAGGATCCCTATGACGCCAAGACGCAACGGACCGTGACCAGGATCTGGACCAAGGTGGTGACCGGCCAATAGAGAAACCTACGCCGCGCCCGGGAGGCTCCCGGGCGCGGTTTTCGTTCAGGCCGCGGCGGCGATCCCGAGTTCGCCGCGAAACGCGAGGAATTTCATCATGAGTGGGGCCGCCGTGCAGACCTCGTCGCTAGCCACAGTCACCGGGACCGGCCAGATACCGACAGGCCGTACGCCCGCGCCGCAGTCCGGTTTCGCGCCATGGAAAGATCCGTCGAAACGGCCGATCGTGCGCTTCGAGAACGTCGTCAAGAGGTTCGGCGATTTCGTCGCCGTCAAGGATTGCACGCTCGACATCTACGAGCGCGAGTTCTTCGCGCTGCTCGGACCGTCGGGCTGCGGGAAGACCACGCTCCTGCGCATGCTGGCAGGCTTCGAGAAGCCGACCAGCGGGCGCATTCTCGTTGGCGGGGAGGACATCACGGAGCTTGCGCCCTACGAGCGGCCGGTCAACATGATGTTTCAGTCCTACGCGTTGTTTCCGCACATGACCGTCGAGCAGAACATCGGCTTCGGCCTGAAGCAGGAGGGCATGCCGAAGGATCAGATCGCGACGCGTGTCGAGGAAGCGATGACGATGCTGGAGCTCTCCGGCTTCGGCAAGCGCAAGCCGCATCAGCTCTCGGGCGGTCAGCAGCAGCGCGTGGCGCTGGCGCGTGCGATCGCCAAGAAGCCGCGCATCGTGTTGCTCGACGAACCGCTCGGCGCGCTCGACAAGCGCCTCAGGCAGACGGCGCAGTTCGAGCTCATGGGCATCCAGGAGCGCACCGGCACGACCTTCATTATCGTCACGCATGACCAGGAGGAGGCGATGACCGTCTCCTCGCGCATCGCGGTCATGGATCACGGCGAGTTCGTGCAAATTGCGACGCCCGGAGACATCTACGAAGCGCCCAACTCGCGCTACGTGGCGAACTTCATCGGTGACGTGAACCTGCTGCAGGGCAAGGTCGTTAGCGTGTCCGGCGGCTTTGCGGAGCTGGATTGGGGGCCGGGCTTGGCTCGCTTCAAGGCCATCGCGCCGGAGGGATGCGTCGGGGATCAAACGGTCTGGCTGACGCTGAGGCCCGAGAAAATTCATATCTCTCTCGAGAAGCCATCGGACGCCAGCAACGCGGTGCCGGGCAAGGTTGTCGACGTCGGCTATCTCGGCTCGATCTCGCACTACCACGTGGAACTCGAGAACGGCCAACGGGTGAAGGCCTTGCGCACCAACTCGTCGCGCCTCGTGGATCATCCCATCAGCTGGGAGGACAAGGTGTGGCTCGAGTGGCCACCGGAGACCGGGATCGTCGTCACCCGCTAGGCTCGGAGATTTCACATGCGCCGCTGGCTTTTGATCTCGGTGCCCTACCTGTGGCTCCTGGTTTTTTTCCTTGTCCCGTTCTTCATCGTTTTCAAGATCTCGCTGTCGGACATTGCGACGGCGATCCCGCCCTATACGCCGACGCTGGATCTCTCGCAGGGGTTCGCCGGGATCGTCGATTTCGTGTCCCAGCTCGACCTTGAGAACTACGTCTTCATCATGCAGGACTCCCTGTACGTGAACGCGTATTTCTCGGCGCTCAAGATCGCGGCGATCTCGACGTTCATCACGCTGCTGGTGGCTTACCCGATTGCCTACGGCATGGCGCGCGCGCCCAAGGAGTGGCAGCCGACGCTGGTCATGCTCGTGATCCTGCCCTTCTGGACCTCGTTCCTGATCCGCGTCTATGCCTGGATCGGCATCCTGAAGAAGGAAGGGCTGCTCAACATGTTCCTGATGAACATCGGTGTCATCAGCGAGCCGCTGACGATCATGAACACACCGACGGCGGTCTATATCGGCATCGTTTATTCGTATCTGCCCTTCATGATCCTGCCGCTCTATGCGAGCCTCGAGAAGATCAATCCCTCGCTGATCGAAGCGGCCGCCGATCTCGGCTCGCCGCCGTGGAAGTCGTTCTGGCAGGTGACGTTCCCGCTGTCGCTACCGGGCGTGGTGGCGGGTTGCTTCCTCGTATTCATCCCGGCTACCGGCGAGTTCGTTATTCCGGATCTTCTCGGCGGCTCGGATACGCTGATGATCGGCAAGACGCTGTGGACCGAGTTCTTCAACAATCGTGACTGGCCGGTGTCGTCGGCGGTGGCGGTGGTGCTGCTCTTGGTGCTCGTCGTTCCGATCGTGCTGTTCCAGCGCAGTCAGCAAAAATTGCGGGAGGCCGGGTGATGAGACGCTTCAGCTGGTTCAACGCTACCTCGATCGCACTCGGGTTCGCGTTTCTCTACATCCCGATCCTGCTGCTCGTGATCTACAGCTTCAACGAGTCGAAGCTGGTGACGGTGTGGGGTGGCTGGTCTACGAAGTGGTACGGAAGCCTGCTGCGGAATGAGAGCATCCTCAATGCAGCGTGGGTCACGTTGCGCGTCGCGATCGTTTCGTCGACGCTTGCGGTGGTGCTCGGTACGCTGGCGGCCATCGTGTTGGTGCGCATGGGACGCTTTCCCGGGCGCACGCTATTCTCGGGTATGATCTTCGCGCCGCTCGTCATGCCGGAGGTGATCACGGGTCTGTCGCTGTTGCTCCTATTCGTGGCCATCAACATCGATCGTGGTTTCTGGACTGTCGTCATCGCCCACGCGACCTTCTCGATGTGCTTTGCAGCCGTGGTCGTACAGGCGCGCCTCTACGATTTCGACAAGTCGGTGGAGGAAGCGGCCATGGACCTCGGCGCCACGCCGGTGCAGACGTTTCTGCAGGTGACGCTGCCGATCATCGCGCCGTCCGTCATCTCGGCGTGGCTGTTGGCCTTCACGCTATCGCTTGATGACCTTGTGATCGCGAGCTTCGCGACGGGGCCCGGCGCCACGACGCTGCCGATGAAGATCTACAGCCAGGTTCGCTTGGGCGTAACGCCCGAGATCAACGCCGTGTCGACGATCATGATCGGGCTGGTGACGATCGGCGTGCTGGTGGCGTCCTATACGACGAAGCGCGCGAGTCAGCGGCAGGCGCGTGAGCTTGCGGCCGTGGACGCGGGCGCCAAGTAGGGGGCGGATGTTGCTAACTGTGAGACACCGCAGTCCCTCACGCGTCTTCCTTGCGTCCGCTCGGAAGCCCACCTCTCCCCGACGGGGAGAGGTAAAGCAGGGCCAGGGGAAAACAGAGGCTGGCGCTTCCGTGTCAGCCAGAGTGCTACATCTGGTCCGGGTTCACGATGCGGCGCTTTCCCGCTCGCAACCGGGCCGCACACGTCTTAGATAAACGCGCATGTCGGCGACACACATCAATTCCTATTACGCGGCCACGGCCAACGACGATACGCGCTATCCGGCGCTTCGAGGCACGATCACGGCGGACGTCTGCATCGTCGGCGGCGGCTTCTCCGGCATCGCGACGGCGTTGTCGCTGGCCGAGCGCGGCTACAAGGTGGTCGTGCTCGAAGCGCAGCGCGTGGGATGGGGCGCGTCGGGGCGCAACGGCGGGCAGATGATCGCCGGCATCAGCGGCGAGCACCGCGTGGAGAAGCAGCTCGGCGAGGCGGGGCGCAAGCTTTTGAGCGACATCCGCTACCTCGGCAACGACATCATCGAGGATCGCGTCTCACGCCATCAGATCCGTTGCGATCTGAAGCGGGGCTGGATGGAGGTTGCGGCGCGGCCGCGCCACATGGAGGCGATGCGTGCCTACGTAGAGGAGCGGCGCGCGGCGGGCGATGGCGATGGGCTCGAGCTGGTCGAGCCGGGCGACATGCGGGGCGTGATCGGTTCCGAGCTTTATCACGGCGCGATGGTGGATCGTCGCAGCGGGCATCTGCATCCGCTCAACCTTTGCCTTGGAGAGGCGCGGGCCGCGGCGGCGCTTGGCGTTGAGATCTTCGAGGAAAGCCCGGTCACGGAGGTCGTCGGAGGATCGAAGCCCTACGCGGTGACGGCCAACGGGCGTGTCGATGCGGCGTCCATCGTGCTGGCCGGTATCATGGATCCGTCTTTCCAGACCGGACCGTTGCACGGGCTCCTGTTCCCGACGGGCAGCTATATCGTGGCGACGGAGCCGCTTCCGGAGAGCATCGTCTCCAAGATCAATCCGCAGGATCTTGCGGTCGCCGACAGCAACGTCGTGCTCGACTACTTCCGGCTCTCGGCCGACAAGCGGCTCTTGTTCGGCGGGCGCTGCAACTATTCGAACCGCGATCCGCGCGACATCCGTGCGACGTTGCGGCCGCGCATGGTCGAGGTGTTTCCGCAGCTCGCGGATGTGACGCTCGATTATGCCTGGGGCGGCAAGATCGACATCGTGCTGACGCGCGTTCCCGCCATCGGGAGGCGAGAGCCGAACGTCTATTACATGCAGGGCTACTGCGGGCACGGTGTGAATACCACGCACATCGCGGGGCAGATCGTGGCGGAGGCCATCTCGGGCACGATGGAGAAGCTCGACCTGTTCGAGAAGATTCGCCACATCCGCCTACCGGTCGGGCAGTTCCTCGGCAATCAATTGCTGGCACTGGGGATGCTCTACTATCGGCTCAAGGATCTCGTGTAAGGGCTCTTGCCGGGTGCTTTCATGAGCTTGCCTTCGCGCATGCGCACAAACGATCAGGGCGGATGCCGTGTGGCACCCGCCCTGATCGTTTGGGAGAACTCTATGAACCTGCGTTACGCCGCCGCAGCGATATTAGCGCGCTCGAGCAGCTTGCCGACGGCCTCGTGGATCTTGGCGATGGCCTCGTCGCAAGCGATGTAAGCCGGCGTCGCGGCGCCCCAGTTCTGGTTGCGAACCTCGTCGACCATCTTCGCGGCTTGCGTCTGGGCGGCGGAAAGCGCCGATGAGAGGTCTGCTGCAAACATGGAGGCGCCGGAGGTCGTGCGTGATATCTCCTCGGCCTCGGCCATGACCCCCGCCTGGGGAAGCTGCGGCGCTGTCGCGGGCGCCGGCGTTGCGCCGAGCAGGATCTGTGCGAGCTGGCGCTTCCAGAACAGGGCTTCGGCGCCGACCCGCATGAGGGCCTGACAGCGCACCGGAAGCTCGGCGCTGTCGAAGGCCTTGCGCAGGATGCCCTCGCAATCCTCGAGGCGCTTGCCGATCTTCTGCACCTCGTCCTTGCTCTTGGTGGCTTTCTCCGAGATGCGTACGACGTTATGGGTGATCTCGGATGTGGCTGCACGCTGCTGCTCGAGCACGTCCGAGAGACTGCGGATGCGCTCGGCGACTTCGGCTACTTCGTCGCCCATGCTTTCGATGATGGTGCCGACCTGGGTCACGACCGAGCTACCGGACGAGACCGACTTGAGGCTGTCGGTCACGGCCGCGCGGATCTCGCGCATTTCACGGGTGAGGGCCTCGACGCGGGAGCGAATCTCTTGTGTGGCCTTGCCCGTCTCGACCGACAGCGTCTTCACCTCGGCGGCGACGACGGCAAAGCCGCGGCCGGCCTCACCTGCTCGGGCGGCCTCGATGGTGGCGTTGAGGGCGAGGAGGTTGGTCTGGCGGGCGATGGAGTCGATCGAGGTCGCCATCTCGCCGATCTGGTCGACGGCGGCCTGGAGCACGGAGACCTGATCGCCGATCTTGCTCGACTGGTTCTGGATATTGCTCATGGCATCGACGGCGGCGCGGGCATCGTTGATGCAGCTGCGCATGGTATCGCGCGCATTCTCTGTCTGGTTCGCGCTCTGGGCGGAAACGGTCGACAGCTCGGCAATGGAAGCTGCCATTTCCTCGACGGCGCTCGATATCGATACGGTCGACTGTGCAACCTCGCTGAAATCATGGGACAGCCAGCCGATATTGACGGCGGCTTCGCAGGCTTCCTTGCCGAGGTCGCCGGCCAGCCTGAGTTGGTTGGTGTAGGCCGTCTGCACCAATGCGACGAGCCGGGACAGGGCTTCGGAGATCGGGCCGTCGACAACGACGTTCGCGTGCAGCCTGTCGCGGATCAATTCCTCAATGGCCGCAACAAGGTCCTGCGAGGTGGTACCGGTCGGGATGGTGGCTTGAGAGTCGACGGAGGTCTTGGAATCGCCGGTCTTGGTATCGCCGGGGCGGCGCATGGCAAACACTGTGGTCTCTCCTTGTGGCGAAGGTCCTATCCCTGGGTTCCGGATCGCAATGTTCTCTCTTTGCACCGAGGTCTGCGCCCCGCTTGTGCGTCGCCATGCAAACGATCCAGCGAACACCGTGTGGTACGATTAATGGACAGCCGTTAAAGGCCGCTTAAAGTAATCCCTGTTGGGAGGGACTTTGACCGTCGGCGAACGGCAGAGTGTCCGACCGGCAACTGGTCGCTAGCGGCGGTACGCGGGAAGGCGGCGCAGGAGATCCTCGATCGGGTTGTCGACCCAGGCCTCCGTGACGAAGCTGCGATGGGTGACGTTCTCTCCGCCCGCGAGCAGCGCGATATCGCCCTGGTGCAGGGGGTGGTCCAGCTCGGTTTTGTAGTCGATGGCGCGCGCGGAGAGGATGTCGGCTAGCTCGGCATTCTTCTGTAGCGTGGAGCCGAGGTAGGCGCTGACGAAGAACGCCGAGCGATCACTCTCGATCCAGGAAGCAAACTTGCCGATCTCGCCATAGAGCGCATCGAGCAGAACTACGCCGCGGAGGCGCTTGTTGATGCCGCCCTTCATGGCGGATGACGCAGCTGCCAGATAGCCGCCGCTGTAGGCAACGAAGATCACCGGCGCGGCGGCGAAGGCACGAATCGCACGCGGTCCGCCATGCAACCTGGCGAGTTCCTCGGCGGCCTCGCCCATGAAGCGGCCGAACGCGCCGGGCTGCCAAAACTGACCGGCGCTCGAGTCGGCTGCATCGACTGCGAACTGGGGTGCGATCAGCGCCACGTTGGCGCCGGAGCGCGAGATCTGCTCGACAACGCGTTGGCGGCGCAGCACGTCGCGCTCGAGGGTGGCGCCGTGGCCGTGGAAGAAGACGAGCAAGAGCGACGGTCGGCGGACGTCGAAGCCTTTCGGGATGTGCAGGAGCACGCGATTGTCGCTGTAGGTCTCGTCTTCCCAGTAGAGGCGGCCGAATGGGGTCGTATGGCCGCGCCGCCCGTCCTGTTCGACGTCGAGGAACGGTTTGCCGGACGTGGGAATGGTCCCACGGTAGGGGAAGGGCGCGGTCTGGAACGGGACGAGGGTCGTTCTGGCCTTTGCCAGCGGTGCAGAGCGCGACTGAACCTCGTGCGGCTTGGGCACGGCTTGCGGTTGCATTTCGCGCACGGCCGACGTCTGCGCGTCGCGCATGGCGGGCGTTTTGGAGGCGGCGGATGCGGGCGTCGCGAATGGAAGCGCCAAGCCCGCCGCAACAGCCAAGCCGGCGGCGGCACTTTGCCAGGAGGGTGAAGCCGTCATCGCCATCCGCTGACGCACGCTGTCGATCCAAAACTACGCCAGCCCGCGACCTTACCCCGGTATTGTTTCGCGATGCTTTATTGGGCGTCTGACCGCTCTAGCCGGCAATCGTGTCGAGATCTTGGATCACCGGAGCTCGCGGCCCGCACGTTGGAGGTGCAATTCTGCCACGCGTTGTGCGCATTTCCGTGCTCGGCTTGTTGCGGCTGGTCTGCCCACCTAGGGTGGGCCCGTCCTTTAGGTGGCTTGGTTTTTCCCTGATGGCGTTGTCTTCCTCCTCTGCCTCGCCGGGTTCCGGTTCGGCCGTGCCGGACAGGCGGACCGTTTCCACGACGACCGCCATGGCCATCGCCGTTGCCGACATGATCGGCATCGGCGTGTTCACGAGCCTGGGCTTTCAGGTAGCATCGATTCCGTCGGGGTTTCCGATCTTGATGCTCTGGATCATCGGCGGTTTGGCGGCGCTGGGCGGCGCGCTTTCCTACGCCGAGTTGGCGGTCGCGTTTCCCCGCTCGGGCGGGGAGTACAATTTCCTGTCGCGCATCTATCACCCGGCGCTGGGCTTCATGGCCGGCTGGGTATCGGCCACTGTCGGCTTCGCGGCGCCAGTGGCGCTGGCAGCGATGGCATTCGGCGAGTACTTCGCCGGCATCGTGCCGGGCGCTCCGGCGGTTGCAGTCGGCCTCGCCGTGGCCTGGGGCGTGACGGCGGTGCTGGCCTCGGGCGTAAAGCCTGGCACGACGTTCCAGAACATCTCGACGCTCATCAAGGTGGCGCTGATCCTGGCGTTCGTCGTGGCGGGGTTCAGCGTGGCCGAGCCTCAGCCGATCTCGTTCTTGCCGCAGCCGGGCGACTTGGCGCTTATCGCCAGCGCGCCGTTCGCAGTGAGCCTGGTGTTCGTCATGTACTCCTACTCGGGGTGGAACGCGGCGACCTACATCGCGGGCGAGGTGCGTGAGCCTGAGCGGAGCCTGCCGGTCGCAATGGCGGTGGCGACGATCATCGTCGTCGTGCTCTACGTGGTGCTCAACGCGGTGTTCCTCTACACGACACCGATTTCGGCCATGGTGGGCCAGCTAAACGTGGCGCAGATCGCAGGCGAGCACATCTTCGGGGCCACGGGCGGGCGCATCGTTGCCGGGTTAATCTGCATCGGCCTCGTGTCGGCGATCAGCGCCATGATGTGGATCGGCCCGCGCGTGACGGTGGCTATGGGCGAAGACTTTCCGGTGTTGCGCATTTTCGCGCGTCATTCGCGGACCGGAGTGCCGGTCGCGGCGCTTGGCCTACAAATCTCCGTCGTCACGCTCCTACTCCTGACCCAGAGCTTCGAGGCGGTGCTCGATTTCATCCAATTCAGCCTCACACTTTGCTCATTCCTGGCGGTCGTCGGTGTCATCGTTCTCAGGATTACCCGGCCGGACTTACCACGCCGCTACAAGGTGTGGGCGTATCCGTTGACACCGCTCGTGTTCCTCGTCGTGACGGGGCTCATGATGGGCTACCTGCTTGTCGAGCGGCCGGGGCAATCGCTGGCGAGCCTTGCGCTGATGGCCTCCGGGCTCATTCTGTTTGTTCTTTCTCGACGCGTGCCTCTGCGAGGAGGGGCTTGATGTTCAATGTGCTTTCAAGGGGGTCATCGGATCATGACATGGCGTGTGGCTCTTTTCGCGGCGCTTTTGCTCGCGCTGCCTCAGGTCGTTGCGGCGCAGGACAGGGCAAGCGCCAACGACAACGCGCGCGTGCTCGCGGGGCTCGTGCCGTCGGCCGGCTCCGCGCTCGAGCCGCTGACGAAAGACGCGGCCTGGCAGGCCCACGCGACGTATTTCAATAAGGCGTGGGCCGATCTCGATCATCGACAGCTCAGCAAGATCAAGGCCTGGTCGGCGATGCACGTGCCGCAGCGCAAGCCGGTCGTGTTCTATATGTTCAGCGGGCCGGATTTCCTCTATGCGGATGCTTTCTTCGACGGGGCTGAGATCTATGTCCTCTCGGGGCTCGAGCCGGTGGGCGCGATTCCGGATCTCACGACGCTGCCGCCAAAGGCGCTTCGCAGCGAGTTGAGAGGGCTGCAGAGCTCGCTGAACTCCGTGCTCTCGTTCAGCTTCTTCATTACCAAGAAGATGAAGGAGGATCTCAAGGGTGGCCAGCTTACGGGTACCCTGCCAATCCTCTATACGTTCCTGGCCCGCAGCGGGAAAACCGTGCACGAGACAACGCTCGTCTCGCTCAATGCGGACGGGACCGTGATGCCGCTCGCCGGTCCGATCGAAAAGGGGGCGAGCCCGGGCGTGAAGATCCTGTTCTCGTCCGCGGGTGGCCGCCATCAGACGCTCTATTATTTCAATACGGACCTTTCCAACTGGGGCCTTAAGAGCAGCGGCTTTCTCACGTTCTGCAAAGGGCTCGGGCAAGGCGATAGTTTCGTTAAAAGTGCCTCCTATCTGATGCATTCGGACGGCTTTTCGACGGTCCGCGATTTTCTGATCGAGCATAGCGCGGCGCTGGTACAGGATGACTCCGGGGTGCCGTTGCGCTTTCTCAATGGGGCTGACTGGCGGGTCACGGTTTTCGGACGCTATATGAAACCGATCAGCATCTTTGCGCCCAAGACCTATCAATCCGACATGCGCGATCTCTTCCGGAAGGCCGAGCCGTTGGATTTCGGCATCGGCTACCGTTGGCGGCCGAACGAATCCAATCTGATGCTGGCGGTGAAGACGGTTGGAGCCCGCGCCGAGGCGGTCGCGCCCTAAAGGGGTAGGGGCGGGGCTTTGCCTAGCTTCAGTCTACATTGTACCTTATCGGAGCGTTCCGAAGGTTTCATCATGTTCGTCGCGTAGGGGAGGGTTACGTGGCCACCGTCGTCACTGTTCATGGCACGTTTGCGCATTCGGGTGGAACGGCGGACGCTCTCAACATCGCGGAAGGCGAGCCCCAGTGGTGGCAGCCCGGCAGCGAGTTCGAGGCTGACCTCAAAGCGCTCGTCGCTGGTGCCGACGGCAGTCCCGTCGAGATGATGCCTTTCACCTGGAGCGCGCTCAATAGCGAGATAGATCGGCGCGAGGCCGGTTCGGCGCTGCTCCGCACGTTGCGCGGGCTCGATGCCCGGGGTGAGCCCTATGTGGTCGTCGGACACAGCCACGGCGGGTCGGTGATCGCGTCTGCGCTGATCGAGAGCGTCGCGCACAAGAGGCCGCTCACACACCTCAAGCGTTGGCTCACGATCGGCACGCCGTTCGTGGGCATGCGCAAGGAGCGCTTTCTGTTCACGCGGCTGACGTTGACGCGCAAGGTGATCTTCGTTGCGTCGTTCATGCTGTTCATGATGTTTCTGTTCTATGTCGCGGCGGAAGTTTGGGACGGGGTGCGCCACTTCCGCAGCGAGCGCTTCTGGACGGCTGTATTGTTCTCGGGCACGATGATGTCGCTCCCGATGCTGTGCTCCTATCTGTTCTTCCGCTATCTCGATGGGCGGGAGCTCGTTGGGTATGGGCGAGGAGCGGTTGACCGCGCGCAGCAGCACTACGCCGACAAATGGCTGCCGCTCGTGCACAAGGACGACGAGGCCGTGCAGGGCTTGCGTTATCTGCCCAAGGTGCAGCTCCACTTCTTCGAGAAGGATTTTGCCGCTTCGATGCTGACCAAGGCGTCGATCATTGCGCTTCCGCTGCTGTATTTGTTCGTCGTCACTTCGCCGACCGTCATGCTGACGATCTCCGATTTCCTGCAGAACAAGGTGTACGGCGTGCAGGAGTTCGCGGCAGACGACACCGCTGTGACCCAGGCCCGCGAGGAGTTGCGGAGCCTTAATCAGCGCCTTCGCGAAACACGGCGCAGCGCCGAGCGCGACGGTCTCAACCCGATGGCGGCCGACGATGCGCGCCGGCGTTCTGACGACATCCGCAAAGAGCTGACAGCCAAGCGGAAGCAGCTCGAGCAGGCCTTCCCGCAGTTCGCCGACGCCGAGCGCGCGCAGCGCTTCAAGCGCCGCTTTCTGATGCGCGACCGCAAGCCGTGCGAAGGTGGGCGGCTCTGCGGTGGCGGGTATGATTATGCGCTGAACAGTAAACTCTTGTTCCACGTGGTGACCGACGAGCTCTCGGCGGCTGTCGTCGATGAGGAGCTGATCGGTGGCGTGGCCGGTGGCGTGCTGCGCCTCGTGATTCCGATCGTGCTCGTGCCGTTGGTGTTTGCGCTGATTGCGCTTGGCACGCTTGCGGTGATCCAGTGGATCGCCTCCCATCTCAGCGTGCTGCTCAGCCGAATCCTCAACGCCATCACGCTGTCCGAGGTGAAGCGATCGACGTTCGGCAACGATACGGAAGGGGAGATCGTCGTCGGAGCGGACTATTCACCGTCCTGGCTCGAGCCCGTGACCTGCTTCCTGCCGGCGGAAGTCAGCGATGCGATCACCGACCACAGCAACACGATGGCGTCGCAGTCGCTCGCCAAGTTCCGCAACGCGATCAGCACGCTCGCCTTCTCCGAGGGCGAAGCCGACAAGGGCGGGCTGATCTCAAACTATCTGTCGTGGAAGGAGCTGGTGCACACCTGTTATTTCGACGTACCGTCGTTCCGGCACATCGTCTCGCTTGCCATCAGCCAGGCGGAAGGCTTTGCGCCGAGCACCGCGTTCGTGCACGACGCGAGCTTCACGCGCACGGCGGCGTGGGTTGCCGATCTCGGGCGAAAGGTGGACGAGGGGCTCGCGGCGGACCTTGCCGGCGCAGCGCATCCGCCCGCCGGCCGGCCCGTGGCGTTCCCGGCGTGACGACATTCTCGCTGCTCTGATCAGCCTGTCGGCCGTTCCGAGGTTTTGATCTCGAGGAACTCGATTTCGGGGTTGCGCCCGGCATTGTAGTTCAGCGTGAAGACCGAGGCCGGAAGGTAGACATGGTCGCCATCGAGGTCGGTGGCGATGGATGAGCGGTTGGCTGCGATGAAGCTCTTCAGCGCTGCCGGATCCTTGGAGCGGATCCAGCGCACGACATCGCACGGCGCGGGGTCGAACTCGGTCTTGAGGCCGTACTCGTGCAGCAGCCGGTCAGCCAGCACGTCGAGCTGTAGTGCGCCGATGACGCCGACGATGGGCTGGGTGCCGTCGAGCGGATCGAACACCTGCACCACGCCCTCCTCGGCCATCTCGCGGATGGCGTCCTTCAGCTTGCGCGCCTTGATCGCATCCTCGAGCCGGATGCGCCTCAGGATCTCGGGCGCGAAGCTCGGGATGCCGAGGAACGTGATGTCCTCGCCCTCGGTCAACGCGTCGCCGATCCGGAGCGTGCCGCGGTTCGGGATGCCGACGACGTCGCCGGCAAAAGCTTCCTCGGCGATCGAGCGGTCCTGCGCAAAGAAGAACTGCGGTGCGTTGAGCGCCATGCTCTTGCCGGAGCGCACGTGCTTCACCTTCATGCCGCGCGTGAGCTTGCCCGAGCAGACGCGCATGAAGGCGATGCGGTCGCGGTGGTTCGGATCCATGTTCGCCTGGATCTTGAACACGATGCCGGTCATGGCGGGCTCGGTGGCCTCGATCTCGCGCGTTGCGGCATGCTGAGACAGCGGCGGCGGGGCGAACGTCTTCAGCGCATCGAGCACGTCGCGGACGCCGAAGTTCTTCAGCGCCGAGCCGAAGTAGACCGGCGTCAGGGTGCCGTGGCGGAATTGCTCGAGATCGAAGCGGCCACAGGCTTCGGCGACGAGGTCGATCTCCTCGCGCCAGCGGGCGTGCGCATCCGGCTCCATCAGCTTGGCGAAGAGCGGATCGTCCGGGCCGCTGACGGGCTCACCGTCGAAGTTCTCGTCGAGGCGGCGAACGCGCGGCTGGTAAAGGTCGTAGGTGCCGCGGAAGTCGCGGCCCTGGCCGATGGGCCAGACCATGGGCGCGGTGTCGAGCGCCAGCGTCTTTTCGATCTCGTCGAGGAGGTCGAGCGGCTCGCGGGCTTCGCGGTCGAGCTTGTTGACGAAGGTGACGATCGGGATGTCGCGCAGGCGGCAGATCTCGAACAGCTTGCGCGTGCGCGCTTCGATGCCGCGCGCGGCATCGATGACCATGATCGCGCTGTCGACCGCTGTCAGCGTGCGATAGGTGTCGTCCGAGAAGTCCTCGTGGCCCGGCGTGTCGAGCAGGTTGAAGACGGCGCCGCCGTATTCGAACGTCATCACCGAGGTCGCGACCGAGATGCCGCGCGCCTTTTCGATGGCCATCCAGTCGGAGCGCGTCGCGCGGCCGTCCTTCTTGGCCTTGACCTGTCCGGCGAGCTGAATGGCGCCGCCGAACAGCAGCAGCTTTTCGGTCAGCGTGGTCTTGCCCGCGTCAGGGTGCGAGATGATCGCGAACGTGCGCCGGCGCGCGATCTCCTGGGCGATGATCGCCTGTGGCGCTGTGGCGAGCTTGCGGTCGGCCGGTGTGGATGCGGGCGGGGCGGCAAAAGCCGCCGTCGCCGCCGGGGTGTCGTTGCTCATGATCCTGCTCAGGATGTCGGTTTGCCGGCTCTATAGCATTGATCGGGCGGATGTGAATGGGCCCTCTCGAGGATGGCCGGGTGGCGTGCCGCAGCAAACCGGTGTTCGGGCGCGCGGAGATGCGCTAAACTGCCAATATTGATTGAAAGTTATTTTTTTAAAGTTGTGTTGTTTGGAGGGGGTTATGCGTTTCAAGACCTTGGTCTTGTTGCTTGTTCTTTCAACGGTATCCGGGGCGTCTCCAACAGAACCGCAACCTGCGAACAGCGTTTCCGTGGCGCAGACGCTCGCGGCTGACTGATCGCGGTCGGACCTGTCGCGCACTGGTGGGTCAGGCCAGCTCGGCGAGCACGCACTTCAGGAGGCCGTACTCGAAGCGGCCGTCGAGGGCCGCGTGCGCGGGGCCGAGCTTGCCCGTTTCCAGGGTGCCGAGCTCCTCGAAGACGGCGTGGATCTCGTCGACGTCCGCGGGTTCGAGATCGAGGACTTTGTCCGCGGTGATGACGCCAGCTTCGATGGCCTCGGCGAAATGCGTGTAGACGGTCGAGATGTCGAGGTTGCGCTCGGTCGCGATATCCTGCGGCGCGACACCCGCGAGATGCAGGGCCAGCGTCTGATTAACGGTCGGCGAAAGGCGGTTGTTCAACGCGGGGTTGGGCGCGAAGCGGGCGATCGTCTTCAGGAACGCCTGCCCATAGCGCTTGATCTTGCTCGCGCCGAGCCCGGTGATGCCGTGCAGGCTCGCTTCGTCGGCCGGGCGCTGGGTCGCGAGCTCGGCGAGCGTCTTGTCGTGGCAGATGACGTAGGGCGGCAGGCCGGCTTCGGTGGCGAGGCTCAGGCGCAGCGCGCGAAGCGCATCGTAAAGCGGTCGGTCTGCGGTCTCGATCTTGCTCGCGGCGCCCGATGCGCCCTTCGATTTGTTTTTTTTCTCCCGCGGCGGCGCCAAGCGCAGCATGAAGCGCTCCTCGCTGCGCAGGAGCGGACGCGCCTTCTCCGTCAGATGTAAGGTGCCGAGCCCTTCGTCGTCGGCCGCAAGAAGCCCTTGCGCCGTGAGCTGGCGGAACAGCCCGCGCCAGACGGTCGTGTCGGTGTCGGCGCCGATGCCCCAGACGGACAGCCGGTCGTGTCCGTTGCGGCAGGCGCGCTCGTTGTCCTTGCCGTGCAGCACGTCGGTCAGGTAGCCGACGCCGAAGCGCTCGCCGGTCCGATAGACTGTCGACAACGCCTTCTGGGCGAGCACGGTGCCGTCGACGGTTTTCGGCGGCTCGAGGCAATTGTCGCAGTTGCCGCACGGCTCGGCGCGCTGCTCGCCGAAGTAAGCGAGCAGCAGTTGGCGGCGGCAGGTGACCGCCTCGCAGAGGCCGACGAGCGCGTCGAGCTTCTGGCGCTGCGCGCGCTTGAAAATCTCCGAGCCCTCGCTTTGTGCGATCCACTGCGTCTGCTGCACGATGTCCTGCAGGCCGTAGGCGAGCCAGGCGTTGGCGGGCTCGCCGTCGCGGCCGGCACGTCCGGTCTCCTGATAGTAGGCTTCCATGGAGCGGGGCAGATTGAGGTGGGCGACGAAGCGCACGTCCGGCTTATCGATGCCCATGCCGAAGGCGATGGTCGCGACCATGACGACGCCGTCCTCCTTGAGGAAGCGCTGCTGGGCTTCGCGGCGCACCTCGGCGTCGAGACCGGCGTGGTAGGCAAGCGCCGTACGACCCTTGCGGACGAGCCACGCCGCAGTCTCCTCGACCGACTTGCGCGACAGGCAGTAGACGACGCCGGCGTCGGTCGGGTGCTCGGTGGAGATGAAGTTCCATAGCCGCTCGCGGGCGCTCATGGAGCCCATCTCGGCGATCGTGTAGCGGATGTTCGGGCGGTCGAAGCTGGCGACGAAGCGGTGTGCATTGCCGAGGTGCAGCTCGGTCGCGATCTCCTCGCGCGTGCGGTCGTCGGCGGTGGCGGTCAGCGCGATGCGCGGGATCTTCGGAAAGCGCTCGGCCAGCACCTTGAGCTGGCGGTATTCGGGGCGGAAGTCATGGCCCCACTGCGAGACGCAGTGCGCTTCGTCGATGGCAAAAAGCGCGATCTCCGCGCGCTCGATGAGGCGCAACGTGCGCTCCTGTACGAGGCGCTCGGGTGCGACGTAGAGAAGGTCAAGATCGCCGGTTGCGAGGCGGCGCTCGATCGTCTCCTGCTCACGACGATCCTGCGAGGAGTTCAGGAAGGCGGCGCGTACGCCTGCTTCTTTCAGCGCGTCCACCTGATCCTGCATCAGCGCGATCAAGGGCGAGACGACGAGGCCGGTGCCGCGGCGGACGAGGGCCGGGATCTGGTAGCACAGCGACTTGCCGCCGCCCGTCGGCATGAGAGCGAGAACGTCGCCGCCCGAGATCAGCGTCTCGATGATGTCGGCCTGGTGCGGGCGGAAGTGCGTGTAGCCGAACACCTCCTCGAGCACGTGCTGGGCCTCGGCGAGGCTCGGCGCGGGCGCAAGGGACAACAGATCGGCGGATTTCCGCAAGGCGGCAGGCAGCATTGAGATCCCTCGGCCGGCTTTCGGAGCGGCCGGCACGATGTCTGACGTCAGTTGACGCTACCCCGATTCTCGTGGCGCCGCCTGAGCTTCCGGCCGGCTATCCCCGTATCGGATTGCCCGGCGGCGGCGTAGACTATGTGCGCGTCAGGGGTCCCATTTCACCCCGCCCTCCGTGGCGCCGCTCGCCTGGAGGGGGGCGGCCCCAATATGCTGAATAAGGCCGCAGGACTCCTGGCGTTTTTTCTATGATCCGCCGGCAGATCAAGGTGGTGGCGATTCGCTTCGCGGGTACGAAGATGTCCAGCTAGCGTTGCGCTCCTTCGCGCCGTGACCACTTCGCCGTCCTTTTTCGTGACGTCGCCTCTCAAGCACCGTCTCAAATGGCCACGGGGAGGGGCGTCAAAAAACACGCCGGCGTCACGAGGGACGCCGGCGTGCCCCGGGGGGAGCTGGCCCTAGCGTGCCAGCTTGGCGGCGATCTCGGCGACGTGCTTGCCCTGGAAGCGGGCGCCGGCCAGCTCGTTTTCGCTCGGCTGGCGTGATCCATCGGCGCCCGCGAGCGTTGAGGCGCCGTAAGGCGTGCCGCCGGTGACCTCATCCATCTTGGTCAGGCCCTGGTAGGAATAGGGCAGACCGACAATAACCATTCCGTGGTGGAGGAGCACGGTGTGGGTCGCCGTGATCGTGGTCTCCTGTCCGCCGTGCTGAGAGGCGGTGGAGGTGAAGACGGATCCGACCTTGCCGATCAGCTTGCCGTTGACCCACAGTCCGCCGGTCTGATCGAGGAAGTTCTTCATCTGGGAGGTCATGTTGCCGAAGCGGGTCGGCGTGCCGATGATGATTGCGTCGTAGTCAGCCAACTCGTCGACGGTGGCGATGGGTGCGGGCTGGTTCAGCTTGAAGCCGCTCTTCTCCGCGACCTCCTGCGGCACCAACTCAGGCACGCGCTTGACCTCGGCATGGGCGCCGCCTTCGCGCACGCCATCGGCGACGGCATGGGCCATGCGCTCGATATGGCCATAGCTGGAGTAATAGAGAACGAGAACTTTGGTCATGGTTGGCTTCCCGGTTCGGTTGCAAGTGATCGCGAGAGATGAATGCACCGGGCGGACTGCGCGTTGCAGTCCGCCCGGCTTACGTCAGGTGCCGAGATCGAAGAGGAGGACCTCGGCATTATCGTTCGCGGCGATGCGAACCTCCGCTTCGTCGGTCAGCGCCGCGCCGTCGCCGGCTCCGACCGTGGCCCCGTTCACGGAGACGCTACCGCGCGTTACCTGGACCCAGGCCTTGCGGCGCGGGCGCAGCGAGTGGCTCACGGCATCGCCTTTCTGCAAATCGACGACGAAGAGATCGAGATCCTGGTGGATCGTCACCGCGCCGTCGCGTCCGTCGCGCGCACCGACGAGCGCGAGGCGTCCGCGGCGCTGCTCGTCCGGGAACGACTTCTGCTCGTAGCTCGGCTCGAGGCCGCGTTTCTCGGGCAGAACCCAGATCTGCAGGAAGTGCACAGGGTCCTTCGGCGAAGCGTTGAACTCGCTGTGGGCGATGCCGGTGCCGGCGCTCATGCGCTGCACGTCTCCGGGACGGATCACCGACCCGGTGCCGAGGCTGTCCTTGTGGGCGAGGCCGCCGTCGAGCACGTAGGAGATGATCTCCATGTTGTCGTGCGGATGGGTGCCAAAACCGGCGCCGCCTTCGACGATGTCCTCGTTGATGACGCGCAGTTTGCCGAAGCCCATGTTCTCCGGGTCGTAGTAGTGGCCGAAGGAGAAGGTGTGCTTGCTGTCGAGCCAGCCGAAGTTGCTGGCGCCCCGCTCCTCGCTCTTGCGGATGGTGATCATAGCTCTCTCCTGGTGGCGGCCGAGGCGTTGACACCTCGGCCTGTTGCGTGGGGAGAGATTTGCCATTGGATTGTCCTGGAACCAATATCTGCGGAGGAAATTCATTGGTTCCGATTGCTACGCAATGTCTCTAGGCCGCCTCCTCCAGCGCCGGGTAGTCCGTGTAGCCCTCGGCGCCGCCGCCGTAGAACGTCGCGGGCTGCGGCTCGTTGAGGGGTGCGTTCCGCGCCAGCCGCTCGACGAGATCCGGGTTGGCGATGAAAAGGCGTCCGAACGCGATCAGATCGGCGGCGCCCGTCTCGACGGCCTCGATGGCGTTCTCGCGGTCGTAGATGTTGTTGGCGAGATAGGCGACCTTGACGAGCTTGCGCAGTGTGCGGAGATCCGCACCTGCCGGCAGATCTCGCGAGGCTCCTGTGTCGCCCTCGATCACATGCACATAGCCGAGGCCGGCGTCGTTGGCGCGCGCGATGGCGGCGGAGAAGGTCGTCATCGGGTCACTGTCCGACATGTCGCTGAACTTCGAGAAGGGGCTCAGGCGGACGCCGACGCGGGTGGCGGGGAAGACGGAGGTCAATGCCGCGAGCACCTCCGCCAAGAGGCGCGTGCGGTTCTCGACGCTGCCGCCATACGCATCGGTGCGCTTGTTCGATCCGTCGCGCAGGAACTGGTCAATCAGGTAGCCGTTGGCGCCATGTAGCTCGACGCCGTCGAAGCCGGCAGTCTTGGCGTTCTCGGCGGCCTTGCGATACTCGGCAATGATACGCGGGATCTCCGACGTTTCGAGTGCGCGAGGCGGAGAGGCGTCTGCAAATCCGGTCGGCGTGAAAACCTTCGTCTTGGCTGTAATGGCGGACGGGGCGAGAGGTGCCTGCCCGTTCGGTTGCAGGGAGGTGTGCGAGACACGCCCGACGTGCCAAAGCTGCGCGAAGATGCGTCCGCCCTTGGCGTGGACCGCAGCGGTCACCTTCTTCCAGCCCTCCACTTGCTCGGGGCTGTAGATGCCCGGCGTCTGGATGTAGCCCTTGCCTTCCGGCGAGATCTGCGTGCCCTCGCTGATGATCAGGCCGGCTGAAGCGCGCTGGGCGTAGTATTTCGCGATCAGGTCGTTCGGAACATCGCCGTCGGGATTTGCGCGGTTGCGGGTCAGCGGGGCCATGACGATGCGGTTGGGTAACGTCAGCGTGCCGATGGTGAGCGGCGTGAACAGTTTGCTGGGCATTGAGGTCTGTCTCCTCGTCGTCGGTCGATTTTCGGCCCCTTCCCCTGCGGAAGGCGCAAACACGAATAAAAAGGCTCCTGGGTTTCGCAGGAGCCTTTCCTCGTGCTGTCGTTACCTTACGATTCACGCTGCCGGGCGGATCATCCGCTCGGCGAGAAGGCCGAGATAGTGCTGCAGCACCGCAGCCCCTGCGATCGAGGTGATGTCGGCGTGGTCGTAGGCGGGCGCGACCTCCACGACATCGCCGCCCACGATGTCGAGGCCCCCGAGATTGCGGAGGATGATCAGCGCCTCGCGTGACGAGAGGCCGCCCGCGACCGGTGTGCCCGTGCCGGGCGCGAAGGCGGGATCCAGGCAGTCGATGTCGAACGTCAGGTAACACTTCGCATCGCCGACGCGTTTCTGTATGCGCTCTATCACGCCGTGCACGCCATGCATCGCCACGTCGTTGCCGCTCACGATGTCGATGCCGCATGTTTCCGGTGCGTGCGTGCGGATGCCGACCTGGATCGAGCGATCCGGCCGAATGATCCCTTCACGCACGGCCCGGCCGACGAATGAGCCATGATCGATGCGGCCGCCGTCGTCGGGCCAAGTGTCCTGGTGCGCGTCGAACTGGACGAGCGCCAGCGGCCCGTATTTCTCGGCGTGTGCCTTCAAGAGCGGCCAGGTCACGAAGTGATCGCCGCCGATCGAGAGCAGCTTGGGTCCGTGGCCGATGATCTCACGCGCTTGCGCCGCGATCTGCACCGGAGCGTCGGCGGGGCGGCCGTAATCGAGCGCGCAGTCGCCGTAGTCGACGACAGCCATGTGGGCGAACGGGTCGGCCTGGAACGGATACTGCGGCTCGCCGCCGAGGATCATGGAGGCGCGCCGCACGCCTTGCGGTCCGAAGCGGGCGCCGGGCCGGTTCGAGACGGCGGCGTCGAAGGGGATCCCCCAAATGGCGACGTCGACGCCTGCGAGATTGCGGGTCAGGCGGCGGCGCATGAAGGAGGGGACGCCGCAGAACGTGGGCTCGAGCGAGCCGTTCAAGAGGCTCGTTCCGAAGACGGCCGAGTCGGTTTCGCAGGGCCGCGGGGGATGCTTCAGCATCTCGTTCATGGTTGGAGTCCTTTTTGTTGGTCTCGGCGTTTTTGCTCTTTCGAACGTGGGAGACGCGGCGGCTCAATGACCGCCGGAGGTGAATCTGGTCCAGGCGCGCGTCACGGTTCGGAGTGAAGCCGCATCGCGCGGCTTGGCGGCGAACAGCTTCGCGGTGATGTCTGTCGGCGGATAGATGTTCGGGTTCGAGCGGATGCGCTCATCGACGTGGGGCGTCGCGGCCGTGTTGCTGTTTGGATAGGAAAGCGTGTTGGTGATCTCCGCCATGACGCGCGGTGTCAGCAGGAAGTCGATGAAGGCGTAGGCCGCTTCGGGATGCGGAGCATCGGCCGGGATGGTCATGACGTCGAAAAAGATCTCGGTGCCTTCCTTCGGGATGGCGTAGTGCACTTCGACGTCTGCGTTGGCTTCGGCCGCACGATCGGCGGCAATGAAGGCATCGCCGCTCCATCCGAGCGCGAGGCAAAGATCGCCGGCGGCCATTTCGTTGATGATCGAACCTGTCTTAAAGTGACGGATGTTGGGACGGGCCGCGATCAGGAGCTCTTCGGCCTTCTGGATCTCCGCCGGATCCGTCGAGAACGGATCGAAGCCAAGATAGTTCAGCGCCACCGACATGATGCCTTCTGGGCTGTCGGCGACGGCAATGCCGCAATCCGTGAAGCGGCTTGCGATCTCGGGCTTGAAGATGATGTCGAGGCTGTTGGTCGGCGCGTCGGGCATGCGCGTGGCGATCAGCTTCGGATTGTGCATGATGCCGGTCGTGCCGTGGAGGTAGGGAACGGCGTAGGCGTTGCCGGGATCCTGATCGGCCAGGAAGCGAAGCGCATCCGCGTCGAGGGACTTGGTGTTCGGCAGCCTGGCGTTATCGAGCCTCTGCAATGCCCCCGCGGTGATCAACTGGCCGCTCGAGGAGGCCGTCGGCATCACGATGTCGTACCCGGTTTTTCCCGAGAGCACCTTGGTGGTGAGCATCTCGGTGGCTTCGAAGGTATCGTAGACGACCTTGATGCCGGTCTCGCGCTCGAACTCGTCGATGACCCTCTGGGGGACGTACTCGAACCAGAAGAAGATGTTCACGGTCTTGGCCGTGGTCGGGGCGGCGTAGGCGCCGGTCGCGCCGGCCACGAGCAAGGCGAGGCCGAGAAGCGAGCGGCGAAATCCAAGGGTCATGGCTGAAAACTCCATCGTCGGGCCGGAGGGAGCACCTACCTTCAGGATCGCGCTTGCGATAGAGCCCGACAAACGGCTATTTTTCCGTCGTGAGGTGATGAAAACTCATCTGATGGAGGGCCCATGGCGCTGCCGTCGCTGAATGCCATTCGCGCCTTCGAGGCCGCCGCCCGTCTCTCAAGCTTCAAGGATGCGGCTGAGGAGCTGAACCTCACGCCTTCGGCCGTGAGCCGCCATATCCGCTCGCTCGAGCAGATGCTTGGGGTGGCGCTGTTCGAGCGGGGCTTCCGACAGGTGCGCCTCACGGAAAAGGCGCAGCCCTATGCGCGGCGGCTCACGGATGCGTTCCACATCATCGCCAGTGCGACCGACGAGATCAGTGCCAGCGGATCGGGCCGCAAGAAGCGGCCGAAACGCGTCACGCTGTCGATCAACGCGGCGTTCATGAACCTGTGGCTTGCCGACCGCCTGCCGCGGTTTCGCACCGCCTGTCCGGACTGCGAACTCGAGGTTTCGATCCATGACGATCGCGGGCAGGGCGGCAATCCGCGCGCCGATCTGCGCATCCTGTTCACCGACGATGACGAGAGCGATGACGACGTCTCGAAATCGTCGGTCGTTCCGCTGGTCTCGCTCATCATTCTTCCGGTTTGCGCGCCGTCGCTGACCAAAGGCCCGGGTGCGCTGCGCAAGCCGTCGGATCTCGCGCGCCACAGGCTGTTGCACGAGAACACCACGGGATGGTGGGAGGAATGGATCGAGGGTGAAGGCGTAAATGGGGTCGATCCGAAAATCGGGGCCATCTTTCACGATCCGACGCTTGCGATTCGCGAGGCCGTGAACGGCGGAGGCGTGGCGCTTGCCGATAACATCATGGTCGAGGACCTGCTGGCGCGTGGGTTGCTCGTTACGCCGTTTCCGATCCGCCGCAAAATTCCGAGCCGATATGTGCTGGCCGTGCGGCCCGGTGCCGCGTCGCTCACCGGCGTGAAGCAGTTCCGTCAGTGGCTCGTCGCGGAGGTCGAGCGTCACAAACGCGCGATGAAACTTGGCTAGTCGGGATTTGCGGGCGCTCACACTGCCCTTGAATTGTGCATTTTCGCCGCGTGCGTGCGAACGCTATATCGCTGTGGTTACAGCAACCTAGCAATTCCTGTTCGCCATCCTCATATGCCGATCCACGTGCCTCTGGTCCGCTACGCGCGACTGCACGTACTCCACAAATCGGAAGACTTCGAGGGATCTCGAGATGACCACATTCAACCTCAATGGGCGCGATGTGACGATCAGCTCCGAGGACGACACACCGCTGCTGTGGGTCGTTCGCGACGAGCTGGGTCTCATCGGCACGAAATTCGGATGCGGCGTGGCGCAGTGCGGCGCGTGCACCGTATACCTTGAAGGAGCGCCCGTCCGCTCCTGCGTTACGCCGGTGTCGAGCGTGGCAGGACAGAAGGTCACGACCGTCGAGGGGCTTCAGGGCCCTGTCGCCGAAGCCGTGCGCGGTGCATGGCAGAAGCTCGACGTCGTGCAGTGCGGCTACTGCCAGTCTGGCCAGATCATGGCGGCGGCCGCGTTGCTGACCGAGACGCCAGCGCCTACCGACGAGGACATCGACAATGCCATGAGCGGCAACATCTGCCGCTGCAACACCTATCAGCGCATCCGGCTGGCGATTCATGACGCCGCCACGACGCTCAAGGGCTAAGGGGAGGTCGCATCATGTACGGTCAGGTAGACCTTTCTCAACTTCGCTCGCACATCCACTCGCGCTTTTCCCCGCTGTCTGAAGCCGTTGCCATGGACCGTCGCGGCTTCGTGCGGCTCGCGCTCGGCACCGGCGCCGGTCTTATGATCGGCGGCTGGCTGTCTAGTGCGGTGAAGGCGGAAGCCCCGGCAGCGGTCACACCGCCCACGGGCGAAGGCATCTTCGCTCCCTTCGTGCACATCACTCCGGACAATGTCGTGACCGTTCTGAACAAGCATCAGGACATGGGACAAGGCAACGCGACGGGGCTTGCTACTCTCGTAGCGGACGAGCTCGATGCGGATTGGGCGCAGGTGAAGGTCGAGTTCGCGGCGGCGAACGTGGCGCTCTACAAGAACGGCGCGTTCGGCATCCAGGGAACAGGCGGATCGACGGCGTTGGCCGATTCCTTCCTACCCTATCGCAAGGCCGGCGCCACGGCGCGTGCCATGATTGTCGAAGCGGCGGCGAAGCGCTGGGGCGTGGCTCCGGACACCATCAAGATCGAGAAAGGCGTCGTTTCCTCGGGCAACAACAAGGCGACGCTCGGCGAGCTTGCGAAGGAAGCCGCCGCTGTGCCGGTGCCTGCCGAGCCGACGCTCAAGACGCCGGATCAGTTCACTTACATCGGTAAGTCGTTCCCGCGCGTGGATAGCGTTGCGAAGACGACGGGGCAGCGCATCTTCACACAGGATGTGCAGCTTCCGGACATGCTGATCGCGACGCTGGCGCGACCGCCGCGCTTCGGCGGCACGGTGAAGTCGGTTGATGACAAGGCGGCGCGCGAGGTGAAGGGCGTGGTGGATGTCGTTACGACATCGCGCGGCGTCGCCGTGCTCGCGACCTCGACCTACGCTGCCATCAAGGCCCGCGATCAGCTCGACGTGACGTGGGACGAGAGCAAGGCGGACACGCGCGGATCGGACGCTCTCGTTGCCGAGTACAAGGCGCTTGCGGAGAAGCCGGGCCTCGTGGCGCGCAACGCGGGCGATGCCGAGGGCGCAATTGCGAAGGCCGACGAGGTGCTCGAGGCGACGTACATCTTCCCGTTCCTCGCGCATGCGCCGATGGAGCCGATGAACTGCGTGGCGCAGTTCAAGGATGGCAAGGCGACGTTATGGACGGGTTCGCAGCTGCAGACCGTCGACCAAGGCGTGGTGTCGGCGATCCTAGGCATCAAGCCGGAGGACGTGACCATCAACACGCTGTGGGCGGGCGGTTCGTTCGGCCGGCGCGGTGTGTACGATTCCGACTACATCGCCGAGACGGCTGAGATCGTGAAGGTTACCGGCCGCAACGTGCCGATCAAGCTCGTGTGGACGCGCGAGGACGACATCAAGGGCGGCTACTACCGTCCGATCTACGTGCACAAGGTGCGCGTGGGCCTCGACAAGGATGGCGGCATTCTGGGCTGGCATCATCGCATCGTCGGGCAGTCGATCGTCATCGGCACCGCCTTCGAGCAGGCTCTGGTGAAGGACGGCATCGACGGCACGTCGGTGGAAGGTGTTTCGGATTCGCCCTATGCGATCCCGAACATGCACGTCGAGGTGCACAACACGAAGGCCGGTCCTCGTCCGCTCTGGTGGCGCTCGGTCGGGCATACGCACACGGCCTACGTCATGGAGACGATGATTGATGAGATCGCGGCCGTCTCGGGCAAGGATCCGGTGGCCTTCCGCCTGTCGCTGCTCGAGAAGCATCCGCGGCATGTGGGCGTGCTGAAGCTCGCGGCCGAAATGGCCGGCTGGGACACCCCGCCGCCGGAAGGCGTGTTCCGCGGCGTTGCCGTGCACGAAAGCTTCAAGAGCTTCGTCGCCGAGGTGGCGGAGGTGCGGCTCGTCGACGGCAAACCGAAGGTCGAGCGCGTTGTTGCTGCCGTCGATTGCGGACTGGCCGTCAATCCGGATAACATCAAGGCGCAGGTCGAAGGCGGCGTGGGCTTCGGGCTCGGGGCCGTGCTGCACAGCAAGGTGACGCTCAAGGATGGCGTCGTCGAGCAGGGCAACTTCGACAGTTACGAGGTGTTGCGGATCAACGAGATGCCGCGTGTCGAGGTGCATCTCGTGCCTTCGGCCGAGGCGCCGACGGGCATCGGTGAGCCCGGCGTGCCGCCGATCGGTCCCGCGGTTGCCAATGCGGTTGCCATCGGCACCGGGCAGCGCGTTCGCGTGCTGCCGTTCGCCGAAGGGCTCAAGCTGGGATGAGATGATGCCTGAAGCTGGTTTTATCGAGACGAATGGAGCGCCCGCGGTCACCGCGGGCGCTCCGCGCGACGTGACGGCGATTGCACGGCAGTGGCTGGACGAGTTCGGCACCATTGCGCTCGCGACCGTCATCAAGACGTGGGGCTCGTCGCCGGTGCCGGTGGGCGGCCAGCTCGTCGTCGGGCCCGAGCAACGGTTCGAGGGTTCGGTGTCCGGCGGTTGCGTCGAGGCGGCGGTGATTACGGCCGCTGAGGAGGTGATTGCCTCGGGGCGGCCGAATGTCCTGGAATTCGGCGTCGGCGACGAGACTGCGTGGCGTGTCGGTCTGCCGTGTGGTGGGCGTATCGAGATCTTTGTCGAACGGCTGTCGGGCGCAGAGGATGCGGCGTATCTCGACGCGGTTCTCGAGGCGCGGCAGTCGCGGGCGCTGCTGGTGGTGGATACGCAGCTTACGGATGGAAAGCGCGTCCTTCATCGCGATACGGCGCCCTATGAGGCCGAAACGGCGGCCTTGCTAGACAACGGTGAATGCGTGCTGGTCGAGGCACCCGATGCGCGCCGCTTCCTGCATGCGCTGGCACCGCCGGTGCACGTGATCCTGATCGGTGCCGGGCATGTGGCGCAGGTGCTTGCCGATCTGGCGCAGCGCGTCGGATATCAGGCGACTGTGATCGATCCGCGATCCGCGTTCTCGGCGGAGACCCGTTTCGGCGGTGTGCCGCTGAGCCAGGATTGGCCGGAGACCATTCTGCCGAAGCTGGGTCTCGATGCGCGTACGGCTGTCATCACGCTCGCCCACGACGCGCGCCTCGATGACGAGACACTGCCGCTGGCGGTGCGCTCGCCGTGCTTCTACGTCGGTGCGCTCGGTTCGCGGCGGACGCATGAGAAACGCGTGGAGCGGCTTGCCAACGCTGGGATGACGGAGACCGAGATCGCGCGTATCGATGCGCCCGTCGGGCTGCCCATCGGTGCCAAAGGGCCGGCCGAGATTGCGGTCTCCATTCTTGGCGCCGTGATCAAGGCACGGCGCGGAGCGTGACAGTGGCGAGCAAGCCTCTGCTTGCGGCCGTGTTGCTCGCAGGCGGTGCGTCGCGCCGTTTTGGCGCGGACAACAAGCTGCTTGTGGAAGTCGACGGTGTGCCGATGGTGCAGCGGGTCGCGCGCGAGATTCTGGCCGCGGGCGTCGACGAGATCGTTGTCGTGACGGGTGCGGAGCACGAGGCGTATCTCAAAGCGCTCGCAGATGTTCCTGTGCGGTTCGTGCAGAATCTGGATTGGGATGCGGGCATCGGCAGCTCAATCGCGGTGGGTGTACGCGCGCTCTCTGAAGCGCCCCAGGGCGTTTTTATCGTGCCGGGCGACCTTCCCAATCTTGGAGCCGATATGTTCCGGCGGCTGGCCGCAGCGTTTGCTGAAGCCGGAGGCCATCGCGCGGTCCTGCCGGTGACGGAGCGGGGCGAGCAGCGTAACCCGGTGCTCTGGCCGCGCAGCCTGTTTCCGAAACTCGCAGCGCTTTCAGGCTCCAAGGGGGGCAAATCCCTGCTGGACACATTGGGCGATCAGCGCGTTGATGTGGCGTTCGGCGACGAGTCCGTGTTCGCGGACATCGATACGCAGGATGACTACGCGCGCTTGATCGCAGGAGCCAGAGGTGACGCTCATTGACCGGAAGGCGGAGCAAAGCGGGACGCGACCGGCGTCCCCGCTACTTGCAGTGTCTGGCCTCCGGAAATCCTATGCTACGCCGCAGGGCGCGCTGGCGGTGCTCAAGGGTGTGGACCTCTCGCTTGAGGCCGGACAGAGTCTCGCATTGCTCGGTGAATCCGGCAGTGGCAAGAGCACGCTCCTGCATCTGATTGCGGGTCTCGACGAGGTCGATGCGGGCGAGATCGTGCTCGAGGGCGTTCGTCTGGCGGGCCTCGCTGAGGGCGAGCGGGCAGCGGTGCGCCGCGAGCGAATCGGCATCGTCTTTCAGCAGTTCAACCTGATCCCGAGCCTCACTGTCGCCGACAATCTCGCATTCCAAGCGCGCGTCGCGGGGCGGTTCGATGCCGCTTGGCATGACGAGCTACTGGACCGGCTCGGGTTTTCTGGGCTCGAGGCGCGCTATCCCGAGCAGCTTTCGGGCGGCCAGCAGCAGCGCGTTGCCATCGGGCGTGCGCTCGCGGTCAAGCCGCGCCTTCTGCTCGCGGACGAGCCGACGGGCAATCTCGACGAGGCGACGGGAGACGAAGTGTTGCGCTTAGCGCTGGATCTCGTGGTGCGCAGTGGCTCGGCGTTCCTGATGGCGACGCACAGTACGCGGCTTGCCGCACGCCTCGATCGGCAAGTGCGCCTCGCGTCCGGCGTGCTGGTGGCGCCGTGACCCAGGCTCGGTGGATTTTCGTCACGCTAGCCAGCCATTGGCGGCGGCATCCGATGAACCTCGCGACACTCGTCGTAGGGCTCGCGATTGCGACCGCGCTGTGGAGCGGAGTGCAGGCGCTCAACGCGCAGGCGCGCGCGAGCTACGATCGCGCGGCGGCGGTGCTCGGACAGGCGGGCACGGCGAGCCTCGTCAGCGCCCAAGGCGTATTCGTGCGGCAGGACGATTATGTCGCTCTGCGCCGCGCGGGATGGCAGGTGTCGCCGGTGATCGAGGGCACAGTCCGGCTTGGGGCGCAGAGCTACCGCCTTGTCGGTGTGGAGCCGCTGACGGCTCCGTCCGGTTCGCCCGCGCGCGGGATCGCGACGGGTGATGATCTCGGCCGCTTCATCGGGCCGCCGGGGCAAACGCTCGTTGCGCCCGAGATGCTCGGCGAGCTTGGCGTTGCGGCCGGTGCAACGCCGAGAACGGAACGAGAGGAGGCGCTGCCGCCGCTCGTCGCGGCGCCCGACGTTGCGCCGGGATTGCTGGTTGTCGATATCGGCGTGGCGCAACGCGTGCTCGGACGTGCGGGGCAGATCACGCGATTGGTGGTGACCGGTGATACGGCACCCGATGCTGAAACCGTGAAAGCCGTCGTCGGAGATGCGCTGCGGCTCGAGCAGGGGAGCGAGGGCGGCGATCTCGCGCGGCTGACGGATAGCTTCCATCTCAATCTGACGGCCTTCGGGTTGCTGGCGTTTATCGTCGGGCTGTTCATCGTGCATGCGTCCGTGGGACTCGCGTTCGAGCAGCGGCTCGGTACGGTCCGCACGATGCGCGCGGTTGGTGTGCCGCTCGGTCTGCTGATGGCTGTGCTCGTGGGTGAGGTTGTGTTGCTGGCGTTGATCGCCGGCGCGCTCGGAATGGTGGCGGGTTATTTCCTTGCCGCGGCGCTGCTGCCCGACGTGGCCGCGAGCCTGGATAGCCTCTACGGCGCACATGTGGCCGGTGCGCTCAATCTTTCCCCGTTGTGGTGGCTCTCGGGGCTCGGCATGGCGCTCGGAGGCGCGTTGGCGGCGTCATTGCTGAGCCTCATAAAAATGGCGCGCCTGCCGGTGCTCGTCGCGGCGAAGCCGCTGGCGTGGCGCGATGCGCAGACGATGCAACTCAGGTGGCAAGGGGTGGTTGCCGCGTGCGCCATCCTGATCGCGCTTGGGGCTTTCGTCGGGGGCCAGGGTTTGGTGGCAGGCTTCGTCGTTATTGCAGGAGTTCTGCTCGGCGCCGCGCTGCTGTTGCCGCTGGCGCTGTCGGCCGTTCTGCGGGTTGGCGAGGCGTATGCCAGAGGCGCGTTGCAGCAGTGGTTCTGGGCTGATGCACGCTTGCAGCTTTCGGGCTTGTCGCTGGCGTTGATGGCGCTGCTGTTGGCGCTCGCTGCCAATGTCGGCGTCGGAACGATGGTCGAAGGGTTCCGCAAGACGTTCACGGGCTGGCTCGACGGGCGTCTCAACTCCGAGATCTATTTCGACGCGGCGAGCGCTGCGGATGGCGAGCGCGTCGCGCGCTGGCTTGGTGCGCGCTCGGAGGTCACGGCTGTGCTTCCCGTTTGGCGCGCGGAGACGCGTGTTGAGGGATGGCCGGTCGAAGTGGTCGGCACGCGCGATCATGCAACCTATCGTGCCGGGTTTTCGCTTTTGTCGGCTGTGCCGGATGCATTTGGTGTCGTGCATGCGGGCCGCGGCGTGCTGGTTAGCGAGCAACTGGCGCGACGGCTGGGCGTCGGCGTTGGCGATCGGCTGGCGATTCCCGGAACCGGGGCATTGTGGGATGTGCCTGTGGTCGGCGTCTACGCGGACTACGGCAATCCAAAAGGGCAGGTGCGCGTCGACATCCGGCAACTCGTGCACTACTGGCCGGAGGCGCGGCGCACGGGGTATAGCGTGCGTGCTGATCCGGATCGTGTGGACGCGTTGATTGATGCGATGCGGGCGGAGTTCGGGCCGGCGCTTGCCCGCGTTCTCGATCAAGCGTCGCTCAAGGCGATGTCGACGCGGATTTTCGATCGGACGTTCGCGGTCACGGGGGCGCTCAACACGCTGACGCTCGTCGTATCCGGGATCGCGCTGTTTGCGAGCCTGCTCGCGCTCGGCAATCAACGGTTGGCGCAGATCGCTCCCGTATGGGCGCTCGGCGTGCCGCGGCGGCGGCTCGGTGAGCTCGAGATCGGCAGGCTTCTTGTGCTGGCCGCCATCACGGAGGTGCTGGCGGTGCCGCTGGGCCTCTTGCTGGCATGGTGCCTGGTCGCAATCGTCAATGTGCAGGCGTTCGGGTGGCGGCTGCCGTTTCATGTCTTTCCGGCGCAATGGATCATGATCGTCGTGCTGGCGCTCGCGACGGCCCTTGCCGCGGCGCTCGTGCCGGTTGTGCGCCTTCGGCGGTCGGAGCCGCAGGATCTGCTCAGGGTGTTCGCCAATGAGAGCTAGGTGGGCGATCGCATTCGGCGTTCTCGCGGCGGCTATGCTTGCAACGCGCGCGCTCGCAGGCGGCTTTGCGGGGCTCGGCGAGGAGGCCCGTGGCTTTGCCGAGGTCGTACCGGGCAATGCGATCACCTTCCCCCAGGATTTCGGCGCCCATCCCGATTACCGCATCGAGTGGTGGTACGTGACGGCGAACCTCGCAGACGCGTCGGGGACGCCATACGGCGTGCAATGGACGCTATTCCGGCAGGCGCTGGCGCCCGGTCCACAGCGCGAGGGCTGGGCCAATCAGCAAGTCTGGATGGGACATGCTGCGGTGACGAGCACCGGCACGCATCGCTTTGCAGAAAAGCTGGCGCGCGGGGGCATCGGTCAGGCTAATGTCGCAGCGGCGCCGTTCCGCGCCTGGATCGACGATTGGTCGTTCGCGGCGGAGCCCAACGTCGATGGTCTCGCGGCTTCAACTCTCACGGCCAAGGGGACGGATTTCTCCTATGCGCTGCGTCTTGCCAGTGCGCGGCCGCCGGTGCTGCAAGGTGAGGGGGGCTTCAGCCGCAAGTCGGAACGTGGGCAGGCGTCCTATTACTACAGCCAGCCGTTCTTCGAGGTGGCGGGAACGCTGTCGCTCGACGGGCGGGAGATCGCCGTCACCGGGCAGGCGTGGATGGACCGCGAGTGGAGCAGCCAGCCGCTCGCGTCGGACCAGGAAGGCTGGGACTGGCTCTCGCTGCATTTGCCTAAGGGCGAGAAGCTCATGCTGTTTCAACTGCGGGGAGAGAACGACGCGCCGTTCCGCTCGGGAAGCTGGATCGCTCAGGATGGAAAGGTGACGCCGCTCGCCAATACGGACATCGTGCTGACGCCGCTTGATTGGCATCGCGTGGCCGGGCGGCGCCTGCCGGTTGCCTGGGGCGTGGAGGTCAAGAGCCGCGAACTTAAGATCGAGACCGAGCCGCTCAATCGCGAGAGCTGGATGGCGACGACGTTCTCGTACTGGGAAGGGCCGATCCACTTTCGCGGCACGCATGCCGGCGTCGGCTATCTGGAGATGACCGGCTATTGAGTGCTACTGAAGCGTTTTTTCTTCAGCGCATCTTCTGGCCCGTCGCGCGCGAGACGGTGGCCATGGTGACGGCGACCTTGTCGCCTTCGCGCAGCAGCGCGTTCGGCGCCAGGATCACGCGGTCCGAGGTGTCGAGGCCTGAGACGACCTCGACGCGCTCGCCGAAGTCGCGCCCAACGGACACGTTGCGGAAAACCACCTCGTCGGCTTCCACCACTGCCACTTTCTGGCGGCCGTCGCGCGTGACGAGCGTGTTAGTCGGCACGGTGACGGGGGCGCGATCGCGCGTCACGTCGAGGGTGACGATGCCGGTGAGGCCCGCGGGGATGCGCTCCTCCGGGTTCTGCATGGCGAGCTCGGCGCGCATGGTGGAGGACGCTTGGTCGATCACGCCTGTGCGGCGCACGACCGTGGCGGTGAAGACTTCGCCGGGAAGCTCGGCGAATTCCACCTTGGCTGCGTTTCCGCTGCGCACCTTGAGCGCGTCCGTCTGCGGCACATCCAGCTCGACGCGCAGCTCGTCCAGGCGCGCGATGCGGAACAACGGCGCGCTGGGCTGGGAGTCGCTTGCCGAGATGCGATCGCCGCGTTCGACGGCGCGCAGCACGACGGTTCCCGCGAAGGGCGCGCGCACGGTCAGGAATCCGACGACCTCGGTCAAACGCTGGACCTCGGCTTCGGCGGCGGCGAGGTCTGCTACGGCGATGCGCTCGTTCGCGGTGCGCTCATCCCGCTGCTGTTCGGAGACGTGCCCCTGCTTGACGAGCTGGTCGGCGCGTGCGGCGTTGACGCGGGCGAAGTCGAGGCGGGCGCGGGTCTGCTGGACTGTCGCCTTGGCGCGCGCCAGCTCCTGCTCCACCTCAGGTGCGTCGATCACAAGCAGGATGTCGCCTGCTCCGACTTTGTCGCCGATATCGACTAGGCGGCGCGCGGCGACACCGCTGGCGCGGGACGCGACGATCGCCTGCTCGGCGGCCGCGGTGCGGCCGGTCAGGACGATGGTTCCCGTTTCCTGCACGGGCTCCGGGTGCACGACGCGGACGGGCTTCGGCGGAGGGGTTTCGGCTTGGGCGTGGGTTTCTTTCGATTGCGCAGTCTGTGCCGTGACCGGGGTCGGTGCGTGCGTCCAGGCGACATAGCCTGCCGCGAGTGCGAACACTCCGGATACAGTGGCGAACAGGGTGCGTGCGACGCTCATCGGGTGTGCTCTCTCATCCGGACGTTGCGAGGCCGGGACGCTTATCGGCGGTTTCAGCGTGATGCGCTTCGGCGGCCGTCTCATGCCGGCGGCGCGCCAACAGGGCGAACAGGAACGGGACCAGGGTCAGGGTTGCGACCGTGCCGAGCATGAGCCCACCGACGACGGCGCGGCCGAGCGGCGCGTTCTGCTCGCCGCCTTCGCCGGCACCGAGCGCCATCGGCAGGATGCCGACGATCATCGCGGTCGCGGTCATGAGCACCGGGCGCAGGCGCGTGTGCGCGGCGTCGATGGCGGCATCGAGCGGGCTCAATCCTTCGGCAAGGCGGTCGCGGGCGAAGCTCGTGACCAGAACCGAGTTCGCTGTCGAGACGCCAATGACCATGATGAGGCCCGTGAGCGCTGGCACCGATAGCGGCGTGCCTGTGACGGCGAGGCCCAGGAAAGCGCCCGTGATGGCGACCGGCAGGCCGCTCATGGCGATGAATGGCAGCAGCCAGGATTGGAAGTTCACGACCATGACCAGATAGACGAGCACGGCGGCGAGCGCGATGCCGCCGGTCATCTCGGCGTAGGCCTGCGTCATCGAGCGCGCCTGACCGGCCACCTCGATGCGGTTGCCGGGTTTCAACCGTGCCGTGACGTCGGCGATGATGGCCTCGACCTCGGAGTAGACGCCGCCCAAGTCCCGGCCCTCCACGTTGGCGAGCACGGTCATCGTCGGCATCAGCGTCGTGCGGTCGATGTTGGCGGGGACCTGCCGCACCTGCAGGCTTGCGATGGTGCGCAACGCGACTGTGCCACCGCCATTGGAGGCGCGCACCGGTGTGTTCATCAACTGCTCGATCTCGCCGAGGTGCGAAGGCGGAGACACGATTTGGACGGTGTAGGCCGCGCCGATGACGGGATCACTCCAGAACGTGGGTGCGACTGTTCCGCCTGTGCCGAGCGTTCCCAGGATAGCGTTTGCTGCGTCCTGCGGCGTGACACCGATCTGCAGCGCGCGGGTGCGATCGATCTCGATGTAGTAGCTTGGCAGATTTCGAACCTGTCGCAAGGTGACGTCGACGGCTCCGGGCACCTTGCGAATGCGCTCCCGCAACTCGCGTGCGGCTTCGCCGTTGCCCACGGTGTCGCGACCGATGATCCGCAGCTCGATGGCGGTTTGTGCACTGCCGGCGAGTGTTTGCGCCGTCGCATCGGCGGGGCGGAAATAGAACGTGAGGTCGGGGAAGCGCTCGTGCAGCATGCGGCGGATGGCGCTGGCATATCCGGCGGTGGGAGCGTGTTCCCGGGCTAGCTGGATCAGGATCTCGCCGTCGAACGAGCCGATGACGCCGCTCTCGACCCAAGCCAGGTTGACGGGTTCGGGGGCGCCGATGTTCTCAGCGATGAAGCCGATCTCGTTCTCAGGCACGATCTCGCGGATGGCGCGCTGGATGTCGGCAAACGTGCGCGCCGTCTCCTCAACACGTTGTCCCGCAGTCGTTCGCGCGTAGATGCGGATCATACCGGCGTCAGTTTCGGGGAAGAATTCGCTGCCGAGGCGCGTCAGAGTCCAGCCACCGAGCGCAACGACCGCGGCTAGGGCAGCAAGCGGAATGATCTTGTGGCGGGATAGTAAGCGAACGTTCCGCCCTGCTGCGGCGGATGCGCGCCTGATCACGCCCTCGAAGCGGCCCGTGCTCTCCTCGTGGGGGCCCGTCGCGTTCTCATGCGCATGCAGCATCATCATCGCCAACGACGGCACAAGTGTTCGCGAAAGCACGTAAGAAGCTGCCATCGCGAACACAACGGCGAGCGCGAGCGGGATGAAGACGAAGGCTGCCGTGCCAGTGAGAAGGAAGAGAGGGGAGAAAACGATACAAATCGATACGGTCGAGACGAATTCCGGGAAGGCCACCTCGCTGGCGCTGGTTAGGACTGCTTCCCTCAACGGTTTCCCGTTTTCCAGATTGCGGTTGATGTTCTCGATCTCGACCAGCGCGTTGTCGACGAGAATACCGATGGCGAGCATCAAGCCGCCAAGTGTCATCAGGTTGAACGTCTGGCCCAGCAGTGACAACCCGGTCACCGAGGCGAGCAGCGCCAGCGGGATCGAGGTCAGCACGATCAGCGACGAGCGCCAGCTGCCGATGAAGATGAGCACGACGAAGGCCACCAGACAGCCGACGATCAGGCCTTCTTTCAACACGCTGTCGACGGCGTTCTCGACGAAAACGGACTGGTCGAAGATCGGGGCGATAGTGACGCCGTCGGGTGCCGCAGCGCGGAGCTCGGGCATGCGCGCCATAATTGCGCGCACGATGTCGACAGTCGATGCGTTGCCGAGCTTCAGGATCGACACAAGAACTGCGTTCTGGCCGTCGAGGCGCGCTACGTTTGTCTGCACCGCCTGCCCATCGCGCACGCTCGCGACGTCCGAGATCTTGATCGTGCGCCCTTCGACAGAGCGCAGCGGCAAGTCGGCGAAAGTGGCGACTGTCTCCGGGCTCGCGTTGGTCATGATCAGGATTTCACGCGTTCCCGTCCGTAGGGTGCCGGAGGGGAGCGTGAGGTTCTGCGTGGCGATCGCACGCGCGATGTCGCTGGGCGAGAGGCCGTGAGCCTGCAAAGCCTCGGGATTGAGATCAATCATCACCTGACGGGCGGCCCCGCCATACGGCAGGGTCAGGCGAATGCCCGGAATGGACTGGATCTGTGCGCGTAGTTGCAGGCGCGCATAGTCGAACAGCGCACCGTCGTTCAGCGTGTCGGACGCTAGCACGAGCTGCAGCACCGGCACGGAGGAGGGAATGTACGGGATGATGAGCGGCGGCGTCGTTCCGGGCGGCATGCGCCGCAGGATTGTCTGGCTCACCGATGTCACCTGGGCGAAGGCGTTGGTGACGTTGGTTCCGGGCTGGAATGCGATACGGACGATGGCAACGCCGTTCAACGTCTCGGAGCGCAGCTCGCGAATGTTGTCGACATTGTTCATGATGGCCAGCTCGCTGAAGGATGTCAGCTTGCTTGCCATCTCCTGCGGGTTGAGGCCTTGATAGGTCCAGATGACGTTGATTGCCGGAATGTTGACCGTCGGCAGAATGTCGGTCGACATGTTGCGCGCCGACAGGGTGCCGAACAGCAGCAGCAGGATGGCCATGACGCCGACCGTGTGTCGATGCGCGATGGCGTATCTTACGATCCACATGCTGATCCCTCGCGCCTATCGGCGAAGTCGCATCGACAGGACGCACGCCACCGCGGCACGCTGCCGAACCCCGATCAATTCGGTCAGTTATATCTGACCAATCGGTGCGCGGGAGCGGCGCCGACGTCGCGGTCGGGTTACAAATTCGTTAGCTTTGCCCGTTTTTTAGCAGTGCTCAGACGACGTCCTAGTGCGCGATCAGATTGGCTGCTTCAGGCGGCGGCTCGAGCTCGGCATTGGCTTCCTCAGGTCGATGCTCGGCGGCAATCACGAGATAGATCACCGGCAGGATGAAGAGCGTGAAGAGCGTGCCGATGGCCATGCCGGTCACCAGCATGATGCCGATGCTGTTGCGCGCTTCGGCTCCTGCGCCGGTGACGAAGACCAGAGGCATATGTCCGAAGACCGTCGCTGCCGTCGTCATCAGGATGGGTCTTAGGCGGGTCTTGGCGCTTTCGCGGACGGCCGCGAGCTTGTCGAGCCCCTGCTTCTGCAAGTTGTTGGCGAAGGCGACGATCAGGATGCCGTTCTTGGCGATCAGGCCGACCAGCGTGATCAGTCCGATCTGGCTGTAGATGTTGATCGTCGTGAAGCCGAGGAACGTGAAAACGAGTGCTGCCGTCAGCGCCAGCGGCACCGAGCCGAGCAGCACGACGAGCGGATCCCGGAAGCTGCCAAATTGCGCGACGAGCACCAGATAGATCAGCAGGATCGCAAAGCCGAGCGTACCGGCGAGGGTCGAGCCCTCCTGACGGAGCTGGCGCGATTCACCGGCGTAGTCGATGGTGTAATCGGCCGGCAGGATGTTGCGCGCCGCCTCCTCGAGTGTCGCAAGCGCGGCCGCTTTGGTGATGCCGGGTGCCACGCCGCCATAGACGCGGAAGCTGTCCGCCTGCTGGAAGCGAGCGAGGGTGCGCGGCGCGGTGGCCGTCTCGAGGCTCGCTATGGCGGAGACGGGAACCTGCTTTCCGTCGCGGGTGCGGATCTTGTAGTCGAGTAGGCGCGAGGCGACGGCGCGAGCATCCAGCTCGACTTGCGGGATCACCTTGTAGGCGCGGCCTTCGCGCGTGAAGCGGTTGACGTAGTTGCCGGAGATCAGGATGCCGAGCTGGCGGCCGACATCGGCGAGGTCGAGGCCGAGGTCGGCAACGCGTTCGCGATGCACGGTCACGGTCACTTGTGGAAGGTCGATCTTGAGGTCGGTGTCGGCGAACATGAACTGTCCGCTGGCGAAGGCGGCGCCGACGAGCTGGCCGGCGTACTCGGCCATCTGCTGCGGTGTTCCGGGTCCTTTCAGCACCAGTTCGACGTCATAATTTCCTGCACCGGGGAGCGCCGGGGGCAGCACCGGGAACACCTGCAGCTCCTTGATCTTCGAGACGGCGCCGAAGACCTCGGGTTGGATCTCGTGAGCAGTGCGCGTGCGCTCGTTCCAGTTCTTCAGCAGGTATCCGCCGAAACCGTTCGACGGGAACACGATCTCGAACATCGCCTCGGACTCGGGCAGCGCGTTTCCGACGGCGTGAACTTTATCCATGTGGCCGGCGGTGTAAGCCAATGACGCGTCGGGCGCGGAGTTGATCATCAGCAGGATGAAGCCCTCATCCTCCGTGGGAGCCAGCTCCTGCGAGGAGAACATGTAGAGCGGCACGGCAAGCACGCAGATGAAAGCACCGAAGGCCAGAACCTGAGCGCGCAGGTGCAGGATGCCGTCGAGGGCGCGGCCATAGTTGACGGAGAGGCGTTCGAGGGAACGGTTGATGAATCGGGCGTAGCGTCCCTCTTTCCCGCCTTCAGGCGCCGAGTAGGCACTCATCACGGGCGAGAGCGTGATAGCGACGAAACCTGACACGATGACGGCGATGGCGAGGGTAAAGGCGAACTCCTTGAACAGCACGCCGGTGAGGCCGTCCAGGAAGCCGATCGGTGCGTAGACGACCGCCAGCGTGATGGTCATGGCGATGATGGGCGCGAACAGCTGGCGTGAGCTGACAAGAGCGGCCTGAAAGCGGGTCAGGCCGCTTTGCATGAGGCGTGTCACGTTCTCCACCACGACGATGGCGTCGTCGACGACGATCCCGACCGAGAGCACGATGGCAAGCAGCGTCAGGAGGTTCAGCGAGAAGCCCATGGCCAGCATGGCGGCAGTGGCGCCAATCAGCGAGATCGGAATGGTGACGAGCGGCACCAGGGCGCTGCGCCAGGAGCCGAGGAACAGAAATACGATGACGCCGACGATCAGCACCGTCTCGACGAAGGTCTTGCCGATCTCCTTCAGCGAGTTTTCCATGTAGACCGTGCCATCATAGGCGAGACCGATCTCGGTCTTGGGAGGCAGGTCCTTACGGATGTCCTTCAGCATGTCGCGCAGCGCGTAGGCGACGGCGATCTCGTTGGTGCCCGGCAGCGGCCACACCGAGAGGTAGACCGCGTCCTTGCCGTTGTGGCGGACGTTGGCCGTTTCCTCCTCGGAGCCGAGTTCGACGCGGCCGAGATCGGAAATGCGCACGATGCGGCTTCCGTCCTCGCGCACGATCAGGCGCTCGAATTCGTCGACGTTGCGCAGATCCGTGTTGGCAAGAAGATCGACCTGGACCTGGCTGCCCTTGGTGCGGCCTACGGCGGCGAGGAAATTGTTGCGGGTCAGTGCCGCCTCGACGTCGCCCGCGCCAAGGCCGTAGGCGGCAAGGCGGTCGGCATCGAGCCAGATGCGCATGGCCTGTGGCCGTGAGCCCTCGAGGCCCACGCGCTGCACGTTTGGAAGCGTGCTCAAGCGCGGCTGGATGTGGCGCGAGAGATAGTCTGTGATCTGTGGAGGTGTCAGGGTTTCCGAGGTGACGCTGACGTAGAACGTTGCATACGGGCGGTCGGCGCGCTGAACCTCGACAACGGGGCTTTCGATCTCTGTCGGAAGCTCGCTTCGGATCTGGTCGAGCCTGTTGCCGACCTCCGCGAGGGCGACCGTGCTCGGGTGGTTGAGCTTGAGGCGCGCCGTCACCGTGCTGACGCCGGCGACGCTCGACGATTCCACGTAGTCGATACCGGTGATCGAGGAAACCGCGCGCTCGATGGGCGTCGTGACGAAGCCGCGGATGCTCTCGGCGGAGGCGCCGATGTAGATCGTGGTGATGACGATCGACGAGCTTTCGATGCGCGGATACTGCTGGATCGGCAACTGGGTCGCGGCGCGGATTCCGATCAGCACCAACGCCAGGTTGATCACGACCGCGATCACCGGCCGGCGGACGAACAGCTCGATCAGGCTCATGGGTTCGCTCTCAGTTGATGCCGGTGCCGGTTGTCGATTCCGCAACGGCGCCGGTGTCGACGAGCAAGCCTTCCCTCAGCTTGAAGGAGCCAGAGGACGCGATCAACTCGCCGGCTTCAACGCCTTCGCTAACAGCAATATCGTCACCCTGAACGGCCCCGGTCGTGACAGTGCGCATGCGTGCGCGCAGTTTGCCGTCCTCCTCGACGAGCACAAAGACGTGCTGGCCATTCGGCGAGCGGCGCACGGATGCCAGCGGCACCAACACCGTCGGCTGGGGCTCCGTGGTGGCGACTGTCACGTCGACGAACGTGCCCGGTCTCAGGATGCGGCCGAAGCCTTTGGCGACGGCGCGGAAGCGGATGGCACGGTTGGCGTCGTCGGCGCTGTTGTCCTCGGCTACGATTTCGGCCGTGGCGGTGCCGCCGGGCACGGCTGCGCCGGACAGTGTCACGCGCGTTCCGGTGCGCACGATCGCTGTGCTGTCCTGCGGAAGGGTGAAGTCGACATAAGCGTCGTCGGCGACGCCCTGCAACTTGACGATCGGCGTTCCGATGTCGAGGTAGGCGCCGGGTTGCCAGTCGCTGATGCCGACGCGAGCCTGGAATGGTGCCGTGATACGCTTCTTATCGACAATGATGGCGAGGTTTTGTGCGCGCGCAGTGGCAGCCGCGTACTCCTCACGGGCCTTGTCCAATTCCTGCTCGTTAAAGGCGGCGCTGTTGCGCAACCCTTGGCGTCGTTCGAGCGTCAGCTTCGCGAGGCGTGCGTCGGCTTCTGCGGCGGTGAGCGCAGCTTGCTCCTGGCGGACGTCGAACTGCACGAGGAGCGCGCCCTCATCGACGATATCGCCCGACTTGAAACCGATCTCGGCGATGACGCCCGCGATCTCGTTCTTGATTTCGACGTGGCGGAGCGCGACCACGGAGCCGATGGCGCGTGTCGAGGCGGACCACGTTCCGGTGCGGGCACGTGCCGATGCCACCGTTTCAACCGGCTCGGGCGTCGCCTGGGCTGCCGCGATCGCAACCTTAATCTCATTGTATTTGTAAAAGCCGAGCCCGCCCGCGATAGCGCCAGCGGCGAGCAAGACAATCAGCCAAGCACCTAAACGCTTTAACATTCCGCTCCCCAGCCTCTGCCGCGCGCGTTGATCCCTAGTCCCATTCGGACAGGCACGTCCCCACCCGAGGTGTCATACGGCCTCGGTCGGTCCACGGATCGCTCCGTCGTTTCGGTTCGTCCGCAGATTATCGACCCGTCGCATCGAGGACGGGTCGCGTCCTTCAAATCCGACACTGCAATCGGATTGTTTTTTGGGCTTCCCGGCTTCTTCGGTCGGCGGGGTGATGAGGTCAAGGGGGAAGGCGACGGGATAGTTTCCCTAAGGGCCGAAAGGGCCAAGAGAAATCGGTCCGTGTGGCAACTTTGCCTCGGTTTTTTCGTGATCACAACCGGCGGGTGTTCGCGCGCGGGGGCTCAATCGGCTGCGGGCCGGATGGCGATCTTGATGCTGTCTTTCGGCACCCCACTCACCTGAATACTGACGGGGCCGTCGCCGATCTCGAAGCGCACGCTTTTGCGCAGGCGATCGCACTGGGCGAGCCGGTGTGGGCGGTTGATTCAATGCATCAGCGAGTTGACGTGCTCAGTGGAAGTCGCGGCTCTTCAGTGGAAGGAGGGTTCTGTGCGTGAGGGGATCGGGTGATGTGTGTGGTGAGGCAAGGCGCTCTGGCTCGCGCAGGAGAGCAAGCTCGTCGCTCAGATCGATGAAGCTTTCGGCGAGAACGTGTACGACCTCGCCCGCGCGCTGCAGCCGGCCGCGTACGCCGAGGAAGCGCGCCGACATGATGGTACGCCGGTTCGCTGCGAACACCTTCGGCCAGACGATGATGTTGGCGATGCCTGTCTCGTCCTCGAGCGTGAGGAAGACGACCTTCTTGCCGCCCGGCATCTGGCGAATGAGAACGAGGCCGGCGACGCCGATTTTCTGGCCATTTCTTGTGAGGACTTCATCGCGCAGCTCTTTGTTCGGCGTCATGCGAAGCTGCGCGAGCCGCGGGCGGAAGAAGGCTACGGGGTGCGCCTTCAAAGATAGTCCCGTCGTCACGTAGTCCTCTGCCACGTGCTCGGGGAGCGCCATCTGTGGCAGGGTGACGGACGGTTCGGGGAACAGCTCGTCGCCTGCGTGGACATCGAGAAGAGGCAGCGTCTCTTCCACGGGCGGCTTGGCGGTTTTCCTTCTGCTTGCATCGCTCCTTGTGCCCGTCAGTCCGATCGAGGCCAGCCGGCGAGCCGACCAGAGCGCGGCGCGACGGTCGAGCCCTATGGAGCGAAACGCATCGGCGGCGGCCAATCGTTCTATCGCACCGCGCGAGACGCCCGAGACCCCAGCCAGACGCTCGATGCTTGCATATCCGTTGCCGCGGAAGGCTGCGAGCTTCTCTGCCTCGTCCTCGCTCATGCCGTCGATCTGGCGGAAGCCGAGGCGCACGGCGAAGCGATGCGGTCCTTCGCTTGAGGGCTCGAGCGTGCAATCCCATTCGCTGAAGTTGACGTCGGGCGCACGCACCTCGACCTTGTGCTCGCGCGCGTCACGCACGAGTTGTGCCGGCTGATAGAAGCCCATCGGCTGGCTGTTCAGGATGGCGGCGCAGAAGACGTCCGGGTAGTGGCACTTCATCCAGGCCGAGGCATAGACGAGCAGGGCAAAGCTCGCGGCGTGGCTTTCCGGGAAGCCGTACTCGCCGAAGCCTTCGATCTGGCCGAAGCAGCGCGCGACGAATTCCGGATCGTAGCCGCGCGCGGTCATGCGGGAGATGAACTGGTCGCGGTATTTATGAACGTTGCCGTTGTGGCGGAAGGTGGCCATGGCGCGCCGCAATCCGTCGGCCTCGTCGGGTGTGAACGCGGCGGCCGTGATGGCGATCTGCATCGCCTGCTCCTGGAACAGCGGTACGCCGAGGGTGCGTTTCAGCACCTCCTTGAGCTCCTCGGGGTCATGGGGGGGCGCGGGTGAGGGATAGGTGACCTCTTCGGGCCTTTCGCGCCGCTTCAGATAAGGATGCACCATGTTGCCCTGGATCGGGCCGGGGCGCACGATCGCCACCTCGATGACGAGGTCGTAGAACGTTCGCGGCTTGAGGCGCGGCAGCATCGACATCTGCGCCCGGCTCTCGACCTGGAACACGCCGATGGAATCGGCGTGGCTCAGCATCTCGTAGACTTTCTTGGTTTCGTCGGTGCTTTCGTCCTGCGGGATGGTCGCCAGCGCCAACGGCTTCTTGTAGTGCGTCTTCAGAAGATCGAGGCCGTGCCTGAGCACGCTCAGCATGCCGAGACCCAGCACGTCGACCTTCATCAGGCCCAGGGTGTCGATGTCGTCCTTGTCCCATTCGATGAAGGTGCGCTCGTCCATGGCGGCGTTGGCGATGGGCACGGTCTCGTCGAGGCGCCGCTTGGTCAGGATGAAGCCGCCGACGTGCTGCGAGAGGTGACGCGGGAAGCCCAGAAGCTCGCGCGCAATCAGGACGGATTGGCGGATCTGAGGGTTCTCGGGGTCGAAGCCGGCTTCGCGGATGTGCTTGTCGGGGAGGCCGTCGGAGTGGCTGCCCCAGACCGTCTTGGCGAGAGCGGCGGTGACGTCGGGCGTGAGGCCCATGGCCTTGCCGACCTCGCGGATGGCGCGGCGCGAGCGGTAATGAATGACGGTGGCGCAGATGGCGGCGTATTCGCGGCCGTAGCGGTCGTAGATGTGCTGGATCACCTCCTCGCGCCGGTCGTGCTCGAAGTCGACGTCGATATCGGGGGGCTCGCCGCGGCGCTCCGAGATGAAGCGCGAGAACAGGAGATTGCTGGTAGCAGGATTGACCTCGGTGATGCCGAGGCAATAGCAGACGGCGCTGTTGGCCGCCGAGCCGCGGCCCTGGCAGAGGATGTCTTTGTTGCGCGCGAACTTCACCACCTCGTAGACGGTGAGGAAGTAACGTGCGTAGCCGAGCTTCTTGATGAGGGCGAACTCCTCGCGGAGCTGCGCCTCGACTTTTTCAGGAATGCGGTGCGGATAGCGGCGACGGGCACCAGCCCACGTCTCGTCCTCCAGGTGCTGCTGGGCTGTCTTGCCCGGCGGTACGGGCTCGTCCGGGTACTCGTTCTGGAGATCCGCGAGTGAGAAACGGCAGGCGTCGGCGATCTCGAGGGTGCGGGCGATGGCGTCGGGAAACGCCGCGAACAGGCGCGCCATCTCGGCCGCAGGCTTCAGGTGGCGCTCGGCGTTGGCGGCGAGGCGGAAGCCCGCCTCGTGAATGGTGCACTTCTCGCGGATGCAGGTCAGAACGTCGGCGAGCGGACGGCGCGCGGGCGTGTGGTAGTGCACGTCGCCCACGGCGACGAGCGGTGTGCCGGTGCCTCTTCCAAGCGCGTCGAGTTGGCCCAAGCGACGGGGCTCATCGCCCCGGTAGCCGTGGGTGCCGGCGAGATAGCTGCGTCCTGGCGCTGTGCGGGCGAGCTCACCGAGACGCTGGGTGAAGGTCGATGTGAGATCCTCAGGCGGGATCGCGACGAGGATCTGGCCCTCCGCGGCGGCGAGGATGTCCTCGAAGGTCAGGTGACACTCGGTGTGCTCCTTGTGCGGCACCTTGCGCTTGCCCATGGTCAGGAGGCGGCAGAGGCGGGCATAGGCGTCGCGGTCCGTCGGGTAGGCGAGAATCTCGAGGCCGTCGACGGTGACGAGGCGCACGCCGACGATCAGCTTGAGCGTCTTGCGCTTCTTCCATTCGTCGAACGCGCGCACGACGCCAGCGAAGCTGTTGCGGTCGGTGATGGCGAGAGAGGCGAGCCCGAGCTGCTCGGCGGCCAGCACCATTTCGCCCGGGTGCGAAGCTCCGCGCAGGAACGAGAAGTTGGTGGTGACGGCGAGCTCGGCGTAACGCGTCATGATGGTCCTCTCATGCGAAGAGGCCGTGGACAAACCAGCGGGGTGCTGCGGTTTCGCGTCCGGGGATGCCTTCGCGGTAGAGCCAGAGCCGGCGGCCGGCCTGATCCTCGACGAGGTAATAGTCGCGCGTGGCAGCCTCCTCGCGCGTGCGCCACCACTCGGCGGCGATGCGCTCGGGGCCTTCGGCGTGGGCGACAGTGTGCAGGCGGCCGCGCCAGCGCAGGCGTAGCGGCGGGCCGTCGGGCATCAGCGCGATCACCTCTGCCGGTTCGGCGCGCGGGAGCATGAGAGACGGGCGTGGGCGCGCATGCTTTGCTGACGGCCAGGCAGCGGTTTCGTCCCGCGCGGTGGCCAGCGTTTCGCTGCGCTGATTTATTAGTTTCTCGCTTCGCTCGGGCCAATGGCTGGCGACCGGCACGAGGTGACGGACGCTTTCCGGGCCGAGCCGCTGGCGCAGCGCGTCCAGCAGCACCGTGCAACGGCGGGCGCGCTCGGCATCCTCGGATGTGGCGGCTAGCGCTCGCTGCCGCGGGTTCATCTTTTCGGCGACGCTGATCGCGAGGCTCACCGTCTCGAAGCCGAAGCCTGCTTCGAGAAAGCGCGCGAGATGCTGCAGCTTGAGCCGGATCAGGCGGGTGACGTCGTCGGGGTTTTGTGTCGGCAGCGTGCAGCTGACGTCGAGGCCGTGCGCCACGCCGTCGACGCGGAAGAGCGTGAGGCGCAGGCTTCGGGCGCCGACGCCGTCGGCCTCGAGCTGCGGCACGAGATCTTGCATCAGGCGTGCCGTGACCGTGACGATGGCGTCCTCGGTCGTGATCGGCTCGAGCAGCGAGCGGGCCTTCCGATAGAGCGGTGGCGGGGCGAGCAGTGCCAGCGGCTCGGGCGGGCGGGCGAGCGCCTGATCGAGGCGTTTCAGGAGGGCTTTCTCGAACCGCGCGGCGAAGGGCGCGCGCGGCTTGTCGATCAGGTCGCCGATGCGTTTGAAGCCGAGGCGTCGCAACGCGACGGTTTCTTCGGGCGCAAGGCGTAGTCCTTCGACCGGCAGCGGTGTCAGCGCTTGTGCTTCCGCACCGGCAGGGATGATCGTGGGGGACGTCCGCGCGAAATGCGAGACGGCCCAGGCGGTGCCCGGTGTCTCCGCAATGGCAAGCCGTGCCGGCAGGCCGAAGGCGCGGAGGCGCTGCGCAAGGTCGGTCAGGAGGTTCTTCTCGCCGCCCATGAGGTGCGTGGCACCGGTGACATCGAGGAAGAAACCGTCGGCGCCGCTTTCCTCTTTGAAGAGCGCGACGGAGGGTGTGTAGCGCGTGGCCCATAGGGCGAGGCGGGCGAGCGCCTTGGCATCGGCCACGGGCTCGGCAAGACGCACTTGCAAGGCGCCGATGCGGGCACGGGCGTCCGCCAGCGTCTCGCCCACCGCGAGGCCGCTCGCTGCTGCGGCGGGATTGACCGCGGCGATGCGCGGCGCATCGGAGCCGTCCGCAAGCACGAACGGCGCGGCGGGGTCAACCGGCGTGCGGTGCTGCCGCGCCGCCAGCCAGCGATGCACCGGCCACTGCGGCAGCCAAACCGAAACGATGCGTGGCATGATCGAACTCCAACATCCACTCTCCTGGTCGGCCGTTGCGGCTGCGTTCGAGCACCGCGTACCAGCGCCAGCCCGAGAGCAAGCCGAAGCGGTCGCGCAGGCCCGGGCGTGCCGCGATGCGCCAGCGTGTTGCAGCGGTCGGCACGCTCTCGCCGCCGGGTCTCAAAAGCATCAGCGGCAGGTTGGCGTCGCGCGCGGCGTGCAGCAGGCGTTGGCCGGATTTGAGATCGAGGCGGCCGCCAAGTGCGGCTGCGACCGCCGCCGGGCCACGGGCACGGATAGCCTCCTCCGTTGCCCAGAGGGCTTCTGCCTCGTCTCTCGTCTCAACCAGGATCAGGCGCGCAGGGTCGAGGCCAAGGGTGTTCAAGCCGTGGCCGTGCGGGCGTCCGCAGCGGGCGAGCTTCTTCGAGGCGAGGACGAGCAGCCGCGGAGCGGGACCCGGCATGCGGGCGAGCAGGGCCATGAGGAAGCCGAAGGCGGCCGGCAGGTCGGCTTCGCTCGCCGGCGCGATCTCGTGCACGGCGCCGAAGGCGAGCCCGCCCTGGGGCAGACGGTTGTCGAGCGCGGGAAGGCCGAACGGCAGGCGGCTGTTGCCGTCGTCCGGCAGGCCTTCGATGCGGGCCAGCCGACGGCGCAGGTCCTCCACCAGCGCGTCGCGGCTCGATCTCGTTTTTTGTGTTTCGGACGACATGCAAGTCTCTTCTTTGGCCCGCGAACCGGCGAAAGAAGAGAATAGAACAAAATAAGAACATTGCAAGGGGCGCCTTAGGCCCTCACCGGCAGCTCCGACCGGTAGAGTGTCTGGCCATCACTGCCGATGAACTCGAAGCTCATCTCGTCGGGGACCAGAGAGACCGCGAGAAACCCGGTGGTTCCGGCCTGAAAAAGAGTATGCGGCGTGGGTCGTGGTTGATCGGCATGAGCCCCACCACCCGAGGTCAAGTAGTGCACGTTGCCGACCTTGATATGTTGCAGGTTGTGATCGTGGCCATTGATGTAGGCTTCGACCCCATAGCGCTCGAGGAGCGGCCGCAGGCGCTTCTCGAAGACTGTGTAGTGCTCGTGCGGCCCTCCCGAGAAAACGGGATGATGCCCGATCACGATTTTCCAATGCGCGCGGCTCTCGCTCAGACTTTTCTTGAGCCACTTCAGTTGGTCGTCGGTGTCGCGGCCTTTCAGGAATTCGACAAGTTCGGAATCGTCCTTCGTCAGCTCGGTGGTGTCGAGGAAGAAGAAGTCGAGGAGGCGGCCGTCGCCGAGAGTCTTGGAGCGCTTATAGTAGCGGCTTGGCATGGTCCAACGGCCGCTCACGCCCGAATAGGCGATCTGGGCGTCGACGTTGCCCCTGTGATCGTGGTTGCCGAGCACGGCATACCAGGGGCGCATGAGGTTTGGATCGTCATAGATCTTCTCGAACACGTCGACCCAGAGCGGATCGTCCACGGATTTGACGCCATTCTCGTAGATGTTGTCGCCTGTCGAGACGATGAATTCCGGATCGAGCCGACGGGACGCTTCCGCGAGCGCGGTGGCGACCGGCTTTTGTCCCGGCGTTCGCTCGCCCCAATCGCCAATAGCGAGAAAGCGCAATCCGTCGCGGGTCTCTTGCGCGTAGCCGAGGTGCGCGTGGGCCAGCAACGCGGCGGTGCCGAGTCCGGATTTCAGGATGGTGCGGCGTGAGATGGGGTTCATGGCGGCCTCCGCGGACGCCCAACCCTTCGCTTGGAAACGTGGCTTTCTCACGGAAAACTGTACACGCGACAAAAAAGGCACCGGAGCTGTCAGGCTCCGGCGCCTTAATCCTCATCGGTCGAAGATTACTGCTGTGTGCAGTCAACGGTCACGGTGGTTCCGGTCTCGGCGATGAACTTGGTGCAGGTCTTCTTGATCGATGCAACGTTGAGGTCGTTCTTTTCGCTGGCATCGGCCTTTGCGTCGGGCGTCTCGACCGAGGTCGGCTCAGCTGCGGCAACGGTGGTCTTTTCGGCCGCAACCGGCTTCGCTTTCTCGGCGCGCGCCAGCTGGGTGGCCTTCTTCTGCTTCGCGGCGGCCAGTGCGCGGCTCTGCGCGGCCTTGCGGGCGCGTGACTGCTGCAGCGCCTGCTTCTGATAGTAGCTTTGCTTGGCGCCGTGGCCCGGTCGGCAGCCGGCGTCTGCGGTGGCCACCTGGGCCAGGGCGATGAACAGTGTCGCGAGCGTGAGGGCAATGGTCTTGAACAGCATGACGTCTCTCCTGGAAATCCGGTGCAAACCCGGGGCGGCCCGGCCGCCCATTGACCTGCACGATGGCAGAGCCGGCAGCGGATCTCTGTCCCGGGAGGAACATGGTTTTCAGGATTTGTGAGGATGGTCGTGCTGCCCGTACCGGTCAGGTTACGGGCGTGCCTTGGCTCATGCGCCGGTAAATGAACGGCGGCGAGGGCGCGTCACTCTCGCGCTCCGCGACGGCTGCGAATTTCTCATGCCAGGGCGAGAGGGCACAGGCCGGGTCGGCGTTGGCCGCGTCGCCGGTGACGGCGAGCGCCTGGCAGCGGCAGCCGCCCCAGTCGATCTCGCAGCGATCGCAGCTCTTGCACGGCTCCTTCATCCAGGCCGTGCCGCGGTATTTCTGGAACGCGGGGCCGTCGAGCCAGATGTCCCTCAGCGGGCGCTCGCGCACGGTCTCGATGCCGAGGTTGGGAATGGTCTCGGCGGCATGGCAGGGCAGCACCTTGCCGGTCGGTGTGATGTCGATCAGGCTGCGGCCCCAGCCGCCCATGCAGGGCTTCGGGCGCACGGCGTAATGATCGTGGGCCACCACGTCGAAAACGAGGATTCCCTTCAGCCGCTCCTTTGCCGCGCGCACGACCTCTAGCGATCTGTAGAACTGTTCGCGTGTCGGGATCAGCGCGGCGCGGTTCTTGAGCGCCCAGGCGTAGTACTGCGTGTTGGCGATCTCGATGCGGCCGGCTCCGGCCTCGACCGCGAAGTCGATGAGGGCCGCGACGTTGTCGATGTTGTGCCGGTGCACAACCACGTTGACCGTCAGCGGCAAGTCGAGCTCGCGGACCCAGCGGCAGACATCGCGCTTTTTCGGCAGACCGCCCTTGTAGCCCGAGATGCGGTCGGCGTTTTCCGGGTCGGTATCCTGGATCGAGACCTGCACGTGGTCGAGGCCGAGATTGGCAAGGCCAGCCAGACGCTCGCGCGTCAGTGTCACCCCGGAGGTGATCAGGTTCGTGTAAAGGCCGGCCTCGACGGCGCCGATCAGGATCTCCTCCAGATCCTTGCGTGCGCAGGGCTCGCCGCCCGAGAGATGAACTTGCAGCACGCCGAGGTCGGCGGCTTCGCGGAAGACGCGCCCCCATTCATCGGCCGAGAGCTCGCCGCCGCGCGGCATGACCAGCGGGTTCGAGCAATACGGGCATTGCAGTGGGCAGCGGTACGTCAGCTCGGCGAGCAGGCCGAGCGGTGCGAGAGGGCGTGTACACGCCGGCGCCGGCTCGGCGCTATCGGTGTGTGTTCCTGTCGTGAAGACCCCGGACACGGTGTCGTTTCCTCTCGTCGAAGCTTCCCCTCCTCGCGTCATGGCGGAGCCAAGCTCTGCATGGACGTCGGGAGGGGGAACCGCACGGCTGATGGGTTCGCCCCTCCCTGACCCTCCCTCGCAAAAAAGGGAGGGAAGCGCAGTTGTCACATCCCGTCCGGACGGTAGGTACCAGGCGGAGCCATGCCCACGACGTAGGCGAGGTGCAGGGCGTCGAGCTGCGCCCACAGCACGTCGCATTTGAAGCGCACGGCATCGACGCAGGCTTCCTGCAAGTCGCGCGTATTGGCGTACTGCTTGACGAATTCGAGCGCGAAGGTGGCATCGCGTGGGGCTTGCGACAGGCGTCGGCGGAAGTAGGCCATGACGTCCTCGGTGACGAAGTCGTAGTTGGCCAGCATGCCGGCGATGCGCTCGCGGTGGATCGAGGGTGCGAACAGCTCGGTCAGCGAGGAGGCCGCGGCTACGACGAGCGGTTGCTCGACGACGAAGCGTACGTAGGCTTCGACGGCGAAGCGCGTAGCAGGAAGTGCGCCCTCCATGCTGGTCACGTACTCGCGGTCGAGCCCCAGGCAATCGGTGAGCTTCAGCCAGCGTTCGATGCCGCCCGCCTCCTCGGGCAGCAGGCCGTCATGATCGTGGATGCGGTGGATCCACTCGCGCCGCAAGCCGCGATCGTGCGTGCGGCTCATGAAGGCGGCGTCCTTGCGCGGGATCGCCTCCTGATAGCAGTAGCGGTTCAGCGCCCAAGCCGCGACCTGCCCCTTGCTCAGCTTGCCGCCATGCAGCAGCTTATGGAATGGGTGCAGGTCGTGGTAGCGCTCGGAGCCGACGGCGCGGATCTGCGCCTCGAACTCGGCGGGGCTCCAGGGTGCGTTTTCGGCCTCGATCTGTCTCACGAACTCGTTCATCGGGGAACCTTTCGTCGGCTTCTGTGCTGGGATTAAGCACTGCGGATGCCGGACCTTGCCGGGGGACCCGCGGGCCGGCTTGATCGAGGTCAAAAAGCCCGATCACGGAGCGTTCAAAGCATCGTGTGACCGGCGCGCTACCGGTCGGCGCATGCGCTCAGAGAGGACCTCATGCCGGCAAAGGCCCTTGTTGTCGTCGGCCACACGGCGCTGGACCGCGTCTATCGGATCGAGAGCTTTCCCGGAAAGCCGACCAAGGTGCGCGCGCTCGATCATCGCGAGGAGGGCGGCGGATCGGCTGCCAACGCTGCTGCTGCTGCTGCGGTGCTCGGCGGCGCCGTGCGTCTCTGGAGCCGCGTCGGCGATGACGATGCGGGCGAGAAGGCGCGGCGGCAACTGGCGCGCTGCGGCGTCGACGTCGGTGGCGTTCTGACGTGCGCCGGTGCGAAGACGCCGACGGCCGCCGTCATCGTCGATTCGAACGGCGAAAGGTTGGTGATCAGCGAGGATGATCACGTCCTGCCGATGGAAGCGGACTGGCTGCCGCTCAGCGAGATCGCATCGGCGGGCGCGGTGCTGAGCGATCTGTCTTGGCTCGAGGGGACGCGCGCTGCTTTTGCGGCGGCGCGCGCGGTTGGCGTGCCGACACTGGTCGATGTGGATCTCGGTGGTGGCATTTTGCTCGAGCGGGTCATCGAGGTTACCGACTATGCAATTTTCTCGGGGCCGGCATTCGAGCGTTTCGTTCCCGGCGCTGATGACGAGGCCCGGCTCTCGGCGCTGCTCGATCTCGGCTTGCGCCATGCCGGCGTGACGCGAGGAAAGCGCGGATATCTCTGGGCCACTGGCGAAGGGAGGCAGTCGCAGGAGGCGTTCGAGGTGCCTGTCGTCGATACGACGGGTGCGGGTGATGCTTTTCATGGTGTCTTTGCGCTGGCGCTGGCGTCGGGCCTTGCGGATACGGAATGCGTGCGAGCTGCATCGGCGGCGGCGGCGCTCAAGTGCCGGCGCCTCGGGGCGCGTGCCGGGTTGCCGAGCGCGATCGAACTCGATGGGTTCCTGCTCGAGCAGACCGGGCGCGGTCTCGCCGAAGGGTGGCTCGCCGACGTCCCGTGAGTTGCCGCCTTGTGCGGGATCAAGCACGGCTCGCTTTGCTTGGTGCACTTTAGGCTATGAGAGAGGTGGGCGTGAAAGAGCTTCCGTTGGCCAAAGTCTATCAGCTCCTCGAGCCGGGGCCGGTGGTGCTGCTGACGACGGCTCACAAGGGCCGCGCCAATGTCATGACGATGTCGTGGCATATGATGGTCGAGTTCGAGCCGCCGCTGGTGGCCTGCGTCGTCAGCAACGGCGATCACAGCTTCGCGGCGCTCAAGGCAACGGGAGAGTGCGTTATTGCCGTGCCGGCCGCCAGCATGGCGGATGCGGTTGTCGCTGTCGGGAATACGACCGGGCGCGGTCTCGATAAGTTCGAAGCCTTTGGTTTGACGGCCGTTCCGGCCGCATCGGTGGCGCCGCCGCTGGTTAAGGAATGCTTTGCCAACCTCGAATGTCGGGTCGTCGATCGCCGCCTGGTGGCCGTCTACAATCTCTTCGTGCTGGAGGTCGTCAAAGCCTGGGTGGATCCCCGGCAGAAGTCGCCCAAGACCTTGCACCATCGGGGTTACGGGACGTTCGTCATCGACGGGGAGGTGGTCCGGCTCAAGTCCAAGATGCGCTGAGGCGGAACCTTAAGGGCCGTGCCGCATCTCTTTGAGCAGCGTCAATGCCTGCAGCTGACGCAGCGATTTCCTCTTTGCCCACGATCTCGTGGGTAACCACGGTTCGCATGTTTTTCGGAAAAGTGCGTGCTTACGGAAAGGAGAGACCCATGGCTAACACTCAAGTCTCGAAACCTGCATCCGCTCCTCAGCGCCGCGTGCCGGATGTGTTTGACGCGCTGCACGGCGAATTGGATCGCGTGTTCCGCACCTTCGAGCGGGGCTGGCCACGTTGGCCGAGCCTGCTTCATGGCGCTGCGATGGATATCGCGCTTCCCAATATCGACGTGCACGAGAACAGCAACGCCATCACGATCGAAGCCGATTTGCCGGGGCTCGACGAGAAGGACGTCTCAGTGACGCTTGCCAACGGCGTGCTCACGATCAAGGGCGAGCGCAAGAGCGCGCGCGAGGAGAAGGATGAGAGCTACTATCTGAGCGAGCGCAGCTTCGGCAGCTTCGAGCGTTCGCTAAAGCTTCCCGACACTGTCGACGAGAGCAACATCGAGGCCCGCTTCGACAAAGGCGTGCTCAAGGTCATCGCGGCGAAAAAGCCCGGCGCTGACAAGGCGGAGAAGAAGATCCAGATCAAAAAAGGCTAGCCTTCGGTTGCTGCATCCCTTCGACAAGAAAAGGCCGTGGATCGATCCCCGCCACGGTCTTTTCTGTTCAGGACGAGGTTTTATCCTTGGATGTCCCCTCTTTAGGGATGTACGGCGATGGCGTGGCACGCGGTCTCAAGCGTCTACGTAGCCCCAAATCCCGGGGTGGAACAGCGGTGGTAGCGCGCGCTCGCAACTTCGGGGTCGTCGCCCTATATAAAGCCCGCCATGCGGCCCGGAGGTACCATGAAACCCAAGCGCGAGGAGACGGTGATCGTCATCGATCGCCACGCGGAAGCGAACCAACTCAAGGGCTGGCGGCGCTGGCTGGCGACGGGAGTCGGGTATCTGGTTTTTGCGTTGGCGGCCCTTGTCGGCCTCGCCCTGTTTCTCGGGCTGGCCATGACGTTTCTAATGGTGCTCGCGGTTGCCGTTCCGCTCGCTATCGTCTTGGCGGTGATTGCTTATGCGATGGGCTATCGAAAAATCGACATACGGCGCGACCGCTTCTAGACCCGCTGTTTCTCGCGATCAGGGGGCTGGCGGCTCGGGGACATCGTCGGGCGTAGCGTTGCTGCTATCGTCCTTGGCAGGCTCCTCGGAGGGCGGCAGTTTCGAAAACCACGGCACGGCATCGCCCAGCACCTTGCCGAAGGCGCCGTCGAGGGCGGCTATGGCGGATGGTGCGTCGATGGCCGCAAGCGGGGCGCTCTCGTGGAAGACGCGCGAGCCTTCGATCTTTCCACCTGCGCTCACAAGCTTGACTGTGATCTCGACTTCGGCCTTGGGCTCGGGCTTCAAGACGACCGCGAACTGGCGGATCTCGGCCTGAAGTTGGTCGCTCGGCTCCAGCGTGTCGAGCGGGCGTGTGATGGAGCCGAAGCAGCCGGTCCCCTCAAGGCTCTCAATGACCTTGGACTGCACGACCGCCGGAATGTTGTCGGTGAATTGTGCCTTCTCGAACGGGGCGTCCTCCGGCGGATCTCCGACGATCACGACCCGGTCCGAGTTGAACGCCATCGGGGCGGCGGGCTCGGGCACGACGAGCAGTTGGCGCGTCGGCTCGGAGCAGTCTTTTGAGGCGGGAAGTGCGGTCAGGTTATAGATGCCGGGCTTGGCCTTGCCGCCGCCCGCGAAGCGCTCGAGTCCGGCCAGGATACCGTCGATGCGCTCAGAATTGCGCGAGAGAACGCCCGCGAAATTGCTGATGCCGGTAATGGCGTCGTGCAGAGCGGCACTGTTGTCGTCGATGACCTTGTCGAGGCGATTCAGCGTGCCGCGTGCCGATTGTGTGAGGCTTTGGGTGCTCTCGGGGCTCGCCTGGAGGAGCGGCACCGCTGCGCCCGCGGCAGCCGTAAGCGGTGCGGCACCGGGATCGCCGCCCTTCAGCTCGATGATCGGTGCACCAGTGAGGCCTTGGAAATCGACGTTGACGGTCGTGTCGGCCCGCACGGGAGCCGAGCGGTCGACGGCGATCGTGACGAGCACGTCTTTGGGTGCGTCGGCAGAGAGCTGGATATCTGTCACCTCGCCGACGCGGATGCCGTTGAAGAGGACGCTCGAGCCTTTGAGCAATCCGGATATCGAGCTCTGGAAGCGGACCTGGAAGATCTGGCGGTCGCCAAGCCCTCCGGTGTTGAGCAGCCAGTAGACGAAGGCAAAGACCGCCAGCGTCGCAGCGAGCACAAAGGCTCCGACCAGGGTGTAACGGGCCTGTGTTTCCATGTCTCCGGCCTCAAGGCTCTATGTTGGCAAAGCGGGCGTTCTGCGCGGTGGCGCGACGGCCGCGGAAGTATGAGCGGACCCACGGGTGGTCGCTCGCGAGCATGTCCTCGATCGAGCCGGTGGCGACGACGCGGCCGTCGGCGAGAGCGCCGATGCGGTCGCAGATCGTGTACAGGCTTTCGAGGTCATGGGTAATCATGAAGACGGTGAGGCCCAGCGTCTGCTGCAAGGTGCGGATCAGGGCGTCGAAGTCGCCGGCCGCGATCGGGTCGAGGCCCGAGGTCGGTTCGTCGAGAAAGACCAATTCGGGATCAAGGGCCAGCGCGCGGGCGAGTGCGACGCGCTTGGTCATGCCGCCTGACAGCTCCGACGGAAGCTTGTCATGGTCCGCCTTACGCAGGCCGACCATGTCGAGCTTGGTAGCGGCCATCTCGTCCATGAGGCGCTGGGGAAGGTCGAGATATTCGCGCATCGGGAACTGCACGTTCTCGAGGGCGGTGAGCGACGAGAACAGCGCACCCTGCTGGAAGAGGATGCCCCACTGGCGCTCGACCTCGAGCCGCTGCTGGCGTGTCGCGGTATCGAGGCGCGTGCCCAGCACCTCGATGGAGCCGGCGCGGCGCGGGATGAGGCCAATGATGGTGCGGAGCAGCACAGACTTGCCGCTGCCCGAGCCGCCGACGAAGCCGAACACCTCGCCGCGGCGCACGTCGAATGAGACGCCGTTCAGCACCGTGCGGCGGCCGAAGCCCACCACGAGGTCGCGCACGGAGATGATGGCGTCGTTGGTCATGGCTACATATCGATGGCGGCGAAGAAGACGGCAAACAGGCCATCCAGCACGATGACAAGGAAGATCGATTTCACGACCGAGGCCGTCGTCTCGCGGCCGAGCGACTCGGCGCTGCCCTTAACGGCGAGGCCCTGTGTGCAGGCCACGATGCCGATCACCAGCGCCATGAACGGCGCCTTGATCATGCCGACCTCGAAATGGGTGAGCGAGACGGCTTCGCGCAGCCGCTCGATGTAGATGTCCGGGCTCATGCCTCCGTAAGCCCAGGCCACGAGGCCGCCGCCGTAAAGCGCGGCCATGGAGCCGAGGAAGGTCAGGATCGGTAGCGCAATGATGAGGGCGATGATGCGCGGCAGGATCAGCACTTCGACCGGATCGCGGCCCATGGTGCGCAGGGCGTCGATTTCCTCGCGCATTTTCATGGAGCCGAGTTCGGCGGTGTAGGCGCTGCCAGAGCGCCCGGCGATCATGATGGCGATGATCAACACGCCGATCTCGCGCAGCACGAGAATTCCGACCATGTCGACGACGTAGGCATCGGCCCCGAACTTCCGGAAATGGAAGAAGCCCTGCTGGGCAATGATGCAGCCGATCAGGAAGGTGATCAGCAGCATGATCGGCACCGCCTGCCAGCCGACACGGTCGAGGTGGTGGACCGTGGACGTGAAGCGGAAGCTGCGTGGATTGGTGAAGATGCGCGCGATGGCAAGCACGACGGCGCCAAGCATGGCGGCGAAGGTCAAAAGCTCCTGGCCGAAACGCGCCGTGGCGCGGCCAAGCTCGCTCACCGACTGCAGGATCGAGCCGCCGCTGCGCTGGTGGGCCGGGCCGCGTTCCGTGCTGTGGATCTCGTCGTATAGCGCGCGGTAGCGCTCTGGCAGTCCGTCGAGGTGGGCTTCGGGACCGGAGTCGCGGCTGCGCAGAAGCCTTTCGAGGAGCCACGCGCCGTAGGTATCGAGCGCGGTGACATTGTGCACGTCGATGGTCACCGCTTGGTCGGCGGGGGTTGCGCGTACGGTCTCCTCGATCAGCACGTCGAGGTTGCGGGCATGGTCTACGGTCCACGAACCGGCAGCGGCCAGCTCGATCCGCCCCGCTGCCGGGCGCGCGATCAGGGACGGGGGCGAACCCATCTAACCGTTTGCCTTTCTCGTGATTGGCGCCGGCGTCATTTGCGCGACAGGCTCACCGTGACGCTCTTCAGAGGTATGCCCTCGGTGTCAATGGCGACATTCTGCTTTGACTTGTCGTAGGTTATCTTCATCGTGCCTGCCACGCCACCGGAGATGGCCAGCGTCAGGTTCTGCTCCGTGAGCTTGCCGGTGACAGCGCCCGAGGCATTGTACGTCCGCTCCTCCCAGCTGCCGCTCAAGGCGCCGCCGCTGGAACTCACCTTGGAGCGCATCTCGATCTTGTTGGTCTTGCCGGAGCAGCGCACCGCAATGCCGAGCTGGGTCCCGCTCCCCGTGTAGTAGGCATCGCACTTCAGCCGCTCGCTGGTGCCGTCCTGAAGGCGGTAGGTTCCACTGCCTCCCCAGGAGCCTAGCAGTGTCTCGAACGTGGGATTTGCGAAGCTGGGCGTAGCGAAGACAGTGGCGGCGAGCGCAGGCGTCCAGGCGTAGGCACGGCGCCAGAGTGCAGGACGAGAAGGCTTCATGCGGTCCTCGGTTCTACGGTTGCATCCGGGTCCCAGCGGGGGCCGGATGCACAATATCTTTCGCTTGTGGTCGAAAAGCTGACGCAGGCACTCGCGCGGCTACGGCCTCAAGAGACACCGTTTATACGTCACACGCAACTCCGCATCACGACAGTAGCAGCCCCTAGCCGTGAATTGATCTGGGGGCAGCGAATGCGGCGGAGGCATGACTGGTGCAGGTGTGGCGGAGCGAAACTCAGCAGGCGTACGTGACCCAGATATTGGGCTCTTCGTAGCGGCCGACCCCTCGCTCGAGGTCGATATTCAGGGGAACGAGCGCGCCATCAATGACATAAGAGCCGGATTGGGCATATTCGGTCTTGGCCCAAGTCTCCCAGAACCCGATTGGCTCCTCGACCACCATGGACCGTTTGCAGGGGCCGAGCAGCTTGCCACCCGAGGACAGATGGCTGCGCAACCAGGGATCGAAGGCGCGGCCTTTGCCATCGGTCCAGGTCACATAATCGTCGATGCCGACCCAGGGGTGGCGTGCTTTCGAGGAGGGCCTTACGGCCGCGAACACGGCGCGCAGGCCTTTTGATTCGGCCAGCTCGCGCATGGCGCGGAGCATCCTACGGCCGTAGCCCTTGGCGCGATGCACGGCCGGGATCGACATGGCGAGACCGCCGAGGACGGTGTGCGGACCCTTCGGCCGTGCGCCAGTCTCTACAACCCAATCCCATCCCTCCTGAGGAAGATCGCCGGAGCCGTTGTAGCTCAATGGCACGCTGTTGAAGACAGCGACAGGATAGTCGGTCTCTTCGTCGACCAAGCAAAGCTGATAGTCAGGATATTTCTCAATAAGCTCAGTATAGAGCTCATAATGGGCGCGCGTGTAGTTGAGATAACCTAACGCACTCCACGACGCCTGCTCTATGGAACTCGCGGCTTTTCTTAACTCATCACTGTAGGCGCGGTTACGGATTACGAGGCGAGACGTCATGTTCACGCTCAAAAATATGCTCTACGCGAAGATAATGTGATGCGGTTACCAAGACGATAAGATTAATAAATCCTAAACGAGCGGGAAGCAAACGAAAAAAAGTTAACAACACATTTGGAGCTACCCACTTTTGGACGACAACTAACACCTCTTTAATCATAAGTTTATATTCAAAGTTCAATTAAACAAAGACTTAGGCGTTGCGCGCCAAACCTCGGTTGAACGCATGGAAAAGGCCGTGACGCTAATGTTGCTTGGCGACGCATCCAATCTTTACGAAGGAGATCTCCGCCGTCTGACGCGGATTATTCGTGCGGCCATCACTTTCTTCGGCCTGCTTTTGCTCGCGGTGATTGCGTTTGCGGGTTGGTCTGCGAACAAGGCGGCAACGGATATCGAGCGCACACTGGTCGAAAATGCGCTTAATCAGAGCATTGCCGCTGTGCTCAACGGGCAAAAGAGCGTGGCCTGGTGGGATGAGGCTGTCACGAACACCGCAGACGGTGCGCTCAATCTCGATTTCGCGGATGCGGAGTTCGGGATCTATTTGACCGAGACTTACGGGCACAACGAGATCTTTGTTCTCGATGCTCGCGATCAACCAATCTACGCATACCTGGATGAAGGGCGCGCTGCGCCCGAGACTTACAATGGACGGCGAGCCATTATCGCGCCGATTGTTGCTGAAGCGCGCCATGGCACTGCAGATTCCCGCTTACGCGCGCGTTCCGATGAGTTCGGTCGCGCTCAGATGAGCTACAAAATCCTGTCGCGCGCGGTGAAGTCGGCGCGCTGGGCTGGCCACATCGTATCGGTGAATGGGAAGCCGGCTGTTGTCGGCGTCATCACCATCATCCCGAACGTCGATCTCACTTTGTTGGAGACGCCATCCAAGCTTCTGATCAGCATCAGCTATATCAATGAAGAGTTCATCTCGAAGATCGCCCGTACCCTGCTTCTGCCGGATCTTAAATTGACTCCCGAGCCGATCCAGGCAAGCGGCCTGTATGTTCAGCCGTTCATGGGCGACGACGGGAAAGTGGACGGCTATCTCTCGTGGACCACGCGCAGGCCGGGGCAAGTGCTGTTGACCGTGATCCTTCCGTTGGTGGCGTGTGGGGTGTTTGCGACCGGCCTTCTGTCCAGCCACATGTTCGGGCGCCTGAAGCGTGCTTCCGATGAACTCACCCAGCGTGAGGCTCGGGCCCGCCATGCCGCCAAGCACGACGCGCTTTCGGGGCTGCCCAATCGCCAGCATCTAATCGAGGAGGTCGATGCCAAGCTTGGTGCCCCAGAGTTTGGGACCAATGGGCAACAGATCGTCGCGGCCTATCTCGACATCGACAGGTTCAAGGATATCAACGACACGCTTGGTCACGAGACCGGCGACAAGTTGATCAAGGCCGTTTCAAAGCGTCTCGCCGCGCGCCTTCGTGCCCATGACTTCCTGGCCCGTTTCGGCGGCGACGAATTCGCAGTTCTCAGCATGTCGCCCGACGTGGATGCGGACACGCGTCTCGCTGCGCGCATCGCGAGTGCCTTCGAGGAGCCGTTTGCAATCGAAGGGCAGTCGATCCGCGTCACCGCCTCGGTTGGCATTGCCAGGGCACCGGATCATGGGCGCTCTGCCGACGAGCTCATGCGACACGCCGATATCGCGCTCTACGAAGCCAAGAGCCAAGGGCGTGACAGGGCGATGACTTTCTCCAGCGATATGGCGAGGCAAGTCGAGACGCGTCGCTCGATCGAGGTGGACCTGCGCACGGCCATCGAGCGTGAAGAGCTCAAGCTATTCTATCAGCCGATTATTTCCTGCCGCACCGGCGCGATCGTTGGTGCGGAGGCCCTTCTGCGTTGGCGTCATCCGCTGCGCGGGGAGATCTCGCCGGCAACCTTCATTCCGATCGCCGAGATTTCGGGCCTCATGCCGAGCCTTGGGACGTGGATGCTCGAACGAGCGTTCCAGGACGCGAAGCGTTGGCCTGACCTCGAGCTAGCAGTCAATCTATCGCCGGTCCAGTTCAATCAGACGGATCTGCAGGCCACGCTGCGCCGCCTCACGACAGAACACGATGTCGCTCCAAACCGGATCGTGCTCGAGATCACGGAGGGTGTGCTGCTAGAGGCGACGGACCAGACCAAAGCCGTTCTGCAAGGTTTGCAGGAGATGGGCTTCCGTACCGCGCTCGACGATTTCGGTACGGGCTACTCGAGCTTGGCATATCTCTGCAATTTCAAGTTCGACAAGATTAAAATCGACCGGTCGTTCGTCTCCAACGTGTCAAATGCGCTGACATCTCGCGCGATCGTGCAGTCCGTTGCTTCTCTTGGGCGCGGCCTTGGTATGCAGATCGTCGCCGAGGGCGTGGAGACCGAGTACGAAGCTGTCATGATGAGCCATTTCGGCTGCACGGAGCTGCAGGGCTACTTCTTCTCTAAGCCCATTCCGGCGGCCGATCTCAGCACGCTGCTCGAAAAGTTCGAGCCGCGGCATATGGTGCCGTTTTCTGATCTGCAAACGGTTGATCCACCCCGCAGCGCGACGGCTTGATTTTTTTGTCGCTATCACGATTGCTCTCCCCTGGGACCTTATCCGAGGCGGGGCGAGGAGCGATGGCCGACAAGGGCAATGCCGACTATCAATGGGATGGCTTCGACGCTGAACAGTACTTTCAGCAGTACTACGGCGAGCCGCATGCCGACGATGATCGTGTGGTCGAATTTGCGGTCAATGCGTTAAAGCAGGCGACCCCTCACGACCGTTTGCTCGACGTCCTCGACGTTGGCACGGGGCCCAGTCTGATCCCCTTTCTGTGTGCGTTGCCGCGTGCCAGGCGGCTCACAGCTTGGGAATATTCGGGAGCCAATATTGCCTGGCTCAAGTTCGAACTGGCTCGGGACGAGCTGCGGCCGCAGTGGCGCCATTTCTGGGATGTCGGGCGCGCTGCATACGGTAAGGGGTGGGATTTGCCGGACAATCCAGCGGTCGCTCTGCGCGAAAAAAGTGTCCTTACGCAGGGGTCGATCTTTGACTTGCCGCGTGCCGCTTGGGACGCTGCAACCATGTTCTTTTGTGCCGAATCCATAACAAAGCGACAGGACGAGTTCGAGGCCGCGTGCGCTGCCTTTGCCCGTTCGGTGCGGCCGGGTGGTACGCTTGTGGCTGCGTTTCTCGCACAGTCGGAAGGATATATCGTGTCCGATTATCTTTATCCGGCATTAAATCTGTCACCGGAGGCGATACAGCGGACCTTTGCGGCGCATGCGGACGGAATCGTCGTCGATGCGGTTGGCATGGTGGATCATGAGATTCGCAGTGGCTATTCGGGCTTGATCTTCCTGACCGGTACGGCGCGGTAAGCGGGCCTGGACCGTCTTGAGGGGCGTTCCGCGGGTGGCCATCCGCAGCGCCGGTTGCTTGACCGCCGGGCGAAATCTGCAGAAGGTCCCGCTCTGGCGCGTCGCTCGATGCGCTTCCTTCCGGAGCCGAGGTTCGTCCTGTTGACGCTGCCGTTCTCGATTTCCTGCCAGCCGCCGTACCTGGTCGCGTCGTTCGACGCGCCGCAGACGATGCTGTCGTGGTCGATCACACGGCCGGGATTTTGCGCGGCCCGTCGCGTTGCGTGGCTCGGGGTGCGCAACGCGGATCTGCCTCCGTCCGAGGATCCGATCGACAGCATCAGCCGCCTTATGGCGAATGCCGATCTGGCCGATGCTGTCACACTCGTCACCTCGCGCGATATCACACGCTACCATCTCGCGCATGCCGAGGTCGAAGATATCGCTGCGGCCTGCCTGACGACGGTCGGGCTATCCAACGGTGAGCGCGTCGGCCAGCGCTGCCGGGAGCCGGTGCCGCTGCCGGGCACCATCAATATGCTGGTGCACGTCTCTCGTTCCATGAGCGAGGCGGCGTTCATCGAGACGATCTCGATTGCCAGCGAGGCGCGCACGGCGGCGGTGCTCGACGCGCGGATCCACCGCGCCGGTGTGGCCGTGACCGGCACCGGGACGGACTGCATTGTCGGAGCAGCGCCGAGGGGGGACGGCGGGGTGCGTTTCGCCGGCCTGCACACGGCCATCGGCGAGGCGGTCGGCGACGCGGTGTATCGGGCTGTCCGCGAGGGTGCCGAGGTCTGGGAGCGGGATTTCATCGCAGCCAGGGCCGCGGCCAAATCCGCCGCGGAGTAGCGGGCGTTAAGCGTGAAGGATCGCCCTGGGGGGAAGCTCGCGAGATGTGCCATACTTGCGGCTCGATAATCGGAGGATTGGGGCACGCATGGCCGAGCGCGTGGTGCTGGTAACGGGTTCGCTGGCGGAGCCGCGCGTGAAGCGGGTCGCCGAGCAGGTGGCGAGCGACAAGCTCGAGCCGGTGGTTGCCAACGTTGGCGTCAAGGTGGCGGCGCTGATGACGACGGATATCGTCGAGCGGCGGCTGACGCTGCCCGAGGGGGCGGATCGTGTCGTCATGCCGGGGCGATTCCGCGGCGATCTTGAGCGACTGTCGGACTTTTTCGGCACGCGCTTCGAGCGCGGGCCCGACGAGGTGGCGGATCTGCCCGAATATCTCGGCCACGCCCGCGAGAAGACCGACCTTTCCCAGTACAACATGACGATCTTCGCCGAGATCGTCGATGCAACCTTGATGACGCCGGAGGAGATCGTCACGCGGTCGCGTATCCTGCGGGCGGACGGTGCCGACGTCATCGACCTCGGCTGCCTGCCGGACAGTCCGTTTCCGCATCTCGAGGAGGCCATTGCGGCGCTGCACGCGGATGGGGTGCGGGTTAGCGTGGACAGCTTCAACTCGGAAGAGCTGTCGCGGGCGACGAGGGCGGGTGCCGACTTCCTGCTCAGCCTCTCGGAAAAAAATATCGATATTGTTGATGAAGGGCCAGCGGTACCGATCCTCGTGTCTGCTGGATCTCACGACATGGCGTCGCTCGACTGCGTGATCGACATCATGATCGCGAAGGGGAGGCCCTACTACGCGGATCCCATTCTCGATCCGATCCACTACGGCTTCGCGGCCTCGATCGCGCGCTACGTCGATCTGCGCAACCGGCGGCCGGACGTCCCGATCCTGATGGGCATCGGCAATGTCACGGAGCTTACCGACGCCGATACCACGGGTATCAACGCGCTCTTGATGGGGCTTTGCTCGGAGCTCGACATCACGGCGGTGCTCGCCGTGCAGGTGAGCCCGCATTGCCGGACCGCGATCCGGGAGTTTGATCGCGCGCGGCGCGAGTTCTACGCGGCGAAAAAGGCTGGCTCGCTGCCGCAGGGGTTTGGCGGCGGGCTGATGGCGCTGCGCGATCGCAGGGGCTTCGCGACGACGCCGGAGGAGATCCGAACGCTTGCGCCGCAGATCCGCGACGCGAACTACAGGATCGAGGTCGCCGAGGACGGCATCCATATCTACAACAAGAACGGGCACCATGTGTCGGACGATCCGTTCGAGCTGTTCCCGCATCTCGATACGCGGGCGGACGCGGGGCATGCGTTCTACCTCGGCGTCGAGACGGCGCGGGCCGAGATCGCCTATCGGCTCGGCAAGCGCTACGCGCAGGATGAGCCGCTGGAGTTCGGTGTGGTCGCGGAAACCAAGGGCTCGGCGGACGATGCCCACCTGCTCAAATTCAAGGAAGCCGGCTCGACGCTGAAAAAGGACAAGCCGGACGGGGACTGAGGGCTGCGCCGGGCGCGGTGAAGAGGGGGAGCCGATGGGTCAGGCGGACGCGCGGGCGGAGCCGGGGTCGCTCGCGTATCGGATGCTCCGGCGTGCGGTCGAGATCGAGCGCGCAGAGATTGCGGCGGCGGTCGGCTCGTTCGTCACCTTCGCGCTCGTGCTTGGTGGCTACTATCTGATCCGGCCCGTGCGCGAGAATATCAGCGCGGAGGCCACCGCCGATCAGCGCCAGCTCTGGTTCATCCTGGTGTTCGCCATCATGGCCGCGGCGGTTCCGGTGTTTGGGTGGATCGTGGCGCGGGTGCCCCGCGCGGCGGTGCTTCCGGCTCTCTATGCGTTTTTTGTCGCGCTCATGATCTTCTTTGGCTGGCGCTCGGCAGCGGCGATGCGGGTGGGCTAGGTGGGGCGTTCTTCGTCTTCGGCAGCGTGTTCAACCTGTTCGTGGTGTCATTGTTCTGGATCCTGATGTCGGATCTCTACGACAGCGCGCAGGCTAAGCGACTCTACGGGTTCATTGCAGCCGGCGGCACCACCGGGGCCGTGCTCGGGCCGCTGGCGGCGAACGGGCTGGTGCCGGTTGTCGGTCAGGACAATCTGCTGCTCGTCGCGGCGCTGGTGTTTGCACTTGCGGCCGTGCTGTCGGTCTGGCTGAGGCGCGTCGCGGTGGATGGCGCCGCGCATGACAACGCGATCGAGGCGCCGCCGACGCTGCGCACGCTCCTCTCGGGTGCGGAGCGCGTGGTGCGCGACAGCTATCTCTTGCGGATCGCAATCTACGTGCTGATCGCGAACCTGCTGTCGACGTTCTTTTATCTCGAGCAATCGCGGCTCGCGGGCGAGACGATCGCCGATGCCGGTGAGCGGGTGCAATTCTTCGCCGAACGCGATCTGATCACGAGCGTGCTTACGGTGCTCGTGCAGGTCTTCCTGACCGGACGCATCATGGAGCGGTTTGGCGTCAGTGCCGCGGCCGCCGTGCTGCCCGCCGTCACCATCGCTGGCCTGGCCCTCTACGCTGCATTGCCGGACCTCTATATCGTGGCCGGGATCATGGTCGCCGAGCGTGTCGCCGCGTTCGCGCTCTCGAACCCGGCGCTCAAGGTTCTCTACACGGCGGTCGATGTGGACGAGCGCTACAAGGCGCAGAACTTCGTCGACACCGTTGTGTACCGTGGCGGAGACGCTCTGTCCGGAGCTCTGCTCAATGGCCTCACGAAGTCTGCGGGGTTCTCGTTTGTCAGTGTGGCGCTGATCTCAATTCCGGTCGCGGGCCTCTGGCTCGCCCTTTCAGCCCGCTTCGACCGGGCGCTCAATGCGCGTGTCGCCGAGCACGTTCGCTGACGGTGGGTGATGGCTGACCCACCGTCAGAACGCTGCTCTCAGGGCGTAATGGCGACCTTCAGCACCCCATCGCGCTGGTTGGCGAACAGGTCGTATGCCTCTTCTATCCGGTCCAGCTTGAAGCGATGGGTGACGAGGCCGCTGAGATCGACGCGGCCGGAGGCGACGACCTCCATCATGCGCCGCATCCGCTCCTTGCCGCCGGGGCAGAGCGTGGTGCGGATCGAGGTGTCGGTGAGGCCGGCACCGAAGGCATCGAGAGGAATGGTGAGATCGGTCGAATAGACACCGAGACTCGACAGCACGCCACCGGGACGCAGGACGCGGAGCGCGGATTCGAATGTGCGCTGTGTGCCGAGGGCCTCGATGGCGACATCGACGCCGCGTCCGTCGGTCAATCGCAAGATCGCCTCGATTGGGTCCTCGGCCTTGAAATCGACGACGTGGGTGGCGCCTAGGCGCTTGGCCATCTCGATCCGTGCCGGGACGGATTCGACGGCGATGATCATCGTCGCACCCATGAGCTTGGCGCCTGCCGTGGCGCAGAGCCCGATCGGGCCTTGCGCGAACACCGCCACCGCATCGCCGATCTTCACGCCACCCGTCTCGGCGCCGGAGAAGCCCGTCGACATGATGTCAGGGCACATCAGCACCTGCTCGTCGGTGACGTGCTCCGGGATCGGCGCAAGGTTTGCCATCGCATCCGGTACGCGAAAGTACTCGGCCTGGCAGCCGTCAATCGTGTTTCCGAACTTCCAGCCGCCGAGCGGCTTCCAGCCGTGTTTGGTGCCGGCGCCGTCTTGCGAGCCGCAGCCGCAGAGGCAGGCGTTGCTCCAACCGGAAGGCGTGATGGCGCCCACGATGACGCGCTGGCCTTCCTCATAGCCCGTCACGGCGGAGCCGAGCTTCTCGATGATGCCGACCGGCTCGTGGCCGATGGTCAGGCCCTTGGCCACCGGATACTCGCCTTTGCGGATGTGAACGTCGGTGCCGCAGATCGTCGTGGTTGTCACGCGGATCAGCGCGTCGTTCGGTCCGATATCAGGGACCGGTTTCTCGTCGAGGACGATTCGTCCCTTCTCTACGAAGATCGCCGCTTTCATCTTCTGCGCCATAGCTGCTCTCCATCCGTTTGTGTTGCGATGGACTTAGCGCCGGGAGATCGGTACGCCTTGATTGATAACAAGGCCGATGGAGAGAGCGGGCAGGCTGCGTGTGCCGGGCTTGATCAATGGTTGGCCCGATCGATCAGTTTTTAAGGGCTCAATCGTCGTCGTCCTCATCGCAGGGGATAGGATACTCGACGGCGGGATCAATGCAGTCCTCTTCCTGGATCGTCGCGCGCGTGGGCGCGGCGACGCCGACGGTGATCAAGATCAGCGCCAGGAGCGCAAGCATCAGGGCTGTTACAGGCTTCATGTGGCGGTCCATATGGACGCAAGCAGTGGGATTTTTACGCCGGTAGGTGGGGTGGAAAAAGGGCGAGGGAACTCGGCGCGGCAACATCTTGCGCGTTTTGCGCAGCACTGACATCCTCGTCATAATCTTGATGTAATAAGTCAAGATATGGCACTGTGCCGCCGTCGTGCCCCCAAGCGGAGCCTGCTCCATGTTCATTCGTCAGATGACCTATCTCGTCGCGCTTGCCCGCGAGAAGCACTTTGGGCGGGCGGCCGACGTATGTAACGTCACGCAGCCAACGCTCTCGTCCGGTCTCAAGGCGCTGGAGCGGGAGCTGGACATGCGGCTCGTCATCCGTGAGCCGCGCTTCATGGGGCTAACGCCCGAGGGTGAGCGGGTCGTCGAGTGGGCAGGGCAGATCCTCGCCGACTACGAAAGCCTGAAGCAGGACGTCGAGGTGTTCCGGGGCGGGCTACGCGGCACGCTGCGCCTCGGGGTCATCCCGGCGGCAATGCCGGCCGTGGGCAGGCTCATCGCGCCGTTCTCCAATAAATTTCCGCAGGTTTCGGTTGATGTTCAGTCGATGACGTCTGCCGAGATACAGCGCGGGCTGGACCGCTTCGAGCTCGACGCGGGGCTCACCTATCTCGAGAACGAGCCGCTTTCGCGCGTGCGCAAAGCGGCGCTCTACCGCGAGCGCTATCTGTTCGTGACCAGTCGGGACGGCCCCTGGGCAAATGCGTCGAGCATTACGTGGGCCGAGGCCACGGGAGCAAACCTTTGTCTGCTCAATGAAAGCATGCAGAACCGGCGGGTGCTCAACAATCTGGCCGGCTCCTTGGGGTTCGACCTTTCACCGACCGTCACTACGAACTCGTATCTCGCCGTCTGCTCGCATGTGGGCAGCGGCGCCTGGTCGAGCATCGTGCCGCACACGTTCGCCTACATTTTCGCGGGCTGCGAGGATCTGGTGCTGATCGATCTCGTCGATCCTGTGCACAGCCAGACCATCGGGCTCGTGGCTTCCGATCGCGATCCGTTGCCGCCGCTGGCGCGCGCATTAATGAAGCTGGCGATGCGCATCAATCTCGAGGTCACCCTCGACAACAAGGCGCTGGCGGCGGCCTGATCGATACCGTCAATCGAGTGTTCCAGCGCATTAATTTGACCCACTCGCCCTGAAAACCCAGATTTCGCGGGCCTTGGCGAACGTAAGGGGCCTGCAAGGAGTTCCAGTCGCTGAGGCGAGGAAGCGCGAGGAGTTTAATGCGGCGCAAAAGATCGCCGCAGCCCTCATTCGAGCTCTTTCGAAGTCCGGCCTTCGCCGGCCGATGCGCTGCCTCATGTCCGATCCCAGGAGGCGAACCTGAAGGAGATGAATGATGGCAAAGATCGTATGTGTTCTCTATGACGACCCCGTCGACGGCTATCCGAAGTCCTACGCCCGCGACGACATTCCGAAGATCACCAAGTATCCCGACGGGCAGACGGCGCCTACGCCCTCGGCCATCGATTTCAGACCGGGTGAGCTGCTTGGCAGCGTCTCGGGCGAACTCGGGCTGCGGAAGTTTCTTGAAAAGGCCGGGCACACGCTGGTTGTCACGTCCGATAAGGACGGCGCCAACTCGAAGCTCGACCAGGAGCTGTCCGACGCTGAGATCGTGATCTCGCAGCCGTTCTGGCCGGCCTACATGACGGCGGAGCGCATCGCCAAGGCGCCAAAGCTCAAGATGATCGTGACGGCGGGCATCGGCTCCGATCACACGGACCTGCAGGCCGCCATCGATCGCGGCATCACGGTCGCGGAGGTGACCTACTGCAACTCGAACAGCGTCGCCGAGCACGTGGTCATGCAGATGCTCTCGCTCGTGCGGAACTACATCCCCTCCTACAATTGGGTGATCAAGGGCGGCTGGAACATCGCCGACTGCGTGGCGCGCTCCTACGATATCGAGGGCATGCACGTCGGCACGGTGGCGGCAGGCCGCATCGGGCTGCGCGTGCTGCGACTCCTGAAGCCGTTCGACGTGCACCTCCACTACACGGATCGGCACCGGCTGCCGGCGGAGGTCGAGAAGGAGCTCAACCTCACGTTCCACGAGAAGCCCGAGAGCATGTATCCGGTTTGCGATGTCGTGACGCTCAACTGTCCGCTCCACCCGGAGACGGAGCACATGATCAACGACAAGACGCTCAAGCTGTTCAAGCGCGGCACCTATCTCGTCAACACGGCGCGCGGCAAGCTGTGCGATCGCGATGCCATCGTGCGCGCGCTCGAAAGCGGACAGCTCGCGGGCTACGCGGGCGACGTGTGGTTCCCGCAGCCTCCGCCGCAGGACCATCCGTGGCGATCGATGCCTCATCATGGCATGACGCCACATATCTCGGGCACGTCGCTCTCGGCGCAGACGCGCTATGCGGCGGGCGTGCGTGAGATCCTCGAGTGCTATTTCGCCGGTAAACCGATCCGCGACGAGTACCTGATCGTACAAGGCGGCAAGCTCGCGGGCGTGGGTGCGCATTCCTACAGTGCCGGCAATGCGACCGGCGGCTCGGAGGAAGCCGCGAAGTTCAAACGCTGAATGCGAACACCGGCGGGCCCGCCCGGAGCCCGCCGGTGTTTCCATGTTTCAGGGGGGGATTCCGCTATGTCCAACATCGAGTCTACGGTGCTCCGCCGCACCGCGCTCAGGGGTGCGCTCGATCGCGTCAAAAGTGCGCCATGGTTGGCGGCTGGGCTTGCCGGATTTGGTGGATTCCTGACCATTGCGCTTCTGGCGAGCCTTAACGCGGCGGATATCCTGCCGCTGCTGATCGCGCCGTTTGGCGCGAGCAGCGTACTCGTGTTCGGTGCACCTCAAAGCCCGTTCGCTCGCCCGCGCAACGTGATCGGTGGACATGTCGTGGCGGCGGTCATGGGGCTCGTCGCCGTGTCTCTGCTCGGGCCGGGTCCACTTGCCATGGCCTTGGGCGTGGGGCTCGCGATCGCGGCCATGATGGTATCGGATACGGTGCATCCGCCGGCAGGGGCGAATCCGATCGTGGTGGCGTTGACGGGGGTCGGCTGGTCGTTTCTCGCCGCGCCTGTGTTCGTTGGTGCAGTGGCGATTGTTGCGATGGGGCTCGCCTATCGACGGCTCGCCGCCGGTCGTCTGGCGCGTTGAGGCGTAGGCTTCCTATCCGTGATGCAGCGGAGCGCGCAGCCAGGCACGGCCGTCGCTGGCGATGAAGCGCATGATCTGCTCGTGCAACTCGTAGGCGGTCTCGACATGGCAGGTCGCGCTCACGGCGCGCACGGAGAATGAGCTGTAGCCGTACGTGACGAGGATCACCGGGAGGCCGGCCGCCACGGCCGCGCCGGTGTCGGCGCCCGTATCACCGATCATCAGCGTGCGCTCCGGTGTGCCGCCCGCGAGCGCGATCGCTTCGCGCAGCGGGCGCGGATCCGGCTTCTTGGCGCGATCATCGCGAAAGCCGACCACGGCGTCGAACATATCGAGGATGCCGAGCTGGTCGAGGATCTGGAGCGAAATCCGCTCGACCTTGTTGGTGCACACGGCCATGCGCGCGCCGCTCCGCTTGACGTCATCCAGAAGCTCGGGGATGCCGGAGTAGAGGCGTGAGAGTCGCACCGGTGTCTGCGCATAGGTGTTGATGAACCGGTTCAACGCCTCGCCTGCCTCTCCCGCGGGCAGATCGAGCCGTTTGGCGACGATTGCGCGCCAGAAGAAGCCGCTCAAGCCTTCGCCCATCATCATCGCGCCCTCGTCCGGGCTCAAAGTGCCGATGCCGTAATGCTCAAGGGCGCGGTCGAAGGCGGCGCAAATGTCGGCTACGGTATCGACCAGAGTGCCGTCGAGGTCAAAAACGATGGTCAACGGGATGGGCGGCAGCGGTGTTTTCATGGTGATCCTCTCGTCCGTCGTCGTTGCGGAGGGTTGTGAGAGGTCTCTCGGACCGATGCGATCTGAACGCGGAAGCGCGGTTCTGGTTCGATCGGTCGCGAAGTTGGTTAGCTAGGCGGGTTCCGCGATCAATGAATTCGCGGCGTCCGTGCAGGCTCTGAGCCGCGGCATGTCCAGCACCTCGAAATGGCGCCGCCCCGAGGTGGCAATGATGCCGCGGGCCTTGAGGCGGGTAATCTGGCGGCACACAGTCTCGAGCCGCAAGCCCAGGCACTCGGCCATCTCTTGACGTGACAGCGGTAGCAGCATGCCGGTACGAGGTGTCGGGCTCTGGCCCGACGACGAGGGCGGTGCGAGGCGCTCCGTGATCATGCGGAGCAGGGCCGCGACTCTCTCGAGCGCCGTCGTGCGCCCGAGCAGGAAGGCCCACTCCCGCGCCGTATCCAGGTCTCCGGCGATGCGTTTCAAAAGGGCGCGCTCGACGCTCGGATGCTCGCGCATCAGGGTGTCGAAGGCACGCCCCGAGAAGCTGCAGAGCTCGAGGTTGGTTGCTGCCTCCGCCGACATGTTCGGGTTCTCGGAGAAGGGTCGTCCGACGAAATCGGAGGGGAATTGCAGCCCCACGATCTGCTGACGCCCGTCAGGCTTGGTGATGACCAGCTTGACGACACCGGAGATGATCAAGGCAAGGGACTGGGATTGGCGCGCTGCACCGTAGAGGCTCCGTCCTGCCGGGATCCGCAAGCGGTGGGAGATGCCAGCGAGGGCGCACGCCGCTTCGTCGCCTATGGCGCCACACAAGGATGTCGCCTGCACGGGGCAGCGAGTGCATCGGAGGGGTATAGCCATGCTTGCGGCCGGTCGCGCTCTCTCGGGATTCGTTTGGCCGCGAGTATGCGCTGCTGGCGATGGGCGGAATTGACCGCGATCAATGCCGTCGGTGACGCGCGTCAGCCGCCGTCGGTGCCGCTATCGGTCGGGACGTCGAACAGGTCGACGGCGTGGGTCAGGTGCTCGAGGGCGATATCCGCATGCCCAAGGCCCTCGTTTGGAAGTGAGGCAAGAGCTGCGTGGAGATCCTCGAAGCCACTCTCGGCGGCGGGGCCTGCGGAGAGGATGTCGGCCAGGATGGGGCCTGCCTCGAGATCGAGATGGAATGCCTCGGCCGTCGCGGTGACGTCCGCGCTCGCTGCGGGCGCGTCCGATGGAGCGACGTTCGTGGCCGAGGATTTCTCGGCCGTGCCATCAGGATTATCCATTTCCGGCTCCGGAGTGCGCGGTGTTGACCCGATATAGGACGCGATTCGAGTTCTTTTCGCAGATTGCGCCGGGCTTCCTTAACAAACCGCGAACGGATGAACCAAGCCAATTTCCGTGCGTTAGTTGAGACGGCTGGCCTGTCGTTTCCGACAGTAGTTGGGGTTGCTGTTCATGGACTAGGCTTTGCTCTGTCAGCGAACCACTGCCCAACCTAGCGAGGCGCCCGTGTTCGATCAGGTCCCCCCATCCAGCCGTTCTGCGACGGGCGCGGGTGCGGGCCGTGCGGAGGCGGACGACGCCAAGGCGCTGATCGAGCGCGAGCTGATAGATATCGTGCGCTGGCACCTCGCGCGCGAGGCAAGCGCCGCCGAGATCATCCAACGGCTGTCCTATAAGCTCGATCAAGGATCGGAGCTGGCGGAGCGCGCCCGTGGCTATGCGGGGCGGCTCAAGCTGCTCGTGGCGCGCATCGGCGCATTGCTTCCGGGGACTCCCGTCGCGGCGCCTAACTTTTTTGCGCCCGGTGTCTGCTCGGAAATGATCATTCAGTCGCTCGATGCTGGGACGGCCCGCAGGGTGCTCATGCAGTTTCTTCAGCATCATGCCCCTATTCCGTCGGCCACGTTGATCTCGGCCGGTGAAAGACTGCGCTCGAAGGGCTTCGATAAGCTTTGGCAGCGGGTGGCACGGGAGCGCGAGAAGATCGCGAGCTGGCTTGAGGTTGAGGTGTCTCTGCGGGAGGGGCCTGCTCGATCGCCTGTAGACGCGCGCGGAGAGGATCGGGACCAGGAATCTTTTGCGAGCGAAACGCAGCCAGCATCACACGCTTCCCAGACGCTGCGGGATGACGAAGAGACGGGAAACCACATGACTGCGCCGCCTGCGACCGCCCGTATCTTCTACAACCCGCCGCAGATCGTGAAATGGATGTAGACCGCGTGCGATCAAGCGGGTTGAGCTCGCTTCGATCACAGGGAAATGAGCTGCGTTGCGACAGCCTTGGCGACCGCCTGGGTGGTGGTTGCGCAGTTGAGCTTCTTGCGCGCGGCGTTGAGGTGGAAGATCACTGTTCGCTCGCTGATGCCGAGAATGCGGCTTGCTTCCCAAGCCGTCTTGCCGGCGGCGGTCCACTTCAGGCAATCCAGCTCGCGCGCCGAGATCAGGAGCGAGTCGAAGGTATCATGCCCGTTGAGGCGCAGGATGTGGCTGTGGAAGTACTTGCCGAGAATGCGCAGCTCCGTCATCACCGAGCTAGTGAGAAAATCGCCGTTGGCGGATGCTTCCGGTATCGCGGCCGCGAACACGGCGGTTTCGCCACGCAATGTCGAGAGCGCGAACGACGCCGCGCGGCGCTCGTCTACCTCCTGGCTGCCGTCGGGGGTTCTCAGCTTAAGCTCGATCTTGAGGCGCTCGCTCGCGGTCCAGTCCACGGGGCTCGTTTGGAGAAGGCCAAGATCGCGCAATCCATCAACGCTGAGCGGGGCCAGCGTCGTCTTCTGGCGGATGGCGCTGTTCGAGTAGGCGCAGTGAAGGAACTGGTTTCCCTTCTTCGGGATGTTGATAGCAACGTATGACACTGACGACAGCCCATAGAGGGACAGTGCCGCCTTCAGGAATGCGACGCCCTCGTCGCATTTCTGGAGCCGCGGCTCCGCTTTGGTGACTTCTAAAAAGAATGATTGCAACATTTTCGCCTACCCGATCCAGGCTCTGTTGTGCGGTGCAGTTCCTTCCTACGTCTCCCGGAACGCGCGCGCGAAGCTGTCGAATACCGGACGCATGATGTAGTCGAAGAAGGTGCGTTCCTCGGTCTTGATGAACAGGTCGGCCGGCATGCCCGGAGTCGGCTTGAAGCCGGGCAACATGCTGGCGGAGGATGCGGTGTCGAGCTTGACGCGTACGACAAACGACGGCCCGCTCCGCGACGTCGAGGCCCTTGCGCTGGCGCCCTCGTTCTCTGTGATCGAGTCTGGAGAGAGGTAGATGACCTGGCCGGGCAGCATGGGCGTGATGCGCTGATTGAGCGCGGAGAGGCGCACCATGGCATCCTGGCCGTTGTGAACGTGGGCGATCTCGCGCGGGCTGATGTGCGCCTCGATCAGGAGGTCCTCGTTCATCGGCAGGAGCTCGAGGATCACGGCGCCGGGCGCGATGACGCCTCCGGATGTGTTGAAGTTCAGCTTGACCACGGCGCCTTCGACGGGCGAACGCACCTCGATGCGGTTGACGACATCTTCCGCGGCGCGCAGCTGCTCGGAGATATCGTCGAGCTCGGTTTCGGTCTGGCGCAACTCTTCCACGGCCTTCTGCACGGCCGCCGAGTGCAGCGATACCATCTGCTGCTGGGCGCGGGCGATGCGCTCGTGGGCGTCGGCGATGCGGCCGGAAAGCTCTCCAAGCTCGCCGACGAGTGCTGCCTCGGCGCGCTGGATCGCGAGCATGTCCGTCTTGCGTGCGAGCTGGCGCGCGAGGAGTTCGGCCTTGTCGCGCAACTCTTCCTTGAAGAGCTTCAGGCGGCTCTCGGCGGATTGCACTTGTGCTTCGTAGCCACGGATGCCCTCGCGCAGGCCGCCGATCTCTTTCTGCAGCACGTCCTGCTCGGCACTGAGCTTCGTGCGCCGGGCCTGAAGCTCCACCTTCTGACGCGACATCACGTCAGCCAGCTCTCTGTTGGCGCTGGCGTGTTTGAGCTCGTCGGGAAAGTTGATCTCGGGCGAGTCGTCGATCTCGGCTTCGAGGCGGGCGCGGATCGCAAGCAGCCGCGAGTGGCGGACCGACAGGCGCGTTAAGCGCGTGCGGGCAGCCGTTTCGTCGAGACGCAGAAGCACTTGTCCCTTTTGGACAAGTTCGCCCTCGCGGACCAGCACCTCCTCGACGATGCCGCCTTCGAGATGCTGCACGTGCTTGTTCTGTCCGGTGGCGACGAACGATCCCGAGGCGACGACAGCGCCCTCGAGCGGAGCGTAGAGTGCCCAGGCGCCAAAACCCATGCTGAGGACGGCGAGAATGCCGCCGCCCCAAAGCACAAGCTTCTTATTCGATCGCGGTACCTCGTGGTGCCACTGGTCTAGGCTCGGTAGTTCCATCGACATATGTTTCCGCCCCCCGGACCATCATGAAGGATTGTGCGTCGTCTGCGCCGTGTGCGGCGGTTGCGGTGTCGCTCCCGCACTGCCGCCGGAAGCGGTCGCGCCGCTGGCTCGGACCAGGCGATGCAGCACTTCGCTCGGCGGGCCGAACGCTTCCATGCGTCCGCTGCGCAGAATGAGAACCTTGTCGACGAGATTGAGCAGCGCCGGGCGTTGCGTGATGACGACGATTGTCACCCCGTCGGCCTTGGCACGCTTCATCGTTTCGGCAAGCGCCTGCTCGCCGACGGCATCGAGATTGGAGTTTGGCTCGTCCAGGACCACGAGCGCCGGATCGCCGAAGAAGGCGCGGGCGAGAGCGACGCGCTGCTTCTGGCCGCCCGAGAGCGGCGCGCCGTTGCGGTCGAGCACGGTCTCATAGCCATTCGTCAGGTGCGTGATCATGTCATGCACGTTGGCGAACTTCGCGGCGCGTAGGACGTCGGTATCGGGAAGATCCGATCGCATGCGGCACACGTTCTCGCGGATCGTGCCCGGGAACAGTTCCACCTCTTGCGGCAGGTAGCCGGTGAACTCTCCGAACTGGCGGCGATCCCAGTTGCGCAGCTCGGTGCCGTCGAGACGGATTTTGCCGGCGGTTGGGAACAAGCAACCGACCAGGATACGCGCCAGCGTCGATTTGCCGGAGCCGGACGGGCCGACGATGGCGAGCGTCTCGCCGGGGCGCAGCTCAAAGCTGATGCCGTTCAGCACGGGCTCCTTGCTTCCGGCGCAGAGGTAGAGAACCTTGTCGACGGTCAGACGGCCTTCGGGCTTCGGCAACTTGAGGCGCGGCTTGTGCGCCTCGATCGCTTCGACGGTCGCCTTGACCTTTCCATAGGCCTGACGGGCCTGAATGAGGCTGCGCCAGCCTTCGATCATGCCCTCGAGGGGCTGCAGAGCGCGCCCGGCAATGATCGCCGCAGCGATCATCATTCCGCCCGTCAGCTGGCCGTTGAGCGCGAGATAGGCGCCGACGCCGAGCATCAGGATCTGCGTCACGAGGCGCACGAACTTCGAGCTGCCGCTGATCCAGACGTTGCGCTCCTGACCATCGAGCTGCGCTTTCAGCGCCTCGGCCTGCGTGCGCCCCCAGTGCAGGATGCTCTCGTTCATCATGCCCATGGCGTTGATGACCTGGGCGTTGCGGGCGAGCGCGTCGGCGTTGGCGTCGGCCTGTGCGGCGTGGGAGCCTGCAGATGCGAGCGGCTTGGCTGTCGCGCTGCGGTTGACCAGCGCGATGGCGAACAGCAGGGCGCCGGCGACAAGGCAGAGCGTGCCGAGCATCGGATGGATGAGGAAAATCACCAGGAAGTAGAGTGGCGCCAACGGCGCGTCGAACAACAGCAGCATCGTCGGGCTGGACAGGAACCCGCGCACCTGATGCAGGTTGCGTAGTGGCTGCACGTTGCCACCTTCGCCGGTTGGTGCGCTGCCAATGACGCTGGCGAGCACCGGGCCGGCGAGGATGGCCTCCATCTTCATGGAGAGACGGCCCAGCATCTGGCGCCGGATGATGTCGAGCAGCGAGAGAATGCCGATCAAGCCGAGTGCGAGGCCCGACAGCATCAGCAACGTATCGAAACTGTGGCTGGTGAGAACGCGGTCGGAAATCTGGAACAGGTAGATCGGCATCGTCATCATCAGGATGTTGACGAAGCCCGAGAACAGCCCAACGATGATGAATGTCCGCTTGGCGGCGTGCTTCCACTCCGCCAGCGGATTGCGGGCCGGCGTGGGCGTGGAGGTTTTGACCTCTGACGCGACCGTGCCGTTGAGGGTGAGCTTGCGCAAGGCGGATCCACGCAACGCGTCAGAGTAACGACCCAACGTGGCGCTGACGCGCGCGATGGTATCGTCGATGATGGCGCCGATGGTCCGAGGTGCCGCCTGCTGAATTGCCGAATGCTCGGTCACGAAAACTCTCCCCTCAAAGTCTTCGAGTTATGAAAAGAGCTCGCCCAGTCCGCCCTTAAGCTCGCTCAACGGACTGGTCAGACCGAAGGCCAGGTTTTCGACCGGGCCGTGATCGCCTTCCGTGAGATCGCCAAGGCCATCGAATAGCGTGTCGGCGACTGAGACGACGCTCGAGACGACGTTTCCGACCGGCGCGACAATGTCGGACTGCAGGGCGACGCCCAGGTCCGTGTGGATGCCGTTCTCGCTGTAGGGGCTGGTGAGGATGTTCGAAACCGTTCCGGTGACGGCCGGAATGACGCCGGAGCCGACGGCGTCGCCGAGTGCCGGGAAGATGTCCGCAGCCTCAGAGAGTGTGTCCGTTACGACGTCGACCGTGCCTGTCAGCGTGCTCGTCACGGTATCCAGCGTCGGCGAGATGACGTTGTCCAATGCGTTCGTGACCTCGGCGAGGACCGGGCCGACCAATGGGAGCGAGGCTGTCGTGGTATGAAGCACGTCGAAGAGCACGTCGACCGTCTCTTCGACAGTCGCGACGAGTGTGTCGACCGTTACGTCGACGAGATCGCTGACCGCGATAACCGTGTCGCCTACGACGTCGAGAAGCTGTTCCGCGGTGGCGCCGACTCCGTCCACGATGTCGAGGACCGGCTTGGTTATGGTGACCACGGTTTCTACAACCGTCTCGACGATCGTTTCGATCGGATTGCTTCCTACGCTCGGGATCGTGGGGATGACCGGCTCCGGGACGTCGGTCGATGCGTCGGCGTTGGCGGCAGCTTGCGCGTTTCCGTTGCTGGTGCCTTCGGTGAGCGATCGAGCGCCTGCCTCAAAGCCGTTCGCTGCAACGTCGACGGCATCGAAGCCGGGCGGTTGCGCGCCGGGCGCGGTGTTCGCTTGAACAGTGTTTGCGGCATTGCCGGCGCCGTTTTCTTCCGTGCTCGCCGAGGCTTGCAGGTTAACGGGGGCACCCCGCGCGCCGGCTGTGGCGCTGTCGGCTGCGTCGCTAGTGCCGGTGTCGTCCGTTTGGGCAGCCGCTGCCGCCCCCGATACGAACTGTTGGGCGACGACCATTTGGGCGAGGAAGAAGGAGCGGGTCAGGAAGCTCCACAGGCCACGGTGCCGGTTGAGGCGAGAGGAATCGGCCGGGCCGTCCTGTGTGGTCTTGGTGCTGGAGCTGGCGTCTATACCGACCAGTTCGAGGATGTCGCGCATCAAAGTGCTCCCAATGAAGATTGGAGGATTTGCTCAAGCTCCTGCGACCGAAATCGGTACTGCTAATTAAAGCAGTATTTATGCTGATTGATTCAGCCAGCAGTATTGAGGTGTATCCTTATGGAACCGTAAATACCGTTCGGGAAAACCTGGCCCGCCTGAGCATATGGCGGGCCGGGTTTCGCTTTGTGCCTCAAGCGGCGTCGGCCAAGTCCACCGTGTTGAACAGGTCGAGCTCGTTCAGGAGACTGCCGAGGTTGCCGATCGGCAGAATGTTGCCCACGCCCTCGGGGCTCAGCAGCGCGCCGACGTTGCCAAGGTCGAGATCCAGACCACCGAGGATGTCACCGCCGAGCTGGCCGAGATTGGCGATGAGCCCGGTAACATCGGTATCGGTGATCTCTGCAACCAGATTGCCGACGTTGGCGACGAGGTCTCCGCCGAGGTCGAGATTGCCGAGCGCGAGGCCGGTGACGTCGGAGACGTCGAGGCTGGTGAGCGCGCCGACCAGGTTCGTGCCGACATCCGCGTCGAGCACGGAAGTCAGGTTGCTCAAGAGGTTGCCGGTCGGGGCGATGTCGAGGATGCCCGTCACCGGAGCGACGATCTGATCGACGACGGAAAGGTCGCTGAGAAGATTTCCGGCGAACGTTGCGTCGAGGACATCTGTTACCGGAGCCACGATCTGATCAACGACCGCAATATCGCTGACCGCGGTCGTGACCGTGTCGAGCACGTTCACGTCGAGCAGATCGGTCACGGGTGCAACGATGTTGGCCACGTCGAGCACGTCGGTGATATTGCCCACGTCGAGCAGGTCGGTGACGTTCGCGACATCGAGGAGGTCCGTCACGGGCGCAACGATGCTGCCGATGTTTGCTACATCCAGAACGTCGGTGATGTTGCCCACGTCGAGGATATCGGTGATCGGGGCGACGAGATTTGCGACGTTCACTCCGTTCAGCACCTTGGTGACGTCGAGCACGTCCGTGACGTTCAGGAAGTCGGAGACGTTTCCGACGTCGAGCAGGTCGGACAGCACGCCGGTCGCGTTGAGATCGAGCACATCGCTCAACACCGACAAGTCGCCAACGTTGCTCAGCACGTCGCCGACGAGCTGGACCGGCGAAGCGATGTTCTGTGACAGGATGTTGATCGGCAGGATGTCGCCGATGGTATTGATCACGCCGAGATCGATGCCGCCGAGATCGAACGTCGGGCTGACCTCGACCGACGGGCTGACGTCGATATCGTTCCCGTTCAGCAGGCCGCCATCGAGGATGGAGTTGCCGTTCAGGATGTTGCTCAGGATCGAGTTGCCGCTGAGCAGGGTGTTGCCGCTCAGGATATCTCCGAGGTTCAGGTTCAACGAGTCGTTCAAGACATTGTTGAGGATGTTGAGGTTCAGCAGGCTGCCGTTGTCAGGGCACGTCATCGTGGGGCACTCCGGTTCGGGTTCAGGGCAAGGCGGCGGCGGAGGAGGCGGAGGCTCGGGGCACTCACACTCCTCCGGCGGAGGGGGCGGAGGAGGAGGCGGTTCGGGGCACTCTTCCTCCGGCGGCGGCGGGGGCGGCGGTTCGGGGCACTCTTCCTCCGGCGGCGGTGGCGGCGGCGGTTCGGGGCACTCGCACTCCGGCGGCGGGGGAGGGGGCGGTGGTTCCGGACACTCGGGCGGTGGCCTCTTTCCGCGATAAGCCATTTCGTGTTCCTTTCATCCTGTGGTTTGCGCCGTGTGCAGATGAGAGCGATGAGACAGCTTTTCCTCGCGCTTTCGGACACGCCGCCGGGCGACGGTGAAGGATCCGTTAAGTTCGGAATACCTTCGAATTCTCAGTCGCTTGCGGGCGATGATTTGATTTGACGCCTTAATTTTGGCTTGTGGTGCACCCTGTCAGATTTGACAGCGGGGCAGCGCTCGCTGCGCGATTTCGGGCGCCCCATGCTCAGAAACAGGCGAAATACCAGGGCTTTCGAACCTGGGGCGGGACGTACGCGCAGAAGAGTAACGCGCCGCTGTAGTTTCCTACAGGCCGCGTGGTCAGGGGTCGGTAACCGCTCTGGCGCAGTCTCCGTCGTGCGTTGCGGTCATGCGCAGCGCGACCCTTCGCTTAGCGACTGCGGCTCACCCGGTCTGCTCCCCCCACTGTGGTGAGCCGCAACTTTTTCGATCCGGGCCCAGGCATACCCGGGTTTGCGCGGCGCTCCGCCAAGTCCCTTAAATCTTTTATCCTATTGATGGAAATCAACGTCCCTGCGCCTGCGGATGCTAGGCGTCGTGGCGTTGCTTTAATGCTTGGCTTTGGCGGGCTCCGGCGCCTCGCCGCCGGTTGGTCACCATCGCGTTCGACGGAACTTTCGGCGCGCGGCAGGCCTGACGCATCGTCTGGCGAGAGGATATCTTCATGACCATCGCTCCAGCCGCAGCGCTCGCGCCTACCAAAGAGCGTCCCACGGCGCCTCCTCCGCGGCGCGAGGACACTCTTGGCACAGAGGCGTTTCGCGCCATCGATCGCATGCGCGAGGCGCTGACGGGGCAGTTTTCCGGCGGCATCTCACCGGCCGCGCTGGCGCTCGCCATGTTCGATTGGTCGATCCATCTCGCTTCCGCGCCGGGCAAGCGCATGGAGCTCGTCGACAAGGCGGTGCGCAAGGCGACGCGTCTTGCCCTGCATTGCTCCGCCGCATGCCTCCAGGGGCACCCCGCTCCCTGTATCGAGGCGCTGCCGGGCGATGATCGCTTCCGCGCCCAGGGCTGGCAGAAGCCGCCGTTCAGCTTTCTGGCGCAGGCCTTTTTGCTCAATCAGCAGTGGTGGCACAATGTGACCCACGAGGTGCCCGGCGTCATGCCCCATCACGAGCAGGTGGTGGCGTTCATGGTGCGGCAGATGCTGGACATGATGTCGCCGACCAATGTTCCCTTTGTGAATCCGGAAGTGATCGAAAAGACGCTGCAGACCGGCGGCGCGAACTTCCTTCAAGGGTTTCAGAATTGGGTCGAGGACGTGAACCGTATCACCACGGGCCAACCGCCGGTGGGTGCGGAGACGTTTATCGTCGGAAAGGACGTGGCGGCGACGCCCGGCAAGGTCGTATACCGCAATCATCTGATCGAGCTGATCCAGTACGCGCCAACCACGGAGACGGTGCTGGCCGAGCCAGTGCTGATCGTGCCGGCTTGGATCATGAAGTACTACATCCTCGATCTCTCGCCGCACAATTCGCTGGTGCGCTACTTGGTGAGCCAGGGGCGCACGGTGTTCTGCATCTCCTGGCGCAATCCCGAAGCCGAGGATCGCGATCTCACCATGGACGATTACCGTCGCATGGGCGTCATGGCGGCGCTCGATGCGGTCGGCGCCATCGTTCCCGAGCGCAAGATCCACGCAACGGGGTATTGCCTTGGCGGCACGCTGCTTTCGATCGCGGCCGCAGCCATGGCGCGCGCCGGCGATGACCGTTTGAGTTCGCTCACGCTGTTTGCGGCACAGACCGATTTCACCGAGCCGGGTGAGCTGGCTCTGTTCATCGATCACAGCCAGCTGCACTTCCTCGACAGCATGATGTGGAACCGCGGCTACCTCTCGGCCGACCAAATGGCCGGCGCGTTCCAGCTGCTACGCTCCAACGATCTCATCTGGTCGCGCCTCGTGCGCGATTACCTGCTGGGAGAGCGTACGCAAATGATCGATCTCATGGCCTGGAACGCCGACTCCACGCGCATGCCCTACCGCATGCACGCCGAGTATCTGAGGCGCCTCTACCTCGGCAACGAGCTGGCTGCCGGTCTCTTCATGGTGGATGGGCGCCCGGCAGCGCTGCAGAATATTCGCGTGCCGATCTTCGCCGTGGGAACCGAGCGGGACCATGTCGCGCCTTGGCGGTCCGTCTACAAAATCCACCAGCTCGCGGATGCCGATGTGACGTTCGTGCTCACGAGCGGTGGCCACAATGCGGGCATCGTCAGCGAGCCTGGTCACAAGGGCCGCTTTTTCCGCGTGGCGACGAAGAGGGCGGATGACGTTTATCTCGGTCCCGATGAGTGGATGGAATTGGTCTCGCCGCAAAATGGCTCGTGGTGGCTCGAGTGGACGCAGTGGCTGGCGGACAACTCGTCGGTGCAGCGCATCACGCCGCCTGGGCTTGGTGCGCGCGAGAAGGGCTATCCACCGGTGGCCAACGCGCCTGGGTCCTACGTTCTCCAGCGCTGAGCGCAGTTCTCGATGGGAATGCGCAATTACATTCAATCGTCCTGATTACGTATTGTTCCCTCGTTTGCGCTGATCCGCAGTGGTCGAGGGGGGCGGCGCGGTGTGCGCAAAGCGGGCACGGGAACGCATTGGGGCTTGCCTCCGTTGACTGGCAAGGAGGCCCTCTCATGTCCCTCGAAGCCTTCATGATCGACGCGCTCAAGCAGGCCACCGAAATGGCTGCGCGGGAAGGCGTAGTGAGACCGACGTTCGTCATCGCGTCCGCTGAAGGCGTTTATACGCTTGTCAGCCACGCTGAGGGCGCCCCCCACTGGGAGGAGGATCAGGTCCTGCATGTCGTGTCGGCTCTGCTGAGGTGGAGCATGACGCGGGCCTTCGTCGTGACCTGTGAGCATGAGGATCCCTCGCGCATCGCCGTTTACGTCGTCACGGCCGATGAGGCCGAAGGTTTTTCGGTCAGTCTGGACAAGCGGCCGTTGCGGTTTGGCGACGTCCAGATCACGAAGGCGCCGCCGGACATCCGCCGGCTCCGCGCGCTGATCCCCCCGCCGGTGTCCAGACTCTCTCCCGACGATGTCCTGGATCTCGAGGAAGCGTTCGGGATGGAGCTCGAGGAGTGCCGCCCTTACTACGTGAGCTGATGGCGTATCCGGCGGGCGCTCACATAGGCGGTGTGGTTGAGCGCATCCGCTGCTTGGGCTATCTGCTGAGGCTCGCAGTAGGGGGACGCACGTGCGCATTCTCGTGACAGGCGCGACCGGCCTCATCGGATCGGCCATTCTCGCGCGACTGGCCAGCGACGGTCACAAGACAATTGCCTTGGTGCACAGCGACGCGGACCGGCCGTTGGCGGCCAGCGAGGTCGTCGCGCTCGATTTCGCGCAGGCCGAGGAGGGGGATTGGCTGGGTGTCGTTGCCCACGTCGACGCCGTCGTCAATTGCGTGGGTGTCTTCCAGGACAGCGCACGGGATTCCACCAAGGCTGTGCACGTCGACGGTGCCACCCGGCTGTTCTCCGCGTGCGCGCGGGCCGGGGTCCGGCGCGTCATCCATGTGTCGGCGATGGGAGTAGACAGCGCGACGCCGACGGTATTCTCGCGTACCAAGCGCGTCGGCGACGAGGCGCTCATGGCGACATCGCTCGACTGGGTGATCCTGCGCCCGTCGGTTGTGGTCGGTAAGGCAGCTTACGGTGGCAGCGCGCTGTTCCGCGGCCTTGCGGCGTTGCCGGTCCTCCCGCGCCTTAGCAACGCCGGGCGATTGCAGGTCGTTCAGGTCGAGGATCTTGTCGAGACGGTCGTTTTCATGCTGTCGCCCGAGGCGCCGAAGCGGGTCACGCTCGAGATCGGAGGTCCGGAGGCACTCCAGCTCGAAGAGGTCGTCGCGTCCTACCGGCGCTGGTTCGGCTGGAGCGCGCAGTCGGTGTTGCCGGTGCCGGATTGGATGACGGCGCTCGTTTCTCGCGCTGGGGACTTCGCGGGTTGGCTTGGTTGGCGGGCGCCCGTCCGCAGCACGGCGCAGGCCGAGATGGCGCGGGGCGCCACCGGTGACACGCAGCCTTGGCAAACGCTAACCGGCATTCGGCCGCGTTCGCTTACCGACGCCTTGGTGGCGACGCCGGTGTCCGTGCAGGAGCGCTGGTTCGCGCAGCTCTATGTTCTGAAGCCGCTGGTGTTTGGCGTGCTGTCGCTGTTCTGGCTTGGAACGGGGCTCATCTCGCTGGGGCCTGGCTGGGAGATCGGCATGGGGCACATGCGGGCGGGCGGTGCGGAGGGTATGGGGCCGCTAGCCATCATCACAGGCGGGCTTGCAGATGTCGCGATTGGCATCGGCATCGCGTTCCGGCGCACGGCGCGGATCGCGCTCTATGCCGGGATCGGCATCTCCCTCGCCTATGCCTTCATCGGCACATTGCTTTTGCCGGGCATGTGGGCCGATCCGTTGGGGCCGATGCTCAAGATCTGGCCGATCATCGTGCTGATGGTCGTCGCACTCGCGATCCGCGGAGATCGCTGATGACCACCTATCTCGTGCTCAAGTACCTGCACCTGATGGGCGCGGCGGTGTTGCTTGGAACCGGCGCTGGCATTGCCTTCTTCATGCTGCTCGCGCATCTCACGGGGCAAGCCAGGACCGTCGCCGATGTGGCGCGGATGGTCGTCACGGCGGACTTCGTGTTCACGGCGACGGCCGTTGTGGTGCAGCCGATTACAGGCGTGCTGCTGGCGCGCGAGGTCGGCTACTCGCTTCTCGAGGGCTGGATCGTACTGTCCATCATCCTCTATCTCGTGACCGGTGCGTTCTGGTTGCCCGTGGTCTGGATGCAGATGCGCATGCGCGATCTCGCAATCGCTGCGGCGGACAGCGGCACTCCGCTCCCCGAGGCGTACCATCGCCTGTTCTGGCTCTGGTTTGCCTTCGGGTTTCCCGCGTTCGCGGCCGTGCTTGGCATCTATTGGCTCATGATAGCGCGTCCGCAACTCTTTTAGCGCCTCTCCGGTCAGACGGCGTGGGAGTCGGCTGACTGTGAATGCGCGCCGCCCGGGCGCGAAATTCCGGCCAGGGCTTCGTTGGCCGAGCCGTTCTCTCTCGAAAGTGCCAGGTCACCGAGCGACAGGATGCCCACGAGGCGTTTGTTGCGGTCGATAACCGGCAGGCGGCGGATCTGCTGATCGCCCATGTTGCGTGCCGCGTTGTCAATTTCCTCGTGATCGAAGCAATATTTGATGTCGGAGGACATCACCTCGCGCACGCGCGTGTCGGGGCCTTTGCCTTCGGCAACTGCGCGGATCGCGATGTCCCGGTCGGTGATCATACCGACCAGACGGTCGTTTTCTCCCACGGGGATTGCGCCGCAGTCGATGTCCGCCATGACCTTGGCGGCGTGCGCGATCGTATGCTCGGGATTTGCCACAAAGACGTCGTTCGTCATCGCATCGCGTACTTTCATTGTCGTCTCCCTTTCTCCTGTGCTTTGCTGTCGAAGCGGGGGGCGCGTATCGAACGCGCGACGCCGCGTGCAGTCCTCCCGAAAACCTCTCTACACCGGGAACGATTGCGCGGAATCTGGGTTCCAGCGCGCGCCCCACCGTCGCACGCGCACTGTCTGCGCTTCCGGGAACAGGCAACACAGCGAAGCGTTGCCATATGGCAGTCCTTTGATTTCATTGAGAGAGGTCGCTTCCCGTGCAAAGACCCCTGCAAATCTCCTACAAAAATCTCGACAGCTCGCCGACGCTCGATGCGCTGATCCAGGAACGGGCGGCGGCGCTCGAACGCATCCATCCGCGTATCGTCGGGTGCCGCGTGGTGGTGGACGTGCCGCATCGCGGTGCGGAGAGCGCCAAGGTGCCGATCGGCATCTCGGTCGAGGTGGACGTGCCGAACCGCGGTCTGATCGTCGGTAAGGACGTGCAGGAGCGGCGTGAGGCCAAGCAGGACCACATGGCGGCAGTTAACCGGGCCTTCGAGGCTGTCGAGCGTCAGCTCGAGCGCATCAGCGGTTTGCAGCACAATGGCGACGCGCGGCGTCACGCGTCCGCCGGCCAGAGCGGGATGATCGTCAGCCTGTTTCCGGAGCAGAACTACGGCTTTATCGAGATCGATAACTCCACGGAGCTCTACTTCACGCGCAACGCCGTGGTCAGCGGCAATTTCGACGACCTCGAGGTCGGCATGATGGTGCAGGTAACGCCGGCAACGCAGGAGGGGCCGATGGGCCCGCAGGCCAGCTCCGTGCGGCTCGCCGAGAAACTTCGGACCCCCGCATAGGCGGGGCGCCGGTTTCATCTCGGTTTGCTATCCGCGCGTATCCTCGCTCAATACCTGAACGGCTTTCTCCAGTTGCGGGTCGCGGCCGGCGGCGTAGGGAATGTCGAACGGCACCTCGATGGTCGGCGTCACGCCGACGCCTTCCAGGCGCTCGCCGTCGACCGCGACGTCGTTGACGGCCACCATCAGGAAGCTGCCATCGGACAGGAGGTGGCCGCGGCCGGCGAGCAGGGCGCCGGCGGTCGTCGTGCCGATCACCTCGCCGAGGCCATACTTCTTGAAGCCGTAGGTCAAAACCTCCTTGCCGCTGCGCGTGCCGCCGTTGGCGATCAGCGCCACGGGCTTGCGCCATTTGAAGCTCGCAAAGGAGGTTTTGCCGTCGCGCTCGGTGAAGGTCATGTCGGGACCGCGCGTGTTGAAGATGTCGAGATAGCGGGGCTGCGCACCGCCCCATCCGTCGCGCAGGTCCCAGATCAGGGCGTCCGCGTCCTTCAGCTTGCCGCTTGCGAGCTCCTCCATAAGGATGTTCTGGAAATCCTCGCCGGCGTAGGACCAGACGTGAATGTAGGCGAGGCGCTTGCCGTTGGCCTCGATGATGCGGGCGCTGTCGCGCATGGCCGAGCGGAAGGCCTTGCCGGGCTCTATGCGCTGCGGGTGCGCGACGACGTTCGTGAGAGGTCCGTTCCGCTCTCGGCGGATAGCGATCTTCACGTGCGAGCCGACCTTGTCGCGAAAGGAAACCACGGGCTCGAACGGCGCGCCGTCGACGCTCACGATCTCGTCGCCGACACGCAGGCCGGCTTTGTCGCCTGCCAGCCCGGCCAGCACGCCGGCGACGAATGTCTTGCCGTCGGTATCGCGCGTGAACACGCCGATGCCGGGATACGAGATGCCATTCGGGAAGTGCTTGGAGAGGGTGCGCCTCAAGCCATAGCGGAAGATGTCGGCGAGCTGGTAGTAGGCCGGGTCGTCCGCCATGGCGTGGATCATGTGCGAAGCATCGAGCTCGGCGAGGAGCGCATTGATGGCCGCCGAACGCTCCTTCGGTGTCTTTGCCGCAAGGTAGTGCTGGCGATGGCTGGTGGTCAGGGCGTCCCAGTCTCTTCCTTTGAGATTGCGGTCGTAGAAGTTCTGTCGCACGAGGCGCGCCGCCTCGTCGAACACCTCCGCGGACGCCTTTTCGCGGGCTTCGGCCCGTGGAGCCTCGGCCAGGGCAGGAAATCCTCCCATCGGCGCCAAAGACACCGTGAGGGCAAAGGCTATGGCGCCTGCTGCGCCGGCTTTCGACCGTCGGCTGAGGAAGCCTCTCGCGTGCATGGGTTCTCCTTTCGTCGATGCCCGGCGACGTGAGGGACATATAGGAAGCGCTCGGCCATCGGACACCCAGCCGGGGGCGGGGGAAACCGAGGGCTCTGCTGCACCCAATGCAGCGCTTGATCCTGCTGAGTAAATGCAGATATCGCGCAGTATGGCTTTTGTGTGCACGACGCTAAGCGCCGGCCCCCGAGTGGAGCCGCGGGCGGTGCCCCAGGACGGTTCCGTCGATGACCGCTACAATCCACAAATTCTGTGTTGCCCGATGATGGATGGATTGGACCGAAAGTTCCCTTTGGTCAGCGAGTTTGCGAGCGACGTGTGCAAGACACGTGCAGTGGGAAGTGGTCTCGGTGATTTCTTGCACCACGCTTTCCTTTCTCCCCCGGAGATACCTCTTCGACCAGATTCGCTTTCGATGCCGCTCTATTCCCGATGCTCGCGTCGCGGCATGAGGTCGGTAATCGTACCTTCGAACATTTCAGCCGACTGCGCGAATGTCTCCGACAACGTCGGGTGCGGGTGAATGGTGGCGCCGATGTCGGCTGCGTCCGCGCCCATCTCGATGGCCAGCGCCGCTTCGGCGATGAGATCTCCCGCGTTGGGGCCAACGATGCCGCAGCCCAAGATCCGATGCGTCTCCGGATCGAACAGCACTTTCGTTAGGCCCTCATCGCGCCCGAGCGACAACGCGCGGCCTGACGCGGCCCACGGGAAAGCGCCCTTGCCGTAAGCGATGCCTTTGTCCTTGGCTTCGGTCTCGCTCAGCCCCACCCAGGCAACCTCAGGATCCGTATAGGCAACGGACGGGATGACGCGCGCATCAAACGTGGAGTTCATCCCTGCGGCAGCCTGGGCGGCGACCTTGCCCTCGTGCACGGCCTTGTGGGCGAGCATCGGCTGGCCGACGACATCGCCCACGGCAAAGATGTGCGAGACGTTAGTCCGCATCCGGCGGTCGACGGGAATATAGCCGCGTTCGTCGACGGCGATCCCGGCCGCGTCCAGGCTCAACTGGTTGCCGTTGGGGGTACGCCCAACGGCAATAAGGATTTTGTCGAAAGTTTCACTTCGAGATTGCCCTCCGCTCTCCAAGGTGACGGTCAATCCGGCGGCTCCTGCATCAACCTTTGTCACCTTGGTCTGGAGGTGGATGCTCTCATAGCGCGCCTTGATGTGCTTCAAGAGTGGGGCGACGATGTCCCGGTCGACGCCGGGGATGATCTGATCCATCAGCTCGACCACGCTCACGCGACTGCCGAGCGCGTGGTACACCGTCGCCATCTCGAGGCCGATGATGCCGCCGCCGATGACGAGCAGCCGCTTCGGGACGTCGGCGAGGTCGAGGGCGCCCGTGGAGTCGAGCACGCGAGGGTCCGTATTCGGGACAAAAGGCAACTTTACCGGCTCGGAACCGGCGGCGATGATGGCGTGCGCGAATGCGATCCGGGTCACCGCGCCGTCGTGCGTCACCTCGATCTCGTGAGGCGAGACGAAGCGGCCAGTGCCGGTCACGATGGTTACCTTGCGTTGTTTGGCGAGTGCAGCCAGCCCGGAGGTCAGCTTGCCGACGATGCCGCTCTTCCAGCCGCGCAGCTTGTCGAGATCGGGCGTGTGCGCGGTGAAGCTGAGGCCGGCGGCGGCCATTTCGTGCGTCTGCTCAATCACCTTGGCGGCGTGCAGGAGCGCTTTCGACGGGATGCAGCCGACATTGAGACACACGCCGCCGAGGACGGGAGCCCGCTCGACGAGCACGACCTTCTTGCCAAGATCAGCGGCGCGGAATGCGGCAGTGTAACCGCCGGGACCGGCGCCAAGAACGAGAATTTCGGTTTCAAGTTGGGGAGGTGGTGTCATGGGATTTTACAGAACCAGATGGCGAACGTCGCCGAGAAGTTCGGCGAGGCGGCGGGTGAAGCGGGCGGCGAGGGCGCCGTCGATGACGCGATGATCATAGGAGAGGCAGAGCGGTAGCATCAGGCGCGGAACAAACGTCTCGCCGGTCCACACCGGGCGCATGGTGGCGCGTACGACGCCGAGGATCGCAACTTCGGGCGCATTGACGATGGGCGTGAAGGCGGTGCCGCCGATGCCGCCGAGGCTCGAGATCGAAAAGCTCGCGCCCTGGATGTCGGTGGGGGCGATCTTGCCCTCGCGCATGCGCTGAGATACGGCCGAAAGCTCCTGGCTCAGCTCGAGGATCCGCTTCCGGTTGACGTCCTTGATGACCGGCACCACGAGGCCGTCCGGCGTGTCGACTGCAACGCCGATGTTGTAATAGTGCTTGAGGATTAGTGCGTCGCCTTCGGGGGTCAGCGAGGCGTTGAACTCCGGGTGCTGCCGCAGTGCTCCAACGCATGCCATCAGTAGGAACGACAACAGCGTCACGCGATACCCCTTGGGCTTTGCCTCGGCATCGAGTTGTCGGCGATAGGTTTCGAGATCTGTGATGTCAGCCTCGTCGGTATGGGTGACGTGCGGGATGTTGAGCCAGGCACGGTGGAGGTGGGGCCCTGAGAGTCGCTTCAGGCGCGAGAGCGACTGGACCGTCGTGGGGCCGAACTTCGAGAAGTCCTGCTGCGGGATTGCGGGTATGCCGGCGGCCGTCGCCGGTGGCGGTCCGCCGCCTAGCGCGCTCTTCACGTCGTCCTTTGTGATGCGCCCTTTTGCTCCGGTGCCTTTTATCTTGGCTAGATCGATGTCGAGTTCGCGTGCCAAACGGCGCACGGAGGGGCTGGCGAGGACGCCGCCGAACTCTGTCGGCACGGGTAGCGTAGCGGTGTCGGCGTGCGGGGGGGAGGCGGGGGCCGGTGCAGCATTTCGCGGACCTTGAGACGCGGGCGCTGGCCCTGCGCGTTGCTCCTGAGCGTTGCTTGCCAGCGCGTTCGCGGCGTGGCCATTCGGCTCGAGCTTCAGAATGAGGCTGCCCTCGCTCACCTTGTCGCCGACCTTTAGCAGGATCTCGGCGACCTTGCCGGCCGACGGCGCGGGCACCTCCATGGTCGCCTTATCGGATTCGAGCGTGATCAGCGGGTCTTCTACCCGGACGTCGTCACCGGGCTTCACCAACACTTCGATCACGGGCACATTGGCGAAGTCGCCGATGGCCGGAACTTTCACGTCGATCATGGGGCGTCCTAGATTTTCACCGGGTTGGCTTTTTCGGGGTCGATGCCGTACTTGGCGAGCGCTTCGGCTACCCGTGTCGAGGGGATCTTGTTCTCGTTCGCCAGGGATTTGAGGGCCGAGACCGCGACGAAGTGCCGGTCGACCTCGAAGTGGAAACGCAGCTTGCGCCGGTAGTCGGAGCGTCCGAAGCCGTCGGTGCCGAGCACGCGATAGGTGGTGGGGACAAAGGCGCGGATCTGCTCGGCAAACGCCTTCATGTAGTCGGTGGAGGCGATCACGGGTCCAGAGCCGTGCTCGGCGAGTTGCTGGGTGACATACGGCACGCGCGGCTGCTCCAGGGGATGGAGAAGGTTCCAGCGCTCAATCTCCTGCGCCTCGCGGGCGAGCTCCGTGAAGCTCGTCACGCTCCAGATGTCGGCGGGGATGCCGAAGTCGTTCTCCAGCAGCTCGGCAGCTGCGATCACCTCGCGCAGGATCGCACCCGAGCCCATGAGCTGTACACTGGGGTCGCTTTTCAGCTTTCCGTCTTTCGCCCGCTCCTTGAGGAGGTACATGCCCTTGACAATGCCGTCCTCCACGTCCTGGGGCATGGCGGGGTGCTCATAGTTCTCGTTGAGCACCGTGATGTAGTAGAAGACGTCCTCCTGCCGCTCGACCATGCGGGCCAGACCGTTCTGGACGATTACGGCCAGCTCGTAGGCGTAGGTCGGATCGTAGGAGACGCAGTTCGGGATCGTTGCCGACATGAGGTGACTGTGGCCGTCCTCGTGCTGCAAACCTTCGCCGTTCAGTGTCGTGCGTCCGGAGGTGCCGCCGATCAAGAAGCCGCGCGCGCGCATGTCGCCGGCCGCCCAGGCAAGATCGCCGACACGCTGGAATCCGAACATCGAGTAGAAGATGTAGAACGGGATCATCGGCACGTTCGATGTCGAATAGCTCGTGGCTGCGGCTATCCACGACGACATGGCGCCAGCTTCGTTGATGCCCTCCTGCAGCATCTGGCCCTGACGATCCTCCTTGTAGAACATCAGTTCGCCGGCATCCGACGGCCGGTAGAGCTGGCCCACCTGACTGAAGATGCCGAACTGGCGGAACATGCCTTCCATGCCGAAGGTTCGACTTTCGTCGGGTACGATCGGTACGACGCGTGGCCCGAGCGTCTTCTCGCGCAGGAGCGTCGAGAGGAGGCGCACGAATGCCATGGTGGTCGAAATTTCGCGGCCGTCGGTGCTCTTGAGCTGCCCTTCGAACAGTGACAGCCCGGGCGCCTTGAGGCTTTCGCTCGTCTTGCGGCGCGCCGGCAGATAGCCGCCCAACGCCTCTCGCCTTGCGCAGAGATATTTCATCTCCTCGGAGCCATCGGGAAAGCGGATCAGCGGCAGTTTTGCAAGCTCGTCGTCGTTGACAGGAATCTGGAAGCGGTCGCGGAACTGCTGAAGGGCGTCGATCTCCATCTTCTTCTGCTGGTGGGTGATCATCTGCCCCTCGCCAGCATGTCCCATACCGTAACCTTTCACGGTCTTGGCGAGGATGACGGTGGGTTGACCGCGATGCTCGACGGCGCGCTTGTAGGCAGCGTAAACTTTGGACGGGTCGTGGCCGCCACGGGTCAGCTTCCAGATCTCGTCGTCCGTCCAGTCGGCGACCATGGCTGCCGTTTCCGGATAGCGCCCGAAGAAGTTTTTGCGGATGTATGCTCCGTCCTTTGATTTGAAGTCTTGGTACTCGCCGTCAACGCATTCTTCCATCAGCTCGCGCAGCTTGGCGGTCGTGTCGCGGGCGAGAAGCTCATCCCAGGTCGAGCCCCAGATGACCTTGATGACGTTCCATCCAGCGCCGCGGAACACGCCTTCGAGCTCCTGGATGATTTTGCCGTTGCCGCGTACGGGGCCGTCGAGCCGCTGCAGGTTGCAGTTGACGACGAAGATCAGGTTGTCGAGCTTCTCACGGCCGGCGAGCGCAATGGCGCCGAGGCTTTCCGGCTCGTCCATCTCGCCGTCGCCGCAGAACGCCCAGACGTGCCGATCGTCCGTATCGGCGAGGTTGCGGCCGTGCAGGTACTTCAAAAAGCGCGCCTGATAAATGGCCATGATGGGTCCGAGTCCCATCGAGACGGTGGGGAACTGCCAGAAGTCCGGCATGAGCCACGGGTGGGGATAGGACGACAGGCCACTACCGTCGACCTCTTGGCGGAAGTTTGTTAGCTGCTCTTCAGTGAGCCGGCCTTCTAGGAAGGCGCGCGCATAAATCCCCGGTGACGAATGACCTTGGATGAAGAGGAGGTCGCCGCCGTGAGTTTCCGACGGCGCGTGCCAGAAGTGTTCGAAGCCGGTGTCATAGAGCGTGGCTGCGGACTGGAAGCTTGCGATGTGGCCGCCGAGCTCGGACGAGGACTTGTTGGCACGCAGGACGATTGCGGCCGCGTTCCAGCGGATCGCCGAGCGGATACGGTGCTCGACCTCTCTCACGCCCGGATGCGGCGGCTCCTCGTCGACCGCGATCGTGTTGACGTAGGCTGTGTTTGCGGCGAACGGTAGCCGCGCACCGGAGCGCCGTGCGATCTCGACCGCGCTGCTCAAGACCTCGTCTGCATGGTGCCGGCCCGCGAATGCGAGAACGGACGAAATCGCGTCCTCCCACTCGCGAAGCTCCTGGCCTTTTTCGTCGGGCTTGTCGTGCATGTATCCAAAAGCCTTGTTTCGCATTGTGTCGCGCTGCGAAGCAGCCAAGCTGGTTCGCAGCAAGCGTCAGAGGCAGCCCGCGGATCTCGCCGCGGCTCGTTATGTTTGGAGGGAGGTGGCGCTCCGCGATCCCGTAAGAGAAGGCCGCGCCACTGGCGCGGCTTCACGCTCACGCATCGATCTTTTCTCCTGTCGGCAGGCTGCGCAGCCGCTTACCGGTGGCGGCGAAGACCGCGTTACACAGGGCCGGTGCGAACGGAGGCACTCCCGGCTCGCCCACACCCGTCGCGTGGTGCGACGGAGACGTGGGCTCGATGATGTGCATGTTGACCTTCTGCGGAAAGTTCGACATGCGCGCGACTTCAAAATCGTTGAAGTTCGATTGCTCGACCTGCCCGTCCTTGAACGTGATGCTGCTATAGAGGGCCGTCGACATGCCCATCACTGCTGCGCCTTCGATCTGCGATCGGATGCGCTCCGGATTGATGTAGAATCCGCAATCGATTGCGGCCGTCACCTCGGGCACGCGGATGATCCCGTTGCCGTCGATCTCCGCATGCACGACCATCGCGACGTACGAGACGAACGAGCGATGCACCGCGATTCCGAGCCCCTGCTTGGAAGGCAGCTTCTTGTTCCAGCCGGCTTTCTCGGCGGCGACTTCAACGACGTTCTTCAGCCTCGCGGTGTCGATCGGGAACTCCGCATATGGCTCGCCATAGTTCCAGAAGTCTTCGGGCATGCCTGAGGCTTTCGGATCGATCTTCCGGTCCGAGCCGATCAACTCGATCAGGAGTTCCTTGGGATCGCGGCCGAGCTTGTAAGCCAGCTCGGAGACGAACGACTGCACGGCAAAAGCGCGCGGAATGTTCGACACCGAACGGAACCAACCGATGCGTGTATGCGCGAAGGCCTGGCCATTCTCGCAGCGGATGTTCGGGATCTCGAACGGCATGTCGGCAAAGCCCATGCCGTACTCGATGTTGAACTGGTAGCCGCTGTCAGCAGCGAACGTCGACAGGATGGACGGCGCGACGGAGCGGTGCCGCCATCCGACGACGTTGCCTGCCTTGTCCAACGCGGCCTCAATGCGCTCGATGGATGTTGTGTGGTAGAAGGCGTGACGCACGTCATCCTCGCGCGTCCACTGGAGCATGACGGGAGTCCCACCGAGCATTTTGGAAAGCTGCACGGCCTCGATCATGTAGTCGCATTTCGATTTGCGGCCGAACCCTCCACCGAGCAACGTCACGTGAACGGTGACGTTCTCAATGGGCACGTCCAATGCCTTGGCAATGTCCTCCCGAGCGCCGTACGGGCTCTGCGCCGGGGCCCACACCTCGATCTTGCCGTCGGTGATCCGCGCGAGCGCAACGGGCGGCTCCATGGGTGCCTGGGCGACGTGGCTCTGGTGGTACTCCGCCGTGAACACCTCCGCGGCACTAGAAAAGGCGCTGTCGGGGTCGCCCTGGTTGCGAATGATCTTACCCGGCTTCTGGGCGGCCGCGCTCATCTCCTCGCGGTAGGTGGCGGAATTGTAGCTTGCGTGCGGCCCGTTCTCCCATTCGATCGTCAGGGCGTCGCGGCCTTGCATGGCCGCGAACGTCGACCGCGCGACGACGGCGATGCCGCCGAGGGGCGCGAACTTGGCCGGCGGCGTCGAGCCCTCGATCTCGTGGACGGCCTCGACACCGGGGACTTGCAGCGTCGCGGTTGCGTCATACTTTCTTATTTTTCCGCCAACCACAGGCGGGCGGGCGATGACCGCATACTTCATGCCGGGCAGGCGCACATCGGCGCCGTATTGAGCCGTACCGACCGTGATGTCATGCAGATCGACAATCTGTGTTTTGCCTTTTCCGATGTAGAGGAAGTCCTTCGGCATCTTGAACACGAGCTTGTCACGCGAAGGAACGGGCTGGCTCATCGCCGCTGTTGCCAGCTCGCCGAAGCCGAGGCGCGTCGTGGTCTCAAACGTTTCGCCCTCGGCCGTTCGTTTTTCCAACAAGACGACATGGTGCATCTTCGCCTTGCAGAGGGACTGATCCACGCCCCATTTGGCGGCGGCAGCAGCCTCCAGCATGGTGCGCATCGCGGCGCCGCATTCGCGCATGGGCTGAATGAAGTGTCGAACGCTGCGCGAGCCGTCGGTGTCTTGGTTGCCGTAGCGCGGCTCATCTCCGGGCGCCTGGATGACGCGCACCCGCGACCAGTCCGCCTCCATTTCGTCGGCCACGACCATGGGCAGGCTGGTCTTTGCGCCCGTTCCCATCTCGGAGCGGTGCGCTACGATGGTGACGAGGCCGTCCGTATCGATGGCGACGAAGATGTGAGGATCGTTGACCACGCCGCGCGGCATGGCGGCTGCCCCTGTTGGATAGGCGTCATAGGCGCGGGCGGTGCCGCCAGGGAGTATCTGCAGGGCGACAGCGACGCCGGACGTCTTGAGCACGCCGCCGATGAAGCTGCGCCTGCTCACGTTCCAGATGACGGCCCGCGCGTCGACGGCGCTTCCGGTGGCTGCCGCGTTCTTTTCGAAATAGTGATACATGGATCACACTCCTCCTGCGGCGAGGCGAACGGCAGCGTGGATGCGCTCGTAACAGCCGCAACGGCAGATGTTTCCAGCCATCTCCTCGACGATTTCGGAATCACTTGGCGCGCGGTTCTTGGTCAGCAGGGATGCGGCCTGCATGATCTGACCGGCCTGGCAGTAGCCACACTGAGGCACGTTAAGCTCGCGCCATGCTTTTTGGACGGGATGGTTCCCGTCGGGGTTCAGGCCCTCGATCGTCGTGACGCTCTTGCCCTTGGCCTCGCTCACAGTCGTGATGCAGCCACGCACGGCGACGCCGTCGAGGTGCACCGTGCAGGCGCCGCAAAGTCCGGCGCCGCATCCGAACTTCGTTCCCGTGAGCCCCAGCTCATCGCGGACAAACCAAAGCAGCGGCGTGTTGGGATCGCCATTGAACTGGCGATCCTGGCCGTTCACGGTGATGGTGAGCATTCGCAGTCCTTTCTTCGATCTGAGTTCGGCTGGCGTACCGCTCAGTCGACGTCCTCGCCGGGCTTTCTCTTGTTGAGCAGCACGATGCGATAAGCACCCTCTAATTTGCCGATCAGGAAAACCGTCGCCGGTGTGACCGATGCATCGTCCGCGTCGTCGTAGGTGACACGCAGAAGATCCGACACCGGTAGATTGAGCTTGAGATTGCCGAGGCTCTGCAGATCCCTCCGCGTCTCTATGTCGGCCGGTTCGATCTCGATTTTCTGGATCGGGCGTCCCAACGAATGGCGGATCTGGCTCGAGACGATACGGCGTTTGAATGGGCTGACACCGTTCCAGAGCACCAAGCGTTCGATGGTCGGAAAGTCTCCGGCCTCGATTGCTTTGCGAACTTCGCTCACGAGTTCGTTCTGCGACGTTGGCAGGCCGGGTGCGGCCGCCCACGCAAGGCTTTGAGCGGAAGCAACGAAGGCAAGCGCAACGAGAGAGAGGAGGCGGCGTGAGCCGCCTCCTTGGTTCCGCCCGAAAAGGCTGTGGTTTTTCAAGGCGGACCTCATTTCTTGAGTGCGAAGACCCAGATTGTTCCGCCCTGGGGAACCGGCGGGAGCTTGCGGTCCTCGGGGAGGATCTTGTTCATCAGGCTGTGCATGCGTTCTGCGTCCACGCCCCATCCGGACTGCACGGCGATGTACTGGACACCGTCGACCGAGAAGCTGGACGGTACGCCGGTGACGCCCGAATTGGTCGCGAACTCCCATAGTTTCTCGCCACTCGTGGCGTCGAAGGCTCTGAATTTGCGATCGACCGTGCCGCCTGCGAACACAAGGTTGCCGGCAGTCGAAAGCAGCGGCGCCCAGAACGGAGTGTCAGCGAAGTCGTGCGTCCAGGCCTGCTTGCCGGTCTTCACGTCGAAGGCCTGCAACTGACCGATATTCACGGGCTTCGTCGGATCGACCTTGTCGCTCCAGCGAAGGCTCGAGAAGAGATCGTCGACCGAAATGCTGAGCCAGAGCTCGCCCGGCTTCAGCTTGTCGAGCTTGCCGGTTCCGCCGTACTCGCTGCACAGGTTGCGGTGCGACGGAATGTAGATCAGGCCGGTCTTGGGATTGTAGGCTTCCGGCGGCCAGTCCTTGCCGCCCCACAGGCTTGGGCAAAACTTCACGACCTTGGATAGGCCCGGAGTCCTGTCGGGATGGTAGCTCGGGCGACCGGTCTTCGGATCGATGTTTTCGAAGACGTCCTGCTCGACGTAGGGATCAGCGTGGACGAAGTCGATGTCGTTGCCCGAACGTGCGAGCCACCAAAGGTAGCCGTTGCGGCCAGCGTGAACGAGGCCCTTGTAATTTTTCCCGTCGCGCGGGTAGTCGATCAGGAGCGGGGCCGAGACCTCGTCCCAGTCCCAGGCATCGTTCCAGTGGTACTGGTGATGTCCTTTGATCGCACCGGTCGTGACGTCGATGGCGATTACCGAGGTTGTGTAGAGATTGTCGCCCGGACGCGCGTCCGGCATCCACGGAGCGCCATTGCCGGTACCGAAGTAGGCGAGCTTGGTTTCCGGATCATAGTTGCCCTGCATCCAGATGGAGGCACCACCGGTCTTCCAGTCCTCGCCGCGCCACGTATTGCTGCCCGGCTCGCCGGGTGCAGGCACGGTATATGTTTTCCACGCGATCTTGCCCGTCTCCGCATCAAGAGCGGTGATTGAGCCGCGAACGCCGTACTCACCGCCCGACACGCCGGCAATCACCTTGCCGTCGGCGATGAGGGGAGACAGCGTGCTGTACTCGCCGATCTTCCAATCGCCAATGCACGTTTCCCAGACTTGTTTGCCGTTCGTTGCGTCGAGGGAGATCACGCAGGCATCGAGCGTTGCCAAGTAGACACGATCCTTGAAGAGTCCGACGCCGCGATTTGTCGGGTGAAGCTGGAAGAGCTCCTTTGGGAGCTTCCTGCGGTGGCGCCAGATCTCGTAGCCGGTCTTGGCGTTCAGGGCGATGACGTTGTTCTCGGGAGTCGAAACGAACATGACGCCGTTGTTGACAATCGGAGGCGCCTGGTGGCCCTCCTGAAGTCCTGTCGCGTACGACCAGACCGGTACGAGGTCTTTGACATTCTCGTTAGTGATTTGCTCGAGCGGGCTGTAGCCCCAGCCGGCATCGTTGCCGCGCCAGCTCAACCAGTTTTCAGGCTCCGGATTGCGTAGTCGCTCCTCGGTCACGGCGCTGTATTCGGACGCCGATGCCGGCTGGCAGCCGATCGTCCCTAGGGCCACAAGCATACATGCCGCGGCTGTACCCACACTTGGTTTCATTTGCTTCCTCTCTGGTAGATTTGTTCTGCGCGTGTTTTTTTTGATCGTGACGTCAGCCCGTTCCGCCCGGAGTTCTCGAGAACTCGGCGCTTGCCGTGATGTAGCCCTCGGCGTCGATGGCTAAGAACACCATCGGCAACGGGTCGGATGCCGGTCCTGCGACCGGCTCTCCATTGTCCGAAGCGTCGAACTCGGACATGTGGCAGAAGCAGCGCCAGTGGCTGTCTTCCGCATTCCAGGATGTGATCGAGCAGCCCTTGTGTGTGCAGACTGCGGAGAAGGCGACTACACCGGATGCTGCTGCAGCAGGGGTGTCGGGTTTGACGTCGGAAAGCCGCGCGAGGTTCACCATGTTGAGGCGCGTTTCATTGCGCAGCAGCCCCGTTTCTGAATCGATCGGATAGGCGCCCAGGATTGCAGTTCCCGGGGCGATATCCTCCAAACGCAACGGTTTCAGGGGACCATTCTCAACTTCAAGCGCGAAGCGATCACCGGGTTTCAGCGATTGTGCAAGCTCGCCTTGGTCCGCTTTTGCGGCGGACTTCAGCAAGCCGCCGGCAGCGGCAACGCAACCGGAAACAGCAAGGCCCTGAATGACGATCCGGCGGCCGACGGTAACCGTGCCAGTGCTCTCCGGACCGGCCGTATGGCCAGCTCGTGTAACCTTCGACATGTTCCTCCCGATCTCTTTTTTCGTTGTCGTGCGAGCCGCGGATCGGCCGCCGCTCGATGCGACATCCACTCCGCGAAAAAGAGGGGTCAGCATGAATCGTGCCAGCAGCCAGCGTGCGACGTGGGAAGGTGCGGAGGCGGTTGCGGAGGGTGGGGGCTAACGTCGCGAGAACGCGCGGAAATTTGTCGGAATCGACATTGGTCTATTGCGCGTTCTGCGTGCGAGGTTTGGGGCGGGACGGCCAGCTGAACAAACGTCAACGGTAGACCACGTTACATCACGCAGAACCGCTGTGATGTCACAGTGTGACGCGGGAACAGATGTGAGCGCAGATGTGGGAAGCAGCGCGCGGCGCGCTCATTGTTGCCGGCCGAGCACATCTTTTCCGCAAACGGAGAGTCCATCTCCATGTGGTTCTCTTTGTGTGCGTCTAAGAAAGCGTTTCTCCATCTGCATTTTTGCGTTCGCGGCTGTCGCCGTCATGCGATGCGAATTTTCTCCTGTGCCACTCGAGCGCATTCTTGGCACGCCCCTTGCCTTTCTCACCGCGCGTCATCCACGAGTTACGAAAAACGCGGCTGCGATCGCGCAAATGACGCGAGAGATTGAAAGGAGAGAGGAATGCGTGGGGGTAGAAGAAGAATTTCGGGCACGGCACTGATCGGTGCGGCTGCCTCGGTGCTCATGAGTGACAGCGTGCTGGCTGCGGACCTCGGAGGAAACTGCTGCGCTGATCTCGAGGAACGGGTCGCCGAGCTCGATGCCACGACGGCTCGCAAGGGGAACCGGAAAGTCTCGCTGACCATTTCAGGCTGGATCACCGAGCAGATTCTCGGTTGGGATGACAGCATCGGCTCGGACGCCTATGTCGGGACGAGCTTGAATGACCTCGGCAACCGTCTTCACTTCGATGGAAGCGCTCAAATTGACCATGAGTTCTCCGCCGGTTTCAGCCTGCGTCTGGATATCACCGGCGCCAACGGTTTCGTTCAGGATGCCTTCAATTCCAACGGCGGCGACGGCCCGCCAGGTACATTGAACTCCTATTGGTGGCTGAAGAGCGAACGGCTGGGACGCATCTCTGTCGGGCGTCAAAGCCAGGCTTCGGATGACACCTGGGTCGACGTGTCCGGAGCCGGCAGCATTTTTGCCGCCAACCTCGTCATCTTCGACGGGCAGAACTTCCAGCTTGTTCCGAAAGGAACGAAAACGCGTGCCAAGGCCCGGTGGGGTGATATCGGCAACTGCTACACGACCGGCGTGGGGATCTTCGCCGACTGTGGCGGTGACAGAACGAATAGCGTTCGCTACGACACGCCGACGATTTATGGATTTGTCGGATCGACGAGCTGGGGGCAAGATGATTTTTGGGACGTCGCTCTTCGCCACAGCGGGGAGTTCGGCGCCTTCAAGACGGCGTTTGGCATCTCATATCAGGAGAACACGGACACACGCATCAACACGATTACGGATGCAGGGATCTTCCAAGTCAGCTTCGCGGCGCTACACACTCCGTCGGGCCTGTTCGGCAGCGTCTACTACGGGCACGAGACTCCGGACGGGTTCAAGGATACCGATCAACTCTATCTTAAAGCTGGTATCAGAGCGAACCTCAATGCGCTGGGCGCCACCGTCTTCTATGGCGAGTACGGTCGCGGCACTGACATGTTCAGCGGCCTCGAGGGCGGCGCCGTCTTCAGTGGCGTTACCGACATCTGTGATGGCTTTGCGGGCACGGGCGGTAAGATTGACACGGCATGCGGTGTTGCGGCCTCAGTCGAGGCAAGCGGCTCCACGTTCGAGCGCTTCGGCTTCGGCGTCGTTCAAGAGATCGATGCTGCATCGATGGCGATCTGGCTCAAGTACAAGAACTACGGCGGGGAAGTCGATTTCGTTGCCGACGGTGGGAGGGGGACCGAGGACCTTGAGGATCTCCATCTCTACGCCTTGGGTGCCGCGATTTTCTTCTGACCTTGCCCGTGATGCGACACTTCTCCCGAGGTGGCCCTTGGGGGGCGATTGAGCAAATCGCCCCTCTTTTTTTTGCGCGCCGGTTGTGACGCGCCGTCGGATGGCCCCACCTCTGGTGAGACTCAACCGTCACAAAGGATGAGGTGGACGCTCTTTGGCCCGTGAGCGGGCCGCACGATGATTCCGCCAACATCTGCAGTGCGCGATGGGCCCGAGATGATGTTGACCGTGCGGGGCCAGTCTGCACCTTTGGAGCGTACCAGCGCCCAGGCGTCCTCGGGGTAAGCCACGATATCCGACGTCTTGAGGACAATGACGTGGGTATCCGGCAGGAAATTTAGCGTCGTCGGAGATGCCGAGTCGGATTGCAGGACCACGCTGCCCGTTTCCGCTATGCCGGCGACGGCCATCGTGACGCTCAGGGGCTCTTTCTTACGTCCGGCGCCGATGTTGATGTGCCAGTCGCTCGGCCACCCCAAATGCTCCAGCGCCGGCGCGACGCTGATGTCGGGGGGCTCGGATGATTGAGGCAGAAGCGCCTGGACCGAGGGCACCAGCATCTGCAGCGAGGCGATGCGCTCGACCGTGATGAGATTGGCCTCTGCCTTGGCGACGAACTGACCCAGCCGATCGTCGTCCAGCCGCGGACGCGGCCCGGCGGGCGGCTGGTTCAGCCGATGCTCGAGCTCTGTCACAGTCTCCTCGGAGCGTTGCGGACGCCCCAGTGCATCCCTGATCCGCGCCAGCATGTCATCGCGTCGACTACCGCTCACTGCTGCTGGTTCCTCTTGGCCCACGCCGTATGAAATGTCGTGCCTTGCGGCGCCGGCATGTCGCGTCCTGCCGTCCACCCGCTCGCGAGTGGTAGGCGTTTGAAGCGGCCGCTGGATTGGCCCATCAGTCCAAGCATCGCAATGATGAGCCGCGTGGACATGCGATAGAGCGTGGGGCGCGCGGCGAACCAAGCCCACAGGCCGATGCCCCACCGGACCTTGCTCTTGATCAGGCCCGCTTCCCACTGGTCGTGGCGCAACCGCCGCAAAAGATCGGGGAGGGGAATCTTGACTGGGCAAACTTGCTGGCAACGCCCATTGAGCGTGCAGGCGTGCGGGAGCTCGCTGGCTTTATCGTGACCGGCGATCATCGGCGTCAGCACGGCGCCCATTGGCCCGGGGTAGACCCAGCCGTAAGCATGGCCACCCACCGCCAGATAGACGGGACAGTGGTTCATGCAAGCGCCGCACCGGATGCACCGCAACATGGGCCTGAACGCGCCGGCGAGCATCTTGGTGCGTCCGTTGTCGACGAGCACAACATGGTACTCATCGGGGCCGTCCTTATCTCCGGGACGGCGCGGTCCGGTGGACAGCGTAGTGTAGCTCGTGATCTCCATGCCGAGGGCGCTGCGCGCCAACAGGCGCAGGAGAACGGTCGCGTCGTTCAACGTCGGTACGACCTTCTCGATGCCGGCCGTCACGATGTGCACACGGGCCAGCGTAGACGTGAGATCCCCGTTACCCTCGTTGGTGACGATGATGTTGGATCCGCTTTCAGCAACGAGAAAATTTGCACCGGTGATGCCGACGTCAGCCGCGAAGTACTTGTCGCGCATGATAGAGCGGACCTGGGAGATGAGTTCTGCCGCATCGGTTGCGCGCGCTGTGAAGCCATAGGCACGATGGTGCTCGTGGAAGAGGTCGGCGATGTCATCCGTCGTCTTGTGGATGGTGGGCATGACAATGTGGCTCGGCGCCTCCTTGGCGAGTTGCACGATGTATTCGCCCGCGTCCGATTCCACGACCTCGAGGCCGTCGGCTTCCAGCGCCTCATTGAGCCCGATCTCCTCCGACACCATCGATTTGCCTTTGACGACGGTCTTGGCGCCTGCGCGCGCGCAGATATCGCGGACGATACGGCAAGCCTCGTCGGCGTCCTCGGCCCAGTGGACGTGGCCGCCCAGGCGCACTACCTCCCGCTCGTAGCGCTCGAGATAGAAATCGAGGTTTTCGAGAGTATGGTCCTTGATCGCCGCACCGGCTTCCCGCATGGCCTCGTATTCCGGTAACGCCGCCACTGCCCGGGCGCGGGCAGCGACGAAGCCACGCTTGAGGTTCGAGACCGACTGCTGGAGGCTCACGTCGGCGAGAGCCTCGGAGGCGCGCGCGCTGAAATCCTGGGTGTTGATTTGCATCAATCCTTCTCCGGATCGCCAATGCCGGCCCGGTTCGCCATGCCGGCGAGCACCTCCGCGGCATGGAAGACACGGACCGTCTTTCCGAGACGCCGCAGCCGACCGGCGATGTTCAGGAGACAGCCGAGATCGCCGCCGAGCAACGTGTCAGCACCGCTCATGTCGACATTGCCAACCTTGTCGGAGACCATTTTGACGGAGATCTCCGGGTACTTGACGCAGAAGGTGCCACCGAAACCGCAGCAGGTCTCTGCATCCTGGAGTTCGGTGAGCGTCAAGCCATCGACGGCGTGCAGGAGCCGGCGCGGCTGATCCTTGATCCCGAGGCTGCGCAGGCCGGAGCAACTATCGTGATAGGCCGCCTTGCCTTGATAGGTTACTTTGGCCGTCGAAACGCCCAGCACGTCGGTCAGAAACGACATGAGCTCGTAGCTGCGCTCCGCAAGCACCTCCGCCCGCTCGCTCCAGGCGGCATCGTCCTTGAACATCACAGGATAGTCCTTGCGGATCGTGGCCATGCATGAGCCGGAGGGTCCGACAACGTAGTCGTAGCCGGCGAACGTCTCGATGACTTGCTTTGCGATGCGACGCGCCGAGGCTGCATCCCCGCTGTTGTAGGCCGGCTGGCCGCAACAGACCTGCTGCGGCGGAACCTCGACGATACAACCTGCATCCTCGAGCAGTTTAACCGCGGCGAAGCCGATGCTTGGCCGGAAGAGATCGACCAGACACGTGACGAAGAGGGCAACTCTCAGCCCTCCGTTCGTCCCTGGCGCTGCAACATCATTTTTCGTCATCGTGGCCAACTGCCGGGCATAAGTTAAGGTGCAAGCAAGGTGAATGGCCAGACGTAGACTTGTGCAGTCACAAGCAGTCCGACAAGCGTGGCCAGTGCCACGCTGTGGAAGAATACGAAGCGCAGGATCGTTCCCTCGTGCCCGTACCATTTGGTCGCCGTGGAGGCGACGACGATGCTCTGTGCGTCGATCATCTTACCCATGACGCCGCCGGAGCTGTTGGCAGCGGCCATCAGTGTCGCGTTGATCCCAAGCTGCTCGGCGCTCACACGCTGCAGACCGCCGAACAGAACGTTCGAAGCCGTGTCGGAACCGGTGAGCGCGACGCCAAGCCAACCGATCAGCGTTCCAAAGAACGGGTAGAGCCATCCCGTATTGGCAAGGACGAGGCCCAAGGTGGCGTCAGTTCCCGAATAGCGGGTGACAAACCCGATTGCGAGCATGCCGGCGATGGTGATCAGCGAATAGCGGACGAGGTAAAGCGTGCGTCCATAGATGCGTATTATCTGCAAAGGGCGGTGCCCCAGAACGAGGCCGGAGAGCAGCGCGGCAATCAGAATGCCGGTGCCGGTTGCTGAAATCAGGTTCAGATTGTAGACCGCCGTTTCCGCGTGAGGCACTGCCACAACGGGCGGCATCTTCTGTACGAGACCGTCGAGTCCTGCGACAGGATGCTTGTAGGACCACAGGCTGTCGAGGAAAGCCTTGACCTGAGGTGTGCCCCACAAGAACACGATTGCGCTCAAGAGGAGCCATGGCGTCCACGCCCGCAGCAGGGTCGCACGTGATATCGTATGCGCGACGTCGTTGCTCGGCTGCTCCGGCTGTGTTGCGACGTCGCCGTGGCCCGCCATCTCGCGCGCGGGTTCCCAGACTTTGAGGAACAGAGCGAGGCACGTCATCGATACGACAGCGGCGATGATGTCTACGAGCCATGGACCATGATAGTTTGAAACGATGTACTGAGGCACGGCGAACGATATGCCCGCGACTGCAATCGGCGGCCACACGTCCATCATGCGACGAAAGCCGACATAGGCCCAGATCACCCAGAATGGGACGATTACCGAGAATAGCGGGAGCTGTCTGCCGATCATGCCGCTCAACTCGTGAAGGTCGAGGCCGGTCACCGCTGCAAGCGCAATGACCGGGGATCCAAGCGCGCCAAAGGCAACCGGCGCCGTATTGGCGATGAGCGAAAGCCCCGATGCTGCCAGCGGCGGAAAGCCTAGGCCGATGAGCAAGGCTGCCGTTACGGCGACCGGCGTGCCGAACCCTGCTGCTCCTTCGAAGAACGCGCCGAGCGAGAAGGCGATGAATAGCACCTGCATGCGGCGGTCGCTGCTGATGCGGCTGATACTGCGCTGTACGACGTCGAACTCGCCGTTCTCGGTTGTCAACTGATAGAGGAAGATGACGTTGAGAATGATCCATCCGATAGGGAGAAGGCCGAAGGCTGCGCCGTAGGCGGCAGCCAGACCAGCCATTCCCGGTGGCATGCCGAAGGCAAAAATGGCGACAAGGAGCGCTGCCGCGAGCCCCAGAAGGGCCGCGTAGTGCGCCCTCACTTCAAAAAACGCGATCGCACCAAGAAGCACGACCACAGGAAGCGCTGCCGTGGCGGCAGACAGCAGCATGTCCCCGAAGGGATCATAGACTTGAGACCACACGTGATTTTCCACCCTATATCCGGCGGGTCTTATCGGTCATGTCTCTGAACCGCCCGCCTTTGTGGTAAAATTATTAGACCAAAATATCTAGTTGGGGAATAGATAGCTTCAATTGACAGATCTGGATAATCTATTACTCCTGTAGGATCGATGGTTGTTCCGCGTCTCCAAGGGGCGAGTGTTAGGGCAATGACCGAACGCATTAGGCCGCAACGCGTGGCAGAGGCGATAGCGGACCATATTGAAAAGCTCATTCTGCAGGGCGTGCTCAGGCCGGGTGAGCGGCTGACACCGGAACGCGAGCTTGCCGAGAAGCTCGACGTGTCACGGCCCTCCCTACGTGAAGCGATCGATACGCTCGCAGCCCGCGGCCTCTTGGTTACGACTCGGGGCGGCACGCATGTGGCGCAGTTCCTGTCGCCGCTGCTCAAGCCGCTCGCCTCACTGCTTGAGGACAATCCGCAAGTGACGGCCGACTATTTCGAGTTTCGCCAAGGGGTCGAAGGGCAGGCCGCGCGGTATGCGGCCTTGAGAGCATCGGACGTCGACAAGGAGACCATCCGGTCTTGCATCGAGCGGATGAAGAGGGCGCACGATATCGAGGACCCCACACAAGAGTCTCACGCCGATGTCGATCTGCATCTCGCAATCTACGAGGCTGGGCACAACGCCGTGGTGCTCCACATCATGAGGGGGTTGGCCGAGCTCTTGCGCACGAATATTTTCTACAGCCGGCAACAGCTTTACGAGCGTCCATCTGTGCGCACCAAGCTCTTGGCTCAGCACGTAGCGATCGCCGATGCGATTCTGGCGGGAAACCCCAAGGCGGCCGAGGCCGCTGCGACAGATCATGTCCGCTTCACCTTCAACAGTGTCGAGGACATCCTCCGCGACAGCATGAGGCTCAAGGCGTCTCTGCTGCGCGTTGAGAGAAACGACTATCTGGCGAAGTGAAGAACAACAATGCGCCCAGGTAATTATGAGAACCTGCCGGGAGGGGCGAAAAATGAATGTGCTTGGCAAGGGAAAGACGGCAACGGTTCGGTCTTCCGAGTACACTCATACGAAGGGGATCATCGACGAGATAACACGCAGCGAGGGCAGCGTCGCTGACGGAGTTCCAAACATCGTTGCGTCGTCCTGGAGACGCTGCGTCAGGGAGTACAAACTCGATCGGTCCCGGCACAAAGGGCCGGAGATCGTCACGACAAACGAGTTCAAGCGCGCGGCTGATCCGCTCGATCTTCTCATTCACGTGGCCAAACCGGAGATCGATTGGCTCATGGGGAGGGTGGCGCCGCTGAACTACGTTATCATGCTCTCCGATTCCAATGGCATCGCGCTCGACGTGTTGAGCTCAACTCCGCCCGATCAGGCATTGCGCCGCGTGGGCGTGTGCGCGGGGGCCGATTGGCGCGAGGATCAAGCAGGGACAAACGGTATCGGCACGTCGATTGCCAGCAATTGTGCGGTCACCGTTCATCGTTCGCAGCATTTCTTTCTCAATTACTCGGGCCTCACTTGCACGGCGGCCCCGATCGTGGATTCGAACGGTAGGGTGATCGCGGCGCTTGACGCCTCGTCGGTGGTGAACCTGCCGCAAGAAATGCAGTCGTTCGTGCTCGAGCTAGTTTCCGCAACGGCGCGACGTATCGAGCGGCGCTATTTTCTGGAGCGCAACCGTAGCAGGACCATTCTGCGGGTCGAGGCGGGGCTCGTCGGCGCGCAGGATGGCAACGGACTTATGCTTGCGCTGGACGACACTGGCCGCGCCGTGGAAATGCTGGGCGGTGCGGGCGGCGATCTTCGTATCGCCGATTGCCAGGCCATTTTAGGTAATCCGGTTTGCGATATCATGGAGGTCAATTGGCAGGATGTCGCCCGTGGCCATGAGGACGCCTCCGTCGAGCGCATAGGTATCGCGCGGCTTAAGGGCAGGGACCGTCCGTGTTTTGCGAGTCTCACGATGCCGCACCGCTCCAGCGGAGCCAGACTTGCCAAGTTTGCTTCCATTTCTCAGCGTGCGGCAAAGCCGCAAACCGTCACCGGTAACTGCCCGCTCGACCTCGATTTGCTCGCCGGTAGCGATCCAGTCATGCGCGGGCATGTCGAGACGATCCGCAAGCTCGTCAACAAGCGACTGCCAATCCTGCTGCAAGGGGAGAGCGGAACGGGCAAGGAAGAGTTCGCGCGTGGCATCCATGAGGTCGGGTCGCGTGCGACCAAACCTTTTGTAGTCATCGATTGCTCGTCCATTCCTGAAAGCTTGATCGAGAGCGAGCTGTTCGGCTACGAGACGGGAACATTCACAGGCGCCCGTCGCGAGGGGCGGCGAGGGCGCATTGCCGAGGCAAACGGCGGTACACTGTTTCTCGACGAGATCGGTGATATGCCGCTCGCGCTGCAGACGCGGCTTCTTCGTGTTCTGGCACAGGGCGAGATCGTGCCGCTCGGTTCCGCGAAGCCGATCAAGGTCGATTTCAACCTCATATGCGCAAGCCATCAGAATCTGCTGAAGATGGTGTCGGAGGCAAGGTTTCGCCAGGATCTCTATTACCGGATCGCAGGCATCCGGTTGGAGCTTCCATCCCTCAGGGCGCGTGCCGACAAGGCTAACGTCATTCTAGGCGCGTTGGAGATCGAAGCGACCCACATGGGGTTCAGTGCGACGCCGCGCGTTTCTCCGTCGGCATTTGCCATTCTTCTCGCGCATAAGTGGCCGGGCAACATGCGCGAGTTGCGCCTAGCCTTGCGCTACGCGTTGGCTAGCTCCGGAGGCGACGAGATCGCGGATAGTCGATTGCCAGACTGGCTCAATCTCGATGGTACGGGCGCTTCCAGCGACGCGTCGGGCGACGATGGCCCGGTTGCTCCGGATTTGATCGAGGTTCTAGAGCGCAACCGCTGGTGCATCTCCGACGCCGCATGTGAGCTCAGGGTCAGCCGGCAGACGCTATACCGCTGGATCAAGAAACAAAACCTCAATCGGCCAAGCTGAGCCGGCCCTGCCGGGTCGAGCGTCACGTTTGATGAATGAGGGCACAGACACATCCCACGCAGCCAGTTTGCTAGCCTCTGTGCGATCCTCGACCTCGCGATCAAAGACGCGAGGGACCGCAACCGATTGCGTATTGGTGTGTGGGACCAAGCCGAATTGGTACTCGCCGCTGACCCCATCCGCCAGGGTTTCTCTCGAACACGCCGGGGATGGCCGCGCCGCAGGTGCCGCAGCTATCAGCGTCGGCCAAGTTCCACGCGGTGATCCTGTACCAGTCGCGGCCGATCACGCGGGCCCCGCACGCCGGGCAGTAGGTGCTTCCGCCGGCCTCGTCATGGACATTGCCTGTATAGACGTAGTGCAAACCGATCTGGCACGCGAGGTCGCGTGCCATCGTCAGCGTATGTGCTGGGGTGTGCGGCACATCGAGCATCTTGTAGTCCGGATGGAAGGCCGTGAAGTGCAGAGGGACGTCGGGCCCGAGCTTCGTCATCACCCATTCGCTGAGACGTCTCACCTCCTGTGGGCTGTCGTTGTGGCCGGGGATCAGGAGCGTTGTGATTTCAAACCATACCTCGGTCTCGCGTTTCAAGTACTCGAGTGTATCGAGGACCGCGGCGAGACGGCCGGTACAGAGGCGATTGTAGAACTCCTCTGTGAAGGCCTTGAGGTCGACGTTGGCCGCGTCCATCCAAGTGAAAAGCTCCTCGCGCGCTTCGGAGCCGATATAGCCGGCGGTTACCGCGACATTCTTGATGCCGCGCTTGCGAGCGACCTTGGCGACGTCCACCGCGTATTCGAGGAAGATGACCGGGTCGTTGTAGGTGTAGGCAATGGATTTCGAGCCGGTTGCAATCGCCGCACGCACGATGTCCTCGGGAGAGGCTTCATCCTGCAACCGGTCAAGCTCGCGAGCTTTAGAGATGTCCCAGTTCTGGCAGAACTTGCAGGTGAGATTGCAGCCGGCCGTGCCAAAGGACAAGACGGGTGAACCCGGGAGGTAGTGGTTCAAGGGTTTCTTCTCGATCGGATCAACGCAGAATCCAGACGAGCGCCCGTAGGTGGTGAGCACGATCTGGTCGTCCTGCCGGCCCCGCACGAAGCAAAGGCCGCGTTGGCCCTTGTGCAGCCTGCAAAATCTGGGGCAGACGTCGCACTGGACGCGCCCATCCTCGAGCCGGTGCCAATACCGGCCAGGAATACCTTTCAATTGCTCGATACCGGTCATAGAGTTCGCCATGAGCCGCGCTAAAGGATGTGCGCGTCATGCTCCTCAACCGTACAACCGCTGGGCCACGACCTGCGGCCGTTGCAGGATCATTCTATCCTGCCTCAGCGGAGCACCTCGGTCGAACGGTGTCGGCCCTCCTAGCGGCCGCGCGCTCGAGAGAGCAGCCCGGCCTTCGCGGCATCATCGCGCCGCACGCCGCCTATGTCTACTCCGGCCCCACGGCTGCCGAGGCATTTGCGAGCATGCGCCATTTGAAGGGCAGCATCGACCGGGTCATCGTCGTCGGTCCAGCCCATTATGTTCCGTTTCGCGGCGTGGCGGCGCCGTCGAGCACAGCGTTTGCCACCCCGCTCGGTGAAAGTCCTGTCGAGACCTCCGCGGTTGCTGCAATGGCCGAGGCGGGGCTCGTCGTGATCGACGACGAGCCGCATGCACCTGAGCACGCCCTAGAAGTCGAGCTTCCGTTCCTGCAGGCTATTTTCGGCCCGCTGCCCATTGTGCCGCTGCTCTTCGGCTTGACCTCCGCCCGGGCAGTCGCGGCCGTGCTCGCGCGGGTGTGGACCTGCAAGACGTTCCTGGTCGTGAGCTCCGACCTCTCCCACTATGAGGAGTACGAGGATGCTTGCCGCCATGACGCGAGTACGGCTCGCTCGATCGAAACGCTCGACGAGGGTGCAATCGGCCCGGCCGACGCTTGCGGCCACCTCGCGATCCGCGGGGCTCTCATCGAGGCGAAGCGCCGGTGTGCTTCTGTCTTGCGGCTCGATCTGCGCAATTCGGGCGACACCGCAGGCGATAAGCGGAGCGTTGTCGGCTATGGCGCCTGGGCGTTCACAACGTAGCGGGTCCGCCGGCCCGCGTAGAGATGGGCTGGGGATTGCCGGCGGGCTATCTGGTTCCGCTGATGTAGTGCTCGAGTTGCTCGATCACGAACTTCTGGTCGCTGATGGTGCTCTTCACAAGATCGCCGATCGATAAAAGACCCAAGATGATCCCGTCCTCTACTATCGGCAAGTGGCGCACCAGCTTTGAAGTCATTAGCGCCATGCACTGCTCAACCGTATAATCTGGCAAGGCGCATACGACGTTGGTTTGCATGATCTCCCTGACCCGTGTCTTGGGCGATGCTCTGCCCTTCAGGACGACGTTGCGGGCGTAGTGCCGTTCCGTGATGATGCCGATGAGCTCGTCGCCCTCGATGACAACGAGCGCGCCAATGTTTCGGTCGGCCATCTCCTTGATAGCGTCGAAGACGCTCGTGTCGGGATGGATGGACCAGACCCGGTTGCCCTTCTGGAGCAGTAGATGGCGCACGGTCGTCATCGGACGCCTCCCATGGCGCAGGAACAGTTTATCCAGATTTGGGTCCTGGCTAGGAGGGTGGCAAGCGGCTGTTCGAGGCAATCTGGGGGGAGGCGCTACCCCGATCGCCGAGACGAGGATGGAACAGGAAGCGGCAAAGGACTATCCTAGGGCTCCTTGTGCAGATCGTCCGAGAAGGGTTGGATCAGATGGCAAGCCTGCAGGGCAAAGTGGCAGTGGTGACGGGCGTCAGCCACGACGGACAGGTGGGGCAGGCCGTGGCCAAAGCCCTGGCCGAGAGCGGTGCCGCCCTGGCGATTTGCGCGCGCACGCAGGCCAATGTGGAGGCCCGCGCGGCGGAGCTGCGCCAGAGTGGGGCGCGCGTGCTTGCGATCGCCGCTTCGCTCACCGATGAAGGCGGGGTGCAAGAGCTCATAGACGGCGTGTTGAAGGAGTATGGGAGGATCGATGTCCTGATCAATCTGGCGGGCGGGCTCACCCGCTACAAGCCTGCCGTCGAGACCTCGCTCGACGATTGGAGAACCGAGATCGATAACAACCTTCTCAGCTCCTTTTTAACCTCGCGGGCGGTCTTCCCGCATATGCGCACGGCCGGGGGAGGCGCCATCGTGAACTTCGCACGGTCCGGTCTGCCTCAAGCCAACATGATCGCGTACAATTGCGCCAAAGCTGGAATCGAGGCGCTGACGCGTACCCTGGCGCTGGAAGGGAGAGACAGCGGCATACGGGTGAACGCTGTCGCCCCGGGGCTCGTGGATACGGGCTCGAATATTGCCGCGATGAAACCTAAAGATCTGAAGCATTGGACCAAACGCGACGATATCGCTGAGGCGGTCGTTTTTCTCGCCTCGCCTGGCGCAGCAGGGATTACCGGCCAGACCATCGCGGTCACGGGCTGGGGATTGTAGTTAGCAAGCTTTCTCGAAAGCTGGCGATTTCGCGCGCGTTCCTGCTGCGTTGCAATATGCGATAATATCTTTTGACTGACTTATGGCGGCGGTTCTCGCGAGTTCTTACGTACAAGAAGAGACGGACCCGTGTGGGGTCCGCAAATGTCAACCCAAAGGAGGTTGGCAATGGTAAACGACATAAAGTTCTCCGCCTATTGGCAGGATGTCTTGAACTGCCTGCTCGGCGTCGGATTGTTCTTCTCGCCTTGGGCACTTGGATTTGCATCCGAACAGACCGCAGCGTGGAATGCCTATGTTGTCGGGGCCATCATCGCGGTGATGGCCTTTGCAGCGATGGTCGCCTTCCATGACTGGGAGGAGTGGGTGAGTGTCGCGCTGGGTACTTGGCTCGTCGTGTCGCCGTGGCTCCTGGGCTTCAGCACCGTCGGCTCTGCCATGTTGACCCACGTTGTGATCGGCATCGCGGCATTGGTTCTCGCTATCTGGTCCTCGGCCGAGCATGGTTCGGGTCCCCTGGCGGCCCGTTGACCAAAGGTATGGGGCTAAGGACTATGGCCCCCTGCGCTGCTTCCGGCCTGCGTCCTCGCAGCTTCGCGTTTGTGAGGTTGCAGGGAGAGGGGCGGCTCGTGCTGGCACCGGAGGCAACGCGATGCGGATCGAAGAGACCGAAGGTAGGTTCGGATTCCATCTGACGGGGGGTAAGGGTGAATGTCCGGCGGCGTGTGCCAACGTCCAGATCTTCGTAAAGTCGAGTGCGCTCAGCCGCGCGGCCGATCTTGCGATCTCGCCCCATCTCATGACTGCAGGTGAAATCGATCGGTTCGTCGACGAGGCCATTGCGTCTCTTCAGGTGATCCGTATGGACGCGAAGAATGCGCTGACTCTTGCGGCGGCACGTTGAGCGTCTCATGGGCGAGGGCCGCCGAATTGCCAGCCTGGAAAGACAGGAGTGAAGGTCATGAACGCGAACAACTGGGTGGTGGTCGCGAACGTGGGCGGCTCCGTTCCTGCGACGCGCTCGGACAGCTCAGGAGACATGGAGCAGCTCGAGCTGATGGAACTCGTCTTGATGTCGGAGCATCAGAGCAGAGAGTCCGCGGAGATGGACGCAGAGGCGCGGCGGGCGCAAATGGACGGCTGGTCCTATTCGGTTCTGCCGCGGAGCGATTACGACGCGAAGACGCGGGCCGCGAAAAGTGCCACTTAGGACGTCACGAATCCATGGGTGAAGCTCAATGGGTGAAGCGCCCCCCTGAGGCGAAGCGGAAACTGACCAACGGCGGAATCTGGCCGGGCTGGCTCTCCGCTCCTACTTCCAGGAATATTTGAGCGTGCCCAGCACTGTGCGGCCGGCACCGAGACCGCAGTAGGCCAGCCCGGATTGGCACGACGCGACGTAATATTCGTCTTCCAGATTCGTGGCGTTGATCTGCGCCTGCCACCCTTCGAGCTCAGGATCGAGATAGGCGAAATCGTAACTCACGGTTGCGTCGAGTAGCGTGTGCGACGGAATGTAGATCGCGTTGGCCTGATCTCCGTAATTCTCACCGACGTAGCGGATGCCACCGCCGATGCCGAAGCCCGCGAGAGATCCGTCGAACCATGTGTATTTCGCCCACAGGGAGGCCTGCTCGAGGTTCACGTTTGGCAGATAGTTACCAATGTTCCCGACGTAAATGCTCTTTGTGATTTCGGGATCGAGCTTGCTATAGCCGCCGACGATCTCGAGCTCGCGAGTGACGTTGCCCCGCACCTCGAACTCGAAACCGCGCACACGGGCTTCATCGGTCTGGACGCTATACAGGCCAAACGCCAAGGGATTTGGGTCAGTGGTTAGAACGTCCTGTTGGCGAATATCAAATAGTGCAGCGGTGAACATCAGGTTGGTGCCATTCGGCATGAACTTGAGGCCGATTTCCTTGCCCTCGCCCGTCGTCGGCTTGAAGGTGTTTCCATCGAAGTCGGCGCCAGTATTCGGCACGAACGAGGTCGAATAGCTGACGTAAGGGGCAAGACCGAAGTCGAACAAATAGCTCAGGCCGACGCGGCCGGTTTGAGCGGAGTCGTCCCGCTCATATGGAGAGAAATCAGGAGGTGGGTAGGAGCCCCTGCTAATAGTTTCGACGCTCGACCAATCCTGGCGTCCGGTCAGTGAGAGCGTCCAGCGGTCAAACTTGATCTGATCCTGAACATAGATGCCTGTCTGTTCCAGGTGCGAATCGACGTCCAGGAATGCAGAGAGATCTCCGGGCAACGGAATCGGCTGTGCGCCATACACAGGATTGAACACATCGATAGGCAGATAGTCGCCTGCGTCGTTCGCCAGCAGGCTCGTGTTCGAGCTTCGTGTCCTCTGATAGTCGACGCCCACCAGCACCTTGTGGGTGAGAGGCCCCGTCGTGAAATCCGCCTGAAGCTGATTGTCGACGGCGAAGTTGGCGGCATCGGCGTCAACGTAGATCGGTGTGCGGAAAAACTGAGTTCCGACCATGAAGTCGCCGCGCATGGCCTGCATGTCTTGCGCGACATCGAAGTATCTCAGGTTCTGGCGGAACTGCAGGCCGGTCTGGATACGGTGTTCGAATTCATAGCCGATGGACCACTGCTCGAGCGCATAGTGATCGAAACCCGGCTCGCCTAGGTAACGGCTGCGGGGAATGCGCCCGAACGGATTGGACAGTAGCGTCACCTCTCCGGGCACGTATTGCTGATAGCCGTCATTCTCGATCTTCTGGTACTGCGAAAGAAGGGTCAAGCTGGTGTCAGAGTTCGCGCGCCACGTCACGCTCGGCGCGATAAACAGCTTGTTGTTTTCCTGAAAATCAATCTCAGAGTCGCTGTCGCGCGCCAATCCGACGACCCGATAAAGTAGATTTGGATTGGTGGAGACGGGCCCGCCAACGTCGAAAGCGCCTTCCAGCCGGTCGAACGAACCAGTCGTCCCCACGACTTCGAAATGCGGCGTGTCGAGCGGGCGCTTGCTGACCATGTTGACCAGGCCGCCTGGGTCGGATTGGCCGTATAGGCCCGACGATGGTCCTTTCAGGACCTCAAGTCGTTCGAGACCGTAGGTCTCGATACGTGGGACGGCGAACGCGGAGGCGTCACTCGGCAGGCGGAGGCCGTCGAGATACTGCGGGGCATTGAAGCCGCGGATCTTGATGGAGTCAAAAAAGACATTCGCTCCAAATCCGTCGACGGTGACACCGGGCGTGTAACGCAGGGCATCGGCGATCGTCCTCGCCTGCTGATCGCTGATCTGATCCTGCGTGATCACCGAAATCGACTGCGGCGTTTCGAGGATGGGGGTATCGGTCTTGGTTGCCGTTGCGCTTACCGCGGCCGAATAGCCGTCGACGGGCCCCTTGGCGCGCTCGGACGACCGGCCGCTTCCTGCACTCGTCGTCTCGACGGGCGGCGGAGCAGGCGCTGAGGGGGCGAGCCCCTTCGAGGTTTGAACCTTCTTCTTCTTCGATGCGGCCTTCGACTTGGCGGCCGTGCCTTCCACGACCAAGGGCGGCAGCGGTACGGCTTCGCTCGACCCTTCGGACGCGGATTGCGCGGCGACTGGCGCCAACGAGCCCGTGACCGCAGTGAAAAGCGCAGCGGTCAGCGCCGACGCGAACTCGCGCCTACGCCAAGCAGCAAGCGTCATAGAATCCCCCAAAGGCTTCTTAAGATCCCTCGGTATTCCTGACATGCTGAGGTCCGCGTCGCCACGTCGTTGGCTATCGCAAAAATCGAAAAGACTGTCGCAATAAGCAGTTTAGAAGCGCTCGAAAAACGCGCGGTCATTCCCGTTCACGCGAGATGTCTTGCCCGGGAGGATGGCCAAAATATCTGCGGTAAGCGGCCGTGAAAGCCGACGGGCTGACGAAGCCGACTCTGTAGCCGGTCTCGGCGACGGTGAGATGATACTCGCGCAGCAGGACGCGCGCCATCTGCAACCGCTGCATGCGTACGTATCCGAAAATCGTTGTGCCGAAGACGGTCTTGAAGTTCGCCTGCAGGGTCGTCAGATTGACGCCCACACGCTTCGTTAGCTCAAGGATTTTTGGGGGCGCCACGAGATTGGCATCGAGAATGTCGCGCGCTTCCACGACGCGATCGTAGTGTCGTTTGCCGATGGCGGCGATCATCCGGCGCTCGTGCGCGAGAAGCTGTGCGATTTCGATGACGAACGACAGGGTGTTGCTTTCGAGGAAAAGCTCGCCGAGCTGATCGCCGTAAGGGTGGTCGAGGCTGCGACGCGCGATATCGACCACCTTGGGCGAGCGGGGCAGCGACTCGAAACGAAAATCCGTCCGGACGAATTCTCGCAAGGCGGCGAGGCCATCCGATTTGATTGTGTCGCCGAAACGGTCGAAGAACTCCGGCTTGATCACAAATCCGGCCGAGCGGCTCCGGTGTGACATCATCCCCGATAGCTCGAAGCGGGTCCGTTCCCGAAAGCCGAAGAGGGCCGGCCGCTCCGCATACCGCGTGATGGGCCCATATCCGACAACCTGCATCGTCTCCGGGCCACCGTCCAACAGGACGCCGCACATGACGGCCGGCTCGGCCTCGCTCTGAATACTGTCGCTCGTCAGGTACGTTATGTCATCGGCCGCTGCCCTGAGCCCCGGCTGGATCTCCTGGCTCAACAACCGGCCCGCAAAAAGCGGCGTGTCGACGTGACCTGACGGGGGCGTGACGAGCGTGACCCCGAGGGCTTGATCCGCCGCGAGACGGATCAGCTCAGATGGCTTGAAGCCCTCCGCCGAAACAACACGGGTTAGCATTCCCACAATACGAGCTCCCGTTGGACGGAGAGAAGGCCCACCATCTCAGCGACTTAAGCCGAATTGTATACCTGTGTAGTTATGTATTCAACCATTTCCCATGCCATGGGCCTGTTCAGCGCAAGGAACGCCGGCACCGGCCTATATTTTCTTATCGCAACAGCATTGCTTGATTGAGCGATAGTCTCGAGATTTGCAGCGGCGCAGCGGCCCCTTCATAGTTCAAGCGATCTCTCCGCGCAGCGCTCGCATCAATGCCGACGCCGACCATGAAAGGGAGAGCTTCCCGAGGTAGGGATCTCCAGTGAATGGGCTTTGGACAAGGAAGCTGTTCTCCAGACCGAGCGCGATCTTCGGAGTTCATGACGAGCTTCGCGCATGAAGGTCACGCACCACGCTCCGTTATCGTCGTGACGGTGCAGGAAGTGTTTTTCACTGCAGCAAGGCTCTGCGGCGATCGGATCTCTGGAATACTGAAAAGCACACCGATCGCTTCCGACCCTCGGAGAAATCGTCAAGGATCAGTTCGATTCGATCACACCTGCGGCGTTGATCGACTACGCGCTCGCGCGCGATGCCAAGAAGAATATCTATTAATAAGCAAGCCATCGTAGGAAGGAGAATGGCCATTGACTGCGCGTACCGTGCGCATCTGGTACAAGGTGCATCGCTGGACGAGCATCATCTCGACCGGATTTCTTCTGATGCTCTGCATCACCGGCCTGCCGCTCGTATTCTATCACGACATCCTGCACTGGCAGCATGCCGACCTCGAGCCGCCGGTTATGGCAGCGGACACACCTGCAGCTTCGCTCGCGGCCGTGGAAGAGGCAGCTCGCGCGCGCCACCCCAATCTGGTCGTCCCATTCATCTCCTGGGATGAGGACGACCGGAACCTGCTGTTCGTGGGGATGGCGAAGGCTTTCGACTCTCCACCGGAGAGCATCAAGCTGCTTGCCGTCGATGCGCGCACCGCCAAGGTCCTGGGCGAGCCGAATTTGACCGAAGGGATCATGTATATCCTGCGAACGCTTCACGTCGATATGTTCGCAGGCATCCCGGGAAAACTGTTTCTTGGCGTGATGGGTCTTCTGTTGCTCGTCGCCATTGGGTCCGGCGTGGTTCTTTATGCGCCCTTCATGCGTCGTCTCGACTTCGGCACGGTGCGCCAGAACCGGGGAACGCGCATCAAATGGCTCGACCTGCACAATCTCCTTGGCATCGTCACACTGGCGTGGCTCACGGTCGTCGGCGCGACCGGCGTCATCAACACCTGGGCAGATTCGATTTTCAAGCTGTGGCAGTTCGGGCAGCTCGCCGACATGATCGCACCCTACAAGGACCTCCCCGCTCCGCAGAATCCAATCAGCATCGATGTTGCCCATCAGGTCGCGATGAAGGCCGCGCCGGAAGGTAGGATTCCCTCGTTCGTGACCTATCCGGGCACTCTGTTCTCTGGCAAGCACCACTACGGCCTCTTTCTCCGAGGCGAAGAGCACGTGACGGCCAAGCTGCTGACACCGGTGTTGATCGACGCCCAAAGCGGCCAGATCACGGACATGCGCCGCATGCCCTGGTACGTTGATGCGCTGTTTGTCTCGCAGCCCCTGCACTTTGGTGACTACGGCGGCCTGCCGATGAAGCTCCTTTGGGTGATCCTGGATCTCATCTCGATCGCCGTGCTTGCCACAGGACTGTATCTGTTCTTCACGCGTCGCAAGACGGCCGAAGAGGATCTCGGTCTTGGGCGCGCGAACAGAAAGCTTGAGGCAGCGAGCGCATGATGAAAAACTCGTCCGCATCTCGCGCCCGCGCCGCTGAGCGTTCTCTCTGGCGCATTTTTTTCGCTCCCGCGCTGATCGCGCTGGCCAGCTCGGTCGGGCTCATCTCGGGGCTTGTCGGGGATGGGCTGATGGACGCCATCGCTTGGATTGGCTTGGGCGCACCTGTGGCGGCCAGTGCATTCTACGTCTTTGCGCGGAGCAGCGACTGACTACGAGGCGCGTTGGCTAGTCATTTGGGTGCAAAACGTCCGCTTGACGTCGGCGCAATCCCATTAGGGGCTCAGGCCCTTCATGCTCGTACGGCTGGCCGAAGTCTGCGTCCGGGTGAAAAGCCGGTCGTCATTCGCCGACGGCAAAGTCTCACTGATCCCTCGCGGGCACTCACATGCAAAAGGATCGATCGCGCGCTCGACCTCGAGCGCCCAGGTCTCTGCGTCGCGCCGGCGAAGAAACGTGTCTGATGCGTCGCGGCCCTTGCGACGAACCTGCGCACGCCAGCGCCCTGAGTTGAGTCTTGCGAAGGTAGCCATCGTGTGCACTCACTCGCCGCGTGCGAATCCTGTGCAGTAAGACGCAGAATTCGCGGGACGTTCCTGAGAACGAGTGCACACGTTCATTCTTTACCCTTTGAAACTGCGTAAAAATACGTGAAAAATCAAGAGCATAGGTTCTGCGGGGCACCCATGATGGATTGGACGGACCGGCATTGCCGGACTTTCCATCGCATCATGACGCGTAACGCGCGGCTCTACACGGAGATGGTGACCGCCGAGGCGGTGATCCACGGCGATCGGGCGCGGCTTCTGGGCTTCGATGCCGCCGAGCGCCCGCTGGCGCTTCAGCTCGGCGGATCGGATCCGGCGAAGCTCGCGGACGCGGCGGCCATCGGCGAGGCTTTGGGCTACGACGAGATCAACCTCAATGTGGGATGTCCGTCCGACCGCGTGCAGGAGGGCCGGTTCGGTGCCTGTCTGATGGCGGAGCCGGAAGTGGTGGCGGCGTGTTCGGCCGCGATGCGCGCCAGCGTCAAGATTCCGGTCACCGTGAAATGTCGCATCGGCATCGACGATCAGGACAGCGAGGCGGCTCTCTCGCGCTTTGTCGCGACGGTTGCGGACGCGGGCGTCACGCTCTTCATCGTGCATGCGCGCAAGGCCTGGCTTGGCGGGCTCTCTCCAAAGGAGAACCGTGAGGTGCCGCCGCTCGACTACGGGCGCGTCTATCGGCTCAAAGAAGTGCGGCCCGATCTCACGATCGTGCTCAACGGCGGCGTCGAGACGCTCGAGGCGTCGGCGGCGCATCTCGAGCACGTGGATGGTGTCATGCTCGGGCGCGCTGCCTATCAGACGCCGTATCTGCTCGCGGGCGTGGATCAGGCCTTGTTCGGCTCCGACGCGCCTGTGCTTTCGCGTGGCGAGGTCCTGTCGCGACTCGTGCCTTACGTCCGGGCGCATCTGGAGCAGGGTGGGCGTCTCAACTCGGTGACACGGCACATTCTGGGTCTCTATCACGGTCAGCCGCGCGCGCGGCAGTTCCGGCGCCATCTTTCGGAGCATGGCGTCGGCGAGGGGCCAGGGCTCGATGTTCTGCTGGATGCGATTGCGATTGCCGAGGGGCAGGTCCCGGCCATCGGCGTCGCTGCGGAATAGGAGCTGCTCTCCATGACTACCGTTCTCGGCAACAGCGATCTGCTGTGGCTCGTGCTCGCGCTCCTTTCCGGCGGTCTGGTAGCGGGCTTTCTCGCTGGGCTACTCGGCATCGGGGGTGGCGGTGTGCTGGTGCCCGTGCTCTTCGAGACGTTCGGTCTGCTACAGGTGCCCGAGTCCGTGCGGATGCAGATGGTGCTCGGGACATCTTTCGCCATCATCGTGCCGACGGCTCTGCAATCCTTTCGCTCGCATCTCGCGCGCGGCGCGGTCGACACGACTGTGCTGCGCCGGCTTGGCCCGTACGTGGTCGCTGGCGTCATCGCCGGCGTCGGGCTCGTGTCGCTGGTGTCGGGCGCGGCGCTCAAGTGGGTGTGGATCGTTTGCGGCGGCCTTCTCGCGATCAAGATGATGTTGGGACGGGAGGACTGGCGGTTCGCGGACGACGTTCCCAACAACTGGGTCGTTCGCCTCGTGGCGTTCGTGGTCGGTATGATCTCAACGCTGATGAGCATCGGCGGCGGCATGTTCCTGGTGACGCTGTTCACGCTCTGCGGCTGGTCCATTCTGAAGGCCGTCGCGACATCGAGCGGCTTCGGGCCGCTGATCGCGATTCCAGGGCTCATCGGCTATGCGTGGGCCGGCTGGGGCAATCCGGATCTGCCGCCGTTCTCGTTGGGCTTCATCAGCCTGCTCGGCGCGGCCATCGTCATTCCGGCGAGCGTGCTTACGGCGCCGCTGGGTGTGCGCGTGGCACACGGCCTGCCGCGGCGCAAACTCGAAGTGGCGTTCGCGCTCTTCCTTACCGCGGTGGCGGTGCGCCTTCTGATCTCGACGCTGTAGCCGTCACGAGGGCTATGTTCGCAAATCGAGGACCCCGGCCACGAAGTAAGCCGGGATTATGATGGCGTCGATGAGCGCCACCACAATGAGCGGTGTCGGTTGATTGGTGCTGTTGACTGCTATGGCGACGATCAACAGGATAATCGAAACAGAGCCGGCGGTCAGGGCGAGCGCCGTATTACGGGACGCACGCCAGTTGACCTTCCCGCTCAGGCTCCATTGCATAGGCCATTGAGCGTCGCCGGGCGTGTTGCTCACCGCCCATGCCGCGAAAGCCGCGATCAGGAGCGCGCCTTTTGCGGCGATAAGATTTGCGACAAGTATGGCAATCCCTCGATTTTTCTTCGAAGGGATTTGAGCACACTCGTGCGTCCACGCGTCTTCAGGCTTCAGATCTTCTGATTGTACTCGCCGACCTCGGGGAACTTGGCGAGGCGGGCCTCGATGTCGCGGAAGATGGCGACCTTGTTCGCCTCCGACACCGGGCTCTCGACGACGATTACCAACTCGGGTTTGTTGGACGACGCGCGCACGAGGCCCCAGGTGCCGTCCTCGAGCGTCACGCGCACGCCGTTGACGGTGACGAGGTCGCGGATCTTCTGGCCGGCCACCGTGCCGCCGTTCTTGGCCAGGGCCTCATAATCGGCGACGACCTTCTCGACCACGCCGTACTTCTTCTCGTCGTCGCAGTGGGGCGACATGGTCGGGGACTGGTAGGTCTTGGGCAGCGCGCGGCGCAGGTCGGCGATGGTCTTGCCTTCGGCGCGGTCGAGCATGTCGCAAACGGCGATGGCCGCGACGAGGCCGTCATCATAGCCGCGGCCGAGCGGTGGCTGGAAGAAGAAGTGGCCGCTCTTCTCGAAGCCGACCAGCGCCTTCTGCTCGAAGGTGTAGCGCTTCATGTAGGAATGGCCGGTCTTCCAATAGAGGGTTTTTGCGCCGGCCGCCTCGAGCACCGGATCGGTCATGAAAAGGCCCGTGGATTTCACGTCGGCGACGAATACAGGGTTTTTGTGAATGGCCGAGATATCGCGCGCCAGCATGACGCCGACCGTGTCGGCGAAGATCTCGTGGCCCTCGTTGTCGACGACGCCGCAGCGATCGCCGTCACCGTCGAAGCCGAAGCCGACGTCGGCATTGTTCGCCACCACCGCTTCCGCGATGGCATGCAGCATCTTCATGTCCTCGGGATTCGGATTGTAGCGCGGGAAGCTGTGGTCCAGCTTGGCGTCGAGCGGCACCACCTCGCAGCCGATGGCTTCCAGAACCTGCGGCGCGAAGGCGCCGGCCGTGCCGTTGCCGCAGGCGGCCACGACCTTGAGCTTGCGCTTGAGCTTCGGGCGGTCGGCGAGCGCCTTCATATAACGCTCGGCGAGATCCTGCACGAAGATGTAGCGTCCGCCCGACCGGGGCTTGAAGTTGCCAGCGAGCACGATCTCCTTCAGGCGGCTCATCTCGTCGGGCCCGAAGGTCAACGGGCGGGCGAGGCCCATCTTGATGCCAGTCCAGCCATTGTCGTTGTGGGAGGCCGTCACCATGCCGACGCCTTCGACGTCGAGCTCGAACTGGGCGAAGTAGGCCATCGGGGAGAGCGCGAGCCCGATGTCGTGCACCTCGAAGCCGCCGGCCAGCAGGCCCGTGATCAGCGCCTGCTTCACGGAGGCCGAGTACCAGCGGAAATCGTGGCCGACTACGATGCGTCGCGGCACGCCGCGCTCATCGAACAGCGTCGCCATGCCGAGCCCGACGGCGTTGAGCCCCATCAGGTTGATCTCCTGCGGGAACAGCCAGCGCGCGTCGTACTCTCGGAAGCCGGTGGGCTTCACGAGGGGCAGGCGTTCGAAATCGGCAGTGTTGGGGACGAGATCAGCACGGGGTTTGGGAAACATCGACCAACCTTATTCGGGCTCAGATGATTTGCGCGGAGGTGCGCGAGACGGGATGGGTGATGGAAAAGGAATGGGGCGAAATGCGGTGCGGTCTGGGTCCGTATACGGCGCTTTTATGCCCCATCGCCAGGCGTCCTGCCAGGGACCCCCGCAAGGCAACGCGCGAAATGGCTAATCGTTCGAGGGGAGGGGGCGAGGCTACTCGGTCAGCGTCAGGCGGCCAGAGCTGATGTCGACACGGGCGAGCCGGGAAAGAAAGCTCATACCTAGCAGCGTCTTCGCGAGGCGGCCGCGCTCCGTCACGGCTGCGCGCACGTTGCGGACGGTGATGCGCCCAATCGTCACGCGCTCGAGCGTGACCGGAGCCACGGCCGCGACGCCGTTGGCCGTGCTCACCTGGGCGGTGAAGTCGGACGGTCTGAGGCGCAGCCCGGCGCGTTCCGCATCCTCGTAGGTCAATGCAACCATAGAAGCGCCGGTGTCGACCATGACATCCAGCGGCCGGCCGTTGATCTCAGCGCGAGCATAGTAGTGGCCGTCGGTGTCGGCATCGAGGTGCTCGCTGCCGGTGCCGCTTGTTGTCGGGGGGAGGGGTGTCTCGATCGCCAACTCGGAGGAGGCGGGCGGTTGCTCGACGCCGAGGGCCGAGCCGATCGCCGTGCGTAGCGTCTCGTAGTGCACGACGCCCGCGACGAGCACCGTGGCTGCGGCGGCCCAGCTTGCCAGCTCGCCCAGCAGAGATCGTGTGCCGGAGGAAAGCCCCATGGATCGCGACGCTCCCGGTCGAGGCTCTCCGTCCGCGAGGCCCCGTTCTGCCGACGCTCTCACCCTCGCAGGGTCAGGAAATCGCCGGAGAATTCATACGAGCGCAAACGCTTTAAGAAACTCATACCGAGCAGGTTCTCGTTGAGCGCGCCGGGCTGGGCGACGAGCGCTTCGACATCGCGCACCTCGAGTGGTCCGACGGATACCGACTTCAGGCGGACGGGGGCAGCGAAGGTCGTGCCGTTGGCCGTCGAAACAGGTGTGGTGAAGGTGAGCGCGTCGGTATCGATGCCGATGCGCGCGGCGTCGGCGGGCTTCAGCACGACGGTCGACGCGCCGGTGTCGACGAGCATCGAGAGGCTGACGCCATTGGCGGCGCCGCGGGCCACGAAATGCCCGTTCCCCTGGCGGCGCAGGCGCACGGCCTGCTCGCCCGTCGGCGTGGTGTCAACCAGGAGCGTATGTCCAGGGGGCAGCACCTCACCGGCCACGCGGTAGGCGACCGTGCGCAGCTCCTCGCGGTAGGTGTAGGCGACGATCAGCGCCAGTGCGATGCCGAGCCAGGTTGCGGCGTGGCGCACGGCCTCGCGCTTGCGGCCGTGATAGTCGCCGCTCAGCGTCGCGAGGTAGAGGAGGCCGAGCGCCAGCAGGCCGGCGAGGTAGCCGATGTTGTCACCGATGATGCCGGTGATCTCGCCCGTGTCGCCGGAGAGTGACCAGAACAGTGCGATCAGGCCGGCCAGAATAAGAAGCAGGACAGCAAGCATGGCTAGGGTATATCCGGAAGGGCGCCGCCCTTCCCGGCCGGCGCGCCGCGTGTGTTGAGCTCCTGCATGATCCTGCGGCGCTCGGCGTCGGTATAGGACGTCCAGCGGGCGATCTCATGACGCGAGCGTCGGCACCCCCGGCACAGGCCGTCGGCCGCTTCGATGACGCAGATCTGGATGCAAGGGGATTCCATCGCCGGCAATCTAGGCAGTCTCGCGCGGTCGCTCAAGCGCCTGGGGCCGCGGCAAACGGCCGGCAGGCCCCTGATTTTAGGCGACGCGGGGCGGCCGCGAGGGCGGCGGGGCCGGCTTGGGGGTGATGCGCAACCTCGGCTGGCGGGGCGAGGGAGGCGGCGTTGCCTGGCGGTGACGCTCGGCGCCAAGGGGCTGCAGCGGCGCGACGCTCGCGAGCACGCGCTGCGAAGGGAGCGTGATACTGGCCACGGTGCCCTTGCGCAGCTCCGAGGCGAGTTCGAACGTGCCGCCGTGCAGCTCGATGAGGCTCTTGACGATGGGAAGGCCGAGCCCGGTTCCGCCTTCTGCCGTCTCGTGGGCGAGCGAGCCCTGGCCGAAGGCCTGAAGGACTTTCGGGATCTCATCCTCGGGAATGCCGGGGCCGGTGTCGGTCACGGAGAGCGTCTGGCCTCCGTCCGGCGTCGGTATCACGGTGATGGTGACGGTGCCGCCCTTGGGCGTGAACTTGATGGCGTTGGAGAGCAGGTTCAGGCAGATCTGGCGCATGGCGCGCACGTCGATCCAAACCTGAGGAAGATCCGGCGCGACGTGTAGGTCGACATGCAAGCCTTTGCCGTTGGCGCGCAGCGTCAGCAGGCGCTGGCAATCCTGGGCGATGTCACCTAAATGGGCGCGCTCCTCGGTCAGCTCGTAGCGTCCGGCCTCGATGCGCGACAGGTCGAGGATCTCGTTGATGAGCTGCAGCAGGTGGCTGCCGCTGTCGTAGATGTCGTTCGCGTACTCCTTGTAGATCGGCGCCGCGTGAGGGCCGAACATCTCGTCCTTCATGACCTCGGAGAAGCCCATGATGGCGTTGAGCGGGGTGCGCAACTCATGGCTCATGGTGGCGAGGAAGCGGGACTTGGCCTTGCTGCCGGCTTCGGCGCGGCGGCGCGCTTCGTCTGAGAGCAAGCGCTCCTCGTCGAGCTCGGCGATCAGGATGTCCTTCTGCGCGCGGAAAGCGAGCATCTGCAGCGTGGTTTGCTGGATGCCCTTGGCGAGGAAGATGAAGTAGATGTGGACGCCGACGGCCATCGTCGCGAGCGCATAGTAGAAGGGCTCCTCCAGCATCAAGAGACGGGCCGAAACCGCAAGCGTCATCGGAATGGTGCCGACATAGAGTAGGCTCATCATCGACGACGTGAACGTCATGCGCACGGCGAGCAGCACGATTAGCGACGCGAAGATGAAAACGTGCGAGGAGAACACCGCCTGATCGGCGGGCTGATGCTGAGCGTCGACGCCCACCAGTGCGAAGCCCGCCCACACCAGGCCCGAGAACAGCTCGGCGAGAATGAAGTTGCGCCGCCAGGCCTTGAGATCCTCGTCGGGGCGCGCATGGGCGACGAAGCGGCGACAAAGCTCGAGCAGCGTGACCTTGGATGCGATGACCAGCGACAGCCAGAGCAGGCTTTCCGTCCACGGGGCCCAGAACATGGATGCCAGCGCGAAAATCGCCGCGAGTGCCCAGATGGTGACGGAGGCCGAGAGCTCGTTCCTGGCGAAGATCGCCATGAGCTCGTATTCGAATTCCGGCTTGATGTCGTTGCCGCGGGACAGGCGTTCGCGCGCGGCCCGAATGTCGCCGTCGGCGCGCTTGCGCGCTTCGTGACGACGCCTCAGGTCGGCGAGAATTTTTTTTCTGGTTTCTTTGTCCATGCGTCCGCCGCGCAGGAATCACGACGGCCAACACACATCTCCGGTTCCCCGTGCGGCGGGCCCTTGCCGCGCGTCGCGAGAGGGTGATAGGTCGTGGGTTCTGCCCAAGGCTACTCTTCCCCGGAATTAGCTAACGATGCGTTTACCCGGGCAGCCTGAGACCCGATCTGTTCCCTGGGGAACAGGCGGCCAGTGCGCGCCGCTGCACGGTGCGAGTAAACGGCCGAGCGGGAGCCGACATGAAGCTGACAATTATCGGATCGGGCGATGCCTTCGGCTCCGGAGGCCGACTCCAGACTTGCTTTCACGTCCGCTGGCGCGGGGGACAGTTCCTGATCGATTGCGGGGCCACCTCACTGACGGGCCTGTTTCGCCAAGATATTGACCCGAATGGTGTTTCCACGATTTTTGTAACGCATCTGCACGGCGACCACTTTGGGGGACTGGTGTGGTGGCTGATCCATGCCGTGCATGTGGCGCAGCGCACGGCGCCGCTCGTCGTCGTAGGGCCAAAGGGCATTGAGGAGCGATTCACGGCGGCGGCCGAGGCTCTGTTTCCCGGCTCGACAACCGTCGAGCGCCGCTTTGACCTTAGCTTCCGGACCTGGATCGATTTCGAGCCGCTTGCCGAGGGCGGGGTCAAGGTGACGCCGTTCGTCGTCAGCCATCCGTCGGGGGCGACCCCCTATGCGTTGCGCATCGAGGCGGACGGAAAGACGCTCGCCTTCTCGGGCGATACGGAGTGGGTCGAGAGCCTCGTGTCGGCGGCTCAGAACGCCGATCTCTTCATCTGCGAGTGCTTCGCCTTCGAGCGTGAGGCTCGCTACCACCTCAACTGGCGCACGATCGAGGCGAACCTCGACCGGCTCGGGGCCAAGCAGGTGCTTCTGACCCATCTCGGACCCGAGGCGCTCGCCAATCGGGATGCGATCCGCCACTCGCGCGTCGGTCTGGCCGAGGACGGGCTCGAGATCAGGATCGGGTCCTCCGCAGGCTGAGATAGGCAAAAGCCGGCCGATCGCCGCCCAAAATCGGTGACATCAGGACAAACTGATGTTACGGAAAGGCGATTATCCGAAATTCCATTTCAACCGCGCGGTCTCTCATGCTCGACGACATGGACGTCAAGATCCTGGCCATCCTGCAGGAGGATTGCACGCGACCGGTGGCGGAGATCGGCAAGGAGGTGGGGCTCTCCACCACGCCCTGCTGGCGGCGCATCCAGAAGCTCGAGGAGCTGGGCGTCATCAAGCGGCGCGTGGCGGTGCTGGACCCGGTCAAGGTCAATGCCGGCGTCACGGTCTTCATCTCGATCAAGACCGACCAGCACAGCCTGGCCTGGCTCGAGCGCTTTCACAAGGCGGTGGCGGATTTTCCCGAGGTGGTCGAGTTCTACCGCATGTCGGGCGATGTCGATTACCTCTTGCGCGTCGCGGTGCCGGACATTGCCGCCTATGACGTATTCTACAAGAAGCTGATCTCGAATGTGGAGATCGCGAAGGTGTCCTCCGCGTTCGCGATGGAGGAGATCAAGCACACCACCGCGCTGCCGCTCACGTTCGCGCGCCCGCCGTCGGAAAAGCGCAAGAGCGGGTGATGGTTTCGCCGCTCGCCTGTCGCCTGGTCAAACAACCAGATTGAGCCCGGCGAGCAGGAAAGAGAGCAGGGCCGCCAATCCGATCGTCCCTAGAGTCAGCACCATGCCGAGCGTGCGCAATCGTAAGACGTGCGGTGTCTGCGAAAGTCCGTAGGCATGCAGCAAGCGGCCGGCAAGCAGCGCCAACCCAAGGACGTGCAGTACGATCAGGGGCGCCTTGAGGCTCTCGGCGAATGTGAGCATCAGCAGTGCCATCGGCACGTACTCGGCGAAATTCGCGTGAACGCGCGACCGCCGCAACAACTCTGCGCTTTCGCCGACACCGATCTCGACCCGCGCCTCGCGGCGTTGCGTGATGACGCGTGCCGACAGCAGTAGGAACAGAAACGCAAGCAGCGATGCGGAAAATGCCGTGACGGGCATGGCTCCTTCTCCCGGGTTCAGGGCTCGATAGGATCGATCATGCCCGGGATTCTGGATCGATTCGCGACATCGTCCGCAGGGATCCTATTTTTTGCGCGAAACTGGTGCGGGAAGGCGCGCGATAAGGCTCGAGGTATCCCAGCGAGAGCCGCCCAGCTTCTGCACCTCGGCGTAGTAGCGGTCGACCAGCTCGGTGACGGGCAGCGCCGCGCCGTTGTGGCGCGCTTCTGCGAGGCAGATGCCGAGGTCCTTGCGCATCCAGTCGACGGCGAAGCCGAAATCGAAGCGGCGCGCGTGCATGGTCTGCCAGCGGTTCTCCATCTGCCAGGATTGCGCGGCGCCTTTCGAGATGGTGTCGATGACCGCCGCCACGTCGAGACCGGCGTTCTCGGCGAAGGCGATGGCTTCCGACAGTCCCTGCAACAGGCCCGCGATGGCGATCTGGTTGACCATTTTGGCGAGCTGGCCAGAGCCCGCCGGTCCCATCAAACGCACGGCCTTGGCGAACGAGCGGATCACGGGCTCGGCCGCACGAAAGGGCTCTTCGTCGCCGCCGCACATGACGGTGAGCTGGCCTTGCTCGGCGCCGGCCTGGCCGCCAGACACCGGCGCATCGAGGAACGACAGGCCGCGCTTTGCGGCTTCGGCATGCAACTCGCGAGCGGCGTCGGCGGATGCCGTCGTGTGATCGATGAAGATGGCGCCGGGACGCATGGTGGTAAACGCGCCGTTAGGACCGATCGTCACCTGGCGGAGGTCATCGTCATTGCCGACACAGGCGAAAACGAGGTCGGCGCCATCTGCGGCAGCGGCGGGCGTTGGATGATGCGTGCCTGCGCCGTAAGATGCGACCCAGGTTTCTGCTTTGGCGCCATTGCGATTATAGACCGCGAGCGTGTGGCCACCCCTGGTCAACAGGTGTCCGGCCATGGGATAGCCCATGACGCCCAAGCCGATCCATGCCACTTTAGCCATGCGTTTGATCCCCTGATCTCTCCGGGGAGCGTTGTATCGGATTGGCCCCGGGCCTCAACCCCTCTCAACGCCGCGCATTCTCGAGACCAAGGACCCTATGGCCGACAGCACGGACACGAAGACTGCTGTCACGCTGGATGATGTCCGGCGTGCCTCAAAGGTAATCGAGGGCGCCGTCGTGCATACGCCCTTCGATCGCAGCAGGACACTCAGCCACGACCTTGGCGCCGACATCTGGCTCAAGTTCGAGAACCTTCAGTTCACGTCCTCGTACAAGGAGCGCGGGGCGCTCGTTCGCCTCTCGGCGTTGAGCGAAGCCGAGCGCAAACGTGGCGTCATCGCCATGTCGGCCGGCAATCACGCCCAGGGCGTTTCCTATCACGCAGGGCGGCTCGGCATTCCGGCAACCATCGTCATGCCCGAGGGCACGCCGGCCGTGAAGGCCGAGAACACCAAGCGATGGGGCGCGCGTGTGATCCTCGAAGGCAAGACACTCGAGGACGCGGCGCGCTTCGCGCATGCTTATGGCAAAGAGCATGGGCTGGTGTTCGTGCATCCGTTCAACGACCTGCTGGTGATCGCGGGGCAGGGCACGGTGGCGCTCGAGATTCTCGCGGACGTGCCGGATCTCGACGTGCTGCTGGTTCCGGTCGGCGGCGGTGGGTTGATCGCGGGCATGGCGGTCGCGGCCAAGGCGCTGAAGCCCGACATCGAGATCGTCGGCGTCGAGGCGGCGCTTTATCCTTCCGTCTACAACATCATCAAAGGCACGCAGATGCCGGCGCGTGGCGACACGCTGGCCGAGGGCATCGCGGTTGCCAATCCCGGCGATGTCACGTGCGAGATCATCTCGCGGCTCGTCGACGACATCGTGCTCGTCAGCGAGACCGATCTCGAACGGGCGACCTTCGCGCTGCTCATGATCGAGAAGACGGTGGTGGAAGGCGCGGGCGCGGCCGGCCTCGCTGCCATGATGGCCGATCGGCAGCGCTGGAAGGGGCGCAAAGTCGGGCTCGTGCTGACCGGCGGCAACATCGATCCGCGTTTGCTTGCCAGCGTGCTGACGCGCGAGCTTGCGCGCGAAGGTCGCTTGTCGCGGCTCACCATCGACATTCCGGACCGGCCGGGCGAGCTCTCGCGCGTGTCGGGCGTGCTGGGTCAGGCCGGCGCCAATATCATCGAGGTCTATCACCAGCGCGTGTTCACGGATCTGCCGGCCAAGGGAACCGAGCTCAATCTCGTCATCGAAACCCGGGACAAGTCGCATTTGGAAGGCGTGTTGGCGCAACTTGAGGCGAAGGGCTACCGGGTGGTCGTCAAGGCTGCGCAGGCGGGGTAGAGCCATCGCTTCAACCCGCCAAGATTTCGTCGAGTAGCGTCAGGGCTTCGGCCAGCGCGCGCTCGCGATTGGCCTCGCGTGAGGTTTTGCGCGAGGCGATCTTCACATGCCGAGTGTGCCCGCCGCGCGTCGTCGCCGCGATGTGCATGAGGCCCACCGGATTGCCGTCCTCGTCCGGCTCTGGACCGATGACGCCGGTCACGGCAACGGCGACGTGGGCGCCGCTCGCCTTGAGTGCGCTGACCGCCATGCGCAAGGCGACTTCGCGGCTTACGGCCGTGTGCTGCGCAATCAAAGCGGGCGGAATGGCCAAGAGAGCCGACTTGCATGTCTTCGTGTAGGTGACGAAGCCGCCGTAGAAACACGTGCCGGCACCCGGCGCGTCCGCCAGCAGCGTGGCCAAGGCGCCCGCTGTGCAGGATTCGGCGGTGACGATGGCGAGGCCCTTATCCTCGGCACGTTTGATGACGGCGGCGGCTTTCTTTTCCAACTTCGACGACACGTTCGCAGAACGGATTGTGTGGGCTTGGCGTTCCTTTGGTCTGGCAACCAAGGGGTGCGTCATGAGTATCGACTGGAGCGGGATCTTTGTTCCGAGCCTCGGACTGCTCGAGGTGTTCGTGCGCGGTACGATCATCTATCTCGCGATGTTCGCCATCCTGCGCTTTGGCGCTCGGCGGCAGGCAGGACAGTTCGGCCCGGCCGACCTTCTCGTCATCGTGCTGATCGCCGACGCGGCCCAGAACGGTCTCGGAAAAGAGTACGGGTCCGTCACTGAGGCCATCGTTCTGGTGCTGACCATCGTGTTCTGGGAGTACGTCATCGACTGGCTGAAGTGGCGTGTTCCAGCGCTGCGGTCAGTGCTGACGGCGCCGCCGCTGACGCTGGTCGAGAACGGACGTGTGGTGCCGGCTGCGCTACGGCACGAATCGCTGACGGAGGACGAGTTGATGGGTCAGCTGCGCGAGCGGGAGGTCGAGGACGTGCGCGACGTCAAGCTTGCGCGTCTCGAAGGGGACGGCCGCATCAGCGTGCTGAAAAACAAATAGTCGCTGACGGCGCGAGTGCGCTAGCGACCCTCGCGCCACCAAGCCATGGCCATCAGTGCGAGCAGCGCGGCGAGGGCGAGGAAGCCGGTGAACATCGGCGTCAGCTTGACGCCCTTGGTCACGTAGGCTTCACGGTCGCGCAGGCCCATCCATCCGGAGCCGGCGAGAACGCGTGCCCCCGACATGAGCGAGACGCGCGGGAGCGCTACGGCCGAGCCTGCGCTTGCGGCGTCGGTGCGGGTCCAGAACACGCCCCCGCCCGTCTGCTCGATCAGCGGCTTCAGCTTGCGGTCCGTCGCCACGACCTCGCTCATCTCGCGCGGATCCTCGATGCCGGCGTGGGCGACGGCGGTCAGCGGACCCGAGGATGATTGGCTCTCTGCCTTGTAAAGGCCGGGCAGCTTGACATCGATGGTCGCGCGCCAGACGCCGGGGCGTTCGCGCTCGAGCTTCACCTCGCTGCGCTCGCCGCCAGGACCCGAAACGGTGACCGGCTGCACGCTATCCTCGAGTGTGCGCCGCTCGAGCGTGAGCTTCAGGCCGCGCGCGGAGGCGACGAGCCGCTCCTCCTCAAGGTCCGGCTCCTTCATCAGCCAATGCGAGAGGCGTCGCAGCAGATCCGTGTGCGGGCCGCCGCCGTCGTAGCCACGGGCCCAAAGCCACGCGTGATCTGACGTGAGAAGCGCAACGCGGCCCTTGCCCTTGCGGTCGAGCACCAGGAGGGGCTGGTTCTCTGCACCCTGCATGACGATGCGGCCGCGGTCGGGGCGCACCTCGGCTTGGCGGAACCAATGGCCCCAACTCGCCGGGCGGTTCGGCGTGGCCGCGTTCGCGCCTTGGAGATTCTGCGTCACCGGATGGCGGAAGCCTTCCTCCGTGATCGCGGCGCGGAACGGCTGCTCGATGACGCGGCCGGTAGGTGCTGCCGGCAGAATGGGCGACAGCGGTGTGCGGTAGAGGCTCGTTAGGCCCGCGTAGTCGTCGCCGGCCGCGACGAGCACGGCGCCGCCGTGCCCTTCCACGTAACGGGCGATGTTGTCGTAGTAGGCGAGTTGCAGGATGCCGCGGTGCTCGTAGCGATCGAAGATGATCAGGTCGAAGTCGCGGATCTTGTCCGAGAACAGCTCCTTGGTCGGGAAGGCGATCAGCGAGAGCTGGTTGATCGGTGTGCCGTCCTGCTTCTCGGGCGGGCGCAGAATCGTGAAATGCACGAGGTCGACGGCAGCGTCGGATTTCAGGAGGTTGCGCCAGGTGCGCTCACCGGCATGGGGCTCACCCGAGACCAGGAGCACTCGCAGGTTCTCGCGCACGCCTTCGGCGACGATGACGACGCGGTTGTTGGCGGGTGTCAGCTCACCGGGCGCGGTCTCAAGCTCGACCTCGAGGATATTGGTGCCGGCGTGCGGGAACGGCATCTCGATGGTGACCGGCTCGTCGATGGACGCCGTGCGGTGCTCGTCGGGGCGGCCTTCGCGGCGCACGCGCAGCGAAACCGGGCTGCCGGAGCCGGCGCCACGCCCGGCCTCACGCACGGCGACCTTGATGTCGCGCGATTGGCCGACGAGGCCGTAGCGCGGGGCCTCGATGGTCTCGATGCGGCGGTCGAACTCGCCCGGCGTGCCGGTGAGAAGGGCATGCACCGGCGCGTCGAAGCCGAGTGCGGCTGTCGACTTCGGGATGTCGTGCACCTGCCCATCGGTGACGAAGACCACGCCTGCGATGCGATCGGGTGGCGTGGAGGTCAGCGCCGAGTTGAGCGCCGCGAAGAGCTGCGTGCCTTGCGCCGTCGTACCGTCCGCCTTCGCGGATGACGCCCACTTGATTTCGAGGTTCTTGATCTTGCCGAGGCGCTGTTCCAGGTCGGCACGGATGGCCGCCTTCTGCTCCGGCCGTTTTTCGAGCGCCTGGCTCGTGCTTTCGTCGACCACGACGAGGGCGATGTTGGCGAGGCTTTCGCGCTCCTCTTCGCGTAGCGTCGGATTCAGGAGCGCGGCAATCAAGGCTGCAAGCGCGGCACCGCGCCAAAGAGCGCCCCGGCTTCTGCGGAAGATGAGCATGGCGACGAGCAGCATCGCGGCAATGCCCGCCGCCCAGATGAGCGGCAAGGGAACCAGCGGCGCGAACTCGATCGACCAGTTCATTCCATTCTCCTCACGCGGGCCGGGTTCTGACCGGCCGGCGCGGTGTGGTTATTGGCCCAGGCGCTCCAGCAGCGCGGGGACGTGCACCTGATCGGCTTTGTAGTTGCCGGTCAGCGCGTGCATGACGATGTTGATGCCGGTGCGCAGCGCCATCTCCCGCTGGCTCTCGCCGCCGGGCACCACGGGGTAGAGCGGCCGGCCGGTGCTGTCGAGCGCCCAGGCCGAGGCGAAGTCGTTCGAGGTGATCATGATCGAGGTGACGCCGTCGGCGCGGCGTGCCCTGCGGGTGTCGCCGTCGCTCTCCGAGGTCGCCTCGACCCAGAGCTGCCCGCCTTCCCAGCGGCCCGGGAACGAGCGCAGCAGGTAGAACGATTTCGTCAGCACGTGGTCCTCGGGAACGGGCTCAAGGCGCGGGACGTCCAGCGCGCCAAGCACGCGCTTCAGCGCGGCGCCGTTTCGGCCCTCCAGGTTCGATCCCGTCGGCATGCCCGAGCCGTAATCGCGCGTGTCGAAGATGATCATGCCGCCCTGCTTCATGTAGGCGTCGATCTTGGCCAGCGTGGGCTGAGGCAACGGCTTGGCGCTCGACAGCACCGGCCAGTAAAGCACAGGATAGAAGGCGATCTCGTCCTTGACGATGTCGACGGCCATCGGCTCGCCCGGCTCGACGGCGGTGCGCACCGCGAGCACGCGCGACAAGCCGTCGAGGCCGGCCTTGCTCGTGGCGTCGGCGCCGGGATCGCCGGTCAGCACGTAACCGAGGGTGACGTTCTCGGTCGCCTTCTGGGCCACCGCGCCGCCCGGGATGTCGGCATAGCTCGCGGCGGGGTTGTTCTGCGCGCGCGCCTGGTCCGGGGCCAGGAGGGCCGGGGAGGCGAGGGCCATGGCGATCAGAGCCCCAGCGGCGGTGCGCGTGCGCGGCTTGAGCCAGGCGGAAAGAGCACCGAAGACGCCGAGCATGGCCAGGACGGCGAGGATGTCGGCAAAAACGAGGCCGACCGCCGTTGTCAGCAGAGCTGGACCAAGCGGCGTCGAAGGCTGTGTCTCGTAGAGCATGCGCTGGGCCCCGGTCAGGCGGGGAAGCGGCGTGAGAACGCTCTTTTGCTCGAGGACGTTCAGCGCACGCGGTGACCCCTGTGCCCCATAGTAGCCGGGCGGATGAACAAGGCTAGCCTTCACGGATGAAATGTTGGCCACCGGGATCGCTTCGGCTGTGGGTGGCGGCGGTCGCAGGATACCGAATCCGTCGAGCGTCTGGACCGGGGCGATGGCGTCGCCTTCCGCCGCGGGCGCATCGCTCTGGGCGATGGACGGGTCCGTGACGGTCGCTGCGGCTTCGCCGGCGCCGGTCTGCGGCGACAGGCTGCCGAGGCTGGTGATCCGGCGCAGCATCTCGACGAAGAGACCGGACATCGGCAGATTCGACCAGTCCGAATTAGCCGTGACGTGGAACAGCACGATCTGGCCCTGGCCGCGCGTGACGGCCGTGACGAGCGGCGTGCCGTCGGCCAGGCGCGCCCAGACCTTGATGTTGGGGGTCAGCAGGGCGGGATCGGCGAGCACCTGCCGGCTGACGGTTACGTCCTTGGGTACGGTGATGCCGGCGAACAGACTCGTGTCGTCGAAGGCCGCAAGCGGCTGGGGGATCGACCAGGAGAGCGCGCCACCGAGCGTGCGACCGCCCATGCGCAACGCTACCGGCAAGAGGTCGTCGCCGCCGCTTTCGAGGCGCGGGCCGGCGAAGCGCACGAGGATGCCGCCCTTCTCGACCCAGCCGTTAACCTGCTCCTTCACCTCGCCCGACAGGGTGCCGATGTCCGCGAGCATGAGCACGCTCGCCTTTTCCTTCAGGATCGTGTCGACGCCTTCGGCAAGGTTATGGCTCTTCGGGCGCACGATCTCGGCGTAGGGCTGGACGGCCTTCTCGAGGTAGTAGAGCGGCGCGAGGAGCGGCTGAGACTGCTCCTGGCTTTCGCCTGAGATCATGCCGACGCGCTGCCACTGCGAACGGCCGTCGAGCAGGCTCACAGCACCGGCTGAAGCCTCGGCCGCGGTCTCGAGACGTGTGACCTGGTTCCTGAGCTCGAGCGGCAGGTCGAAGTTGACGTCGCCGCCTGTGGCGCCACCCGACAGCGTGAAGGTGGCTTCGCCGAGGCGCTGTCCGCGCGCGGAGAAGGCGTCGATGCGCCCGGCACGGGCAGGGCCGCCCGTGCGTAGCACGGTTGCCACGAGCTTACCGTCGGCGCCGACGCCTGCGGTGAGGCCGAGCGGCTCGGCGCCGCCCGAATCCTCGACCAGCGAGAACGTGCCGTCACCAGCGGCTGCTTCGAGGCCTTGGGCGAATGCGGCGGCCTGGCCGTCGTGGTCAATGCCGTCGGCGAGCCAGAGAACGTTGGGTGCCGCGACGTTGGCGGAGGCGATCGCGTCCGTCAGCGCGGCGAGCGTTCCTTTGCGATCGGGCGCGAATGGCTGCGGCTGCAGTGCGGCGAGCGTGGCACGGGCGTCACCCGGCGTTTCGAGGCCGAGCGTTCGCCCCTTCGTCGCGGTTGCCGTCTCGGCAATCAGCACCGGGCGGTTCTGGCGCTGCGCCTCGGACAGAATTTCTTCCGCCAATGCCGTGCGCCGCGCCCAGCCCGCGGCGGCGGACCAGCCGTTGTCGACGACGAGCACGACGGGCCCGGTGCCGGTCATGGAGCGGTCGCGAGCCGGGTTCAGGACGGGTTCGGCGAGCGCGAGGATGACGAGCGCTGCGGCGGCGAGGCGGATGAGCAGCAACCACCAGGGCGTCTTGGCCGGTGTCTTCTCCTCATTCTCGAGCCCGACGAGGATGCGGGTGGCCGGAAATTCCACCTGCTTCGGACGCGGCGGAACGGTCTTCAGCAGCCAGTAGATCAGCGGCAGCGCCGCGAGACCTGCCAGCAGCCATGGATTGAGGAATGCAAACGCGCCGAGGCTCATGAGACCCCTTCCGCATTTTCATTGCCGGTCGTCGCGGCCTGGCCGCTCCAGCGGTAGCCGCCTTCGCGGCCTTCGAGACGCATGACGAGCGTCAGCAGCGGTTCGGTCGGTGGCCGATCGGTATGATGAACGAGGAACGTCCAGCCGAGCCGCGTGGCGAGTGCCTGCAACTCGTCGCGGTGCGCCTTGAGCCGTGCCTGGTAGCGCGCGCGCAGGCTCTCGGCGCGGTCGGCAATCCAAGAGGTGCCTCCTTCGGAGGCGAGGAACTCGGTTCGCCCTTCATAGGGGAGTGTTTCCTCGGCGGGATCCAAGACCTGCACGAGATGGCCGGTGGCGCCTCCGGCTGCGAGGATCTCGATGCTCTCGCGCAGCTCCTCGATGGGATCGAGGAAATCGCTGACGAGGATCAAGCCTGAATAACGGCTGACGCGGATCGGGGAGGGACGGCCCGAGACGAGCTGCGGCGCATCCGGGTGCGTGGCGATGGCTTCTGCGATGCGCGTTGCGGCGCGCCGGCTCGAAGTCGGCAATGTCAGTCCGAGGAGACCGACGCGCTCGCCGCCGCGTACCAGCAACTCGCCTGCCGCCAGCATCAGCACGAGCGCGCGGTCACGCTTCGTGACGTTGGACAGGTGGCTTTTGAAGGCCATAGACGGTGAGAGGTCGGGCCAAAGCCAAACGGTATGCGCTGCCTCCCACTCGCGCTCGCGCACGTAGAGGTGATCGGAGCTCGCGGAACGGCGCCAGTCGATGAGTTGCGCCGAGTCCTGCTGCTCGTAGGTGCGGAACTGCCAGAACGTTTCGCCGGGGCCGGCGCGGCGGCGACCGTGGATGCCGTGGGCGACAGTCTGCGCGATGCGGTCCGCCTCGACCAGGAGATCAGGCAGCCGCTCGGCAAGCGCGTGCGCGTCGCGCTCAAGCTTGAGCACGCGTGTGTTGTCCGATTGCGAAGCCTGGCCGAAGAGGGGCCCGCGGGGCGCCGCCATTCCGCTCACTCCACGGCGTGGGCAAGGCGCGCGATCAGCGGCGCCAGTTCCAAGCCTTCGGCGCGCGCGGCAAAGGTCAGCGCCATGCGGTGCTTCAGGACCGGCTCGGCAAGCTCGATCACGTCGTCGATCGAGGGCGCGAGGCGGCCGTCGATGAGGGCCTTGGCGCGCACGGCCAGCATCAGGGCCTGGCTGGCGCGCGGACCGGGGCCCCAGGCGACAAAGCGATCGGTGTCGGCACTGGCTCCGGTGCCGGGACGTGCCGAGCGCACGAGCTTCAGGATCGACTCGACAACCTTGTCGGGCACGGGGACCTGGCGCACAAGGCGCTGGATGGTCATGAGCTCGGCGGCCGACAGCACGCTTTCGACGGTACGCTCGTCGTTACCGGTGGTGGCGTAGAGCATGCGCCGCTCTGCTGCGAGGTCCGGGTAGGTGACGTCGATCTCGAGCAGGAAGCGGTCGAGCTGTGCTTCGGGGAGCGGATAGGTGCCTTCCTGCTCGAGCGGATTCTGAGTCGCGAGCACGTGGAAGGGTTGCGGAACGTCGTGGCGCGCGCCAGCGACCGTCACGTGATGCTCCTGCATGGCCTGCAACAGGGCAGACTGCGTTTTGGGAGACGCGCGGTTGATCTCGTCGGCCATCAAGAGCTGCGTAAAGATCGGGCCTTTGATGAAGCGGAAGGTGCGGCGCTGGCCCGGCGCCTCCTCGAGCACCTCGGAGCCGATGATATCGGAGGGCATCAAGTCAGGCGTGAACTGGATGCGCTTGGCGTCGAGGCCGAGCACGCGGCCGAGTGTCTCGACGAGCAGCGTCTTGGCGAGGCCCGGCACGCCGATGAGCAGCGCGTGGCCGCCGGAGAGGATGGTGATCAGCGTTCGCTCGATGACCACGTCCTGGCCGAAGATGACGGAGGCGGCCGCCTTGTGGGCGCGCTTCACGCGCTCGGCCGCGGCCTCGAGCTTCGGAACAATCGCCTCTTCGGTTTGGATAACGTTGCTCATGATGGGCCGGCTCTCAGGTTGGAGGGCGCCACTTCGGAACGGTGTCCGGAACACGGGGCGCGCATTTTTGTTGATGTGACGGGCTGGCAAGGCCTCCGGTCAAGTTAACACTCGGTAAGACGCTTCGGGAAACTTCCTTATCGGTTGATTAGCTGTGTAGTTCGCGGTGTTCATGGACAATATAGCGCCGGCCACGATGTTTGGACCGGCGGCACCCTTCCTCCGCCCGGACGGCTTTCTCAACAAGAGCGGAAGCTCTAACGTTTTGTTCCATACCGTGATTTGGATGCGGGAAAGAAAGACGGCTGGCCAGAGACAATGAACCGGCTCGAGGATTTACTTAAGCAGACGGACACGAACGGTTCGGCACCGGTCGAGCGCTGGGACCCGCCCTATTGCGGCGATATCGGCCTCGCCATCGCGCGCGACGGCACATGGTCCTATCAGGGAAGCCCCATCCGGCGGCCGGCGATGGTGAAGCTGTTCGCGCGCGTGCTGCGGCGCGACGCCGACGGGCGGACCTATCTCGTGACGCCGGTCGAGAAGGTGGACATCGCGGTTGCCGACGCGCCGTTTCTTGCCATCGAGATGGATGTGAGCGGGCGTGGGCGCGCGCAGACGCTGCTGTTTCGCACCAATGTCGACGATGTGGTGCGCTGCGGGTCCGAGCATCCGCTGCGTTTTGCCGCCGGCGCTCGCGGTGACGAGCTTCGGCCGTATCTACTGGTGCGCGGGCGGCTCGAGGCGCTGGTGGCGCGCTCGCTGGTTTACGATCTCGTCGAGCTTGCGGTCGAGGGTCCGCAGGGGCGGCTGGGCATCTGGAGCGATGACGCCTTCTTCGCGCTGCCGGATTAAGAACTGACGGCTCGGTTCATGGGTTCAGGGGCTCGTGGCCGACGCCTTGGCCTTCGGCGGGCTTTCCTTTGGCTTAGCCTTGTCGGCAGCGACTTTCGTCTTCTTCGAATCCTTCTTCTCTGCTTCCTCGGCGCCGGGACCGTAACGGCGCGCGCAATTGCGGTGCAGGAACTTGTTGATCGAGCGGATCATCGGACGGTGGAAGACTCCGAGTGTGTCCTCCAACTTTGCGGCGGCCCAGACCGTCGATTTCACGTCGTCCGGTCCCTGGATGTCTTCGAGGTTGATCCAAACCTTGTCGGCCTTGCCGTCCTTGAATTTGAGCTTGGGCGCAAGACGGGCTGTCACCGGCTTCAGCTGCCCTTCTCGGTCGACGACGCACTTCACGTTGTGAGCTGGGACTTTCACGGTGTGCTTCGGTCGCGTCAGGGCGGCGACAATGTCCTTGCGCTCGAGCTTGAGGTCGACCTTGCATTGAGCGTCGCCGAAGCCCCACGACATACCTTTGCTCTTTCCTTCCTCGAGCGAGGATTTGGCCCAGGTCTTCTGCACATCGCAGGTGAGATCGTCGCCGACCGGCTGCTTGTTCAGCACCATCATGCAGAGCCGCCGCTCGCACGCCTTGAGGGCTTCCATTTCTCCGGGAGGCTCCTCGATCGCATGCAATGGTGCTGTCGAGACGAGCAGCGTCAGCACAGCAGCGAATCCGGAGACGCAGATCCGGCGCGATCTCGTGCTCGTGGCGCGTTGGCTCAAGGGCGGCTCCTGGGGCAGACAAGGTTAGTCTTTGGTCCGGGATCGAACGGGTACTGACATCGTATTGGGCCGATATTTGGGCCTTTTTTCGCGTTTGCCTGCCGAACCGGCAGGCGGCGAACTCTAGTCGTGGGCTTGAAGCATGGCAAAGCTTGGGCTACCAAGTGCCAAGAAGGTTTTAAAACATGGGAGGACTCTTATGGGGGTCAACACTTCGGGCGGTCATCCGGCGATGGACTATGCCGAGCATGTCCGCACCTATCAGAACTTTCTCGCCTGGACCAAAGTGGGCATCGTTTTCCTCGTCGTGCTCCTGTCCGGCATGGCGTATTTTCTCGTCTAGACCCAAAACTCTCCCGAGTTTCCGGTAGCAGGGCCAGCGCGTATTCTCCGCGGGGCGACCTTGTCGTGCGGACTATTCAGTCGCTGTTAGTCTGCCGGAAACCCGAACGGACCAGTTCTCTGGTCCCATCGCCTGCGTACAGACTGCGAGCGAGTCAACGGGTGGTCCGATGGTTACCATTGCTGTGACGGCCGAAGGGGCGGATGAGCCTCGCATTGCCGTTTCGCCGGAGACCGTGAAAAAGCTCACGGGGCTCGGCGCCAAGGTTCGCGTCGAAGCGGGGGCGGGGGCGCGATCGCGATTCTCCGACGATGCCTTGAAGGCCGCGGGCGCCGAGATCGCCGCGACGGCGGCCGAGACGCTTTCGGGGGCGGATATTCTGCTCAAGGTCCGGCGGCCATCGGCCGACGAGATCAAACAGCTGAAGCCCGCTGCGCTTGTCGGTGCCCTTCTCGATCCCTTCGATAAGCCTGGCCTGGAGCCGATTGTGGCGACCGGCGCCAGCCTTTTCTCGATGGAGTTCGTGCCGCGCATCACGCGTGCGCAGTCGATGGACGTGCTGTCGAGCCAGGCAAACCTCGCGGGCTACAAGGCGGTGGTGGATGCAGCCTCGGCCTTCGGGCAGGCGCTGCCGATGATGATGACGGCGGCGGGCACGGTGCCGGCGGCGAAGCTCTTCATCATGGGTGTCGGCGTTGCGGGCCTACAGGCCATCGCCACGGCGCGTCGCCTCGGTGCCATCGTGTCGGCGACCGACGTGCGTCCGGCGACGAAGGAGCAGGTGGCCTCGCTCGGTGCCAAGTTCATCGCCGTCGAGGACGAGGAGTTCAAGCAGGCGCAGACAGCGGCCGGCTATGCGAAGCCGATGTCGGCGGAGTACCAAGCCAAGCAGGCCGAGCTCATTGCGAGCCACATTAAGAACCAGGACATCGTCATCACGACGGCGCTCATTCCAGGCCGGCCGGCGCCAAAGCTCGTCTCTGCCGCGATGCTGGCGTCCATGAAGCCGGGGTCCGTGATCGTCGATCTCGCGGCCGAGCGCGGCGGCAATGTGGAAGGGACGGTTCCGGGGGAGACTGTGGAAGTGTCCGGCGTCAAGATCGTGGGGCCGCTCAACCTCGCGGGCACCGTGCCCGTCAACGCCTCAAGCCTCTATGCCAAGAATCTCCTCGCGTTCCTGGACCTGTTCTTCGACAAGAAGGACAAGTCGTTCAACGTCAATTGGGACGACGAGATCGTGCGCGGGACGCTGATCGCCAAGGACGGCAAGATCGTGCATCCCAACCTTGCTTCCCAACCCGCCGCTTGAGGATCGCGCCATGCAAACCATTGGGTCGCTCATCCGCCGGTTTAGCGTGCTTGCCGGTGTCGTTCTGCTGCTGCCAACCGCCGCTTTCGCTGCCTCCGAAGGCATCGGCGGACCGGTCGATCCGTCGATCTACCGCCTCATGGTGTTCGTGATGGCGATCTTCGTCGGCTACTACGTCGTCTGGAGCGTCACGCCTGCGCTGCACACGCCGCTGATGAGCGTCACCAACGCCATCAGCTCTGTGATCGTGGTCGGTGCGCTGCTTGCGGTCGGTGTCGAGCTCGTCGCGGAAGGTACGACCGCTGCGCGCGTCTTTGGCTTCCTCGCCCTCGTCATGGCGTCGATCAATATCTTCGGCGGCTTTCTCGTCACGAGCCGCATGCTCGCCATGTACAAGAAGAAAGAGCCCAAGAAATGAGGATCTCCGGCCTGCTCGCCGCGCTGAAGAGGTCGTGGCTGCCGCTCCTGGTGGCGATCGGGCTGTCTATCGCCGCGATTGCGGCCTCTATCCCGCGCAATCCGCATGCGGGCAAAATTTCTGCAGTTGATCCCGCTCATGTCTATCCCGCATTCGCCGACGTGCAGATCCCGTCGGAGACGACCGAAGCCGTGAAGGACTGATCCGTCATGACCGCAAACGTCGCCGCTTTCCTCTATCTTGTCGCCGGCGTGCTGTTCATCCTAGCGCTGCGCGGGCTTTCGCATCCCGAGACGAGCCGAAAGGGCAACGTCTACGGCATGATCGGTATGACGATCGCCGTGCTGACCACGCTCGCGGTTTCGAGCCCGCAAGAGTTCACGACATGGCTTCTCATCGCGGCCGGTCTTGGCACCGGCGGCGTCATCGGCGCGTTCATCGCGCGCAAGATCCCGATGACGCAGATGCCGGAGCTGGTGGCTGCGTTTCACTCGCTCGTCGGCCTCGCGGCTGTGTTCGTTGCGGCGGCGGCGCTCTATGCGCCGGAAGCCTTCGGCATCGGCGCGCAGGGCGCTATCGGGGCTGCGAGCCTCGTCGAGATGGGCCTCGGCCTTGCCATTGGCGCCATCACGTTCACGGGCTCGGTGATCGCGTTCGCCAAGCTCTCCGGGCGCATGTCGGGCGCGCCCATCATTCTGCCTGCGCGCCACATCATCAACCTGGCACTGTTCGTGGCCATGGCGTTCCTGATCTACCGCTTCTGCATCTCAGGCGGCGATCCGACGCTATTCTGGATCATCACGCTGTTGGCACTGGTGTTCGGCGTGCTCATCATCATTCCGATCGGCGGCGCGGACATGCCGGTCGTGGTTTCGATGCTGAATTCCTACTCGGGCTGGGCGGCGGCCGGCATCGGCTTCACGCTCGGCAACATCGCGCTGATCATCACGGGCGCGCTGGTCGGCTCGTCGGGTGCCATCCTCAGCTACATCATGTGCAAGGGCATGAACCGCAGCTTCCTGTCGGTGATCGCCGGCGGATTCGGCGGCGAGACGGCGGGTCCGGCGGGTGGTGGCGAGCAGAAGCCGGTCAAGCTCGGGTCGGCGGAGGACGCGGCCTACGTGCTCAAGAACGCCTCGCGGGTGATCATCGTCCCCGGCTATGGCATGGCCGTCGCCCAAGCTCAGCACGCGCTGCGCGAGATGGCCGACAACCTGAAGAAGGCTGGTGTCGAGGTGAAGTATGCGATCCATCCGGTCGCGGGTCGCATGCCGGGGCACATGAACGTGCTGCTGGCGGAGGCCAACGTTCCCTATGACGAGGTGTTCGAGCTCGAGGACATCAATTCCGAGTTCTCGCAGACCGACGCCGTCTACGTCATCGGCGCCAACGACGTGGTGAACCCGGCCGCCGAGGACGACAAGACCTCGCCCATCTACGGCATGCCCGTGCTGCAGGTCTGGAAGGCCGCGACCGTGTTTTTCAACAAGCGCTCGCTCGCGTCAGGCTATGCGGGCATCGACAATCCGGTGTTCTATCGCGACAACACGGTCATGGTGCTTGGCGACGCCAAGAAGATGACCGAGGAAATCGCAAAGTCCTTGAGCCACTAGGCAATGCCGCGACGGCCTCGCTACGGTGTGGCGAGGCCGGTCTCTTATGCGGGCTTCCAGTGTGGCGCTTTACTCGTTCGCGCCTTTGATGGCGGCAATCGTGCCGCCAAAAATGGCGATGCCGGCCAGGATGCAGAGCATATCGCGATCGGCGCAGATCTCGCCGATGCTGCTGAGCCTCGGATGCTCTTCGGCGACATCAACGACTTCCCGGTTGTTCGCGGCCGTGATGTCCGGTGATTGATGTGCGCACCCTGCCAACATCGATGACGCCGCCACAACGCTGACAAGTCGTCGAGACAACCTTGTCACCATAGGACCGGCTCCTGAAAAAGGAATCGTTTCGCTATCAGGCTAGCGAGTCCAGCTTCCGGCACCTGATGATTTGAGCGGACGTCTGACGTTTTGCGGGTGGCCGTGATTGCCCCGCAACAGGGCTTGCGGCTCGGCGCGTTACGCGTAAGAGGCATCAAGCGGTGGTATTGCAGGGAACGTCGGTTCGGCGCGTTTCTGGTCGCCCCAAAGCAACTTGTGCCCACGACCTGCCACAGTGCGGCAATCTTATCCCCTTGCGCGAAAGATCGGGAAGACTCTAGCCTTCGTAATGCCTCCCGTACCCGATGAGGGTCGGATTTAACCGAAAGGTGGCGCATGAGGGTTCTTGCACCCATCGGTCTGCTTGCGGCGGTTGTGTTCGGTGCGGCCGTGACGGCTCATGCCGGTACGGGCGGCGGGCTCGAGACGCAGCCCATCATCGGCGGCAACCCGATGCGCTGCTACGACTACCGCGGGGCGGTGGTGCGCACGCTGCAGACGACGCAACTCGGCGACGTGGGCCGCGCGTCCATCATCGGCCGCATACCCATCATCTCGCTCGATCCCGACCGCCTGGCGACGTTGCCCGCGAAACTGCAGACATTCTTCTACATGCACGAGTGCGCGCATCATGTGCTCGGGCACGTGATCCGGCCAACGCTCACGAGCGAGCGGGAGGCCGATTGCTGGTCGATCAACTATGGCCGTGAAGCGGGGCTGTTCTCACGTGCCGACGTCGAGGGCTTTGCGCCACATCTTGCAAGCAGCCGCGGCTCGCGCTTCGGCCACCTGCCGGGGCCGGCCCGACTTGCACATCTGCTCAAGTGCTTCGACGAGCCCGAGAGCGGTGCCGTCACGGCCTTCACACGCTAGCGCTCAGCTCGAAGGAGGGGTGCGCACGCCAGCCTCGACGTTGTTGCCGTCTGGATCGAGCACGAATGCTGCGTAGTAGCCCATCTCTTTTGGCCCACGCGGGCCGGGCGCGCCATTGTCAGTTCCGCCCGCGGCGAGAGCCGCGCGGTAAAATGCATCGACGGTGGCGTGATCGGCCGCGCGAAAGGCAAGATGGATCGGGCTCGCCGATGTTCGATGTGCAGCTTTCCAGAATGCCGGTTCGTCGGTGCCGATCCAAATAAATGGCAGCGGCTCCGTGCTGCTCGATCCTATCAGAAATGAGTTTTCGCTATTGTCGAGCGTTGCGAGACCTAAGGCCTTTGTACACGCGTCGTAGAACACGCGTGCCTTGGCAAGATCGCCGACGCGAAAACCCATGTGATCGATCATCTGGCCCTCCGTTACCGTGCGGGACATCCGAGGAGAACGCGGGTGGCGAGCATTGGGTCCGCCGCTTGTCCCGATGCTTCGACGAACCCGAAACGAGCATGCAGGAAGCACAGGGGCGCTGATCGATGCGAGCCATTGCGGCTCGCATCGATGCACGATCGCGTTTAGCTGTTCTTGTGGAAGGTGATCATCAAGAGCGCCATCAGCACAGCCGAGAGCAGGCCAGCGAATGTGCCGATGATCACGGAGGATGGCGGTTGGGCGATGAGATCCGCCAGATCGTGGGCGGCGAGGCTGCCCGCAATCGACGCGATCGCTGCGTTCACCAGCAGCACGCCCGGCACCTTGCGCTCGTCGCGTCCCACGCCAGCGCCGAGAAACACGAGCTTATAGCGCGCGATCGAGGCGAGCACCGTCGCCGCCAATCCCGCAATGATCGCGAGCGACCGTGTGCCCGGTAAAACTCCGTCAAGTACGAGTCCAACGATCGCTCCGATCGCCGTGCCGATCAGAACAAGTACAATGATGCTCGTTGAAATTGCGCCACCGCGTGCAGCCATTTTTGTAATCCCCTAGCCGTTATGTTTTGCTGTTGAATCTTAACGGCAAAACACTGTCCTGAATGGCTCGAGCGGTCAACGTGCGTCGTGTGCTGCGATGCGGAAGGCGCCCACTTTCATCAAATCACTCTTCAACGCTGTGTCGGGATGACGATGCGCTGACCGATCGTGATGTTCTCGTCGGGCAGACGGTTGGCGGCCATGAGTTCGCTCACCGGGATGCCGTGACGGCGCGACAGGGCGTAGAGCGTATCGCCTTGGCGAACCTCGACGACCTGGGGACCGAGCGCTGCCGTCTGGCGGGGACGGCCGTAGTAGCCGGTGGGGACAGGGCCCGGGGCGGTCGCCGTGGCGGGAGCGGTGTGTGTGCCGGTGGTGATGCCGGACGGCGGCTGCTGCCAGCGCGCGTTTGCATTGTAGGTAGGTTCCGCGTCGATGCTTGCGGTCTCGATCCGGCTCGGCGCCGCATACGTGCGGTCAGTCGTGTCGTAGGAGGCCATCTCACGGGACGTCGGCTGGCCGGGATCGACATAGCGGCGCTGCGGCTCGGAGTAGGTCCGCCCGTAGGTGCTATTGTTGGAATAGGTGCCGCGATTGGTGGATCCGTCGGGATAGTGGCGTGGCGCGTTGCGCTGCATGCCTTCCTGGGGTCGCAGGCTTGCCGTGCTCATGGTGTCGTAGGAGCCGCCGGAGCTGCAGCCGGCGAGGAGGACCGAAAGCCCAGAGAGGACCAGCGCCGGGGCGCTGATCGCGTGGGGAGGGATACGCATACTCAATACTCCGCAAACGCATATGCCCTCCAGAAGCACTCGTTTTGGTTAATCGAGTCTTAAGGTTGCCGTTGTCGGCGCTATGCTAGAGTCGCGTGCAGCGTGAAGTGGCGGAGCGAACTCTTTGAGGCTGATCCTCAAACTGGTGCTGGGAGCGGCGTTGGCGATGGGACTACTGGCCTTGATCGTTCCCGTGCTTCAGCAGCGGCTCATGTACTTTCCGGACAAGCAGCATTTCACACCCGAGCAGGCGGGGCTGCGCGGCGTTTCCGAGCGTGTGCTCGAGACGCCGGACGGAGCGCGCGTCGTTGCGTGGTACGCGCCGGCCCGCCGCGGACGTCCGACGATCCTCTACTTCCATGGCAACGCGGGCTCGCTCGAGACGCGCACGGAGCGCATCCGCAAGTACATGGCGCGCGGGCTCGGCGTGTTCATGATGACGTACCGTGGATTCGGGGGGAGTACGGGCAAGCCGTCCGAAGCCGCCAACGTGGCCGACGCGCTCCTGGCCTACGACACGCTCGTCGCGTCGGGTGTCGAAGCGGATGACATTGTCATCTACGGGGAGTCGCTCGGCACCGGCGTTGCCGTGCAGGTCGCGGGCGCGCGGCCCGCTCAAGGGCTCGTGCTCGACGCGCCGTACACGTCGATGGTGGATCTCGCGGCGCTACATCACCCGCTCATTCCCGGGCGCTGGTTCATGACCGACCGCTACGAGACGCGCCGGCACATCCTGAAAGTCACGATGCCGCTCCTGGTTCTGCACGGCGAGAGGGATTGGATTGTGCCGATCGAAATGGGGCGCGAGATCTATGCGCTCGCGCCGGGACCCAAGACGCTCAAGACGTTTGCGCAGGCCGGGCACGACGACCACTACAAGTTCGGCTCTTATGAAGCGCTCTATACGTGGTTCGATCGGTTGCGCACCGACGAAGCGCGGCGCCGCGAGGGCTAATACGTGGTGCGTCCGAACGTGAAGAAGGCGAAGGCGGCGATCACCGCGAAGATCAGGAGGGGGACGACGACGCCGGCCAGATAGGGGTAAGCCTTGATCGTGCCGGCCGAGGTCTTGAGCTCGTTCATGATGACGTGGCCACCCATGCCGCGGCGGAACCAGCCTGTCACCTCACCCCTGGCGCCGATATGCTGCCTGATGCGCTGCCAGCCGGTCCAGAGGTCGCCGAACGGTCCGAACAGCGAGCGGAAATCGACGACCATGCGGCCGGTCTTGTCGGCGAAAACGGTATCCTCGCCGACAATGGAGCCGGCCACCGCGCGACCGATGACCTCGCCTTGGAGCCGCACCGGCCGGCCCACGATCGGGGAGGCCGCCACGTCGCCCATCAGAGCGACGACCGTGGTGTCGGCGGGCGCCGAGAACGGGTAGGTGATCGGGATCAGCACGCCCCACGCGAGCACGGCAGCCGGAATGGCGAGGAGAATATAGATGAGCCCTCCGGTCGCCACCGTTGCCAAGCCCCCGATGACGAGGGCTGCCGTGGGCAATGCGATCAGAGCCAGCTCGCGCAGGAACTTGTTCCAGAGCGCGGTGCGGTCGACATTCGCGCGCCGTGCTGCTGCCTCGACGTCGATCTCGGCGAAGGGTTGGCGCTTTTCGCGTGCGATGGCCTCGAGCGCCTGGATACGCCTGCCCGTGAGTGGATGCGTCGAGTTCAGCTCGATCAGTTTGGCCCACGGATTGTAGATGTCGAACAGCATGGCGTTCGCCGTCGCGTCCGGGTTGAGCTTAGCCGCTTCGACGACGAGGCCGAGGTGGCTCGCGCCTTTGAAGTCGACGACGCCCATGTGTCGCGTCGAGGCGAGCAGCTCGCGTGTCGCGTCCGTGTCGTCGGACTCGGCGATGCCGTAGGCGATCTTGACCAGCGCGTTGGCGAGGTGGCGGGCCTCGACGCGCTCGGCGGCGAAGCTGTCGGCTAGGTATTCGCGCGTGCGGCTCAGGTAAAGCAGCAGATACGTACCGACGACGTACATCACATAAGCAACGAGGCCGACGGCGGCGGCGTTGTTCTTGCCCTTCGAGCTGCCGCCGGATCTCTGGCGGCTCAGGCTCGCGTAGATGACGTACATCATCTGGACCAGCGTGCCCGCGACGGTCATGACGAGGAAGTCCATATGGACGATGTGGCCCAACTCGTGGGCTACCACCGCACGCGTTTCCTCCTCGTTCAGGTATTCGAAGATGCCGTCGGTCAGCACGATGCGGGCGCTGGAGCGGAACAGGCCGTAGGTGAAGGCCGTCGGGTTGCGGTCGGGGATGATGCCGACGGACGGGGCTTTGAACCCGTACTGATCGGCGACCTCGTGGACGATGGCGTGGACGTGTGGATAGCGTGCCTTGAGGGTAGCGTCATCGAGGTAGACGACCTTGTTGATCCATTGGAGCATGAGGTCCGTGAGCCACGGGCTTATGACGAAGATGACCGTGTTGATGACGAGGACCAGCGTCAGCGCCGCCCCGAGATCGAGACTGCCCATGGCCACGAATGCTGCGATGATGACGCCCGCCAGCATGGCGGTGAGCAGCGACAGCGTGAGGAGGGATGCGAAGAAGAGCTTGCCCATGCGGGCAGCATAGTCGAGGCGCCGGCTTGTTGTCAGGAAGCGGGTGAGTATTACCCTCTACGAAAAACTGCGCCGCCGGGCATTCACCCTGCGGCGCATAAATCTCAAACTGTTGGTTGGGGTCAGCGGGCGCCGCCGAAACCACCAGAGTTGCCACCGGCACCGGTAGCTGCGCCAGCCGGACGGCCACCGGGGCCACCGCGGCCGGGACCCTTGGCGCCGCGTGCAGCAGCGGGCTTGCCGGGCAGCAGGCCTTCGCGCTGCAGCTTCTTGCGGGCGCGGCGCACGGCCTCTGCCTTCTCGCGGGCCTTCTTCTCGGAGGGCTTCTCAAAATAGTTCCGGAGCTTCATCTCACGGAAAATACCCTCGCGCTGCATCTTCTTCTTGAGCGCCTTGAGGGCCTGGTCGACGTTGTTGTCGCGAACGAGTACCTGCAAGCGGTGACCTCTGGGTTCTGAATAGCTGAAAAATAACAAACACGGAGCGCCGGCGGCTCGCCTCCGGCGCTTCGGGCGGATTGATTTGCGTGGCTTCTATCAAACGCCGGGCTGCTTGTCCACGGGAGGAGCCCCCAATTTAAAGCTTTTCTTGCCCTAAGAGCCGGGTCTCAGGCGGTTTATATGCCCCATTTTACGGCCTGGACGGGGTTCGGGCTTGCCGTAGAGGTGAAGGGCGGTGCCCGGTTCGGCTGCCAGTTCCCGCCAGCGGTCGACGTCGGCGCCGATCAGATTCGTCATGGTGACGTCAGCGTGACGGGCTGTGTCGCCCAGGGGCCAGCCCACCACGGCGCGGATGTGGTTCTCGAACTGGCTGATGAGGCAGGCGTCCATGGTCCAGTGGCCGGAGTTGTGCACGCGGGGCGCGATCTCGTTGACCACGAGGGGCTCGGGGGCGCCCGGCACGTAAAACATCTCGACAGCGAGGACGCCGACGTAGTCGAGGGCTGCGGCGATGGCGCCGGCGATGTCGCGGGCGCGGGCCGCGTGCGGCTCCGGCAGCGGCGAGGGCACGGTGGAGGTGTCGAGGATGCCGTTCTTATGCGTGTTGAGCGGGATATCGTAGAAGCGCGTCTCGCCCGTGAGCGCCCGCACGACGAGCACGGAGACCTCGAAGTCGAACGGGACCAGACCTTCGAGCACGCAGGGGGCGCTTTTCAGGCTTTCGAAAGCGGGAGCCAGGTCGGCGGCGCTTTTGATCCGCACCTGGCCCTTGCCGTCGTAACCGAGGCGGCGCGTTTTCAGGATGCCCGTCTCGCCGATGGTGGAAAGCGCGGCGGCGAGGGAAGCGTCGTCCTCGACGTTGGCGAACGGTGCAACGGGAAGGCCGAGATCCTCGATAAAGTTCTTCTCTTCAAGACGGTCCTGCGCCACGGCCAGGGCTTTGGGGCCTGGCCGCACGGGGGCCACGGCCTCGGCGGCTGCCGCGGCTCTGAGCGGCACGTTCTCGAACTCGTAGGTGACGACGTCGACGGTTTCGGCGAAGGCGCGGACTTTCTCGGCGTCCTCGAACGGGCCGATGGTCGAGGCGCACGCGACATCGCAGGCTCCGCCCGGGACGTCCGAATAGATATGGCACTTGAGGCCTAGCTCGGCGGCGGCGAGAGTCAGCATGCGGCCGAGTTGGCCGCCGCCCAAGATGCCGATCGTCGATCCAGGCGGAAGCGCTGTCATTCGCCCTTCGGGTCCTCGGCCACGGCCGCTGTCTGCGCCTCGCGGTAGGCGGCGACGCGGGCGGCGAGATCCGGGTTCGCAAGGGCCAGGATCTGGGCCGCGAGCAGGCCGGCATTCTTGGCGCCTGCCTCGCCGATGGCCAGCGTGCCGACCGGGATGCCGCCCGGCATCTGCACGATCGAGTAGAGGCTGTCGAGGCCACTGAGGCTCCTGGTCGGGATCGGCACGCCGAGGACGGGGAGCGGCGTCATGGAAGCGGTCATGCCGGGCAGATGGGCGGCACCGCCGGCGCCGGCGATGATCACCTTGAGACCGCGCTCGGCCGCCGTACGGGCGTAGGAAACAAGCCGGTCGGGCGTACGGTGGGCCGAGACGATCTTGGTCTCGTAGGGGACTTCCAGCGCATCGAGGATGGCGGCCGCCTGCTCCATGACCGGCCAGTCGGACTGGCTGCCCATGATGATGCCCACTTCCGCTCGGCGTTTGGTCATGGCTCGACCCACGTTGGGGAAGGTGCCTCCGACCGGAAAACCGAATTCCGCTCGACCGGACGCACTTTCGGAAAACGGGCGATTTAGAGGAGGTCGCGCCCCGTTGCAAGGCGGAATGCCGGTTTCACTCAGCAAATCTCCCTTCGGGATCAAGCGCAATGCAGCCACAACCTAACGCTAGTACGAGTTGGTCTGTTGGTGGGGGCTAGAACGCGCTTTTTCGAGGACCACGGAGGGCACTCTGCTCGAACGCGAGGTCGAATCGCCTAGTGTCCGGGCGGGCCTCGAACTTTCGGCTCCGGACGACGACAGCGGAGATGCGCGATGGGTCGCTTTGCTCTCTTGGCGTTGGTATCGACCATGCTGGTCGGAGCGGCGGGTTCGGCCTGGGCCGAGACCGTGCTGACGCCTGAGCAATCTGCCCCCGATCAGGCGTCCGCCGCCGACGCTGACAAGGATACCGGCGGGGAGCCGGCGAAGCCCGGCGAGGCGGCGAGCGAGGGGAATGGCCAGCCCGCAGCGGCGGCCGTAGAGGTCGCGCCCGCAACGCCCGTTGCCACTGCGATCAAGGCGCGGCTCAGCTCCCTTGCCGATGACGGCTCCGATCCCGAGAAGAAAGAGCGCGCGGCGCTGATCGCGTTCTATGGCACGCGCGCCTACGAGCCGCTTTGGGCGACGGCCTCCGGCTTCAACGAGGACGCGAACGCCGTCATTGGCGAGTTCGGCAAGGCCGGGGATTGGGGGCTCGAGGCGTCGGATTTTGAAGCGCCCGAGATCAAGGCTGGCGGTGAGCTGCAACCCGAGGCGCAGGCCGTGGCAGACGTCGACCTTTCGCTCACCGTGCTCAAGTACGCGCGCTACGCCCGCGGCGGGCGCATCATCCATCCGGCCGGGCAGTTGAATTCAAACCTGGATCGCAAGCCGCAACTTCTCGACCCCGCTCAGGTGCTTGCCGATATCAGTGCAGCGCCCGACAAGGCGGCCGCGCTCGTCAGCACGCATCCCAAGCATCCGCAGTTCCAGCGGCTGCGCGAGAAGTACGTCGAGGCGCTCGGCAAGACCGGCGGCAAGCCGAACGCAGCGGCCAAGAAGATCCGCGCCAACATGGAGATGTGGCGCTGGATGTGGGCCGACCTTGGCGATCTGCATCTGATGGCCAACGTGCCGGCCTACATGATCGACGTGGTCAAGGACGGTGAGACGATCCACAGCGAACGCGTCGTGGTCGGCGAGATCGGCAAGCAGAGCTCGATCTTCACGCGGCGGCTGCGCGACATCACCTTTCGGCCCATGTGGCGCGTGCCGGAGAGCATCAAGGTGCACGAGATCTGGCCGAGCCTCGTGCGTGGTGGCGGGCTGATGCGGCAGTATGGGCTCGAGGTCGAGACCAAGGAGGGGCGCCGTCTCGATTGGCGCGAGATGGATTGGCGCTCGCTCGACATCCGCAACTACGAGGTGGTGCAGCCGCCGGGGCGCAAGAGCGCGATGGGCGTGGTGAAGTTCTCCTTCCCGAGCCAGCACACGATCTTCATGCACGACACGCCCGACAAGTGGATGTTCAACTCGAAGCAGCGCACGCTCTCACACGGTTGCCTCAGGTTGCGTAATCCGCTGCGCGTGGCCGAGCTCGTGCTCGAACATGACAGGGGGTGGGATGCGGCCAAGGTCGCAGAGCTGGCCAAGAGCGGCCCGCTCAACAACGAGGTGCTGATCGAGAAGCGGATCCCGATGCACGTCGCCTACTTCACCGCGTGGGTGGACGATGCCGGTGCGCTCAAGACCTACAGCGACATCTACGGTCACGAGAAGCGCGTGACGCAGGCTCTCGACGGCAATTGGAAGCAGATCGCGAAGGGCCGCGATCACTTGGCGCCGGTGGTGCCGAACAAGGCGGCGCTGGAAGCACGCCCCAGCAAGGAGAGCTCGCGCAAAACTGCGACCTCCGCCAACGACGACTTCCTCGGCTCGTTCTTCGGCGGGTTCTGAAGCTCAACGTCCCGCTGCGATGCCTTGCGGCCGATCTCCGTCCGGACGTGCCAAGGGCAGCTCGTGCTCCTTCGCCGCGATGTAATCACGCGTGATCGGCAGCGTATCGATGCGCCGGCCAAGCTGCACCTGGAAGACCACGAAGTTCTGCTCGCGGAACGCTGCTTCCGAGCCTGCCAGATAGAACTCCCACATGCGGCAGAACTCTTCGCCCGCAATGGCCACGGCCTGGGGCCGGTTAGCCAGGAAGCGGCGGCGCCAGGCGAGCAGCGTCTCGGCATAGTGGAGCCGCAGCACCTCGACGTCCGTCAGGACCAGGCCGGAGGCTTCGACCGCCTTCATGATCTCGGAGAGCGCGGGGATGTAGCCGCCCGGGAAGATGTAGCGGGCAATGAATGGGTTGGTGGCGGCCGGCCGGTCGGTGCGTCCGATGGTGTGGATCAGCGCCGTCCCGTCCGGGGCTAGGAGGCGCGCTACGGCGCTGAAGAAGGCGCGGTAGTGGGGCAGACCCACGTGCTCGAACATGCCGACCGAGACGATGCGGTCGAACGGGCCCTTGGCGACGCGGTAGTCACAGATCTCGAAGTTCGGGCGATTGGTGGACTTGGCCGCATCGGCCCGCTCACGGGCAATCTTGAACTGCTCCTCGGAGAGCGTGATGCCGGTGACATCGGCGCCGGTAGCGCTCGCGAGATAGAGCCCGAGGCCGCCCCAGCCGCAGCCGATATCGAGCACGCGCTTGCCGGGCTCGAGCGCGAGCTTGGCTGCGATGTGCCGCTTCTTGGCGGCCTGGGCCTCCGCGAGGCTCATGCCGGGATCTTCGAAGTAGGCGCAGGAGTACTGGCGGTCCGGATCGAGGAACAGATCGTAGATCCTCGGATCAATATCGTAGTGGTGGCGGACGTTGCGCTTGGCGCGGGACGCGGGATTGTACTGCAGGAGCGGGCGCAGCACGTTGCGGGCCTTGGCGAGCCACTGGGCGTAAAGCGGTAACGGCCGCTGCGCCATGTTTCTCATCGTAAGCGCGATAAAGTCGTAGATGTTGCCCTGGGTCACCCTCAGGCGACCCTTCATGTAACCTTCGCCGGCGGCCATCTCGGGGTCGAGGACGAGGTGCCATTCGAGCCGGCGGTCGGCAATCTCGATGCGGACCGAGGGCTCGCTGCCGTCGCCGAAGCGGTGGGTAGTCCCTTTGGGATCGATGACCGTGAGGTCGCCACTGCGGACGACGTTCGATAGCAGGATAGATAGCGGTTTGAGCATGGGCTGACCCCTTGCTGTGTGCCTCCCCGGGGCATGAGATTTCCGTGTGCCAACAAAGGTATAGGAAGCCCCGTCAGCAATTTCGAGAGTACCGCAACAAAAACGGCGACCCAAGCCTAAGCTTCGGGCCGCCGTTGCGACTAGTTGCTTTGATTTTAATCAGTAAGCGGTGTCAGTCCGCCTTGGCTTCGCCTTCGTCCTCTTGCTCCGGAGCGGCGCCTTCCTCGAAGACGGCATCCGGGTTGAAGGTCTCGATCTCGAGAGCCTCTTCCTTGACCACGGTGACGTCCTCGCCGCGGGCCTGACGCTCGGCCTCCTCGTCGGAGCGGGCGACGTTCAGCACCACCCTGACGATGACCTCCGGGTGGAGCTGGACCTTCGTGTCGTGAAGGCCGAGGGTCTTGATCGGACGCTCGAGGACGACCTGGCGGCGCTCGATCGTGAAGCCGCCGGCCGTGACGGCATCAGCGATATCGCGCGTCGAAACCGAGCCGTAGAGCTGGCCCGTGTCGCCGGCCGAGCGGATAGCCTTGAAAATCTGGCCTTCGAGCTTGGTGGCGACGTCCTGCGCTTCCTGGCGACGCTCGAGGTTGTTGGCCTCGAGCTGGGCGCGCTGGGTATCGAAGTGGGCGAGGTTCTCCTTGGTTGCGCGCAGCGCCTTCTTCTGTGGCAGGAGGAAGTTACGGGCGTAGCCGTTCTTGACGTTCACGACGTCGCCCATCTGGCCGAGGCTGCCGATACGCTCGAGTAGAATAACCTGCATTGGGATATCTCCTTTGACGATATTCAAGAATTGGGTTGAGCCGGAGGCGCGGGTGGCGCCGGCATGCGTGCGCGGAGTTGAAGGATCGCTTCGGCGAGGCCGAGCATGGCGACGACGATGGCGGCCCAGACGTTGCCGACGAGCAGGAAGCCGTAGAGCGCCCACAGCGCGAAGAGGCGCCACGGCTGTCCGCGGGTCGTGTAGTGAATGACGGCGAGGCCGAGCAGGACGTAGGCTACGAAGAACCCGCCGGCGAAGGCGGACGCGGCGACCCCGGCGTAGCCGGTGAGCATGGTCGCCACCAGCATGATGCCGAAGCCAAGCGCGGTGCCGGTCGGATAGGTGAGGGCGGCGAGATCAGGCCAGGGCCGGCCGAGTTGACCCGAGGCCAGCGTCACACGGCCGGAGACCCAGAGGTTGAACAGGAGGCTGCCCATCCAGGAGGTGGCGAAGGCTGCCGGCAGCACGCTGAGCGTGACCTCGGACAGGGCCGCAAGCTCGGCGTCGCTGAGTGCGGGAGCACCTTCAGGGCGCGGCAGGCCGCTTTCGATCGCGGCCTTCATGAAGTCGGCGAGCGACTTGCGGAGCGTCTCCATGTCGCCCGCCATCATCAGCAGCATGGCGACGGCGATGAGGCCCGACATCACGGCCGCCCAGATGACGAGCCGGCCGGGCGGGTACCACTCCAGGGAGGCAGGTTGCGCGTTGGGTGATGAGGTATCGCTCTCGGATAGAGGACGGCTCAACAGCGCGAGGTAGGTCAAGACAGCCATCGGCACGCCCTGGGTCACGGCGAACGCAACGGCGACGAGGGGGCTCGTGAGGACGAGAATCAGACCTGCGCCGGCTGCGACCGCGACCACGGCGGAACGCCAGCCCCAGCCCAGGCCGGCGAGCGCGATGGGCATCGGCGTAATGAACATGAGGATGAAGCGGACCAGCAACGAGCCCGTGGTCGCGGAGGCGAACACCACCGCCGCAACCAATCCGAGGCCTATTCCTGCCAGTAAGGGTGCTCTCATGCTCTCAGCTGTCCCGCATCCGATGCGGTTAGGGTGAGGGAGGCTTGCGCCGCTCATCCAACCTCAAAAATTTCCGCCGGGCTGAGCTTGGCTCAGCCCGGCGGGGCGTTTTACGTGTCTCTTACTTCAGCACGTAGGGCAGAAGACCCAGGAAGCGGGCGCGCTTGATGGCGCGGGCCAGCTCACGCTGCTTCTTCGCCGATACGGCCGTGATGCGCGACGGCACGATCTTGCCGCGCTCGGAGATGTAGCGGCCGAGCGTGCGCACGTCCTTGTAATCGATCTTCGGCGCCTGATCGCCCGAGAACGGGCAGGTCTTGCGGCGACGGTGGAACGGCCGGCGTGCGGCGATCTCTTGAATCTCTGCCATGATCAGCCCTCCGATCCTTCCGGCTTGCTATCTCTGCGCGGCGGACGCGGGCCGCGATCGCCATCACGCGGGGGACGCGAATCACCGCCCTCGCGCGGGGGGCGGGCACGGAACGTCGAGCCGCCTTCGCCACCGCGGAAGCCGCCACGATCACCACCGCGGAAGCCGCCACGATCGCCACCGCGGAAGCCGCCGCGATCGCCGCGCTCGTCGCGGTCCTGCTTGCGCATCTGGACCGACGGCTCGGTCTCGAGCTCCTCGACGCGCAGCGTCAGGAAGCGGATGACGTCCGTCGAAAGGCCCATGCGGCGCTCCATCTCGGCGACCGCCGCGGCGGGGGCTTCGATGTTGAGCAGCGAGTAGTGCGCCTTGCGGCTCTTCTTGATCTTGTAGGCGAGGCCCTTGAGGCCCCAGTACTCGGTCTTGGTGACCTTGCCACCGCCCTCGGTGATGACGTCGGAGTACTCCTTCGTCAGGGCTTCGACCTGCTGTTGTGATACGTCCTGGCGAGCCAGGAAGACATGCTCGTATAGCGGCATGTGTGGCCTTTCCATTTCGAGGTTTCCGCGGGCGTCGGCTCGCGGGACACATGGCTTCGGCGCAAAGCCCCTTATGGGCCCTGAAGGCCCAAAGGCACCCAAAGAGCGGAGACACCGGGGGACAGATGCGGGAGACGAGAGTGTCCCAAACAACCTTGCCGCCGAGCTAGGAATAGCTCCGCGGCCCCGTTCAGCCTCCAACCGAAGCGCGTGACGGCGCGACTTATACGGGAAATCCGACGGCGGGCAAGAGGGAGCGCGCTATTTCAGCGTCCTATCGTAGGCGGCGAGGCAATCGTCGCCGTTGCAGTCGACCCAGCGGCCGCTCGGAAGCTGCACCTCCCAGACCGCGACCTTCCGTTCCGGGCCGGGGGCGGGCGACTTGTGCGTGGTGTCCCGCGAAGTCCGGTAATACTGACGCGTTTTCAATGTCTTGCCGTCGCGCGTCTCAACGGTGCCGGTGGCGATTACCTGGCGCGGCAGCAGGTCCCACTGCCAGGCGGCGATATAAGCCAGCACCAGGACGACGAGCCCCCCGAGAACCCAGACCATGCGTCCGCGTCTCCCCATGATGTCGCCGGTCGCGCCCCCTCCCAAGGCGCGCAGGGCGCCGCTCCTAGTGCCGCAGGGCCAGCCAAGCATGGAATGCGACACCTGCGCCCCAGCCCAAGAAAACCCAATGAACCCAATACGGACTGCCTGTATACCAATCGAGAATCGCGAGGCCCGCAACGACGACGGCGAAAATGATTGCGTGCTGAAGGACGCCGGTCTGGCGCAGGTGCTCGATCGGGATCCTCATCGACCTCTCCATCAACGATGAATGGCGGGCCGCGCAGGCCCCTCGCTACGGCAACCTAACGCGCCATCCCCGCTTCTGTTACCGCAGGCCTTGACAAGCGCGGGGCCAACATGTCGAAAGCGCCCGGAATGATGACAACCTGTCATGCGGGCTGCGCGCCCGACGCCGGCCGGCATCTTCGCCAGCAATCGTAAAGACAGGAACCAAGAGGAGCGGGCGTGGCACGCGCATTCGTATTTCCCGGACAGGGCAGTCAGGACGTCGGCATGGGACGCGCGCTGGCGGAGACATTCCCGGCGGCGCGTGAGGTGTTCGACGAGGTCGATGATGCGCTTGGCCAGAAGCTCTCGGCCATCATGTGGGACGGCCCCAAGGAGACGCTGACGCTGACAGAGAACGCGCAGCCGGCGCTGATGGCGGTCTCGATGGCGGTCGTGCGTGTGCTCGAGCGCGAGAAGGGCGTCAAGCTTGCCGAAAGCGCGAAGTTCGTGGCGGGGCATTCGCTCGGCGAGTATTCCGCGCTGGCCGCTGCCGGCGCGTTCTCGCTTGCGGATGCGGCGCGCCTTCTGAAGTTGCGCGGGCAGGCGATGCAGGCGGCCGTGCCGGTCGGGCAGGGCGCGATGGTGGCGCTGCTCGGCGTTGGCCTCGATGTGGCCGAGAAGGTTGCCGCTGAAGCGGCGCAAGGCGAAGTGTGCCAGGTCGCCAACGATAACGAGCCGACGCAGGTCGTGCTGTCGGGCGCCAAGTCCGCGATCGATCGCGTGGCCGAAGTCGGCAAGGCGCATGGCGTGCGCCGCGCCGTGCCGCTACCGGTGTCGGCGCCGTTCCATTGCGCGCTGATGCAGCCGGCGGCCGATGCCATGGCCGAGGCGCTCGCGAACGTCACCATCAGCGTGCCGGTGGTACCGGTCGTCGCCAACGTGATCGCAAGCGCGGTGACCGATCCGAATGAGATTCGCCGCCTGCTCGTCGAGCAGGTGACGGGCACCGTGCGCTGGCGCGAATGTGTTGGCTATCTCGCCGGGAACGGCGTCACCGACGTGTTCGAGCTAGGGTCCGGCAAGGTTTTGGCTGGCCTCGCCAAGCGCATCGAGAAGTCACTCGAGGCGATGAGCCTCGGCACGCCGGAGGACATCGAGGCCGCGGCTCCGAAGCTCGCCTGACCTCGTCACATCATTTCTTACTGAGAAAAGGACCTCAGATCATGTTCGACTTGACCGGCAAGAAGGCTCTTGTCACCGGCGCGACCGGCGGCATCGGCGAGGGCATCGCGCGTGCGTTCCACGCGGCGGGTGCCGAGGTCGCGATCTCCGGGCGCCAGGTCGACAAGCTCGAGGCGCTGGCCAAGGATCTCGGCGAGCGCGTGCATGTGGTGCCGTGCGATCTCTCCGATCGGGCCGCCGTCGGCAAGCTGATCGACGAGGCTTCGGCCAAGCTCGGCCGCGTCGACATCCTGGTCAACAACGCGGGCCTCACCAAGGACAACCTGTTCATGGTCATGAAGGACGAGCAGTGGGACGACGTCATCGCCGTCAACCTGACCTCGACCTTCCAGCTGATGCGCGCTGCGACGCGGCACATGCTGCGCTCGAAGACCGGCTACGGCCGCATCATCAACGTGTCGTCGGTATCCGGCATCATCGGCAACCCCGGTCAGGGCAACTACGCGGCCTCCAAGGCCGGCATGATCGGCATGACCAAGTCGCTCGCGCGCGAAGTGGCCAACCGTGGCATCACCGCCAACTGCATCGCGCCGGGGTTTATCTCGACGGCCATGACCGACGTTCTGAACGACAAACAGAAGGCCGAGATCTCGCAGCACATCCCGGCGCAGCGCTTTGGAACGCCGGAAGATATTGCCGCGGCAGCGCTTTACCTGGCGAGCCAGGAAGCCGGCTACATGACTGGGCAGACGCTGCACGTGAACGGCGGTATGGCGATGGTCTGAGACCATGTTTGGTTAAGCGCGGCCAGCTACGGACAACCGCGTACCGGGGGCAATGTGTCGCTCCGGTAGTGGGCCCTTGCGAGGGGGGTGCGGCGCTGGCCAAGCTTCAGGAGATGTGTTAACGAGCCTCGTTTTTTTGCTGCGCAGCTCTAGGAAAAGCCCTAACGATCAACGCTCACGCGCTGTCGTCCGGGAGACTTCTCGATGGCGCCGCCAGCACCTGGAACGAGACAGGATGTTGACTTCTGCAGCGCCCCGGTGGACGACGGGACCCGAGAAGAAGACGATAGCAACCTCAATCAGAAGATAGAGCAGGGACAGGACGAGGGAAGACGATGAGCGATGTTGCAGAGCGCGTGAAGAAGATCGTGGTTGAGCATCTTGGCGTGGAGGCCGACAAGGTCACCGAGAACGCCAGCTTCATCGACGATCTCGGCGCCGACAGCCTTGATACGGTCGAACTGGTTATGGCGTTCGAGGAGGAGTTCGGGTGCGAGATCCCGGACGATGCCGCCGAGCACATTCTGACGGTCGGCGATGCTGTGAAGTTTCTCGAGAAGAACGCCACGGCTGCGTAACGGCTTGAGCGGTCCGATCGGCACCGCGGCGGCGCATGACGCCGCTGCGCAGTAGCGGTGCCTTCGTTTTCGGACCGTTGTTTCCTGCGCGCTGCCCGAATGGCCCCGTCTCAGCAGGAGCGGCGGGGCTCGCGTTTCGGGCTTCCAGTGCGGCGGGATATAGTTACTGTCTGACTGGGAGGGAGCGGAAACGGGGGGCCTTCCGGCGATCCGCTCTCTGCCCTTCAGACGAAAAACCCGCAACGCTTGGGGTGCAAGGACCAGCGGGGCATCGAAGGGCATCTTTCACGGATCGATGGAAGCGACATGAAATCCCTGCGCCGCGTCGTTATCACCGGACTTGGACTTGTGACCCCTGTCGGATGCGGGGTCGAGGCATCCTGGCAAAACCTTCTTGCCGGCAAGAGTGGGGCACGGCGCATCGAGGAGTTCGACGCGTCCGACCTCTCGTGCCAGATCGCGAATTTCGTGCCGCGCGGGGCGACCGACGAGGGCAAGTTCAATCCAGACGACTGGATGGAGCCCAAGGAGCAGCGCAAGGTCGACGACTTCATCATCTATGCTGTTGCCGCCGCCGACCAGGCGCTCGCGGACGCCGGCTGGAAGGCCGATACGACGGAGAAGCAGGAAGAGACCGGCGTCATGATCGGCTCCGGCATCGGCGGGCTTTCGGGCATCGCCGACACCTCGCTCCTGCTCAAGGAGAAGGGGCCGCGGCGCGTTTCGCCGTTCTTCATTCCCGGTCGTCTGATCAATCTCGCGGGTGGCTACGTTTCCATCAAGCATCAGCTCAAGGGGCCGAACAGCGCCGTCGTCACGGCCTGCTCCACGGGCACGCACGCCATCGGCGATGCGGCGCGCATCGTGGCGCTCGGCGACGCTGAGGTGATGGTCGCAGGCGGAACGGAAAGCTCCGTTTGCCGTATCGGCATGGCGGGCTTCGTTGCCTGCCGCGCTCTTTCGACGGGCTTCAACGATCGCCCGACGGAAGCCTCCCGCCCCTATGACAAGGATCGCGATGGCTTCGTCATGGGCGAGGGTGCGGGCGTCGTCGTGCTCGAGAGCTATGAGCATGCGAAGGCGCGCGGCGCCAAGATCTACGCCGAGGTGATCGGCTACGGCATGTCGGGCGACGCGTATCACATCACGGCGCCGTCCGAGACGGGCGATGGTGCCTTTAGATGCATGCGTGCGGCGCTGAAGAGCGCCAGCGCTTCGCCGAGCGACATCGACTACATCAACGCACACGGCACCTCGACGCCCATGGGCGACGAGATCGAGCTCGGCGCCGTCGAGCGCCTGTTTGGCAACACGCAGGCGAAGCTCTCGATGTCTTCGACCAAGTCGTCGATCGGGCACCTGCTTGGGGCCGCCGGCGCCGTGGAGGCGGTGTTCTCGATTCTCGCCATCCGCGATCAGGTGGCGCCGGCGACGTTGAACCTCGTCAATCCGTCGGTCGAGACGGCGATCGATCTCGTCCCGCTCAAGCCACGCAAGCGCGAGATCAATACCGTGCTTTCCAATTCGTTCGGCTTTGGCGGCACCAACGCGTCGCTCGTACTGCGCAAAGTCGCATAAACTTGCTTCGGCCGGGTGCAATCTGCTCCGGCCTTTGGATGGGGTTGCGAAAGCGCTAGCCAGTCCGCCTCCGACAAAATAGCCTTATCCCAGCGGCGTGGCGGGGTCATAGTATGGACCCGCCGCTTCATCACTCGGTGCGGCGTTGCCTGGCAGGGGGCAGCGTCAGCCGGGGTTTTGCCACAATCGCTTGATCACGTCGCCCGCGTGACAGCGGGCGCCTTCGAGCCGCGTCCGGGGACGCGCGGCCGAAGTAATGCGAGACGGGAGCTGGTCGATGACAAGAGTGCGTCGGGATTCGCCGCCTACGCTGTCGCGGCGCGAGGGCGTCCGGCCGAGGAGCCCTGCCGAGGCACTCGAGCCCGGCCGCGCGCCGCCGCGCCCGCATGGTGTGCGCCAGCGCCGGGAGTCGCGCGTCATGTCCGGCTTCGCGCGTGTCGTGAGCGGTATTCTGACCGTCCTGCTCGTCACGATGGTTTCGGCCGGTGCGCTGACGCTGCTCGTGGGCCATCTCTACAACAAGACCGGGCCGCTCGCCGTCACGCAGACCGTCGTCATCCCGAAGGGCACAAGCTCGAACAAGATTGCCGACGAACTCGAAGAGGAAGGCGTCGTCTCGAGCCGCTGGGCCTTCATGGTCAACTACCTCGTGCAGAGCCGCATGCGCCCCGGCGAGGTGTCGCTCAAGCACGGCGAATACCTGTTCAAGCCCGGCGTCTCGATCCGCGAGGTGATCGAGATCCTCTCCGATGGCAAGTCGGTTCAGTACAAGGTCACCGTTCCGGAAGGCCTCACGAGCCAGCAGATCGTCGAGCGGCTCAAGGACGAGGAGAACCTCACCGGAGAGATCACGCAGATTCCGGCGGAAGGCTCGCTTTTGCCGGAGACCTACAGCATCGAGAAGGGAATGCCGCGCCAGGAACTGATCGAGCGTATGCAACTCAAGCAGTCGCAGATGCTGGCGCGGGCGTGGGAGCGGCGCAGCAAGGAGCTGCCCTTCAGCACGCCCGAGGAGGCTGTCGTGCTGGCCTCGATCATCGAGAAGGAAACCGGGCGCGCGGACGAGCGCGAGCGCATTGCCGGCGTGTTCGTGAACCGCCTCCGCAAGGGGATGCCGCTGCAGTCCGATCCGACGATCCTTTACGGCGTCCATGGCGGCGGCGTGCAGTGGGGAAAGCCGATCCTGCAATCGGAGAAGGACGCCAAGAACGCGCACAACACCTATCAGATCCGGGGGCTGCCGCCGACGCCGATCTGCAACCCGGGTCGTCCGGCGCTGGAGGCTGCGCTCAATCCTTCAGAGCATGGAGAGCTGTTCTTCGTGGCTGACGGCACGGGCGGCCACATCTTCTCGGCAACGCTGAAAGAGCACAACGCGGCCGTCGTCAACTGGCGCAAGTACGAGCGGGAGATGCGCGCGCGCCAAGACGAGAACGCGCCTGAGGGCGGCGCGCAACCTGCGGCCAACCCGGTGACGGAGCTGCCAAATCCGCCGGCCGAGGAGGATACCGCTGCGAAGGCACAGCCGGTTGCGGCGACCGAATCCGAGGGCGGTTCCGCTGCGGCGGCGACGGCTGCCGCATCGAGCATTCCGCCGCCGGTAAGGAAACCCAAAAGATAAGGCGCAGGCAGGTCTTGCAGGGGTCGCTGCCGCCGCGTACCTCTGTCGCGCAAACAGAGCTTCCATGCTCCCCAGCCCGACAGAAGGCCATTTCATGACTCTGCAAAGCATGACCGGGTTCGCCCGCAGCGACGGCGCCCTCGATGGCACCGCGTGGCACTGGGAGCTGCGCAGCGTCAACAATCGCGGGCTCGACGTCCGACTGCGTCTGCCGCCCGGCTTCGAGGCTCTGGAGCCCAAGGTGCGCGATCGCATCGCGAAGACCATCTCGCGCGGCAGCGTCAACGTCAGCCTGAACGTGCAGCGGCGCACACGCTCGGGCGAGGTGCGTCTCAACCAGGCGGCGCTTGACCGCGTGCTTGCCATCGCGACGCGTCTCAGCACGGAGATCGGAGCGGAGAAGCCGCGCGTCGAAGCGCTGTTGTCGCTCAAGGGCGTGCTCGATATCGCCGACGATGCCGACGATGAGGAGACGCAGGCGGCCGAGCATGCTGCCGTGCTGGCAGGGCTCGAGACGGCGCTTTCGGGGCTCACAGAGGCGCGCCGCAACGAGGGCTTGCGTCTCAAGCAGGTTTTGGCCGCTCAGATCGACGAGATTGCGCGCCTTGCGGGTATCGTCGAAGCGGCGCCGTCGCGGTCTGTGGAGGCCATTCGGGTGCGGCTAGCCGAACAGGTGGCGCGTCTCGTCGATACGGGGCAGGGGCTCGATCCGGTGCGGCTGCACCAGGAGGCCGTGCTGCTCGCGACGCGCGCGGATGTCGAGGAGGAACTCAAGCGGCTCAAGGCGCACGTGGAGGCGGCGCGTGCCTTGCTCGCCGAGGAGGGAACTGTCGGGCGCAAGCTCGACTTCCTGGCGCAGGAGTTCAATCGCGAGGCCAACACGCTGACGTCCAAGGCCAGCGATCAGGAGATCGCGCGCGCCGGCCTGGCGCTCAAGGTCGTGATCGACCAGCTGCGCGAGCAGGTGCAGAACATCGAATAGCTTTGCGGGCGTTATTCGGCGATGGGCTCGACGGTGAAAACGGTGCCGTGGGCTCCGGTGATACGCACGCGGGCGCCCTTCGGTGCGTCGGCACCCGAGGCGGGCCAGAGCGTGTCGCCGACGCGCACGCGGCCGCGGCCGCCCGAGATCGCATCCTCGACCACGACGATGCGTCCGAAATATTGGGCGCTGCGCTGGTTCAGGTCGCGGTCCTCGCTTTCGACACCTTGTAGGTTGGCGAAGCGGCGGACTGCCAGGACGGTCAAGACGGAGATAGTGGCGAATAGCACGAGTTGCCACGGTTGACTCAGGGCCTCGCCGGTTGCGAACACGAGCGCGCCGACGATGACGGCCGAGATGCCGAACCAGGCGAAATAGACGCCGGGAATGATGGTCTCCAGCACCATCAGGAGCACGCCGAAGATGACCCAGTTCCATGGGCCGAGGCTGTAGAGAAAATCGGTCAGGGTGGTCATTGGCGGAGCCTGCTGTTCGAGGGCCGTCTAAGCCGCCCGAGCGATTATACGGACTCGGGCGGCCGCTGCACAATTAGCCCCGGGACGAGGGAACGCTGCCACCACGGCCCGTCGGCGTGGGCGGCTGGGATGGCTTGGGCCCGAAGGCCTCGCCCGTGATCTGTGCCAGGCCGGCAAGCGAGCCGATCACCGATGACGCCTCGAGCGGCATCATGATGATCTTTTGGTTCGGGGCCTTGGCCAACTCCTCGAGCGCCTTCACGTAGTTGTTGGCGACGAAGTAGTTGATCGCCTGCACGTTACCCTTGGCAATGGCGTCGGAGACAACTGCGGTCGCCTTGGCTTCTGCCTCGGCCTCGCGCTCGCGGGCCTCAGCATCCCTGTATGCCGCTTCGCGCCGGCCCTCGGCCTCGAGCACCACGGCCTGCTTTTCGCCTTCGGCCTTCAGGATCGCGGCGGCACGGAGGCCCTCGCTTTCGAGGATCTGTGCGCGCTTCTCTCGCTCGGCCTTCATCTGCCGCGCCATAGCGTCGATCAGGTCGCGTGGCGGGGCGATATCCTTGATCTCGATGCGCGTGACCTTGACGCCCCAAGACTCCGTCGCTTGGTCGACGACGGTGAGGAGCTGGGCGTTGATCTTGTCGCGGTTGGAGAGCAGGTCGTCGAGGTCCATCGAGCCCATGACGGTACGGATGTTGGTCATGGTCAGATTGACGATGGCGTGCTCGAGGTTGTCGACCTCGTAGGCCGACTTGGCAGCGTTGAGAACCTGGAAGAAGGCGACGCCGTCGACGCGTACCATGGCGTTGTCACGCGTGATGACGTCCTGGCTCGGGATGTCGATCACCTGCTCCTTGACGTTGACGTGATGGCCGACCCGCTCGACCATGGGAACAAGGAAATGCAAACCCGGCGTTAGCGTGCGCGTAAAGCGGCCGAAGCTCTCGACCGTGTAGTGATAGCCCTGCGGCACTACCTTGACTGTCGACCACAGCACGGCGGCCGCGAGCACGATCAAGATCAGCCCGAAGGCCTCGAAGCCCAACATGGATGCGTTTCCTTTCCCGACCGAAATGCGAATTGTCAGAGCACGTCTTTGCTAGCCCGAAACTATGCGCGTTTCAGGGCGTGGTCAGTGATGACGTAAATCCATGCTTACCCACTGCTCCTTTGGGAACAGTGGGTTTGAACGACAACTCGACGAGGTGTCAGATCCAGCCCGAGAGCTCGCGGCGCACGACGGCCTCGATAACGTCAACGCCCGCGTCACTGTCATTCAGAGCCGGCAGGTAGGCGAACTTCTCCCCTCCGCCGCCTTCGAAGATGTGGCGGTTCTCGCCGTCGAGCTCCTCGAGCGTCTCGAGGCAATCGGCCGAGAAGCCCGGCGCCACGAGTGCGAGGCGCTTCACGCCTTCCGCGGCCAAGCGCTCCACCGTCTTGTCGGTGTAGGGCTGCAGCCACGGATCGTTGCCGAAGCGCGACTGGAACGTGGTCAGCCAGCGGTCCTCTGGCCAGCCGAGCTTTTCGCGTAGCAGGCGGGACGTTTTCTGGCACTGGCAGTGGTAAGGGTCTCCCTTGGCGAAGTACTTCTCCGGCATGCCGTGGAAGGTGGCGATGATGCGCTCGGGCTCGAAATCAAGGGCGTCGAGGCTGCGACGCATCGAGGCCGCCAAGCGGTCGATGTAAACCGGATCGTCGTGGTAGGGCGGCGCAACCCGGACGGCGGGTTGCCAGCGCATCTTCATGAGGGCGCGGAAGGCATGGTCGGCGGCGGTTGCGGTCGTTGCGGCGGCGTATTGTGGATAGAGCGGCATTAGCAGAATGCGGTCGCAGCCGGCCTCGAAAAGCGCCTGAATGCGGCTCTCGGTGGTCGGGTTGGCGTAGCGCATGGCCCAATCGACGACCACGTTCGGATGCGCGGCGAGCCGCTCGGCGAGCTTGTCGGCCTGCGAGCGCGTGATGGTCTTGAGAGGGCCTTCGTCGCGCTCGTTGTTCCAGATCGTTGCGTAATCGCGTCCCTTGCGGCCCGGCCGCACGGTCAGGATGATCAGGTTCAGGATCGGCCACCATTTCCACTTCGGCTCTTCGATGACGCGCTCGTCCGAGAGGAACTCCTTTAGGTAGCGGCGCATCGACCAATAGTCGGTACCATCCGGCGTGCCGAGGTTGAGCAGCAGAACGCCCACGCGTCCGTGCTGGACATCGGGATGGGCCTGGGGCCAGTGGCTGCGGTCGGGCCTCGTGGTTTCGTCTGCTTTGGTCAGCATTGTCTCTTTAGCTTCCGATTGCATTCTGGCGCACGTCCTAGCGCATTTTTGTATCTCCTCAACCGCGCTGCTCGACCTGCTCTTGGGGCCGCAGAAGCTCGGCGTCGGGTGCCTCGTCGTGGGCGTCAGCGTGGCGGAGCTTCACCGCACCCTCCCATACGGCTGCTATGCGCCGCCCGATCGCTTTCGGCCGCTCAGCGAAAATGATTTCACCGCGTGGTCTTGCAGCTCGTCGCAGGCCGGCTTGGCGGGCGCTAATCAGCGTGTCGATCGTTTCCGCGTCGTGAGGAGAGACGACGCCTGCCAGCTCGGCGAGCTTCTGCCGCAGAAGCGCGAGGTCATGATCGTCGCCAAGGATCTGTGACAACTCGCGGGTGGCTTCGATATGCGCCTGGAAAAGTGACGGCCAAGCGCGCGAGAAAAGCACGAGATGCCGCCAGAAGGTTTGCACGCACTTGCGCCATTCGTGGAATGCGTCGTCCGTTTCTACAGCGTAGGCCGCTTCGCCGCAGGCCATGGCTTTTCTGTAGTTGCGGACAAAGCCACGCTCCAGCGTCGCGAAGCTGTCGGGTTCGAGCTTCAGCTTGCGGAATCTGCGCCGGGCCTGTTCGAGGCCCGCGTCTGCCTCGGTACGGCCGTCATCCGAGTCCTCGCCGTCGGAAGCACGGGCTCGGACGTTCAGAATCGCAGTCTTGAGGCTGTCTAGCGCCGGCTCGGTTCCGTTGCCAGGCTCCTCGGCTGCGAGCTTCGCCAAGGTTTGCAGCAGCACGTGGTCGTCGCGGGCGGAGGCCAGGGAGGCGGCTATCGAGCGGAACGCGGTGTTCTCGTTGCGGAAGACCTCATCTCCCAGGCCCTCGCGCCCCAGGCGCAACAGGGCGCGGATGCGCTTGATGGCTTTCCGGGCCTCGTGGATCTCCGTGGCGGGATCGGTCGCGGAGGCGAGCTGACGACGTGCGCGGTCGATCTGCTCAACCCCGATGCGGCGGAAGCCTTTTGCTATCGGTTCGTCGATCTTCAATCGAAAAGCCATGGGGAGGAATCCGCTCGCTCCGGCAAGTCTCGTTGCGGCGGGCATTATATCGGGTCTCTTCGCGTTATTTCTACCTGCGACGGACCTGCGCAGGCGCGCTGTTATGCTCAGCCGCCGAGTTGGATCACGGAGATACAACCCTCTGGTGAATCAGAAGGATTTTTTCGAGTGGGTGAATCGGTCCAGGGGATATCGGATTCGACCGTGTAGATGCACGATGCGCCGGGAGGCCGATCGTCGTCCGTAGATACGTGGGCGGAGGCTTCGCGCATCACGCGTCCGCCGACGAGCGTCGGCTCGTCGCTCGCGAGCCGCTCCCGGCGCCAAGCTTCGAGCGTCGTGCGGGCAGGGCAGATGCCTCCGCCGGCGCCGCACGAAGCAGGAAGCGCGAGCGAGACGAGCCACAGCGTGCGTCCGATGGGATCGATGAGGCGGACGGCTGTCGCGGCGGATTCGGGATCGCTCGCTGAGCGCTCGATGCCGGGCTTATCGAGGCTGAGGCTCAGTGCGCGCGCCGTGATGCGCAAGTCGGATCGTGCCTTGACGGCGATAGCCGTCGTGGGCGGCATATCCGAGCGCACGGTGCGGAATCCGACGGGGTCCGTGGGTGACAGCAGCCGGCGCGACACGATCAGCCGCCATGTCCGCGGTGGAAAGAGGCGGCGCAGCCGCGCGTCCGCCTTGACGCCCTGGATCAGCACGGCGTCGACGTCGGCCAGGGGAGCTAAGCTTTCGCTGTTGATCTTGACCGTGGGCTCGCTCGTGCGCTCGGAGCCGAAGGTCGTGCGCCAGGCGGGCTCGCGGGGCGCTCGTGGCGGAGGCGGCGCGAGGCCCGGTATTTCCGCGAAGTCGACGATGCCGATGGTGAGTGCGGGTTTTGTGGCTGGGGCGGCGGCCATCTCGGCCGCAGCGGGGGCTGGCGCCGCCAGGATCATCAGCGACGCGGCGCCAGGGAAACGGGCCCGTGTGGCTCTCAGCATTGCGGACATCGGTCCTCCTCGCCGCCGAAGCCCACTCTAGACGTCGGCCTTCGCAGGCAGGCGCTACATTTGGTCGGATTTTCCGGCTATCCTCCGGCGAGTCCCCCCGACAGGCAAGGTTTTCGAGGTCCATGCTCGCCATTCCCGAGAGAGAACCGGCCACGAGCCGCTGGGCCACGCGTGCGGCGTTGTTCGCGTTCGGCCTCCTCGTTACGGCGGCGTTCCTGTTCCGGCTGTTCGGAATGCCGACGCCGGTCGCCTACAACCTCGCGGCGGTGGCGATGGGCGTTGCCGTGCTTTCGATCGCGTGCGCAGCGGTTGCGGCGCTGATCATCTGGCGCACGGGCCGTCCGGGAACGGCGCGGGTGTTGTTCGCGGTATGCCTCAGCCTCGGACTCATCGCCGTGCCCGTGGTGTTCGCCATGTGGTTGCGCGATTATCCGCTGATCAACGATGTCACGACCGACTTCCAAAATCCGCCGGCGTTCCTTGCCGTGGCAAAGCTGCGAGGGCCGGGCGACAACGATGTCGGTTATCGTGCGCGCTCGGCCGAGGCGCAGAAGCTCGCTTATCCCGACATCCGGCCTATGCGCATCGATCGCCCGAGCGAGGAGGCCTACGCGCTCGTCGTCGACGCGGTCAAACGGCTCAAGATGGAGATCGTGCGCGAGGACCCGCCGGATCCTGAGGCGGGGACGCCCGGCGCCATCGAGGCCGTGGACCGTACGCTCGTGATGGGTCTTTACGAGGATGTTGCAGTCCGCGTCGTTGGTGACGGGGAGAGCGCACGCGTTGACATCCGCTCGGCGTCGCGCTTCGGTCGCGCCGACATGGGCGCGAACGCCGAAGGCGTGCGCGAGCTCACCAAGGAGATCCAGGCGCGCGTCGATGCCACCATGCCGACGGCCGAGGATGCCCGCGAAACGCGGCGCGCTAAGCAGGAGAAAGCTGGCGGTCCCAAGTCGGATCGCCGTCGCAGGTCACGAGACCGCGAGCGATGAGATGCTCGACGTGGGCTTGCACCGAAAGCGCAGCGGCGCTGGTCAGCTTGCGGTCGATGGTCGGATAGATCACCGGCACGATGGACTGAATGGTGCCGACGCCCTCGCGGATGGCTTCCAACACCTGCTCCTCGCGCCAGCGGCGATGGAGGAGATAGGCGCGCACTGTGCGCTGCGCGTCCTCGAGGCGGCCACCGTGGCCGGGCAGGTAGACGCTTTCGGGCCGCACGAGCATCCGGGAGAGGGACTCGACGTAGTCGGCCATGGAGCCTTCGGGCGGCGCGACGAGCGTCGTGTTCCAGGCCATCACGTGGTCGCCTGAAAAGATGATGTTGCGGCCGGCGAGCGCGAAGGCGAGGTGGTCCGGCGCGTGTCCCGGCGTGTGGATGGCTTCGAGACGCCATTCCTTCTCCGCGATGACGTCGCCGTCGGCAATCTTCACGTCGGGCACGAAGACGTAGTCGATGAACTCGGCGCCTTGCGGCGTGGTCTCGGGGCCGACGGGCGCGAACGTCTCGCGGCCGTAACCGAGGATTGGCGCGCCCGTTGCATCTTTCAGTGCGTCGGCGCCGTCGACGTGGTCGCGGTGCGCGTGCGTGACAATGATCTGGCGGATCGGCCGTCCGCCGGCAGCTTTCAGGATGGCGGCGAGGTGGGCCTCGTTCTTCGGGCCGGGATCGATGACGGCAAGCTCCGTCATGCCCAGAAGATACGTGTTGGTGCCCTTGAAGGTTAACGGGCTCGGATTTTCGGCCACGATGCGCACGATGCCGGGGCTGACCGGAGCCGGTTCGCCGTAGGCGAACTGCATTGCGGTGTTGAAGGTGAGCTCGTGGGTCATCGGAGGCCCTGGTTTCGTCAGTCAGGCCGGCGAACTTAGTGGATTGCGGTGGGTACGCCTAGGCGGCGGCGCGTCGCTCGTGCGCGGCTGGCGCTAACGGGCGCCTCTTAGTGTGGTGTTTCGAAAGAGGCTTGGTCGCGCAGCCGGAAGAGCACGTAGAGCGCGATCGCCGCGATCAGGCCCACGACGATCTCGGCGGCAACCGGTCCGTAGGCCGCGAGGGCCGCGATGCCGGCGGCATTGGCCGCCGCGTGAGCGCCGATGGCAGCGACGAGCCACAACAAGCTGCGCCGGACCACGGCCATCAGCACCACGACAGCCAACGCCATGTGGAAGCACATGGCGAACACCCGCTCGAGTGCGCCGAACAGCGGCACGTAGGCCGGCGTTGCCCAGTAGCGCGCGGCCTCTTCGGCGAGGCTGTGCACCTCGGGGCTCTGGCCAGGCCGCGACGTGGTCGCCGGCATGCCGAGCGCCAGCATGCCGACGAGTTCCGCGCCCATCAGCGCGCCAAGAATGATGGCTTCCATCCCGCCGTGGCCGGCGCCGAACGTCACGGCGTCGTTCCACGTCCGCGCCTTGGGGATGACGTGGCGATAGGCGAAATAGCGTGCGCCCTCCTCGAACAGCCCCGCGGTGAGCGCCAGGATCGCGACGTTCAAAATAGCTGCATAAAGAGGATTTGCGGCGGCTTGCTCGCCTGCAGGCAGAATCAAAGTCTGCAGAAGTGGAATGCGGAGGGCTTGCGCCGCGAGAAACGTAAGCGCACCCACGAGCAGCAAACTCGCCGGCGTGCCGAGACGGCGCACGAGCGTCCAGGCGAGTACGATGGGGAGCGCGATCATCAGCGCAACGGCTGCGGAGACGGTCGTTGCAAGCATGATGATGAGGCACCTCCCGTGCCTTTCACCATAACCCGCATCGATCGGTGTGCAACCGCTCTGGCCGCTGCGTCAGAGATTGAGCTGATAGCTGTGCGGAAGCCAGCGGTATGCTGATTGTCCGTCGCGCTCCAGGTAGCCTACCGACGGAAACGGCATGTGATAGCCGATGATGGGAATGCGGTCGGTTGCGAGCTTGTCGTAGACGCGTTTGCGCGTGATAGCTGCCTGCTCCCTGTCGATGTCGAACACACAATGCCAATCCGGGCGTGCCAGCGAGGCCACCTGATGGTGCGCGCAGTCGCCCCAGAAGTAGATCGCGCGGCCTTCACTCTCGATATGGAAGTTCAGATGGCCCGGCGTGTGGCCATAGGCCTCGACGGCGCGGATGCCGGGCACGACGTCGTCGCCGGGCTTCAGGAACGTGAAACGGTCGGCGACAGGCTTGGTGTTGGTACGGAACACGGCGGCCATGCCCTCGATCTCGCCGGTGTGCTTCCCTTCGGGTGCCCAGAAGTCGTACTCGATCTGGCCGATATAGTAGCGCGCGTTGGGAAAGAGCGGCTTTCCGCCCTCGATCACGCCGCCGACGTGGTCGGGATGACCGTGGCTCAGCACGACGATATCGACGTCTTCCGGCTTGAAGCCCGCTTGCGCGAGATTGGCCGCGAGCCAGCCGCCGTCGGGGCGCTTCACGAAGCCGTTCTCGCCGTTGCCGGTGTCGAACAGGATGAGCTCGCGGCCGGTGTTGACGAGTGTCGGAGAGAAGCCTGGCTGGTAGCGCGCCTCCGGCAGCAGATTGTCGCGCATCAGCTGTTTGACGTCAGGCTCGGTCGCGTTGGCGCCGATGAGTGGGAAGGGGCCGTCGATGAAGACCTCCGAATCCGAGATGGTGGTGATCTCGAAGCTGCCGACCTTGTAGCGCCAGTATTTCGGCTGCCATGCGCCGAGGCTGGGCGCGGCGGCGACCGCCGGCGTCGCAAGGCCGGAGACGAGGGGGGCTGCCGTGAGACTCGCAGCGGTGGCGAGAAAGTTGCGGCGGCTCGGGCGGATGGGGCTTGTCGTCATTGAGGCTTGGGCTCCTGCTTGCTATGCGCAATGTGCTACGATTAGCGCGCTCAAGGGGACCGCACTTGTACGAACGTGCTGCCAGTCCTGATCGAGATGCCGGTGCGCTACTGCCGATCTGGTACGTGGACGCGCGCCGGGCGCTGTTCGTCGGGCCGCTCGGCTACAATGCTCCACACGCGCACAGCGTGCCGGTCTATCTGGCGGGGCTCTATGAACCGTTCCGCCTGCGGATCAACGGCGGGCCGTGGCGGCATTGCCGGACAGCGGCGATCCCGGCAGGCGTGTCCTACGAGTTCGATGTCGCGGGCCAGCCTCTTGCCGTGTTCTACCTCGAACCGAGCGAAGCGGGCGTCGAGGCGCTGGTGCCGCTCGTAGGGGAGGCGGACGAGGCCGACGGCGCGCGCTGCGGGCAAGGCGGTGCGTTCTCGCTGTTCCGTGACCTTTACGAATCCCCCGACGGGGGGGGCGATGCCGGAGCAGCGCTCGACAGCGTGCTCGCCTACTCGAAAGCGTGTGGGCGGCGTGCCTTCGATGCCAGGATTGCCGTGGCGGTGGCCTTGCTCTCGGATCCTGACCGTGCCCTGCCCGTCGGAGAGGCGGCGCGCTTAGCCGGGCTTTCTCCGTCGCGTTTTCAGCATCTCTTTGCGCGCGAAGTTGGCGTGCCGTTCCGCCGCTTCCGGTCATGGCAGCGGCTGCGGCACGCGATCAGTGGCATCGCATCCGGCGCGAGCTTCACCGCTGCTGCGCACGACGCGGGCTTCTTCGATCAGGCGCACTTCGCGCGCACGTTTCGCCAGACGTTCGGCGCGCCTGCGTCGCCCAGCTTGCGCCGCGTGCGGCGCGGGTAGCATCCTTTACGCGCTCTTCGCCAGGCCGGCCGCTTCGAGCGCGGCTGCAACGCGCAGGCAGAGATCCTCGCGCCACGGCGGGGCGATGACCTGGATGCCGTAGGGCATGGCTGCTGCCTCCCGCACGGGCACGGCCGCCACAGGCAGGCCAACGAACGAGATCGGCTGCGTATAGATGCCCATGTGCGCGCGCAGCGGCACGTCCTTGCCGCCGATGGAGATCGTCTTTTGGCCGATGAGCGGGGCGCTCGTCGGCGTTGCCGGCGCGAGGATCACGTCGTAGCGGCTGAATGTCTCCGCCATGAGGTCTTCGAACACGCGGCGAAAGCGTTGCGCGGCGACGTACCATGACGCGGGCAACAGGGCTCCGGCGAGGAACCGGTCGCGTGTGTCGGGGTCAAAGTCCGCCGGACGCCGGCGCAGCCGCTCAAGGTGCAAAGCGCTGCCCTCGGCGTTGGTGATCAGGAAGGCCGAGGCGCGCGCTTCGGCAGCGCGTGGGATGTCGATCGCGTCGCTGACGTCGAGGGCCTGGGCGGCGCGGTCGAGCGCGGCGAGTGCGCCCGGTTCCGCGTCGGCGCGGAAGTAGCCGGTGGCGACCGCGATGCGCAGGCCGTCGTGGCCTTTCGCGATTTCACGCGTGACGTGCTCGACGGGGCGGCGCGCGCAAACGGGATCCGAGGCGTCGTGGCCCTGCAGCACGTCGTAGACGAGGCCGAGGTCTGCCACCGAGCGTGCGAACGGGCCCAGGTGGTCGAGGCTGTCGCAGAACGGGAACGTGCCCGTGCGCGGCAGGCGGCCGTACGTGGGCTTCAGGCCGTAAAGTCCGCAAAAGGCTGCCGGTACGCGGATCGAGCCGTTGGTATCGGAGCCGAGCGCGATCGGCACGAAGCCGGCTGCCACGGCGGCCGCCGAGCCGCCGGACGAGCCGCCGGTCATGCGCGTCGTGTCGAGCGGGTTGTGCGAGGGGCCGTAGTGCGCGTTCTCGCCGGTGAAATCGTAGGCGTACTCACCCATGTTGAGGGCGCCGAGCAACACCGCGCCGGCAGCCCGCATGCGTTCGATCAGTAGCGCGTCGTCTGTCGCGCGAGGACCGGCGGCATTGATCTTCGAGCCGGCCCGCGTGGGGAGTCCGGCGACGGCGTAAAGGTTCTTGACCGCGTACGGCACGCCCGCGAGCGGCCCGAGCTGTTGGCCTTCGGCCCGGGCGCGGTCGATGGCCCGTGCTTCGGCGAGCGCGCGCTCGCGCGTGATGTCGGTGAACGCGTTGATGTCGCCGTCGCGCGCGTCGATGTCGGCGAGCGCAGCACGCGCGAGGTCTTCGGCTGACACATCGCCGCGTGCGACGGCGCGTGCGATCTCAGCCGCACCGTTTGGACGTATGGTCGTTGTCATTCCGTCGACCATGGCGTGAAGACGGGTGCGGCTTCGGTGGCGGCGGCCGCGCCGGTGCCTTCGACGAGTGCGGCCATGTTACGCGCAACCTCGAAGAAGGCAGCGACGTTCGGCTTCCATTCGGGCGCGATGCTGAGACCGAGCCCAGCCGCTGCCGCATCTATCCAGGTCGATGTGTCTTCCGTCGCCATGCCGTGTCGTCCTTGCACTGCACCTCGTGAATTCCGATCTACCGTAGTAGCCGGCAGGGGACTGACAAGAGGGAACTTTGGCGCGTTGCACGACGACTCGCTATGTTGTCATCGCACATGAGCAGGAGGACCTAATGAGCTGGCAGCCTTGTGATGATCCCAAGCCAGGCGACCCGGCCTCTTGCGACGCGATCGAGCATATCATCGTGCCCCGCGCGCGTGACCTCGGCGGGTTTGAGGTTCGTCGTGCGCTGCCGGCGTCCGAGACGCAGATGGTCGGTCCTTTTATCTTTTTCGACCAGATGGGGCCGGCCGAGTTTCTGATCGGAAATGGCATTGACGTGCGCCCGCATCCGCACATCGGACTGGCGACGGTCACTTATCTGTTCGCCGGTGAGCTGATGCACCGCGACAGCCTCGGCACTGAGCTCGCCATCAGGCCGGGGGAATTGAACCTGATGTCTGCCGGGCGCGGCATCGTGCACTCGGAGCGCTCGAGCGTCGAGGCGCGGCAGACGGGGTCTCGGCTGTTCGGCATTCAGGCGTGGGCAGCCTTGCCCCAAACGCACGAGGAGGCCCCGCCGGACTTTGCGCATTACAGCTCGACGGAGCTGCCGCGCATCATGGGCGAGGGCAAGACCGTGCGCCTCATCATGGGCTCGCTCTACGGCGCGCAGTCGCCGGCGCGCTTTCCGCACGACTGTTTCTATGCCGAGGCGGTGCTGGCTCCCGGAGCCGTGCTGCCGCTCGACCCCGAGCACGACGAACGGGCGATCTACATCGTTTCGGGGGAGATCGACATCGCCGGGCAGACGTTCTCGCCCGGGCGCTTGCTCGTATTCCGGCCCGGCGACCGCATTTCGATCCTTGCTAACTCCATGGCGCGGCTGATGCTGGTCGGGGGCGAGCCGATGGACGGTCCGCGGCACATCTGGTGGAATTTCGTTTCTTCATCAAACGACCGTATCGCCGCCGCAAAGGCCGACTGGAAAGCGCGGCGATTCTCGCCGGTGCCGGCTGACGGTGAGGAGTTCATTCCGTTACCTGAATGATTTACGGCCTCGGCGCCGAAGAATGGCATATGCGCCGGCCGCAATAGGCGCTACCAATAGGACGCCGTGGAGCCATAAAGCCGGAGATGCTCATGTCCCAGAATCCGTTCGAAATCCCCCAGCAGGTGCGCGATCTCGCTGAGAAGAACGTTGATCAGGCTCGCGTAGCCTACGGCCAGTTCATCGACGCGATGACTCAGGCGATGAGCTTCTGGACCAAGTCGTTACCCCCCAACGATATGTCGGCTGGGTTCCGAGCAGTGCAGGATCGCGCCACGAAGTTCGCCAAGCAGAACGCCGAGGCGGCATTTGGGCTGGCGAGCGATCTTGCGAGCGCCAAGGACATCCAGGAGATTCTCGCGCACCAGAGCCGGTTCGCGCAGCAGCAGATGCAAGCCTATGCCTTGCAGGCACAGGAGCTGGGACGGCTCGTGGCCGAGGCCATGCAGAACCTGCAGCCGAGGAAGTAGTTCGACGAAGGGCACATCGCGGGCGCCCGCCGCGGCGCTGCGCGGGTGTGCTGTGCAACTATCGAAAAGTCGTCTCTTGCCTTAACGGAGCGTGTACTTCGCGCGCGCTCGGCAATTGCGGCGATATCGCCCCCTATACATTGCTCGATCACCAGCGAGCCGTCCGGATCCGACGACAGACGGTTTGCGATATCAATGTTGCGAGGGTTGGCTGATCAGTCCGATCGGGCTAAACGCCACCGAGTCCCTAGCTCGGAGGCATGCACATGCAGATTTGCACCCTTCGCGCGGCATGCATTGCCATTGTCGCACTTCTCGCCTTAGGCGCTTCAGCCCCGACAGAGGCCCAGCAAACCGGACAGAGCTCGCCACCGACCAAGCCGGACACCCTCAGGGTCGGGCTCTATGTCAGTCCGCCCTTCGTGATGAAGGATGGCGGGCGCTATACCGGAATGGCTATAGAGCTTTGGGAAATGCTCGCTCAAAAGCTTGTCCTCCACTTTGACTATGTGGAGTTCGGTACGGTTGGCGAGATCGCAGATGCTGCGGCCGAGGGTACGATCGATGTCGCGGTCACAAACCTGACCATTACGCGATCACGCGCTCAACGCATCGATTTCACCCATCCCTGGTTCGATGCGGGCCTGCGCGTCATGGTCAATAGCGACCAGAGCACGAGTTTCGGCGACGTCTTTACAGGTCTCGAGCAGTCCGGCCACCTGCGCGCCTACGCTTGGATCGCTGCCGTGATCCTCTTTGCTACGGTCTTGCTTACGGCCATCGACCGGCATTTCGATCGGGACTTTCCGCGCCGGTGGCGCGACGGCATCGGTGAGAGCTTCTATACGGTGATGTCGGTTGCCACGTCGGGAAAGCCTCCGGCGCGCAAGAATCTCTTCGGTTGGATCGGCCGCATTTGGCAGGGGATCTGGCTCGTCAGCGGGGTAGCGGTGCTCGCCTACGCCACGTCCTCCGTGACGAGCGTGATGACTACCCTCGCGATGAGCAACCAGATCAACAGCGTTGCGGACCTGGATGGGCGGCGCGTGGGCGTTTTCACCGGGTCCGTGGCGGAGAGCTACGCCCGTGAGTCCGACCTCGACGGCCGTGCCTTTCCCAACATCGAAAAGGCGGTGGCGGCGCTGCTCGAGGGACGCATCGCGGCGGTGATCGGCGACGCCCCCGTGCTCGAGTATCACGCTCATACGTCTCCACATCTGCCCGTCGCGGTCGTGGGGGCGATCTTCGAGCCGGACAAGTACGGCTTCGGGCTGCCAAGGGGCAGCGCGTTAACGCGGCCCTTCACCGTAGAACTGATCGGCGCTCACGAAAGCGGTATGATCGAGCAGATCCGCAGGAAATACTTCGGTGAGGCGTCGTGACGGTGCGGTGGAGCAGGGCCGTGTGTTTGTGCCAGTCGGTCGGGTGGGGAGGGGCTCCTTACCTAAAGGTTTAACATCAACGTTGTGTGGGCATTTTTCTTTTCATTAGCAAATTGGTCTGATTAGATTCGGAGAGGGTACGCCGCAAACCATATCCCTCCGTATAGTTTCGCTTGTCCGCAATGACTAATTGAATGAGCCGCATTTTGAACCTCGAATGGACTTTGCCGGGCTGTCTTTCGGTCAATCGATTCACGCTACTGCTCCTCGCCTCATAGGGGCATGGAGGGCTGTTCGTTCTGCCATGCCGCTGCACCAAGTTGGACCATCTCAGATCACGTTAGACATATTACAGAGGTTTTCTCACCGAGATGGCGATCGCGAAGACTGAAGCTCCGGCGTCGAAATCGGGCACCGCGTGCCTGCGATGCGTGCTCGTGTTCCTCGCGGCGGTCGCCGCGTCGCTCATCCTTGTAAGTGTCGTCGATCAGGTGTCCTGGGCGCAGAGAGGCTACGAAGCCTCGGTTTACAACGGCAGCACGCTGCGTTCGTGGAGGGAGCTTGCGAGGCCGGCCTACCCGAGGGATGACTCGTGGCTGCCGATGATCGAGGCTCTGGAGGTGGCTCGGTCTCCGGACGGCGATCGTTTGTACGAGAAGGTGTTCTTCGACGACAAGGTCAAGTTCCAGTATCCGCCGACGAGCCTCGTCTACCTCGTCGCCCTCGAGCCGTTAGGACTGACCTCGGTCGATGCGCTCAATGCCATCAATGCCGCGCTGTTCGCGGCAACCTGCGCGGCGTTCGCTTATCTGGTTCTTGTTCTGCTGCAACCCGCGTCGACACAAAGTATGTCGTTGCGCTCCTGGGCCGTCGCGCTGGCGCTCATGCTGGCGGCGTTATTCTACTACCCGGCGATGCGATCGCTCGAAATCGGCCAGATCCAGGTCTGGATCAATGCGCTCTTCACGTTCGCCTGCATTGCGTGGCTGCGCGGCGCGAGACCGACAGCCGGAGCGCTGCTGGGATTAGCTGCAACCATGAAGCCGCAACTCGGTATCTTTCTGGTTTGGGCCATGCTGTGGAGGGAATGGGGGTTCCTGCGCGGCTTTCTCGCAGCCGGACTCCCCGTCGGGATCATGTCCCTGCTTTTGTTCGGCGTTCACAATCACATCACCTACCTCAACGTGCTGTCGTTTCTCGCGGAGCGCGGGGAAGCCTTCTTCGCCAATCATTCGGTCAACGGCCTCATGCACCGGGCGCTTGGCAACGGGGACAATCTGGGGTTCCACGACCACGTGTTCCCGCCGGCAGATACGCGTGTGATCAGCATGACTTTCGTCTCGAGCCTGGCGTTCCTGGCCATCGCGCTGGTGCCCGCGTTGATCGAAGGAGGACGGCGGCGGCCTGACCTCATCGAGGTCGCGATCACGGCGCTGTGCGCGACCATCGCTTCGCCGGTTGCCTGGGAGCACCACTACGGAATCATGCTGCCCATGTCCGGGATTGCCTTGGGGCTGCTCTGTTCCGAGCCCGGCCAGCGGGCAGCGCTCGTGTGGCTGGCTGCGAGTTGGATGATCGCGACCAATTATCTGCCCGTCGCGAACCACCTTAGCGATACGTGGCTCAATTTCGTCCAGTCGTATCTGCTGTTTGCGGCCCTCATTCTCCTGGGCCTACTCCTCTACCTGCGCAGAGTAGGCGTGAGGAGTGAGATCACGCTGCCGCGCGATCAAGCCGTCGCGGCTACGGCTCCGCCTTCGCGAGCAGGTTTTTGATCTCCTCCGACCATGCCGTCGCGCCTTTGACGTTCAAGTGCTCGAGATCGCCGAAATGATCGGCGGGCCTTGAGTAAACCACGTCCCCCAGCACGTGAAAGTTGGGATGACGCTTCGCGATGGCGGCCAGCAGGCTTTTGAAGGAGGCCACGACCTCGGGAGACATGTGCTCGAACGTGGCGGGGTTGAGCGGCGGCGTCACGAAGTAGACATCGGCGTCGTTGTCGCGCAGCAGCGTGAGCACGCGGTCCAGATAGTCCATCATGATCGGGGAGGGCGTGAACTTCCTTTGCTCTGCGTCGTCGGCAATGGCGTTTGAAGCGAGGCTCGTGCCGAAGTAGTGGTGGCCACGATCTCGCAGTGTCGCGTCGATCTCGCGCTCGTTGCGGCCTCTGCGTCCCACAAAATGCGCGTTTATCATCGCTGGTGTGTAGTAGGGCGGGAAGCTGATGCGGTAGCTGAAGTTCCGCACTATGTCGAGAAGCGTGCCGACACGGGTGTCGTGATAGATCAGCGGATCCTGTACCCGCAGCGAGGTCTTTCTGACCTCTTCCATTTCGTCGAAATCCAGAAAACCGAATTGCGCCGTTCGCTCCCAATAGACCTGGTTTCGCGAAATATCGATCGGAAGGAATGAGATCAGCGCCCGCTTCAGGGGAGCGGGACATGCCAGCGCGCGACGCGCAGTGTAATAGTTCTCGATCTGGGTGCCGCCGCCGAGGGCAAGATTTGTGACGTTGTCGCCCATGGTCGCCGGGATGAGGCCTGCCATGGCGCGGGAGTCGCCTAGAATGATCGTGTCGCCCTGATCGCATTCTTTCACGATCTGCATCTTGGCCGTCCACATCGCCCATTCGGGGTCCATGAACCACATGCGGCCGTAGGCAGCCCAAGGCCAGGCCGCGCCGAAGATCAGCGCCACCATCAGGCCTGTGGCTATGAAGAAATTGCGGAGCGAATAGGCAAAAGGTTGCGTGAGGCGGTCGGCCGGTGCCTTTGGTACCGGATCAACGACATCATTCAGGAGTGACTTGTCCAATCTGGTGCCCCGACTATGTCCAGCCCCGCAACAATGCCGCGTCATGCAGCCTAAGTGGTGTTAAAGCAATTTTGAAGCCAAGCGTCGGTGAAACCGCGATAATTGTTTTTGCTAAGGTTTATCATGGCTGTGGCTTTCGCCGCGGCAGCCTCATCCATTTGAGCTCCCGGCTTCTCAATTCTACCATTGAACAGCGGCGGTTCATTTCAGGGCTCGGCGCGCAGCAGAGGCAGGATCACGGCCACCGGGTCCTCCGTCTGAAGGGGTAGGACCGTTGCGGTCTGGTCGGTCAAGACGCGTGGAATGCGAGGAGCCGAGATCGATATCCCTGTGGTCGAAGCGAGCTCGGCGGCCAGGATTTCGCCCGCGGCTTTTGCCATGGCGTATTCCGCCATTCCCTTTGGCCGCTCTTCGATGAACGCAGTCGACGGGTAGAGGATTGCGTGCGGTTTCTCTGTCGTGTGGACGAGCGCCCATCTTAGGAGCCGTGCGAAGCCGTCCACGTAGACCGCCGCGAACGCGTCGAAGCGTTCTTTGGTGTAGGGTTGGGTGGCCTGGTGTGCAATCCGGGGCGTGGCAAAATAATAAAGGTGCGTGAGTGTGGGCGGCAGCTCGGCGAGCTGTGCATCGAAATCGCCGAGCACATTGCAGCGCAGTGTGCTTGCGGCAGCCTCGCCGCGCCCCGCGCAGATTTCCTCTGCGATGGCATCCGCGTCGTCCCGGCCCGTGGCGTAGGTCAGGTAGACCTGTGCGCCTCCTGCGGCCAGCAGCTTCGCCGTGACGGCGCCCAGCCCGCGCGAACCGCCGATCACGAGGGCTTTGCGCTGCGAGAACTCGTCCTTCGCGACTATTCCGCTCAAGGCCGCAATGGACGGCGGCTCGACAGGCTCGGCGCGCATGAAGGCCTGGACCTGGCCGGCGATGCCGCAGCCGAGAACCTTCATCGTGACGAGGCGGAAGCGGTCGTCTGTCCGCACGGTCTGCCAGCGGATGCCGCGCGGGCTGGCGTCTTCGTCGACAAAATCCACGGCCAGGCTCGAGAAGATCGAATGGAGCCCAGGGCAGATCATGCCGACGAGAGTCGATAGCCGAGCCAGCGCTTCCACGCGCGCCGTGCCAAGGGCCTGCGAAAGCGCGGGAAACATCGCGGCGGCGTTGCTTCCGTCGCTCAACGGGATCCATCCCGCCCCATCTGCCATGTGCGGAAAGGCTGGCGCCAGCGGCGCATCGCCGAGCGTCCAGCCCTGTGCGTCTGGGCCGTCCCACGGCGGCGTCGCAGGGCGCGCGCCAAACTTCACGTCGATGATGGTCGTCACAACTCCAACCGACGTGAGCTCTACTTTGATCGCCTGCTCGGTGCGCCGTGCGAGGCGAACCTCGACGCCGGAGTCGAGATACATGAATTTCGGGAATTGAATCTTGAGCGACGCCGCCTGCGAGAAAGCGGGCTCTGCCGCAACAATTTTTTCGAGCGCCCAGAGCGCGCCGTGAACGCCATGAACCACCGGCGCGCCGGCTTGCGTGCGGCGTGCGGCGCAGGCGTCGACGTGAATCGGATTGTAGTCCCCCGACAGACGCGCAAACGCCAACTGGTCCGCTGCGCTGAAGGTTCGGGCCGCTGACACCTCGTGGCTCACGGGCTCGCCCCTGCATTCGACTGCGTGATCGGCTCCCGATTCATGCGCGCCCACGTTAACCCGCGGTTGATCTCAGAATTGGAAGTACAGAAATTCGGTCGCCCCGGCGAGATACATCACCGAGAGGCCGGCAGCGGTTCCGAGCGAGAGGCCCCAGGCAAGGTTGGGCTTCCATTGCAGGCGTTCAGGGAGATCCGTGGAGACACGGCCGATGATGGGGCCGTACTTGGCAAAAAGCTCGCCCGAGTTCGGAGCGAAGAAGGCGATGACGGAGCAGGTCAGAAGCAGGACTGCGGTCGACGGTGCGAGCAGCGTCGTCGTGATGAGATGGATGGTGTAGGTGTCCTCCGGCGGGAGCGTTCCATACATCATACCGCGCAGCCCGACCATCCCACCAAGCAGCCCCAAAGCCGTCGCGACGTACGGCGCGCGGAAGAACACTTGCGACACGAGCACGGCTATGTACGTAAGAGTCTGGCTCGCGACGGTCCCAATCAAAGCGAGGGAGGGGTTTTGTTTCTTCTTGTCGAACTTCGGACCGAAAATCCGCCACGCGTGGTTTACGGTGAGATAGAAGCCGTGCAGCACGCCGAATATGACGAATGTCCAGCCGGCGCCATGCCACACGCCGGCTAGAAACATGGTCGCCAATGTCGGAAAGCCCACCAGCAGCAGAAACCCTTCTAGGGTGGCGGCGCCCTTGGCGGCGATTGGCTTTCCTGCGGCGGCGCGCTTCCGGGTCACCCAGAGCGCCATAGGGTTATAGAGGTAGAGCGTCAGGTAGCGCGTAAGCGTCATGTGCCAGCGCTGCCAGAAGGCGATGATGTTCGTTGCCTTGTAAGGCGAGTTGAAGTTCGCCGGGAAGCGAATGCCAAACATGCGCGCCTGGCCGATCGCCATGTCCGAATAGCCCGAGAAATCGAAGTAAAGCTGCATCGAATAGGAAAGCGCCGCTATCCAGGCCGGCACGAAGCCGATTTCGGAGCCGTGCGTGAACCCGACGCCCGTGATCGGCGCCAGCTGGTCGGCAATAAGCACCTTCTTAGCCAGTCCGACGATGAAAATGCCGAGACCGACGGCGATGTTCTCCGCCTTGTACTTGTAGGTGTCGGGGTTCTCGAACTGCGGCATCATCTCGCGGTGATGCAGGATCGGCCCAGCGATGAGGTGGGGAAAGAAGGTTACGAAAAGTGCGTAGTCGAGCAGGCGTCGTCCTCTGGCGATGCCGGTCTTGCAGTCGATCAGATAGCCCATCTGCGTGAACGTGAAGAACGAGATGCCGAGAGGCAGCAGGATACCCCCGGCGTCGAAATCGATGTTGATGCCGATCCGGCTGAGGTTGGCGAGAACGAAGCCGACGTACTTGTAGTAGAAGAGGAGCGAGAGGTTGGCGACGATGGCAAGCGTGAGAACGATGGTCTGAATGCGGTTGTTGCGCTCGAAATGCTGCAGCAGCAGGCCGAAGATGTAGTTGGCGAGGATGGATCCGGCGAGCAGCGTTACGAAGAGCGGGTTCCACCATCCGTAGAACACGAACGACATAAGGACCAGCCAGCCCGCTGCCAGGCGATTGCTGGACTTGCCAAGGTAATAGTACCCAACCACGGAGATGGGCAAAAACGCGAATATAAACGCGAATGAATTGAATAACATGCACAGCCCTTGAAGGAGGCAACGATTATGCGGATACGCCCTTGGCTGTCTTCTTTTCGATCAAGTGCACGAACTCGCCGACGTTCTTCAGCCCCTCGATCTCGGCGGTCTGGAACTTTATTTTGAAGTGCTCCTCGGCGGCGACGAGGATGTTGATGTGATTAAACGAGTCCCATCGATCGATGTCGTCGGCCGTCGTATGCATCGTCAGCTGGATGCTGTCGTCGTCAAACGTTTCGCGAAAGATGTCAGTCAAGCCCGAAAGGATTTCTGCGTCGGTCACGGTCAGCCTTCCACGATCTGGATAAAGGTTTCCTTGGAGACGAAATCGCCGAGCGGGAGGTGCCAGCGTGTTGCGCCATCCTCGCCGTTCTCGAACAGCTTAAAGCCGAGCTTTCCGTAGTGCTCGCGAACCATGCCATTCTTCGCGGTTGGGATGTACTGGCCGACGATGCTCTCTGCGCCGAGCCGCTGAGCTTCCGCGGCGACAAGATTGAGCGTCGCCTCCTCTACCTGGCGCCCCAGCACACGGCAGCTCATCAGCCAGGTCTCGATTTGCATGTCGCGCACGCTTTCGTCGTTGAGCCTGCCGATAACGACGCCGATGATGCCGTTATCGCCGAATGCGTCCGTCAGCCGTAGCTGAAGTGTCATCGACTTCGGATCGTTCATAAACGCTGCCACGTCGCTTTGCGAATACCGACGCGTGGTCAGGTTAAATTGGTTGGTCTTGTTGATGAGCTGGACGATGCGTTGCAGGCCGATGCTGTCGAAGTGGCGCCATTCGAGCCGCATATCGAGGCTCTTGAGGTACGAGACGAGATCTGTCGATGATTGGCGGAGCTGCTCGCGTTGCAGGTTGCCCTGATACTGGGCTGACCGTGCGATGTCGTCGTTCGTGATCCGCAAGGCTTCGAAAGAGCCGGAGTTCGAGATGCAGCGGCCATAGAGCGCCGGATCCTCCGGCAGCTCCGGCACGGGCACCATGGGAAGCTCCCGACGCACGAACTCTCGCTCGAACGGGTTGTCGTCGGCGAAAACAAGCGAATCGATGCCGATGTTGAGGGTCTTCGCGATCGTGCGCAGGTTGGACGGCTTGTCCTGCCAGTTGGCGACAAAGCAGGCGATGTCTTGCCGGCGGAGAACCATGTCGGGATGCTTCTCGAACGGCGCGAGCGCGTTCGCCTCGTCGTTCTTCGAGCACACTGCGAGAATGATGCCGCGCCGCGACAGCTCCTTGGCGTAGTGCTGAAACGCGACGAAGGCCTCGCCAAGCGCGCTGCCCTGGCCGAGGACGATCCCTTCAAGCCCGTCGTCGCCGATGACGCCGCCCCACAGCGTATTGTCGAGGTCGAGAACGAGGCATTTCGCGGAGCGCCCCTGTTGGGCGGCGAGCAGGCGCGCGACGAGGTCGCCGTAGCCCGGAGCGGCTTTGGGCGAAATCTCCTGCTTGGCGCGATGCCAGAGCATGGGGTCGTGCCAGGCGAAGAGGCCGTCGTCGGATATGCTGCTGTCCAGGGCGAGGATATCCACGCCTTCAGCATCGGCGGCCTCGCGCATCCGGTAATTCAACGCATCGATCAGCGCGCGCTGCGAGCCGGCCAGCCTATGCTCGTTGCTGCCGAGCAGCGGTGACGCGAGGGGCAGGACGGTTTGCTGAATGACCTGTCCCTGGCACGCGTCGAGCGCCAGGCGCCAGAGCGCGCGCAGCCGCTCTATCGCAGCGTCGATCGCGCCGCGTGCCGCCGCCGTATCGGCTGCCGCGTTGGGGGCCCCCAAAAGGCTAGCGGCATCGAGCGAAAGCAGTATCGCGGTCGGCCGAAAGGCGTAAAGCGCGGAATCGGGATCGTTGAGCTCCTGGACGTACTGGCCATAGTCACCAACGTGGGTCGTGAGGTGCAGGCCGCGGCGGAGCGCGCCGACGCGCAGGCCCGGCAGCAGGTGATCGACCGTCGAGCCGCCGAGGACGGCAAGGCGGACCGGCTTGGTGGCGATGCCGGCGGCCGGCGGCTCGCTCCCGAACAACCGAAGCAGGACCCGATCGAGCCGGTTGGTGCGAAGGAAGTCGATCCGGGAGTTGGCGAGCGCCCGCAGGCTATCCCAGGACGCGGCGTCAGGCCGGTCTATTGCCTGTAATGCCGGTAGCCAGTCCGGTCGTTCCGGCAGCCAATGGAAATCATTCGTCAGCATTGTGTGCCGCACTGCAAGCAGTTCAATTCATTCATCTGGCAGGGCTATAAAAACCGTCGGCAATCGCCGCTCCGTTTTGCAGTATGTATTATCGCATTGCGGAACAGCCGGTGAAAATATAACCAAATGGGTAAAGGTCAGCGTATCGCACGCAACTTTACCATGCCCTATTTGATGCTTTGCCTAGTGTCGCAAATATCTGTTGAATCAATTTCAGCGGCAAAACGCTGAGCCGCGCGGATGATGCTCAAGGGGGATTAGATGAGCGGGAGCCTTCTGGCGTTGGTCCTGCTCGTGCAGCTGGGAGGGCTTCTCGCGGGGATCGCGCTTTTACGCTCTCCGGGCCTCGCCCTTCGCTCTCCTCGGACCAACGTAGCCGTGGCAACCGTCATCTCGGCTGCAATGGCGGCGTTCGTGTTCGCGGTTTCAGAACCCGGCTTGCTGTTCAACGATTTCCGCAAGGCGTACTACCCGGCCGGTCAAGTGATCCTCGAGCAGCCGGGCGCGCTTGCACCGCTCATCGACAGCATCTCGTTCGTCAATCTTCCGATCGTTGCCTATCTGTTCGCGCCCTTCGGTATTCTGCCGTTCAAGGGGGCGGCTATTGCCTTCTTGCTGCTTGGCTTCGCCATGTCGCTGTGGGCCTGGAAGCTTCTGGCTCTCGAAGCCAGGCTGGAGCACCGCCAGCAGTGGCTCCTGCTCTTCCTGTTCGCCGCCAATGGACCGCTCCTCTATTCGGCAAAGGAAGGCAATACAAGTCATATGGTGCTGCTCGGGCTGGTCGCCGGGCTCATCTACCTCCGGCGTCAGCGAGATATTGCCGCCGGCGTGGTGCTCGGGGTATGCGCGCTCATCAAGCTGCCGCTTCTCATCTTCGGCGCCTACTTCGTCTTGCGGCGGAACTGGCGGGCCGTCGCGGGCTTTTCCGGCGTCCTTGCGTTGTCCGGGCTGCTCTCGATCCTGATCTTCGGGTGGGAGCTCAATCAGCGCTGGTTCGAGCTGTGCGTGCTGCAGTTCGGCAGCAACCCCATCGGCGCCTTCAACGTGCAATCGATCCCGAGCTTCCTCATACGCCTGGATGCCGGCCCGGAGGTTCTTCGCGACTGGTCCGCGGTGGAGATCGCTCCGCTGCAGAGGTTCGTTGGCACGGGGCTGGTGCTGCTGATGGCTCTTGCTGCCATCGCCGTCTGCGCGAGACTGTCGGACGCCGAGAACGAGCCTCGGCCTCAAGAACTAGTCGCACTCGAGTACGCCTTGGTGGTCGTCCTGTCGGTAGTTTCGAGCCCCATGTCCTGGTCGCACTACTATTGCTGGCTTCTCGTCCCGATCGCGCTGTTTCTCAGCCCCAGCTCCGCCGTAGCAGCGACGCCGCTTGCCCGCCGTGTGATATGGGCGGCCATTTTCCTGATCTCGCCCGCGGTCGTGCTGCTGTCGTTTGAAACGCCGGCCATCGAGACCCTTTACGTCAAGGTCTTGCTCTCGCACCTTTTGGCCGGGGGATTGATCGTCTACGGGATCTTGATCTGGGCGCTCGCGCGAGCCGAGCCCAGACACGTCCACAGCGGCGTGGCGAGAGTAATTCATTGATTGCCAGTTCGGGGCGGCGCGGTCTCTTTTCCGCCTCGGAATTCCCTAGGGATGCTTGCTGGCCGGATTTCGCGCCAATTCGCCACGACCCACTCGACATTCCATCGCAGTCCATCCAGGACTCCCTCCCTGCGTTCTGAACGGAAGGCGGCGGCACGTGTCGCCGAATGGCAACGTGCTGTTTGAATGGATGTACGATCCTGCGGCCTGGGCGGGCGTAGCGACGCTGGTCTTGCTCGAGATCGTCCTCGGAATAGACAATCTCGTCTTCATCGCGATCCTGGCGGACAAGCTGCCGCCCGAGCAGCGGGAGCGCGCCAGGTTCATCGGACTGTCGCTCGCGCTGCTGATGCGGCTCGCGCTCCTGGCCTCCATCGCCTGGATCGTCACGCTCACATATCCGCTCTTCACGATTCTCGGATCGGAGATCTCCTGGCGCGACGTCATTCTGATTCTCGGCGGCGCGTTCCTGCTGTTCAAAGGCACCATGGAGCTGCACGAGCGCCTTGAGGGCGCGCACGCCAAGAAGGCGAGCACCGGGCATCATGCCGTCTTCTGGCAAGTCATCGCGCAGATCGTCGTGCTCGATGCGGTGTTCTCGCTCGACAGCGTGATCACGGCCGTCGGCATGGTGAACGAAGTCTCGATCATGGTGATCGCGGTCACCATCGCGATCGGCGTCATGATGGTTGCGAGCGGGCCGCTCATGGCATTCGTGAGCCGCCACCCGACTGTGGTCATCCTCTGCCTGGGCTTCCTCCTGATGATCGGCTTCAGCCTCATCGTGGAAGGCTTTGGCGTGCACATCCCGAAGGGCTACCTCTACGCCGCCATCGGCTTCTCGATCCTGATCGAGGCCGCCAATCAGATGGGGCGTCGCAACGTCGTCAAACGGGTGACGACGACCGATCTCAGGCTGCGCACGGCGCAAGCCGTTCTGCGCATCCTGGGCGGAGCCCGCGGCCACCAGACCTCGGAGGAAGTTGCGGCGATCATCTCGACGGCCGGCGATGAGACCGCCTTCAGCTCGGAGGAGCGCTCGATGATCGAGCGCGTGCTGACGCTTGCGCAGCGGCCTGTGCGCTCCATCATGGTGCCGCGCGTGGACGTGATCTGGCTGGATGCCGGCGACGGTCGCGACACGGTTCTTGCCGAGATTCGGCAGAGCGGACGGTCGAGATTTCCGGTCTGCCGAGGCGATGTCGATACCGTGCTCGGCATCGTGCATGCGAAGGACCTGCTCGCGCAGGCCGAGGGCGCGTTCGACCTGGCTGGAGCTACCCGCCAGCCGCTCTACGTTTCCGAATCCATGCCGGTTCTCAAACTGCTCGAGCAGTTCAAGACATCGCCGATCCATATGGCGATCGTGCTCGACGAGTACGGGACGTTCGAAGGCATCGTGACGCCGACCGACATCCTGGCCATGATCGCCGGCGACCTACCTGAGATTGCCGGCGAAGAGATCCCCATGGTTGACCAACGCGCCGACGGTGCGTGGCTCCTCGACGGCAGATTGCCGATCGACGAGCTGGAGCGGGCACTCGATACCACGGGCATACAGGCGGAGGCCGCAGACTACACCACTCTCGGAGGCTTCGTCCTCGCGCAGCTCGGCCGCTTGCCAGAGGCAGGGGACACCTTCACGTGGGGCGACTGGCGGTTCGAGGTGGTCGGGCTCGATGGGCACCGAGTGGATAAGGTCCTCGCAGCTCCGCTGGCATCTTGAGCTGTCGGCCGCGCTTTCTCGTCGATTCCAGTCGTCCGCCGGAAGACGACCGCGAGCGAAGCTTTGGAGGCGCTCGGAGAGCGAGCGCCAGCGCGCCACACCACATCCGCTCCGACCCCGAGCCGGGCCTTTTCCAGAGTTGGGCGACAACCGAGGACGTGCGCGTAAGCGGGGCCACCCTCAAGAGTGGACGAACTTTCCGCTAAGTTATTGAAATGATTGGCTGGGACGGGAGGGTTCGAACCTCCGAATGGCGGAATCAAAATCCGCTGCCTTACCACTTGGCTACGTCCCATCGGCCGATCCGCCCGCAGTCGGGGGGGTGGCGATAGGCGCCGCACCATAATGAGGGCGGGGCTCTATCGCAATCCTCGTTCTCCGCCTTCTCCCCGGGTGACAAAATCAGTCGCGGCCGGCTTGCCCTGTCCGGGGGCTGTCGCTATAAAGCCGCCTCGCGCTTCGGCCCCTCTCGGCAGCCGCGGCGCTTTTCAACGACGTCGAGGACATTACGGTCGGGCGGAGCGTAGCGCAGCCTGGTAGCGCACTTGCTTCGGGAGCAAGGGGTCGGGAGTTCGAATCTCCCCGCTCCGACCAATGTCCTCTCAATGGGCTAGGCCGGTTTTCCTGACGGCTATTTCGACTCTGTTTTCTCCCGTCCATTTCGACTCGTGCCGTCTTCGTTCAGGCAACCTGGCTCTCGATCCAGGCCCGACGCCGTCTCGCGGCAGCGGTACGCTGCGCTTCCGTTTTCTTCACGTAGAGAAGGACGTCGAGCGCGCGGAGCGGGCGATGGAAGCGGAGCACGGCGGCGAGCTAAATCCGACCTCCGCTATCCATAAGGGTGAACCTGGACGTTGGCGTTCTTGTCTCTGGAGGCGCCGACGTTGCGGAGTGGTGTCAAATGGGCTGATACGGCCGTCAGAGCGGTGACCATCCTCTGCCGTCCCTCGGCCAGCATGCGCGCGTCGCTAACGCGTCTATACGGGCCGCTTAGTCGGGCCCATCGCTTTCCCCCTCGTGTTGGATCTCGATATCGCCACGTTCGAGCATCACCAACGCCGCGTCGGCGATGACTCGCTGTGCCTTTTGAATCTCCTTTGGCTTGGGCGAGACGCCGTTTTCGAGTTCGGATTTGATCACTCGTTGGGCGCGCGCAGGAAGAGCGGCAAGGATTCGATCCGTCAGGTGGGAGGGGATCCCAACAAGGGCATGGATGATAGTATCCGGCTGCATCGCATCGAATACGGTAGTGAGGGATTGATCGGTCAGCCTGTCGAGGTCAAGGAACGTGAAGAGCTGTTGGCGAATAAGCTCGGCGTCCTTTTCGTTGTGGGCCGCGATGCTACCTACGCTTTCCTCCATCATTTTGCGGTCCATCTTGTTGATGATGTGCGCAAGCCGCGTGTGCGGAGATTGGTCTGAATTGTTTCGCCTGTTCAAAAGCACGTCTTGTACGAGTGATATTTCAAGGAGGACGAGGGGGCGCTCTTCTACGGGCCTCAGCGCCAACATCCGTTGAACCACAACATTGGCCTCCTTGCGTGGAAACTGCGCGAGGAGATGGGCGGCTGTTGGCAACTCGGCACGTGACAAAACCAGGGCGACAACCTGCGGATGTTCGTTTTGCAGATACTTAGCAAGCACCGCGTCCGGGATCTTAGCGAGCTGCTGCCAGACAGCATGGGCGGATTTGGTGCCGGTTTGCGAAAGCAATGCTTCGATTTGCTCTGAACTCAGGACGCCTTCCAGAAGATCATGGATCTTTTTAGCGTTCGCCGTGAGATCGACCCCGCCTTTGATGTCATCGGCGAACACCTCGATTAGTTTGTCGACGGCTTCGCGCGATATAGACCCCAGATCATTGATGGCCTGGACAATGACTTTCACTTCATCTTCATCGAAGAATTTCAGAACGCGGCCTGCCGTCTCCTTGTTCAATGCAAGGAGTATTGCCGCGGCCTTGGACGTACCAGTCATATTCTTCAGGGCGTCCGAAGCTGTCTGGATATCGCCTTTCGACAGGATTATGCTCCGCGGCGGGCAATTGTCCTCTTGCGAAATACCGAATCATAGATGCCCGCGTGTCATACGAGCATGGACCCAACAACGTCCGTGAGCGGAAATTTTCGGCATGAGCCAGTTATGCCCCGCTAAAGCCTGCAGCCACTTTCGTCCGAGTGCCAAGGTACCTTCTGCTATCCTTCTCTTACGGGTGACACTGCGCGCGAAACCCCGCTAGGTATGACTCAAAATCGTGACTTCCCATGATTCCAATTTGAGCGCTTACTCGACCACATTCCTTTGTTTTCAATGACATATTGCATTGGTACGTGCCGAAAAAGCCGGACCAGCTGCGGGCTGTCCGGCTTCTCTCTCCTGGCAGACTGAACAGCGCTATTTTTTCGATTTCGCTACCGTTCTCGTTGGCGTCGCGGACTTCTTTTCCGCGCTCTCCAACGCGTCGTTGTCGCCACTTGATGACCACGAAGGAGCGGGGCAGCTACTCCCATCCCATCACGCGGCGATAGCCCGCCGTGCCTTCATCACGGTGCGCCAGGGCATGAAGGGGCGGATCTCGGTCACTTGGCCATCAGCCAAGCGGGCGAGGGGCCATGAGCCATCCTCGCAGTCGGTCACGGTCGCAGCGATCCACCGCTCGACGAGTGTTTCGCCGCTCTCGGCTGCGCGCCATACGCGGTACTTGATCTCGATGATGTCGCCTGGCTCGAGCGTGTTTGGGCTTGCTGTCATTCCCCTGCCGCTCCTCTTTTGTTGATCCAGATTCGCGCGCACGCTAGCTGCCCAACATCTCAGTTTCTTGGCATCTTCCGGGCAAGAATGAGGGACGTGCGCATTCGGTTTCTTCTCAATTTGCGCATTGCTCTTCGGCGTGCGCGATAACGCGGGGGGTCTTCTGCCAAATGTGCCGGCGATACGGCGCGGCGGCGCCAACATTGCGGATATGTGACATGCGCGCGCGGCGAAATGGCGCCTATTTCAAAGCACATCGCACGTTGACGCGGCTCCGTTGAAGACTGTTAGAGTATGGATGTCTCGGCTCGATGCTTGGGGCAAACTTCTCCCGCTGACTTGGAAGGGGGCGCTTCGGCGTCCCCTTTTTTTTATCGTCTCGCGGGGGTTGCGCGCTGACGATCCGATCAAAGAATTTCCGTCGTCATTGTGTCGTCGGCGCGTCATCAGCCTGTTACATGAATCCGTGATGGACTCCCGTTTATGGCGCTTGGCGAGGAGGCCAGTAGCAAGTCATGGAATGGGCTGCCCTGGTCGTTCTGGCGCTGACGACACTCGTTCATTTGGCTTCCGCAGCGCTCACGCTGCGGCGCGTCCGCAGCCGTGCCGTCGCGGCGCCCGCACCGTGCGGAGACGCGCTGCCCCCGGTGACCGTAATCCGGCCGGTGTGTGGTCTCGACCCCTTCGATGAGCTGACGCTGCGCAGCACGTTCAAACTCGCCCATCCGCGGCTCGAGCTTCTCTTCTGCTCGGCGCGCGAGCGCGACGCGGCCGTGGCGCTCGTTCGCCGCCTGATCGCGGAGCATCCGCATGTCGATGCGCGTCTCTTGATCGGCGACGACAAGAGCACGCCGAACCCGAAGCTCAACAACGTCATCAAGGGATGGAATGAGGCGCGTCACGGCTGGATCGTGATTGCCGACAGCAACGTTCTGATGCCGCCGGATTATGTCGGGCGCCTGTTCCAATCCATGCACGACGACACGGGCTTGGTGTGCTCGCCGCCGATCGGCAGCCGGCCGCTGGGTTTCTGGGCCGAGGTCGAATGTGCCTTCCTCAACACCTATCAAGCGCGCTGGCAGCTTGCGGCGGACACGGTTGGGCTCGGGTTCGCGCAGGGCAAGTCGATGCTGTGGCGGCGTGAGGTGCTCGACGCGGCAGGCGGCATCCGCGCGCTCGGGATCGAGATCGCCGAGGACGCCGCAGCGACGAAGGTGGTGCGCAGCGCGGGCTTGCGCGTGCGGCTCGTCGATGCGCCGTTCGAGCAGCCGCTGGGTCACCGCAGCCGGCGGCAGGTGATCGACCGGCAGGTCCGCTGGGCGCGGCTGCGGCGGGCGACGTTCCCGCTCTGCTACGCGCCGGAGGTGCTGACGGGCAGCGTGGTGCCGATGTGCGCTGCCGCCGTTGCAGCGCCGCTTGTCGATCTCGACGGCGCGGTCGCGGCCGGTCTCGTCGCAGCGATGTGGCTTGGCGCCGAGGCGCTGCTCGCCAAGGCCGCGGGCTGGCACCTGAGCCTCGCGTCGCCGCTGGCGTGGCTCGTTCGCGACGTGGCGTTGCCGGTCGTCTGGCTCAAGGGCTGGATCGGTGACGGCTTCAACTGGCGCGGCAACGACATGACGGTCGCCGAGCCGGCTGCGGCGGCCGAGCAGGGGCAGGCGTAGCGCTAGCCGCGTCCGCGGTAGGGCGCGACGCCCTGATCGGGCAACCAGATGCCCGCAGGCAGCTTGCCGGTCTGCCAGAAGACGTCGATCGGGATACCTCCGCGCGGATACCAGTAGCCGCCGATGCGCAGGAACTTCGGTTCGAGCAAGGTCGCGATGCGCTTGCCGATGGCGACCGTGCAGTCCTCGTGGAAGGCGCCGTGGTTGCGGAACGAGGCGAGGTAAAGCTTCAGCGACTTGCTTTCGACGAGCCAGTCGCCGGGCACGTAGTCGATGACGAGATGGGCAAAGTCGGGCTGGCCCGTCACCGGGCATAGCGAGGTGAACTCCGGCGCCGTGAAGCGCGCGACGTAGTCCGTGTCGGCGTGCGGGTTCGCGACGCGCTCGAGCACGGCCTTGTCGGGGCTTTCGGGGAGTTGCGAGGCGCCCCCGAGGAGTGTGACGCCCGTGATTTCGCGACCCATGCCGTCCTCCGCAAATTCCGCTGACGTTATTCGGCTGACACTATTCCGCTGCCTGGCGCTTGCCGTGCAGGCTGCCGGTATAGATGCAGCCCTCGTGGCAGCTGTCGCGCGTCACGTGAATTTCGGCAAGGCCCGGCACGCGGTTCTGCAGACGGTTCCAAAGCCACATGGAGATGCGCTCGAGCGTCGGCAGCGCGAGGCCTTCGACCTCGTTCAGGAGGCGGTGATCGAGCGCGTCGTGGGCCTCAGAGATGGCCTTCGCTAGGTCGTCGAAATGGAAGACGAGACCGGTGTCGGGGTTGGGCTCGCCGTCGATGACGATGCGCGCGCGAAATGAATGGCCATGGATCCGGGAGTTCGGATGGCCGGGAGGAGCGGACGGCAGGAAGTGCGCCGCCTCGAACAGAAATTCTTTGTAGATGCGCATGGGGGCTCACATAGGGGATTTCGCCGCCCAGCGCCAGAGAGCGGGCGCACTGGCCGCCGGCGGGCCCTTCGACGCGTTAAGGAATGCCGATGTGCTTATGGGTCTGCACCGACAGGCGCCATTCGGGATGGGCCTTCACGTAAGCCACCGCCGCGGTCGTGTTGCGGGCCAGATCGGGGCCGTCCATGGGGCTCAGGAAGCGGCGCGGGAAGTCGAGGGCGAGCAGGCTTTCGGGCGCCAGGCCCGCCTGCGGGAAGACCAGCTTCAATTCGTCGCCCTGCGTCTGACGCAGCTCGGAGCCCGCCTTGGGGCTGACGCAGATCCAGTCGAGGCCGGCGGGCAGGGGGAGCGTGCCGTTGGTCTCGATGGCAACGGTAAATCCGTGGCTGTGCAACGCATCAAGCAACGCGGCGTCGACCTGGAGGGCCGGCTCGCCGCCGGTCAGCACGACGAAGCGCTCGGCGTCGCCGCCCTGCCAAGCGCCTGTCACGGCCGCGGCGAGAGCGGGGGCGTCGGTGAACTTGCCGCCGCCGGGGCCGTCCACCCCCACAAAATCAGTGTCGCAGAAGCGGCAGTCGGCCTGCTCTCGGTCGGCTTCCCGCCCGGACCACAGATTGCAGCCGGCAAAGCGGCAAAACACGGCCGCGCGGCCTGCGTTCGCGCCTTCGCCCTGGAGCGTGTAGAATACCTCTTTGACGGCGTACATGGCACGATCCCTAGGCAGCCGCAGCCGGCTGTCAAGCGGCACGCGGTCGCCGGCAAGGGGCTTGGGGGGACGGAACCGCGGGGTCGCGCAGTGGGTATCTCCTCTGACGACGCGCAACGGCGAGGACGACCATGCAATGTTCGGTATGCGGAGCTGAGGCGGAGGATCTCACCTCCGGCGACTTCGACGGGCTGGTTGTACGCTGCAAGCGGTGCGGCGAGTATGAGATCGCGGATGCCGCCGTGAACGGGTTCCTGAGGCTCGACTACGACGCGCGTGTCGCCGCTCTTGAAAAGGCGAGGGAGGTCGCTAGCCAGGGGGCACGGCCGGCGATCACGGCAGGCTCACTCTGAGCTATGCCGTCGGCGCTTCGCGGCCAGCGTCAATCCAATCTCTGGACGTTGCACGATGCGGCCGGTATCCATGAGGCTCGCGGAGGCTAGGCGCGAGAGATCTTCTGCGCATGCCTGCGAGTGATCCGCAGCAATCGGCTTCTCGTGGGGCGCGACGACCTGATGGCGACGACGAGCCGGTCCTACCGCTACTACGATCTCGTCATGGCGGCGTTCGTCACGGTGCTTGTCTGCTCGAACCTCATCGGGCCCGCGAAGATCGCCCAAGTCGACGTTCCCGGCATCGGTTCCTACGTCTTCGGCGCGGGCGTTCTGTTCTTTCCCATCTCATACATCTTCGGCGACATCCTGACCGAGGTCTACGGCTACGCGCGGGCACGCCGCGTGATCTGGACAGGCTTTGCGGCGCTGTTCTTCGCGTCCATCATGGCGAGCGTCGTCGTGGCGTTGCCGCCGGCGCCGTTCTGGGAGCATCAGGCGGCCTACGAGGTTGCGTTCGGGAACGCGTGGCGCATCGTGGCGGCGTCGATGGTCGCCTACTTCTGCGGTGAGTTTGTCAACTCGTTCGTGCTCGCCAAGATGAAGGTAGCCCAGCGCGGCAAGCATCTCTGGAAGCGCACCATCGGATCGACGATTGCAGGAGAGGCCGTCGACAGCGCGCTGTTCTATCCACTCGCCTTCTACGGCACCGGCATCATTCCGAACGAGGCGCTGCCGATCGTCATGGTGGCTCAGTTTTTCACCAAGACCATGGTCGAGGTCGTGTTCACGCCGGTGACATACAAGGTGGTCGCGTTCCTGAAGCGTGCGGAAGGCGTGGACTATTACGACCGCAACACGGACTTCAATCCGTTCAAACTCGAGCCGTAGAGCTCTCCCCATCGCGTTCGATGGGGAGAGGGCGAGGCTCAATGGCCGGCGATCTCGCGGCGGCTGATCTCGAACAGGAACCAGTGGCGGCGCTCGCTTTCGTCGATCCAGTTCTCAAGCAGGCTCGCGGTCGCCACATCGTTGTGCTCATCGGCGAGGTCGTGCACCGCGCGCAGGCGGCCGATGAGATCCTTGTTGTCGTCGCGCAGCTCGGCGATCATGTCGAGCGGATCGACGTAGTCGGCGTCGTTGTCCTTCACGCGCTGCAGCCTCGCGATCTGCCCGATGGACCGAATCGTCGTGCCGCCGATCTTGCGCACGCGCTCGGCTATGTCGTCGGTCATGGCGAAGATCTGGTCGCCCTGCTCGTCAAGCAGCAGATGGTAGTCGCGGAAGTGCGGCCCGCTTACGTGCCAATGGAAGTTCTTGGTCTTGAGATACAACGCAAAGACATCGGCGAGCAGCTCGTTGAGGGCGCCGCTCAAGTCGCGCACGGCGTTGTCGCCCAGGTCGCTGGGGGTGGTGAGGGGCGCCTTGCGGCGCTCCGCGGCTTTCTTGAGATCGATCTTCGTCTCGGCCATGGGGAAAGCTCCATCGGGTTGGAAGGGGTGCCCGTAAGGTAGGAACCGTCCCGTGCGAAATGAAGCATCCCTATTCTTTGGTTGAGGCAAATTGGCCGTTAACGGAGCAGGAAGCTTCGTTGTCGCTCACGCTGTTTGAGCAGGATGCGCATGAGCTGCTTGCCACATTTCCCAGCCCTTGGCGCGAAGCTCGCAGGCGGGGCATGTGCCGCAACCCCAGCCCCAGTCGTGGTGGTGCGTACGGTCGCCGAGATAGCAGGTGTGGGTCTCCTCACGGATGAGGTCTACGAGCGCGCGGCCGCCAAGCTCGTCGGCCAGCGCCCAGGTGCCGGCCTTGTCGATGAACATGAGCGGCGTTTCGATCGAGAACGGCTTGTCGAGGCCGAGGGAGAGGGTCTCCTGTTGCGCGCGCATGGTGGTGGCACGACAGTCGGGATAGCCTGAGTAGTCGGTTTCGCACATGCCGCCGACGAGGCTCGCGATGCCGCGGCGGTAGGCGACGGCCGCCGCATAGGTGAGGAACAGAAGGTTGCGCCCGGGGACAAAGGTCGAGGGGAGGCCCGCCTCGGTCATCTCGATTTCGGTCTCGCGCGTAAGGGCGGTCTCGCTGATGCGCGAGAGCTCGGGTAGGGCGATCACGTGATCCGGGCCGAGCTTGGCGCCCCAGTCGGGGAAGGCACGGCGCAAGGCCTCTCGCACGACGGTGCGCTGTGTCAGCTCGACCGCGTGGCGTTGGCCATAGTCGAAGCCGACGGTTTCGACGCGCCCGAAACGCGCCAGAGCCCAGGCCAGGCAGACCGTCGAATCCTGGCCACCGGAAAACAGAACGAGGGCGCTGTCCGCGGGCATGTCAGAGGCTCTTTCCGTCGAACGGTGTAATGGCGAGCGTGTCTGGATCTATCTCCTCGATACAGCGGACGTTGAGCGCAACCATCTCGGTGCCGTCGGGCATCGTGCCGCGCCCGAAGCTGCCGATGCCGCAGGTGCGGCAGAAGAGATGGTGAATGACTTTCTGGCCAAACTGGTAGTCGGCGATCCGGTCCTCGCCGGACTCGAGCTTGAAGTTCTGCGCCGGGATGAAGGCGAGAAGGCCGCCGAACCTGCGGCAGTAGGAGCAATTGCAGCTCATGGCTTCCGCGATGGGCGCGCTCCTCGCCTCATAACGGATTGCGCCGCAATGACAGGAGCCATGGTAGGTCTGCTGCTCGCTCAAGGGATTGTCCTCGCTCTGATTGCGATCGTCCTGCCCAGGGTGGGTAGGGGTGCCTACCCGATGGGGGCTTTCCGGGGCGGGCGAACCCGGTTACAACTCCGCGCGCCGCGGCCACGATCCTCCCACAAAATGCTTTTGTCCATCAGACTCCCAAGGAAACACCCATGACTGCCATTGTCGACATTCTCGGCCGCGAAATTCTGGACAGCCGCGGCAATCCGACCGTCGAGGTCGACGTGATGCTCGAGGATGGCTCCATGGGCCGCGCGGCGGTGCCATCTGGTGCTTCGACGGGCGCGCACGAGGCCAACGAGCTGCGTGATGGCGATAAGGCGCGCTACCTCGGCAAGGGCGTGCTGAAGGCCGTTGACGCTGTCAATGGCGAGATCTCGGACGCGCTCCTGGGTCTCGATGCCGAGGACCAGCGTGGGCTCGACGCGGCGATGATCGCTCTCGACGGTACGAAGAACAAGGGTCGTCTTGGTGCCAATGCCATTCTCGGTGTCTCGCTCGCCGCGGCGAAGGCGGCCGCCGAAGCGTCGGGGCTATCGCTCTACCGCTATGTGGGTGGCGCCTCGGCGCACGTGCTGCCGGTGCCGATGATGAACATCGTCAACGGCGGCGCGCACGCCGACAACCCGATCGACATCCAAGAATTCATGATCATGCCGGTCGCGGCCGAAAGCTGTGCGGATGCGATCCGGATCGGCGCCGAGATTTTCCACACGCTCAAGAAGGCGCTGAAGGACGCTGGCCACAACACCGGCATCGGCGACGAGGGTGGCTTTGCGCCGAACCTGAAGAGCGCCGATGAAGCGCTCGGCTTCATCATGAAGTCCATCGAGAAGGCTGGCTACAAGCCTGGCGATGACGTCGTGCTGGCGCTCGATTGCGCTTCGACCGAGTTCTACAAGAATGGCAAGTACGAGCTCGCAGGCGAGGGCAAGAGCCTCGATAGCGCCGGCATGGCGCGCTATCTTGAGGATCTCGTCTCGCGCTATCCGATCATCTCGATCGAGGACGGCATGGCGGAGGACGATTGGGAGGGCTGGAAGGGCCTGACGGATGCCATCGGGCGCAACGTGCAGCTCGTCGGCGACGACCTTTTCGTCACCAACACCGAGCGGCTCGCGCGCGGCATCAAGGCTCAGACCGGCAACTCGATCCTGGTCAAGGTCAACCAGATCGGCACGCTGACCGAGACGCTGGACGCCGTCTCGATGGCCCAGCGCGCGGGCTACACCGCTGTGATGTCGCATCGCTCGGGCGAGACCGAGGACTCGACGATCGCGGACCTCGCGGTTGCCACCAACTGCGGGCAGATCAAAACCGGATCGCTTTCTCGATCGGACCGGCTCGCGAAGTACAACCAGCTCATCCGTATCGAGGGCGAGCTCGGGGACGTCGCCCGCTACGCGGGCAAGAGCATCCTGCGCGGCGACCGCGCGGTCTGATCCCCTCAAGGCGGCCGCAGCGAGGCTTTACCTCGTTTTAAGGAGCCGGGTCCTATAGTCCTTCTGTTCCCGGTTCTTTTAACGCGTAACGTCGAACAATCCGTGCTGCGTCAGCCCCTATATGATCGGCGAGCCAAGCTCCGGCAGGCGTTGGTGTTGCTTCTCTGCCTGGCGTTGACGGCATATTTCGCCTTTCACACGATCAAGGGCCGCCACGGCCTCGATGCGCGGGACAAACTGCTTGAGCGCGAAAGTGCTCTTGAGTTTGAGATCCAGAGCCTCGAGGCCGTGCGCGCCAAGCTTTCGCGCGATGTGGCGCTGCTCCGGCCCGATCTTCCCGATCCCGACTTCGTGCAAGAAATCGCCCGTGAGGTTCTCGGTTTCGCGAACCCGCGCGACCGCGTGGTCATGACGCCACCGCCGGGTTGACCCCGAGGGGTCGGCGAGGCTTTTGCGCCGCTAAGCTGCCACAGGTCTCAGCCAGGAAGCGCTGGGCAAAGCGACTCGCGCGACGCTGCAGTGCAGCACAGGCGGGCGCTGGCCTGCGGGCCGCCGCGTCGTGTAGATTTCAATGTGCTCTGGCATGTTACCGCTGGCGGCAGGCGTTTTCACATAGTCGCGACGGGCAAGGAGAAGACATGACGGCAGGCGCGTTCGGTCCGATCGACGTGGAGGACGCGATGTTCTCCGCAGAGGAGGACATTGCCGCCTACCGCAGCATGCTGCTGATCCGGCGGTTCGAGGAGAAGGCCGGACAGCTTTACGCGTTGCAGGCGATCCATGGCCCTTGCCCGCTTTGCATTGGGCAGGAGGCGTCCATCGTCGGCATGTTGATGGAAGCGTTTCCCACCGACCCGGTTGTCACCGGATACCGCACGCATGGGGCGCTGTTGGCGCGCGGCGCCGATCCTGAGCTTCTGATGTCGGAGCTGACGGGGCGCAGCAGTGGGCTCGCCGGCGGCAAGGGCGGCACGACGCGGATGTTCGCGCCCGAGCACGAGTTCTATGGCGGGCATGGCAGCGCCGGGCTTGGCGCGCCAATCGGTGCGGGACTGGCGTTTGCCTCGCGCTATCGGCGCGACAATGCCGTGACGCTGTGCTTCTTCGGCGACGGTGCGGCCGGACGAGGGCGCGTGCTGGAGACGTACAAGCTTGCGGCGCGCTGGTTGCTGCCGATCGTGTTCATCGTCGACAACAATACAGCGGCGCCGGGGGGCAGCGTGGTGCTCGGCTCGGTGCCGTCTGCGATCTCCGAAAGCGGCCGACCGTTCGCCATTCCCGGCGAGCAGGTGGACGGCATCGACGTGCGTCGGGTCCGTGCGGCTGGGCGGCGCGCCATCGAGCGCGCGCGTCGCGGCGACGGTCCGACGGTGCTCGAGATGCTAACCTATCGCTATCGCGGTCATGGCGGCATGCCGGCGCGCATCAGCGGAGGAGTTGAGCGCCGGCTCGAGGATGCGGATCCCGTGGTCAAGGCGCGGGCGCGCATTCTCACCTCGGGTTTGCTGACGGAGCGCGAGCTCAAGGCGCTGGAGAAAGAAATCCGCGAAACGGTCGCTGCTGCGGCCGCAGCGGCGCGCGCGGCGCCTCATCCCGATGGCGACGACCTTCTGGCGTCGGTGGAGGCATAGCGCCATGCGCCGCGAAATCCTCATGCCGTCCGTAACGCCCGCGATGACCGATGCCAAGGTTTCGCGCTGGCACGTGGCTGAAGGCCAGGACGTGGCGGCGGGAGATCTTCTGGTCGAAGTCGCGACGCCGACGGCGACGCTCGAGATCGAGGCCGAAGATGAGGGGCGTGTCGAGCGCATCCTGGTGCCGGCCGGCACCGAGGGCGTTCGGGTCAACACGCCGCTTGCCATCCTGCTCGCAGCAGCACGCGAGCGGCGGGCACGCAACGCCGGCCTCGCGCAGCCGGTGACGTTTGCGGGGCTCGGGGATCTGGCGCCTGACGACGTGCTGCCGGTTCACGCTTCTGCTGGTGCGCGGGAGGGACAAGGGCAAAGCTACCGCGAGGCGCTGCGCGATGCGCTCGCGGCCGAGATGCGCGCCGACCCATCGGTGTTTCTGATCGGCGTCGACGTGGCGCAGAACCGCGGCGCGCAGCGCGTCGCGCAGGGTCTGCTCGACACGTTCGGATCGTCACGTGTGGTTTCGGCGCCGGCGTTCGACGAAGCGCTGATCGGTACGGCCTTGGGTGCCGCCTTTGCCGGTTTGCGCCCCGTGATCGAGGTGACGCATTGGGGACGGGCGCTGGACGTGCTCGGGCCCTACCTCACGAGTGCCGCGCAGACGTTCTACCTGTCGGGCGGCCGCCTCTGCGTGCCGATCGTCTTCCGTGGGCCCAACGGAGGCTCGCCGGGGGCCACCGGGGAGGACGCGCGCTGTGTTGCTGCTGCGCTGGCGCAAATACCGGGCCTCAGGGTAGTACAGCCGGCCACCGCCGCGACGGCCAGGGCGCTGTTGAGCGCGGCCATCCGCGATCCGGGTCCGGTGGCGGTGCTGGAGGACGAGCGGCTTTATGCGCTGCGTGACACGGGGCCGAGGCTGGACGTTACCCGCATCGGCGCTGCCCGCATTGCGCGCGCCGGACGCGACGTCACGATCGCGGCGGCGGGTCATACGCTCATCGTCGTGCTCGAAGCAGCCGGTGCGCTCTCACGCGCCGGGATCGAGTGCGAGGTGATCGACCTCATGTCGGTGCGTCCGCTGGACCGCGAGAGTGTGACCGCTTCCGTCATGCGTACGGGCCGGCTGGTAACGGTCGAGGACGGCTGGGGCGACCTTGGCATTGGCGCTGAGCTTGTCGCATCGGTTGCCGAGCGCGCGTTCGAGACTCTGCGTGCCGCGCCGCTTCGCATTGCCGGCGCCAGCGTGCCAATGCCCTATGCGCTCGAGCTACAGGCTGAAGCGGTGCCGGACGCTAAGCGTATCGCCGGTGCCGTGGCTGCTCTGGTGCGGGGCGGCTGAGCACGGCCGCGCTTGCGATTCCGCACGGGGTTGCCGCCACTTATGATCGCTGCAGAGCTTTCCCGCTCGCTTGCCGTCATCGCATGTGGCGCGCCGGCCACGCGATTTTGCTTTCCACAGATTCGGTCCTGTCAATTCAGGTCGTGCACGGGCATTTTAGTGTCGCCTCCTTGTGAGGGGCCGCTTCTCGACCGTAGACCAGAGAAACGTACAGGCAACACACGTCGCCTCAAGTACGCCACGGGGGACACCATGCAGACAACGTCAGCGAAACTCGCCCTTGCGATCGGCGGCGCCCTGCTGCTCGCCGGCTGCTCGTCGAGCAGCGGACTGTTCGGAAATGCACTCACCACGCAGTCGATCTCGACCTCGCCCAACGGCACGGCCGTTGCTGCGGGCAAGGTGGATCCGACTTGCACCGCGCTGGCCCAGCGTATCGAGACGCTGCGTTCCGACGGGCTGACGGAGCGCCTTGAGAAGGCGGGCACCGGCAAGTCCTCGACGGTGTCGGTGAAGCGGGACTCGCTCGCCAAGGCAGCTGAACTCGACAAGGCGAATGCGGAATTTCAGGCTAAGTGCTCGACCGTGCCGCGCCCGGTCCAGCAGGCTGCAGCCTCTACGGCTCCGGCCGGCGCTTCGGCAGGGTCCGCCCCAGCCACAGCAGCACCGCCAATTGTCGTTCAGCAGCGCTAGTGCGTCAGCCTGTCGTCTCGCTGTGTGGCTCTGATCAGCATTTATTCACGACGAACTTTACAACGTCGTAATCTGCTGCATCACAGCCACACTTTTGCGCGAATGGGCTGGGATGAGCGGCCAGGGGTTCAATAGCTCCGTAGAAAAATCTAACGTACTGCTCCGATTTGTTCTCGAAAGGACTACTGGATCATGACTGCGAGGGTGGTGCGCGGCGGCCCGTTTCGTCTTGCTCTGCTCAGCGCCGCGATGGCGGCTGCGCTGACAGGCGGATGCGCATCCGGAGGCGGCCCTGGCGGTCCGAGCAAGAAGGCCCTCGCCAACGGCGAGAGCTGCGGCTCGATCAAACAGCAGCTCAATAAGCTCGACGCGCGTGGCGTCCCGGCATCCGTGCAGGCCCAGGCGGCCGGTAAAAAGATCAGCGGGCAGCAGAAAGCCGACGCCGATCTCTATAACCAGCTCCTCAACGACTATCTCGGCGCGCGCTGCCACGTCTGAGGCGGGTGGCGGTTCAATCGCTCAACTCAGGGCTGCCCCGATGGGCCGGATAGCGGTTCCCGTCGGTTCGCGCTAGGTATGCGCCGTCGCTCCGCGAGAGCCAGGGGAAGACGGGGCAGGCGGAGCCAATCGCAAGGGGAGCCGACTATGGACTTCATGCAATTCATCAACGAGAACCCGAACCTCATCGTCATGGTCATCAACGGGCTCATCGCGGGCTGGCTCGCGGGGCTGTTGCTCGGCGGCGGCGGGTTAATCCGCAATTTGCTCGTGGGACTGATCGGCGCTGTGGTCGGCGGCTATCTGGTGTCCGCGGGCCTCCTGACGCTGCCGTATGATTTCGACTCCTACATTCCGTATGGTAACCAGATCGTGGTTTCGACGATTGGTGCGCTACTCGTCGTCATCGTGTCCCGGTTTCTCGGCGGACGCTGACAGAATGGTGGCAAGCGCTAGGGGCGTGCTCTAAGTATAAGCCTATGGTTACGCTTCTCGATATGCGCGGGCGGGGCGGCGGAGAACGGCCCCGACATCCGGAGAAGGCGCATCGGCCCGATAAACCGATGCTGCCGAAGCCGGATTGGATTCGCGTGCGCGCACCTGGCTCCGATGGCTTTCTGGCGACGCGGGCCATCGTGCGCGAGCACGGGCTGGCGACGGTGTGCGAGGAGGCGGGCTGCCCCAACATCGGCGAGTGCTGGCAGAAGCGCCATGCCACCATGATGATCATGGGGGACATCTGCACGCGTGCCTGCGCGTTCTGCAATGTGACGACGGGTCGGCCTCGGCCGCTGGATGGCGCCGAGCCGCAGCGTGTTGCCGACGCCGTGGCCGCGCTCGGACTTGAGCATGTCGTCATCACGTCCGTGGATCGCGACGATCTCGCGGACGGCGGTGCGGCGCATTTCGCGGCGGTCATCGAAGCGGTGCGCGCCAGCGCCCCGCAGACCAGCATCGAGGTGCTGATCCCGGACTTTCTGCGCAAGGACGGCGCGCTGGCTGAGGTCGTTGCGGCGTGCCCGGACGTGCTCAACCATAACCTCGAGACCGTGCCTGCGCTCTATGTGCGCGTCCGTCCCGGCGCGCGCTACTTTCACTCGCTTCGTCTCCTGCAGCAGGCGAAGGAGATGGACGCGTCGCTGTTCACCAAGTCCGGGCTGATGGTGGGGCTCGGGGAGACGCGCGACGAGATCCTGCAGGTCATGGATGATCTCAGGACGGCGGATGTCGACTTCCTGACCATCGGGCAGTACCTCGCGCCGTCGCGCAAGCACGCCGAGGTGAAGCGCTACATGCCGCCCGACGAGTTCGCGGAGCTGAAGCGGATTGCGGAGGCAAAAGGCTTCCTCGTCGTGGCGGCGAGCCCGATGACGCGCTCGTCGTATCACGCAGGCGATGATTTCCGCCGCCTCAAGGCGGCGCGCGCCGCGGGTTAGGACCTAGCCTTGCCAAGCTTCCGTACCGTCCGGCACGTTCCGTTCACGCAGCGCGAGATGTTCGATGTGGTGTCGGATGTCGAGCGCTATCCGGAATTCCTGCCGCTCTGTGAAGGGCTCGTCATTGCCGAGCGCAAAACGGGCGAGCGTGGCACCGAGCTCACGGCGACGATGACTGTTGGATACAAGTCGATCACCGAAGCGTTCACGACGCGCGTCACGCTCGATCCCGAAGCGAGCCTCATCACGGTGCGCAATCTCGACGGGCCGTTCTCGCATCTCGAGAACGAGTGGCGCTTCCTGCCCGCCGGATCCGGCTGCGACGTCCACTTCGCCATCTCTTACGCGTTCCGCTCGACGATGCTGTCGCTGATCGTCGGCGCCGCGTTCGACAAGGCCGTGCGCAGCTATACGCAGGCGTTCGAAGCGCGTGCACGGGCGCTTTATGGGCCTCGCGCCGAGGCGTGACCCCCCGGGCTAGTTGATGGCTTTGTCGCGGTTGCGGATCGTGGCCAGCCCGATCGCGGTGTCGAAGCCCTTGGCGCCTGAGATCCGCGTGCCATCGAGATCGGCGTTGCTGAGATCCGCTCCCGTGAGGTCGGCTCCCGTCAGGTCCGCTTGAGAGAGATCGGCGTTCTTCAGGATGGCGCCTTTGAGATTCGCGCCTTTGAGGTTCGCAAAGCGCAGCGAGACGTGGGTCAGGTTGGCACCGGTCAAATCGGCTGCGCTGAGGTCTGCGGATTCCAGTCGCGAGCGCCACATCATCTCGATGAAGCCGGTGTCGTTTTGGGGTGCCAGCGTCGCCCCTGACATGTGGGCGCCCGCGAAGCTCGCACCATTGAAGATGCCGAACAGGCGGGCCTTGGTGAGATCGGCGCCGGTGAAGCTCGGCGACTCGCCGCGGCCGGCTTCGAATGTGGTGGTCGTGGTGGGACGCAACAGGCTGGCGCCAGCTAGGTTGGCGCGATCGAAGCGCGCGCCGATGGCAACCACGCGGTCGAGCTTGGCTTGGCGCAGGTCGACGTCGGAGAGGTCCGCTCCGGATAGGTCGGCACCGAACAGGTTGGCTTCGCTCAGGCGCGCCTTCTTGAAGTGCAGCCCCGCGAGGTCGAGGCCCGCGAGATCGCGTTTACTGTAGTCGATCGGAGCCGTATCGGTGGCGCGGAACAACTCCTCCGTGACCTGGCGCGCCGTGAACTCGGCCCCCAGCGCTGGCCCGACGGCGAGCGAGAGCGCTGCGGCGCATGCGGCCGGAATGCTGTAGCGGGTCCAAGAGGTCACGAATGGCGCTCCATGGCAAAGAGGGCTCTTTCGGCAGCCAGCCTATCCGGCTGTGCGGCGGATATCCATCGCAAGCCTCGCCTCAGCTCAGTAAGCTCACGCGGCCAACGCCTGGTCCAGCATTTTGAGCGCCTCCGCAACGGTATGGCTTCGTACCTTGGAACGGCCGATGTCGCCGAAATGGAACTCGCGCACGAGGGTATCCGCTCCGGGCGCTGCCAGCCCGACGTAGACGAGCCCAACCGGCTTCGCTTCCGTTCCGCCGTCTGGCCCCGCGATGCCCGTTACGGCCAGCGTGACTTCGGCCGCGGATGCGCGGCGGGCTCCCGTGGTCATCGCGCCGGCCACCTCGGGGCTGACAGCCCCGTGACGCAGGAGAAGCTCGAAATCGACATTGAGCACGCCGACTTTGGCCGCGTTCGAATAGGTGACGAACCCGCGCTCGTAGACATCGGAGGCGCCGGGGATCTCCGTGAACAGCGCGGCGAGGAGACCACCGGTGCAACTTTCGGCCGTGGCCAGCTTCAGGCCGCGTGCCCGCAACTGGGCAAGCAACCGCTCTGCGTGCGAGATGAGCTCCGCTGAAAACATGATCGTGTCCCTAGAGATGCGAATGGAGTGATCCTAGACGTTCAACGCCCAGCCCCGGAAAGGGTTCGAGGCGCCCTTTGCGGAGCGCCTCGAGTTGATCGATCGGCAACACTCGTTGGGAGGGGCGTAGATCAGTCCGCGACCAGCTTCTCGGCGAGGCGCAGCAGGTCATCCAGCTTGGCGCGGGTCTCGACGCCCATCACTGCGACAGAGCGCGCTTGGGCCGCCTGCCAGACAGGGAAAGCGTCTTTCAGCACCACCTGACCCTTTGGCGTGAGGTGCAAGCCACGACCGCGCCGTCCTGCCGGCGGGTCCATGATGATCATGCCGAGTGCCAGGAGCCGCTTCAGGTTGCGCGACAGCGTGGACTTCTCGATGTCAAGCTCGTGGCCGATCTCGACGGCAGTAATGCCGTCGCGGGACGCGAGCTGCGCCAGCAGCGTGTACTGGCTCGCAGTGATGCCGAGCGGGCGCATGGCATCGTCGTAGAGTCGCGTGATGATGCGCGACAGCTGGCGGACGCGCGTTGCGAGGCACGTCGCCGCCGTGGTTTCGGCGATGTCGGAGATGTTCGCATTGCTGGTCTCGCCGGACTGAGGACGCTCGAGCGTGTGCATCAGGTTCATGGCGTGTGTCCCCCGGGAATCGCTTTTGGTCATACAACCACCTGTCTCCTGATGCCGCGATTCTGGCGAAGGGGTCAACGCAAGCTGGGCCGATGGATGTGAGAAATTGCGCCGGGGCTACACCGGTAGCAGCACCGTAGCCGAGGCCAGCGCGGCGATGCCTTCCTTGCGGCCCGTAAATCCAAGGCGCTCGGTGGTCGTCGCCTTCACCGCGACGCGGGTGACGTCGATCCCGAGCACCTCAGCGATGACGGCGCGCATGGCGTCCCGGTGCGGGCCGATGCGTGGCTCCTCGCAGAGGATGGTGACGTCGACGTTGGTGATACGGCCGCCGCGAGCGGCGATACGACGGGCGGCATCCTCCAGGAAGAGGCGCGAGGGGGCGCCCTTCCAGGCAGGATCGGAGGGCGGGAAATGCTGGCCGATGTCACCGTCTCCGATGGCGCCGAGGAGGGCGTCCGTCAGGGCGTGGAGGGGCGCGTCGGCATCCGAATGGCCGAGCAGGCCGCGGTCGTGGGGGATGCGCACGCCTGCGAGCCAGACGTGATCACCGTCGCAGAAGGCGTGGACGTCGAAGCCGGTGCCGATCCGTGGCTCGTAAGCCGGGGCGGCCGATCGCAGAAGCCGTTCGGCCATGGCCATGTCCTCCGCAGTCGTGATCTTGAGGTTTTGCGTCGAGCCCGCCACCAGCGCTACACCGAGCCCCGCCCATTCGGCGATGGCGGCGTCGTCTGTGAAGGCGAGCGGCGCGCCTTCAGCCGCGGCTCGTTGGTGGGCTGCCAAAATGGGGGCGAAGCGGAAACCTTGCGGGGTCTGGGCCCGCCAGAGCCCGGCGCGGGGCACCGTGTCTGCGATCGTGCCGCGGCCGGTGTCGCGTTTCAGGGTGTCGGCCAGGGGCTCGGCGGCGATCGCGCCATCGTGTGCGGCGAGCGCGGCGTGGACGCGCGCGATGACGTCGGGTGTCAGCAGTGGGCGGGCGGCGTCGTGGATCAGCACGAAATCCGGGGCGGCCGTTGCCAAGGCCTCAAGCCCGAGCCGGACGGAATCCTGGCGCGTAGCCCCGCCGGTCACTGGCGCGGTGAGGCGTGGCTCGTCCTTAGGAGCACCTGCCGCGTAAAGCTCGGCGTCATCGGGATGAATGACCACCGTGATGCTGGATACCAGCGGTGAGGCGCGAAAGGCCGCGATGGTGTGGGCAAGAACCGGGCAGCCGGCCAGCAGCGCATACTGCTTGGGCACGTCCTCGGGCCCGCGGCCCGCGCGGGTGCCGCGTCCGGCGGCAACGATCAGGGCGGCTGTTGTCACGGGTGGGCCCATACAGTCGGAAGTCGAATCGGCAGGGACTTAGCCTGTGGCGCGGCAATTCGGCAATTGCCTATCGACTGTTCGCGCTTGCGCTGGATTGGGAGCCAGAATATTGTGCCTAAATCCAAGGCACGTTAAATTCATGCCCAATATGTGGGCAGATACAGAGGTTCCGGCGCTTGGCCTGTATCAGAATTGGATCTCAAATATCTGTAAATTCAGTATTTCTCGCACCTATGACGGGTGTGAGCGATCTCCCGTTCCGGCGTCTCGTCCACGCTCAGGGAGCCGGTCTCGTCGTGTCCGAGATGGTCGCGAGTGCCGAGCTGGTCCAGAAGCGCGCAGACGTCGTCCGCCGGGCCGAGGGCAGCGGATTGAAGCCGTTTGTGATGCAACTCGTCGGGTGCGAGGCGCGCTGGATGGGCGAGGGGGCGCGCATCGCCGAGGCTAACGGCGCGGACATCATCGACATCAACATGGGCTGCCCGAGCCGCGAGGTGACGGGCAAGGCGTCCGGCTCGGCGCTGATGCGCAATCTCGATCAGGCGCTGGAACTGATCCGGGCGGTGGTCACTGCCGTGTCGGTTCCGGTCACGCTCAAGATGCGCCTCGGCTGGGACGAGCGCGCGCGCAATGCACCCGAACTCGCCCGTCGGGCGGAGGCCGAGGGCGTGCAGGCCGTTACCGTGCATGGCCGCACGCGTCAGCAGTTCTTCAAGGGGAAGGCGGATTGGTCGGCGGTGCGTCCGGTCAAGGAGGCCGTCTGTATCCCCGTGATCGTCAACGGCGACATCGCGACGGCTGGGGATGCGCGTGACGCGCTCGCGGCGTCGGGCGCCGATGCCGTCATGATCGGACGGGCCGCGTACGGCGCGCCATGGCTACCGGGTCGCGTCGCCGCTGCGCTCGATGGCGGCAGAGAAGGCGACGCGCCGGCGCTTGCCGAGCAGGGGCGGATCGCGCGCGGGCACGTGGAAGCGATGCTCGATCACTACGGCGCGTATCTCGGCCTGCGCAATGCGCGCAAGCACATGGGTTGGTATCTCGAGACAAGCGGGCATCGAGCAGCGACGCGCAAGGCATGGCGGCGCCAGATCTGCACCGAGGACGATCCAGTGCGCGCGTTGGGATTGCTGGAAGCGTTTTATGGGGATGCGCCCGAGCGCGACGTGCTCGGGCAGGATGCGTTGGAGGTTGCTGCGTGAGCAAGAGAGCCGTTGAGCGTCCGATCCCGTTTCGCAAGCCCGTCGTCGAGCACGATATGCTGCTCGGCGCGCTGCCGCATCCGATCCTGGTGATCGCCGACGACAACCGGATCGTCTACGGCAACGCGGCCTCAGAGGCTTTTCTCTCGACCAGCGCCACGATGATGACGCGCCTGCGTCTCGATGACGTGGTGGCCTTTGGTTGCCCGCTGCTGGCGCTCGTCGATCAGGTGCGGGACACGGGCTCAACGCTCAACGAGTACGGCGTCGAGATGGCGAGCCCGAAGTTCACGACGCCGAAGCTGGTCGATGTCTATGCTGGGCCCATGAACGACAGCGTGCAGCTCATTGTCATCATGCTGCAGCAGCGGACCATGGCGCAGATGATCGAGCGGCAGCTCACGCATCGCGCCGCGGCGCGCTCTGTTTCGGGCATGGCGGCGGTGCTCGCCCACGAGATCAAGAACCCGCTATCCGGAATCAAGGGCGCGGCGCAGCTCCTCGAGCAGAACCTTTCCGACGAGGACCGGGCGCTCTCCCAACTTATCTGCTCGGAGACGGAGCGCATCCGTAATCTGGTCAACCGTATGGAGGTATTCGGTGACGAGCGCCCGCTTTCGAAAGAGCCGGTCAACATCCACGACGTGCTGAATCACGTGCGCCGTCTCGCGGAGACGGGCTTTGCGCGCAACGTGCGCATCGTCGAGGATTACGATCCGTCGCTGCCGCCGGTTCCGGGCAATCGCGACAAGCTCGTGCAGGCCTTCCTCAACCTGATCAAGAATGCGGCCGAAGCGATCGGCGAGAACACGGACGGGCAGGGGCGCATCGTCATGCAGACGTCCTTCCGCCCTGGTGTGCGGCTGTCGGTTCCCGGAGCGGAGGCGCGCATCACGCTGCCCCTGATGATCCAGATAGAGGACAACGGGCCGGGGGTTCCCGACCACCTGAAGCCGCACCTCTTCGATCCCTTCGTCACTACCAAGCACAATGGCACCGGTCTCGGCCTTGCGCTCGTCGCCAAGATCATCGGCGATCACGGCGGCATCATCGAATGCGACAGCGAGGCCAATCGTACCGTGTTTCGTGTCCTCCTGCCGATGCAAGACCGCAGCCCCAAGATCGAGCCGTTCCGGCGGCAGATTCCAGCCAACGACAGGAGCAAATAGCACCCATGGCGCGTGGCACCATTCTCATCGCGGACGACGATACCGCTATCCGCACGGTTCTGAACCAGGCGTTGGCGCGCGCAGGCTATGCGCCGCGCGCGACCGGCAACGCGGCAACCCTCTGGCGCTGGGTCAGCCAGGGCGAAGGCGACGTGGTGATCACCGACGTGGTGATGCCCGACGAGAACGCCTTCGACCTCATTCCACGCATCAAGAAGGTGCGGCCTGAGCTCCCGATCATCGTCATGAGCGCGCAGAACACGCTGATGACGGCGCTGACGGCTGCCGAGAAGGGCGCCTACGAATACCTGCCGAAGCCCTTCGATCTGTCCGAGGTGGTCGCGGTCGTGAGCAGGGCCCTCGCCGGGCAGGGCCGGCGCCCGCGCACGACGACGGCCGAGATGGACAGCGAGGAGCTGCCGCTGATCGGCCGCTCTCCTGCGATGCAGGAGATCTACCGGGCATTGGCGCGGCTCACGCAGACCGATCTCACGGTCATGATCCAGGGCGAGAGCGGCACCGGCAAGGAGCTCGTGGCGCGCGTGCTGCACGACTACGGCAAGCGCCGGGCGGGGCCGTTCGTTGCCATCAACATGGCCGCCATTCCGCGCGAGTTAATCGAGAGCGAATTGTTCGGCCACGAGAAGGGGGCCTTTACCGGTGCGCAGACGCGTACGCCTGGCCGCTTCGAGCAGGCCGAGGGCGGCACGCTGTTCCTCGACGAGATCGGCGACATGCCGCTCGAAGCCCAGACGCGGCTTCTGCGCGTGCTGCAACAAGGCGAATATACAACTGTCGGCGGGCGCACGCCGATCAAGACCAACGTGCGCATCATCGCGGCAACGCACCGGGATCTGCGCTCGCAGATCCAGCAGGGGCTGTTCCGCGAGGACCTCTACTACCGCCTCAACGTGGTGCCGCTCAGGCTGCCGCCGCTGCGCGAGCGCGTCGAGGATATCGGCGATCTGGTGCGCCACTTCCTGCGCCAGGCGGCGCGCGAGGGCCTCGGCCAGAAATCCATCGAGACGGCGGCCATCGAGCGGCTCAAGGCCCATCCGTGGCCCGGAAACGTGCGCGAACTCGAGAACTTCGTGCGGCGTGTCGGGGCGCTCTATACGCAAGATACGCTGACGCAGCAGATCATCGACCAGGAGTTGGCCGAGGTTCTGCCCAAGCGCAGCGCGACGAGCGAGAGCGAGCCGAAGGACTTCTCCGAGATCGTCGAGCGGCACCTCGCTCAGTATTTTGCAAGCTTCGGCAAGGAGCTGCCGCCGCCGGGCCTCTATGACCGCGTCATCCGGCAGGTGGAGCATCCGCTGCTCTCGGCGGCGCTGGCGGCCACGCGCGGCAACCAGATCCGCGCCGCGGAGCTGCTCGGCCTCAACCGCAATACGCTGCGAAGCCGGATCAAGGCGCTCGACATCCGCGTGTTTCGCACGCCGATGCCGTAGGCGGCGAATCCTTTTCTCAGCCATTTTTTGGCCTGCGATACGCTCGAATACTGTGCCGGAGCCGTGCCCAGCGCTCCGGCACCTCATCCAATTTGGCAACAGATCGCGTGGCGCCGTTGCACAGACGGCGTTCGGTCGCACGGATTGCGTCGCAGGAATGTCACAGTTAAAGTGTGGTCTGTGCCCGGTGCACGCCACCTCGGGTCTTCTGAGTGGCGGGGACGCATATCCGACGCGAACGCTCGTGCTCGGAGAGTAACACTCGCCCCGGCCTCTTTACACGCGGCAGCAATGGCAGGACCTATGAGCGGCGAAGGCTCCAAAAACAGGGCCGGGTTGACGGACGGCGCGGCCTCGCCGCTGCTGGACCTCACCGACCGTGGCTTCATGACCGGCCTCGTGGTCGTGATTCTGTCGCTGGTCTCGGCACTTGCGACCTACCTCATTTTGACGGGCCTGACGCCGGTTCCCCCGCGCGACGACGTCGTGCTCGTGGCCCTGCTCGTCAACGTGATCTTGATCGCGTCGATGATCGGCATCATTGCCTGGCAAGGCTACGGCATGTGGCGTGCCTGGCGCGCCAAGCTCGCGGGGGCGCGGCTGCATGTGCGCATCGTGCTTCTGTTCTCGATCATCGCCGCGCTGCCGACGATGATGCTAGCGGTTGCCGCGACGACGACGTTCTCCCGCTCGCTCGACGGATGGTTCTCGACGCGCACGCGGGAGATCATCGACAACTCGGTCGAGGTGGCGCAGGCCTACGTCGTCGAGCACGGCCAGCTTCTGCGCACCGATCTCGCGAACATGGTGCGGGACATCGATTCCGCTGCCGAGCAGATCCCGGCTGACTCGCCCGACTTCAAGCAGCATGTGATTGCGCAGGCAGGTCTGCGCGACATCCCGGCCGCGTATGTGATCGACGACAAGGGTGATCCGGTCATCGCCGCGCTCGAAGACGACAAGATGCCGTTCACGCCGGTGCCACCCTATTATCTCAGGCAGGCGTCGGCAGGGCAGGTGGCGTTGTTCACGCCGACAGGGACGGCGCAGGTGTCGGCGGTGGCCAAGCTCAACCGCTATGCCGATCGCTATCTCTACGTCACGCGGCTGTTGAGCCCGAAGGTCATGGGGCATCTGCAGCGCACGGCGCAGAGCGTCGACGAATACAACGCGCTGCGCGCCGCGCGCGGCGGGCTTAAGCTCGCCCACGGGCTCATCTACTTCATGATTTCGATGACGGCGCTGCTCGCCGCCATCTGGGTTGGTCTCTGGTTTGCGGGCCGCTTCGTGGCCCCGATCCGCCGCCTCATCGAGGCCGCGCAGCAGGTGTCGCGCGGCAACCTCAAGGTCGAGCTGCCCGAGCGGCGCGGGGAGGGCGACTTGCGCCGCCTGTCATCCACCTTCAACACAATGACGCGCGAGCTCAAACACCAGCGCGACGCGCTGATGACGGCCAACGAGCAGCTTCTCGATCGCCGGCGCTTCATGGAAGCGGTGCTGTCCGGCGTCTCGGCGGGCGTCATCGGCCTCGACAGCCAGGATCGCATCACGCTGGTCTCGCGCTCCGCACAGCAGCTGCTCGCCATTCCCGAGCAGGACATCGTCGGCAAGAAGCTCGTCGATGCGCTGCCGGTGCTGGCGCCGGCGCTCGAGCGGCGCGAAGAGCAGGGCATGAAATCGCGCGGGGCGCAGGAGATCTCGATCACCATCGGGGACGACGAGCGCACCTTCGCCGTGCGGGTGACGCGCGAGCAGGCGGGGCCGGGCGACGTCGGCTCGGTGGTGACGTTCGACGACATCACGGAGCTCGTCTCCGCGCAGCGCACGTCGGCATGGGCGGATGTAGCCCGACGCATCGCGCACGAGATCAAGAATCCGCTGACGCCGATCATCCTCTCGGCCGAGCGCATCCGGCGCAAATACGGGCGCGTCATCGTCGACGACCGCGACACATTCGAGAAGCTAACGGCGACCATCGAGCGGCAGGCGGGCGACATCAAGACGATGGTCGACGAGTTCGCCTCGTTCGCGCGCATTCCGAAGCCGGTCATCGAGATCGCCGATCTCCGCGACGCGATCACGGATTCGGTGATCCTGTTCCGCGAGAGTCATGCCGGCGTCGTCTATGGGCTCAAGATGCCGGAGGGGCCGGTTGACGCTGCTTTCGACCGCAGGCTGCTCACGCAGGCCGTGACCAACCTTGTCAAGAATGCGACCGAAGCTGTCGAGTCCTCGGTCGAGGGCGAGCCGGTGCGCAAGGGGCGCGTCGACATCGAGCTGCGGATCGACGAGACCACGGTCGCCATCGACGTCATCGACAACGGCCCGGGGCTTCCGAAGCACAACCGTTCGCGATTGCTCGAGCCTTACGTGACGACCAAGGGCCACAAGGGCACCGGCCTCGGCCTCGCGATCGTTGCCAAGATTACGGAGCAACACGGGGGCGAATTGCTCCTGGACGATGCGCCACAGACGCCGGAGCGCCCGAGCGGCGCGCGCGTGACGCTGTCGTTCCCATCTTCCATTTTGACGCCTCCGAAACCCGCAAAAGTTGATGAGACCGGCGACGGCTCACGCCAGCGGGCTGCGGGCGAATGAGATTTGGACTACGAACAGTGACGCGAGCACGAGGGAGTTGAGCGATGGCTGCAGACATCCTGATCGTCGATGACGAAGCGGATATCCGGGAGCTGGTTGCGGGAATTCTGGAGGACGAGGGTCACCGCACGCGGCTTGCCCGCGACAGCGACGAAGCCTTGCGCATCATTGAGGAGCGCCGGCCGCAGCTCGTCATCCTCGATATCTGGCTACAGGGCAGCCGGCTCGACGGGCTCGAGGTGCTGTCGGTGATCAAGCGCACCTACCCCGAGCTGCCGGTCGTCATCATCTCGGGCCACGGTAACATCGAGACGGCGGTGACGGCGATCAAGCGCGGTGCCTACGATTACATCGAAAAGCCGTTCAAGGCGGATCGGCTCGTGCTGGTGACGCTGCGCGCGCTCGAAGCCTCGCAGTTGAAGCGCGAGGTGCGCGAGCTCAAGGAGCGCTCGACGGTGTCGGCGGAGATGATCGGCAAGTCGCCCGCCATCAATCAGCTCAAGGGCGCGATCGATCGCCTTGCACCGACCAACAGCCGTATCCTGATCCGTGGCTCATCGGGTGCCGGCAAGGAGCTCGCCGCGCGTCTTCTGCATCAGAAGTCGCATCGCGCAGACGGGCCGTTCATCGTGCTCAATGCCGCTTCCATGGCGCCGGATCGCGTGGAGGAGGAGCTGTTCGGCACCGAGGATCGTTCGGGCGGTCCGCGCAAGGTCGGCGCGCTTGAGGAAGCGCACGGCGGCACGCTCTACATCGACGAAGTCGCGGACATGCCGATCGAGACGCAGGGCAAGGTGCTGCGCGTGCTCGTCGAGCAGAAGTTCCAGCGCATCGGCGGGGCGCAGAAGGTGTCGGTCGATGTGCGCATCGTGTCTTCGACGAGCCGCGACCTCGAGCGCGACATGAGCGAAGGGCGTTTCCGCGAGGATCTCTATCATCGCCTCAACGTAGTGCCGTTGCGGGTGCCGGGGCTCGCCGAGCGGCGCGAGGATATCCCCGATCTCATCCAGTATTTCGTAAGCCAGCTCTCGCAGGCCTCGGGGCTTGCGCCGCGTCGCATCGGCGAGGATGCGATCGCCGTGCTGCAGGCGCACGACTGGCCGGGCAACGTGCGCGAGCTTCGCAACAACATCGAGCGCCTTATGATCCTGGCAGGCGGTGATCCCTCGACGGTGATCACGGCCGACATGCTGCCCGAGGAGATCGGCTCCAACGTGCCGCTGCCGGTCAACGGCGGGGCGGAGCATCTGATGAGCCTGCCGCTGCGCGAAGCACGCGAGATCTTCGAGCGTGAGTACCTGCTGGCGCAAATCAACCGCTTCGGCGGCAACATCTCGCGCACGGCCGAGTTCGTCGGCATGGAGCGCTCGGCGCTGCATCGCAAGCTGCGCGCGCTCGGCGTCTCGTCCGACCAACGCGTCAGCGAGAAGGTTGGCTGAGGCGGTCGCGCAAATTATAGCAGCGGAGCAGGGCGGGCATGACGCGCGTCGTCTACGTCAACGGGCGCTACCTGCCCTACGCGCACGCCGGTGTGCATGTGGAGGATCGCGGCTTCCAGTTCGCCGATGCGATCTACGAAGTGTGCGAGGTGCTCGACGGTCGCCTCGTCGACGAGACGCGGCACATGGAGCGGCTCGAGCGCTCGCTCACTGAGCTTCGAATTCCGATGCCGATGGCGCGCCGCGCCTTGGGGCGGGTGCTTCGCGAGACCATCCGGCGCAATCGCGTCAGGACCGGGCTTGTGTACCTTCAGGTGACACGAGGTGTCGCACCGCGCGACTTCCCGTTCCCGAAGGGAGACATTTCGCCGACGCTTGTGTGTCTGGCGCGGCGTGTCGATGGGGCCGCGCGCGCCGAGCGTGCGGAAGCGGGCATTTCCGTTCGCACCATGCCGGACATCCGCTGGGGTCGTTGCGACATCAAAACCGTGATGCTGCTGCCGGCCGTGCTGGCCAAGGAGGCCGCTACCGAGGAGGGAGCGCAGGAAGCCTGGCTGGTCGATTGCAACGGTTTTGTTACGGAAGGGGCCTCGAGCAATGCTTGGATTATGGACCGCTCTGGCGCTTTAATTACCAGACCAACCGGAAACGCAATTCTGCCCGGCGTTACGCGCAGAACTCTTCTTGATTTGCTTAGCAGGGAAAAAATCCCGCTAATCGAGCGCCCGTTTACCGTCGCGGAGGCGCTCTCTGCACGTGAGGCCTTCATAACCTCGGCTTCGGGTACCGTCATGCCCGTTGTAGCGATCGATAAGAAATCCATCGGCAATGGACACCCCGGCGAGCTGACGCTCCGGCTGCGCTCATTCTTTCATCAGATTGCCGAACTTTCTGACGAATGATGCGAACGGTAAATTCTACGTGTTGTCCAGTCGGTCACTCACCCTTATTGTCCCGCAATCAAGATATGTTAGCTGCTCCTGTGTCATGGGTCATTCGGCAAACTCGTGGCGGGTCGGCCCTCATCCAACGACCCGATAAAAGTCCAGGAAGAGGCTAATAAAAAGAGGCAACAACGATGGCCGCAGATCGCGCACAGAACCTCCAGGACACGTTTCTCAATCACGTTCGTAAGAGCAAAACCCCTCTTACGATCTTTCTCGTCAACGGCGTTAAGCTGCAGGGCATCGTGACCTGGTTTGACAACTTTTGTGTGTTGCTACGCCGCGACGGTCATTCGCAGCTCGTTTATAAGCATGCGATATCGACCATCATGCCCGGCGCTCCGGTCCATCTGATGGAGGTGGAGGCCGACGGTCAGCAAGGGTGAGTACGTCCCATCGACCGCAGCACCAAGCCGGACAGCGTGCCGGCCAAGAACGGCCCTCATAAAGCGGGCCTCACATCGTCGCCGAACCTCACTGAGGACATGGCGGCGCGGGCGCGCGCAACGCGCACGCTCGTGCTTGTGCCGGTGCTGACGCCAGCACGCGGGGCCGCTGTCTCGCGTCCTCGTCACGCCTCGCTGCATTCGCCCGAGGATCGGCTTGCCGAAGCGGCAGGTCTCGCGAGCGCGATCGATCTCGATGTTATCGACGCCCTTCTGGTTCCGGTGCCGCAGCCGAAACCTGGAACGCTGTTCGGATCAGGCAAGGTGGACGAGATCGCGGCGCGTGTTGCGGAGGCGGAGATCGGCCTCGTCATCGTCGATCATGCAATCAGCCCCGTGCAGCAGCGCAACCTCGAGAAGGCGTGGAACGCGAAGGTTCTGGACCGCACCGGGTTGATCCTCGAGATCTTCGGGCGGCGCGCGCAGACGCGTGAAGGCCGCTTGCAGGTCGAGCTGGCGCATCTCTCGTATCAGAAGGGCCGCCTGGTTAGGGCGTGGACCCATCTCGAGCGCCAGCGTGGCGGACGCGGCTTCCTCGGCGGTCCCGGTGAAGCGCAGATCGAGCTCGACAGGCGCATGCTCGACGAGCGCATCATCGCCATCAAGCGCGAACTCGAAGGGGTAGTACGCACGCGCGACCTGCACCGCAAGGGACGGCGCAAGGTGCCGTATCCGATCGTCGCCATCGTCGGCTACACGAACGCCGGCAAGTCGACGCTATTCAATCGCGTCGCGGGCGCGGGCGTGCTCGCCATGGACCAGGTGTTCGCGACGCTCGATCCGACCATGCGCGAGGTGCGGCTGCCGTCGGGTCGGCGCATCATCCTGTCCGACACGGTCGGCTTCATCTCCGACCTGCCGACACAACTCGTGGCCGCGTTTCGCGCGACGCTCGAAGAGGTCGTAGAAGCCGATCTCATCTTGCACGTTCGCGACATTGCGCACGCTGAAACCGAGGCGCAGGCTCATGACGTCAACCGCGTGCTCGCAGACCTCGGCATCGACACGATCGCCGCGCATGGCCATATCCTGGAAGTGTGGAACAAGATCGATCTTCTCTCGGCCGTGACACGCACGGAGGCCGAGGCGGTCGCGCGTTTCCGCACGCCGCAGCCGGTGCTGATGTCGGCCGCGACGGGGGAGGGCGTCGGTCGCCTGCTCGAGTCCATCGACGCACGGCTCGGCGGCGCCGACGAGATCCTGACCGTGACGCTGCCGGCGCATGAAGGGCGCCTCTTGGCCTGGATGCACGAGAACGCCGACGTGCTCTCGCGCGAACCCGACGGGCAGGGTAGCATCGTGGCGCGCGTCAGGATCGCATCCGAGAAGAAGATGCGTCTCATGCGCCAACTTGAGAAAGCGGGCGTCTCCTTGTCCTGACCTTTTGGAGCGCCCGCTTGTGCTTCGCGGGAGGGAAGGATGGGCGCTCTCATTACCCAGTGCTGTATCGCCGGCGGCGGACCGGCCGGTCTCATGCTCGGCTATCTCCTGGCGCGTGCCGGCGTCGACGTGACGGTGCTCGAGAAGCACGCCGACTTCTTGCGCGATTTTCGTGGCGACACGGTGCATCCCTCGACGCTGGAGGTGATGGTCGAACTCGGCATCATCGACCGCTTCCTCAAACTTCCGCACCAGAAGGTGTTCAAAGTCGGCGGTCTCGTCGGCGAGACCCCGGTGACGATTGCCGATTTCTCGCATCTGCCCGTGCGCGAGCGCTACATCGCGATGATGCCGCAGTGGGACTTCCTGAATTTCCTGGCGGAGGAGGCCTCGCCCTATGCGGGGTTCAGGCTGCTCATGCGCACGGAGGCGACGGATCTGATGACGGACGGCGACCGCGTTGTTGGCGTCAAGGCAAGCGCCCCCGAGGGTCCGAAGGAGATACGGGCTGATCTGGTCGTGGCGGCGGACGGGCGTAACTCGGTTCTGCGAACGCGTGCAGGGCTTGAGGTCGAGGACTTCGGCGCGCCGATGGACGTGCTGTGGTTCCGCTTGCCGGCCGAACCGGGGGACGAGGGCGAGACCATGGGGCGGTTCGGCGCCGCCTCGCTCTTCGTTCTGATCTTCCGCGGCGACTATTGGCAGTGCGCCTACGTCATTCCGAAAGGTGCGTTCGGCGGCATCAAGGCGCGCGGGCTCGAAGCCTTCCGCGACGTGATCGCCACCGTGGGACCGTTTTCACGTTCGCGGCTCAATGCGCTCGCGTCATGGGAAGATGTAAGCCTGCTCACGGTGCGCGTCGATCGCTTGCGGCAGTGGTATCGGCCCGGGCTTCTGTTCATCGGCGATGCGGCGCACGCCATGAGCCCGATCGGCGGCGTGGGCGTGAACCTTGCCGTGCAGGATGCGGTTGCGGCGGCCAATCGTCTTGCCGAGCCCTTGAAGACAGGCACAGCGACGATCGATGATCTCAAGGCCGTGCAGCGGCGGCGTGCGTTTCCGACGCGCGTCACGCAGGCCATTCAGCTTCAGATGCAGACCATGATCATCGGGCCGACGCTAAAGCTTACGGAGCAGCCGAAGCCCCCGTTCGCGGTGCGTCTCATGCAGCGGTTTCCGGTTCTGCAGCGATTGCCAGCCCGCGTGCTCGGCCTCGGCGTGCGCCGCGAGCACGTGGCGGAGTTCATCCGGGAAGGGCGGGGCTGAAACGCCCCCTCACCGGGGCACCGCCGAGGTGCCGACCGTCAATTCGCGAGGAACACGAACCTGCTCGCCGGCTCCCATATGTGCTCCGAAGTCGCTCTATAGCCGCGCAGCCAGAGCTGCTCGTCGATCCGTCGCAGATAAAACCCGTTGGGGTACGCGTCGTCGTCCCTGGTCTTTTGAGAGGCGACTGTCAGATACGGTCCTTCGGTCTGCTCCAGGAATTGAAGCCGCAAGTGCGGAGCCAGCTCAAGCGGGCAAAGTGCCAGACCGATGCCAGTAGCTCTGGCAAAAATCGCGGCGCTTGTTGCGCCGTCCATGAGCCCCAGTTCCGCAACCGTGATCCTTGTCGCAAGTACCCACCGGCTACTTTCGGAAGTCGTGAACGCGGGATCATCTAACAGAATGTGAGCATATCGGTTCAAATGGATCCCGTGCTCATGCATCGAGGAGAGCAGTTCTGCCTTACTCTGTCCTCCGACCTCTAGCCTTTGTGCGCGATCTCGAAACATCAGGGGCGAACTATTTTCGTTCGTTGGCTCTGGCTTCGTCCCAGAGGGAGTCCATCTGTTCGAGTGTTGAATCCTTGGGCGTGCTGCCCTCTTCCGCGAGGCGCTGCTCGATATGGCGGAAGCGGCGCACGAACTTGCGGTTGGCGGCGCGCAGGGCTTCCTCCGGGTCGAGTTTCAAGTGGCGGGCGACGTTGGCCATCACGAACAGAAGGTCGCCCATCTCCTCCTCGATCTTTGCGCGGCGCTCGGGAGTGTCATCCGTGGTGTTGCCCCTGGGGTCCGCCGGCACGGCGATCTCTTCCAATTCGGATAGTTCCTCGCGCATCTTGTCGAATACCGGCGCGAGTGAGGGCCAGTCGAAGCCCACCGCGGCGGCTTTGTCCTGCAACTTGATGGCGCGTGTGAGCGCGGGCAAGCCCACCGGCACGTCGTCGAGCAGGCTCGCTTGTGGCGTTTCGTCGTGGTTTCCACGGGTGGCGGCTTTGGCGGTGCGCTCCTCGGCTTTGATGCGCGCCCAGAACCCAGGTGCGGCGCCGGCAGCGCGGGCGTCCTCGTCGCCGAACACGTGGGGATGACGGCGGATCATCTTCGTCGTGACCGCCTCGACGACATCGCCGAAGGCAAAGGCGTCTTCCTCCTCCGCCATGCGGGCGTGATAGACGACCTGCAACAAGAGATCGCCGAGCTCGTCCTTCAGATCGACGCGATCGCCGCGCGCGATGGCGTCGGCCACCTCGTAGGCTTCCTCGATGGTGTAAGGGGCAATCGTCTCGTACGTCTGCTCGAGATCCCACGGACATCCGCTGCCAGGCGTGCGGAGCGCCGCCATGATCTCGATGAGGCGCGTGATGTCTTTGGACGGAGTCATGTGGTCGTGCCCGGATGTGTTGCGATGTAGTGGGACCCTAGTCGAGGCGGCCGCACCTGGCGAGAGGGCGGCGTGTCTCGCTGGAAAAACGTTTCCTGTTTGCCGCAAGGGGCTTTACACCTAATCGAAACGTCCTCTCCAGAGTGCCAGTCCGCCCACCATGATTGTCGTTCGCATTCTGCTCAATGGTGTGATCATGGCGGCCGAGATCCTGGCCGTCGTCGCCATCGCCTGGTTTGGCTACCATCATCCCTTCCTGTTCGCGGCAGCGACTGCCGGGCTTACCTTCGTGCTCGGGCTCAGGCTGGAGAGTAAGCGGCTGGCGTTCGAGCTGCCGTTCTATTTCGAGGGCCTCAGGAGGCCGCGGCTGCCGCTGGTGATCCTGGTGGGCACCGTCGAGGCGCTGTTGAAGGGTGTGCTGGCCGGGCTCGCGGCGCTGTTCACGTTCGCCGGCACAGACAGTGCACGGCTCTACTGGGTGGCGATCGTGTTCGGCATTACGACGTATGCGGGCGCGAGCGCGCTGCGGGCGCTTTCGGTTTCATTCCGCGCGCAGCCGTGGCGCTGGGGCTATTTCCGGCTAGCGCCGCCGTTGGGGCTCGCGTTCTCGGGGGGTATCGCGGCGCTGGCGGCATTAAGCGTCATCGAATCGACCAGCGTCGGCGAGATCGGTTGGAAGCTCGTGTGGGAGCTGCCGCAGCGGCCGTCGGTCAGCCAGGTGAGCGAGCTCTTCTTCCAGCTCAAACAGGCGTTCGACGATTTCATCGTGACATTGCTCACGACCGTCATGAGCGAGCAGTGGGCGCGCGTCGTCGCCATTGCGGTCAGCGTCAATGTGCTCACCGGGTTCGTGGCGTCGGTCTATGCTTCGGTGATCGCGGCGGCGGTCCGCACGGCGGAGGAGGGACTGCCATGAGCGGCTTGCCGCCCGCGCGTCAGCTGACGCCTTCGGATTCCTGGACGATAACGCCATACCAGCCGAGGCCCTTGTAAGTCTCGTAGCCCGGCGTGTGGTGAAACGCGAAGAGGCGGCGGTTGGCGTCGAACTCGATGCCCGCGCGGCGCCCGTCGAGGCTCAGGGGAATGCGTTCGCTCAGCGCACCGATACCGTCGGAAGCGGCTAGCACGCGGCCGCCGGCGTCGACCAGCAGTACACGGGATCGGTGGCGCTCTTCGTCGGTCAGCCGGACGCCGCGCACGATGGCCTGAGCCTGGGGCCGCCAGTCGAAATGGATAGCGATAATGCCGAGCGGCTTGCCGTTGCTGTCACCGTCCTCGCGCACGCTTGCCACATAAGTCGCCACCTCGGCGCCGCCAAGCACAGGCTCGACGGCCACCTCGCCAACGGCATAAGCGTCGCCGTCGGGGAGCTCGCGTCCCCGTGCGAACCAAGCCTGATGGGCCGCGGACTTGCCGGCGATCCTATAGCGATCGGGCCGGCCGTTTGCGATGATGGTGCCGTCGAGGTCGCAAAGCCAGATGTCGAGGTAGACAGTATAGGCCTTGAGGATGACTCCGAGCCGGCGGCTTGCGTAGTCCGTAGCCTCGGCGGTCTTGAGCTTCGCGGCCTGGACGATTGCGGAGTCCGTCGCCCACCAGCGCACGTCGCAGGTGCGCTCATAGAGATTGCGGTCTAGCAACTCGATGGCGTTCAGCGCCAGATCGACCATGCGCCGCCCGTTAGCCTCGTTGGCCATACGGCGGGTAAGCAGGTCGAGGGATGAGATCTCGCCGCCAAGGTCATGAGAGAGGGCCTTGGCGAAGGACTCGACTTCATTCGAGATCTTTTTGACCTCCTGTGCGACGACGGCAAACCCGCGGCCTTGGGTGCCGGCACGGCTCGCCTCCATGAGGGCATTGAGTGCTAAAACGCGAAGCTGGTTGGTGACGGTTTGGATGCCGCTAATGTTCTTGTCGGCGGACTGGCGAGCGCGGGTAGTCGAAGCGATGACGTCGGCGATGAGTACGGGCTTGCTCTGGGCGTGCATGGGCGGGAGGCGTCCGCGGTGGCCAATCAACTGATTCGCATGCTGATAGAGTTCGGCGAATAGGGGAAGACGCTCGATGCGAGTTTTCACAGATCCGATGCAACTCTGCGGCCAGGGGTCCGGAATGGCGTGAATAACGTTTGTTCGCATAATATATATTATGGAAAATAATGATCTGAACTAGCGTGTTTACAATTTATTGTGGTGGCTCCGGCTACAGCCTGGGCCGTACGTTTGTCGGCCCAGGCTGCCACACGACCTACTTCTCCCCGCGCTCGAAGTTGTCGGCGACGAAGCGATCCAGAAGCTGGACGCCCCAGCCCGAACCCCAGCTCGTGTTGATCTCGTTGCGCGGCGCGTCCATTGCAGTGCCGGCAATGTCGAGATGCGCCCACGGCACGTCCTTCTTGATGAAGCGCTTGATGAACGCTGCGGCCGTACAGGCGCCGCCCCAGCGGCCGCCCATGTTCTTGATGTCGGCGTTCTTGCTGTCGAGCAGCTTGTCGTAGGACTTGTCGAGCGGCATGCGCCAGACCTTCTCGCCGGTCTCCTTGGCGGCTGCGAGAAGCTGGTCGGCGAGCTTGTCGTCGTTGGCGAAGAGACCGGCGAAGTCCTTGCCGAGCGCCACCATGATAGCTCCGGTCAGTGTCGCGAGGTCGATGACCAGGCGCGGCTTGAAACGTTCCTGGGCGTACCAGAGCACGTCGGCGAGCACGAGACGGCCCTCGGCGTCGGTGTTGAGGTTCTCCACCGTGATGCCCGACATCGAGACGACGATATCGCCGGGACGCGTCGCGGTGCCCGACGGCATGTTCTCGACGATGCCGATAATGCCCACGGCGTTGACGGGCGCCTTCCGCTTCGCGAGCGCGACCATGAGGCCGGTGACGCAGGCGGCACCGCCCATGTCTCCCTTCATGTCCTCCATGCCGGCCGCGGGCTTGATCGAGATGCCGCCGGTGTCGAACACGACGCCCTTGCCGACGAAGGCCAGGGGCTTGGCGCGCTTCGACTTGGCGCCGTGCCACTGCATGACGGCCACGCGCGCCGGCCGCGCGCTGCCTTGTGCGACGGAGAGCAGCGTGTTCATGTTGAGCTCAGTCAGCGCGTCAACATCGAGGATTTCGACCTCGAGGCCGACACTTTCGAGCTCCTTGACGCGATCGGCGAACTCGACGGGGCCCAGGATGTTGGCCGGCTCGTTGACGAGGTCGCGAGCAACGTAGACGCCATCGGCAACGGCGCGCTTGGCCTCGAAGGCCGCGCTTGCCTTGTCCGGGGCGGCGCAATGCACGACGAGCTTGGTCAGGCGGTCGGGGACGGGCTTCTGGTCGGTATTGCCATTGCCGTTGGCCCCCTCCTCTCCGTTCTTTTTCGTCAGATATTTGCGGAACGCGTAGTGGCGCAGCAGTGCGCCCATGGCTAGGCTCGCGGCAATGGCTTCCGGCTTGGTGTCGCCGGCGCCGGCCACGTCCGCGATGATGCTCGCGGTCGCCGTCTTGCGCGCCGAGATCTGCCCGAGCGCATAGCCGCCGAGGGCTATCCAGTCGCTGTCGGTCTGCTCGCTCGCCTTGCCCGTGCCGACGAGAATGAGGCGGCCGATATCGAGCTTCTGCGGCGCCAAGATCTCAATCGAGGTCTTTTGCTTGCCTTTGAACTCCGCGGCTTCGGCCGCCTTGAGGATCAACCCGTTGCTGCGCGTGTTCAGCGCCGCGACCGTCGGGGACAAGGCCAGATCGTTGGCGACGAGAGCCGCCGTGCTCGCCTCGGGGGCGGCGTCGAGGCGGGCGAACGTGATTTCGAGCGGAGTGGACATTCTTCTGCGGGTGCTCCTCAAGGGACACGTGTGCCGGGCGCGTCCGGGATGAATATGGGAAACACGGAACCGGCTTGGCACACGAAAACTGTGCGCCATCGCTGCCGCGACCGTGCCAAACTGGGCGGGTGCTTTTCGATCTTTGCCTTAAAACTTAGCTGCTTGCCGGGGAAGTGCAAGGTGGGCCGGCCCGCTTTGCGGCGGGAAAAGGGACTTTATGGTTGCCCGGTGGGGGCTGAGGCGGGCCGAGGCCAGTCCACATGCCACCCACAAGCCAGATGGCCTAGAGGCTTGGAGAACAGCCGAAATTCCGCCATTCTGCCGTGGGACGAGGCTTCAATCGAGACGAGGGATTCGGACGCGCGCAGCCCCCGCGAGGGGACACGGCGAAAGGTGGCGCCCCAGAGGTGCCCCACGCCGCGCTGGACCGGCCGCATCCCCGCAGGGGGCCTGCGGGAGCCGAGCGTGGTCGACGTTACATGAGGATTTTCTCGCGATACGTCTTCGGTCAGTCCGGCAGTGCGCTAATCCTGGTGCTGCTGTCTCTGACAGGTGTCGTCTGGATTTCACTGGCGCTACGCGAGCTCAACGTCGTCACGAGCAGCGGGCAGAGCGCGCTAACACTCGTCAAAATGACGACGCTCGGCCTGCCGAGCTTCATTGCGGTCATCACGCCGTTCGCGCTGCTGATCACGACGATCCACACCTTGAACAGGCTCAACGGCGACAGCGAGATCATCGTTCTCACGGCCTCCGGTGCAACGGCTTGGACGATCGTCAAGCCGCTCGCTGCTCTCGCAGCGGTGGTCATGATCGGCATCACGTTCGTCAATCATATCGCCGCGCCATGGAGCTATCGGGAGCTGCGCGAGATCATTCTGCAGGTCAGGACAGACCTGCTCACCCAAGTCATCCAGCCCGGCCGCTTCTCGAGCCCCGAACGCGGGCTCACATTCCATATCCGCGAGCGCACGCTGGACGGCACGCTGCACGGCCTCGTCATGCACGACGCGCGCAAGGACAACGAGGTGCAGTCCTATCTCGCGGACAAGGGCGTGCTCGTCGAGGACAACGGAGGCGCCTACCTGTTCATGATGGACGGGCACATTCTCCGTCGCAACGGAGGCCTCAGCGAGCCGACACAGATCATCGCTTTCGACAAGTACGCGGTCGATCTCGACAGCTTCGAGCGTCGCGTTCAGGAAGGCGCGACGCAGCTCCGGCCGCGCGAGCGCTATTTCGGCGAGCTTGTCGAGGGGATGAGCGAGGCGCCCGAGGAGGACGCCGAAAAGGGCAAGCGGGCAAAGGATGACAATCCTGGAAAAATGCGCGCCGAGTTGCATGAGCGTTTCTCGAGCGCGCTCTATCCGCTGGCGTTCGTGCTCATGGCCGTCGCGATGGTCGGGCAGGCGCAGAGCACGCGTCAGAACCGGCATGCCCGCATCGGGCTCTGCTTCCTGGCCGGCGTCGGGTTGCGGCTCGGGGGGCTCGCGGTGAACAACGTCGTCAGCTTGCACGCCGGGGCGGTGCCGTTTCTGTATCTCATCCCGCTGGCGGCGATCGTGGTGTCCATGGTCCTCATCGTGCGCGGCACGCGCCAGTCGCGCGGGGCGGCGCGGCTCGACACGATCGTCGACGCGACGATAGCGCTTGGTGAGCGGCTCAGGCAGCGCTTCGGGCGGCGTGCGCAGCCCGCAGGCGCGAGGAGCTAGCGATGCCCGGCATCTCCACCCTGTCGCTCTATCTCAGCATGCGGTTCCTAACCGCCATCTTCGCGGTGTTCGGGCTGTGCACCGTATTGATTTTCATGATCGATTTCGTGGAGATGCTGCGCCAGGCCGGTAAGCACGGAAGCGTCCCCGTGGGTATGCTCGTCCGCATCACGGTGCTCAGATTGCCGGCCTACACGGAGATCCTGCTGCCGTTTGCCGTGCTCGTCGGCTCGATCGGCACGCTGTTGATGCTGAGCCGGAAGAGCGAGCTCGCGGTGATGCGTGCTGGCGGCATGTCCGTCTGGCAGTTCCTGAAACCCGGCATTGCCGTCGCGCTTCTGCTCGGCGTGTTCAGCTCGCTCGTCTTCAATCCGCTGGCCGCCCAGGCCCGCGACAGGGCCGAGGGGCTTTACGCCGATGCGTTCGGCCGGGAATCGACGACGCTCGGCAAGGGCGCCGGCGGCCCGTGGCTGCGGCAGGACGGTCTCGACGGCCAGTCCATCCTGAGCGCCGCCTCCGCAGGCCGCCGCGGCACGGAGCTCAAGGCCGTCACCGCCTTCGTCTACGACAAAGAGGGCCGCTTCACCGAGCGGGTCGACGCCAAGGAAGCGCGGCTTCAGGAGGGCTTTTGGGTCCTGCGGGACGCGGTCGTTTCCGGCGTCGGCCGGGAGCCGGAAACGTTCGGCCGATATTTGCTCTCAACCTACCTTACACCCGAGCGGGCGGCCGATGCCTTCGGCAGCCTCATCTCGATCTCCTTCTGGGAGCTTCCAGACCTTATCTATGTTGCTGAAAAAGCCGGTCTTTCCACAACTCAATTGCGCACGCAGTACGAGCTTTTGCTGACCCGCCCCCTCCTCTGCATCGCCATGGTGTTTTTGGCGGCAACTGTGTCGTTGCGGTCATTCCGCTCAGGGGGGATCCAGACTATGGTTGTTACAGGAATGGTAGGGGGCTTTGGGTTTCTCCTTTTCGCTGAGGTTTCAAGGCAAATCGGCACAGCCGGCCTTGCCCCGGTTTGGGCGGCGGTCTGGGTTCCGTTGCTTCTCGCCATTCTGTGTTCGGTCACGGTGCTGTTGCACCAGGAGGACGGTTAAGTGATGCGTGTTGCGCGCACATTGCTGGCGACATGCACTCGGTTCCTCACCCCGTATTCCCGCCGGCAGGCGGAGGATAGGGGGCGTTTGCGCTTGTCTTTTGCAACCATTCCTCACTCCATGCCCCGCGCACGCCTCCAGCTCTCCGTCATCCCAGCCCTCCTCCTTCTGGCGTTTGCCGTGGCCGGGGCGAGCCCGGCGCTCGCTCAGCTCCCGAAACAGAAGGGCTCCGCCTTCCCGGAGCAGCCCGGCGGCATCTTCGGCAAGCCCGAGAAGCTCGACCGCTCGCTGCCGCTCTACCTGCAGGGCGACGAGCTGGTCTACGACAACTCTGGCAACCGCGTGATCGCGCGCGGAAACGTCGAAATCTACTACAACAAGAACGTGTTGACGGCCGACGAGGTAATCTACGACCGCAGTGCCAACACGCTGACGGCGTCGGGCAACGTTCAGCTCAAGGACGCGAACGGCAACGTCATCCGGGCCGAGAACTACACGCTGACGGACGATTTCCGCGACGGCTTCGTGCAGTCGCTGTCGGTGGTGGCGCGCGACGATTCACGCATCACGGCCTCGCGCGGCGAGCGCCGCGAAGGCAACATCACCGAGTTCTCGGACGCGACGTTCACGGCCTGTAAGAGCGAGGGCAACGTTCCGCCGCTGTGGTGTATCGGCGCCAAGCGCGTGATTCATGATCAATCGGCGGCCACGATCTCCTACCAGGATGCCGAGTTCAAAATCCTCGGCGTTACGGTCGCCTACCTGCCCTACTTTGAGCACCCGGATCCGTCGGTGAAGCGCAAGAGCGGTTTCCTGGCGCCGACCTATGGCAACTCGAACGACCTCGGCGTCTTCTTCGAGCTGCCCTACTATTTCGCGCTGTCGCCGCACTACGACTTCACGTTCCGGCCGCGCTACATGAGCGAGCAGGGCGTGCTCTGGCAGGGTGACTGGCGGCAGCGGCTGGCCAACGGCGAGTACAGCGTCAGCCTCGCCGGTATCGACCAGGACTGGAGGGATCTGCCGGGCGATCCTGATAGTGCGCGGAATCGCGATGGTTGGCGCGGCAGCATCGAGACGCACGGCCGCTTCTCGCTCTCGAGCTGGTGGAGCTACGGCTGGAACGCGATCATCGAGAGCGACGATTCCTTTCGCCGCTTCTACAAACTCGACAGCGTGCTGCTGACCGACCGCGTCAACGACGTTTGGCTCGTCGGCCTCTCCGAGCGTAATTACTTCGGCGCCAAGCTTTATCACTTCGGCGGCCTCCTCGTGGAGGACGACGACGCGGCGGAATCGCTGGTCCATCCGGTGATCGACCACAACTACGTGTTCAAGGACCCGGTGCTCGGCGGCGAGCTGCGCTGGAGAGCGAACGCATTGAGCCTGTCGCGCTCGGACGTCGACTCCGCTTCCGGCCTCGTCTCGCAAGACATGAACCGCGTGATTGCCGAAGTATCCTGGCGCCGCCGCTTCACCGACGCGGTCGGCATCACCTACACGCCGTTCGGCGAGCTTCGCGGCGACGTCTACCAGGTGGATTATTCGGATTTCAACGATCCGAACGACCCCACCCTGAACCTCGACGATACCTTCCTGCGCGGGCTCGCGACGGGCGGTGTCACCGTGTCCTATCCGTGGGTGGCCAATGTGGGCGCCACGTCGCACGTCATCGAGCCGATCGGCCAGCTCGTCGCGCACAATTCCAGTGTCAGCCAGGCCGGTTTGCCGAACGAAGACGCGCAGAGCCTGATTTTCGACGACACCAATCTGTTCTCGACATCCAAGTTCTCGGGCTATGACCGCCTCGAGACGGGCGTGCGCGCCAACGTCGGCCTGCAGTACACCTTCCAGGGACCGGTGGGATACGCGCGTGTTCTCGCCGGCCAGAGCTTCCATCTCTCGGGTGACAACGCCTATAGCGAGAATAGATATCAGGACGGTACGGCATTCAACGCCGACAGCGGCCTCGAGACCGACGATTCCGACTACGTGCTCGGTGTCTACCTGGCGCCGACCGATATCTTCCGTGTGATCTCGCAAACGCGCTTCGACGAGGACGACCTGTCGGTGCGGCGCGCGGACTTGACCGGCGTGTTCACCTACGGGCCGCTGTCGACCGCCGTCACCTATACCTACGGCCAGGTCTTCGACTACCAGACGAACAGCTCGTACACAGCCTCGAACGATTACCGCGAGGGCGAGGAAATTCTCGGCCAGGCGACGCTGCGTCTGACCGATCGCTGGACGCTGTCGGGCTCCATGCGCTACGACCTCGACAACAACGAACGTCTGATGGACTCGATCACGCTCGCCTACCTGGACGAGTGCTTCATGCTGAGCGCCACCTACAGCGAGACGTTCATCACCGACCCGGGCCGCGATATCGAGCCTGACCAGGTTGTGATGCTGCGCTTCGAGTTCAAGCACCTCGGCGGCTTTAACTATCAGACCAATGTGGTCGACTACCTCGGCGGCGAAGACTCCTCGGCGTTCAAGCAATCGAATTGATATCTCTCCCTGCCGTGCCGGATTACCGGGTGCATGGTCCCGGATCGGCAGGTTTAGGCTTCGCCGCCTTGGCACTGCCAAGGTTCATGTGGATAAGTTGCTGAGGCGCGTGGCCTTTGCGCCCGAATCCCGCCGGGCTTATGCTGGTGGGCACTTAGCCCCGGAGAGCCGGATGCGCCGGCCCTCGATGTCCAACCGGTCGCGATTTGACCCGTCTGCGCTGACGAGACAGCCTTGATGTCCAATTTTACCCGTGCCGTCGTTTTAGCTACCGGGGGAGCCCTGCTCGCCACCGGCTTCGGCGTGCTGAGTGCCGCCGCTGAGCCCGGCAAACCGGTTCTGCTGGCCCAGACCACGGCCAATGCCGAGATCGTCAATCCGGCCCTCAAGGCGGAACGTCCCAAGGGCGGCCTTTCGATTGCCGTTCTCGTCAACGACGAGCCGATCACGGCCTACGAGATCGAACAGCGCGCAGCGTTCCTCGCCCTTCAAGGTGGAGGTGGCGGCGGTGACATGCGCGCCAAAGCCGAGGCGCGCTGGAAGTCGATCATCCAGAACCCGAAGACCAACGAGCGCTTCAAGCAGATTCTGCAGAAGAACAACGTGCAGTCGCAGGAGGAAGCGCAGGCGCTGCAGACAAAGTTCGTCAAGCAGCTGCAGGCCGACATGATGAACCAGCTCAAGCGCGAGGCCCGCTCCAGCGCGCTCGCCGGATCGAAGGGCAAGGCGCAGGACGAGCTGATCGAGGAGAAGCTCAAGCTGCAGGCCGCAAAACAGCTCAACGTCGTCGCAGAGGATGCCGAGGTCGACAAGATCGTTGGCGGTATCGCCGAGCGCAACAAGATGACGCTCGAGCAGTTCGGCCAGCACATGAAGGGCATGGGTGTCGACATCCGCACCATGAAGAGCCGCTTCAAGGCCGAGATGTCCTGGCGCGAAGTCGTTCGGCGTCGCTTCGGCCATCTGGTTTCGATCACCGAGCGCGACGTGGACCAGCTGATGGCGACCACGTCGGTACAGGCTCAGGGCGATGTCGAGTTGCAGGTCCAGCGCATCACGTTTCCGCTGCCGGGCGCCGTCGATCAGTCGGTCATTGCACAACGCATTGCCGAAGCTGACGCGGTAGCGCGGCAGTTCTCGGGCTGCGCGTCGTTACCATCACTCGCGGCCTCCGCGGGAGGCCGGCACGAGGATCTCGGTGCGCGCAAGCCATCGACCATTCCGGAGCCCACCCGTAGCCTGCTGCTTAATGCGCGTGACGGCGATCTCCTTCCGGCAAGCGTCAGCAACGGCGGTGTCGAGCTGTGGGCGCTGTGCGGCCGGAAGGCCGAAAACTCGGCGCGCGAGAACGCTCAGGCCGAGCTTCGCCAGCAGGAGTTCGACGTGCTTGCCCAGAAGCATCTGAAGGACCTGCGGCAGGACGCGTCCATCGAGATCCGGTAATGAGCCCCGCTCCTCCCCTCGCCCTGACCGCGGGCGATCCAGCGGGAATCGGACCTGACATCACGCTTATTGCTTGGCTGGCGCGGCGCGAGCAGGCGCTGGCGCCATTCGCGGTATTCGGCGATGCCGATGTTCTCGCCGCGCGTGCGCAGGCGCTCGGGCTTTCGGTCGACATCGCGGTGATCCCGGCCGTTTCGCAGGCGGCATCCGTGTTCGAGACGCGCCTCCCTGTCTTTCCTGTTGCGTGCCCGGCGCCTGTGACGGCCGGCCAGCCGGATTCAACCAACGCGCCGGCGGTCATCGGCTCGATCGAAGCTGCCGTGCTCGCCGTGCGCAAGGGCGATGCGCGGGCGGTGGTGACGAACCCCATCGCGAAATCCGTGCTCATGACATCCGGATTTTCGCATCCCGGCCATACCGAGTATCTCGGCGCGTTGGCGGAAGCGCATTTCGGCGCCCTGAACGCGAGGCCCGTCATGCTGCTCGCGTCCGATGCGCTCAAGGTGGTGCCGCTCACCGTGCACATTCCGCTGGCGCGCGTGCCGGCGGCGATCTCGGCCGAGGCGATCGAGACGACCGCTCGCATTCTTGACCGCTCGCTCGCTCAAGACTTCGGCATTGCTCAGCCTCGTATCGCGGTGACCGGTCTCAATCCACACGCGGGCGAGGACGGCAGAATTGGAGACGAGGACGCGCGCATCATCGCGCCGGCGATCGCCGCGCTCGTGCGCGAGGGATTGGCCGTGACCGGCCCGCATCCGGCGGATACGCTGTTCCATGCGGAGGCGCGGCAGGCCTATGACGCGGTGCTCGCGATGTATCACGATCAGGCGCTGATCCCGATCAAGACGCTGGCCTTCGATACGGGCGTCAATGTCACCATCGGGCTGCCGTTCGTGCGCACGTCGCCCGATCACGGCACGGCCTTTTCGCTCGCCGGAACGGGGCGTGCGCGCGCTTCGAGCCTCATCGAAGCGCTCAAAGTTGCCGATGCGATTGCTCGCCGCCGCGCGAGCCACAGCGCCGAGCGCGTCTGATGGGAAGCGCGGCCGACGACGATGCCGAGCATGCGGAGGCACGGCCCGGCGCAAGCCCCGACGGCCTAGCACCGCTGCGCGACGTTATCCGCCGCTACGACCTCGCCGCCAAGAAGAGCCTCGGGCAGAACTTCATTCTCGACCTAAATCTGACGCGCCGTATCGCGCGTGCCGGTGGCTCTATTACAGGGCGCACGGTGGTCGAGGTGGGACCTGGGCCGGGCGGCCTTACGCGCGCCTTGCTGCTCGAGGGCGCGGCGCGCGTCGTGGCCGTGGAGCGGGATTCCCGCTGCCTGCCGGCGCTCGCTGAAATCAGCGCGCGCTATCCCGGTCAGCTCGAGGTGCACGATGGCGACGCGCTCGAAGCAGATTGGCGCGGGCTCATCGGCGGGCACACCGGCAAGGCCGTCATCGCCGCGAACCTTCCCTACAACGCCGCGACGACGCTGCTCGTCGGCTGGCTCGAGACCGAGCCGTGGCCGCCGTGGTGGGACCGCATGGTGCTGATGTTTCAGAAGGAGGTCGCGGAGCGCATCGTCGCTCAGCCGGGAGGCAAGGACTACGGGCGCCTTTCGGTGATCTCGCAATGGCGGGCGTCGGCGCATATCGCGTTGACGCTGAAGCCGGAAGCCTTCACGCCGCCGCCGAAGGTGTCTTCGGCCGTCGTCGTGTTCACGCCGCGCGAGGTGCCGCAACCCGCCTGCTCCGTGACGGCGCTCGGACGCGTCACCGCGGCGGCATTCGGCCAGCGGCGCAAGATGCTGCGGGCGTCGCTCAGAACGCTGGTCGCAAACCCTGAAGAGCTTCTGGACGCCGCCGGCATTGCACCGGATCTCAGGGCCGAACGCTTGTCTGTGCGCGATTTCGCGCGGCTCGCCCTTGTTTACGAGCGATCGATCGCCGGGCGCTGAGCAGCGCCTTAAGCCACCGCTGCTATTTCACGCCGAGCTTCTTCTGCAGGCTCGACGACGAGGTCGTGTACTGGAACATCAGCTTCTTGTCGGGATACACATATTTGTGCGCTTGCTGCGCCATCAGCGCCGCCTCGTGGAAGCCCGACAGAATGAGCTTCAGCTTGCCGGGATACCAATTGATATCGCCGATCGCGAAGATCCCCTTCTCGCTGGTCTCGAACTTCTCGGTATCGACTAGGATCAGGTTCTCGTTGAGGTTCAGGCCCCAGTGCGCGACGGGGCCGAGCTTCATGGTGAGCCCGAAGAAGGGCAGCACGGTATTCACCGCGAGCCGCTCCTCGCCGTTCGCGGTTTTCGCCGTCACCGCTTCCAGGTTGCCGTTCTCACCGTGCAGCTGTGTGACCTGGCCGATGACCAGGCGTACCTTTCCCTCGGAGACAAGCGCGCGCATCTTCTCGACCGAGTGCGGCGCGCCGCGGAACTCGTCGCGCCGGTGCAGCAGCGTAAGCGAGCGCGCAACCGGGGCAAGGTTCAGCGTCCAATCGAGCGCGGAATCACCGCCGCCGACGATCAGCACGTCCTTGTCGCGGAAGTTTTCCATGCGGCGGACCGCGTAGAACACCGACTTGTCTTCGTAGGCCTCGATGCCGTCGAGCGGCGGGCGCTTGGGCGTGAACGAGCCGCCGCCGGCGGCAACGACCACCACCTTGGCCGTGACCTCGCGACCGGCGTCGGTCTTGAGATGAAAGCGTCCGTCCTCGCCGCGCTGCAGTTCGTCAACGCGTTCGCCGAACACGAACGTGGCCCCGAAGGGCTTGATCTGCTCCATGAGCCGATCGGTAAGCTCCTGACCGGTCACGGTCGGCAGCGCCGGAATGTCGTAGATCGGTTTCTCGGGATAGAGCTCGGCGCACTGGCCGCCCGGTCGATCGAGAATATCGATGACGCAGGTCTTGATGTCGACGAGGCCGAGCTCGAACACGGCGAAGAGCCCGACGGGGCCGGCGCCGATGACGACGGCGTCGAATTCCGCTGCGCCGGTAGACGTGCTGTCGGCCGCTGCGGCGTCGTCCAGTGCCATGATCGTTCTCCTATCTCGCGCGTCGCCGGCCGCGCTCTTTCCAATTGCTCTGTCGCGCTTCAGAACTGTTTTGCTGGGACGCGGACGGTGAGCCCGTCCAGCTCGGGCGTGACTTTGATCTGACAGCTCAGGCGGCTCTCGGGGCGCACGTCGAAGGCGAAATCCAGCATATCTTCCTCGAGAGTCTCGGGCGAACCCGTCTTCTCGACCCATTCGGGATCGACGTAGACGTGGCAGGTGGCGCAGGCGCAGGCGCCGCCGCATTCCGCCTCGATACCTTCGATGTCGTTCAGCTTGGCCGCCTCCATGACGGTAATGCCCGGTTCAGCGTCCACGGTCTGGCTCGTGCCGTCGGGTTGGACGAAAGTGATTTTTGCCATCGACGGCCTGCTCCAAGTGCTGCTGCCCCTCCCCTCAAGCGAGGCTGATGCGTGCGTTCCGGACGCTTTCACGGTCCGAAGCGCTCATCATCTTGTACGGAGCATGATCGCGGCAGGATTAAAGGGCCCGGATGTGAAATTCAAGCACCGGCACTGCCCTGCGTCCGAACGCCGGGACACAGTGAAAAGTATTAAATTGCAATAAGTTGTGTGTGCCGCCTGAAATCAGGCGCGGGTTGCATCAGCGGGGAAGACAACCGCGACGTAGCTCTCGACGGCCTCGCCTGCCGTTTCGAGCTCGGCCAGCACCCGCTCGCGCACCGCCTCGTCGGTCACGCCCGAGGTCTTCTCGGCCTCTTCGGCCAAGCGCGCGATCTGCCAAGCGCCGACAGCGCGCGCGGAGCCCTTGATGGTGTGGGCCGCGATCTGCCACTCGCGATCGGTCGCTGCGAAGCGCAGCTGTTCGATGCTGAGCGGAAGCTGCGCCAGGAAAAGGCCGATAATCTCGCGCTCGAGTGTGGCGCTGCCGAGCGTGTAGCGGGCCAGGTGGACGCGGTCGATGGGCTCGCCTGTGGGAACGCCAGGAGCGCCGCCCTCGGCGGCGTGACCGGGAATGCGGGTGTCATGGCGGACGAAAAGCGCGCGTTCTCGCAGGTGGGCCATTGGCGTTCAGACCTACTCTTGGGAAGGACCTCTGATCCCGGTGCCGGTTCCCGTCGGCACCCAGGATTTGCAGGCGCGGACTGAGAGTCCGCCGCCCTGCTCTAATAAAGTCTGAACGCAATACGCTAAGTAATTGTTAATTCGTATTATAAGATTGACATTGATTCAACGGCTTCGGCTGGTTTTTTGGAGTTGCAGCGTCCCATTCTGCGACACCGCCGAGGGGCGGGCGAACTTCATTTGGCCCCAAAGGTCTCCTACCCCCGGAACCGGCACCCAGGATCTCAAGGCGCGGCAGACGAACGTCTCCGACGAGGAGCGGCGGATTGCGACTGCCGAAAAGACGGTTGATTGGGCCGGTTACGGTCAAAATCCCATTTGAGCAAAAGCCTTGAGTTGCAGTAACGTGGTGGTGGGCGGCCGTTTTTCGGGCGCGGACGGGGTGGATGGCTCAGGAACAGAAAACAGGCTCGGCGGCCGCTCCGAAGGGGCCACCCGACGGGGCTGCTCAGGCGGCTTCGGTTAAGACTTCGCCTGCGTTGCCCCCTCCCCTGCCGGCTGGAGCCGCATCCGGCAGCGGCGATGCTTCCAAATCCAATGCGCCCACGAAGGGCTCTGGCGACAGCAGCCTCGCGGACTCTCTGGCGCTGGTTCTGCCGGCAAGCTCCGTCGTTAACCTCGGATCGGCCACAGCGTCGGGCAACCACAAGCTTCCGCCGCCCCTTCCGAACATGGCCGCGCGGGCGCAGGCAGCGCCGCCCGTGGCGAGTGAGCGCCCTGCCGAGCCACCGGTGGAGCCGGTCCGGCGCATGGCGCGCCGGCGTCCCGCTGGCCCCCCACGCCAGAAGATCGCCGCCAATGACGACGCCCCGTCCATCGGCGGCCTGATTTATGCTCTCGAGCAAAAGCCTTCGACGACGCCGTTCAAGTACGCGGCCATGGCGTCAGCGGGCTGGGTCGCGATCTGCCTGGTCTTCGGCTGGATCATCGTCAGTGCTGAACTCGAAGCGGGCGCGACGCTCGCGACGCTGCTCGCGAAGCCGTCCACCTTCCTCACAGTGACCGCGATCATCGTGCCGATCGCCGTGCTGTGGGCGCTGGCGCTACTCGCCTGGCGCTCGGACGAATTGCGTCTGCGCTCCTCAACGATGACGGAGGTGGCGATCCGCCTCGCAGAACCCGACCGCATGGCCGAGCAATCGGTGGCGTCGCTCGGGCAAGCCGTGCGCCGGCAGGTGTCGTTCATGAACGATGCCATCTCCCGGGCGCTCGGCCGCGCAGGAGAGCTCGAAGCTCTGGTGCACAACGAGGTCACCGCGCTCGAGCGCTCCTACGAAGAGAACGAGCGGAAGATCAAGAGCCTGATCCAGGAGCTTGCGGGCGAACGCACCTCTCTGCTCTCGACCAGCGAGCGTGTTACGGAAACGCTGAAGACGCTTGGCACCGACATTCCGACCTTGATCGACCGGCTCTCCAATCAGCAGATCAAGCTGGCTGGCATCATTCAGGGCGCCGGCGACAACCTGGCCCAACTCGAGACTGCGGTTGGACAGAGCACGGACAGGCTCGAGAGCGCGCTGGGCGGCAAGACACACCAGCTGCAGGTCATGCTCGAAGGCTACACCTCGGGCCTCGCGACAGCGCTCGGCGCGCGCACGGACCAGCTGCAGGCCGCCATCGCGAGCTACGTCGACACGCTCGATACCTCGCTCAGCCAGCGCACCGAAAAGTTGCAGAGCGTCTTCGAGGAATACGCACGCGCCCTCGACACGTCGCTGTCCAACAAGGCGCAGGCTCTGGACATCCAGCTCGTCGAGCGCACCAAGGCGCTTGATGCGGCGTTCGGTGAGCGGCTGCGCTCGTTCGACGAGTCGATCGTACGCTCGACGATGACGATCGACTCCGCCGTGGCCGAGAAAGCGCGCGCACTGACGAGCGCGCTCGACAGCCACGCGCGCTCGTTCAGCGAAACGATCGCGCGCCAGGCCGTCAACCTCGACGAAAGCGTGATGCACGGCATCAACTCCGTGCGGCGCACTAGCGAGAACATCACGCGCCAGTCGCTGAAGGCCATCGAGGGCCTCGCCGGCCAATCCGATATGCTGAAGCGCGTGTCGGAGAACCTGCTCGGCCAGGTCAACGCCGTCACCAACCGGTTCGAGGGTCAGGGGCAGGCGATCATGCGCGCCGCCAACTCGCTTGAGAACGCCAACTACAAGATCGAAGCGACGCTGCAAGGCCGGCACGCCGAGCTGACGCAGACCATGGAGCAGCTGACCGGCAAGGCGGACGAGTTCGGCCGCTTCGTGCAGGGCTTCTCTTCGACGATGGAGGGCTCGCTCACCAGCGCCGAGCAGCGCGCGCGGGCGGCGGCCGAGGAGCTTCGCGTCAGCACCGAGGCGGCGCAGAGGGCAGCCCTCGCCGATCTCGAACGCTTCCGGCTCGAAGCCGGGGCCGAAGGCGAGCGAGCGCTCGATGAGCTCAAGAACCGCTTCTCCTCAATCTCAAACGTCGTGACCGAGCAGCTCTCCTCTCTCACGAGCCGCTTCGACGAGACGTCGGACGAGGTGCGCCAGCGCGCGAGCCGGGCCGCAGCCGACATCGCCGCCGAGCAGGCGCGCCTCAAGCGCGAGATGGACCAGTTGCCGACGGCAACGCGCGAGAATGCGGAAGCCATGCGGCGCGCTCTGCACGACCAGCTGCGAGCCATCGAGCAGCTCTCGAACCTCACGACGCGCTCGATCTCCGGCCGCGACGTCTCGTTGCCGCAGCCGTCGCCCTCGCCTTATGGCGGATCCGCGCAGAGCTCTCTCACGGGCTCCTATGTTGCAGAAGCACGTGGCGCGCCCCGCCAACCGACATCTCCGTACCAGCAGGCCTTGCCGCGTCCCGGCGGCGCGGGGGGTGGTCCACCGGACGGACGGGAAGGCTGGTCGCTCGGCGATCTTCTGGCGCGCGCCTCGCGCGACGACGAGGCGCACGGCGCCGGGACTCATCCCCCGCCCCAGCTGCCTGTTGCGCCGGTTCCGTTTCAAAATCAGATTGACCTCATCGCACGCGCACTCGATCCTGCGACCACGGCTGCCCTTTGGCAGCGCATTGCCGCCGGGCAGCGCGGTGTGATGGTCCGCAGCATTTACACGCCCGAGGGGCGCGCTATTTTCGACGATCTCAGCATACGCTACCGATCCGATGCCGACCTGCAGCGCACGATCAACCACTACTTAATTGATTTCGAGAATATCCGTCGCGACGCCGAGCAGCGAGACCCTTCGGGGCGTGCGGTCAACGCACATCTCCTCTCCGATATGGGACGGGTCTATCTGTTCTTGGCGCATCTCAGCGGCCGTATTTCGTAAACGGACGCTTCAGCGAAAGACCCTGATGAGCGCCGAGTTAACGTTTGCGGTTTCTATCGACCGATTTCCATTGAGGGTGCCGTTCGTGATCTCGCGCGGCGCCAAGACGGAAGCGGTCGTTGTCTCCGTTACTGTCTCCGATGGCCGCTTCACCGGCCGCGGTGAGTGCACGCCATATGGCCGTTATGGCGAGACCCCGGAGTACGTCGCGTCCGCGATCTCCGCCGTGGCAGACACCCCGCATCTCCTGGCAAACCGGGCGGCGCTCCTCGCCGGAATGCCCGCAGGCGCAGCCCGCAACGCGCTCGATTGCGCGCTGTGGGACCTCGAGGCGAAAGGCAGCGGCGTGGCCGCCTCCAAGCGCGCCGGCATCACCGGTTCCGTAGCCCCCGTCACGACCTGCTTCACGTTGAGCTTAGACACGCCGGAAGAAATGGCGCGATGCGCCAAGGACGCCGGTCAGTATGGGCTGCTGAAGCTCAAACTGGGCGGCGATGGCGACATGGACCGCATGGCGGCCGTGCGGCAGGCGCGTCCGGACGCACGCCTCGTCGCCGATGCCAACGAGGCCTGGAGCGAGGATATGGTGGGGCCGTTCCTGGCAGCCGCGGGCAATGCCGGCTTCGAGCTGATCGAGCAGCCGCTTCCCGCCGGGGCCGACGACATGCTCGAAGGGCTTGCGCATTCGGTTCCGGTCTGTGCCGATGAGAGCGTGCATACACGCAAGGATCTTCCGGCCGTCCTGCACCGCTATGACGCCGTTAACATCAAGCTCGACAAGGCCGGTGGCCTCACAGAAGCGCTGGCGCTGCGGGACGCGGCGCGCGAGGCGGGGCTCCGCGTCATGGTCGGGTCAATGGTGGCGACATCGCTCGCGGTGGCGCCGGCGTTCATCCTGGCGCAGGGTGCGGAGTGGGTGGATCTTGACGGGCCGTTGCTGCTGTCCGTCGATCGCGACCCGCCGGCCCGCCTCGATGGCGGTCTACTCTATCCGCCTCCGGCGCGGCTCTGGGGCTGATCAGGCCGGACGCTCCTCGCTCTCGGACCAGAGAAGGCCGCCACTCCAACGGGCGCGGACGATGATCGCGCCGACGAGACCGACCGCCGCCAGCGCCGCCATCGCGAGGTAGGCCTGGCTGCCGACCCGCGCGTAAAGCCAGCCTGAGGCCAGGGTCGAAATCCCCATGACGACTCCTGAGGCGACGCTGGCGTAGAGCGCCTGAGCGGTGCCTTGCGCGCTTTCCGGCACGGCGCGGGCGATAAAGTGCATCGCTGCGAGGTGAGAGCCGCCGTAGGTCAGGGTGTGCAGCATCTGCAACGGGATCAGCGCCGTGAGCGGCGGAGCAAGGCTCATCAGCGCCCAGCGCGCGATCGCGGCACCCGTCGCGGCGAGCATCAGCGTCACCGGTCCCCACCGACGGATCACGTTGCCGGAGTATGCGAAGAGCGCCACCTCACCAGCGATGGCGATGGCCCATAGCGTGCCAACCCACGCAGTCGAGATCCCCTGCGCGTGCCAGGAGAGCGCACCGAAGGTGTAGAACATGCCATGGGCGCCCTGCGCCGCGCCGACGGCGACCAGAAACGCGAGAAAGATCGGCGATCCGACGAGCTTCTGCGCTTCGCGGAGGCCGTATCCGCTAGGTGCTTTCCGTTCGGGACGCTCGGCCGGGTTTTCTCGGTAGCGATCCGGGCGAGCAGTTGCGCACTCGGGGAGCATCCAGCCGAAACCGGCCGTCACGATCACGCCAGCGATGATGCAGCCGATCACGACGCCGGCGCCGACGTGGTCGATCAACCAGCCGCCGATAAAGCCGGCGACGACGAACGTAATCGAGCCCCAGAGCCGCATCCGCCCATAGTCCAGGCCATGAGTTCGCACGCCCGCCACCGCGATGGTCTCGGTCAGGGGCATGATGGTCGAGAAGGCGATGGCAAGCAGCATGGCAAAAAGCAGGATCAGCCAGAAACCCTGCAACTGCGAGAGCCCGACCGCGAGCACCACGGCCGTCCACGCCAGCACGTTGATCAGGGTTCTGTGGCTTCCCGTACGGTCGGCCAGCATGGCGATGGTCGGGGTGATGAAGATGCGCAAAAAGAGCGGCGCGGCGGTGACGATGGCAATCTCCACGGCGCTTAGCCCGCGCACGTCGAGCCAAACAGGCAGATACGGCAGATGCACGCCGAGGATCAGGAACAGCGCGCCATAGAAGAAACCCAGACGCAGACTGTAGGACGTGCGCGCGGCTGCGGCCGTTCTTGGTTTGTGATCCTGCACCTGCGCCACCGACGCCGCCGCTCTCTGTCCTGCCCGTGCGCGGCGTTTAGCAGAGGTCTCGAAGGGGCGCGAGAGACGCACTCTCAGCTTGCTACTCAAAAAGAAAAAACCGGCCCGGAGAACCCGGACCGGTTTTTACCGAGCGAACGGCGTCCCTGATCGCCGATCAGCTCCCCCCAAAAGTAGTAGTGTTGTGCGCTGCTCTATCGCCCCCCGACGTAGGCGCTGCACGAGGGGCAGAGTTGCAGAAGAGGGCAGTGGTGGCAATACGGAGGCGACTTTGGGGCACCGCATTCAGAGGATGGCGATGCAAGGAAGCAACATGTCATAACCCGTCCGATTAACCCATTGGTTGACTGCTGTTTTGCGAGGCCCTTCCGGTCCCGTTGCGCCGTAAACGGATGTTAGCGCCGCCGGCGGATGCCGTGCAGATGATCGACGGGCCCATTCCCCTTGCCGACAGCCAGCGTTTGGCCGCCCTTGATGGCAATCCAAACGTAGTCCTTGGCGGCCCCCACTGCGCTTGGCAGCGAGTCCCCCTCAGCGAGGCGCGCGGCGATGGCAGCTGCCAGCGTGCAGCCGGTGCCGTGCGTGGCGCGCGTTGCGATGCGCGGCGCGGAGAAGCGCAACGATCCTGATTGCAGAACGAGGATGTCTGTGGCCTCCGGCCCCTCCCCGTGCCCATCCTTCATCAACACCGCCTCGGGTCCGAGCGCCAGCAAGCGGCGGCCTTGCGCCTCCATCTCGTCGGCCGAGGTTGCGATCTCCTCGTCCAGCAGGCGGGCGGCCTCGCGCAAGTTCGGCGTGACGACTGTTGCCCGCGGGAAAAGGCGCGTGCGGACCGCGTCTATGGCGTCGGGCGCGAGCAGCACGTCGCCGCTGGTTGCAACCATGACCGGATCGACAACGAGCGGCACACCTCGGAAGGCTGACAACCCGTTGACCACAGTGTCGACGGTCGCCGTGTCGGCGAGCATGCCCGTCTTGATGGCACCGACCGCGAGATCCGAGGCGATCGACGTCATCTGCGCGGCGATGATGGCCGGCGGCAGCGTCAGCACGTCCTGCACGCCCTGTGTGTTCTGGGCCGTGATGGCGGTGAGAACCGACGCGCCATAGACGCCGAGCGCCGTGAACGTCTTGATGTCGGCCTGGATGCCGGCGCCGCCCGAGCTATCGGAGCCGGCGATGGTGAGCGCAATCGGCGTGGCGTTCGGCGCGGCGGCCAAGGCTCATCCTCCCGGCGTGAAATCGCGCAGGTCGTTCTGCAGCCTTTCAGGCGTCAGCGTTTCCTCGATGCGCGCGAGGCCCGGGAAGGTCTCGATCAGCCACTGCCCGAGCGCCTGGATGGAGAACCAGTCGAAGACGTTGAGGAAGGCGATTCCGGTCAGCACGAGAAGCACGCCCATGATCTTCTCCATCGTCACCAGGTGACGCCGGAAGCGCTGCAGGAAGGACAGGAACGGCCGGATCGCGACTGCCGCCAACACGAACGGAATGCCGAGCCCCAGCGAATAGACCGCGAGCAGGCGTACGCCCGCGCCGAGGCTCGCCTCATTGGCGGCGAGCGCGAGCACGGTCGCCAGGATCGGGCCGATGCACGGTGTCCAGCCGAACGCGAAGGCGAGCCCCATGATGTAGGCGCCGAGGAAGCTCGCGCCTTCGTTGCCGTGGTGGTAGCGCTTCTCGCTCATCAGGAACGGGATGCGCAACAGGCCGAGGAAGTGCAGGCCGAACAGAATGATCACGATGCCGGCCGCGATCGAGAGCTCGGCGCGCCAGGTCTGGATGAACTGGCCTACGAGGGATGCGCTGGCACCGAGGGCAATGAACACCGTCGTGAAGCCGAGCACGAAGAAGACTGACGCCAACACGACGCGGCGCCAGACTTTTCGCTCGAGGCCCTTCTCGTGCGACAGCTCCTCGAAGGTTGTACCGCCGAGGTAACCTAGATAGGGCGGCACGAGCGGCAGCACGCATGGCGACAGGAAGCTCACGAGCCCCGCGAGCGCCACGCCGAGATAGAGATGGGCTTCGGCGAACACATTCGCTCCTTATCGCGTGAGCGCAGCGACGCCGGGAAGCTCGCGGCCTTCGAGCCACTCGAGGAAGGCGCCGCCGGCGCTCGATACGTAGGTGAAATCGCCCGTGACGCCGGCCGAGTTGAGAGCCGCCACCGTATCACCGCCGCCTGCCACGGAGACCAGGTTGCCCGCCTTGGTGCGCTCCGCGGCAGCGCGGGCGAGCGCGAACGTGCCCTCGCCGAAGGGGGCGATCTCGAAGGCGCCGAGCGGGCCATTCCACAGCAGCGTCTCGCAGCGCGACAGAACGTCGACGTAGTGCGCGACTGTCTTCGGGCCCACGTCAAGGATCATCTGATCGGACGGCACATCGATTGTCAGCACGGTGCGCGACGGCGCGCCGGGCTCGAAGCGCTCGGCCACAACCAGATCCTGCGGCAACACGATCTCGCAGCTCCGCGACTTTGCCGCGTGCATGATCTCGTGCACGGTATCGAGCAGGTCCGGCTCGGCGAGGGACTTGCCGATCTCGACGCCGCCCGCGAGCAGGAACGTGTTGGCCATGCCGCCGCCGATGATCAGCTTGTCGACCTTGGCGGAGAGATTGGTCAGGACTGGGATCTTGGTCGAGACCTTGGCGCCGCCGACGACGGCTGCCACCGGCCGCCTCGGCTCCTCGAGCGCGGTGCGCAGCGCGTTGATCTCTTCCGTCATCAGCGGTCCGGCGTAGGCCGGCAGCAGGCGCGCGATCCCCTCTGTCGTCGCATGAGCGCGATGGGCCGCCGAGAACGCGTCATTGACGAAGATGTCGCCCAGCCTGGCGATTGCCTTGGCGAGCTCAGGATCGTTCTTCTCCTCGCCCTTATGAAAGCGCGTATTCTCGAGTACGATGACGCCGCCCTCGGGAAGCGACGCAACGGCTTTTTCCGCCGGCTCTCCAATGCAATCGGGCGCAAACGCCACCGGCAGACCGGCGAGCTTGCCGAGCGCATCGGCGATCGGGGCTAGGGAGTTCTCAGTGTCGGGTCCGTTCTTCGGGCGGCCGAAGTGCGAGAGCACAATGACGCGCGCGCCGCGGCTCGCGAGATCCTTGAGGCCGGGGACGACACGCTCGAGCCGCGTGGCATCCGTCACGGTGCCGTTCTTGGCGGGCACGTTGAGATCGGCGCGCACGAGCACGCGCTTGCCTTTGAGATCGAGGCCGTCCGTCGTCTTCAGCTTGTCGAGGTTCATGCCATCCTTCCGATCGAGATCGATGCGCTCCGTTCGCCCCCTTCGACGGAGAACGGGTCCGCGCTGCCGCGGGCCCGGAGATGCCTCTGTCTCTAGCTCAGCTCTTGGCCGACACCACGGCACGGGCGGCGTCGGCCACCTTGGCGGCCGTCAGGCCGAAGTGCTCGAACACCTTGGTGCCCGGTGCCGAGACGCCGAAGTCCGACAGGCCGATGAACTGATCGCCCGGACGCAGCCATTCGTACCAGCCTTGAGCGACGCCGGCTTCTACCGCAATGCGCGGCGCTTCGCCGAGGACCTCGTCACGATAGGGCGCAGGCTGGGCGCGGAACAGCTCGAACGACGGCATCGAGACGACCGTCGCGTGGATCCCCTCTTTCGCCAGCGCCGCGGCCGCTTCTGCGATGAGCCCGACCTCGGAGCCGGTCGCGATCAACGTCACGTCGCGCTTCTTCTCTCCGCCGCTCGCGATGTAGCCGCCCTTCTCGGTGGCGTTCTCTGCGGGCGTTCCGACGCGCAGCACCGTCGGCACCGCCTGGCGCGACAGCGCGAGGATGGTCGGGCGCGTCGGATTGGACAGCGCGATCTCCCAGGCTTCTGCCGTCTCCAGCGCGTCGGCGGGGCGGATCACTGCAAGGTTCGGGATGGCACGCAGCGAAGCCAGATGCTCGATCGGCTGATGCGTCGGGCCGTCCTCGCCGAGGCCGATGCTATCGTGCGTCATCACGTAGACGACGCGCTGGTGCATCAGCGCCGACAGGCGGATCGACGGGCGGCAGTAATCCGTGAAGACGAGGAACGTGGCGCCGTACGGGATGAAACCGCCGTGCAGCGCGATGCCGTTCATGGCGGCGGCCATGCCGTGCTCGCGCACGCCGTAATGGATGTAGTCGCCGGCGAAGTCCCCCGGTGAGACGGCCTTGTGATGCTTCGTGCGCGTGCCGTTGGACGGTGTGAGGTCGGCCGAGCCGCCGAGCAGCTCCGGTACGGCCGGCACCAGATGCTCGAGCGTCAACTGCGACCAGACGCGGGTGGCGCGCTTGGCAGTATCGGCCACGAACTGCGTCTTGGCGGCGGCGATGGCATCCGCGATGGTTTTCGTGCGCGAGGATGCGACGGGTGCTTCGAAAGCGGCCTTCGCCGCATCGGGCGCCTTGGCGAGGCGCTGCTTCCAGGCGGCGCTTTCGGCCTTGCCCTTGGCGCCCAGCGCGCGCCAAGCGTCAAGGATGGGCGACGGGATTTCGAACGGCGCCGCGCTCCAGCCAAGCTTCTCGCGCGTGCCCTTGATCTCCTCGACGCCGAGCGGCTCGCCGTGCGTGGAGGCTTTTCCGGCCTTCGTCGGCGCGCCGTAGCCGATCACGGTCTTGCAGGCGATGAGCCAGGGCGCGGACTGATCGGCGCGGGCGGTCTTCAACGCGGCCGATATCGCCTCCGGATCGTGACCGTCGATGGCGATCGTATTCCAGCCTGCGGCCTTGAAGCGCGCGACCTGGTCGTCGGACATGGCGAGGCTCGTCGGGCCGTCGATGGAGATCGAGTTGTCGTCCCAGAGCACGATGAGCTTGCCGAGCTTCAGGTGGCCGGCGAGCGAGATGGCTTCGTGGCTGATGCCTTCCATCAGGCAGCCGTCGCCGGCCAGGCAGTAGGTGTGATGGCTGACGAGGTCGTCGCCGAGGCGCGCATTCAGCAAACGCTCGGCCAGAGCCATGCCGACGGCGTTGCCGATCCCCTGCCCCAGCGGGCCGGTCGTGGTCTCGATGCCGGGCGCGTAGCCGTACTCGGGGTGGCCAGCCGTCTTGGAGCCGAGCTGGCGGAAGTTCTCGAGCTGGCCGATCTCCATCTCCGGATAGCCGGTGAGATAGAGCAGCGAATAGAGCAGCATGGAGCCGTGGCCGGCAGACAGCACGAACCGGTCGCGGTCGGGCCAGGCCGGGTCCGTCGGATCGAAGCGCAGGGCTTCCGAAAAAAGCACGGTCGCCACGTCCGCCATGCCCATCGGCATGCCTGGATGACCGGAATTGGCTTTCTGTACGGCGTCCATCGCAAGGGCGCGGATCGCGTTAGCCATATCCCGGATGCCGACCGTCGCCACCGGCGTTTTTTCCTGCACTTCGCCCATTCCCGGTCCTTCCCGCGCTTTCAATCGTGGCGCACATTTAACGGTGCGGGGGCGCGGCGTCTACCGCCGAGGCCATCGTGCGGAAAACCCCTTGTGCACCGCAAAATGTCGCGCGGCAGATCTGGCCAGGAGCGCCCTGCGTATGGACCCCATAGCCGGCAGGACGGGCGGCTCGGGTCGGCGTTGCATGCCGTCGCTGGGATTGGCAGCGAGGTTCAGCTATGCTTCGTGTTCTCGAAGAGGGCCGCTCAGGTCGGCCTCTCGCGGTAAAATCTCCGAGGACGATGGCTGATCTTCTGCAGCGGGTCGCAGCAAACGGCGACGTGGAGGCCTTCAGGGCGCTCTTCGATACGTACGCGCCGCGCGTCAAATCCTACATGCTGCGCCAAGGCGCAGACGCTGCGACAGCGGAAGAGCTGGCGCAGGAGACGCTGCTTGCCGTCTGGCGGAAGGCAGGGCTCTATTCCAACGATAAGGGCAGCGCGTCGACGTGGATCTTCACTATCGCGCGCAACTTGCGCATCGACCGGCTGCGCAGAGAGGTGGCCTGGCAGCCGCTGCCGGAGAACAACGACGAGCGTCCCTCCGAGGACCCAGCGCCCGATGAGGAGCTTTCGGAGCGAGAGCGCGCCGCGCGTGTGCGCGCCGTGCTGGCCGAATTGCCGCCGGACCAATCCGAAGTGGTGAAATTGGCGTTTATCGAAGGTCTGTCGCATAGCGAGATCGCGACGCGCCTGAGCTTGCCACTGGGCACCGTCAAATCGCGCATGCGGCTTGCCTACCAGAAGGTACGCGATGCGCTCGAGGATTTGAGATAGATGGAGAAGACGATCACGCATCACCCGGACGTGGCAACGCTGATGTGCTGCTCGGCAGGCAGCCAGCCCGAAGCGTGTGCCGCTGTGATTGCGTCGCATCTGGCCGTGTGTTCGCAGTGCCGCGCCGAGGTTCGCCGGATGCAGAAGATCGGCGTGGCGCTGTTCGATACGCTGGAACCCGAATGTTTGGCCGCTCCCCCTCCGATCGTGTCTATGAGGGCCGCCGAAGCGGACAATCCTGACAAGAAAGAGCCCTGCGTGATCAGCGCGGGCGAGATCCCACAGTTTCTCGTCTCCTGCGTCGGGCCGTGTCTCGACAAGATGTCGTGGGATCCGGTCGGGCGCGGTGTCTGGACGCACGCGATTGCGCTCTCGCCGGGCGCTTGCGGCGATCTACGCCTGCTGAAAGTCGAACCGGGTGCCGAGCTCCCCGAACATGACCATCCGGGATGGGAGCTGACGCTCATCCTTCGCGGAAGCTATACCGACGAGCTTGGGACGTTCCGACCCGGAGACGTCGCGGATCTCGACGCGGAGGTAAAGCATCGCCCCGTGGCCTGTCCGAAGGACGGTTGCATCTGCCTGATGGCGAGCGAGCACAAGCTGTCATTGTTCGAGCGCGTCGACCACGCGAGGTCGGCCGGCGACCGCTAGAGCGCAGAGCGCTCCTTCGTCAGGGCATCGAGCGCCATCAACTCGCGCATCAGCGGCTCGAAATTTTTCAAGGGCATCATGTTGGGACCATCGGATGGCGCCGTGTCGGGGGCTTCGTGCGTCTCGATGAAAAGGCCGGCCACTCCGACTGCGACCGCGGCGCGTGCCAACACCGGCACGAAACGACGATCTCCGCCCGAGCTTCCACCGAGGCCGCCCGGCTGCTGCACGGCGTGGGTGGCGTCGAAAATCACGGGCGCGCCGGTCTCCGCCATCTGCGGCAGGCCCCGCATGTCGACAACGAGCGTGTTATAGCCGAACGACGAGCCGCGCTCGGTCAGAAGCACGTTCGGATTGCCGGAGCCCACGACCTTGGCGACGACATTTTTCATGTCCCACGGCGCGAGGAACTGGCCCTTCTTGACCTTCACCACCCGCCCGGTCTCGGCAGCGGCGACGAGCAGATCCGTTTGGCGGCAGAGGAAGGCCGGGATCTGCAGCACGTCGGCGACGGGGGCCACGGCGGCGCACTGGGCCGGCTCGTGCACGTCGGTGACGACCGGGAGCCCGAGGCTTTCGCGGATCTCAGCAAAGACGGGGATTGCCGCCTCGAGCCCGATGCCGCGCTTGCCCCCGAGGGACGTGCGATTTGCCTTGTCGAAGGACGACTTGTAGACCAGCCCGAACCCCAGCCGCCCGGCGATCTCCTTGAGCGCGCCCGCCATTTCGAGGGCGTGGGCGCGGCTTTCCATCTGACAGGGGCCGGCGAACACGACGATGGGCGCGTCGTTGGCGACAGTGTGGCCGCCGATGGCGACGCGCGGGTTCGGTTTCATGGCATCGAACTGGGTCATGGCGGCGGTTATAGTGAATTTTGGCGCCAGGAGCGAGGCCCCGAGCCTGCTTCCGCACAGCCGATCTGGGCGGGCTACCATGCGGGTCGGGGGCGCTCGAAGCTTGCTGCTTCTTATTTTGTCGCAAGCTTGACGCTTGCTCCGGGGGTTTCTACACCCACATCTGGCTATTTCCGGCACTTCCGCCGCACCGAGAGGCCGCCCTTCCCATGCTCGTTCTGATCGATAACTACGACAGCTTCACATACAATCTCGTGCATTTTCTGGGCGAGCTCGGCACCACGAGCGAGGTGATCCGCAATGACAAGGTCACGGCCGACGAAGTCATCGCCATGAAGCCGAAGGCGATCGTGCTCTCGCCGGGCCCCTGCACGCCCAACGAAGCCGGCGTCTGCCTCGATCTCATCGCCAAGGCCGGGTCCAAGATCCCGCTGCTCGGCGTCTGCCTCGGCCACCAGGCCATCGGGCAGGCCTACGGCGGCAAGGTGATCCGCGCGCCGGAGCCCATGCACGGCAAGCTCTCGACCATCACGCATTCGGACACCGGCGTCTTCAAGGGCCTGCCGCCGCGCATCGAGGTGACGCGCTATCACTCGCTGATCGTCGAGCGTTCGAGCCTGCCCGACTGCCTCGAGGTCAACGCCCAGACCGAGGACGGCATCATCATGGGGCTCATGCACAAGACGCATCCCGTGCACGGCGTGCAGTTCCACCCGGAAAGCATCGCCTCCGAGCAGGGGCACGCGCTGCTTGCGAACTTCCTCGACATCGCGGGCCTCTCGCCGCGCCGGCGCAACGCGCCGCGTCCGCGCGACGCGGCGTGATCATCGGGAGGCGCGGGGGAGCATGAGCAGCGCAATCGGGGTCAAGCAGCTTCTGCAGACGATCGCCGCTGGGCACAAGCTCTCCGCGGACGCGATGGCGGAGGCCGTCGACGTCATGACGGCCGAGGCGACGCCGGCGCAGATGGCGGCGTTCCTCATGGGCCTACGCGTGCGCGGCGAGACCGTGGACGAGATCGCAGGCGCTGCGCGGGCGCTCCGCGCGCGCATGACGCCGGTCTCCGTATCCGACGACGCCATCGACATTGTCGGCACGGGCGGCGACGGGCACGGCACGTTCAACGTCTCGACGGGTGCCGCGCTCGTGGCGGCGGGTGCCGGCCTCAAGGTTGCAAAGCACGGCAACCGCTCCGTCTCGTCGCTTTCGGGGGCCTCCGATGTTCTCTCTGCGCTCGGCGTGAAGCTCGACAGCGGACCGGAGCTGATCGCGCGTGCCGTCGAGGAAGCGGGCGTCGGCTTTCTCTGGGCGCCGATGCACCATCCGGCCATGAAAGCGTGGGCGCCAGCGCGGGCCGAGCTCGGCGTGCGTACGCTGTTCAACCTGCTCGGGCCGATCTGCAATCCCGCCAGCGTGAAGTATCACCTGATCGGCGTGTTCGCGCCCGAATGGCAGCGTCCCATCGCTGAGGCACTCAGCGCGCTGGGCTCGAGGCGCGCCTGGATCGTGCACGGCCACGACGGCCTCGACGAACTGTCCACGACGGGGCCTTCGACCGTTGTCGCGCTGGATGACGGCGAGATCCGGACGTTCGAGGTGACGCCGGAAGAGGCTGGCCTCAAGCGCGTCTCTCTCACTGACCTCAAGGGCGGTGACGGCACCCACAACGCGGAGGCCCTGCGCCGTCTGCTCGCCGGCGAGCCGGGGCCGTATCGCGATATCGTGCTTTTGAATGCAGGCGCGGCGCTGGTCGTCGCCGGACGCGCGGGCACGCTCGCAGACGGCGTCAAGCTCGCCGAGGAGGCCATCCGCTCGGGCCGGGCGGCGGCGGCGCTCGACAAGCTCGTCGCGATCAGCAAGCTCGCGACCTAGTGTGACGAAGACCGGTAACCTTGACCGGCGGATGGGTGGTCGATCGCACCTCTCACGCCTCTATGATAAGTTTTGAAATGGCAGACATCCTCGAAAAGATCACCCAGTACAAACGCGAGGAAGTCGCGGCCGCGCAGGCTGCGATGCCATTGCAGGTCGTGGCCGAGTATGCGCGCAGCGCGCCCCGCGTGCGCTCGTTCGCCGGCGCGCTCGAAGCCAAGCACACGGCCGGCCAGACGGCGCTGATCGCAGAGATCAAGAAGGCGTCACCTTCCAAAGGGCTGATCCGCGAAGACTTCGACCCCCCTCACCTCGCCCAGGCCTACGAGGCGGGGGGCGCTGCGTGCCTCTCGATCCTGACCGACGGGCCGTCGTTCCAGGGCGCGCCGGAGTTCCTGACGCGCGCACGGGAGGCCGTCTCGCTGCCGGTGCTGCGCAAGGACTTCATGATCGACACCTATCAGGTGGTGGAAGCGCGCGCGTGGGGCGCCGATTGCATTCTGATCATCATGGCGGAGGTGGACGACGCGCTCGCCGCCGACCTTGCTGGCGCGGCGCGCGACTGGGGCATGGACGCCATCGTCGAGGTGCATGACTCGTCCGAGCTCGACCGCGCGCTCCGCCTCGACTGCCGCCTGATCGGCATCAACAATCGCAACCTCAAGACGTTCGAGACGACGCTCGCGACGACGGAAGCGCTCGCGCCGCGTGTCCCAAAGGATCGCATCGTCATCGGCGAGAGCGGCATCTTTACCCCGGCCGACATCGCGCGGCTCAGCCGTGTCGGCGTCGAGACGTTCCTGGTCGGCGAGAGCCTCATGCGCCAGGCCGACGTGACGGCCGCGACGCGCGCGCTTCTCACACCGGAGGCCGCGTGATGAGCAAGCTCACTCATCTCGACGAGGCCGGCAACGCGCGCATGGTCGATGTCGGTGAGAAGCACGTCACGTCCCGCACCGCCGTCGCCGAGGGCTTCATTGCCATGACGCCCGAGACGCTCGCACTCGCGCTTTCAGGCGACGCCAAGAAGGGCGATGTGCTCGCGGCCGCGCGCATCGCCGGTATCATGGCGGCCAAGAAGACCAGCGAGCTGATCCCGCTGTGTCATCCGCTAGCGCTCTCCAAGGCGTCCGTCGATTTCACGCCATCCGATGATCCGGCCGGGTTGCAGATCCGCGCGGAAGTCCGCGTCACGGGGCAGACGGGCGTCGAGATGGAAGCCCTGACGGCGGTCTCCGTGGCTGCGCTCACGATCTACGACATGCTGAAGGCCGTCGACCGCGGCATGGAGATCGGTGGCGTGCGGCTCGTTTCGAAATCGGGCGGGCGGTCCGGCGACTACGCGGCTCGGCCGCGTAAGACGGAGCGCTAGTTCGATGGCGCTGCTTCCGGTCGCGACCGCGCTCACCGAAGTGCTCGATGGCATCGGGCCGCCCATCGCAGAAACGGTGTCGCTTGGCGAAGCGGACGGGCGCGTGCTCGCGGACGACATCGCCGCACGGCTTACGCAGCCGCCGTTCAACGCCTCCGCCATGGATGGCTATGCCGTGTTCGGCGACGGGCCTGCCGCTGTCGGAGACCGCTGGACGGTCGTCGGCGAATCCGCGGCTGGTCACGCGTTTACCGGCACGGTGGAACGTGGTCAGGCTGTGCGCATCTTCACCGGCGCTCCGGTGCCGGCGGGCTGCGGCACGGTCGTGATCCAGGAAAACGTCTCGCGCACGGGCGATCTCGTCACCGCCATCGACGCGACGCGTGGCGGCGCTAACATTCGCCTAACTGGCTGCGATTTTGCCGATGGCGACGTGCTGCTCGCGCGCGGCCGCCGGCTCGACGCCCACACGCTGACGCTCGCGGCTGCCATGGGTCACGCTGACCTCCCGGTCGCGCGCCGGCCGGTGGTAGCCATCCTTGCGACCGGCGACGAGTTGGTGGCGCCCGGCACGCTGCCCGGCCCGGATCAGATCATCTCCTCAAACCCTGTTGGTATCGGCGCGCTCGTACGGCGTGCGGGCGGCGTCCCGCGCGAGCTCGGCATCGCGCCGGACCGTATGGAAGACCTTGCGGCGTGCATCGCGGAGGCAAAGGACGCCGACGTGCTGGTCACCATCGGCGGAGCGTCCGTCGGCGATCACGATCTCGTCGCCGAGGTGCTGAAGCGCGAAGGCCTCAACCTCGCGTTCTGGAAGATCGCGCTTCGTCCCGGCAAGCCGCTGATGTTCGGGCGGCTCGGCACGACGCGCGTGCTCGGGCTACCGGGCAATCCCGTCTCGGCGCTGATCACGGCGCGCGTGTTTCTCGTGCCGCTGATCCACGCGCTGCTTGGCGAGAAGCGGCAGGGGCCCGCGACGGAGACGGCTCGTCTCACGGCTCCGCTCGAAGCCAACGGCCCGCGCCTGCATTTGATGCGGGGCACGCTCGGGCGACGGACGGACGGGGCGCTGACCGTCACGCCGCTGCCGTCGCAAGACAGCTCGCTTCTCAGCGCGCTGGCGGCTGCCGACTGCCTGATCTGGCGCGCGCCGGGCGCGGCCGCGGCCGCGGCCGGCGAGCCCGTGCTGGTGGAGCGCCTCGAGTTGTCGTGGTGATTAGAGCCCGCTCGAGCTCGGTCTGCGGAACTCGTCGATAGACAACGGCCGCACCGGGTAGATGCGCTCGCCCGGCACCGAGCCGGCGCGTCTACGCACGAAGGCCATCGCGCGCGCAAGATCGGGCAGCTCGACGTTCATGAAGACCGACGCCGTCAGATCATGCTCCGCATACTGCGGCATGATCTGGATCCGCCAACCCGCTACCTTGCTCATCCTGCGACCTCGCTATTGCGCTCGCGCGCACTAAGGGCACGAGCGCCGCCGAGACGCCACCGGGATGCTCTGGTACCGTAAAGATGCACCGCCCCGACCAATTCGGGGGCGGCCCTTGCGGAACCTTGCGAGAACGATTAGGGTACATTCACGATTTGTTTAGGTGAGTCTCGCCAAGCACCCGGTTGCAGCATCATCGGGTTGCGGAAGGTTCGCATGCTGTGCTTTTCAGCATTTCGCGGGCCGTCATTCATAACTCTCGGCCTTCGCGTAACGGGCCTTGCACGGGAGGCACAATGCTGACTTCGAAGCAGAAGGAACTGCTGCTTTTCATCCACGAGCGCATGCAGGCTGACGGCGTGCCGCCGTCCTTCGACGAAATGAAGGATGCGCTCGACCTCAAAAGCAAATCAGGCATCCACCGGCTGATCACGGCGCTGGTCGAGCGCGGCTTCATTCGCCGCCTGCCGCACCGGGCGCGTGCCATCGAGGTGCTGAAGCTGCCGGAAAGCTCGACGGCGTCGAGCGTGGCGGCCGTTTCCGGTGGCGGCGAAACGCAGCGGCGGATCGGCTTCCAGCCGAGCGTCATCGAGGGGGCGAAGGCGCGCAACATCGCGGCTCCCCCCTCGCACATGCTCGACAGCCGCACGGTGTCGGTGCCTGTCATGGGCCGCATCGCGGCCGGCGTGCCGATCTCCGCCATCCAGAACCATACCCACGACATCGCCTGCCCGCCCGACCTTCTGACCAACGGCGAGCACTTTGCGCTCGAGGTGCGTGGCGATTCGATGATCGAGGCCGGCATCCATGACGGCGACACGGTCATCATCCGGCGCTGCGACACGGCCGAGAACGGCGACATCGTCGTGGCGCTCGTCGAGCAGGAAGAGGCGACGCTGAAGCGGCTGCGCAAGAAGGGCTCGACGATTGCGCTCGAAGCCGCGAACCCCGAGTTCAAGACGCGCATCTTCGGGCCCGACCAGATCGACATTCAGGGCCGGCTCGTCGGGCTTATCCGCCGGTATTGATTACGCTGCGCTGCCGCTCAAGGGAGCACGATGGGAGGTTCACTTTCATCACCGCTCCCTTGGTTGCCCGTGGCGCGCTGTTGAAGGTGCACGAGGTGCACTAGGCACACCGAACGATGCTGTTCCGGAACGCCGTTCTCGAGAAGATCAAGACCGGCGACGTCACCCTCGCCTTTCGGCGGTGGCGACGCCCGACCGTCAAGGCCGGTGGCATGCTGCGCACGCCGGTGGGTGTGCTGGCTATCGTTGCCGTTGAGGTCTGCTCAGCACAGGAGGTCTCGGAGCGCGAGGCGCGGGCTGCGGGTTTCGCGAGCCGCGCCGATGCACTCACGGATATTGCTAAGCAGCGCGACGGGCAGCTCTACCGCATCCGGTTTCATCTTGCCGGCGCGGATCCGCGGCATGCGCTTCGCGCGCGGTCTGCGCCGTCGCAGGCCGAACTCGACGACGTTCTCCGGGCGCTCGACCGATTGGACACGGCCGCCGGGGCCGTCCCGTGGACTCGGCGCTTGCTCAATCTCATTTCCGACCGGGACGGCGTGCTGGCGGGGGACCTCGCCGCAGAGATCGGAGTCGAGAAGGATGTGCTCAAGCGGCGCGTGCGCAAGCTCAAGGAGCTTGGTCTGACCGAGAGCCTCACTCGCGGCTATCGTCTCTCTCCGCGCGGCGCGACCGTTCTCGCGCGGTTGAAATGACGCGCTCGTGGCGCCCAGTGTCCGGGCGCTTGGTCCAAGGCCGCGCGCCGCGCTGGCCGACCACCGTCTCGATCCGCGCGATGCGCGCTTTCCCCGCCCCGTCCTGCTCCAGATAGATCGCGTGGGTGCCCTCGCGGCGCAGCGTCCAGCGGTCGATGACGGCCATTGGCGCCGTACAGCCGCGCGGCGGACGCGGTTCGCTGATCACGATATCGGCCTTTGCGCAGTCCTCTGCTATGGCCGCGGGATGTCGCGCTATGGCGACGCGTAATCCACGCGTCGCGGCCGTGCAGCCCGTGCCGTCGCAGCGGAAGGCGCGGTCGCGCAGCACATCGCGTGGTGTGCGACCGTCGCCGTCGTGCTGAAGCCAGCGCGAGAGCTCGAAGCTGCTGGCGCGGCCACCGATTGCCGTAAGGCGGCCGTCTGCGCCGCGCACGGCGACCAGCTCACCACCTCTGCCCGCCAGGATATCGGGCCGTACGCCGCCGCCCGCTAGCAGCACACCACCGCCGATGGCGGCGAGGCCCATCGCGCGCCAGCGCGTCCGCCACAGCGTCAGCCAAAGGCCGCCCGCGATCATTAGCGCGAAGCTTACTTGCGATATCTCCCGCACAAAGCCGACGGCGCCGGGAAGACTGGCGACCCAGTAAGCCGTCGCCGTCATGGCGTCGATGCCGAACGCCATGAACTTCAGCGCTATCGCTTCGAGCCCGAGCGGCATCAGCACCAACGTCATCAGCGCACCCGGCATCACGACCAGGTTGCAGACCGGAACCGCGATCAGATTGGCAAGCAGCGCATACTGCTGGCTGCGCTGAAAATGAAAAAGCCCGAACGGCGTCACCGCGAGGCTCGCAATGATGGTCGAGCCGACGATGCCGCCGAAGAACATCACGACGCTTCCGACCCAGGTGCCGCGGTCGCGCGCGCCCGAGGTGGCGCGGATGGTCTCGTACGCCGCGATCAGCGAGACGACGGCCGCGAACGACATCTGGAAGCCGGCGTCGAGCAGGCTTTCGGGCGTCGCGACGAGCACGAGCAGCGCGGCGATGGCAACGTTGCGCATGGCGAGCGCCTGCCGGTCCACCATCACGGCGATGAACATGATGGCGATCATCACGAACGCGCGAATGGTGGGGATCGAGCCGCCGGAAATCATGAGATAGCAGAAGCCCCCCGCCATAGCGGTGGCCGCGGCCCATTTCTTTGTCGGAAAGCTCAGGGCAATGGCGGGAAAGAGCGCGAACACGAGCCGCGCCGTCACGAACACCGAGCCCGCCATGATGACCATGTGCAAGCCCGAGATCGAGAGAATGTGCACGAGGCCGGAGTCGCGGTAAGCGTCGTTCGTGGCTTCCGTGATGGCGCCGCGCTCGCCCGTGATCAGCGATACGGCGATGGCGCCCGTCTCTCCTGGTACGGCCGCCCGCACCCGCTCGGCAATGCCTTGGCGCAGGCGCTCGAGCGCGCTTCGCATCTTCTGGTATAGGCTATCCGGATCCGCGGCCGTGACAATTTCCGGCGGATTGATCGCGTAGCCCGTCGCTCCGATCCCCTGGAACCACGCCCAGCGCGAAAAATCATATCCGCCAGGCAGCGCTGGGATCGCGGGCGGCCGGAGCGCCGCCCGCAAGCGCACCGTGTCCCCAGGCTTCAATCCCTCGCGCTTCGTCATGATGCGCACGCGGACCCGGGCCGGCCGTGCCTCGGGCGCGAGACCCGCGATGTCCGTGACGCGGATCGTGAGCCGCTCGCCCCGCGTCGCCCGCGGCTCGACCAGCTCCACCACGCCCGTGATGTCGGCGCGGCGCATCTCCTTGGCGAGCACCGGTGCGCGCGTCCATTCCGTGCGCGTCTTCGCCGCCGCAAATCCGAGGGAGGCTGCAAAAAGGGCCAGCGTGAGGAGGTGGACGAGCCCTGTCCGTGGGCTCGCAACGGCGAGACCGAACGCGATCACCGGCAGCGCCAGCGCAGTCCACGTGCCGGGCTCGGCTGCGAGCGAGAAATAGACGGCGATCCCGCTTCCGAAGGCCACGGGCAGCCAAAGAAACCAGCGCGACCGCTCCGCCTCGAGGCGCTCGGCGAGCCCGCCTTCGAGGCCGCGCGCGACTATCCTTCGCAGGGCCGCCCCGAGCGAGCCCTGCCGCCGTCCGCTGTCGCGCGCTGCGTCCACGCCCTCCCCCCGAAAACGCTCCGCCCGAGATCCGGCCTCACGGCTGGCCTCTGGGTGGCTCGCCATGCTACATGGCGGGCCGAACCTCCGAAACACGAGCCTGATCAAACATGACGGATACGAAACGGAGCGAGGACGGCACACCCGTCGTCGTGCGCTTCGCCCCCTCGCCTACCGGCTATCTGCACATCGGCGGGGCCCGCACCGCGCTTTTCAACTGGCTCTACGCCCGCGGGCGCGGTGGCAAGTATCTGTTGCGTATCGAGGATACGGACCGCGAGCGCAATAACCCGGAGGCGGTGGCAGCCATCCTCGACGGGCTCACCTGGCTTGGCCTCGACTGGGACGGCGAGCCGATCTCGCAGTTTTCACGTGCCGACCGACACCGCGAGGTGGCAGAGGCGCTGCTCGCGAGCGGAAACGCCTACCGCTGCTACATGACTCCCGCCGAGATCGATACCATGCGCAAAGAAGCCGAGGCCGAGAAGCGGCCCTTCACGGTGCTCTCGCCGTGGCGCGACCGCGATCCGTCGGAGGCGCCGGCGGGTGCGCCGTTCGCGGTGCGACTGCGCGCGCCGCGTGAGGGCGAGACGGTGATCGAGGATCATGTGCAGGGTCGGGTCGTGTTCCAGAACAAGGAGCTCGACGATCTCATCATTCTGCGAAGCGACGGCAATCCGACGTACAATCTCGCTGTCGTCGTCGATGACCACGACATGGGCATCACGCATGTGATCCGCGGCGTCGACCACCTGACCAATGCGGCGCGTCAGACGCAGATCTATCGCGGCATGGGCTGGACCGTGCCGGAATGGGCGCACGTGCCGCTGATCCACGGCGCGGACGGCGCCAAGCTTTCCAAGCGCCACGGCGCGCAGGGCGTCGAGGAGTATCGCGCCATGGGCTACCTGCCGGCAGCGCTGCGCAATTACCTCGTGCGGCTCGGCTGGAGCCACGGCGACGACGAGATCATCGCGCCCGAGGACCTGATCCGCTGGTTCGATATCGACGGCATCAACAAGAGCGCGGCGCGCTTCGACTTCAAGAAGCTGGACGACCTCAACGGCCACTATCTCCGCAACTCGCCCGACGCCGAGCTTTTGAGCGCCATTCAGGGACTGCTACCGCATCTCGATTTCGCGACGCTGCGGGCGATCGCGGTCGATCCAAAGGCGCCGCCACGGTCGGACATTGTACTTTCGCACGAGATTGAGGCCCAGGTGCCCGGCGTCGCGACGGGCACCGAGCTCGTGGCGCTGTTCGAGGCCAAAGGATGGGATCGGCTGGCAGCGGCGCTGCCGGCTCTCAAGGAGCGTGCCAAGACGCTGGCGGACCTTGTTGCGCAGGCGTTGTTTCTGGTGGCCGCGCGGCCGCTCAAACTCGACGATAAGGCCGCAAAACAAATGGATTCCGACGCCAAAGGGCACGTAGCGGCGCTCATTACGCGGCTCGAGGCGTCTTCCGATTGGACAGCGAGCGCCCTCGAAGCTCTGGTGCGCGGTTATGCAGAAGAGACAGGCGCCAAGCTCGGCAAGATCGCACAACCCCTGCGGGCGGCGCTGACCGGGCGGACCGTGTCGCCGCCCGTGTTCGATGTGATGGCGGTTCTGGGACGCGAGGAGTCGCTGGCCCGGCTTAGCGACGGAATTCGCTAGCGGGTTTTGCAGTTCTTCGCCACTTCGGCGTTTCGTGGAATAGCATATTCGCTATACTGCGGTGCAGCAAGGCTCCGGGGGGTGCTCGCGGCAGGGCCATCCGTCAGGAAGCTGAGTAATCCGGCAATGCCTCTAAAGGAGACGCGGCATGAGCATCCATGACAGCTCAACCCCCGGTGCGGACGCCACCCATCAGGCAGAGCTTACGCTCAACGGAAAGGCGGTGTCGCTGCAAGTCCGGAAGGGGACCATCGGGCCGGACGTGATGGACATCGGGCGCGTGTACCGCGACACGGGCTGCTTCACCTACGATCCGGGCTTTACCTCGACGGCGAACTGCTCGTCGTCGATCACCTACATCGACGGCGACAAGGGCGAGCTGCTCTATCGCGGCTATTCGATCGATGAGCTCGCCGAGAATTCCAACTTCCTCGCCATCTGCTACCTGCTGCTGCACGGGGAGCTGCCAACCAACGACGAGTTCAAAACATTCCGTCGCACCATCACGCGCCACACCATGGTGCACGAACAGATGACGCGGTTCTTCAGCGGCTTCCGCCGCGACGCGCATCCTATGTCGATCATGGTCGGCGTGGTGGGCGCTCTCAGCGCGTTTTATCACGACTCGACGGACATCAATGACCCGAAGCAGCGCGAGACTGCCAGCCACCGCATGATCGCCAAGATGCCGACCATCGCGGCCATGGCGTACAAGTATTCGATCGGGCAGCCGTTCATCTATCCGCGCAACGATCTCGACTACACGTCGAACTTCCTGCAGATGTGCTTCTCGGTGCCGTGCGAGCCGTACATCGTCAATCCGGTGGTGGCGCGCGCGCTCGACCGTATTTTCATCCTGCATGCCGACCACGAGCAGAACGCCTCCACGTCGACGGTGCGTCTCGCGGGATCGTCGGGCGCCAACCCGTTCGCGTGCATCGCGGCCGGCATTGCCTGCCTCTGGGGTCCGGCACACGGCGGCGCCAATGAGGCCGCGCTCAACATGCTGGAGGAGATCGGCACCGTCGATCGCATCCCGGAGTACATCAAGAAGGCCAAAGACAAGACGTCCGGCTTCCGGCTCATGGGCTTCGGGCATCGCGTCTACAAGAACTACGATCCGCGCGCCAAGGTGATGCAGAAGACGGCGCATCAGGTTCTCGACGAGCTAAACAAGCGCGACGAGCCGCTGCTCAAGGTGGCGATGGAACTCGAGCGGATCGCGCTCGAAGACGAGTACTTCGTCGAGAAGAAGCTCTATCCCAACATCGATTTCTATTCGGGCATCACGCTGCGCGCGATGGGCTTCCCGGTGTCGATGTTCACGGTGCTGTTTGCGGTCGCGCGCACGGTGGGCTGGATCGCGCAGTGGAAAGAGATGATCGAGGATCCGGAGCAGCGCATCGGGCGCCCGCGTCAGCTCTACGTCGGCCCTGCCCGGCGCTCGTTCCCGCGTCCGAGCACCGAGTAACGCCGGTGGGCGCTTAAGCCCGCGATTTAGATTTTAGCGCGTAGTCCAGAACGATATCGGCGGCGGCCTCGCTGGGGCTGCCGCTTTCAATGTGCATGAGATCGGGAACGCGCGCCAGCGCCGCGAGTTGGGCCCGCCGCTCGGGCGTGTCGGACAGGAGCGGCGCGAGAGCGCCGGCGAGGTTTTCGGGCGAGCTCTTCTCCTGATGAAACTCGGGAAACGCATTCTCGCCGAGCACGAGGTTGGCGAGAACGGTGGTCGGCGCCTTGATCAGGCGGCGCAGAAAGGGCGCGGCGATAGGGTCGACACGGTAGGCGACGACCATCGGCACGCCCGCAAGCGCAAGCTCCAGCGTCACGGTGCCGGATGCCGCGAGTGCTGCCGACGCGAGCTTGAAGGCACGAAATTTGTCCTCCTCGCCCTCGACGATATGGGCTGGCACCGGCCATGTGCGGCGGCCGCGCTCGATCATGGCGCGCACGTGCGGGACGCACGGCACGACGACCTCCGGCTCCACGCCGCGCTCGATCAGGCGGCGTAGCGTGTCGCCGAAGGGCTCGATCAGGCGGCCCACCTCGGACGAGCGGCTGCCGGGCAGCACGACCACGACGGGGCGCGCGGGATTGAGACCGAGGCGCGTGCGCAGCGGCTCGGCATCCAACTCCCGAAGCCAGTCGAGGCGCTCGATCAGGGAGTGGCCGACGTAGCTGCAGGGGGGGCCGCCCAGGCGGACGTGCGCCTCGGGCTCGAACGGCAGGATGCCGAGGATATGGTCCACGTAAGGACGCATCTTGCGCGCGCGCCCTGGCCGCCAGGCCCAGACGCTGGGGCTCACGTAGTCGATGATCGGGATCTCGGGCCGGCGCTTTCTGATGCGCTTGGCGATAGGGTGCGTGAATTCCGGGCTGTCGATGATGACGACGGCGTGCGGATCGCAGCGAAGCGCGCTGTCCACGGTTGCATAGACGCGGCGCATGATGCGCGGGAGATGGCGCAGGATCGATAGTGGGCCCATGACGGCAACGTCGGACATCGGGAAATCGGACGCGAAGACGCCTTCCGCCTCCATTCCAGCGCCGCCGACGCCCGCCAAGCGCAGGCGATCGCCGAGACGGTTTCTCAATGCCGCGATCAGCTTGGCGCCAAGGGCATCGCCCGAATGCTCGCCGGCGACCAGGAACAGGCGCACCTCTTCGGCAGCTGCGGACTCAGCGTTACTCATGCGCACTCCCCCCTGCTCCGATGCGCTGAACGATGAAGATGCCTGTCTTGTCGGCGGCCTCGATCAACTCCCTGGATCCGCCAGCACCTTGTGGGGCGACGTCGGCGATCACGATGCCAGCGTATCCGGCCGCGCCCGCGTCGGAAATGGCGCCTGGCGTTAGGTCATCGAAGTTGCGCAGCCCTACGACGCCGCGACGGCGGTGGGTCAGGCTCGCCCATTGGCGCAGGTTCGTTGCACGCTCGATTGTGGCGCCCACGCCTTCGTTGCCCGCTTCCACCGACAGCACATGATTGCGCACGACGACGACGGCACGTCCGACAGCGAACGGCGCCAGCGCTTCAATCGTCTTCGCTGCCTTGATGGCGTCGAGCGTCGCATGGGGCACGGGATTGGCGCGACCCAAGCATCGAAAGCCCATCGCGATGCTGCGCGGATCGAACTTTCGCAGGTTTTCAGTTACCTCCTGATCAATGACGCCTTCGACGAACACATGCGCAGCGTCCGCGCGCTGCAAGGTTTCCGCCCGATCGGCAACCAGAACCTTCTCCGCCTCCACGGCAATGCCCGCGAGTCCGGCTGCACGCACGCCGTCGATGGTCGCGGGGCCGATGGCCGGCATGTCGACGCGCAGATCCTGGCTCGGCTTCGAGCGTTTGACGAGGACGCCGCGGGTGGTGCTGCCCTCGCCTGCGGTGCGCGCGGCGCGGGCCAGCATGCGATCCGTGCCCTCGGCGCCCTCGATGGCTAGCACGCGTCCACCACGCACGATCACGCTCTGGCCGATGTCATACGAGCCGAGGGCGCGGACAACGGAGAGCCCCTTGTTGATATCGGCTGCATCTTCCGGGGCGGCGCGCTCGCCGCCGAAGGGGCCCTTGTGCACCACGATCTCCGGCGCCGCGTCGCCGGGGCCGATAACGCGCAGGCCCTGCTCCTCGAAGAAGCGCACTACGCGGCGCAGCACGCTGTCATCGCCGCCGGAGGCGACGATGCGGATCAGCTTCGGCAGATAGCGGAAGAATCCGAGATCGGGCTTGAGCCCACTTAGTTCGGGGCGATGCACGCGGCCGACGATGACGAGGTCGGTTGTGCCAGCCGTCTTCAGCGCCCGCACCATGGCGCCGATCTGGCCCCAATTGACGACGGTGACCGGGTGAGGGCCGAAGTCGGCATCCGCCTCGCCGTCGATGGCGACGATGGACACCGGCAGGCCGCGGGACGCGGCGCTGTCGGCGATCTCGCGCGGCACGCCACCGCCTCCAGCCAGTATTCCGAGCCGCCGTATGCCGCTTGTCATGGGTTCCTGTCGCCTGCCGCTCGTCCCGGCAAGGCTATAGGATAGGCGGACGCTTGCAGGCAACGGTTAGCGGCTTGGTCATAAAAGAAAAACCGGCAGCGGCGGTGCGCTGCCGGTTTGCTGTCGCCCGCTGCCGATCCATGCAGACCGATGATTCACGCCTCGGGGGTTTTCTTGCGCCGCCGATTCACGTCGCGCCTGATAGGCGGCGCGACGATCAGGGACTGTTCGGCGCCGCCGATTCACGTCACGCCTGATAGGCGGCGCGACGATCGGGGACTGTTCGGCGCCGCCGATTCACGTCGCGCCTGGTAGGTGGCGCGACGATCGGGGACTGTTCGGCGCCGCCGATTCACGTCGCGCCTGGTAGGTGGCGCGACGATCGGGGCGACTCGGGCCCGAGGCGATCATGGTCTAGACGTCGAGCGTGTGGTCGCGCTCCCACTGCGTGAAGTGGGTGGCGAAGCTGTTCCACTCGCCTTGCTTGAGCTTAATGTAAGACGCCGAGAACTCCTCGCCGAGCGCCTGCTTGAGGCCCGTGTCCTTGTCGAAGGCGCGGATCGCGTCGAGCAAGTTGAGCGGCAGCTTCGGCGCGTCTTTGACGGTATGGCCGTCCTGGTACATGTCAATGTCGAGGCGCTTACCCGGATGGGCGTTGCGCTCGATACCGTTCAGGCCGGCCGCGATGACGACGGCCTGCAGCAGGTACGGATTGACCGCGCCGTCCGGCAGGCGGAGCTCGAAGCGGCCCTTGCCCGGCACGCGCACCATGTGGGTGCGGTTGTTGCCGGTCCAGGTCACGCTGTTTGGGGACCATGTCGCGCCCGAGATGGTCCGCGGCGCGTTGATGCGCTTGTAGGAGTTGACGGTGGGGTTGGTGATGGCCGCAAGCGCTTCCGCGTGCTGCATGATGCCGCCGAGGAAGTTGTAGCCCTGCTGAGACAGGCCCATCTCGTCGGACTGCTCGTAGAACTTGTTGGTCTTGCCCGTCGGCGCATCCCATACCGAGATGTGGACGTGGCAGCCGTTGCCGGTAAGGTTCGAGAAGGGCTTCGGCATGAAGGTGGCGCGAAGGCCGTGCTTCTCGGCGATCGTCTTCACCATGTACTTGAAGAACGAGTGCCGGTCGGCGGTGATAAGCGCATCGTCGAAGTTCCAGTTCATCTCGAACTGGCCGTTGGCGTCCTCGTGATCGTTCTGGTAGGGGCCCCAGCCCAGCTCCAGCATGTAATCGCAGATTTCGGCGATGACATCGTAGCGTCGCGTCAGGGCCTGCTGATCGTAGCAGGGCTTGGACGCCTGATCCTTCGAGTCCGAGATCGCGGTGCCGTCCGCGTTGATCAGGAAGTATTCACATTCGACGCCGGTCTTGACGCGCAGGCCCTTCTCAGCGGCCTTGTCGACGAGCTTCTTGAGCACGACGCGGGGAGCCTGGGCAACGTGCTTGTCCTCCATCACAAGGTAAGAGGGAACCCAGGCAACTTCGGGCTTCCAGGGGAGCTGGATCAATCCCGTTGGATCGGGCATGCCGAACATGTCGGGATGCGCCGGCGTCATGTCGAGCCAGGTCGCGAAACCTGCGAAGCCCGCGCCGTCCTTCTGGATCTCAGCGATCGCCGCGGCCGGCACCAGCTTGGCGCGTTGGAAGCCGAACAAGTCAGTGAAGGAGATCATGAAGTAGCGGATGCCGCGCTCTTTCGCGATCGCAGCCAAATCGTCGACAGCCTTTATGCTGTGTTCTTTGCCAATAGAGGCGAGGTCTTGTGTCATAGCCTATTGTTCCCCAAACCTGGGTTGTCGTTTCCCCTAGAATTTCGAAATTCTTCGCTCGTTATTTTTAGGAGTCGAAGAATTTTGTTCGCCCCGGACTGGTGCCCGAGGCGAACGCGCTTAAAGTTTATCCTGTCCGGGTATCCAACCCGTGCCAGCGAGTGGCACCCGCGCCATGGCGGCCGCCTCGATGGTCAACGCGCAGAGATCTTCCGGCTCCAAGTTGTGCACGTGATTGTGGCCTGCCGCGCGGGCGATGGTCTGCAGCTCGAGCGTCATGACCTTGAGGTAATTGGCCAGGCGGCGACCGGCACGGATCGGATCGAGGCGCTGGGACAGCTCCGGATCCTGCGTCGTGATGCCGGCCGGATCGCGTCCCTCGTGCCAGTCGTCGTAGGCACCAGCCGTGGTGTTGAGCTTCTCGTAGTCACCCTCGAGCGACGGGTCGTTGTCACCGAGAGCCACAAGCGCCGCGGTGCCGATGGCCACGGCGTCCGCACCGAGTGCCAGCGCCTTTGCGACATCCGCGCCGTTGCGGATGCCGCCCGAGACGATCAGCTGCACCTTGCGGTGCATGCCGAGGTCCTGCAGCGCCTGAACAGCGGGACGGATGCATGCGAGCGTCGGCTGGCCGACGTGCTCGATGAAGACTTCCTGAGTGGCCGCGGTGCCGCCCTGCATGCCGTCAACGACGACGACATCGGCGCCAGCCTTCACGGCGAGGGCGACGTCGTAGTACGGGCGCGCGCCGCCGACCTTGATGTATATCGGCTTCTCCCAGTCGGTAATCTCGCGCAACTCGAGGATCTTGATCTCGAGATCGTCGGGGCCGGTCCAGTCGGGATGGCGGCACGACGAGCGCTGGTCGATGCCCTTCGGCAGCGTGCGCATCTCGGCGACGCGATCGGAGATCTTCTGTCCGAGAAGCATGCCGCCGCCACCGGGCTTCGCGCCCTGACCGACGACGACCTCGATGGCATCGGCGCGGCGCAGGTCGTCCGGGTTCATACCATAGCGCGACGGCAGGTACTGATAGACCAGCTTCTCGGAATGGCCACGCTCCTCGGGCGTCATACCGCCGTCACCCGTCGTGGTCGAGGTGCCGGCGAGTGTTGCGCCACGGCCGAGCGCTTCCTTCGCGTTGCCCGACAACGCGCCGAAGCTCATGCCGGCAATGGTGATCGGGATCTTGAGCTCGATCGGCTTCTTGGCGTAGCGGGTGCCCAGCGTAACGGCCGTCGAGCACTTCTCGCGATAGCCTTCCAGCGGGTAGCGCGACATGGACGCGCCAAGGAAGAGCAGATCATCGAAGTGCGGAAGCCTGCGCTTGGCGCCGCCACCGCGGATGTCATAGATGCCCGTCTGAGCGGCGCGGCGGATCTCCGACAGCGTGTAGTCGTCGAAGGTTGCGGACTTGCGGGGCGTGGTCGGCGGGTTCTGGTAGCTCATCAGTAGGCGTCCGCGTTGTCGATGTTGAAGTTGTATAGCTTGCGGGCAGAGCCGAAGCGCTTGAACTCGGAAGTCTTCACGCTGTTGACGCCTGCCTTTTTCAGGAGCTCGGACAGCACGTCGTGGTGCTCCTGGCGCATCTCCTTCTCGATACAATCGGCGCCGAGACTCTTGACGCTTCCGCGCACGAAGAGCTTAGCCTCGTAGATCGAATCTCCGAGGGCATCGCCTGCGTCACCGAGCACAACGAGGTTGCCGGTCTGCGCCATGAAGGCGGACATGTGGCCGATGTTGCCTTTGACGATGATGTCGATACCCTTCATCGAGATGCCGCAGCGCGACGAAGCATTGCCCTCGATAAGGAGCAGGCCGCCGCGTCCGGTGGCGCCAGCGTACTGGCTGGCGTCACCTTTGATGATCACGCGGCCCGACATCATATTTTCCGCGGTGCCGGGGCCAGACGAGCCGTGGACAACCACGGTCGCCTTCTTGTTCATGCCGGCGCAATAATATCCGACCGGTCCGCGAATATTGACCGTGACGGGTGCGTCGAGGCCGACTGCGACGGCGTGCCTGCCGCGCGGATTGAGCACTTCCCATTCGGTCTCGTTGGTACCGTCTTGAATTTTGTGCAGGCTCTCGTTGAGCTCGCGGAGCGGAGTGGTTTCGAGGTCGATAGATGGCATAGTTTCTCAGCGCTCCCAGAAGTAGACGGTCGCGGGCTCTGGCTCCCAGACTTTGGCGTTCTCGATGCCGGGAAGACCGGCAAGAGCGCGGTACTCGGAGCCGAAGGCCACGTATTGATCGGTTTCGGCCAGCACGGCCGGCTTGCAGGCGATCGGATCGCGCACAACGCCGAAGCCATTCTTGGTACCGACGACGAAGGTGAAGAAGCCGTCGAGGTCCTCAAGGCTCTTCTCGAGCGCCTCGCCGAGGTTCAGGCCCTGGTTCATGCGCCATGTCAGGTAGGCGGCCGCGACCTCGCTATCGTTGGCCGTCTCGAAGGTGATCCCGTCATGACGCAGCTCGCGACGCAGGTTGTTGTGGTTCGACAGCGAGCCATTGTGCACCAGGCACTGGTCGGTGCCGGTCGAGAAGGGATGCGCGCCGAGCGTGGTGACAGCGCTCTCCGTGGCCATGCGGGTGTGGCCGATGGCGTGTGTGCCCTTCATCTTCGAAAGCTCGAACTGGCGCGCGACCTCGGTCGGATAGCCGACCTCCTTGTAGATCTCGATCGCCTCGCCGGAGCCCATGATGCGCACGCTCGGGAATTTTTCGCGCACTGCCTGGCGGACGGAGTCGGCATCCTCGGCCGGGACCGTCAGAACGGCGTGGGTCGACTTGACGTCGAGCTTCACCTTGGTATCGACCTCGCGCTCAATGGCCTTGGCGAGATCGGCGAAGTCCTTGTCGGGCGTCGCCGACTGCAGCGTGATCTTGACCTTACCCGACTTCGGCGCTCCGTAGACGGCAAAGCCTGCCGAATCCGGACCGCGCTCGCACATCGTGGCAAGCATCCCGGCTGTCAGCTCTCCGAGCCGCGGCTCGAGCGCCTTGTCCTTAATGAATAGTCCGACAATTCCACACATGGTCTGGCGGTCCCCGTAACTCCTCAGTCGATCATGAAATGGATGTTAACAGGCCCACCCCGCGAATTCAACTGTCACGAATAAAGTTTTCCTGTGAGGATAGAAACCGGCGCGTGTTTCGAGGGCTACGGAGCGATCGGACGTGGCATCGGAGGCCCATGCGCTCATGTCCGGGAGGCCGCTTCGGCCCGCGGAGAGTCGCAGAAAAAAGGGCGCGCACCGTTCCGTCCGCGCCCTCAGTTTGCAATGCGTTCGCGGCCGTTATCAGTACTCGTCGATCGCCTGCTCGATGAGCTGCTTCTTGTTGGCGTGCTGCTCATCGTATTTCAGGTCGGCTGCTTCCTGACGCATCTGGACGATGTGCCAGCCAAGCCAGAACGCGACGCCGGCTATAACCAGGATCGTCTCCGTTCCCTGGAACGGATAAATGGCGCCGACGTCCTTGAGATCGACCGCCCAGCTCGTAATTCCGTTCGTCGACATGCTCTTCTCCTCATGAAGCTCGGTTGTCGGTTGCGCCGGCGGAGCGGAGCGCGCGGTCGCCCGCCCCGCCGGCATCATTCACGTCATCGTGCGATGCCGTTGTAGGCTGCCTTTTCCGCGGCCTGCACTTCGAGGATCGAGGCCCGGCGGCTCTCCTCGGTGGAGAAATCGAGGCCCATCAGCTCAACGTCTCGCGGCACGCGCAGCAAGCCGAACAGGTTGAGGGTCCATGCCACGATGAACCCGGGGAAGAACCCGAGCACAAAGAACATGATCAACGCGCCGACGAAATTGCCGAGCGGGTTGATGGCGGCAAAGCCCTCGAACGGCGAGGACGGTTGCCCCCACAGCATGAAGCCCGCGATGACCAAACCGGCGAAGCCCGAGTACCCGTGCACCGCGACGGCGCCTACCGCATCGTCGATCTTGAAGCGACGCTCGACGAAGTAGTGCATTTTGTTGGCGATTATCGCGCCAGCTGCGCCGATGAACATGGCCTGGATCGGATGATAGAGGTCGTTGCCGGCCGAGGCGCAGATGATGCCCGCAAGCCCGCCGGAGTAGGTCCAGAATGGATCACCCTTTGAGATAATGTAGGCTGCCAAAAGCCCGCCCGAAAGCGACATCAGGAAGTTGAAGGTGATGGCGCTCAATGTTGTCGGGGCAAGGTAGATGTTGGTCGCCGTCCAGGTCTGGCCAGTGATCTGGCCGCCGATCGCCTCGGGGTTGATCAATGGCACGTTGCAGGCCGCGTAGAAGCCCCAGAAGCCGGTGTAGATCAGGAACAGGCCGATCGTGACCAGCCACGGGTTGCGCGGCGGGATATCGCGTGGGGTGCCGTCCGGGCGGAACTTGCCGATGCGCGGCCCGAGCACGATCAGCACGCCGAGCGCGAAGCCGCCGGCGATGGCGTGAATGACACCCGACGCGTAGGCATCGTGGTAGCCGAGCAGCTTCACCATCCAGCCCTGAGAGCTCCAGCCCCAGGCCGCGTCGACGATCCAGGCGAAGGAGCCGATGACGACGGCGAGAATCCAGAAGGCGCCGGAACGGATCCGCTCGATGAGCGAACCCGAGACGATAGAAGCCGCCGTCCAGGAAAACAGCAGGAATGCTGCCCAGAACACGCCATTCAGCCTGTGCCAGAGGGCGGCCTGCTCAGCATCGACGCCGAGGTTTGGGCTCGGGCCGGAAAGATGCGTGCCCATCAACGCGTTCCACGGCTCGGCCTGCGGCGCGTCGATCAAGCCGCCGGTGATGCCCGGGCCGTTCTGAAAGGCAAAATAGATCCACCAGCCGAAGAAGAAGAACGTGATGGTGACCAGCGGGATCGCCATCGTGTTCTTCATCAGCGTGTGGAGGTGGTTCCGTTGGCGGCTGACCCCGACCTCGTACATGCAAAAGCCCACGTGGATCAGGAACATCAGGACAACGGTTACCCAATAGTAAAACTCCGTGAAAATGACGTTCACGGCGTCCATGTTGGTATCCATGGGTGTCTCCCCCGTTTTTCTTTGTTCAGAGTTGACTGTGCTGAAACATTTTTTGACACGCGGAAAACTGCGGCAACTTGGCGCGTTGAGTCAAGGGGCGCCAGACAAAGAAGCAGCACATTGCTTATCCTCTGGGCATATGGAGGCCAGCGGATGGCTTTTGCTTTAATTTAAGTAAATATTTTTTCTTATTGTGAAATCCGGTGGCGATGGTTTTGCCCGATATTTCATCAGCGGCCGGCTAAGTTCGTCCCGTTGCGATAGCGAGAGCCCCCTCCCCTTCAGCCACTGCTCCATTCCATCGCCGGACGGGTGTCGGTTGGCCTGCGCGCCCGGCCACGTGTCGAGGGGCACCAGGACATCCAGCCTCTACCGCGCCCGTCCTCGATGCGGCGGTTGCCACGTGCGCACAGTCGCCGTTCGGTGTAACGTTTTTTTGTTTGCTGTCGGCTTGGCGTAAGTGTCAGTAATTGAACGGGTCACAGTTTTTTTTTTGAAGCAAGGGGCGCATGAGCCAGAAATCCGAAGCTACCGCCCGCAAATCCGCCAAGGCGCAAACGGCGTCCACTGATAGCTGCGCCGAGATCCCGGGGCGCAAGCTGCTCTCTCAAGAAGAGTTCGTCGAGGCGCTGCAATCGGTTGGCGGCAAGGATCAGGATCCCCACTCGCTGCAGGGCGCGCGCGACGGCATGCTCGAGGTGGCCATCGGCCGAGAGGTGCGCGCCTTCCGCAACAAGCTCGGCATCACGGCCTCCGACCTCGCTAAGGCGGCGGGCCTGTCGCTCGGCATGCTGTCCAAGATCGAGAATGGCGTCACCAGCGCTTCGCTGACGACGCTGCAGCGGCTCTCTCGCGCGCTCGGCGTGCCGGTGACGGCGCTGTTCCGCCGCTTCGAGGAGCGGCGCGACGCGGTGTTCGTGTCAGCCGGGCAAGGCCTGCTGATCGAGCGGCGCGGCACGCGGGCCGGGCATCAATATCAGCTTCTTGGTCACACGGGCGGCATCTCCGGGGGTGTCGTAGTCGAGCCCTATCTCATTACGCTGACGGAAGAGTCGGACGTCTTCCCACTGTTTCAGCATGCCGGGCTCGAGCTCATCTATATTCTCGAGGGTGAAGTGGTTTATCGCCACGCCGACAAGCTCTATCCGATGAGGCCCGGTGACAGTCTCTTCTTCGACGCGGATGCACCGCATGGGCCTGAAGAGCTTATCAAGCTGCCGGCTCGCTTCCTCTCGGTGATCAGCTACGCGCGCGAGCTGCCCTGAGCTTTCGCTTCATTCTTGCTCTTCAAGCCCATCGAATGCCGGCGGGTAGGCAACGCGGCCGGACTTGGCCCGCAAGCTTTCGTTGCTCAAGCTGGTCGCCATGAAGTAAGGGCCCGCGTAGGGCGATGAAAATCCTGTGGCTGTGTCGGTTTCAAATCCGAAGCGGTGGTAATAGGCGGGATATCCGAGGACGAAAACGGCTTGCCAACCGGCTGCCTTGGCATGTTCAAGGCCGGCCCGGATCAACGCGCTGCCCACTCCGCCTCTCTGCCGCTCAGGCACGACCGCGACCGGTCCGAGGCCCAAGGCCTTGATCGGCGCGTCCAAGCGTGAAAACGCGATATAGCCGATAACGGCAGCCTCTTCGATCGACACGAGGCCGATCTCAATATCGCCAGCCTCGCGCAGGCGATCCACGAGATCCGCTTCGAGGCTGGTCGGAAATGCGGCGAGCAGTGTTGTCCGGATCGCGTTGCGCAAGGCGAGCGTTTCAGGAGCGATCCGCATCACTCTCGCGGTCCTATTTCAGGGACGCCTGCAGCCCGCGCACGAAAGCCGACAGGCCCGTCATGCGGTCGCGGCGCAGCCGCTCGGCCGCGAGGATGGCGTGTAGCGCGGCGCTGCTCGCCTCGAGATCCTGGTTGATGATCACGTAGTCGTACTCGGCCCAGTGGCTGATTTCCGAAGAGGCCTCGGCCATGCGCCGCGCAACGACCTGATCCGGGTCCTGGGCGCGGGTGCGCAACCGCGTCTCGAGCATCTCCGCCGAAGGCGGTAGCACGAACACGCGCACGAGGTCGCCAGCCATGCGTTCCGCGAGCTGCTGCGTACCCTGCCAATCGATGTCGAACAAAACGTCACGGCCCTCGGCAATGGCCCGCTCGATGGGCGCACGGGGGGTGCCGTAGTAGTTGCCGAACACGGTTGCCCATTCGAGCAGCTCCTCGGCGGCAATCATGGCCTTGAATTTTGCTTCATCGACGAACCAGTAGTCGCGTCCGTCGACCTCGCCTGGACGCGGCTTGCGAGTCGTCGCCGACACCGAAAGGGTAATCTCGGGATCCGCGTCAAGCAGCGAGCGCGAGAGCGACGTTTTTCCGGCTCCGGACGGCGAGGACAGGACCAGCAAAAGCCCCCGCCGCTCGATTTTCGGATTTCCGCTCGTGGTCATTGCCCTTCCCCGCCGCCGCGTTCGTCGCGTCCGCGGGGGTTAGAGCATGTTTTCCGAGATTGGAAAACCGGCTGACGCGCACCGGATTGCGAGCGCCGCCCCGCGACCATCGCATCTTGCGTTGCCGCAAAGCTTAAGTGGCCGTTAACCGCCGCTGCCTAGTGTCGGCGCCTGTCAGTATGCGTCCCGTGTGCATCGTTGTGCGGTTCATCCATGAGGACGCCCCCGTGGCGGTGGTCTGGCGGCTCGGCTTGATTTTGTTCGGGTTTGCGGCGGCAACGCTTGTCGCTGCGCTCATCCATGCGCCGACGGCGCGTGCAAGCGAGTCTCTCGATGCGTACGAAACGCAGCCTCGCCTCAGAGGTGCGGCCGCCGACTCCCTCTACGATCTCGACGTCGATCCCACAGACGATGCAGAGCCGGGGGAGGATTCTTTCTCGGACTCTGCCCACGAAGCCGGCGACGGCGAGGCTCCCATGCCGGCCGACGGGCTCGTCGCCGAGGACGGCGTGATCGATCTCGGAGAGCCCGAGGTGCCGGAGGATGGTGCCGATCCGTTCCGCGACACGCGCCCACCCGCCGACCGCGACGCGTTTGTCAACCCGCCGGCCGGATACGATCCGCTACTGTTTCAGATCGAGGATATCGATCCCACGATCACCGACCGCCGGCCGGCCCGGCTCGCGCGCTTCGAGCCTTACGATCCGGTCGGCATCCGCATTGGCAGCTTCGTCTTCTTCCCCGAGGTCGAGCTCGGCGGGCTGTGGACTGACAACGTGCTGAGCTCGCCGGATGCTCAATCCGATGTCGCCGCCGAGATCCGCTCCTCGGCGCGCCTCGTCTCCAACTGGTCGACGCACGCGCTCGAGCTGCGCGGGACGACGCTTTCGACCTTCCACGACGATTTTTCTTCCGAAGACGACCGCGCCTGGAGCGTCGAAGCGCGCGGGCGTCTCGACATCTCGCGGCGCACGAACCTGCAGGGCGTGGCCGGACACGACGTGAGCCAGGAATCCCGCACGGCGATCGACGCCAACCAGACCGGCCAACGCGCTGACGTGACGACCGACCGGGTCGAGCTCGCGTTCAACCACCGCTTCAACCGGCTCTCGGTGCAGCTTCGGGGCGGTGTCAGCGATACGCGCTACTCGGATACCAACGGCATGAGCAATGCCGATCGCGATACGCTCGAAACCGTAGAAGCCGTGCGCGCTGCCTGGGAGTTCAAGCCGACGCTCGCGGTGTTCGCGGAGCAGGAGCTCAACCAGCGCGAGAACCGCGCGCTGCCTCCCGACGGCATCTCGCGTGACAGCCATGGCACGCGCACGCGCATCGGCCTCGACTTCGGCTCAACGGGCGCCGTGCTGCGCGGCACGATCAGCGTCGGCTATGGGCGGCAGATGCCGGACGACAATCGCCTGTCGAATGTGGACGCATTCCTGTTCGATGCCAATCTCGCCTGGCGGCCGACGGAGATCACCTCGTTCCTGCTGACGGCGCAGAGCGACATCTTCGAGACGACGACGGTGGAGTCGGGCGGCGTGATTTCGCACACGGTTGGGCTCGAAGCCCGCCATGCGCTGCGTCGCTATCTCGTGGCGTCGGCGGGGGTCGCCTATACGCACTACGACTATGATGCGACACCCTTCACCGAGCAGCAGTGGCTCGCCTTCACGGGGCTCGAGTATTACGCGAGCCCGTGGCTGGTGCTGTTCGCGCGCTATCAGCACCTCGACTTTGCCTCAAACGACCTCGATGGTGACTACACGAGCGACGAGATTCGCGCCGGCGTGCGGGTGCGCAGATAGCGCTGCGCTTTATACTCAAAGCGAGCGTTGCTTCCGCTCCGAAGCGCGGTACCCTCTTTGCAAGCTGATTCGCCTTGGGATTTGCACCCATGTCGTTTGCCGAACGCCAATTCGAACGTAGGGAGCCTGCCATGTCAGACCGCACTCAGTTCGCCGTCGGCCGCCACAAGGTTCCGATGCCGCGCGTGATGAAACGTTCGCTGCAGGTGGTTTCGGCCGCAGCGCTGACGGCCGCCGTCGTGCTGTTCGTGATGATGCTGAACGGTTTCCTCGTGGGCCGCGGCGGGTCGCTCGGCGGCATCGACGTCTGGCTCGCCTTCATCAAGCGCAGCGACATCATCGGCACCATCATCCTTACCGCGTTGGTGACGACGTTCTTCCTCTACTGGCAGCGCGACAAGGAACGCCGCTAGGCGCCGCACGGCTCAGGCCGTATCAGAGCTCAATGACCATATTGTCGTAGGCCGGCTCGACGTGGGGCGGAAGCTCACGCTTCAGCGCCTCATAGTCGAGGTCGCCCGTCATGTGGGTCAGCACGGCGCGCTTGGCACGCAGGCGCTCGACGTGCTCCAGCGCCTCCTTCACCGAGAAGTGGCTCGGATGCGCCGTGTAGCGCAGCGCGTCCACGATCCAAAGATCGAGCTCCTCGAGCAACGGCACGGAATCGAGCGGCAGCGCGGAGACGTCCGGCGAGTACGCGACCTTGCCGAAGCGGAAAGCCAGCGTTTCGATATCGCCATGGAACTGCTTGATCGGAAGCGCCTCGATCGCGCCGCCGGCGCCCTCGATGCGCACGGGCACGCCGGGCCGCAGCAGCTCCGCGCTCAAGATCGGCGGGTAGGTGGAGCCTTCTGGCTGCACGAAGCAATAGGCAAACCGGGTGACGATGCTCGATTGCGTCGCGGCGTCGAAATAGCAGGGCACGCGCCGCTTCATGGCGTAGGCGACCATGCGCAAATCATCGATGCCGTGAGTGTGATCGGCGTGGTCGTGCGTGAAGAGCACCGCGTCCAAACCATCCGCGCGCACGGAGAGAAGCTGCTCGCGCAGATCCGGCGGCGTATCGATCAGAACGCTCGTGCGCCCGCGCGGGCCAGTCCGCTCGACGAGCAGCGCGCAGCGGCGGCGGCGGTTCTTGGGGTTTTGCGGGTCGCACTTCCCCCACCCCGCGCCAATGCGCGGCACGCCGCCGGATGAGCCGCAGCCCAGAATCGTGATGCGCAGGCTCATGAAGCGGCGGGCTCCGCTGCGACGGGCGGGCGCGCCTTCGTGTAGAGACGGAAGAAATTCTCGGTCGTGGCGCGGGCAACGTCGGCTTCCGAGATGCCGCGGATGCGCGCCAGCGTCGCTGCCGTGTGCACGACAAAGGCCGGCTCGTTGGTCTTGCCGCGGTAAGGCACGGGGGCAAGGAACGGAGCGTCGGTCTCGACCAGGATGCGGTCGAGCGGAACGTCGCGGGCGATCTCCTGCAGCGCCTCGGTCTTCTTGAAGCTGATGACGCCCGAGAACGATACGTAAAGCCCGAGATCGACGGCACGCATGGCAAGTTCACGCCCACCCGTGTAGCAGTGCAGCACGGCGGGAAAGGCACCCTTCGCGTGCTGCTCCTCGAGGATGGCGAGCGTATCGGCGTCCGCGTCGCGCGTATGGATCTCAAGCGGCAGTCCCGTCTCGCGCGCGGCGGCGATGTGAGTGCGGAAGCCCTGCGCCTGTGCGGCGGGCGTGCCGTTCTTATAATGATAATCGAGGCCCGCCTCGCCCACCGCGACCACCTTCGGATGCTGCGCGAGGCGGATGATCTCGCTCGCCGGGATGTCGAGCTCCTCGTCGGCATTGTGCGGGTGCGTGCCCACCGAGCAGTAGACATCCGGGAAGCGCTCGGCGACGGCGCGGACCTGATCGAACTTGCGGATGCGCGTCGAGATCGTCACGAGCGTGCCGACGCCGGCCGCCTTTGCGCGCGCCACCACGCCGTCGAGGTCGGCGGCGAACTCCGGGAAATCCAGGTGGCAGTGGTGGTCAACGAGCATCGGGAACTCTAGGTCTGCGGCTTCTCGCCCTTTGCCTTCTTCTGCTTCGGGGCAGATTGCTGCTGCTTCTGCTCCTCCTTAGGGTCGACGTAGCGCGGGAACACGCCTTGCGGCTCGGGGATCGGCGTTCCCGGCACGAGGCGGCCAGCGGCGCCGAGCTTCGCGAACACGCGGCTCTCATCGTCACCCGGCAATATAAGATCGAGCAGCTTGCCGGCCAGCTCCGGCATCGCCGGCTGCGCCAAAATGCCGAACTGGCGCACGATCTCGGCCGTCACATAGAGGATCGTCTCCATGCGCTTGGGATCGGTCTTCTTCTTCGCCCACGGCTCCTCGGCCGCAAAGTAGCGGTTGGCGTCGGCGATGACGCTCCATACGGCGTCGAGGTAGCGCGTGACGGCCTGCTTATCCATCACCGCGCGCGCTTCGGCGTAGAGCGCATCCGTCGCGTCGAGGATCGTCTTGTCCTCGGCCGTGAACTCGCCGGGCTCCGGTATCTTGCCGTCGCAGTTCTTGTAGATCATCGACAGCGAGCGCTGAGCCAGGTTGCCGAGGTTGTTGGCGAGATCGGCGTTGATGCGGTTGGCCAAAGCCTCGGGCGAATAATTGCCGTCCTGACCGAACATCACCTCGCGCAAAAGGAAGTAGCGCAGCTGATCGCGTCCGTAGGCTTTGACAAGGTCGAACGGATCGACGACGTTGCCGACCGATTTCGATATCTTCTCGCCTTTGTTGTTCACGTGCCCGTGCGAAAAGATGCGCTTCGGCAGCGCGAGCCCGGCTGACATCAAGAAGGCCGGCCAATAGACGGCGTGGTGGCGAATGATGTCCTTGCCGATGAGGTGCACGTTGGCCGGCCAGAAATCGGCACGTTCGCCTTTCGGAGTGTTGAGGAGACCGGTTGCGGTGACATAGTTCGTCAGCGCGTCGACCCACACATACATGACGTGGCCGGGCGCGTTCGGAACCGGGATGCCCCAATCCAGCGTCGTGCGCGAGATCGAAAGGTCCTCGAGGCCGCTTTTGACGAAGCTTACAACCTCGTTCTTGCGCTCGGGCGGCAGGATGAAATCCGGGTCGGCCTCGTAGAGGGCGAGCAGCCGATCCTGATAAGCGGAAAGTCGAAAGAAGAACGTCTCCTCCTCCGTCCACTCGACGAGCGTGCCGTTCTCGGTCTCGTAGCGCTGGCCGTCGCGGACTTCCGTCTCGCTTTCCTTGTAGTAGGTCTCCTGGCGCGTCGAATACCAGCCGCCGTATTTCTTCGAGTAGATGTCGCCGGCCGCGTCCATGCGCCGCCAGATCTCGGCGCACGCCTCGTAGTGGCGCTGCTCTGTCGTGCGGATAAAATCGTCGTTCGAGATCCCAAGCGCCTCCACCATCTCAACGAAGCGGGCGGCGTTGCGGTCGGCGAGCGCGCGAGGGCTCAAGCCTTCCTGAGCGGCCGTCTGCTTCATCTTGAGCCCGTGCTCGTCGGTGCCGGTCAGGAAGAACACGTTCTTACCGTCGAGGCGCTCGAAGCGCGCGATGGCATCGGTGGCGATGGCCTCATAGGCATGCCCGATATGCGGCACGCCGTTAGGATAGGAGATGGCCGTGGTGATGTAGAATTTCGTTCGGTCGCTCATGTGACCTCGTGGACTATAAAATGACCAGGTTCAATCGCCGGATGCGCGTGGGGACAGATCCCATCACATTCGGACGGCGTCGATCGGCTCTCTCATCAACCGGGTCATTCTCGAGCGAGCTTCCGAAAAATAGTTCAGGTGCGGGATGCCGCCTCCAGCCGGGAGAAGACATCCAGGATCAAGGCCTTACGGTCCAGGTTCAGGGCCGCGGTCTCGGCCTTGTCCGCGGCCACTCTTTCCCACAAGCCGGCCCAGGTGGCAAGCCGCGCCGGCCCGATCAGCCGAGCCGCCACTGCCACGTCGCTGGGCTGCCCCTCGCCGCGGGCCTCGGCGGCAACGAGATGGGCGATGGCACCCGTCAACAGCTCGAAGAACAGCTCGTAGCGCTGGTCGGCCGCTTGGCCGGAGAGCTCGTCTCCGAGCGCGTGGACAGCTCCCCAGTCAACCGTTGGCAAGCCGTTCAAGATAGCGGAGATGCGGTCGTGCAGGGCCAGACCTTTGGCGGCATGCAATGACAGCAGCCGGCGCACGCTGCCCTCCGCGAGGTGCGCCAATCGCTCCCAGTCGGACGGGACTGGCGCGCCGCCGGCAACCTCGTCGCCGCTTTCTGCATAAGCCTGGGTCACCGCACGGCGTAGCGCCTCGTCGCCGAGCGGCGCCAGATCGAGCGTGCGCACGCGCGAGCGGATGGTGACCAGCAGGCGGCCCGGCGCGGACGTTACGAGCAGGAAGATGGTGCGCGGCGGCGGCTCCTCGAGCGATTTCAGGAGCGCGTTGGCGGCGTTGACATTCAGCTCCTCGGCGCGGTCGACGACGACGACACGCCATGCATTGTCGCCCGCCGTGCGGCCGAGAAAGGCTTTCAGGCGCCGCACCTCATCGACAGGGATCGTTGAGGGAAAACGCTTGGTCTTCGTGTCCCAGGCGCGGCGGATGACGAGCAGGCCAGGATGCGACAACGCGAGCACCTGGCGCGCGGCGCGCGCCTCGGGCGCGACGTCGAGCGTGTTGACGGCACGCTCGGAGGGATCGGCGAGGATATGGCGCGCCAAGCGATAGGCGAGCGTCGCCTTGCCGATGCCCTCAGGTCCAGCGATCAGCCAGCCGTGGTGCATGCGCCCCGATGCGAACGCTTCCCGTAGAGCGCGCTCAGCCTCCTCGTGGCCGTAAAGGTTGTGTGTCGCACGTGGATGCGGAAAGCCATCGAGGCGGTCGGCCTCGGGGAGCTCCTCGATTTCCTGCACTGCGGGCGCGCGGGCCATTGCGGTCAGCCCTCGGCGAGGAGGCGTGTCTCGACGGCGCGCCAGACCTCGTCGCCGATCTCGTCGGGCTTCTTCGTGCCGTCGATGACGAGGCAGCGTTGGGGTTCGGCGCGGGCGATGTCACGGAAGGCCTGGCGCAGCCGCTCGTGGTACTCGCCGTCCGCGGCGTCGAAGCGCGAAAGGGCACCGCGCGCTTCCGTGCGCCGTTGCCCCTCGCCGATCGGTATGTCGAGGATCAACGTCAGGTCGGGAAACGTCGGCGCGACGCTCCCGGCCTCGACGGCCTCGATCAGCGACTGCGGCACGCCGGCGAGCACGCCCTGATAGACGCGGGTCGAATCTGCAAAGCGGTCCGAGACCACCCACGTCCCGTGCTCGAGCGCCGGGCGAATGACTTTGGCCACGTGCTCGGCGCGTGCGGCGGCGAACAGGAGCAACTCAGTCACGGGGTCCGGCTCGGCTTGGAGCACCACGTCGCGAATGGCCTCGCCTAGCGCCGTGCCGCCCGGCTCGCGGGTGATGACAGTCTCGATGCCGGCGCCGCGCAGGCGCTCTGCGAGCAGCGCCACCTGCGTGGACTTGCCCGCGCCCTCGCCGCCTTCGAAGGTGATGAATTTTCCGCGCCTCATGGCGGCGGACACTAGAGGGAGATCGGGTGAGATGGAAGCGACCTGACGTTTCAGGCCTGCATAACGCCGCTAGCGGCTCAGCATGGCGCGCACGTCCGGCAGCACGCGCAGCCCGAGGTGCAGGAGCGAATCCACCCCCTGCCAATAGAACGTCGCTTCGTCGACGTCGTTCTCGGCGTAAAGCGGGGTCTCGCTGACGGCGATCGGCTCGTTGCTGCCCGGCGCCGTGCTGGTGACGCGGAACATGGCAATCTGGTCGCCCTTCTTGACAGGCGGCTTGATCGGACCTTCGTAGACGATCTCGCCGCGGATCTTCTGGTTCACGGGAAATTTCGGCAGGATGACCTCAAGGTCGCCATCTCCCGTGAGCGGGACGTAGAGGTCCTGGCCACCCCAGATGCGCGCGTATCCGACCGCCTCGCCGGCATCGAACAGCTTGGCGGTGGCAACGCTCTTGGCGCCCCACTGAAGCATGCGGCGCGTCTCGTTCTGGCGCTCCTTTTCGTTCTCGAAGCCCATGACGACGCCGATCAGCCGGCGCCCGTCGGCGATCGCCGACACCACCATGCCGTAGCCCGCTTCGCGCGTGTGGCCCGTCTTCATGCCGTCGACACCTATGTCGGCCGAAAGCAGCGGATTGCGGTTGTAGAACTTGTGCCGGCGATACTGGAATTCGCGCTGGCTGAAGACTTTGTACTGGTCGGGGTAGTTCTTGATGATGTGGCGGGCGAGCATCGCCAGCTCGCGCGCCGTCATCAAGTGCTCGGGGTGCGGCAAGCCGGTGGGGTTACGGAACGTCGACTTCTCGAGCCCGATGCTGCGCGCTTCCGCTTCCATAATCTTGGCGAATGCGTCGACCGAGCCCGCCATGCCCTCCGCTACCGTGATCGCTGCGTCGTTGCCCGACTGTACGGCGATGCCCTGGATCAGCTCGCTGACTGGCGTCTTGTTGTGGATCGGGATGAACATGGCGGCGGTGCCCGAAGGCGCGCCGCCCGTGCGCCAGGCGTGCTCGCTGGTCTGAAACTCGTCCTCGGGCTTCAGCTTGCCGTCCTTCAGCGCCTTGAACAGCACGGCGAGCGTCATCAGCTTGCTCATGCTCGCGGGCGACACAAGCTGGTCTGCAGCCTTCTGATAGATGATCGATCCCGAGTCGAAATCCATCAGGATGGCGTTGCGAGCCGTGGTCGAGAAGCCGCCCGACTGCTGCGCCACGGCGCGCCCGGCCCAGGCCGAGGCCAGGGCCAGCAGCACAGCGGCGACCGTCAGCGACCGTCTCATGGCGGAAATCCTCGCGCCGGAGGTAGGAAAAGCGTCGTTAACTATGGTACCGTCCCACAGCAAGTCAATGCCGGCCGTCCCTCTGGGTTCGGGACCTATTGCGGATCGCTGGAAGAGGACGTCCAGTCCTTGGCGTGCATGTGGATGGCGCCGTTCTCGAAGGCGCGTGCGTCGTAGAACGGCAGCATGCGCTCGAAGCTCACGGATACTGTCTTCGGCTCCTGGCTGCGCAGCCCGAGGGCCTCGATGCCGCCACCGCTCTCAGCCTGGGTGATCGTCAGCGTGAACTGGTAGGGGCCCACCTCGCGGATGATCTGATCCGGCTTCTCGCCGTCGCCGCGCGTGTAGAACAACACCGATTCCGTGCGGCTCGTGCGCCCGGCAAGCGGCAGCGGTGCAAAGCCCTGGTAGCTGCGGGTCCGTGTGCGCTCCATGGACCAGACGCCGAGCTCGGAGGCGTAGAAATGCTTGGTCTGGTTTGTGCGCGGATCGGTGACCGCCAGGTCTATGTGCAGCACCGTGCCCGTCTGCGCGCCCTCGTTCGAAAGCGTGACGGGTATCTGGATCATCTCGAAGTTGCTGTTGGTATAGGGCGCGGCGTACGAAACGACGCGCGGCACGTAAACCCGCAGCTCCGGACTTTTCAGCGACGTTTCCCACAGGCTGTAGCCCGAAAACAGAACCGCCACGGCTGACAGGAGCGTTGCGCCGAGACCGCCGTTTGAGACGTGGCGCGCCGTGTCGGTCGTAATATCGGCGGCGTCGCGGGTGACATCACCCGTCCTGAAAAGTTTCATTTTCCCTCCCCCAAGGCTGATCCGCACTGCGGCCAGGCCCTGCAAAAGGCCGTTCAATTCCGGCGAAGGTGTGGCTCACGGCTCTCTGGCCGGCGCAAGGGACTCCTCCACAGGGTGGGTAGGTTTCGGATCACCCTCTTGAGTAGGACGATTGGCTGCGCGTTCGGGGCGTTGCCCCCAAGCGGATTACTCACGTATCTTTCGCCCGGAAAATCAGAGCATTCCACCGATCGTTCCGCTCTCGCCCAGCGGAAAGAACAGAGTGGAAGCCACCCTCGGGGGAAACAAAATGAAAACCAACAAGGTCTTCTCGGCCGATGAAGCCATCGCGCGTATCGGCAACGGCGATGTCATCGCAACCACGGGTTTCGTCCAGAGCTGCATCCCGGAGATGCTGCACGCTGCACTCGAGAAGCGCTTCGTCGAGACCGGAAACCCACGTGACCTCACGCTCATCATGTGCGCCGGCGCGGGCGACAGTAAAGGGCTCGGCACCGGGCGCCTGCATCACGAGGGCCTTCTGAAGCGCGTAATCGCGGCCAACTTCGGCCGCATGCCGAAAGTCGCGGAAGCGGCGCAGAACAACAAGATCCAGGGCTACAACCTGCCCCAGGGCGTCATCTCGAAGCTTTACCGCAGCTGCGCTTCCGGCAGCCCGGGACTATTCACGAAAGTCGGACTGCACACCTACGTCGATCCGCGTCTCGGCGGCGGCAAGGTCAACACCGTGACCAAGGAAGACCTCGTCAAGCTGGTCGAGGTCGATGGCAAGGAGTGGCTGTTCTACAAGGCCACGCCGATCAACGTGGCATTGATCCGCGCCACGAGCGCCGATCCGCTCGGCAACCTCAGCATGGAAAAGGAAGCGCTGACGCTCGATTGCCTGGCGCAGGCGATGGCCGCCCACAACAATGGCGGTGTCGTCATTGCGCAGGTCGAGCGGCTTGTCGCGGACGGGTCGATCAAGCCGAAAGACGTCAAGGTGCCCGGCATTCTCGTCGATTGCGTGGTCGTCGCCGATCCGCCCGAGATGCATCGCATGAACTACGGCGTCGTCTATGATCCGGCGCTCGCGGGCGAAGTGCGTGTGACGGTCGACAGTCTGCCCTGCATGAAACTCGACGAGCGCAAGATCATCGCGCGCCGCGCAGCATTCGAGCTGCCGCCGAACGGCGTCATCAATCTCGGCGTGGGCGCGCCGGACGGCGTTGCCAACGTCGCCAACGAAGAGAAGGTCACACCCTACCTCGTGATGACGACGGAAGCCGGCGCCATCGGCGGCGTGCTGGCGGGCGGCTCGAGCTTCGGCTCCTCAGCGAACGCGCATTCGGTCATCGACCAGAATGAGATGTTCGACTTCTATCATGGCGGCGGCCTCGATCTCACCTGCCTCGGGATGGCGGAGTGCGACAGCCTCGGCAACGTCAACACCAGCAAGTTCGGCGGGAAGCTCAACGGCTGCGGCGGCTTCATCGACATTTCGCAGAACGCACGCGCGGTGGTGTTTGCAGGCACCTTTACGGCTGGCGGCCTCAAGGTTGCGGTCGAGGACGGCAAGCTCAAGATCGTCCAGGAAGGGCGCGCCAAGAAGTTCGTGAAGCAGGTGGAGCAGGTGACCTTCTCTGGCCAATACGCGGCGGAGAAGGGTCAGCCCGTCATCTACGTCACCGAGCGCTGTGTGTTCCAGCTCACCGACCACGGGCTCGAGCTGATCGAGGTGGCGCCCGGTATTGACATCGAGCGGGACATCCTTCCGCACATGGCGTTCAAACCGCACATCCACAGTCCGATCCAAATGAACCCGGCGCTGTTCCGCGACGCGCCCATGGGCCTGCTCGCGGATCTGTTGAACGAAGGACTCAGGGATCGCATCAGCTACGACGCAAAGCGCAACATTCTCTCGGTCAATCTCGAAGCCTGGAGCGTGCGCAAGAAGGCTGATGTCGTTGATCTGCAGAAGGCAATCTCTGAGGCCTGCATGGCTGCGGGAAAGCGCGTCAACGCCGTCGTCAATCAGAACGGCTGTCGGATCGCCGAAGACCTCTATGAGGCTTACGCCGACATGGTCGCGCACGTGAACAAAAACTACTACGCGAAGATGGCGCGCTACGCGACGAGTGCCCTCACGCGTCAGAAGCTGCAGGAGGCCCTGCGCCGCCGCGGGCTCGAGACGCGCGTCTACGAGAGCGCGGAGGACGCGCTCGCGGTGCTCGAGCAGGAACCGGCCTGATCGAATTTCCCAAATCCGGAGTTTCCGGATTTCCATCTGGCGAAACCGGCGGCGGTGTTGGGCTTCGGCCTCTCATCCCGCCGGTTTTTTTCTTCGGCTTACCCTATGCCAATGCGTGCTCACGGCCTGATCTGGTGCGCAACATTCGTCGTGCTCGACGCGGCGCAAGCGGTGCTGTTCGGCAGCTTCCTGCAACGTATGGACTCGCTTCTGCTCGGTCTCCTCGTCTTCGGGATGTCGTCGCTGGCGTGTCTCGCCTTCGTGGTTTGGCGCTCGGCGGACGAGGTGCGCGCCGCGCTCGCCGCGCCAAGGCTGCTCGCTCAGCTCAACATCTCGACGGCAACGGGATGGCTCGCCTACCTCGGCGCTCTCCAGCTCATCGAACCCGCGGTCGCCTTCACGATCTTCTCGGGTATCATTCCGGTGACGATCGTGGCGGCGCGCGTGTGGGGCGATGGAGCGGGAGCGCGGCTGCACGGCTGGGAGGCCCGCGGGCTTGCCATCCTGGTGCTGGGTCTCGTGGTACTTGCGGTGTCGACGCTTGCAGGATTTTCCGGCTTCGTACGCGGTGGCGGCGTGGTGGCGCTCGTGGGACTCTCGCTTGCGGCGTTTTCCGGCGTTGCCATGAGCTGGATGCTGCTCGTCAGCTTCAAGCTGAACAGGATCGGCGTCAGCCCCGCCGGCGTGTTCGCCGCCCGCTTCCCGCTTTATCTACTGCTTGCGGTCGCGGGCTATCTCGTGGGCCTCGACAACAAAGGACCGGTGGCCGCCGACGATATGATCGTGGCGGTCGCGCTCGGACTCGTCGTGCTGGCCTTTCCGATCTACGCCGTGCAACAGGCTGTCGCGCTCACCTCTGCGTTGACCGTTGGCGCGGCGACCGCCTTGATCCCCGTGGTCGTGCTCGCGTTGCAGATGCTCGAAGGCCGCGTCGCCTATTCCTCCGCTACGGCCATGGGTCTCGCGATCTACACCGTGGGGGCGGTCATCGCCGCGGCGGGGCGTGCGCGCACTGCTGCCTCTGCATCGGCCCACGCTCGTTAGCGGTCAGACGACGATCTCGTTGGGGGCGCTCTGATCGAGCACCTCCGCGAGGATCTCGAGCGCCTTCGCGAGCTCCGTACGGCTGTGGGCTGCACCGAGGGCCAAGCGGATCGCGTTCGGCGGCGGCTGATCCGTCGCGAAGGCGTCGCTCGTCACCACGGCCAAGCCGCGGCCCTGGAGTTGCGCGGCGAAGCGGGCCGCGGGCCACCGGCCCGGTAGCGGCAGCCAGACGTGATGGCCGGCCGGATGCGCGGCGTAAGCGTGCTTGGCGAGCGCCGCGTGAGCAATCGTCTGGCGCGCCGCAGCCTCTGTGCGGATCGCGTCAACTATGGCGTTCGCGGTACCGTCGCGCATCCAGCGGACGGCGATCGCCGTCATCAGCGGCGCCGGCATCTGCAGCGTTGCGCGCAAGAGGCCGCAGAGTCTTTCGGCGGCGGTCTGGTCGGGCGCGACGACGAGCGACATGCGCAAGCCCGGCGCGATGCATTTCGACAGGCTGGCCGCGAGATAGGTCCGTTCCGGGATCAGGCTCGAAACCGGCGGCAGGCCGGGCGCGAGAAACGTGTAAGGATCGTCCTCGATCAGCGTCAGTCCACGGCGACGCACGACCGTCGCCACGCGCTTGCGCCGCTCGGCGCTCATGGTGGCTGTCGTCGGATTGTGCATGGTCGGCATAAGGAACACGATGTTCGCGTCTCCGGCCCGTGCTGCTTTGTCGAGCGCGGCGGGCACGATGCCCTCGTCGTCCATCTCGACGCCGATCAAACGCACACCGACTGCCGCGGCGGCGGACTTGAAGCCGGGATAGGTGATCCGCTCGGTCAGCACGGTGCTGCCCGGCGCCGCGAGAGCCAACAGCAGAGCGAACAACGCCGACTGCGTGCCGGGCGTCACCAGAAGCCGCTGGGGCGCCACGTCGAGCGCGAGTTGCTCGTTGAGCCACGCGGCCGCGGCCTGCCGCTCGGTCGGCGTGCCGCCCGGCTGCTGATAGGTGAGATAGGCTGCGAGACCAGCGTCAGCACGCACATCGGACAGCGCCTTGGCCAGCCGGACGTCGAGGTCGGCCTGCTGCGGTTGCGGCGGCAGGTTCATGGACAGATCGATGCCGGGCGATGCCGTCGTGCGCGCGCCGATCGGGCGCCCTTTCACGAACGTGCCGCGCCCGACGGTCGCTTCTGTCAGTCCCTGGCGGTGGGCTTCCGCGTAGGCGCGCGTCACCGTCGTGAGGTCGACGCCAAGCGCGTGCGCCAGCATGCGATGCGTCGGGAGCATCTGGCCCCGATGCAGGCGACCGGCGGCGATGTCCTCGGCCAGGGCGCCGACAATGCGCAAATACAATGGCCCCTGGCGCTCATGAATTGTAGGTAGCCATTCCATACAAGTGGGTCACTTCGGCTATTGCGAAGCCATACAATCCAACTTATTCGTGTAGACATCAAGAGAGCAAACACACGGGAGGTCGCTATGAACGCCACAGAGCCAACCACGGGTGTCACCCTCCTCCGCGGCACGATGTGCCGCTGCCCCGCCTGCGGCGAGGGCGCTCTCTTCCGTAAGTTCCTCAAGGTCAGCGAGACGTGCGAGGCGTGCGGCGAGGAACTCTATCATCATCGCGCCGACGACATGCCGGCCTACATCGTGATGTCCATCGTCGGGCACATCGTCGTCGGGCTCGTGCTGTGGGTTGAATTCCAGTACGGATGGCCGACGTGGCTCCACCTGTCCATCTGGCTGCCGCTGACGCTGGGACTCACGCTCGCGCTACTGCAGCCGGTCAAAGGCTTCATCGTCGCGCTGCAGTGGTCGCTGCGCATGCACGGGTTCGCGACCAGCCGGCCCGCGCGTGTGGCGACCGTCGCCGTCCATCCCTAGCAGTCAATAACCTTCACCTTCTTGCCTGCCCTGCCCCGTCGGCGCGGGCGAAATGAAAGCACGCCTCTTTGAGCGTTTCATCGGACAGCCTGCCGCTGCGCCACGCGCTTCTTGCGCTCGCGGTGACGGCCGTCTGGGGCTCCAATTTTGTGGTCATTCACGTCGGCCTTGAGCATCTGCCGCCGTTGCTGTTCGCGGCGTTGCGGTTCTTGTTCTCGCTGCTGCCTGCCGTCTTGCTGCTGCCACGCCCGGCGGTGCCGTGGCGAAACCTCGCCGCCTACGGCATGCTTGTCGGCGCCGGGCAATTCGGCCTTCTCTACATCGCCATGAACGGGCATATCACGCCGGGGCTTGCCTCGCTCGTGGTGCAGACGCAGGTGTTCTTTACCATCGGGCTCGCGATGGTGCTCAGTGGGGAGCGCGTGCGCCCGTTCCAGATCGTGGCGCTTTTGATCACGCTCGGCGGTCTCGGCATCATTCTCGTGCATACCGACAGCCATACGACGCCATTCGGGCTAGCGCTCGTGCTGCTCGCTGCAGCGGCGTGGGCGGGCAGCAATATCGTCGTACGCGCGACGCCGGGCGTCGACATGCTGGCCTATGTCGTCTGGGCGAGCCTGTTCGCCATTCCGCCTTTGCTCGCCACATCTCTGATTCTCGAAGGCTGGCCCGCCATCCGCGACGGGCTGGCGGCGGCTGACGCGGCGACTTGGGGTGCTGTCGCCTGGCAGGCGCTCGGCAACACGATGTTCGGCTACGCGTCGTGGGGCTGGCTGCTGTCGCGCTATCCGGTGGCGGCGGTCGCGCCGATGGCGCTTCTGGTGCCGGTGTTCGGCATGGGCGCCTCGGCGCTGGCGCTCGGCGAGCCGCTCGATGACTGGAAGCTCGCCGCGGCCGGCCTCGTCATGACGGGGCTCGCGTTGAACCTGCTCTGGCCGAGGGTCAGCGCCCGCTTACGCGCGCGCACCGTTTAGGCGGTGCGCCGAGGGATTCGGCCAAGCGGCACCACTCGATCAACTCGGCGCTTCGGGTGAGCGCTCCACCTCTTCCTCGAGCTCCTTCGGCACCGTGAAGCCGCCCTCGGCGACCATGCGCGCGAACAGGCCACCGGCCTCGACCAGCTCTCCGAAGCGGCCGCGCTCGACAACACGGCCCTGGTCGAGCACCAGGATCTCGTCGGCGTCCGCCACGGTCGACAGACGATGTGCGATAATGAAGGTTGTACGTCCTGCGCGCAGGCGATCGAGCGCGCGCTTGATGCGAGCTTCCGTCTCGGCGTCGAGCGCGCTCGTTGCCTCGTCGAGCACGAGGATCGGTGCATCCTTCAGCATGGCGCGTGCGATGGCGATGCGTTGGCGCTCGCCGCCCGAAAGCGCCGCGCCGCGCTCGCCGATGACAGAGCCGTAGCCGTCCGGCTTTTTCATGATGAAATCGTGTGCCTCGGCGAGGCGGGCCGCAGCCTCGACCCCGGCGACAGTGGCATCGGGTTTTCCGATGGCGATATTGTCCGCGATCGAGCGGTTGAAGAGGCCCGCATCCTGGAACACGACCGAGATCTGGTGGCGAAGCGAAGCCAGCGTCACGTCCGCGATGTCATGGCCATCCACCAGAATGCGTCCGGCGTCGGGCGTGCGCAGGCGCATCAAAAGCGACAACGTCGTCGACTTTCCCGATCCCGTGGGTCCGACGAGCGCGACGGTCGTCCCGGCTCTGGCCGTCACCGCCAGGTCGTGCACGCCCTGCCCCGTTCCGGGCAAGCGGAAGCTCACGCCCTCGTAGCGCACCTCGCCTTTGACTGGCGGCAGCGGGTGCGCGTTAGCCTTCTCGATCGTGCCTTCCGGCTCGTCGATCAGCGCGAAATAGCTTGTCAGCGTCGGGGCGCTGCGGTGGAGGGCCGTGGCGAAGCCGGAGATCTGGTCGAGCTTGCCGATCAAGAGGTTTGCGAAGCCGACGAACGAGACGATCTCGCCGACCGTCATCTCGCCGCGGCCGGCCAGGAGCGCGCCCATGGCGAACACGGCAACCATAGTGCTTGTGGCCGCCGCCCGCTGCAGCACGGTAAGAAGGCCCCACCAGGTCAACACCGGATACTGCGCGGCCAGAAGGTCGCTCATCACGGCGCGCATGGCATCGGCCTCGGCCTTGAAACGCACAAAGCTCTGCACCACGGTCACGTTGCCGATCACGTCGCCGACGCGGCTGAACACGGCCGCGTTGTAACGCTCGACGCTCATCTGTCCGCTCATCGTCTTGCGCATGACGAACATGTTCATGATCACGTAGGCGACGGCCAGAAGTGCCAGGATCGCCGCCATGCGCATGTCCATGCCGAAGGCCGTCGGCACCAGCAGAATGATGCCCGCGACGGCCGTCACCTGCTCGCGCATGGCGCGCAGCCAGACGGAGAACAGCACGCCCGTTCCCTCAACGATCGAGCGGATGACGGCGCCCGAGCCGCGGTCGGCGTGGTAGCCCTGCGGCAAGATCATGGCGCGCTCGAAGGCCTCGGCCATGGCGGCGAGGCGACGGCGGTGGGCCAAGCGATCGGCGTAGACCGCGACGATGACGCTGGCCAGGATCCCAAACAGGCCGATCGCGGCCCAGAGTGCGATGGTGGGAAACGCCTCCTCGCCCCGCGACAGGGCGTCGACCACGCGGCCGAACAGGATCGGCTCGGCGAGCTGCACCAGGCTTATGGCAACAGAGGCAACGGCAAGCAGAATGGCGAGCGCGCGCTCTGCCGCGAGCATACCGAGCGCGCGCGTGTAAAGGCGAGTAAGGCTCATGGGCGTGCGGAGATCCCCGTGGCGCCCTCGTTCTCGGGCGTCCGGGTAGTCTAGTCCGATCTCGGCGCGGCGAGAATACGCTCCGCAGGGTGTGCCTGTCGGACGCGGAAGGCAAAGGATGCCGCCCTAGACAAAGATCGCCGCACGGATGGCCTCGACGCTGTACGGCTTGGTCACCATGCGCGCATTCGCCAAGTGCGGTGGAAACGCAAAATTGTCGCCATAGCCCGTCGTGAAGACGAACGGCACGCCAAGCTCGATGAGCCGTTCGGCGACCGGGAAGCTCTTTTCGCCGCCAAGGTTCACGTCGATGAGGCCGAACTGCGGCGTGGCCGCCGTGATCGCCGCGAGCGCGTGGGTCACATTATTCGCCGTCCGCACATTTGCAACCCCGAGCCCGCGCAAGATGTCCTCGAGATCAAGGGCAATGATGAAGTCGTCTTCCACAATCAGGATGTCGTGAGGAAGCGGGCTCTGGCTCATCGCCTCGTTCGTAATGTCAGACGTGATCATCAATAGCCTCTGGCCAGTGTTCAGCTTGAGGACGCACCCAATCAGAACGCACTTGCCCTGTCTGTGCACTTGTGCACACAAGAAGGGGAGGTCCCTAACATGTGAGGTATGCGTGACGATCGGAGATGAGATCTCCAATACGGATCTCGATGAGCGGTGCGACAGCAATCTTTTGCGGGCATTGCGACCGGCCGATTACGCGCTGATCGCGCCGCATCTCGAGTTTTCGACGCGACAATCGGGCGAACTCCTCTACAAACCGCGCGACGACGTGGCGACGGTGTACTTCCCGTGTGGGCCGAGCCTTGTGTCGTTTCTCGTGACCAACGAGGACGGCCACGATGTCGAAACGGTTCTTATCGGCCGTGAAGGCGCGGTCGGCGGCATCGTCAGCTCGGGGCATCTGCCGGCTTACTGCCGCATCGTCGTGAAGTTCGGCGGGCCGTTCGCCATTCTCCCGATCGAGATGCTCGAAGCCGCGAAGCGCCAATCGCCGTCGTTGCGCGGGCTATTCGCTCGCTATGCCGACTGTGTGCTGGCTCAGATCCTCCAATCCACGGCGTGCAACGCTATCCACTCCATCGAGCAGCGTACTGCCAAGTGGATCATCTCGGCGATGGAGCGCACGGGCGATTCCATCGTGCCGCTCACGCACGAGGAGCTGGCCTCGATGCTCGGGGTCGGGCGCAGCTATGCAAGCCGCGTCGTGCAGACATTCAAGACCGACGGCATCCTGGATACGCGGCGCGGCGCCCTTGTCATTCAGGACCGCGCCGCGCTCGAGGCGCGCTCGTGCGCCTGCAATGAAAGCGTCAAGGAGCACTTCGACGAGGTGCTCCGCGGGGTGTATCCTGAAGATTTCCGCTCTTAGCGGGCGGGCGTGCGACGCGGCTTTGCCGTCAATCCCGATCCGGTGCGCCGGGCGGGAAGTTCTTGCGGTATGGACGCGCTTCCTCGGCACAGCGGGCGAATGACGGGCGCGCCAGCAGGCGTGCGCGGTAGGCTTTCAGCGTTGGAAACCGCATGCCGATCTCATGCGCCCAATCGGCGTAGAATAATGACGGGGCGGCCGAGCAATCAGCCAAGCTGAACGTGTCTCCGGCGGCCCATTCGCGCTTGGCGAGCTTGCCGTCGAGCCAGCCGTAGGCGGTGTCCAGCATCTCGCGCGCCTGCTTGACGCCATAGGCATCGCGCTCTGTCGGCGGGCGCAGGTGGTCGAGCACGATCTTCTGCATCGGTGTCATGACGTAGTTGTCGAAGATGCGAACCATGGTGCGTGCTTCGAGGGCCGTGTCGGCGTCTGCGGGGACGAGCTTCTGCTCTGCCGTGTGGCGCCGGTCCAGGTATTCGATGATGCTGCTGGACTCCAGCACGGTTCGGCTTCCATCGACGAGAACCGGCATGCGTTTCAACGGCCAGAGTTTTGCCCACTCGGCGCCCGTTGCAGGGTCGTCGGGCCCGAGCAACCGGTAGGTAAAGGGCGTCGCGGTTTCGTAGAGCGCGATCAGTACCTTCTGGCAGTAGGAGGAAAAGGGATGGGCGTAGAGTTGCATCGGCCGGCCTCCGTGCTGCTTGCTAGCTTCCTCTCCAAGACGGCTGGGCGGCACCAGATCCGACATAGGACACCGCGCATCTTACCGAAGCTGCGGCCTGTAAAAATACGGCGTGCGATCCGCGAGGATGGCACGCCGCTGTCAACTGTTGCTGCTGGGTTCCTACCGCTCGAAGCGCTTGAACTTGATGCGGTGCGGCTCGACGGCAGCATCGCCGAGGCGGCGCTTCTTATCCTCCTCGTAGGCCTCGAAGTTGCCTTCGAACCATTCGACGTGGCTGTCGCCCTCGAAGGCGAGGATGTGGGTCGCAAGGCGATCTAGGAAGAAGCGATCGTGCGAGATGACCACGGCGCATCCGGGGAAGTCCTCGAGTGCGGCTTCGAGGGCGCCCAGCGTCTCGGTGTCGAGGTCGTTAGTCGGCTCGTCGAGCAGCAACAGGTTGCCGCCCTCCTTCAACATCTTGGCGAGGTGTACGCGATTGCGCTCGCCTCCCGAGAGGAGCCCAACCTTCTTCTGCTGATCCGCGCCCTTGAAGTTGAACCAGCCACAGTAGGCGCGGGACGACATCTCGCGCTTGTCGCCGAACTTCATGATATCGAGGCCGCCCGAGATTTCCTCCCAGACGGTCTTCTTGTCGTCGAGGTGATCGCGGCTCTGGTCTACGTAGGCGAGCTTCACGGTTGGACCAAGCTTGATCGAGCCCTCATCCGGCTGCTCGGCGCCGGTCAGCATCTTGAACAGCGTCGTCTTGCCGGCGCCGTTGGGACCGATGACGCCGACGATGCCGCCGGGCGGCAGCTGGAAGGACAGATCGTCGATCAGCAGGCGGTCGCCGAATGCCTTCTGCAGCCCTTCGGCCTCGATGACCATATCGCCGAGGCGCGGGCCCGGTGCGATCTGGAACGAGGCCTTGCCCACCTCCTCGCGCCCGGCCTGCTCCACGAGCTTGTCGTAGGCCGCGATACGCGCCTTCGATTTGGCCTGACGAGCTTTCGGCGAAGACCGTATCCACTCCAACTCGCGAGTCATCTGCTTCTGGCGGCTTTCCTCGGCCGCCTTCTCGCTTTCGGCACGCTTGGCCTTCTGCTCGAGCCAGCTCGAGTAGTTGCCTTTCCACGGTACCCCCTGCCCGCGGTCAAGCTCGAGCGTCCAGTCGGTCAGATTGTCGAGGAAGTAGCGGTCGTGGGTCACGAGGATGACACAGCCCGCATAATCCTTCAGGTAGCGCTCGAGCCAAGCGACGCTTTCGGCGTCGAGGTGGTTGGTCGGCTCGTCGAGCAGCAGGATGTCGGGTTTCGACAGCAGGAGGCGCGTCAAGGCCACGCGCCGCTTCTCACCGCCAGACAGCTTCGTGACGTCCGCATCGCCCGACGGACAACGCAGCGCGTCGAGTGCCTGCTCGACCTGGGTGTCGAGATCCCACAGGCCCAGCGCGTCGATCTGGTCCTGTAGTGCCGTCATCTCGTCGGCGGTCTCCTCCGAGTAGTTGGCGGCGATCTCATTGAACCGATCGAGGATGGCCTTTTTCTCCGCCACGCCGTCCATGGCGTTGCCGAGAACGTCCTTATCGGGGTCAAGCTCCGGCTCCTGGGGCAGGTAGCCGACCTTGATGCCATCGGCGGGCTTCGCTTCGCCCAAGAAATCGTCGACGGTGCCGGACATGATCTTGAGCAGCGTCGACTTACCGGCGCCGTTCAAGCCTACGACGCCGATCTTGGCGCCGGGCAGGAACGACAGCGAGATATCCTTCAAGACCTGCTTGCCGCCGGGGTAGGTCTTGGAGACCTTGTGCATGTGGTAGACGTACTGGTGGGCTGCGGCCATTCGGGGCGCCTCTTTCGTGATTTGGTTTCGGGAGTTGCCGGGGTTTTAGCTGATCGCCCGGGCAATCTCAATCGTCGGCGCCTGCGCCTTAACGATGCGTCAGGCAAGGGGGCCATTGCCCTTTGCGGAGCGGCACGCCACTTTTCCGGCCGGCCCCTTTCCGTGAGGTTTTCCAATGTCACGTGCCAATGCCCCCGCGGCGAAAGCCTTCTGCGCAATCAGCGGCGGGGAGTTCCCGCGGCGCCAGCTCATCAACCTCGAGACGATCCGCCCGAGCCTCGCCGAGCGCATCCGACGCGACCATCCGGACCTGCCACCCGACGCCCTTATTTCCCGGCAGGAGCTGCGGCGGTTCCGCTCGCTCTATGTGGAAGAAATGCTGCGCGACGAGAGCGGCGAGATCAGCGATCTCGAACGGCGCGTTGCGCAGAGCCTCGAGAGCAACGAGCCGCTGGCCGAGAATGTGGAGGCCGCTTTCGATGAGCGGCGGTCGTTCGGTGAGATCGTCTCCGATCACCTCGCGGGTTTCGGAGGGAGCTGGCTCTTCATCCTGAGCTTCCTCGCCCTGCTCGGCATCTGGATGGCGTACAATGCGGCCAAGGGCACGGGCGCGGCGTTCGATCCCTATCCATTCATTCTGCTCAACCTCGTGCTGTCGTGCCTCGCGGCCTTGCAGGCGCCGATCATCATGATGAGCCAGAAGCGGCAGGAGTCAAAAGACCGCCTGCGCTCGCTCAACGACTACCAGGTGAACCTCAAAGCGGAACTCGAGATCCGGCATCTGCACGAGAAGCTCGATCACCTGATCAACAAGCAGTGGCAGCGGCTCGCCGAGATCCAGCAGCTCCAGCTCGAAATCATGCAGGACAGAAGGAGATAGGCAGGGTCGCTACACGTTCGATACGCCGGTGAAAAAGTAGCGGCCGAGGCCGATAGTGAAGACCAGCCAGCCCCACAGCGTGTGCTCGATGAAGACGGCCCAGAACGAGCGCGTCATGGCATAGCGCGCCGCAAGGATCAGGCCGCCCAGCGTGGTCGCAGCGACGGCGAAGGGCGAGTTCATGACGATGTGGGCGTAGCCGAACAACAGCCCGTTGACGATCACGATCAGCCACGCGTGATTGCCGAACAGCGGGCCGTAGCGGTGGAAGAAGAACGAGCGATAGAGCAGTTCCTGCGCGGCGACCGAGAATAGCGGGTAGGCCAACATGATACGCGTGTAGGTATCCGGCCGGTTGGTCGGAAACTCCAGGAACCACGACGGGTGATAGCTCTTGATCCACCACGTCGCCGCTCCGCCGATGATCAAAAAGATAAGCGCGATGGAAAGCGCATTGCGCCAGCCAAGCCCGCGGCGGAGTTCGTCCCGCAGGCGGAAGGTCGGATCGATCAGCAGCAGAAATGCTGCGATGCCGAGCACGGGCAGCAAGACGACGAAGACCGGGATCTTCGTCCCTGGCGGGATGTACTCGGACAGCAGCGGAATGCGCTCGCCGTGCACGAGCCAGCTCATGATGACCGGCGCCAGCCCGAACAACAGCGCCATCTCAATCACGAGCCACAGGGCAAGCAGGAGCGAAGGCTTGCGCACCAGCGGCACCGTGCCGCCGGCGCGCAGCGTGCGCTGTTCTCTCGGGATGTCCGTCTCGGTCAAGGTTGTCATAGGGTCAGGTGAGGCCAGGAAGGAGACGTTTGCGGCGCTGCCAGCGCAGCTCGATTTCTCGGGCGATCGTATCGGCTGCGTAAAGCGGCGTGTAGCTCCACGTGCCGATGCTCTCGAAGCGGTCAGGCGCCTCGCGCGTGATGCCTTTGGCGCGCAGCGCGACATGAAAGGCCGTGAACTTTTCGGCGCCGCCCTGGGGCTCGAAGACGTAGATCGGCTTGCCTGTCGTTGCGGCCTCGCCGGCCATGTTGACGCTGTCGGCGGTGACGAGGAACAGGTCGGCGGTGGCGACGAACTGAGGATAGGGGTTCGGGCCCTCGCCCATCCAGAGGATGGCGCCGGTGCCTCGGATGGCCTCTTGCAGCGCAACCACAAGCTCGGGCGGCGTGCGGCGCGAGGTCGTGATCATCAGGCCGGCGCCGAGCGCAACAAGCGATTGCACGCAGTCCATCAGCCGCGCGATGACGTGCGGAGGATACTGATAACGGTCGTTTGGGCCGCCAACGAGCACAGCGATGCGCGGCGTGGGCAGAGCCGTGATGGCCGGATCGGGGTCGGCGCGGATCTCCGCAAGGCGCGTCGGCGAGAGGGGATGCGGCGCCGTGAGCGTCGTCACGACATTGGTGCCGCGGCGCGCATCGTGCTCGGGAACCCAGAACAGGTCCGCCGTGCCCGGCCCCGTCTTCGGATCCATGAGGATCACGGTGTATGTCGCGAGGCCCGCCTTTCGCTTCAGCGCACGAATGTAGGGCGTCGTCGTGCGGCCTGCGGCCAATGCGATCGCGGGCCACGGCGGGGCAAACGGCGTGCCCGGGGCGCCAAAGCGCTCACCCGGCGCCACCGGCCCCCACGGCGCCAGCGCTTTCCAGATCCCCGTCGGCGCAACGCGTTTCCATTCCACAGCGAGGCCCAGCGTCTCGGCCACGCCCCGGCACATGGCCTCGTGGCCGGCCTTGCCGTCGCTGATGATCCACGCGCGTGCGCCGGCGAGTAGGCCGTGCCGGCCGCTTCCCTCCCCGTCTGCCGCCTCTGGTGACGTATCCATGTCTCAACCTGCCTTGCCGCGGAGCTCCCTGTCGAGGCACTATTCAATCGCGCCGCAGGCAATAGACCGTGATTCCGTGGTATGATTTCTTTTCATTTATTGCGCGCTTCGGAGCAAGGGCTCCGCAGCCTCGTTGAGACATCCCGATGGCCCTCCGACTTGACGCAACCGACCGGCGCATCCTCCGCGAGCTGATGGCAGACGGAGCGTTGACCAACGTGGCGCTCGCCCAGCGCGTCGGGCTCTCTGCGCCGCCCTGCCTTCGGCGCGTGCGCGCGCTCGAGGATGCCGGCGTCATCGAGGGCTACACGGCGCTCGTCGACGAGCGGGCCCTCGGCTACGAGCTGACCGCGTTCGCGCTCGTCGGCCTGCACAATCAGGCGGAACCCGATCTCAACGCGTTCGAGAACCTTGTGCTCGGCTGGCCCATGGTGCGCGAAGCCTACATGCTCTCGGGCGAAGCCGACTACATCCTGAAATGCGTGGCGCCCGACCTGCCCTCGTTCCAGGAGTTCCTGCTCAAGGAGCTGACGGCTGCACCCAACGTCGCGAGTGTGAAGACCAACCTCGCCATCCGGCGCGCCAAGCGTGCGCCCGGCGTGCCGCTACCGGTGTCGGACGAGGACTAAGTCAGGTCAGCTTGCGCTTGTTGTAGAGATCAGGAAACAAGCGAGCCCAAAGCGCGGTGATGGCGAGCGTGCCGGCACCGCCGATAACGACCGCGGGCACGGCTCCGATCAAAGCGGCCATGGTGCCGGCGCGGAATTCACCGACCTCGTTCGAAGCGCCGATGAACACGCTGTTGACCGCCGTCACGCGCCCGCGCAATTCGTCGGGTGTGGCGAGCTGGATCAGGGAGGCGCGAACGTTGACGCTCACCATGTCAGCCGCGCCCATGATGAACAATGCCGGCAGCGAGATCCAGAGCGTCGTCGAGAGGCCGAAGACGAGGATCGCGAGGCCATAGACCGCGACGCCCGCGAACATCACCTTGCCGGCGTGATCCGGGATCGGGTGGCGGACGAGCCAGACCACCATGCACAGGGCGCCGATGCCCGCGGCCGATCGCAGGAAACCGAGCCCCCACGGGCCAACCTCGAGGATGTCGCGCGCAAACACGGGCAGCAGCGCCGTCGCACCACCGAGCAGCACGGCGAACATGTCGAGTGAGATGGCGCCCAGTACCACGGGGTTCGAGCGGATGTAACTGAAGCCCGCCAGCATGGTCTCGATCGAGCGCGGCTCAGAACTCGTTTTCTGCGGCGGCTTCGGGATCAGGATCGTCATAACCGCAGCGATGACGAACATAGCGAATGCCACGGCATACGGCACGAGCGATGAGATGCCGTACAGCAGGCCGCCGATGGCCGGGCCGATGGTGAAGGACGCCTGCATGGCCGACGTATTCCACGCCACGGCATTTGCAAAGGACTCGCGCGGCACAAGGTTCGCGAACAGCGACTGCATGGCCGGCGTCATGAAGGCGCGCGCGACGCCGAACAGCGTCAGGATCACGAAGACGGGCCAGACCACGCCGTGCTCCTGAACGCGGCCCGCGTGCAGGATCCAGAACGCTGCGAGCGCGGCCACGCATAGGGCTTCGAGCACGATGCTGATCGCCATGACGGCGCGGCGATTGTAGCGATCCGCAACGGTGCCCGTGACGAGGACGAAGACGATGGCAGGCGCGAACTGTACGAGCCCCACGAGGCCGAGGAGGAAAGCGTTCTGCGTCTCGTCATAGATCTGCCAGCCGACGGCGACGGAGACGATCTGTGTCGCGAACCCATTGAAGAACCGCGCCAGCCAATAGAGCTGGAAAGCCCTGAACGTGAATGCCGACGGCGGCGGGGGGACTGCTGACGAAACGCTGGTGTCCACGAAGGGGACCTCTTGATTTTATCCGCGGCGGTGGCCGCTGTTCTGCTCTTCCCGCAGAGCCTTTTGAATGGTGAACAAGGTCACATGTGCGCTCAGAGCAGGCCGATCTGCCGGGCGGCTTTTTTCAGGATCTCGGTGCGCGCCGCGAGCGAGCCCGGCCCCGCGACATCGAGGTTCAGCGCGAACGGCCTGGCCCTTCCTTGCGCTTCGATCCAGCCGACGAACCATCCGATCTTGTGCTCGAAGGCCCAGCCCGTCTTGCCTGAAAGAACGTGGCTATCGGTCGTCTCCAGCACCATGGCCTCGCGTGTGAGGGCCTGGGCGCGCGCGGAGACCGGCAACTTCCTGGCGTGCAGGCGGCCGAGAAAATCGATCTCGCCGAGCGCGGAGATGGCGAGCGGACCCGTCAGCCAGAACCGGTCGATCTCGCCGACCCTGCGGTTGCCGTAGTCGAAGGCTTCAACAAGGCGCGCCATGCGCTCGGGCCCGACCTTGCGTGCAACCTCCTGGTAGACCCAGACGGTCGAGTTGCGGAACGCTTCGCGCAGCGTCTGGTCGCGGTTCCAGGCTTCGACCGGCTTGCCGCCAATCGAACGCACCTCGCCGTCCCACTTGAACACCGGATCGTCGAGGCTCTGCGCCACGCCCGTCTCGAGCGCGATCACAGTGTTCGGGATCTTGAACGTGGAGGCTGGCGGGAATGCCACCATTGCGCGATCGAAATCCGAGACGATGGCGCGTCGCCCCTCGCCGCTCGCGAAGGCCACGACGCCCTTTTCGCTGGCCTCGTGGAAGAGACGCGTCAGGCCCGGCGCAAGGACGACATCGGTCGGCGAGGTTGCGGCGGCAGCCGCGAGCCGGCGCGGCCAGGCGGATGCCGCAAGCGGCAGCGCGGCCATACCTGCGAGCACGCGGCGCCTGTCGAGGCTAAGTTGCGACGAAAGACCGGACGGCATTGCGGCCGGCGGTGGAAAGCCCCCCGCGGCCGCTCGTGCCATCACTTCCATTCGACCTTGAGGATCTCGTAGGAGCGGGCGCCCTTGGGCGTCGTCACCTCGGCCGTGTCGCCCTTCGACTTGCCGATGAGCGCGCGCGCGATGGGGCTTGAGATCGAGATCTTGCCCGAACGCACGTCGGCCTCGAGATCGCCCACGATTTTGTAGGTGACCTTCTCCTCGGTATCCTCGTCGACGAGAGACACGGTGGCGCCGAACTTGATCGAGGCGCCGGACAGCTTCGTCGTGTCGACGACCTCGGCGCGCGACAGCTTGTCCTCAAGCTCCGCGACCTTGGCCTCGTTCATGCCCTGGGCCTCCTTGGCGGCGTGATACTCGGCGTTCTCCGACAGATCGCCGTGCGAGCGGGCTTCCGCGATAGCCTGGATGATGCGCGGACGCTCTTCCGATTTCAGACGATGCAGCTCCGCCTCCAACGTCTTGAAGCCTTCGATCGTCATCGGGACACGTTCCATCGACATCGCTAAAGTCTCCCAATGGGCCTGGCCATGAGCCAGCACCCTAGTTCGTCTGATCCCTGCATACTAATGGGACTTGGTCGCGGGATAACGCCTGACGAGGCCCAATCGTCTCAAGAAGGACGGCCGACGTAGGCCTGCAATGGAGCCACCTTGAGGATATCGGCCTTGAGCGCCTTAATCGCGCGCGTCACGGCGACCGCACCGGCTAAGGTTGTATAATACGGAATGTGGTGAAGCAAGGCCGTGCGCCGGATGTCCTTGCTGTCGGACACAGCTTTTGCGCCCTCAGTTGTATTGAAGACCAAGGCCACGTCGCCGTTTTTCATGGCGTCGACGATGTGCGGCCGGCCCTCCAGGACCTTGTTCACAACCTCGCATTGTACGCCGTAGGCCTCGAGGTGCCGGCGCGTGCCGCGGGTGGCGATCACCTTGAACCCGAGTTCGACCAGCTCCCTCAGGGGAGCGACGATGCGGTCTTTGTCGGCGTCCTTGACCGACACGAAGACGGTACCCGAGGTCGGCAGCTTCTGCCCGGCACCGAGCTGGCTCTTGGCGAAGGCGATCGAGAAATCGCGGTCGACGCCCATCACCTCGCCCGTCGAGCGCATCTCGGGGCCGAGGATCGGGTCAACGCCCGGGAAGCGGGCGAACGGGAACACGGCTTCCTTGACGGCGACGTGCTCGATGTGCGCCGGCTTCAAGCCGAAGTCCTTGAGCGGCTTGCCGGCCATGATCTCGGAGGCAATGGCAGCGATCGGCTTGCCGATCACCTTGGCGACGAACGGCACCGTGCGCGAGGCGCGCGGGTTGACCTCGAGGACGTAGACCTCATCGTCCTTGATGGCGAACTGCACGTTCATGAGGCCGACGACGCCGAGCGCCAGCGCCATCTCGCGCGCCTGGCGCTCGAGCTCGGCGATGATCTTCGGCGAGAGCGAATAGGGTGGCAGCGAGCAGGCGCTATCGCCCGAGTGGATGCCCGCCTCCTCGATGTGCTCCATGATGCCGGCGATGAAAGTGTCCTTGCCATCCGAGAGGCAATCGACGTCGACCTCGGTGGCATCCGCCAGATAGCGGTCGATCAGGAGCGGACGCTTGGCAGAGACCACCAGCTCCGACGGACGATCAAGCGTCGCGGAGAGGCGCGTGATGTAGCGGTCCACCTCGGCGCGATCGTGCACGATCTCCATGGCGCGGCCACCGAGCACGTACGAGGGGCGGATGACGACCGGGAATTTCACGCGCTCGGCGATCTCGGCAGCTTCCTGCGGGGTTGCGGCGATGCCGCTCTCCGGCTGCTTGAGGCCGAGCTTCTCGATCAGCGCCTTGAAGCGGTCGCGGTCCTCGGCGAGGTCGATGGCGTCGGGCGATGTGCCGAGGATCGGCACGCCCGCTTCCTCGAGCGCGCTCGCGAGCTTCAACGGCGTCTGGCCGCCGAACTGAACGATGACGCCCTTCAGCGTGCCATTGTCTTTCTCGCGCTGGATGATCTCGAGCACGTCCTCGGCCGTCAGCGGCTCGAAGTAGAGCCGATCCGACGTGTCGTAGTCGGTGGAGACGGTCTCGGGGTTGCAGTTGACCATGATGGTCTCGTAACCCGCGGCCGTCAGCGCGAAGCAGGCGTGGCAACAGCAGTAGTCGAACTCGATGCCCTGACCGATGCGGTTCGGGCCGCCGCCGAGGATCACGATCTTCTCGCGGCCGGACGGCGCGGCTTCACACACCGGGTCTCCGGTCAATCCGCGCTCGTACGTCGAATACATGTAGGCGGTGGGCGAAGCGAACTCCGCCGCGCAGGTGTCGATGCGCTTGAAGACGGGGCGCACATTGAGCGCGTGACGCGCCGCGCGCACCTCCGCCTCCGTCTTGCCGGCGAGCTTGGCGAGACGCGCGTCCGAGAAGCCCATCGCCTTCAGGAAGCGGAAGTGCTCGGCCGATTGCGGAAGCCCGTGCGCTTTGACGCGCGCCTCGACGTCCAGGATCTCCTCGATGCGGTCGATGAACCACGGGTCGATCTTGCAGGAGGCATGCACCTGCTCGGGCTCGACGCCGAGGCGCAGCGCCTGCGCGACTTTCAGGATGCGGTCGGGCGTGGGACGGCCCAGCGCGGCGCGAATGACGTTCTTGTCGTCGCCGCCGCCGAGGCCTTCGAGTTCCACGTCGTCGAGGCCGGTTAGCCCGGTCTCCATGGAGCGCAGGGCCTTCTGCAGGCTTTCGGCGAACGTGCGGCCGATGGCCATGGCCTCGCCCACCGAGCGCATGGCGGTCGTGAGCGTGGTGTCGGCGCCCTGAAACTTTTCGAATGCGAAGCGCGGGATCTTGGTGACGACGTAATCGATGGTCGGCTCGAACGAGGCGGGCGTCGCGCCGCCCGTGATGTCGTTTTCCAGTTCGTCGAGCGTGTAGCCCACGGCGAGACGGGCTGCGACCTTCGCGATCGGGAAGCCGGTTGCTTTCGACGCCAGCGCAGAGGAGCGCGAGACGCGCGGGTTCATCTCGATGACGACGAGGCGGCCGGTGTCGGGGTTGACCGCGAACTGCACGTTCGAGCCGCCGGTCTCGACGCCGATCTCGCGTAGCACCGCGATCGAGGCGTCACGCATGATCTGATATTCTTTGTCGGTCAGCGTCAGCGCCGGCGCGACGGTGATGCTGTCGCCGGTGTGCACGCCCATCGGATCGATGTTCTCGATGGAGCAGATGATGATGCAGTTGTCCGCCTTGTCGCGGACGACCTCCATCTCATACTCCTTCCAGCCGAGCAGGCTCTCGTCGATCAGGATCTGGCCGACGGGCGAGGCGTCGATGCCGGAGCGGGCGATCTGCTCGAATTCCTCTCGGTTGTAGGCGACGCCGCCGCCGGTGCCGCCGAGCGTGAAGGCGGGACGGATGATGGCAGGTAGGCCGATCTCGTCGAGCGCGCGCATGGCTTCGGCGAAGCCCACCTGCGTGTCGTAGCCGGTGATGTACCCGTTCGCGTCCTTGATCGGCGGCGAGGAGGCAATGGCCGCGCGCGGACTCTCGAGCCCGATGCGGTCCATGGCCTCGCGGAACAGCTTCCTGTCCTCAGCCTTGTCGATGGCCTCGGCGCGCGCGCCGATGAGCTCGATGCCGTGCTCGGCGAGCACGCCCTGCTTCTCCAGAGCGAGCGCCGTGTTGAGCGCCGTCTGCCCACCCATGGTCGGCAACAGCACGAGCTTCTCGTCAGGGCGCTGACGGCGCTCCTCGGCGATGATCTTAGCCACGATCTCGGGCGTGATCGGCTCGATATAGGTTGCATCCGCCAGCTCCGGATCAGTCATGATCGTCGCCGGATTCGAGTTGACCAGGATGATCCTGTATCCCTCGGACTTCAGCGCCTTGCACGCCTGGGTGCCGGAATAATCAAACTCGCACGCCTGGCCGATAACGATGGGGCCGGCGCCGATGATGAGGATCGCGTCAATATCTGTGCGTTTGGGCATGGCGACGGCGGTTCTATTCGAGCCTTCCCGGTTTGGCTATAGCCCTCGGGCTGCGGCCTGTTCTCCAACCCGGACAGCAATCGAGGGTGCCGGCGGGCACCCTCGGAAGATGACAGTGAGATTACAGGGTTCGCGCCGCTATTTTTTGACGTCCTTCGGCGGCTCGATCTCGATCTTATCGGGGTACGAATAGACCTCCTGGAAGATCGGTTTGTCGAGGAAACCCTGGCGCGCAAAGATGCTGCGGGCCGGAAGGCCGGTCTTCGGGTCGAGATAAACCATGCGCACCGCCTCGTTCTTCGTGGTCGGCTCCGCCTTCTTGCCCGGAGGGCCCGGAGGGGGCTCGTCGAGGCCGCGATAACCGCGCAGCTCGCGCCCCTCGATGGTCTCGGTGCCGACGCACTCGAACTTGCCGACTTCCTGGTAGACCTGCGCGACGCTTGTGATCATGAACTGGATGAGCTGGTCGGTCTCGTGCTTGGACGCCTCCTTCCAGCCATCGCCGCCGTTGGTCCAGGCCTTGTCGCCGACGACGATGCTTTCCACGGCCTTGCCCTCGGTCAGCGGCGTCAACGACTGGTGCATCCGGTCAGGTGTCGCGTATTCGACCACCATCTTGGCGGGGCCCGCCTCGGTGATCATGTTGGTTTCCTTGCGGATGAACTTCTGCTTGCCCTGAGAATTGACCGCGAGCGCAACCTCCGTCGAGCAATCCGCCAGCGCGGGCGAGGCTGCGACTATACCCGCGGCAAGAGCGATGAGACCAGACTTCAAGCGCATTCGTTTCCTCCATGGCCGCGCCGGCGCGGGACGCGGTCCTCTTTTCTCTCTCATGATGGGGTGTGCGCCTGCCTGTTCGCAAGGCGCTCCCGCAGCGGCCCGTTAGAACGGGCTCTTGATATCGATGTCGGCCGGATAGCTGAAGGCGCCCCTGACGACGGGCTCGCCGCTGCCGTCCGGCGCACCGACGATGTTAAAGGCCGGCAGCCCCGTTTCCGGATCGATGTAGATCGTGCGTGCCAGCACCTGACCGGTCTCGACCTTCTCGGGCGTGGTCTGATAGCCGCGGTAGCTCTTGCCTTCGAAGGTCACGGTGCCGAGGCATTTGAAATCTGCCGTCACGCGTGGCGGCATGAAGGCTTCCTGTACCTGCAGAGTGACGACGCGCGAATGCATCGGCTGCAGCTCTTCCCAGCCGGCTCCGCTGCCGAGATTGCTCCAGGCCCACTTGCTGATGCCGATGGTCTCGATGCTTTCGCCGCCGGATGTCGCCTTGCGGTACATCCTATCCGGCGGCTGGAAATCGAACTGCTGAAGCTGAGGCGAGCCGTCCTGGCCGGGCGTCTCAACCTCCGTGCGCCAGGGCTGCTTCTGCTGCTTGACGAAGGCTGCTTCGACCTCGGCCTTGCCGTCGCACGCGGCGACGGGGGCGGCGGGCGCCGCAAGGGCCAGGGCTGACACGGCAAAGAACAATCTGCGCATCGGACGTCTTTACTCCCGGTTTTGCTTTGTATGAGCGCTGCTCATTTTTTGTTGGCGCGCATCCTATACGTCGCGCCGGGAAAAAGTCGATGCGCAGACCGGAAGATTTCTTAGCTTTAATGCTTGCTGGCGGGGGGATTAACGCTCCGACTTGAGCGGCACCCCGCGCCGCTCGCGCATCTTGTTAACGAAACGGTCGAACAGGTAGTGGCTGTCCTGCGGACCCGGAGAGGCCTCCGGGTGATACTGGACCGAGAAAACCGGGTGGCCTTCCAGCTCGAGCCCGCAGTTGGTGCCATCGAACAACGACACGTGGGTCTCGACGACGCCCTTCGGCAGGGTCTCGCGGTCGACCGTAAACCCATGATTCATGGATGTAATCTCCACCTTCTCGGTGGTGTGGTCCTTGACCGGGTGGTTGGCGCCGTGGTGGCCCTGATGCATCTTGCGCGTCTTGGCGCCGAGCGCGAGGCCCAGCATCTGGTGGCCCAGGCAGATGCCGAACATCGGCAGCCCTGAATCGACCAGCTTCTTGATCTCCGGCACGGCGTATTCTCCGGTCGCGGCCGGGTCGCCCGGCCCGTTCGAAAGGAACACGCCGTCCGGCTTGCGCTCGAGAATGTCCTCGGCCTTGGTGGTGGCGGGCACCACCGTCACCTTGCAGCCGGCGGACGCCAGGCAGCGCAGAATGTTGCGCTTCAGGCCGTAGTCGATGGCGACGACGTGGAAGTCCGGGCTCTCGTTACGGCCGTAGCCCTTGCCCCAGACCCAGCGCGTCTCGTCCCAGGTGTAGCTCTGGCCGCTGGTCACGTCCGGCACGAGGTCGAGGCCCAACAGGCCCGGCCACGCCTTGGCCTCTGCTTTCAATGCGTCGATATCGAACTTGCCCGACGGCTCGTGCGCGATGACGGCATTGGGCATGCCCTTCTCGCGGATCCAGGCGGTCAGGGCGCGCGTGTCGATGCCCGTGATGGCAATGATGCCGCGCTGTTTGAGCCAGGCATCGAAATGCGCAGCGGCGCGGTAGTTCGAGGGATCGGTGATTTCGGCGCGCAGCACGCAGCCGCGCACGCCCGAGCGTGACGCGAGGTTCGAAGTCTCGGTGTCTTCGCTGTTGGTGCCGATGTTGCCGATGTGCGGAAACGTGAAGGTGATGATCTGGCCGGCATACGACGGGTCGGTCAGGATCTCCTGATAGCCGGTCATGGCCGTGTTGAAGCACACCTCGCCGACCGCCTTGCCGGTGGCGCCGAGGCCAACGCCGGTGATCACGGTGCCATCGTCGAGCACGAGGCGGGCCGTGTGGGGCGTCTCGGTCCAGGGCGCGGGCGTGGCTGTCATCGGCGGCTCTTGGCTCTGGTACTGGGCTGGGCTCGCGCGGGCCGGGCTCGCGCGCGTATCAGACGCGCAAGAGAGGCTGCTCGTAGCCGGGGTCCATGGATCGCGGCGGACCCTATGCGAGGTGCTCTTGCGCGTCAAGAAATGGGGGCGCGACGCGCTTTCGCAACCTGTCATTCGGTGAACGTCGCGAGATTGGCCAGGGTGGAGGCCAAGCCGACCTGGTGGTCGGCCGCGCTGATGCCGGTCGGCACGTTCTCGCAGACGACGGCCACGCGGGTGCCGCCCGCGACCGGCGTCAGGCTGGTCGTGATCGTCATCTCGCCCGCAAAAGCCGGATCATCGCTCACAAACCGCACACGCTCGACCACCCGCGCGCCAGGCACCAGCTCGCCGAACTCGCCCTCCACCACGTCGGCGTTCTCAGTTGTTTTGCCGCTCCCGCCCGTCTCATACAGGAGCGCCATACGAAAGCGGCCGCCTTCGCGGGGCTCGAAGACGTCGATTCGGGCGCTCATACCCGCGGGCGGACGCCACGCAGCCACGGCGGCCGGATCCACGAGGGCCTGGTATATGGTGTCCGGTGACGCCGCGAGGACGCGCGAAGCGCTGTCGGTTCTGCCTTGGCGGATCTCAGTCATCGGGTTCAGGCCAGCTTCCCTCGCGCTCGGATCGTAACCGTCCTATATAGCGGCCCAACGATTTGCGGCTGAGAAAGGTTCTCCCAATGCGCGCGCGCATCACCCAGGACGTCAAGGATGCCATGAAGTCGGGCGACAAGGCTCGGCTCACGACGCTGCGTTTGATCACGGCCGCCATCAAGGATCGCGAGCTTGGCGTCGGCGGCCCGCCGGTCGAGGTGGGCGATGCCGAGGTCGTGGCGATCCTGCAGAAGATGGTGAAGCAGCGCCGAGAGAGCATTGCGACGTATGAGAAGGCAGGCCGCACGGATCTGGCGGACCAGGAGAAATCCGAGATCGCCGTCTTGGAGGGCTACCTGCCGAAGCAGATGGATGAGGCCGCGGTGAAGGCCGCCGTTTCAGCGCTGATCGCCGAACTCGGTGCAGCGGGTCCGAAGGACATGGGCCGTGTCATGGGAGCCTTGAAGGAGCGTTTTGCCGGCCAGATGGACTTCGGCCGCGCAAGCGGCGTCGTGAAGGAGCTGCTGAAGTAGAGGCAGCGGAAGTCTCTGCCGGTCGCCCCTGTGGATTGTGCTCATAACCGCCATGCGAGTTCGCTGCGCGGGCAGGTCCATACGCGAATCGCGTAAATTGGGCTTACAGGAAGGCTCACGGAATAACCGACAGTAACTCCTGATTATTTCGGCAACTCTGTAAGGCCTGCTGATCGCACATGCGATATTCGCCGCAGCTCCTGGACGAGATCCGCGCCCGGCTCCCTGTGAGCCAGGTCGTCGGACGCAAGGTCCAGCTCAAGCGCAAGGGGCGCGAGTACGCGGGGCTGTCGCCGTTCAAGGTCGAGAAGACGCCGTCGTTCTTCGTCAACGACCAGAAGGGCTTCTACCACTGCTTCGCCTCGGGCGAGCACGGTGACATCTTCAAGTTCGTCATGGCCACCGAGGGCTTGAGCTTTCCCGAAGCCGTCGAACGGCTGGCGCAGGAAGCGGGCGTGACGCTGCCGAAGCCCGACGCACGCGACGAAGCGCGCGAGGACCAGCGCGAGCGGCTGCTGGCGCTCATGGAAGCGGCGGCCAAGTTTTTCGAGGCGTCTCTTGCCGGAACCGGGGGCGCCGACGCGCGCCGCTACATCGAGAAGCGCGGGTTGAAGCGCGAGACGCTCGCGGCTTTCCGCATCGGCTATGCGCCCAATTCGCGCTCGGCGCTCAAGGAGCATCTCGCGAAAGCGGGCTTCACGCTCGAGGAGATGACGCTGTCCGGCATGCTGATCGCAGGTGACGACATTCCTGTCGCCTACGACCGCTTTCGTCATCGCGTGATGTTTCCGATTGCCGATCTCCGGGGCCGCATCGTTGCGTTCGGCGGCCGCGCGCTCGACCCGGATCAGAACGCCAAATATCTGAACTCACCCGAGACGCCGCTCTTTCACAAGGGGCATCTCCTGTTCAATGCGCACCGGGCCCGCCCGGCGGCGCACGACAAAGAGCGCGTGATCGCCGTCGAAGGCTACATGGACGTGATCTCGCTCGCGGAGGCGGGCTTCACGGAGACCGTAGCCCCCCTCGGCACGGCGCTGACGGAGGATCAGCTCAAGCTCCTGTGGCGCATGACCGCCGAGCCGGTCCTTTGCTTCGACGGCGACAGCGCCGGCAAGCGGGCTGCATTCCGGGCGGTCGATACGGCGCTACCGCACCTGAAGCCCGGCTCCAGCCTGATGTTCGCCTTCCTGCCCGACGGCCTCGACCCCGACGATCTGGTCCGCCAGCAGGGCCCGGCCGCCCTCGATGCTTGCCTCAGCCGCGCGCGTCCCCTCGTCGACGTGCTCTTCGAGCGCGAATGGGGACACGGCGACTGGTCGACGCCGGAGCGGCGGGCGGGGCTCGAAAAGGCCCTCCGGGACCTCATTTCCCGCATCGAGGACGAGAGTGTGCGCGCCCACTATCGCCGGGCCATCGGTGAGAAGCTCGCAGCGGCCTGGGGATGGCAGGGTGGCTCTCCCCAAACGGCGGGAGGCCAAGGGTCGCAGGCGGGACGTGCAGGCGGCTATCGGAGTGGGTCCTCGTGGTCGCGCCCGGCCGGCTTTGCGGGTGGCCGCTCCGGCGGCGGGGCCCCGGCGCCCGGGCGGCGGGGCCCGGCGGGCCGGGCTTTTCCGCCGAGCCTCGGGTCGGCGACCGAAAGGGTTAACGCCAGCTCCAGCCTGAGAAAAAGCTCCCTTGTTGCCGGCGAGAGCGGGCTGCCGCCCTACCGCGAGGCCCTTTTGCTCAAAGTGCTGCTGAATCACCCCTGGCTGATCGAGGAACAGGCCGAAGCCATCGCCGAGTTGCCGTTCACCTCGACTGCGCTTTCCCGGCTACGGGACGAGATCCTTTCGGCCCAAGCGATCGATAATTCACTTGACACGGAAACCCTTCGAACCCACTTGAACAAATCCAGTATCGGCAAGGTCTTGACCCTTGTCGAACGCGCCGTTTCGCACAAGTGCGATCGCTTTGCAGAGCCCGACGCCGGGCGCACCGAGGTGGAAGATGGCTGGCGCCACGCCCTCGCGATGCATGATCGGCATGTAGGGTTGCAGCGATCGCTTGAAGCGGCAGAGCAGGCTTGGCACGAAGATCGCAGTGAGGCGTCTTTTGCGCGCATCTGCGATCTCAAGCGGCAGCTCGAGCTCGTCAGCGGCGCTGACATTTACGATGAAGCTGCTGGCTCGGGTTATACGTCTTGAGGAACAGGGGGAGCGCCACGTTCGGAACCGCGACCTGCTCGGCCAGTTCAAGGCGGAGCCCCGATCCCAATAGGACCCGGGGACCGTCTCGATATGCGTTCGGCAATCCTGCGGCTCCTGCCGACCCTGCTCGATACGTCGGTCTGGCTTTCGCCACCCGGCATGAAGCGCCCCGCGGCCAGATGGCCGACGGGGTCTCAATTTGAAACGATGAGGCGCTCCCGAAGCGCCAGTCCCTCACTCTTTGGCGACGGTTGAGACACATGGCAAACGCTGCAAAGAACGAAGAGCAAGACACCGCGACGGCTGAGCCCGCAGAGCGCGACAGCCCGCTGCTCGACCTCTCCGATCAGGCGGTCAAACGCCTGCTCAAGACGGCCAAGGCCCGCGGCTACGTCACGCTCGACGAGCTGAATTCCGTTCTGCCCTCCGACGAGGTGTCTCCCGATCAGATCGAGGACACCATGGCCATGCTGTCCGACATGGGCATCAATGTGGTCGAGACCGAGGAAGGCGAGGAGGGCGCCGACGCGGCCGCTCCTGACGCCGACGAGGACGAGAACCGCTCCGTGCTGGCGCCGGGCGGCCTGCCTGCAACCTCGCAGACGCGTGCCGAGCCCGCCGAGCGCACCGACGACCCCGTTCGCATGTACCTGCGCGAGATGGGCTCAGTCGAGCTTCTGTCGCGCGAGGGCGAGATCGCCATCGCGAAGCGCATCGAAGCCGGCCGCGAGGCGATGATCGCCGGGCTCTGCGAGAGCCCCCTCACCTTCCAGGCCATCATCATCTGGCGCGACGAGCTCAACGAAGGCAAGATTCTGCTGCGCGACATCATCGATCTCGAGGCCACCTACGAGGGCCCCGAGGCGAAGGCGCCGCCGGCCGTTGCCGACGGCGAGGAAGAGAGTGCCGAGGGCGAGGAAGCCCCCGCTGAAGGCGGGAGCGAAGGCGGCGGCGACGACGACGACGAGTTCGAGAACGCGCTGTCGCTCGCGGCCATGGAAGCCGAGCTCAAGCCCAAGGTGCTTGAGACTTTCGACAACATCGCAGGCACGTACAAGAAGCTGCGCAAGCAGCAGGACAAGAAGCTCGAGCAGCAGGTCGCCGGCGAATCCGGCTCGCGCCAGCAGCAGAAGGCCTACGACAAGCTGCGCGAAGAGATCATCACCGACGTCAAGAGCCTGTCGCTCAACAACGCGCGCATCGAGAGCCTCGTCGAGCAGCTCTACTCGATCAACCGCCGTCTCGTCGGCCTCGAAGGCCGGCTGATGCGTCTCGCCGACAGCTATGGCGTGCCGCGCCAGACCTTCATCGACGAGTACTTCGGCAACGAGCTCGACCAGACCTGGCTCGACCGCGTCGCGGACAGCGGCAAGAAGTGGGGCAACCTGATCAAGAACGAGCGTCCGACGATCGAGCAGATCCGCCGCGAGATCCACGAGCTCGCGACGGAAACCGGTCTCGAGATCACCGAGTACCGCCGCATCGTCAAGGCCGTGCAGAAGGGCGAGCGCGAAGCTCGCCAGGCGAAGAAGGAGATGGTGGAAGCCAACCTCCGCCTCGTGATCTCGATCGCCAAGAAGTACACGAACCGCGGCCTGCAGTTCCTGGATCTCATCCAGGAAGGCAACATCGGCCTCATGAAGGCCGTCGACAAGTTCGAGTACCGCCGCGGCTACAAGTTCTCGACCTACGCCACGTGGTGGATCCGTCAGGCCATCACGCGCTCGATCGCGGACCAGGCGCGCACGATCCGCATCCCCGTGCACATGATCGAGACGATCAACAAGATCGTGCGCACGAGCCGTCAGATGCTGCACGAGATCGGCCGCGAGCCGACGCCCGAGGAGCTGGCCGAGAAGCTCGCCATGCCGCTCGAGAAGGTGCGCAAGGTGCTCAAGATCGCCAAGGAGCCGATCTCGCTCGAAACGCCGATCGGCGACGAGGAGGACAGCCACCTCGGCGACTTCATCGAGGACCGCAACGCGGTGCTGCCGGATCAGGCGGCGATCGCGGCCAACCTGCGCGAGACGACGACGCGGGTGCTGGCATCGCTGACGCCGCGCGAGGAGCGCGTTCTGCGCATGCGCTTCGGCATCGGCATGAACACCGACCATACGCTGGAAGAAGTCGGCCAGCAGTTCTCGGTGACGCGCGAGCGTATCCGCCAGATCGAAGCCAAGGCGCTGCGGAAGCTCAAGCATCCGAGCCGGAGCCGAAAGCTGCGGAGCTTCCTGGATAACTGATCTCATAAAAAACCCCCGAGTGATGCTCGGGGGTTTTCGTTTTCGCCGAGTAACGCAGGCTACGCGCGCAGCCGAGCCTGGCGGGCGCGGAGGCTCCTCGCGAAGCGAAGAACGGCGACTGCGGCGGTGCGCCCTTCCCGTGTATCGAGCGCCGCGTAGCGGCGCGCCTGGGCCTTCGCTTGCTCGATGATACCCTTGTACGTCTCGTCGCGAACCTGGGCGTTGGCCGATGTGAAAGCGCTTGTCGTCTGCATCGATTGTCCTCCGCGTTTACTGCTTAGGAGGATGTAGGAGCCGGAAATGGCATCGCAACGGCGCTGCTGTGGCAGAAACCTTACGAAATCTCACAGTCCATCAAATCATTGCAGACCGCTGAAACAGACCTCACGCCGCTCGTGATGTCCTGAGGAAGCGTGACGTCGGTATGTCGAAGTTTTGCTCGATCCGCGGCAGGAGGACGACCGCGATGTCGAAAACGGAAGCGTGCGTCCGCTTGCGCGCCTCTTGTCGCTTTGCCCGCTAGCATCCCCAGCCTTGGCAGCCGCCTCCGCCGGCGACCTGGCACGTGTTCCCGCACACGGCGCGCTTCTCGTAACCCGAGGGGCACGCGCAGGGGTCGTCGGGCGCGAGGCATGTCGTCACCGGACAAACCGGGCGCGGCTCGCTGCCGGGCCGGCGGCTTTGGGCTTTCGCGGCAGCCTGCGCCACCGCAAGCATGTCCTGCATGGTGTAGCTCGGCGGGTCCTGGCGGCGGTGTCGGCCGATCAGGCTCATGTCCTCGCCCAGGAACACGCGAAGCCCTCCGAGCACGCCATAGTCGCTGCTGTCGTTGAGGGAGGCTTCGGCGAAGAGAGCCGTGCCGACACGCTCCCTCGATGCGAACTGATATTCCGCGCCGACGGTGGCGAAGCCCAGGCCCTCATAGCTGTAGCCGGCGAACAGCATTAGATCGTCGGTCAGATAGTAATCGAGCTTGGCGCGGCCGTAGAGGTCATCGTCGATGTCGCCGAACCGATAGCCGAGCGCGCCGTCCAGCGTGATGCGATGGATGAAGCGTTGCAGTTCGAGCCCGACGCGCCCCACCTCCTGCCCGCCGCTTTCGTCGAGCCAGGCGTAGCCCGCGTAGAGCCCGACCAGGCCGACATCCGGATCGCGCCAAAAGAGATGCGCGCCTGCGTTGGCGAAATCATCATCGCTCAAGCGCGCGTAGGCACCGTCGAGTTGCAGGCCGAAGGAGTGGGCGACAGGCAACGTCAGGCTGCCGGCTATTCCGCCTGCGCCGTCGTCCAGCGTCTCCGCGCCGATGCCGCCGCCGAATGGGCTGAGCTTGCCGTTCACGCCGGAGACGGCGGGGCCGTCCGCTTCCGCTAATGTTGCGGCGACTCCGGCAAGCAGCAGGAACGCACTGACACACATAAGGCTCAGGAGGGATGTCAGGCGCATCGGCTCGGGTGTTTTTTGCAGCGGGGTCGCGGCCCAGCTGAACGGGCCGCAAGCTTATTTGCCGCGATTCGCGCGACCCGAGGGAACTGCTGTGCAGTTTGTGGCGATGGAGCAACCGTTGGCGCTCGGTCGCTTTCCCGCCCGTGACGGACCCGCGGCTCCGTCTGTATGCTGCCGACGCGTAATCAGATTAAGCAGGCTCGGATCTTGAGCAGCGACATCCTCTCCATCTCCGGCACTGGCCTTTCGGCCGAGATCCATCCGCTCGGAGCGGAGCTGTGGGCCTTGCGCGACGCGGACGGGCGCGACCTGTTGTGGAACGGGAACGCGGCGTTCTGGACGGGGCGGGCTCCGATCCTGTTTCCCATCGTCGGCACGGTCGCGGGCGACACGTATCGTGTCGGGGGCGCGAGCTATGCGTTGCCGCGGCACGGGTTCGCGCGGCGGCGGCCCTTCTCGCTCGTGACCACGCAGGCGGACGGCGTGACGCTGCGGCTCACAAGCGACGATGCGACGCGCGCCGTCTATCCGTTCGATTTCGTGCTCGATCTCAGTTTCAAGATCGATGGCGCACGGCTCGACGTTGCCGCGAACCTCACCAACACGGGCGACGGGCCGCTGCCGGCGAGCTTCGGCTACCATCCTGCGTTCCGCTGGCCCCTGCCCTACGGTGCCGCCCGCGCCGATCATGCCATCACGTTCGACGTGGACGAGATGGCGCCCATTTTCCGGCCTGACCGCGAGGGGCTTCTGGTGTCTGCGGAGCGGCCGTCTCAGCTCGGGGCGCGCGTGTTGCAACTCGATGACGCGGCTTTTACCGACGGCGCGCTGGTGTTCACGTCTCTCGCGGGGGCCTCGCTTTCCTTTGGCGCCGGCAACGGGCCGAAGCTCAAGATCTCCTATCCCGACACCCCGCATCTCGGTCTCTGGTCTGTGCCCGGCGCGCCGTTCGTCTGCGTCGAGCCGTGGCAGGGGTATGCCGACCCGGCGGGGTTCACGGGCGAGATCTGGGACAAGCCCGGCATCGTGCGTCTCGCGCCCGGCGCGCGGCGCCGCTGGCGCATGGGCGTCGAGCTTGTAGGATCGGAGGACGCGGGCGATTCCTGAGGGCTCCCGAGGTGCCGCATGCTGATATCGGATTTCGAGCATCGTCGTAGCCCCGTCGCGTCGCGGCACGTGTTCGCGATGCGCATGGCGCGGGCGCTCGGGCTGTGGGCGGTGCTGACGCTCGGCGGGCTCGTGATCGGAATGGCCGGCTACGCGGCGACCGAAGGCATGGGGTTCGCCGATGCCTTCGTCAACGCGGCGATGATCCTGTCCGGCATGGGACCCGTCGATCAGCTGCACACGACGGCGGGCAAGGTATTCGCCGGCTTCTACGCCATCCTCTCGGGCCTCATCATCGTCATCGGAGCGGGCTTCGTGCTGGCTCCGGTCGCGCATCGCGTGCTGCATCGCTTTCACGTCGAGACCAGCAGGGAGAAGGACTGAGTGGCCGCTTCGCTGTCGTCCGACGCCGCGCGCCTGCGCGTCTATCTCGCCGGGCCGGATGTGTTTCTGCCGCATGCGCGCGAGCAAGGCGAGGCCAAGAAGCAGCTCGCGGCCGAGCATGGCTTCGAGGGACTCTACCCGCTCGACAATACGATCGAGACCGACGGGCTGAGCCCTGTGGAGATCGCGCGCGCCATCAGCACCGGCAACGAAGGGCTGATGCGGGCGGCGGACTTTGTCATCGCCAATTGCACGCCCTTCCGCGGGCCGAGCATGGACGCCGGCACGGCCTACGAGATCGGCTTCATGCAAGCGTTGGGCAAGCCGATCTTCGGCTATGCGAACGTGACGGCCGATTACGCCGGGCGTGTGCGCGCGACTCCCGAGCATGCGCAGGCGCATTGGGACAGTGAGACGCGCCGCTCGGACATCGAGGACTTCGGCCTCGCCGAGAACCTGATGATCGCCATCGCGGTGCTGGATTCGAGCGGGCACTTCGTGGTGCGCGAGGTGCATCCCGAGCAGGTGCTGTCGGATCTCGAAGGCTTTCGCGCGTGTCTGGCGCTCGCCCAGCAGAGGTTCGCGGTCTAGCCGCGCGTGCCGGCCTTCAGTGCGCCGTCGATCAACGCACCGAGGCGCAGGAAATCCCGCTCCTCAAAGTGGACACGGATGGGCAACACGCGCGAGCGCCTGGCAAGCTCGGCAGAAGCGCCAGACGTGCCCGCGAGGCGTGCCAGGTCTTTCTCCGTCGTGACCAGCTCGGCGTCGGTCGCGACGGCCTCGGAAAGCAGCCGCGTGGCCTCCGCATCGGTGAACGCGTGATGGTCCGCGAACGGGCGGCGGGTGAGCGTTGCCGGCGCGAAGGTCGCCAGCATGCGGAAGAAGCGATCGGGATTGGCGATGCCGGCGTAGGCGATGAGCCTGGCGCCGCCGATCCAGTCGAGATCGCCCGCGGGCGCCACGCCACCGCGCAGCACGGGCCCCGGGAACCGCTTCTTCAGATCCTCAAACACCGGCGGCTCCGCCTCCGCCGGGTCGCCGCCCATGACGACGATGCAGTCGACACGCCCGAGCTGGAACGCGAGGGGCGCGCGCAATGGGCCCGCGGGGATCACGCGGCCGTTGCCGAAACCGCGGCGCGCGTCGACGATGGCGATCGACAGATCCTTGGCGACGCTCGGGTTCTGCAGGCCGTCGTCCATGATCACGACGTCGGTGCTGCCCCCGGTTTCGATGGCCCTGAGGCCGGCTTTGCGATCGCGCGCCACCATCACGCGCCCGGCGTCCGGCAGGGCGCGTGCCAGCAGGAGGGGCTCGTCGCCGACCTCTCGGGCTGCATGGTGCGCGCCGTCGACCCACACGGGACCGCTCAGCGATCCGCCATAGCCGCGCGAAAGGCAAACGGCATCGACGTCGCGGATGGCGAGCACCTCGAGCAGGAAGCGCGTCAGCGGTGTCTTGCCGGTGCCGCCCGCCGTGAAGTTGCCAATACAGATAACGGGCAGAGACGAGCGGTAGGGCTCGGCCTTGCGGAAGCGGCGCTCGACGGCGGCGCCATACAGGCGTTCCAAGGGCGACAGAAGATCGGCGACGGCACTGCGACCCTCGCCGTACCACCACGACGGCTCCTCAAGAGGCACGGCGCGCCTGCGTCGGGGCCGGCAACAGCTCGAGGAGCGCAGCGACCGTGCCGTCCAGCGCGCCCGCCAGCGAGGCGAGCGCCGTCTTGGCGCCGGAGCGCAGGCGCGGAAGCTCGTCCTCTCGCGTCAGGATCTCCTCGATGGCCGTCGCAAGCTCTCCGGCGTTGGCAACCTCGCGCGCGCCCTTGTGGCGCAGAAGCGCGCGGTAGATATCGCGAAAGTTGGTCCAGTGCGGGCCGGTCAGCACCGCGACTCCGTGGCCGATGGCCTCGATGGGGTTCTGGCCGCCGTGCTGAATGAGCGAGCCGCCAACGAAGGCGACGTCGGTCAGCGCGTAGAGCGTGCCGAGCTCGCCGATGGTGTCGACGATGTAGATATCGGTGGTCTCGTTCGGTCGCTCGCCGGCCGAGCGCAGCGCCACGGTGAAGCCTTTGGCGCGCAGCATCTCGGCGATGCCCTTGCCACGCCCCGGATGGCGCGGCGCGATGATGGTGCAGAAGCCAGGCAGGCGGGAGGCAATCAGGCGGTGCGCGTCGGCGATCGTCTCTTCCTCGGGGTCGTGTGTGCTCGCCGCCACCAGAACGCTGCGGCCGGCCAGCGCCTGGCGCAGCTTGTCGAGCTCGACGGCGTCGACCACCGGGGGCGGAGCGTCGATTTTCAGGTTGCCGATGGCGCGGACGTTGCGGGCGCCAAGACGCGAGAGCGTGCGCGCAAACGGCTCGTTCTGGGTCAGCACGAGATCGAAGCGCGAGAAGAGCGGCAGCGACAGGCCCTTGAGCCAAGCCCAACGCCGCGCGCTGCGCGACGACATGCGGGCGTTGATCAGCGCCAGCGGAATGGAGCGGCGCGAGACCTCGAGTACGAGGTTCGGCCAGATCTCGCTTTCGACGAAGACCGCAGTATTCGGCTGCCAGTAATCGAGGAAGGCGCGTACGTAGTCCGGCGCGTCGAGCACGATATATTGATGCAACGCCCGCGGCGGCAGGCGGCGTCGCGCCATGGCGGCCGACGTCACGGTGCCCGTGGTCAACAGCACGGAGAGGTCCGGCCGCTTGGCGAGCACGTGCTCGATGACGGGCAGCACGGCGTTGGTCTCGCCGACGCTCGCGGCGTGCAGCCAGATCAGCGGACCGTCAGGGCGCGGCAGGCTCGCCTTTCCGTAGCGCTCGCCGCGGCGCTCGGCTTCCTCTTTGCCCTGGCGCCCGCGCACGGCGAGCATCGCGGGCGCGACAAGGGTCAGGAGGCGCGTGCCGGCGCTGTAAGCTTTGAGCGCCAGCCCCTCGGGCGCCGGCCCTGTCAGGGGCTCCGGCGGCGCGGGAGGCGTCACGCGCGCGAGGCTGCCGCCGACGATGTCGTAGGCACGCTTGGTCACGTCGTTCAGGCCCGCCTCCACCTCGCGGCGATAGGTATCGAGTGTGGCCTCGTCCGCGTCGGCTGGCACCCAAATGGGCTCGCCCATGACGTAGGCCAGCTTCGAATACGGCAGGTTGATCGTCAGGCGGCTCCAGGTCGGGAACACCAGGAAGCGCGAGGTCGCGACGGCAAACGGCACAATCGGGCGGCCCGAGAACTTGGCCAGAGTCACGATGCCCATCCCGGCTTTCCGCGCCGGCCCAGGCGGGATGTCTGCGGTGATCGAGAACGTGCTCCCGGCCTTGAGCTGGCGCAGAGCTATCCTTAGTGCAGCGGATCCTCCCCGGTCGCGCTTACGCACGCCAGCGCCGGCGCCCTGCACGACCTCGATGTCGAACTCGCGCAGCAACGTTCGGATCGCAGTGGCGTCCCGGTGTTTGGCGGCGATGGCCGAAACCGGATACGACTTGCCATTGATCTCGTGCAGCGTCGGCATGAGCACGAACTGTCCGTGCCACATGGCGAGGATGAATGGCTGCACAGCGTTGGCTCGCGCCACCATATCCGGCGGCTCGATGGTCACGGTCGAGGTTCGGAGCACGAAGCGCGTGTAGCGGGCTCCGAGGCGCCCGGCGAGGCGGCCCAATCTCGAGTCTTGTTGTGGCGATGGTGCCATCGATCGGCCTCGGTCGCCCCTCCATCCTCGAGCCGCACGCGGCGCAACCCGCGCGATTTGACGCCAATTTTCCTATAGGGAATACGCACGTAACGCAACCGCCGGGCAACGCCCATGAACAACGGGTTCGACAGAGCGCGCGGTATAGTGCTACGCACCCGAAGCTCGGGATCTCGGGGTTCCCGGGGGGCTTTTCACCTCGACACATCGTCTCTCAGGCAGAACGTCACGCGCGGATGGCAAGTCTCACGAAACGGGCAAAGCGGGCGGCTCGTCGCGCGGCGTGGACGGGCGTGCGGGCGGTCAGCTCGGTGCTGCCACGCTCCTGGCGGGCGCGCGCCACGCCGCACGCGCGCTACCTCGACATGCTGCTGCTCGACCACTTGTTCATTCGCCTGATGTTTCCCAACCGCCACCGGCTGTCGGAGGAGACCTGGCGCGCGGCGCAGCCGCTGCCGCACCAGATCCGCGACCTCAAACGGCGCGGCATTCGGACCATCGTCAACCTGCGCGGGCGCACCCGCTCTTCGACCTACGTGTTCGAGCGCGCCGCAAGCCGAAAAGCAGGGCTCAACCTCGTCGACTTCCGCGTCCGCTCGCGCGCGGCACCGACGCGTGCGGAGGTGCTGGCGGCGCGGGACCTGTTCGCCAACGTCGAATATCCCATGCTCATGCACTGCAAGTCCGGCGCCGACCGTGTCGGGCTCATGAGCGTGCTCTACCTCCACACGCGTCATGGCGCGCCGATCTCAGACGCGCGGCGGCAGCTTTCGCTGCGCTACGGACACATCCGGCAGGCAGATACAGGCATTCTCGATCTCTTCTTCGACAGCTATCTCGCCTACGCCGAGAAGACGCCGATCGCGTTCTACGAGTGGGTAGCCACTGTTTACGATCCGGCGGACGTTGCGTCCCACCTGCATTCGCGGCGTTGGGCCAATCGTGTCGTCGACAAGATCTTCAAGCGCGAGTAGCCGTCGCGCTTCGTATGCACGGCCGCTTGAGCGTCGACCTTAGTTCTGGCTTTAGCCTCTTAGTTCTGGCTTTAGCCTAGGTTAGCGCCCGGACGCGGGCCGGCCAGCGCTGCGTGGCGACGCTGGTAGCGGGTACAGGCCCAGCGTTTGCCGTAGATCAGACGAAACAAGCCTTGCCGCAGTGCGCTAGCAAAAAGGCCAATACGCGCCGCAGCGCGCGAGGATGTACGCATGGTTTTCTATCGTGTTCCGTTTTCCCCGGCGCACAGCTTTAACAGAGTCGGCTGGCGTTTCGGACCTAGGGCGATCCCCTAGTCCGCGGGATTCGGCGCTCAGATAGGATGTCGTCTGACTTGGGTCAATGGACCACTTGCCGCGGCGGGCTGCAGAATTCGCGTGCCAGTCCTGCGCGCAGCAACACGGTCATATACCCTCTTGGGTTGCAAGCCCGACGGGGCCGGACCTGCTGTTAGGCGGCGCCGAGACGGGCTTCGATGGCGGCGAGCGCGTCCGCGGCCTTGGCGCCATCCGGACCACCCGCCTGGGCCATGTCGGGGCGGCCGCCGCCGCCCTTGCCGCCAAGGGCTTCAGCGCCGGCGCGTACCAGATCGACGGCGCTCCAGGTCTTCACCAGATCTTCCGTCACGCCAACCGCGATGCCGGCCTTGCCGTCCTCGGTGACGCCGACGATGGCAACCACGCCCGAGCCGACCTGCTTCTTGCCGTCGTCGACGAGGCCGCGCAGGTCCTTCGGATTGAGGCCCTGCACCGAGCGGGCCAGCAGCTTGACGCTGCCGATCGTGCGCACCGCATCGGCAGCCGGTGCGCCATTGCCGGCGCCGCCACCGCCGAGGGCGATCTGGCGCTTGGTGTCGGCGAGCTGACGCTCGAGCTGCTTCCTCTCCTCGACCAGCGCCTTCAGGCGCTCGACGAGGTCCTCGGGCCGCGTCTTCAGCACGCTGGCTGCTTCCTTGAGTCGGGCGTCGGCGTCGGCCAGATAGCCGCGCGCGCCATCGCCGGTCAGCGCCTCGATGCGGCGCACGCCCGCCGCGCTCGCGCTCTCGGCCACGATCTTGACCAAGCCGATGTCGCCCGTGCGCCGCACGTGCGTGCCGCCGCACAGCTCGACGGACCAGGCCTTGTTGGTGCCTGGCTTCAGGCCGCTATCTCCGAGTCCGCCCATCGACACGACGCGCACCTCGTCGCCGTACTTCTCGCCGAACAGAGCCATGGCGCCGGAGGCTTTGGCATCCTCGAGCGCCATCAGGCGCGTCTCGACCGGGCCGTTCTCGAGCACGAACTCGTTGGCGAGGCGCTCGACGGCCGCGATCTCGTCGGCGGACATCGGCTTCGTATGCACGAAGTCGAAGCGCAGGCGTTCCGGCGCGACGAGCGAGCCCTTCTGGGCAACGTGCGGCCCGAGCACTTGGCGCAGCGCCTCGTGCAGAAGGTGCGTCGCCGAGTGGTTGGCGCGCGTGGCGGTGCGGCGCGTATGATCGACCTCGAGCTCCACGGCGTCGTCGATCTTGAAGCTGCCCTTCTCGACCTTGCCGATGTGCACGAAGAGGTCGCCAAGCTTTTTCTGCGTGTCGGTGACGCGGAACAGCGCGCCCTTTGTGCCCTTGATCAGCCCCTGATCGCCGACCTGACCGCCGCTTTCGCCGTAGAACGGCGTCTGGTTAAGAACGAGCGCGCCCTCGTCGCCCGCTTTCAGCGATTTGACCGGCTTTCCGTCGCGCACGAGCGCGCGGATCTCGCCCTCGGCGGTCTCGGTGTCGTAGCCCAGGAACTCGCTCGCGCCGATCTCTTCCTTGATCTCGAACCAGATCTCCTCGGTCGCGGCTTCGCCCGAGCCCTTCCAGGCACGGCGGGCCTCCTCCTTCTGCTTGTCCATGGCCGCGTCGAAGGCCTTGGTATCAACGGCGATACCGCGAGCGCGCAGCGCGTCCTCGGTGAGGTCGAGCGGGAAGCCGTAGGTGTCGTAGAGTTTGAAGGCGACGTCGCCCGGGAATGTTGCGCCCTTGCCGAGACCGGAAGACGCTTCGCCCAGGAGCTTCAGGCCGTTGCCGAGCGTCTTCTTGAAGCGCGTCTCTTCGAGCTTCAGCGTCTCCTCGATCAGCGCCTCAGCGCGGCCGAGCTCGGGATAGGCGGCGCCCATCTCGCGGACGAGCGCGGGCACGAGGCGGTACATCAGCGGATCGGCGCAGCCGAGCTGGTGAGCGTAGCGCATGGCGCGGCGCATGATGCGGCGGAGCACGTAGCCGCGCCCCTCGTTCGAGGGCAGCACGCCGTCTGCAATAAGGAAGCTCGTCGCGCGCAGGTGATCGGCGATGACGCGGCGTGCGGGCGTGACGTCGACGCCTTCGGGATTGTCGCTGGCGCCGAGCTTGCGGCTCTCGTCGCGGATGGCGGCGATCAGATTCTTGAACAGGTCGATGTCATAATTGTCGTGCACGCCCTGCAAGACGGCCGCGATGCGCTCGAGGCCCATGCCGGTGTCGACGGACGCCTTCGGCAGGTCGATGCGCTCACCCGTGGGGAGCTGCTCGTACTGCATGAAGACGAGGTTCCAGATCTCGATGAAGCGGTCGCCGTCGGCGTCGGGCGAGCCCGGCGGGCCGCCCGGAATCCTGGGGCCGTGGTCGTAGAAGATCTCGGTGCACGGGCCGCAGGGGCCGGTGTCGCCCATCTGCCAGAAGTTGTCCTTGGTGGCGATGCGGATCAGCCGCTCGTCGGGAAGGCCAGCGAGCTTCTTCCAGATGGCGTGGGCCTCGTCGTCCTCGTGGTAGACGGTGACGGTCAGGCGCTTGGCATCGAGCCCGAACTCCTTGGTGATGAGGTTCCAGGCCAGCTCGATGGCGCGCTCCTTGAAGTAGTCGCCGAACGAGAAGTTGCCGAGCATCTCGAAAAAGGTGTGGTGGCGCGCCGTGTAGCCGACATTATCGAGGTCGTTGTGCTTGCCGCCGGCGCGCACGCACTTCTGCGAGGACGCGGCACGCACGTAGGGGCGCGTCTCCTGGCCGGTGAAGACGTTTTTGAACTGCACCATGCCGGCGTTGGTGAACATCAGCGACGGATCGTTGCGCGGCACGAGCGGCGACGAGGGCACCACCTCGTGGCCCTCCGCCTTGAAGTAATCGAGGAACGCTCGTCTGATCTCGTTGACGCCAGTCATTTATCGATCCGCGTGTTTTCGCCGTCGTCGTGTGCCGGCCGACGCCCATGTCACATCACAGCGTCATCCCGGCGTCATGGCGAAGTCATGCTCCGCATGGATGACTGGGATCCACGATATCTCACCGGCAGGTGTGGATACTTGCGTGGATGCCGGCTGTTCAAGCGAAGCTTTAGCTGCGCAAAACAGCCGGCAAAACGGAGTCAGATTGCCCCTGGTCGAGGCAGTCGCAAGGGCGCCGATTGGCCGTTGCACCCGCTTTTAGCGGGCCTACCGGGGGCTTGTCCAGGAACGCAAACGGCGCAGGCCAGGTTGCCCAAGCCGCGCCGGTATGCCGTACCTCCATTCGAGCGGCTGGACCGGCCGAAGGCGGCGGGATTTCGCGCCCGCCGCGTCCAAGGCCCAGGCGCTATCAGCGCTTGCCGCTCGAGCGGGCGCCCTTCTTGGCGGATTCCGGTACGTCCGGGAGCACGCCGTCCTCGTCAGGCTCCTCGCCGTCGTCGGCAGAGCCGGACTCGGGCTCAGCCAGCATCTTGTCGACGATCAGGCCGGCGCTGGCACGAATCGCCTTCTCGATGGCGGCCGCGATTTTGGGATTCTCCTTCAGAAACAGCTTGGCGTTCTCGCGGCCCTGACCGATGCGCTGGCCATCGTAGGAGAACCAGGCGCCGGACTTCTCGACGATGCCCGCCTTGACACCGAGGTCGACAAGCTCACCGGTCTTGGAGATACCCTCGCCATACATGATGTCGAATTCGACCTGCTTGAACGGCGGGGCAACCTTGTTCTTCACCACCTTGACGCGGGTCTGGTTACCGATCGTCTCCTCGCGCTCCTTGATCTGGCCGATGCGGCGGATGTCGAGGCGCACGGAGGAATAGAACTTCAGCGCGTTGCCGCCGGTCGTCGTCTCGGGGTTGCCGAACATGACGCCGATCTTCATGCGGATCTGGTTGATGAAGATCACCATGGTGCCGGACTTGTTGATCGAGGCGGTGAGCTTGCGCAGGGCCTGGCTCATGAGGCGCGCCTGCAGACCCGGCAGAGAGTCGCCCATCTCGCCTTCGAGCTCGGCCTTTGGCGTCAGCGCGGCGACGCTGTCGATCACCAGTACGTCGATGGCGCCCGAGCGCACGAGCGTGTCGGCGATCTCGAGCGCCTGCTCGCCGGTATCGGGCTGGGAAATCAGGAGGTCTTCCACCTTGACGCCGAGCTTCCTGGCATAGGTCGGATCAAGCGCGTGCTCGGCGTCGACGAAAGCACAGATGCCGCCCTTTTTTTGTGCTTCGGCGATCACCTGCAGCGTGAGAGTCGTCTTGCCCGAGGATTCGGGGCCGTAGATCTCGACCACGCGGCCTTTGGGCAGTCCACCGATGCCGAGCGCGATATCGAGGCCCAGAGAACCGGTCGAGATGGCCTCGATGTCGATCGAGCGGTCGGAGGCCCCGAGGCGCATAATCGAGCCCTTGCCGAAGTTCTTGTCGATCTGTGCCAGCGCAGCTTCCAGCGCCTGTTTCTTATCCATCTTTCCCCCTTCGACGACATGCAGCTCCGGCTTGGTCATGTGGCACCTTATGGCATGTTAACCGTTGATCGGCGACTCGACGCTTTGGATAAATTGTACTTGTTTTGTTCTCATTAGTCCAGATCGTGGTTGGCCAGTTGACGTATGTAAACGAAGAATACTATGGCGGCTCCGACAGGGCGGCCTAGTAGGAATATTCGTGATCGCTGTCGGGCACTTTGGCCCAAGCGAGGTCGATGCACGTACGCTGGAAACCCATTTGTCGCTGCGCCCCGCGTTCGTCGGTGTACCTAACAATCCCGACCAAGAGATATTCCTCGGTTTCCGCGGAGGCTTTATCCCGCAGAGCATCGTTGAAGAGGACTTTTTCGAAGTCGATGGCAGACGTTATTTGAAACGCCCCGGACTGGCCTGCCTCAAGCTCGTGGGGCGCATCTGCAATGTTCGTAATGACTGGAAGGGCGCCAAGGTTCTCATAGATTGCGCCGCTGACCATGATGTTCGCCGCTCGACTTTCTCCGGCATTAGCCACGGTGACCCTGGCACCCAAGACGCGCGGATTAGAAGCGGTCGTCAAGTAGGCGCTGTGCACAATGAGTTTGGGTCGGTGAGACGCGAAGAATTCGTCGCGAAGTATGCTCACGCCCTCCAAAAGAGCAGCGGCGGTATCTCTAGCAGCGAGAGCGCCAAAGACCGCAGCGTTGGCGGCGCTTTCCGCATCACGCAGACTGGTGCGTATGAACCTCAACTGTTGAACGAAAAGCACCGCTTGGACGAAGGCTATCAGCGCCAAAATCCCAGTAAGACGGACCATCCACGTGTCGGTCCATTGTTTGTGTTCTCCGCCGCCGTCATCGGACTCGGAGGGTGGTTGATCGGCGTGCGCGATCGTGGGCTGGCCCTCGGTGGTTGCGGTCTGATTGGCTTGGGGCTGTTTGCTTGGTGGTGGGGAATGTCGTGATGGAGAACTCCATACAAGCACTGCGCCAATGGCTAAGTACACGCCAGAAAGTGCGAGTCCTACTGCGTACCTGCGAACAATGGCTAGCATCGCGCTGCCTCCCCCTGAGCAAGCGGTGCTGCATATTATCAGGGTTCAGACTGTATTGCGCTAGTCTGCACCTACGCGCTTCCGGAGTCGTGCTATGACAGGCACGAAACTCCGGAGGACGCTGCATGGCCGATCAGAACATCAAACAAGTCGTCACAAAAGACGATGTGCCGGGATTGGACCTAGTCCCAACCTTCGTAAACCGGTTCAACGTCACCATGGGCCCGATAACAACCAGAATTGCCCTTGGGGAGCATGTTGTCGGCGATCAGGACCAAAATACCGTGTTTACGTCGGCGCTCGTAATGCCGACATCGGACGCGCTTTCTCTCGCGCACCTGATCATACAGTTATTCGAGACCAACGCTGGCGCACAGGCCGTCCAAAAGACGCTGATGGAACTCGCGGACAAAGCCTCCCGCCAGGAGCGGTAGAAAAATGGGGGCGACTTCAGATAGCGGTCAAGGCGGTGGGGGTTCCGGCGGCGGTTCCACCCTCTCTGGTGGATCGACTGGTAGATCCAGGCGCCCGAGCGGCGGCCGTCCGCGCTTCTCCATGGACGTCGATCCTGGGAGGCGCACTGTGAAAGGCTACCCCGCAACGCGACGCGAACTAGAGGACTTGCTTGGCTCAGGCAAAGAAGCGAACCGCTTTTATAGCTGGGCAGCGGCCTTCGGTGGATTCGCGTTAAGTGGTCTTGGGCGGCTGGTTCTCCACGGTTGGAACGCCGACGTCTGGACTGGGTTTTCGATGGCGTCCCTCGTATTCGCGGTCGTGCTTGCCCACTTGGGATACAAGAAGAAAGATGATGGCCAACTGCGACTCACGGAAATCATCGACCAAACATCCCATGATGAGAGTGATGTCTAGAGGCAAGTATTTGAGCCTTGAAGAGGCTCGCCAGAGCGGCGACTTCAAACGCTTCTGCGAGGAACACCCCGCAGAAGCCGACCGCGAGCGCTTCCTGAAGCTCCTTCAGGCTATGAGCCAAGGCGCTTTAGAAGGAGAGGAAACATCGCCTCGGGCTGGCGGCGCAGGTTCCACCGGAACTCGAACTCGGCGAGATACTTAGGCATGTGTTGGCGCGACACATGAATGTGCGTGCCCCGGATCGAACGCTTCAGCATCGACCAGAAGCTCTCAATCGTGTTCGTGTGCACGTCGCCGCGAACGTACTCGTCCCTCTTGTGCTGCACCGTCTCATGCTGGAACCCGCACTTGTCGAGATCGGAATAGCCAAGGTGCTCGTCTGTTGAGATGCGCGAGCCGGGGGCAACGTTCTCGGTCACTGTGACTTCCAGCGAGTTGCGCGACGTGTCGGGCACGACCTTGGTCAGCAACCGGCCATCGCGCTCCACCATGCCGACGACAATCGTCTTGTTATCCAGCACAACGCCCTTGCGGCCACGGGTGCGCTTACGACGACCGCCGACATAAGCTTCGTCGGCCTCAACATGACCCGAGAGCGGGCCGTCGCCGTCGACGAGACCGAGGTACTTGCGGATTTCGTGACCCATGCGCCAAGCGGTTTTGTAGTTCACGGAAAGCTGGCGTTGCAGCTCCTTGGCGGGCACGCCGTGGCGCGTCGTCGTGAACAGGTACATCGCATAGAACCACTTCTGGAGCGGCGTATGCGACTTGTGGAATGGCGTGCCTACCATCGGGTGCACGTGGTTGCCGCACTGGCAGGTGTAGGCGGGCATCTTTGCGAGCTTTTTCCATTTGCCCGTCTCGCCACAGCGCGAGCATTCGTGATCCGCGCCGAACCGCTCCTTGAACAGAAAGTCAAGGCAAGCGTCGTCGTCCGGGAACATCTGCATGAACTCGATAATCGTGATCGGCTTGGCCATGTCGGCTCTCCCTCCATCTGAGAACCAACATACAGCAAAGGGTCACATACGTCAACTGGTCAAATACGGTCCAGATCTGTTTTAACCACCCCTTAGGCGGCGGCCGCGAGACTGCTGGGTGCGAGCCTCCAAGGTCCCTGCCCTACCATGCTGCACGTCATCGCCATCGCGTCGAACGCGCTTCAGGTCGAAAGCCGGAAGCTCAGCGAGATCGCGTCTGCGGTCGCGGCGACGGGTCCGTCTGCTGGTGGCCAGACGGCTCCGGTGGATCGCCCCACGCCGGTGCGCATCGGCGCCCTCCCCCTCGGCGGTCCGCTCGAGGGCATGGTTTCCCTGAAGGAGGCCGAACTCGCTTACGGCCTCAATGCCGCCGTCATAGCGACCGCCGACGAGATGGCTGACACGCTGCTTGAGGTGTTCGACCGCGACACCCGGTGACAATGCATGACTCCGCCTCAGAAGCTCGCGCCGCGGTTGTAGCTCGTGACCAACTCGTTGTAGTCGCGCATCATGCGCGCGGGTGAGCCCTCCACCATCCAGGCGCCACCGCCAGAGTTGAGGATCATCTTCTCGCCGCTGCTGTAAGGCACCTTATCCCGTATGCGGCGCATCAGTTGCTTGGCGGTGACCAGGAACGACTTCGCCGAGCTGACGAACATGGAGCCGATCTTCTGCTCCCTGTTGGCCTCGGCAAAGGCCTCTGTCGCCTTGACGATCTCGTCGTACTCGCCAACCGCTGCCGTCATCCCGGCAAGCTCCGGGCGTTCGGCGCTCTGCGTGCGCATCACGCGCTTGGCGTGCATCATCAGCGCCTCGACGTGGTAGCGGGCGTTGCGGCCTTCGCTCCTCTCGATCTCGGTGAGGCGTTCGGCCGCCATCTTGTCCTGGATCTCGTCGATGCCGGCGCGCAGTTTCTGGTCGGCGCTCGCGAACGTGTCCCAGGCCGCCACGAGGCGCGGATGCATGGCCTTGCCCTTGGCCATCTTGTCGTCCTTGTAGTCTTCCTGGGTGTAGTAGTCGTCCGCCTCCTTCAGCAGTGGCTCCAGTGCCACGACGGCCGTGACGTAGGCCGAGGCCGCGGCCTCGAGCGCGGCGTCGCGGGGCTCGAGGGTGTTTGCCTTCTCCACGCTACTTTTGCAGTCGGACGTGTCGTAGATGGTGTAGGTGCCATAGATGATCCGCTCCTTGCCGGTCGGACCTTTCTTGCCCACCCAGCTCACGTAGCGCTCACGGGAGTCATAAGCCCGCTCCGACAGGCGGTTGATGCACCCAACGTAGGCGTTGAGCTTCTCGACGAGAGTGGGGGGCTCGGCACGCGCCGCAGAGGCGGTGGCGAGTGGCAGCCAAGCCGGCACAAGCGCGCTAACGGTCAGAATGAGCGTTCGGACGGACCTCATCGCATTCTCCGGTTGCAGACACAGGCTTGATGGGGGCAAACGGCAATTCTCGCTTCTTAATGAGCGTTTCCTACGGAAGGCAAGGCGGGTAAGACGGAAGGCACGGCAGGCGTGATCGGCAGGACACGAACTTGGCTGGGCGTCCCGCCGTTTCTGAAGCGGAAGGAGAACCACGATGGAGAACGAGACATTCAACCTTTCGCTGCGCCGCTTTCTGAAGGAGGTCGGCATTTCCTCCCAGCAGGAGATCGAGCGCGTCGTGCGTGAGCACAAGCTGGCCGGTCAAGGCACGCTCAAGGTCCGCATGGTACTGACGGCCGATGGGACAGATCTTCGACATGAAGTTCGGGGCAATATTGACCTCGGATCCTGACGGAGATCAGATCGCCAAGGGTCCGGAACATTCAATGAGCCATAGCGTTGGTTTTTGCCATGTATGCATTCGTTGTCATGGTCATGATCAGCGGCACCCCGCAGCTCTTCATCATGGAGCGGGGACTTACGGCTTCTGCGTGCGAAGAGATGGTGCGGCGTCCCGATAGCGGGCTTCGTATCGACGGCGAAAAGGTTGCCGGCGAAGGACACTGCATCCTGGAGCGCGAGCTGCCCGAAAGCGACGTGCCGACCTAGGCCGCTTCCAAAAGAAAGTACACCAAACAAAAAGCTAAAGGCCGCTCCGCAATTCAACAAAAAGCGGAACGGCCAAGCAGGGTCGCCGTGCGTCAGCGGGCGAGCTGCTCTTTCACTTTCGCGGCGAGCTGGGGCAGCGAGAAGGGCTTCGGCAGGAAGGCGAACTGCTCGTCCTTGTCGAGGCTGGTCTCGAAGGCTTCGTGCGGATAGCCCGAGACGAAGATAATCTTGAGCTCGGGGTTGCGTTTGCGCAGCTCCTTCAAAAGCGTCGGGCCGTCCATCTCGGGCATCACGACGTCCGAGACGACGATGTCGACGCTGTCCTCGTAGCGCTCCATCACTTCCAGCGCCTCGACGCCGGTAGAGGCTTCAAGCACCTCGTAGCCCTGGCGCTTCAGCGCGCGCGCGGCGAACGAGCGCACGACATCCTCGTCCTCGACCAAGAGCACGCGGCCCGAGCCGGTGAGGTCCTGCGGACGCTCCTTCTTGGCCGCCTTCTGGGTGGCGAGTGCCTCCTCGTCGTCGGGCACATAGCGCGGCAGGTAGACGCGGAAGGTCGTGCCACGCCCGACCGTGCTTTCCGGATAGATGAAGCCGCCCGTCTGCTTGACGATACCGTAGACGGTCGAGAGGCCGAGGCCCGTGCCCTTGCCCACACCCTTGGTGGTGAAGAACGGCTCGAACACCTTGGACATGACCTCAGGCGACATGCCGGAGCCGGTGTCGGATACCTCGACCAGCACGTACTCGCCGACGACCATGCCGTGGTAGTCGAGCTTCTGGCTTTCGCGCTCGGAGACGTTGCGCGTCGAGATCGAGAGCGTGCCGCCGTCCGGCATGGCGTCGCGTGCGTTGACGGCGAGGTTGATGATCACCTGCTCGAACTGCGTGCGGTCGGTCTTGACGTACCAGAGGTCGCGGCCCGTCGGCATCTTGAGCTCGATGGTCTCGCCGATGGACCGCTTCATCAGCGGCGCGAGATCGCCGAGCACCTCGCCGAGCTGCAAGGGCTCTGTCTGCAGCGTCTGCCGGCGCGAGAAGGCGAGCAGCTTGGCGACGAGACCCGCGGCGCGCGTGGCGCTCGAGCGGATGTTCATGATGTCCTTGTGCGCGGGGTCGGTCGGCCGGTGCGTCTGCAGCAAGAGGTCCGAAAAGCCGATGATCGCCGTCAGCACGTTGTTGAAGTCGTGGGCGATGCCGCCCGCGAGCTTGCCCACGGCCTCCATCTTCGAGGACTGGGCGAACTTGGCCTCCAGCGCCTTCTGCTCGGTCGCGTCGACCAGATAGAGGATGGCCGCCTCGCGAGCGTCCTTAGCGTTATTGAGCGAGGCGAGATAGAGCCGGCGCGAGAACTCGCTCTTGGGGCCGACGGTAATATCGACCGGCGTCGGGCTCGCGGCGCCTGCGAGGGCCTGGCCCAGGGCGCCTTCGACGGCGGTCCGCATGTCGGAATCGGCGAAGCGGCACAGCACGTCCGCGGCCGAAGAGCCGACCACCGCGGCGCCATCGGGGATCATGCGGGCGAAGGCGGCGTTGGTGCTGACCAGGCGACCGTCGGCGCCGATGGTCGCAATACCGAACGGCGAGGACTGCAGGAAGCGCGCGAAGCGCACCTCGGCGGCCGCGGGGCCATCCTCCGTCGTGCCCTCGCGGCGGAAGGCGGCAACGAGCAGCCCGCTCTGATTGTCGCGGCGGGCGAAGAAGCGCAGCGGCACCTGCGCGCCCTTGTCGATCGACACGTCGAGGTCGATGCCCTGCCCGCTCGTGTAGAAGGCCGCGGCAGCGTTGGCGATCATTTCGGCGCCCTCGGGCGTCACGATGTCGGCTAGGCGCAGGGTGCGATGCGAGAGGCTCTGCGGCTCGAGCCCGAGCCAGCGCAGCAGCGTGGCGTTGAGACGGCGGATGGTGCCGCGGCTGTCGATCTCCATGAGACCGGCCGGCAGGCTGTCCAGGCGCTCCAGGGTAGCTTCGAGCGTCGCGACGGCGCTGACCTGGCGGGCACGCTCGGCGGTGACGTCGGTCACCGTCCACAGCGCCATGGGGCCAAGCTCACGGTCGTGGCCCGGCACGAAGCACGGGCGCTGCGCCACGCGGAAGATCTGCGGCCCCTGCCCATCGGGCTTCACCTCGATCTCCTCGCGCCAGGGCTCACGGCGCGAGGCGGCGCGCTCGAGGCGGAAGTAGGCGGCGGCGGCACGCGGGTCGCTGGCGAACAGGGTTTCGAGCGCCTTGATCTCGCCGGCCGCCGTCATGCCGACCATGTCGGCGAGCGCCCGATTGGCGTAGAGCGGACGTCCGTCGCGGCGGGTGACGAGCACGCCGTCGTCGAGGCTGTTGGCGAAGGCGCGCACGAGGTCGTCATCGCGGACGCGCTCGCCGACGCGGATATGACCTGCGACGTAGCCGAAGGTGGCGAACAGGCCGAGCATGGCCAGAACCGAGAGCAGTGTCAGGAGCAGCGGCTCGCGGGATGGGGAGGCAACGAGCGCAAGCACGAGCGCGCCGACGGCCAGGGACGCGGCGATGATCGGAATGACACCGGGCTCGTGGACGCCGCCAGCGAGGGCGCGGGCGTCCGCCACGCCGGCTCGGGGTTGGCGGACATCGCTTTCGCTCATGAAGGCAAAAGCTATCTGATTCTCCGGAGGAGACGCCTCGGATGTCTTCATGGGACCTCGGGTACTCATACGCTACGCAAACCAGCCCGTGCCGTGCCGTTTCGTGACGCGGGAGACAAGCACCGAAAGCGGTCGGCGACTTGTCCCTGCGTCGTTAAATCCACACTTCGATCAATAGGGTTAAAATGGCATAAATTCCGGGCTATACGGGGCACGAGACAGCGGCTGGGAGACCGCGCCGGGTAACCTGCGCGCACGAACGTTCATGTGGGACATGCTTTATTACCTCGCGATCGTGTTGTTCCTCGCGGTCGCCATGATCGGCGGCGCCTATGCGGTTCGCACCTACTTCGGCGGCGGCGCGCCGATCTCAGCGGTCAGCTCATTATTCGGCCCCAAGCCATTGCGCCGCCTCTCCATTACCGAGCAGTTCAATCTCGACAACCGGCGCCGCCTCATTCTCATCCGGCGTGACGACGTGGAGCACCTGATCATGACCGGCGGCCCGGTCGACATCGTGCTGGAAAGCGGAATCGCCGCGCCTGCTCCCGTTCAGCCCCTGCCGAGGGCCGAGGAGGCACCGGCCGCGCGCCGCGTCGATCCCACGCTTGCGTAAGCGAGCCGGAACGCGCCAGACGGTTGATGCCGGCGCGCCTGTTGGCGATCCGGACTCGGCGGCGGCCGCGCCGTTGGTATCGTGAGCCCGGATTTGGGCCGCATTTCAAGCTCTCGGCCCGTACAGATCGGGCGGACTTTCCTTTTGCGAGGACGATTAATGGAAGCGGCTCCGCATTCACTTCGCGTCAAGACGCTCGGACTCGCGGCCTTGATACTCGTGGGCCTCAGCGGCCCCGCCGCCTGGGGGCAGACGCAGCCGGCACCGCAGCCACAGAAGGCGCCCGCCCAGCAGACGGCTCCGGCTCAGCAAACGACCCCGTCCCCTGCCCCGGCGCAAACGCCGGCTCCCGAGGGGCAACCTGCGGGCGTCGAGCAGCCGCCGGCCGAGCCCCCTCCTCCGCCGCCTTCGGTCCTGTCGCCGGCCGAGCAGACGGAGCTCGAAGAGCTCGTGAGCCCGGTCGCCACGATTCGATCCGATCTCGAACGGCTCGAGAAGGCCTTTGAGCGCAACAAGCAGAACGACGAGGAGCTGGCGCGGATCCGCGGCGAGCTGATCAACGTCTTCCGCGCTGCCGCGGCGACGCGCGACAAGCTCCAGCCGCGGTCGCAGGCGCTTGCCCAGCAGATCGAAAAATTGGGGCCTGCGCCCGAGAAGGACGCGACGGAATCGGTCGAGGTGAAGACCGAGCGCGCCCGTCTCACGGCCATGTCGAGCGAGATCGACGGCGCGCTCAAGAACACCGAGCTTCTGTTCGTACGCGCGCGCCAGCTTCTGGTCGCCTTGCAGACGGCACGCCAGGAGCTGTTCGCGAACGAGCTGTTCAAGCGCACGCTGTCGCCTGTGGCGCCGACTTTGTGGACACGGGTCATCGGCGATGCGCCAGCGGCCTGGCGGCAGCTTCGCGAGTCGATATCTGCCTGGCTGTCTCTCGCCCAGCGCAACTGGATGTCCGTCGTCGGCTTGTTCGGCGGCGTCTTCCTCCTGTTCGCTTTGCTCAGAGCGCTTGTGCACTGGTTTCTCGCCTGGCGGCTGGACCGGCCGCGCGACGAGCCGCCGACGTTCTTCGTTCAGGCCGCGACCGTCGGATGGGTGGCTCCTCTCCTCGCCTTGCCAGCCTTTGCAGCGCTGCAGGTGCTCGGCATCGGGCTCGACGGGGTCAACCTGCTGACGTGGGAGTATGGGCGGATCGCGGAGCGGGCGTTCCCAGCGCTCTACATCTTCGTCGGCGTGGCGGCTCTAACGCGCGCCATACTACAACCACGGCGCGCGGCTTGGCGCCTTGTGGATCTTTCGACGCCCGCAGCGCGGTCGCTCACACGCATCATCACGCTCATCGCGGCGGTGTTCGCCACCGACATCATCCTACAGGAAGTGATCCGCCGGCTGTTCGTGCCGTTCTCCATCAACATTATGGAGACTGCGCTCGCGAGCATCGCCATCGGCGTCCTGATGCTGAAGCTCGTGCGCACGCGGTTCGAGCCACGCTCAGTCACGACCGGGCTGCACAGCCAGGATCTGCGCGGTGATGGTGCGATCGCGGGTAACGTGGGGACGGGCTCGCGGTTCAGGCCGTATCTGATCAAGCTGCCGGTGCTGGCCGTGGCGCTGGTCATCCTCGGCGCTTCGCTGCTCGGCTACGTCGGCCTCGGACGGTTCCTGACACAGCAGGTGATCTTCACCGGCAGCGTCATCGCGCTGGTGCTCGTGTTCCATCTCGCGATCCGCGCCCTTCTCGGCGCGCCCGGCACCGGCATCAAGCCGTTCGACGCCGTGCTGCAAGAGAAGGTCGGCCTCGACGAGAGCCAAGCTGCGTTCATCACGCGCGCGGTCTCCGTGCTGCTCAACACGGCACTCGCGGTCGCTGCTCTGCCGATCATCATGATCACCTGGGGTTACACGCCTCAGGAGGCGCTCTACTGGATGCGCTCGGCCGTGTTCGGCTTCCAGATCGGCGAGTTCCGCGTCTCGCTCGTGCGTATCCTGCTGGCGGTGGCGCTGTTCTTCGCACTGGTTTTCGCGACGCGGATCGCGCAGCGCTGGATCGATCGCGGCGTCGCGCAATCCAAGCGGATCGACCAGGGCATCGCAAATTCGATCCACACCGCGATCGGCTACGTCGGTTTCATCGTGGCGGCGCTGGCAGCGATCTCCTACGGCGGCATCGACATTACCAATTTCGCCATCGTCGCCGGTGCGCTTTCGGTCGGTATCGGCTTCGGCCTGCAGTCGATCATCAACAACTTCGTGTCCGGCCTTATTCTGCTCGTCGAGCGACCGATCAAGGTTGGCGACCGCGTAACTGTCAACGGGCAGGACGGGTTCGTGCGGCGCATCTCCGTGCGCTCCACGGAGATCGAGACCTTCGATCGCGCCAGCCTTATCGTGCCGAACTCCGAGTTCATCACAACGACGCTGACCAACTGGACACATCGAAACGCGCTCGGCCGCGCGCTCATCAATATCAGCGTGAGCTATAATTCCGATCCCGAGCAGGTGCGGGATATTCTGCTCAAGGTTGCCGAGGACTGCCCGCTCGTGCAAAAGCATCCGCCGGCGTGGGTGGGTTTCGACAACTTCGGCGCCGATGGGCTGGATTTCATCCTGATTGCCATAGTTCCAGATATCAACAAGATCGGCGACGCACGGTCGGATCTACGCTTCAGAATCTTCAAGGCGTTCAAGGAGGCGGGAATCGAGATCCCCTATCCCCAGCGCGACATCCATCTGCGTGATCTCGATGGGGTGCGTACGCTGCTCACGCGTCTCGCCGAGGAGCGGGCGCGGATGTCGGCCACCGCGGTGCCGGAGTCCGGAGCGACACCCGACGGCAACGATAGGTCATGAGAAAACCCCGTCCCGCTGGCAGCGGGACGGGGTCATGAACCATGCGGTTGCACCGAGAGGCTGTCGGCCCGCTCAGTCCTCGCGGTAGACCCGCTCGCGGCGTTCGTGGCGCTCCTGCGCCTCGAGCGACAGGGTTGCGATCGGGCGGGCGTCGAGCCGCTTCAAGCCGATCGGCTCGCCGGTCTCCTCGCAATAGCCGTAGGTGCCGTCCTCGATGCGGGCGAGCGCCGCGTCGATCTTGGCGATCAGCTTGCGTTGGCGGTCGCGGGCGCGCAGCTCGAGCGCGCGGTCCGTTTCCGAGGTCGCCCGGTCTGCGAGGTCGGCGTGCTGCGTGGAGTCCTCGTGCAGCCCCGCCAGCGTCTCCTTGGTCTGGCGGATGATCTCCTCCTTCCAGCCCTGAAGCTTCTGGCGGAAGTAGAGCCTCTGACGCTCGTTCATGAACGGCTCGTCCTCGGAGGGACGATAGTCCGGCGGCAGCACGATCGTCGACGTGCCAGCCTTCGCCGTCAGCTTCTTGTCCTTTGCCTTGTCGATGGCTTGGGTCCTCGGTTTGCCCGCTGTGGCTGACGCCTTGGGCGCTGTCGTCTTCGCGGCCACCGCGCTTTTCGCTGCGGGGCGCGTGGGCTTCGATTTCGCGGATGCGGTCTTGCTTGCGGACACGGCCGCGGTGGCCGCCTTGGGCGCAGCCTTAGGCTTAACGGCGGCCTTCGATTTGACCGGCTTCGACGTGGCGCGCTTCGTCATAGGGGGCCTCCGATGAAGGGCCTTCCCGGACACTATGTGACCACCGTGCACCCACGCATCCAACGGGTGCTTAAGTGGCCCCACGCGTTCGGCGTCGCTCTCATGGCGGTAGCGACTGCTTATGTCAAGGAAATCCGCCGTTTAAGTGTAAAAAGCTGTGTGGGACGGGAAGCCCGCAAGTCCCGGATAACGCCCAGGTTTTCAGCAGGGTATCCGTCCGATCGCGGACAGACGCGCCCTTACAACCTCTTGTTGTATGGACCTGTATGGCCTCAGGGGCATCCGAGGCCGCGCGCGTCCGTTTACCGTCTTGCCGCTCCCGAGCGGTCCGCCTAAGAGGGGCGAACAGCGAAAACGGAAGGAGCATCCGGCACATGACTGAGACGGGCACGGCCGACGGCTCCGCGCGCTTCGAAGGCACCTCGAGCTACGTCGCCACCCGCGACCTCACCGTGGCCGTCAACGCGGCCGTCACGCTTGAGCGCCCCTTGCTGGTCAAGGGCGAGCCGGGGACCGGGAAGACGGTGCTCGCCCTCGAAGTGGCCCGCGCGCTTGGGGCTCCGCTCATCGAGTGGCATGTCAAGTCCACCACCAAAGCCCAGCAGGGACTCTACGAGTATGACGCCGTCTCGCGCCTGCGCGACGGCCAGCTCGGCGACGAGCGCGTCAAGGACATCCGCAACTACATCAAGCGCGGCAAGCTGTGGGAAGCATTCGTCTCCGACCGGCGCCCCGTGCTGCTCATCGACGAGATCGACAAGGCTGACATCGAGTTCCCGAACGACCTCCTGCAGGAACTCGATCGGATGGAATTCTTTGTCTACGAGACGGGCGAGACGGTGCGCGCCCATGTGCGTCCCATCGTGATCATCACCTCCAACAACGAGAAGGAGTTGCCGGACGCGTTCCTGCGCCGCTGCTTCTTCCACTACATCAAATTTCCCGACCCCGAGACGATGACGCAGATCGTCGAGGTGCACTTTCCGAACCTCAAGGGGCGGATGGTGTCGGAAGCGCTGCGCGTTTTCTACGATCTACGCGAGCTGCCGGGGCTCAAGAAGAAGCCCTCGACCTCGGAACTGCTCGACTGGCTCAAGCTTTTGCTCAACGAGGACATCGATCCCTCGGTTCTGCGCGAAACGGACAGCCGCAAGATCATTCCGCCGCTCGCGGGCGCGCTGATCAAAAACGAGCAGGACATGCACCTGTTCGAGCGGCTCGCCTTCATGAGCCGGCGCAAGGGCGACTAGCCGAAGTCATATCTTTTCGGACTATCGCGAATCCGCATGGCGGCGAGAAGTCCCGCCATACGCTCACCCCAACCTACGAGAAGAACGGAGAGATCGGCGCTGATTTCACCGAGGCCGGCAATCTCGGCGATGACGCGCGCAAAGCGACTGCGCTGTTGGCTTCGTACGACAACCGAACAAGCTGGTGGCAAACGCCGGACTCTCTTCGCGCTACACTGCAAGAGTTTGGCTGGCCCCACATCTGGACATTCAACTATGCGCAGGAGGCATCAGTCCAGCGGACGTTTTTCGTTTGCTACACTGCCGACTTGAGCGGCAGCGGTGTCAGTGGGATCAGGTTCTAGGCTGACACTCTGCCCGCGTCAGGAAGCGACCAGGCTTTCAGGCTCTGTTCATGCGGTCCCCGATAGGTTGGGGCATAGCCTGCAGGCAAGCGGCTTGCAGGCGCCGGAGTAGAGAATGAAAGAGTTTCTGCGCAGCGCCACGCTGGTTGTCATGGGCCTCACCGTGATCAGCGCCGGCGTGCTTGTCGTCTTCTACGGCTAGCCGCCGCCTTGCGGCCACGGCGCGCGCCGCCTAATTAGGGGAGACCCAACGAGGCTTCCCTTGCGCGCCAGCGATCTTTCCCTGACCGTGACCGACAGCTTGGCTCAGGCCGGCACGCGGCTGGCGGATTTCTTCACCCCGTCGCTGCGGCTCGGCGTGACCGGGCTCGCGCGTTCCGGCAAGACGGTCTTCATCACGGCGCTGATCCGCAATCTGACGCAGGGCGGCCGGCTGCCCTTCTTCGAGCCGGCAGCCTCCGGGCGCCTTCTTTCCGCAACCCTCGAGCCGCAGCCCGACGACAACGTTCCGCGGTTCGATTACGAGAGCCACGTGGCGGCGCTCTCGGCCGATCCGCCTGCGTGGCCGGAGAGCACGCGGCGCGTTGCGGAGCTGCGCGTCGCGCTGTCGTTCCTGCCGGAGCATCCGCTCCGGCGCGCGCTCGGCATCCGCCGGCTCAATCTCGATATCGTCGATTATCCTGGCGAATGGCTGCTCGACCTCGCAATGCTCAGCCAAAACTATGCGGCGTGGTCACGAGAGGCGCTCGAGCGGGCCCGCGATCCCTCACGCAAGGCTTCGAGTTCGGACTGGCTGTCGTTCGTTGCGGGGCTCGATCCTGCCGCGCCCGAGGACGAACGCGCGGCGCTCGACGGGGCGCGTCGCTTCACCGATTATTTGCAGGCCGTCCGCGCGCAGTCCGTCGTTGCGACGCTCGGGCCAGGTCGCTTCCTGATGCCCGGCGACCTCGAAGGCTCGCCGCTGCTGACTTTCTTCCCGCTCGACTTGGCCGAGGGCGCGTCGCCCGAGCGCGGTAGCCTCGCGGCCATGATGGCGCGGCGCTACGACAGCTACGTGCAGCACGTCGTGCGGCCGTTCTTCCGCGAGCATTTCAGCCGCCTCGACCGGCAGATCGTGCTCGTCGACGTACTCGGCGCGCTGAATGGGGGCGCGGAGGCCGTACGCGAGCTCGAGCGGGCGCTGGCGTCCGTTCTGCAGGCCTTCCGCCCGGGTCCTGCGAGCTGGCTCGCAAGCCTTATCGGCGCGCGGCGCATCGACCGGCTGCTGTTCGCCGCCACGAAGGCAGACCATATCCACCACACGAGCCATGATCGGCTGGAGGCGATCCTGCGTCTGTTGACGGAACGAGCCGCGGTGCGCGCCGGAGACGCCGGCGCCGAGACGCGCGTGATGGCGCTTGCCGCGTTACGCGCCACGCGTGAGGCGCAGGTTCGCGACGGACGCGCGACGCTGCCGTGCATCGTCGGCGTGCCGCTGCCCGGCGAGCGCGTCGATGGCGAGACGTTCGACGGGCGGCGCGAGGCGGCCATCTTTCCCGGCGATCTTCCGGACGACGCGGCCGCGGCGCTTTCCAGCACGGCACCGCTGGGGCTGACGTTTCTGCGCTTCCGGCCGCCGCAGCTCAAGCCCGTGCAGGCGTCCGGCGAGATCCCAGCCGCGCCGCACATCCGCCTCGACCGCGCGCTCGACTTCCTGATCGGAGACTGGCTCGCATGACAGACCCGCAGACATCGGAGCGCCGAGGCCCGCGCGTGTTCTCGACTGACGATCCCAAGATCGTCACAGAGACAGCGTTGCCGGCCGAGGACGATCTCGCCTTCGAGAGCGCTGCGCCGCAGCCGGCTGCTGCGAGTGGCGCGAGCGTCGGCGGCGTCTTCCTGTCGGCCGTCACGGCGCTTGTCGGGCTCGCGCTCGCGGCGAGCTTCGCAAGCTTCGTCTCGACGGCGCTCGCGCGCGACGACTGGGTCGGCTGGACGGCCGCGAGCCTTGTTGCAGTTGCGCTCGCCACGGGGCTGGTGCTCGTTCTGCGCGAGGTCGTGGGGCTGATCCGGCTCGGGCGGCTAGCGAGCCTCAGGCGCGACGCGGAGACGGCGCTGCGCACGCAGGACGTGGCGCTCGAACGCAAGACCGTCGCCGCGCTCGCGGTGACGTTACGCGGGCGGCGCGACCTCACCTGGCACCTCGCACGGCTGCGCGATCATACGGGCGACGTGCGCGATGCGGGCGAACTTCTCAGACTCGCCGACCGCGAGGTGATGGCTCCGCTCGACGCGACGGCGCGGCGCCTCGTGCTCGCGTCGGCAAAGCGTGTGTCGGTGGTGACTGCCATGAGCCCCATGGTCTGGGTGGCGATGCTCTACGTCGCGGTCGAGAACCTCCGGCTCTTGCGCGCCCTCGCGACGCTCTACGGCGGGCGACCGGGCAGTCTCGGCGCGCTGCGGCTCGCGCGCATGGTCGTCACTCACATCGTCGCCACGGGCGGCGTTGCCATGACGGACGACCTCATCGGTCAGTTTCTCGGGCAGGATCTGTTGCGGCGGCTGTCGCGACGGCTCGGCGAAGGCGTGTTCAACGGCGCGCTTACGGCCCGCATCGGGACGGCCGCGATCTCGGTCACTCGGCCGATCCCGTTCCTCGATGCCGAACCGGTCCGGGTGCGGGATCTCTTGCCGGAGCTTCTGCGCCGGACGAAGGACGAGGCCAGCAAGTCGTAGCGGAAATATGGAGCGGCTGCTCGGCGCGTTCCTACGCGGCGACGAGCTCGCGCGCGAGCGCGGCCTCCTTCTGGCGGGCCTCGTCCGACTCTCGTGACGGCACGGTGAGGCGGTCCCGCCAGACCTCGGTGTAGCGTAGGGTCCTGAGTTCGATCGAAGCCGGCGACCTGTCGACGGGCGTCGAGAGGATCGCGCTCAAGGCGGGGCCGGCATCCTGCGACGTCCACCAGTTGAGCGGGCCGGAGAGCACGAGCCCCAGCACCACGGGCGCCATCCAGACAAGCAATCCGGGCGAAGTCTCCCAGCAGACGATGGTGACCACGACACCGACCAGCATGTGCGGCCAGTGGAAGCGAATGGCTTCCACCAGCGTCATCGCCGCGGCGTCGCGGCGCTGCGCCTTCCAGCCGGCGTCGCGGCCGAGCAGGATCTGCAGCACAGAGGAGGTCTGCGTCATCATCATGATGGGTGCGAACAGCATCGAGAACACGGTTTCCGTGGTCACGCCCGCGAAGGCGCGGGGGATGCCGAACGTCTCGCGGGCGCGGCGCACGCGCTTCAGCTCCATCGCGAGGCCCAGCGCCTTCGGAAGCAGCACGACCGCCATGGTGGCCAGGAACAGACGCATGGCGGCACCGGGATCGATGGTCGGCCAGATGGGGAACAGCGTCTTCGAATCGGTGAAGTAGCTCGGCAGGAGCTGCTGGCCCTGCAGCGCCAGCACGAGGCCGACGGCAAGAGCGCCAGCCCACACGGCCGAGATGAGATAGGACAGCGCGCCCATCATAAGGTGCACGCGCCCCATGCCCGGCGCGCCTGCCCGGCCGACGAGCGCCAGATGCTGCAGGTTGCCCTGCGACCAGCGGCGGTCGCGCACGATAAGGTCGGTCAGGCTCGGCGGCATGCTCTCGTATGAGCCCTCGATCGAGGGCGCCATGTGCACGCCCCAGCCTGCGCGCTGCAGCAGCATGGCCTCGACGAAGTCGTGGCTCAAAATATGGCCGCCGAACGGTGCCGGACCAGGCAGGCTCGGAAGCCCCGCGCAGCCCGCGAAGGCGCGCGTGCGAATGATGGCGTTGTGGCCCCAGTAGTTGCCCTGGTCCTTGCTCCAGAAGGCGAGTCCCGCCGCTGTCGAGGGACCGTAGACGTTGGCCGCGAACTGCATGAGCCTTTGCAGCAGCGTCTTGCCGCCTATCAGCTTGGGCACAGTCTGGATCAGGCCCGCCGACGGATCGGCCTCCATGGCGCGAGCGAGGCTCACCAGCGCGACGCCCGACATGATGCTGTCGCCGTCGAGGATGATGAACGTCTCGTAGGCGCCGCCGAAGCGCTCGACCCAATCCTTGATGTTGCCGGCCTTGCGGCCGGTGTTCTCGATGCGGCGCCGGTAGTAGATGCGCGCGCGGTCGGCCTGGGCGCGCGCCAACTCGGCGTACGCTGCCTCCTCTGCCGTGCCGACATCGGCACCACGGGTATCCGAGAGAACGAAGATGTCGAACTTGTCGGCCTTGCCGAGGGAGGCCAGCTCCTCGACCATGGCCGAGATGGTGCCCGCGATGCGGGCCGGCTCCTCGTGATAGACCGGAAACAACAGCGCCGTGCGCTCCGTCAATGGGCCATCCGCATTCGGAATGTTTATGGTGTCGGCCTTCTCGCCGGCAAACAGCGGCAGGAAACCGAGCGCTGCCGACAGCGTGCCGACCGAGATCCACGCGAACGTGATGGTCGAGAGCACAAGGAACAGGAGCTGGATCGGCGTCATCTGCACGAACGACAAGACGCCATAGAGCTCGTAGGCGAAGGCCGCCGTCATCAGCGCGGCGCCGAGAAACACCGCGGTGCGCGGAATGGCTGGGCCGCGGCGGCGCGGCCAGACCCGCGCCGGGCGCTCCGAAAAATCCTGCAACGGCATCTCGACGGGAGACGGCTCCGGCAGCAACGCCGGATCGCTTGCATCATAGTGGAGGGTGTTCGAGGGTTGAACCGGCGCGTGGGTCCCCTCCGCCGCACCATCTACAAGGTCCTCGGCGCTCATGCTCTCGTCCATCGGTAGAGCCAGTTCTCGGAGATCAACTGGCCGGCCAGCTTCAGGCATAAACGCAATTCAACGAGGTCTGTTCCTGCGGCATTGAGCTCAAACTTCACGCGAAAGCCCTGAATTTCGGGATGACGCTGCACGCTCAGTCCCGAAGTCGTGCCCGAGGTGACATTGAGCTCGGCGACGGGCATCTCGCGCGCGTCCCTAACGGCAGGCCCCGCGAAGTCGACGACGAACAGCGTGGTGTCGGGTGCGCGGCCTGCTCCGACCTGCGTCTTCACCACCGATGCGCCTGACCAAACAGCCGGCACCTCGTCGCCCCACGACATGCGATAGGAAAACTTGTATCGCCTGCCGGGTTCGAGCGACTTGGCCGGCTTCCAGTAGGCCACGATGTTGTCGTGGATCTCCTCGCTGATCGGGATCTCGATCAGCTCGACGTATCCGTCGCCCCAGCTCTCCTGCGGCTCGATCCACACCGTGGGACGGCGGTCGTAGCGCGCCTCGAGGTCCTCGAAGCCGAAGAAGCTGCGCTCGCGCTGCACGAATCCGAAGCCCTTGAGGTCCTTGTCCACGAAGGCGCTGGTCTGCAGCATCTTGGGGTTGGACAGGGGGCGCCACAGCCGCTCCCCGTGGCCGTTGATGACGGCGAGGCCTTCGCTGTTGTGCACGGCGGGACGATAATCGCGTTCGATCCGTCCTTGTCCCGGTCCGTGGAAATACATGCTGGTCAGCGGCGCGATGCCGACGTGGTTCAACGAGCGCCGCGGAAAGAGAACCGTGTCGACCTCGATCTCGGTGGCGCGACCGGGGCGGATGGTGAACCGGTAGGCACCGGCGATGCTCTCGCTGTCGAGCAGCGCATGGATGACGATGTCGCCGGCCGCCGCCGCGGGCTTCACGATCCAGAAGGCGCGGAAGACCGGGAACTCCTCGCCGACGGGGCGTGCGGTGTTGACGGCAAGGCCGCGCGCCGAGAGGCCATACTGCTGCTGGCGGCCGACAGCCTTGAAGTAGCTCGCGCCCTGGAAGGAGACAAACTCGTTCATGGTCTCGATGTTGTCGAGATGGCCGACGACGCGGAAGCCGGAGAATGCGAACGGTGCGGTGTCCGGCGCCTTCTCTATTGCCGGGCCGATAGAGAAGCTTGCGCTGTCGGCACGCAGAAGGCGTGCGTTGCCGCCCTCGACGACCCAGATCTCGACCGGCGTCTCGTAGAGCCAGCCGAGCGGCAAAAGTTGTATTTCATAGCCAAGCCCCTCGCCACGCCAGACGGCGGCCTCGGAGCGAAAGCGGATGTCGCGGTACTGCTGGGCCGTGAGTGCGTTGAAAGGCTCGGGCAGGTCGACTCGCGGTTTCGCGAAATCGCGCGCAGCCAGCTCCTGCGCGAGCTTGCGCACATGATCAGCGGCGAAGGTTTCGCCTTGAGGCGGCGGCGTCTGCGCTTGAGCTTCCGCTACGCGCAGCGCGGCTCCAGCAAACGCGGCAAGCGCGGATGCCCCCGCGCCCGCAAGCACCCCGCGGCGATCTGGGCCTCGGCCCAAGCCAGGATCATCGCTCATGTGTGCGTCAATTCCGGAGACAGCCACCCCTGTCCTGCCGCGCTGCCGAACACTGGCGCGATGGGCCCACAAGGTGCCCAACAGCCCGCCATCCAGCACTCCCCCGTGACAGTCCAATCACCCAATACGCGGAAGCTCGACTCCGCGAAGCGCAAAGCAGATAAACGTCGATTGTGGCAACAATTATTGACACATCGCGCCTTTTTCAGAGTTGCGCCGCGAAGCCTGCCGCCACGACTCGAAGACGCAGTTTTTGCACTGCAAAAACGATAGCCGAGGCCCATGCTCGCGGCAAGGACGATCCTTGAAGTGCGTGAAGAGCCGGTAGCGTTCCCCAAACAAATAGGGACGAACCTTGCAGTCCGTCCCCACTTTCGCCCCGGCTAGGCCGGGGTGAGTATCGGGTTCGCCGGCCTCTCGCCGGGAGCCGAACTCAGCGCTGCTTGTGACCACTGCCCTTTGCGGGCGACAGGCTCTGGAGCAGCGCGAGCAACACGGCTTTCATTGGAAAGTCTCTCTGGGTTTGTGCTTCGCGTGACCGAATATATATCCGCGCCGCCTGCCGCGAGGAAGTGCGGCACTTGCTCACCAGCAATGCATTAGCCGCATTGGACAGCTACCAACCGGCAATTTTCTTCAGTAATCTTCAAGGCTTGAACAAAACGAGGGCAGGTCTTGGACCTGCCCTCTCTTTAGGCACTGGGACTGTGCCGCATCTTGGTTACGACTTGTAGGGCGCACGATCGAAGACGCGTGCGTTCATACGCGTGGCGCCCGGACCGCAAAAGAACTCGGCCGACTGGCCGGCGCTGGCGTCGAGCTGGACGCCGGCACCCGGCATGACGGGAACCACGAAACGGGTGCCGGGGCTGTCGAGGCCCGTCTCTCCGCCCGAGATATCCGCCACGACCACGGTCAGGTGGCAGGCGTTGTTCCTGGTCTCGAAGTAGCCAACCGCGTGCTTGCCGCCGACGTGCAGGCTCACGCCCCGGCCCGGCGCCAGGATCTCGTGCTTGCTACCCGGCTCCGCCTTGCCGACGGTGTCGGCGAACACTGCACCCGCTGTGACAACACCCATCAAACCCGCTGCTGCAGCAACGGCCTTCGTCGCCTTCAACATGGTTCTCTCTCCTTCATAAACGAGAAGCTCAGGGATCGCCGCGGCACGGCTCTTGGTGGCCCGCGTTCCGGCTTGCTGATCTTCTAACACTATGAGTTCTCGGAGAGAATTTATGATGATGCATAGCAGTGGCCAATTTTGTGCAGCGCGGTACTGTCGCAATTGATCCGTTGTCGCATCCTTGTTGACTTGGATCATGCATTGCCAGCCGCCTTCCGCCCGTCGCGGCCTTGGGACAAGCCGCCACGCGGAAGCGACAAGCGCGTTTCCACCCGTTATAAGCACCGCGATAGTCACTCCTTCGCGCACACGAAAGCCAACGGATGCAAGACGCCGCGACCTCCAAGATCACGCCTGAGATCGTTGCCGGGCATGGGCTCAAACCCGACGAATACCAGAGGCTTTTGAAGATCCTGGGCCGGGAACCGAGTCTGACCGAGCTCGGCATCTTCTCCGTCATGTGGAGCGAGCACTGCTCTTATAAGTCGTCGCGCGTCTGGCTCAGGACGCTGCCGACGTCGGGCGCTAAGGTCATCCAGGGCCCGGGCGAGAACGCCGGAGTCGTTGACCTGGGCGACGGGGACGCGGCCGTCTTCAAGATGGAGAGCCACAACCACCCCTCCTACATCGAGCCCTACCAGGGCGCGGCGACGGGCGTGGGTGGCATCATGCGCGACGTGTTCACGATGGGCGCGCGTCCGGTGGCCAACCTCAACGCGCTGCGCTTCGGCGATCCCTCACATCCCAAGACGCGCCACCTCGTGTCAGGCGTCGTGTCCGGCATCGGCGGCTACGGCAACTGCGTCGGCGTGCCCACGGTCGGCGGCGAGGTCAACTTCGACGCCGGCTACAACGGCAACATCCTGGTCAACGCCATGTGCGTCGGCCTCGCGAGAGCGGACAAGATCTTCTACTCGGCGGCCAAAGGCGTTGGCCTGCCCGTCGTCTACGTCGGCTCGAAGACGGGCCGCGACGGCATACACGGCGCGACGATGGCGTCGGCCGAATTCGACGACAACAGCGAGGAGAAGCGCCCGACCGTGCAGGTGGGCGACCCCTTCACCGAGAAGCTCCTGATCGAAGCCTGCCTCGAGCTGATGGCATCGGACGCCATCATCGCCATCCAGGACATGGGTGCGGCCGGCCTCACCTCCTCCACATCGGAGATGGCGGACAAAGGCGGCGTCGGCATCGAGCTCGATCTCGATCATGTGCCCCAGCGCGAAGAGAACATGACGGCCTACGAGATGATGCTCTCAGAGAGCCAGGAGCGCATGCTCATGATCCTGAAGCCCGGGCGCGAGCCCGAGGCGGAAGCGGTCTTCAAGAAATGGGGCCTCGACTTCGCGGTCATCGGCATCACCACCGATACGGGCCGCATGATCGTCAAGCACAAGGGCCAGGTGGAAGCCGACCTGCCGGTACCGGTGCTCGCCGACTCGGCGCCCGTCTACGAGCGGCCCTGGTTCCAGCCGGTGCCGCCGCAGCCCGTGCTGCCGCAATGGGTCAAGGCGCCGAACGGCAATCTCAACGCGCTGCGCCAGATGATGGGCTCGCCTGCGCTCTGCTCGCGCCGCTGGGTGTGGGAGCAGTACGACCACATGGTCATGGGCGACACCATCGTGCGGCCCGGCGGCGATGCGGCCGTCGTGCGCGTGCACGGCACGAAGAAGGGCCTTGCTGTCACCTGCGATGTGACGCCTCGCTACGTGGCGGCCGATCCCGAGATGGGCACCAAGCAGGCCGTCGTCGAGACGTGGCGCAATCTGACCGCCGTCGGCGCCGATCCCATCGCCATCACCGACAACATGAACTTCGGCAACCCGGAGCGGCCCGAGATCATGGGCCAGTTCGTAGCCTCCGTGCGCGGCATGGGCGAAGCCTGCCGCGTGCTCGACTACCCGGTCGTGTCAGGCAACGTCTCGCTCTACAACGAGACCAACGGTGTCGGCATCCCGCCGACGCCCGCCATCGGCGCGGTCGGCCTCGTGCCCGACGTGGCGCACATCACCGACATCCGCCTGAAGCGCGAGGGCGAGCTTCTGATCGTCATCGGGCGCGAGCAGGGCTGGCTCGGGCAGTCGCTCTATCAGCAAATCATCTGCGAAAAACTCGAAGGCGCACCGCCGCCGGTCGATCTCGCCGACGAGATCAAAGCGGGCCGCCTCGTGCGCTCGCTGATCCGCGAGGGCAAGGTATCGGCCGTGCATGACGTCTCGGATGGCGGGCTCCTGGTTGCCGTCGCGGAGATGGCGCTGTCCTCGCGCGAGAGCGGCGCGGGCGGCATCGGCGTCGAGCTGTTCGCCTACGAGGGCAAGCTTCCGCATCACGCCGTCTGGTTCGGCGAGGACCAGGGCCGCTACGTGCTGGCGGTCGATCCCGCGCGCGCGGAGGAGATCGTCGAGCGGGCGCGTCTGCTCGCATTGCCGGCGCGCATCGTTGGACGCACCGGGGGCGAAGCCATCGTGCTCAAGGGCGAGGATCCGCTGCCGCTTTCAGATCTGGCCGCGATCACCGAAGGCTGGCTGCCGGAGTACATGGCCGGCGAGGTCTAGGGGCTGGCGTTTGCGATCGTTACGCCTACGTGGTGCACAGTCGGATTCAGGACGCCTCTGGAGGCGCTCCAACGTCGGCTTCGGGCCATGAGCGGAAGTCGCAGATCTTATCACGATGACCGTTCATGCTGCTCCAACGGCTCTTGCCGTTCCTAAGACGCCGATCATACACCGGCGCGAGCGGCGAACAGTGCCAGGCGGATTTCCCCCACGGCATATCGCGCGCCTGCGCTGTTTCGAAATTCTTGCTTGATATTCAGCCGGGAATGCGGGCGATGACCTTGATCTCGAAGTCGAACCCCGCAAGCCAGTTGACGCCGATCGCCGTCCAATTCGGATAAGGCGCCTTCGGGAAGACTTCGCTCTTAACGGTCATGATCGTGCCGAACTGATTTTCGGGATCGGTATGAAAGGTCGTCACGTCGACGATATCGTCGAGCCCGCATCCTCCCGCCTGCAGCGTCGCCTCAAGATTGGCGAATGCCAGACGGACCTGAGCCTCAAAGTCCGGCTCGGGAGAGCCATCGCTGCGACTGCCGACGTGACCGGACACGAACAGGAGATCATCTGATCTGATTGCTGCGGAATACGTCTGTGAAGTGAAGAGGTCATGCCTACCGGCGGGGGAAACGGCGTCACGCTGGGCCATATGGAATTCTCCTCTGTGGTCGCTGGAAAGCGGTGCCGACGGTTCTGCAGCATAGTGGAGCCGCGCAATACGATTGCGCGGCTCCGAAGGTGTTAGTTGATGGTGCCCAGTTGCTTGAACAGACTGTAGACGTCGAGCACATCCCAATGCTCGGCCAGTTTGCCGTCCTGGACGCGAAAGATGTCCACTGCGTCGAACTTGTAAGCCTTTCCGGTGGCGGGGATGCCAAGCCAGTCACCCTTGTGCGTCCCGGAGTATGTTCCGTAGACCCACACCTTGTCGCCTTCGGATACGATCTGCTTCAGCTCGAACTTGAAGTCCGGAGACGCCTTAAACCAGGCTTCGAAGAAATCCTTGAAGCCTTTGCTCCCCTGCCCGACGAGCGGATTGTGCTGGATGTAGTCTTCCCGCATCAGGCCACCGAGAGCGGTGAAATCCTTTTCTCCGAAAATCTTGGCGCCAAACTGTGCCAATAGTGCCTTGGGGTCCGACATCTGTACCTCCTGTGTTTGCTGCGGCCGATTTTCCTCGGCGGCAAGTGCTTCAAGAAACGCAGAGCCTCCGAGAAGCGCGCAAGCAACCAGCGTGGCGGTGATCCTTTGCATTTCCATCATCCTTTCATGCGTGCAACTCAGCGGGAGCGCCGATGAAGGTGATTTTGGCATGTTAGTTTCTGTTGTAAAGAAGGCACTATCTGGATATATAGGTACCCGGTGGTTACCTCATGATGGTCGCTCAAGATGAAGTGGAATCCTTACTCAGCAAAGTGTCCGACGCGTCAGCTACTCGACCGCATCTCGGACAAATGGGTGGTGCTCGTGCTCTCTCTGCTCGAGGATGGGCCAAAGCGTTTCAGCGCGTTGAAACGCGAGATCGACGGCATATCCCAAAAGATGCTCTCTCAAACGCTGCGCGCGCTTGAACAAGACGGACTTCTCACCCGCCGCGCTTTCCCGACTGTGCCCGTGACGGTCGAGTATGAACTGACCGCCCTTGGTCGATCTCTGAACGTCGCCATGGGGCCCGTCGTAGAATGGGCGATCGCGAACATGGGTCGCGTTCTTAAAGCGCGCGAAAGTTTCGATAAGAATCCGAAGTAGTGTATTTGCCGGCCAGGGCGGCTTCGGGCCAAGTGCCGGCATGTGGGCTTACTGCGTACAATCGCCCGTCTTGGGTGTTCGATCCCATGCGTGGACATCCAACGCTGATGAGGTCGCACTGGCAAGCGTCGTACTCGATGCGTCCGCTTTCGATGCTAACCGGTGTCTCAGTGAGCGAAGGCCCCGTAGCTTTCAATCATATCCGGGCAGAGTACTAGTGCTGTGCCCAGATCCACTCGTTGAATTGAGCCCAGTTGCGGTCGCGCCATAGCGCACGCAGGGCCCAGCCCAGTGGCGTGGCTTCAACGCCTTCATCGCGACAAGTGGTACAGCAACAGCAAATTCAAAACGAGCTGGACTACGGACAGTCCCCGCCAGAAGGCAACGGGGTTTCGCTCCAGAAGAGCGCGCGGCTCGTCTCTGTAGTCTGGGTTCGGACGTCGCAAGTCCTCGACAAGAACGGAAAGTGCTTCGGCGCGCTGAGTGGGGCTTTTGTATACGGCTCTCGCGAGCGCGGCATCAACCCAGCGAGGAACGGCCTCGTTGAGTGACGAAGCGGGAATGTACTCCAGCCGGGCGATGTCGCGCTGATGCCCGAAGCCGCGGCCGTACGGCAGCTTCCCCGTCAGAAGCTCATAAGCGATGACGCCAACCGAGAAGATGTCCGACCGGTTTGTGGGCGTCTCGCCCAAGTGATACTCCGGCGCCGTATAGTCGATCGTGCCAACCAGATCGGGCTTCTGAACGCTGATGGAGGCCTCCGCGAGGCTCGCGACGCGCGACGAGCCGAAGTCGATGATCTTTACCGTGCCCGCCTTGTCGATCATCACGTTCTCAGGCTTGAGGTCCTGGTGGATGATCTCCTTGCGGTGGAAAGCGCGCAGCCCTTTGGCAATCTGCTCGATGATGCCGCGCACCGTTTCGAGATCCGGCCGCGGATGATCGAGCATCCATTGCCTGAGCGTCTGCCCTTCGAAGTACTCGGTCACATAGTAGAGAGACCGGCGCACGTGGGCTGGCCGCAGCACCTTCAGAACATGCGGGCTCGTCACGAGCTGTCCAACCCATTCCTCGCGCGTGAACATCTCGAGATAGACGGGATCGTCCTCGTAATTGACCGAAGGCGTCTTGAGGACGACGGTCGTGCCGCTCTGACCTTCCCGCGCCAAGTAGATCTGCGTCCGCTTGCTTAAATGCAACTCGCGAAGAATGGTATAACCCTCGAAGTCCTGGCCGGGGACGAGTTCGGGAGGCATCGGGAGCGCGGTGAGCTTCTTGAGGTGGGCTTCCTCGTCCGGGTGGCCGGCATCATCGATGCGCACGATCTGGCATGTGAGGTTGTCTGGGCTGCCGTTGGCGAAAGCGGCGGCAACAATCTGTTTCGCCGCCTCTGTCAGGTCGTCGCCTGAAGCGCGCAGGATCGAGGAGATCTGAGTATCGCGCAGAAAGTCGTGTACGCCATCGGTCGTGAAAACCAGAATGTCGCCGGCCTCGAGCGGCACCGTCTTGTAGTCTACCTGAAGGTCGGGCGCTATGCCGACAGCGCGCGAAAGATACTCCTGGTCCCGGGAGACCCGAACTCGATGATCATTCGTCAGAAGCTCGATCGTTTCGCCGCGCACGAGGTAGATGCGCGAGTCTCCGACATGGAACACGTGTCCCACCGCCGACTTGAGAACCAACGCGGTGAACGTGCACACCATTCCCCGGTCGCTGGCGTAGTTGGCCTCGCTCTGACCGTGGAGCCAGCGGTTGATCGCGGTCAGCACCCGCTGGACCGAGGTCTTCACCGTCCACGACGGGTGGGTCGAGTAATAGTCGTCGAGAAAACTATGGACGCAGGTCTCGCTCGCCATCTTGGCGGCTTCGCTCGAGCTCATGCCGTCGGCGATCGCCATCGCGACACCTTTGGTTTCGAGCAACGCAGGCTCGGGAACCAGGACGCCGTAGGAGTCGTCGTTGCGGGCCTTGCGACCGGCGAGAGAGTGCTGACCGATGGTGACCGCAGGGCCGATCGGCATGGCTCAATCCTGAGTTATGACACGTCGATCAGGGTAACCGATCCGTCGGGCATCTCCTCGGCGATTTGCCCTCTCGGCTCGTCAATGAAGAAGTAGATCAGCACGACGCCAAAGACAGCCGCCGCAGCCGCGATCTCGAAGAATGTCCGTGGCGGGACGGCGGAGTAGAGCGTGAGGTAGAGAACGCCGCCGACATTGCCGAACGCACCAACAAGTCCGGCGATCTGCCCCGTCAAGCGACGCTTGATCAACGGTAGCATGGCATAGACGGCGCCGTTACCGGCATTGACGAAAAGAGAGCAGAAGAAGGTCGCGAGCACGGCGAAGGCAACGCCCGAGGCGGGTCCCATGAAGCTCATGGCGTAATAACCCGTCGCGGTTCCGGCAAAGCAGCACAAGAGAACAGGCCTGCGGCCGAAGCGGTCGCTCAGCCACCCGCCGGCGGGACGGGCGAAGAACGTGGTCGATCCGAAGCTCGCCCCCACGAGACCCGCCATTGCGAGTGAAAGCGCGAAGTTATCTTTGAAGAAAAGCGGAAGCGTGGAGACGACCGCCAGCTCCGAGCCGAAGGTGATGAAATACGCCAAACTGAGCACGGCGACTTGGCGAAACTTATAGCGATGGATCTCGGGGACCGGCTTGCCTTTGAAAACGGCGCTGTTCACCCGCCACGTGTCGAGGATGAGGTAGACGTAGTAGGTAGCGAGCAAGGCGTAGATGATGTTGGTCACGTCGCCGGACAGGAGATTGAGGCCGGATGGGCCGAGCTTCCAGGCCAGAATGCCCATGGCGAGGACGAGCGGCGCTTGCATGATCATGTACAAGAGGAGATCGCCCCGGCTGGTCACCTCCATGGCACCGAGTTTCTTGGGCTTGAAATAGGTCGAGCCCTTCGGCGTGTCGCGGACCGTGAGATAGAAAACGACGGCGTAGGCGATCGCGACCACGCCCGTGAGCCCCACCGACCATCTCCATCCATCGGTACCACCGACGAAGAGAGCGATAGTCGGAAGCGTCACCGCGGCAGCGGCCGATCCGAAGTTTCCGAAGCCCGCATAAATGCCTTGAGCGAATCCGGACTCCTTGGCTGGAAACCACTCGGCGATCAGGCGGATGCCAACGACGAACCCGGCGCCCACGAACGCGAGCAGGAAGCGCACGATCGCCGCCGTCGTGAAGCTGTCGGCCAGCGCGAAGAGGATGCACAAAATCCCGGAGACCACGAGCAGGGCGGAATACATGAGGCGTGGGCCGACCTTGTCCACGAGCATGCCCACGACGATGCGCGCCGGAATGGTCAGGGCTACATTGAGGATCAGGAGCGCCGAGACCTCTTGCTCAGTAAGGTTGAGCGAGCTTCGGATCGCGGCCATGAGCGGCGCGTGATTGAACCAGACAATGAAGCTGACGAAGAACGCGAGCCATGTGAGATGAAGGACCTTGATCCTAGGCTCTCGGCTCCAGAGATTGAGACGGACCGGCGTCGTCGTTGTCATCTTGCTCTCATTATATTTTTCTTGCGAGAGACGGGCTTGCGCATCTGAGAAAGGCAGAGCCACGCGTCACGCGTTGGCCATGTGGCACGAGCTTCGTCGCGACAGGATTTTCCTGCCTGCAAAGCCGTAGTCGATCGATCTCGTGAGTGGGATGCGGGCCGCCTGCAAACGTCGTCGTTGGCAGCAGCCGAAATGTCTGCCGACCCTCGTTGCCCGGCAGCGCTCAACCCTTAGACAAGAGTGCGGAGCAATGTGCAAAGGAAAGAGGAAGGGAGGACCGCGGCTGTGTGCCACGCAAGGCACATTCACGGCCTAGCTTGCTGGCTTTTGGTGCATTTTGATTGATTTTAGAGCGGGGGATTGCCCATTGAATGAGCTGATGCCTCGCCGTCTATCTAGGTTCCGCAGGTGCGCATTTGAGACTCGTTACGGCAATCATCAAACCGTTCAAGCTCGAGGAGGTGCGCGCCGAGCTCGGTCGCATGGGGATCGAGGGCATGACGGTGACCGAGGTGAAGGGGTGTGGCCGGCAACGAGGGCGGACGGAGTTCTACCGCGGCGCCGAGTACGTGATGGACTTCTTTCCAAAGATCAAAATCGAGATCGTTATCCCATCACATCGAGTCTACAAATCGCTCGAGGTCATCGAAAGGGCGGCGCGCACCGGCCGCATCGGGGACGGCAAGATTTTCGTGTCGGTGGTCGAAACCATGACGCGAATCCGCACTGGCGAAATCTGCAACGATCCGTTGTAAGACCCTGAGCCTTAGTTTTCGGCTTGTAGGTGAAATGCGGACGCGTCCTCAAAACGGGACGCCTTGATGTCAGCGTGCCTCCACGGATGTCCGCTATACTCGGCACTGCAGAAGTTCCCACGACTTTGTCCTCCAAGGGCCGATGGGCATGTCCGCTCCCGAGTCACAACCAGACATTCGCTCTCTGTCGACACTCCACTATCGCGGACGTCGTAACATCGGAACGAGCGCGGGTGAGGAGCCGACCTGTATCGTGCCGAGCTCCTCAAAGCCGTGACGACGGTAGAAAGGGATATTCCGCGGGCTGCTGGCCTCTAGGTACGCTGGCACCTTCTCGCGATCGATTTGCTCCAGCGCGTACCGCATCAGCGCATCTCCATGACCCTTGCCCTGATGCGCCGGGTCGACGCCGATGAGCGGCAGGTACCAATGGGCCTCCTCGGGATGGTATTTCGCCATCTCCTCGAAGACTGCGAGGACCGACTCCCGCGCACCTGGCGAGGCGGTGCGTTCCATCAGCTCAAGCAAACGCTCTTCGTCGGGATGCACGCCGGGCCGCAGCCATAGCGCCGCTCCCACGTATCCGTACGAACAGAAGGCACCGCCGTGCGCGAAAGCCGCGCCGCCAAACGCGCGGACGACCTTCGGCATAACCGTTATGTATTGGTGTGCCTCCGGCCAGACCCACCGCGTCATTGGATCCCCACCAAAAGCAAGGATCACCGTAGCGATTACTTGATTTTCATCGTCCGGACTCGTGGTTCGCACCTTCACGCTATCCTCCATGATGCTGGGCGCCCGAGTTCGTGGGCCATGTGGGAGTTTCACGAAGTTCGACGAAATAGCGCCTGACGGTGGCTTCGGGCCACTAGCGACCTAATCGGTCTTTTCTGCCAGTGCGCCGCACAAAGGCGCACCGTCCCAGAAGCGGCCATCGCCGCGTTCGAAGTCGGCGCCCCCCGTGCGCACGCCGACTAAGTCTACTGATAGGTGCAATGCAGCCATCAGATGTCGATCTTCTCCGCGATCTCGATCGCATCGTCGACCTCGATACCGAGGTAACGCACCGTGCTCTCGATCTTTGAATGTCCGAGCAGAAGCTGGACAGCTCTGAGGTTGCCGGTCCTCCGATAGATTAGCACTGCCTTTGTGCGTCGCAGCGAATGCGTGCCGAATTTCGCCGGATCAAGGCCTATACTGGCAACCCACTCGTGGACGAGCCGGGCATACTGTCTCGTAGTCAGTCCGTGGAAGCCTCCGCCGCGACCAGCAAACAAGAATTGCCCGGATTTGCGCCCGGTCATCCTTAGATAATCGTCGATGGCCAAGCGAGTTTGGTCCGTCAGCTCGAACCGCACGGGCCGGCCCGTCTTCTTCTGCCGGATTGTCGCTCGATCCATCGCATAGCCGCTCGGCGCAACATCATCAACGCGGAGCGCGACAACGTCACAGCCTCGGAGCTTGCTGTCGATGGCCAAATTAAAAAGTGCTAGGTCCCGCTTCCGATCTGCCATCTGAAGCTTCGTTCTTATCGACCAAACGTGGCTTGGCCGCAGTGGCGGCTTTGCCCCGATAAGCTTTCCCTTGTTCCAAGGCTCGTTGCGGACAGGCTTCAGATTTTTAGTTTCGTGATTGTTGTCCATGGTCTGTCTCCTTATTTGAGAGACAGATCAGCATGCGCCTGTACGAGCCGAGGAGCGAATGTCCCGACCGGATTCGGGCTCAAAATCTTCCGAAGCTGCTCAACCGGGGTTGTTTGTCGTTCGATGCATTGAGCGCGCCATGCTTGGCGGCATTGATGGCAGGCTCATGAAGGACAAGACTGAGGTTGCTCGTAGCGCTGGCCGCCGGCAGGACAGGCAGCCCCGTAAGGACCGTGCCGCGAAAAGGTCGGAGTACTGTCTTAAGAACCGTTCGCAATGGCACAGGCTCTTGATCATTCTCAGCATTATGGTCCTGGGCGAGCGTGTGTGCATCCGGCCGAGCGACGCGACGACGTAGAATATTGTCGTCCGTCGTTTCTGGCTGATGTCGATAGTCCTAAAGACGGCGAAATCCACTGCGCAACCGTAGGGGTGGACTTTTGCGCCCCGGCACCCCATATCAGGCCTATCGCTGGCACGAATAGGCTCCAGCGGCTGAGAGATGCGAGTGCTCCCGCCAGATTGGAGCACAGTCATGCCCTTTCCGCAGGATCCTCCCGGTTTTAGTCGCGACGCGGCCCGGCTCCTCGACATTGCAATGACGAGGGCGTGGATGGAACGCGTAGCCATTGGTGCGTCTCAAAGCGGCGCCGACGCGAATCTTTGCGCAACGTTATGGGGCAAAGTGGACCGCCTTGAGCGACTCCAGTCTGGCGAGCGCGGCGGCAAAAGAAAGGATCCAGCGAAACAGATGGCAGCGCATAGGTTCAAAGTCGGCCAGAGCGTGATCTTTCATTCTCCTCAGAGATCCGTTGGTCCATCCGTAGTCACCATCCTGCGTCTGCTACCAATCGAGGGGCAAGATCTCACCTACAGGATCAAATCGACCGACGAGGGTTTTGAACGCGTGGCCAAGGAACGTGAACTTGCGAGCCTTCAGGAGGGAAATGCCTGATGATCGAGGCATTCGACTACAGTGCTCCAGCAGAGTTGTTCCCGTCGAAGGGCAAGGGCTTTCGGCGTAAAATGGTTTCATATCGTCGCTTTGAGTCTGCGGCCGTCGCCATCCGCTATGCCATCGAGGAACTGGAACCCGACAAACTAGTCGGCGCCGTTCTCGAGATAGATGAGGATCGCTATGACGACGTCGCGATCCGCAATCTCTACGCGAGCGACGGGTACCCGCTGCCACGGCTCAACACCAATCAAGAAGGGAGCTTCGTGTGAAACGCGATTTCCAGGTCTTTCAAGGCGCCAATGATAATTGGGTCGTGTTGAGCCAGATAGGTATTCCCTTACTTGCTTCGCGACGCCAAGGTGTAGCCGAAGCCTTTGGCAAAGCTCTGGCACATCGTGCGAGCGTCGCGTTGATCGTTCACCATCACGGCGAGCCAAGCGCGCACTACTCCGGGCGCGACCTCACCTACGCGAACAGGCTCTAAGACGGGAGCCGAGATTGTTCAGACTGGCTGCTGGCTGGAACCCTATTGACCCACAATCCTCTTGCCTGGCGAGAGACGTCTATTTGGATGACACACTCGTGGGCCGCATCGTCGACACGACGGCAGATGTCTATCTAACCAGTCCTTCCAACATTCGCATTTTCGAAGCAGATCTACTGCACAATGAGGTCTGGGAAACGGGTGACGAACGGTTTACGGACGAGCGCAGTGCGTTGCGATCGCTCGAAAAGCGTCTGAGCGCGTCGCGGAGGGCTAGCGCAGCGCGCGGCGCCCACGATCCGCTGCCCAAATAACCCTTATCCGCCTGCGCGCAGAGAGTATCTTGACCACCAATTAGGAAGAGTCATGCAACTTGGAACCGTAAAGTTCTATAATTCTGAAAGAGGCTTTGGTTTCATTCAGCCAGATGATGGCGGAAAGGACGTGTTCATCCACGCGACAGCCCTCGAGCGATCCGGTGCGCACATCCTCCTCAGTGAGGGGCAAAAGGTGACCTTCGATATCCAGGAGGATCGCCGGTCCGGAAGAATTTCTGTCTCGAACATTCGCACCGACTGATTGCGCGCTCACGTGCCGGCAGCACTTCGCGGCATCGCCTGTCGCTGGAGTAGACGACGTCAGTCTCGGGTACGTCACGTACGTTAGAGTTCTTCGGCGTACCGGAAATGGTTCGATGCGCCCAGGAGCATACTCGTGGCACCCGATCCCCGGCCGAACGATACGAGCGATTTTGCGGCGACCTCAGCGCTGATCCTGTTCGTCGCATTCGTCGCCTTAGTCCTTGCTGCCGGATACATTGGGCACATCATGGCAGGTCAATAACCAGCATCCGACGTTGACCATGGGCGTCAGTGGCTAGTCTGTTCACTAGTTCCGACAGGTCGGAGTTGTCCGGCAACGACTTGCGCCTGCCATTCGGGATCGAGAGCGATACCAAGAATCGTCCGGCACTGTTCGCACAGGAATTGGATGGCAGGCACGGTCCGCTTCGATCCCTCATCGCGTGCACGAAAATACTCGATGAGAACATGGGACTCCGCATTGCATTTTGGGCACTTCCCGCTCACGGCATTCTCCTGCTTCGCGTGATATTGGATGCGTTCGACGTATGATAATCCTCCAATGGGGAAGGTTAGACTCGTACGTTGGGACCCAACTTGCCGGCGCTCATGACCTATCGGGCAAGATCCAAGCGCCGGCATTTACGGTAAAGTGCCTGACGTGCGTGACTGCGTTCAGCTTACTTGAATATTTACGACGGCAGTCTTACCGGAACGCCGATCCTGTTCGGTATCGAAAGAGACCTTCTGTCCTTCCGTCAGGCTCGTCAGCCCGGCACGTTCGAGTGCACTCGCGTGGACAAACACATCGCTTCCTCCGTTGTCTGGCGCGATGAATCCGTAGCCTTTTTGTCCATTATAAAATTTGACTGTTCCCGTGTTCATGATCACTCCAATCATTGATGCTAACGAGCCGGCGCACGCCGTGAGGTGCACGCCAGCTCTACGTTTCGATTTTTGGGGTATATGAACATACGCTCAGCGGCGCTGAGCACAGCGGCCCGTATTCCGGCCAAACTCGATGTGTTAAAGTAAGAGCAGCCCCCATTCATTGCAAGGGTTCATCCTCATCTGAGTAGTTTCCGAGGGTGCCTCGGCGGTCCATAGCCCGCTACCGTTCCGCAATCCACCATCGCAGGCATCGGCCATCGTCTCCCACTCTCCCGCACGTAGGAGCGGGCTCAAGCTCACAGCTTCCGGAGAAGCCCGCGCATTTGGGACGTAGGAGGAAATCAGAATGTCCATGCGGACACCGGAACAGATTGCCCAACGAATAATGGAACTGCTTGATCAAAGGCACACCAAGCCCGGCGAGCACGATATGTTTGGTGCCATAGCGGCGCGGCTCGCCAATGAGGAGATCATGGGGACCGAATTGAATGATGGCGTAGAATTTGGAGTGGCGAACGGCTGGTTCAGTTTGAGAGGTCCCCGAATTTGGCGGAGGTCCGCAAACTCGGGGCAGAAGACATGATTGCCCCACGGTGACGTTCCGCCCCGCAAGCCGTTGATGCCCCAGCATCTGTCCTTGTGTTCTGAGTAGATTCCGACACTAACGGGCAATGCCCTTCCATCCTATTGTCGGGTCTGACACGTGCGTCCGGATTTGAGCATGCATGGGCACTGTCGCCGTTCACAATGCGAGATTGAGTGCCAGAAACAAGGATTTTTCCCTTATGAATGATCCGACTCCTCCCTTCGTTGCCGAGAAGACCGGCTGGCGGACGCTTGCGCCGTGGATTCCGTCATTGCTCGTTCCAATCGTGCTTGCACTGGTGCTCGTAGCATACGTGGTGTTCCAGGCCGCCAACTAGAGCAAGGAGGAAGGTGACGTCACACAATGACGCTGAGTTTTCCCAATCGGAGCCGCAGCTACGACGCACGCGGACGCCGCGTGCGCTTTTGGGGTTATGATGGTGCGCTCGAGATCAGCTTCTTCCTTGATCAGCGCGCCTTCTCCCGCATGAGCCCAAATCCGAAGATGGACGAGACGGGAATTCTCATTGCGTTCGACCGCCATCGAGATCAAATCCTCGACGTCGCGTCGAAACTATATTCCGGGCGCCGCAGAGACGCCTACACACTGCAGGCATCAGACTTCTGATCGTGCGGGGCCGCTCAAGCCGCCGCGATCGCGATTCGGATCAAGGCGGGAAGCGACTTGGAGCCGGTCTTCCTCATAATGGCCGCCCGATGATTGTCCACGGTGCGTTGACTGATGCCAAGGTCGGCGGCAATGTTCTTGCTCGGATGTCCGGCCATGACGAGGTCCATGATCTGGCGTTGGCGTGCCGTCAGGCCTGCGACGAGAGAGATAGCCTGCTCTCGCGCCGCAGAGGGTCTGCCTCCATCGAGCTCGAATGCGCGCGCAATGCTCGCAAGCAGCTCCACGTGACCGACCGGCTTTTGAATAAAGTCGGAGGCACCCGCTTTCATCGCCTCGACGGCTAGAGCAATGTCTCCGTCGCCAGTTATCATGACTGTGGGCAGTGTACAGTTCTCCGCTCTGAGGCGCTCGATCAATTCGAGACCGGTCATGCCGGGCAATCGGGCGTCGATCAGCAGACAGCCATCGGATCGCTCGGCGTGCAGGAACTCCTCGCCATTTGTAAAGATTTCTACTGCATAGCCATGCTCGTGGAGCAGATCCCGCATTGCCCTGAGGACAACGGCGTCATCGTCAACAACGAACACCCTCTGTACCGCGGAAGGATCCGCGGATGATGGCACGTCGGTCGCGGCGTCGGGTCTATTTTTCGTCGCCTTGACCAGAAGGTGCTGGATTAGGCTTATGAGCTGCTGCGATTTGACCGGCTTATTGAGCTGAATGTGCCCCTGATCAGCAACAGCGCGCAACGTGATGGTCGCGATGTCACCCGTCAGGACGATGGCGGGGATGTCTCGGCCGAGCTGCTGTCGCAGGCCCGCGATGGCTTCGAGGCCGCTCGCCCCGCAAGACAGGTTATAGTCCGCGATCACGAGATCCAGTTCCGTAGCGTCTTTTCCCGCGATATCAAGTGCTGTAGCGACATCGCCTGCCACCGTCGCTCGATGTCCCTCCTGATCGAGAAGCATCTTGATCATATTCCGGACGATTGGATCGTCGTCGATGATCAGGATTGTGCCGACAACGGGGACCGAGTTCTCCTGGACTGCGCGTATGGGCCGTGTCTCACCGCCTTCGCCCGCGTCACCGATCCGTACCTCTACCGCAAATGCCGACCCGTAGCCGGGGATCGAGCGGACATCGATCGAATGGCCGAGCAGATCTCCTATCCGCTTGACGATTGAAAGGCCGAGCCCAAGACCCAGACTGCTGTCGCGAGCTGGATTTGCGAGCTGGTGGAACTCATCGAATATTTTCCGAGCCTGCTCCATGGGTAGGCCGATGCCCGTGTCGAGCACCTCGATACGAATGATCCCCTCTCGCCGCCGACATCCCAGAAGCAGCTTGCCCTTGCTCGTGTATTTGACGGCATTCGAGATCAAATTGTGAAGCATTTGCCCAAGGAGCTTGGGATCACTTCGTGCAACGAGGCTGCAAGGGACCACGTGCCACTGCAGTCCCTTTTCCTCGGCAAGGTAGGCGAAATCGGCTTTCAGCCTTGCAAGCAGGCTGCTGATGGGGAAATTGACGATATTGGGCTGCACAACGCCGGCTTCGAGCTGGTTTATGTCGAGCAACTTGTCGAGCATGCTCGACATGGCACCAACCGTGTCGTCTAAGCGCTCGAGCAACTGAAGCGTATGTTCGTCGCGCGCACGTTTTTTCAATATCCCTTGCAGCAGATTGATAGTCTGTAAGGGCTGGCGCAGATCGTGACTGGCAGCGGCCAGGAACCGCGATTTGCCGATATTGGCATTCTCGGCAAGCGCCTTTGCGGCTGCCAGCGCCTTGCTCTCGCGCTTCGCGTCTGTGACGTCGACGATCGACAGAAGCACGTTCAGATTTCCCAAGGGGCTGTCTCCGATGGCACGGGCGCTCACCATGAAGGACCGGACGCCGCACGTCGGCAATGTTAGCGTGATTTCCGTATCAGCCACTCCTGCGCCGCTCGAAAGAAGCGCGGCAAGATACTTTTGCATCTCCGGCACATCGAGATGGGAGCCAAAGTCTAGGAGGTGGCGACCGACGATGGTTGCCGGTTCGATTTCGAATACCCGGTAGAAGGATGTCGAGGCAGAAACGACGCGAAGCTCTGTATCCAAGACGACGAGAGGTTGTTCGATCGTAGCAATGATACCTTCGGAATACGCGCGCGCGGATTGACTCTCTCTTTGGACTACCTTGACTTCGGAGATGTCTACAAAGGTGATGAGCACTCCATCGACATGCTTCTCATCGCTGCGATAGGGCCGGACTCCGCAGATATAACAAGTCCCGTCATCGGTTTCGACTTCGCGCCGAATAGGAGCAACCGTATCGAAGACGGCATGCACGTCGCTCAGAATGTCGTCGGCCCTGAAGCGATGCGTGAGCTCGCCGAGCGGGCGCCCGATGTCGCTCGCCGTGACGTCGAACAGCGGCGTGATCGCCGGTGTGAAGAAGCGGATCCTCAAAGCCCGGTCGAGCACAACGATGGGCAGGTCGGAGCTGTTGAGGATGTTGTTGAGGTCGTCGGACGCCACGCGCAAATGCTTCGCCCCCTCCGGAAGCTGACTGTTCGACACGGTGAGCTTCTCGCTGATGGTTTCGCGTTTCGGCGCGCACTCCCCGGACGGCAGCTTTCGGGATGCCTTCGGCGCACCAGGACGAGGCCCGGTCATGATCCTGCTTTCTGTGCGCGCTCGCCCACAATGGGTAATGCAAGCGAATACATCCTAGCACGTATTGTCCCGCCGCGGCCTGCGTTGACTCTGACAATGGGAACGCGTCGCAAAGCGTGATCAGATCGACGCGTACCTCCTCCAAGTGGCGGCGCCATAGGTACATTCCGAGTCTAAGCTTTGCCCGAACAGAGGAGCACTGTCGGCATGAACTGAACCATCAAACCGGTGACATTCATGATCGACGACCAAACAAAAGCCTCTGACACTCCAATTGCCGCGGCACCCGATACCCCGACCGAGCCGTCTAAGACACCGACCGGAAGTCCGCCGACCGTCGGCGAGCCAGAAACGGTTGCCAATCCCGCCGTCAAGTCGGAGCAAAAGCCAGCGCCGCCCGCGCCGCAGAAGATCTAGGTCAGCGCGCGACCGACGTCTCAAAACGGCTAGTCGCAGCGCCGAGCCAGTGCACCATGTGCACTGGCTCGCTCTTCGTTCGTTCGGCAACGGAGCGCTCGTATGAAAGCAGCCATATTGCCCTTTACGCTGGCGGCGATGGTGCTGGCCTCACCCGTTTGCGGACAGCAGCCGGCCCCCAAGCCTGAGATGCCCCCTTGGAACGGAGCCGTCTTCGCCAATACTGTGACTAGCGTGGCGATGCGCGCCCATGCCTGGCTCGTTCACAACTACATCCTTAGCCGTTCTTTGGAAAAGTGGAGACGATGACGACGCGCACCACCCGATCGACTGCAGTGTTCAATAGCGCCTTTACTCTCGGTGGCATCGACGGTGAGTTGCCCGCCGGCAGCTATCGAATCGAGTCCGAGGAAGAGCTGATTGAAGGTTTGTCCTTCGTGGCCTTTCGCCGAGTGGAAACCACCATCGAGCTTCCCGCAATCGGCTCTGTCAGTCACAAGAGACAGGTCGTCGCCATCGATCCACTCGATCTTGCCATGGCCCAGGAGCGTGATACCGCTCGTCCTCAAACGGCGCTACAGGTCGGCACGATACGACGCTAACACAAAAGAGTACCGGCCCGGCTAAGTGCGGAGCGCTCCACCCTCATTCTCCCAACGATCGATGCTGGTGATATAGGACTTCCGACCAAGTCGCTCGACCTCGCTGTGCGCGTCTATCAACTGATCGCGCAGTCGTCGCAGACGCACAACCAGTCCATCGCGTCCCGCAACTCCCGCGATCTCGATCGCCCGCGCCATGGAAAAGTTTGCATCCTCGTAGCAGTAAAGCGCGATCTGCCCACTCGTTTTCCTCATGTCGGCGTAGGATCCGCCTGTCTCTTGAAAGAGACGATGTCGCGAGCGTTGTTCATCATGCACGTTTCTCCAATCGCGCTTTCAGCGTCACAACGTGCAGTCGGCGCCCGTGCACGGGCGCCGACTGCACTGATCGTCGCTCTATGGTACGAGATCGTGTTAGATGAGGTCGATCTCGGCCGGCAGATAGCTCGTAACCTCGAGACCAACGGCCTGCTCGCGCACCTGCGGTGCGTTCCAAGTCCTCATGGCTGTCTCCATTAATTTGGACGGATGCCCATTGCACCAGTCACTGCAGAGGAGATGGGTATCTCCCGCGCGAAGCGCCAATCACGTTCGCGTTTTTCTTTCAATCAGCACTGTTCGCCGTGCGTTTTGGGCGGCCTGAGTAGTATCCGAATCTGACGCCGCATGCATGCTGGCGCTAAGTTGGTTTGTACCATCCGTGTTTGTCGTGACGCACATAACGAAAGGATTATTTCCCTGTTCACATCTCATCATAACAGTTTCGTTGCCGCACTCGCTTTCGCCGTCTGCGCAATAATCTTAGCTTCGGTTCCGGCAAGCGGTCAGGGAAAGGCATCTGCGCCGGCCGCGGTTGCGCAGGAGTCCACCCTCGGGCTCGGCAATTACAGTCGAGCGACAAAAGCGGAGAAATTGGCCTCCTGCATGGCTCTGTGGGACCCTACAACGCACATGACCAAGAAGCGGTGGAGGACAGTGTGCAAGCGCGTTCAAACCGACGACTGAGCTGACGGGTGATAGCTTGTAAACGAACTTACGACGTGCGTATCAGGGGATCGAAGGGATGAGGACGCTCTATAAAAAGGCGAAGCTCATCACAGAAGCTGAGGCCCGGTACATCATCGCTCACGGGACCGCTTCACCCAGTGAATGGGTCGTCGTCCAGTATATGGACCAGTGGTTCGACATACGTGGCATGACAAAAGCAGAGATCACGGAGCATATCGAGTATCTGGATCGGAAATTGGCTGCCGACCTTGCGGCCGGCATCGAAAGCCCGCACTAAGTGTTCATAAGTTCGTGCGGCATACTTCTCAGCGAGAGTCTTCCATGTATCCAAACAAGAAGTCGATCGACTCGACACCGCTACAAGATCCCGTCATTCCCGTTGGCCAGAGAAAAACGATGGAGGCGCTCATGGCGAACGACTGCCGTTGGCCGATCGGAGATCCGCAAGTGTCCGGCTTCCACTTCTGCGGCAGCCGTAAGGTCGACGGGCATCCGTACTGCGATTTCCATCTTCGTCGTGCGTTCCAGCCGGTGAGGCCTCGCGCAGTGACCTATCCAAACCTCGTGTCGTAGAGGCATACAGTCCTCTGTCTGGGGCGACATGCGCGAAATGCACGCGGACAATGGAGCGATCACGTCGAATGACTGAGTGTCTTGAGGTTGCCCATGAGCTCGATCGCTTAATCACATTAGGCCATCAGGATGCCAGCCTTTTGACAGCACTGCAGCGCAAGTTTCCTGGTTTGACGCAGGCCGACCTTGAGGCAGCTTTCCATAAGGTTATTGCCGACCGTGGGCTCAAACTCGATCCCGAAAAGCCCCTTTGAGCGCTTCAAATCGAGCTGTTCACGTCCGGTGCCGAAGACGCTTGCCGATGGCGTTGGCCTGATACGCATTGCCGCCTTGATCACTAAGGCACACGTGGTGCGGCCATTCACGGTACAGTGTCCCCAACACGCTCAAGTCTTTCCGGGTTTGGGCGGACGAGATCGCGAACCCCTGAGGCCAAATAGACATCTTGGACCGACGCGCCTTTAATTGGGAGCGTGCGGAGCCTTGTCTAGATGCTTGCTTTTTTTTGCGAGCACGCCGGATGATTGCCAATTGACGGCCTCCATTCTCTCGTGTGGCCACTCCGTCAGCGAGCAATGTCTGCTGCTCGAGGCGCTACCGTCACGGCCGAAAGAGTCAGTCGGCACCTCGACGCCATCGGACCAATGTCCGCTTTCTCGGCATCGCGTCGATCTGATCTCCCTGAAGGTCGAGATGCTCGACGTCCGAGTTGGGTCATTATTGCAGACGCATGTCCCGACGCAGAGACGCCCATCGTTGCTACGCCGCGTCGCCCATCGTCACGATGGAGGGCGTACTGAATTGGCCTGAGTCAATTTCGTCAATGGCTGCCCGAATATCGCTGGCGACCTTCTGAGCGTAGGTTCCGAGATGAAGATAGATCGCCAGCAAGGCCACGACCTGGCGCACGGCTGCTGGGTTGATTTTGTAGCACCGCGCAAAGGTCGCGGTGAGCTGTTCCTTTAGATCCGGCCGGCAATTGATAACCCGCTCGACTGCCTCGATGTCCTTTCGCCTGCGCGGATCACCTACCGGAAATTGATGCGGGCTCCGCGCCCAGCTCAATCTGGCAACCATCGCTTCAACTCTGCCGAGATAGGCATCGGGCTCGTATATTCGCGTGACCACGCGGTGATAATCTTCAAGGATGCTCCGACGGTCGCGCGCGGTGATGAAGTTCAGGCCCCGGCTGCATTGATCGCCGGAATTCTCTGGATGGGTATCGAAGCCCTCGAAAAGGCGACGTTCGCCAGTCAGCCGACGCGTGAGCTGGGTGTTGGGTAGCGCATAAAGCAGCCCAACCATGGCGACCGGTATGGCGGCTTTCTCGATCAGCTCGATCATCGGGTCCGCGACGGATCCGGTTTCGCTGTCAAAGCCAAGAATGAATCCGGCCGTGACGAACATCCCGTAGTCGTAGAGGAGATGGATGTTCTCAACGAGGTTCCGCCGCGTGTTCTGCTTCTTTCGTATCGCGGCGAGCGTTACAGGATCCGGGCTCTCGATGCCGACGAACAAGGCAAAGAAGTTGCACGCCTTCATCGCCGACAGGAGGTCCTCATGGTCTGCGATGTTGATGGACGCTTCGGTCGAGAACATGAAGGGAAAGCCATGCGCCTCCTGCCAGGCCTGGAGATGGGGCAGGAAGGCACGCACCGCTTTTTTGTTACCGATGAGATTATCGTCGACGAAGTCGACGTGACCACGGTAGCCGAGTTGGTAGAGAGCCTCGAGCTCCGCCAACATCTGCAGCGGCGTCTTCGTGCGCGGAACTCGACCGTAGAGCTCGATGATGTCGCAGAACTCGCAGGTAAACGGGCAGCCGCGGGAAAACTGCACGCCGACGTGAAGATAATCTTCGAACTTCAATAAATCGAACCGCGGCACAGGTGACATCGAGACGTCTGCCTTGAACTTCTGGGCAGAGAAATCTCCTCGCCGTTGGCCGTCATTCCACGCTTGGACGAACCTATCGATGATACCTTCGGCTTCACCCAGCACGCGAAAATCCGCTTCGGCGTAAACATGCGGACTGGATGTGGCGTCCGGTCCGCCGACCACTGTTGGCTTCTCGAACGATTTTGCGAGCCTCAATATTTTCAACGTGTCCACTTGCTGGAACAGCATGCCGCCGGTCATTACAACGTCGGCCCATGCCAAATCTTCGTCGGACAAAGCTTCCGTGTTTCGGTTGATCAAGCGGATGGCCCATTCTGCGGGCAGTAATGCAGCAAGTGTGATAAGCCCTAACGGTATCGTGGGATAGCGAGCGCCAAGCACCTCTGCCGTCACGGAATAATTCCAAAAGGATGCCTCTTCGAAGCGCGGATAGACCAGCAAGACATTGCATGGCTGCATGGGGGCCTCCTTTGACCGGCTAAGCTCCAACGTGCGAGGCGCGCTTTTGTTTGGAGCGCCATCGTCAGAACGATATCCGCCATGCAGCGATTATCTCGTGGCAAATCGTCAAACGTGTGGAGACCGTCGGAGGGACGAAACCGGCTTTGATCCGGAGATTCACAGCCATGCGTCTGCGGCTATCCGCATCGGCTCCATGTCGTCTTCAACCTCCCCACCATTCCGGTTCTGCTGCTCGTGAACGCCGCGTAATAGATATGGCCTGGGCTTCGCGATCCGGGCAATCGCGGGCTTGCGTTGTTTGGTCTTCACGCGATGTCGTGGCCTTCGGGGCGGCGCTTACGGCCCGTGACCATGGCCCGCACCAAATTCTCGTGGTGGCGTACGCTTGCAAGCATGACACCGCCGATGTGGAGCAACACGAGGCCCAGCATGACGTTTGCCGTAACCTCGTGCACTTCCTCCAATACCTTGGAATGCCAATAGGCGGGCGTGGTCATCAGAAGGCCCGTTACGCTCAGCACGACGAGCATAGCGAGCAGCACAGCGACCATGGCGCCGCCCGCTGGATTGTGTCCGACACACCGCGCCTCACGGCCGGCCGCGATGTCGAGCATATAGCGCAGCACCGCTGCAGGTGATTTGACGAATTGCGTGAAGCGCGCGTACCTCGGCCCGATAAGCCCCCAGACAAGGCGCAGTGTGACGAGGCCTGCGGCGGCATAGCCGGCCCAGATATGCAGGGTTTCCATCTCGTCGCCCGTTAGGAATGCGACTGTGAAGCCCACCACCAAGCTCCAGTGAAAGACACGTACGAATAGATCCCACACTTTCACAGATGCGGACGGTGTTGCAGCAGAGCTCGGGTCCCGAGCTGTCTCCTGCGGGATTTGCATTGTCATGGTCGGTCTCCGGTTGTGGTTCGGATGCCAACCTAAGACTTTGAACCTGACACGCTGCTGAGAAGGGCCCTGACGCAGATCAACGTGTTCGGTCACTCGCCGCAGCCGGAGATGGCTTTGACCTCAAGGTATTCCTCGAGGCCGAAGCGGCCCCATTCGCGGCCGTTGCCGGACTGCTTCATGCCGCCGAAGGGCGCGCGCCGCTCGTTCATGGCGCTGTTCAGATTGACGTTGCCGGCGCGGATGCGGCGCGCAACGCGACGCGCGCGCTCGATGTCGCCGGATGAGACGTAGCCCGCCAGCCCGTAGGGCGTGTCGTTGGCAATGCGCACGGCGTCGTCCTCGTCCTTGTATGCGATGATCGACAGCACGGGGCCGAAAATTTCCTCGCGCGCGATCGTCATCTCGGGCGTGACGTTGGCAAACACTGTCGGGCGCACGTAAAAGCCTTTGTTCAATCCCTGCGGCCGGCCTGGGCCGCCGGCGGCGAGCGTCGCGCCTTCGGCGACGCCGCTATCGATTAGGCGCTGGATCTTCTCCCACTGCGTGCGGTTCACGACCGGGCCCAGGTCGGTCTCCTTGGCGCGCGGGTCTCCGACGCGGAGGCCGTCGGCAACGCACGCCGCGATGCTTGCAGCTTCATCCATGCGCGCGGCCGGTACCAGCATGCGCGTCGGCGCGTTGCACGACTGGCCCGAGTTGCCGAAGCAGTGGCGCGCTCCGCCCGCGATGGCCTTCTCGAAATTGGCGTCCTCCAGGATGATGTTCGCCGATTTGCCGCCGAGTTCCTGCGTCACGCGCTTCACGGTCGGCGCGGCGCGGATCGCAACGTCGATGCCGGCGCGCGTCGAGCCGGTGAACGAGATCATGTCGAGGTCAGGATGGGCGGAGAGCGCGGCGCCCACGTCGGGCCCGTCGCCGTTCACGAGATTGAACACGCCCGGCGGCACGCCTGCCTCGTGCAGGATCTCGGCGACGAGCAGCGCGGAGCGCGGCGTGTACTCCGAGGGTTTCAGCACCATCGTGCAGCCGGCCGCGAGGGCGGGTGCCACCTTGCAGGCGATCTGATTCATCGGCCAGTTCCACGGCGTGATCTGGCCCGCGACGCCGATCGGCTCGCGCACGACCATGGCGGAGCCGATGCGCTCTTCGAAGGGATAAGTCTTGAGCACTTCCTGCGTGGAGATGAAATGGCCGAGGCCGGCGCCCGCCTGTGCACGCTCGGCGAAGGTCAGCGGCGCGCCCATCTCGTCCGAAACCGCGGCGCCGATCTCGCGCAGACGCTTGGCAAAGATCTCCATGATGCGGGTGAAAAGCGCCAAGCGCTCCTCGCGGCTCGTCTCCGCGTAGGCGGGCCAGGCGGCGCGGGCAGCCGCGACGGCGGCGTCGACATCAGCGGCAGTGCCGAGCGCCACCTCGTAGAGCGTCTCCTCGGTGGCGGGGTTGACGACCGGTACGGTGCGCGGCGCCGCGGGCGCGACCCACTCGCCGCCAATATAGAATTTGTTCAGATCCGCCATCTCGCCGTCGTGGCCTCCCTAGCCCGCTCTCTACGTCGTTCGATCCGGCTTTCTCTTGGCATGCAAGCGTGAGCGAGGCCAGCCCGCAGGCTCGCTCGTCTTGCGCCGACATCCCCAAATCGGGAAAGAAAAAAGTAACCGTATTTGCTGGGTATTTTTTCATTTCCGAATTCCCGGAAAAAGTCCCGTCAATAGATAAAATTTTAGGTTCCCGCGCGCATAGTCGGATCAAAGACTTATTTCATGGAGTTTCCGTCATGCGTACCGCAACTCTGGCGGCAGGGGTGCTTGCGGCGGCCCTCGTCCCCTTATCGATCGATCGCCATCCTTCCAATGCAACCGAGGCCTCCGTGCGGGCGACGCTCGACGCCGTGACGGTGGAGGCCATCAAGTCGTCGCTGTTCACCGCCCAAAGAAATCTCGAAATCGACCGCTCGCTCCGTCGGTCGGCTGAGGTGCGCGAACGGGCGTTCATCGCGACGCGAAATCACGAGATCTTTGCGTCGATGTGGGCCAGCGCGAACGCGCGTCCCGCCCTGCTCGCCGAGGCTCGCGTCACCGAACTCAAGGTCCAGACCGCGGCGCGCGATGTGTACGCGCCGTCGTTCATCGCCGCGCGCAAGGCGGAGGCCGAGCGTTCGCTCGCGGCTTCGGCGCGCGCGCGCGCGGCGCTGCAGATCGCCGCCCACAATCGCGCGGTCGAGCAGTCGATGGCGCGCTCGTCGGTTGCCCGTACTCAGGCGTTTGCCGCCGCCCGTAACCGCGAGGTCGCGCTTTCGCTGGCTGCCTACGACGCGGCGCGTCCGGCGCTCTTCGTCGCGGCGCGCAGGATGGAGAGCGAGCGCTCGCTCGCCGCTTCCGCTCGGGCACGTGAGATCTTGCAGATCGCGGCCCGCAACCGCGAGATCGACCACGCGATGGCCCGCTCCGCAGCTGGCCGCGCCGACGCCTTCGCCGCAGCCCGCAATCGCGAGATCGCGGCGAGCCTCAAGCGCGTCGCGCACGACCGCTTCCTTACCATTGCGGCGGCGTTCCGGCTCCGGGCGATCCAGACGATCGAGACCGGGGCCATCGAGACTGGCAGCATTGCGGCGCCCGTGCCCGCCTGCCGCTGACCACCGGGCGGCACTCGGCCGCAGTCTTTTCGGCTCCGGCCCCCACGTATAGAGTTCCTGAGGCTGCCCCGCCGGGCGGCCTCGTTCGTTTCAGGAGACCCCTCATGCCCATGAACCCGACCGAGATCACGGATCTGATCAAGGCCAAGTTTCCGGATGCCACGGTCGAGATCCAGGATCTGGCCGGCGACGGCGACCATTACGCGGCACGCGTTCAGACGAGCGCGTTCAAGGGCAAGACCCGGGTGCAGCAGCACCAGATGGTCTACGAGGCGCTCGGTGGCCGCATGGGCGGCGTGCTGCATGCGCTGGCGCTGACCACGAGTGCCCCGCCAGATTGACGGAGAGGGCCTGGGAACCGCATTGACAATGCCGTGAGCGACGCCACATCTACGGGGCGCGCGTGAGCGGGCCGGCCCTCCGGGAGATGGCTTGGCGAGCAGTTGACAGGTGCCCCAGCGGACGAGCCGCTGACATAGCGGAAGACTTGGGCCAAAGGCACCCCTAGGAGGAGAGGTTCGGATGAGCGAAGCGGCCGTGCACGAGACGATCAAGAAGACGATCGAGGACAATGACGTCGTGCTGTTCATGAAAGGCACGGCGAAGTTTCCGCAGTGCGGATTTTCGGCGCAGGTGGCGCAGATCCTGAACCACCTCGGCGTACCCTACAAGGACGTCAACGTGCTCGAGGACCAGGGCCTGCGCGAGGGCATCAAGAGCTACACCAACTGGCCGACGATCCCGCAGCTCTACATCAAGGGCGAGTTCATCGGCGGCTGCGACATCGTCCGCGAGATGTTCCAGGCGGGCGAGTTGCATCACCTCATCCACGAGAAGGGCATCCCTCACACGGCCCACGGCTAGGTTCAGCCTAGATTGGCCCCCTCACCCGGAGCCGATCTCGTGATCAGCTCCGATCTCTCCCCCGCTGTGCGCGGACAAAGTTTTGCCGTCCGCGGGCCTTCTACTCGGGCGAGTGATTGCGGCTGGGCGTAGCGGGGCGTGGGCAGTGCGATGCGGTTGGGTGGCCGGCGTTTCCTGTTGAGCCTCGCGATCCTCAGCGCCGCCGTGTGCCTGGCGCTCGGCATCTCGCTGCCGATCATCAGCCTTACCAAGTACGTGTTCTGGACGACGGAACACTCGCTCTTGTCGACGGTCAACGTGCTGATCCGCGACGGGCAGACGTTCCTCGGGCTCACGGTACTTGTGTTCTCGATCGTGCTGCCGATCCTGAAGCTACTCTATCTGCTTCTCGTCTCGACGCTGCCCGCGGCCGAGCTCACACGCCAGCATCACCGCCTCAAGGCGCTCGAATGGCTCGGCAAGTGGTCCATGCACGACGTGCTGGTGCTGGCGCTCACGATCTTCTTCATCAAGGCGCAGGGCGTCTACGACGCTGCCAGCTTGCACGGGGTCTATTACTTCACGGCTGCCGTGGTGCTGATGATCCTTTCCTACGCGTGGCTGAGGACCGAGGGTCTCGCGGCGCGGCCCGTCGACGAGCCGACGACGCAGACGCTGCTCGCGCGCCGGATCTCGCCGTTCCGCAACTTCGTGTTGTCGTTCCTGATCATCCTGGCGACGGTGTTCTTCGCGCTCGGCATCATCCTGCCGGTCATCCGCTTCACCACCATCTACGTGTGGACCAATGAGCACTCGATCGCGACCATCATCTGGGCGCTGTTCGAGAACGAGGAGTATTTCCTGACCGTCGTGCTGTTCCTGTTCTCAATCTTCTTTCCGTTCCTCAAGCTGTTCTACCTGCTGACGCTCGTGACCTCGCCGGACATTCCGCCCGAGTTCCGCAAGCGCTCGATCTCGACCATGGAATGGCTCGGCCGCTATTCGATGACCGACGTCATGGTGCTGGCGCTCCTGATCTTCTACGTGAACTCGTCGGGATACACGGAGGCAACCGTGCTGCCCGGCGTCTACTTCTTCGCGGCATCCGCGATCATCACGATGCTGGCCTACGGCTGGGCGAACACGGTGCCCGTTGCGCGCCGCGCACCCGCGGCCTCGACCGATCCCACCGGCCCGCCGTCGCCGCCCGCACCACCACCGCGTGGCGCGGACGACGCCACCTCGCACGTCATCACGCTGCCGACCAATCCGGCGCGGCGCCACCGGCCGGCGTGATAGCGCGACGCGCGGCGGGCATGGTCCCCACGTTGCAATAAATTGAGCGCGTCCGCGCCGATAACCTGCTTCAATGGCGCGCGAACGCAATCGAGGTGCCACACGCTGTGAGGACGCCATGTCCGAACGTTGGTCGACGCACGAGGTCCTGAACCAGCCACCGCCTTTCGAGAACGTGAATCTGTTCACGTCCGACACCGTGCTCAAGGAGACGGTTTTGCGCGAGGCGGGTGGCGAAGCCGGCGCAGAGCTGGCCGCCTTCGGCGCGCTATGCGGAAGCGCGGAGCGCCTCGAGCAGGGGCGCCTCGCCAATGCGTTCCCGCCGTGGCTCGAGACACACGACGCGCAGGGCCGGCACGCGGATCTCGTCCTCTATCACCCAGCATATCATGCCTGTATGGCGACGAGCATGGGAGCGGGGCTGCATGCGGCGCCGTGGGAGCATCTCGCGCGTCGCGGCACGGAGCCCAGCGTCGGGGCGTGCGTTGCGCGCGCGGCCGGCTTCTACATGGCCGCGCAAATGGAGCCCGGCCACTGCTGCCCGATCACCATGACGAATGCGGGCGTGCCGCTGCTGCTCAAGCGACCCGACCTGGCCAAGGACTGGCTGCCGAAGGTGCTTTCGCGCACTTACGATGCGCGTTTTGCGCCCCTGGATCAGAAACAGTCCGTCACCTTCGGCATGGGCATGACCGAGAAACAAGGCGGCACGGACGTGCGCGCGAACACCACGCGTGCCGAACCCGACGGTCCGGACGGCAGTTATATCCTCACGGGGCATAAATGGTTTCTCTCGGCGCCCATGTCGGATGCGTTCTTCGTTCTGGCGCAGGCCCCCGCCGGCCTCTCCTGCTTCTTCATGCCTCGCTTCCTGCCCGACGGGTCGGTCAACGCCGTCCATCTCATGCGGCTCAAGGACAAGCTCGGCAACCGCTCGAATGCGTCGTCCGAGGTCGAGCTTGACGGAGCCGTCGCGTGGCTCGTTGGCGACGAAGGCCGGGGCGTCGCGACAATCCTCGACATGGTGACGTGGACGCGGCTCGACTGCGCCCTCTCCTCGGCGGGGCTCATGCGATCGGCGCTGGCCCATGCCGTTCACCACGCGGAGGCGCGCCGCGTGTTCGGCAAGCCGCTCGCTGCGCACCCCTTGATGCGTCACGTGCTGGCGGATCTCGCGCTCGACGTGGAAGCCGCGACTGTGCTCGCGTTCCGGCTCGCGCGGACCTTCGCGGCCGCAGGCGACGCACTCTCCGCCGCGTGGCGCCGCCTCATGACGCCAGTCACGAAATACTGGGTTTGCAAGACCGCGCCGCAGTTCGCCTACGAGGCCATGGAGTGCCTCGGCGGCAACGGGTACACCGAGGCGTTCCCCCTCGCCCGCATCTATCGGGAATCGCCCGTCAACGCCATCTGGGAAGGCTCCGGGAACGTCATGGCGCTTGACGTGGTGCGCGTGCTGGGGCGCGAGCCGGAGGCGGCGCGCCTCGTGCTCGACGCTCTTGGCGAGGCCGGCAAGGGCGACGCGCGGGTTGCCGCCGCATATGCACGTCTCGTTGCCCTGCTGGACGATGCGTCTGCGCGGGAGCTGCACGCCCGCATGCTCACTGAGCAGCTCGCGCTCCTGGCCGCGGCCGTGCTGCTTTATGCGCACGCGCCGACGCCGGTCGCCGAGGCGTTCGCACGAACGCGGCTGGGGGGCGGACTAAGGTACACCTACGGTCAGGGTCTCGACCCGGCCGAGGCTGACGCCATTCTCGAGCGTGCGCGGCCCGTGCACTAAGGCCGGCGCGGCGGCGAAGCTGCAAACCGATGGGGATTCAAGCCGCTGACGTGGTGTGCGCGCGACATCCCGACAGAACCGCGTCGACGTCAGCGGCGGGAACCGGCTGGCTGAAATAGTAGCCCTGGACCTCGTCGCACCCGGCCGCCAGCGCTGTGTTGATCTGATCGAGCGTTTCGATGCCTTCAGCCACTGTCGTCATGCGCATCGTTTTTGCAAGGGCGGATACGGCGTTGATGATGGCAATGCAATCGAGACGCGATGACCCATCGAGGTCCCGGAAAAACGAGCGATCGATCTTGATCTTGTCGAAGGGGAAGCTGCGCAAGTAACTCAAAGATGCATAGGCGGTGCCAAAATCGTCGAGCGCGATGCTGACGCCGAGATCGCGCAGCCGGTGCAAGATCTCGTGCGTTCTAGCCTCGTCCCTGAGAAGGACGCCTTCGGTGATTTCCAGCTCGAGACGATGCGGCGCCAGCCCCGAGCCGTCGAGTGCCTTCTTCACGGCTTGTAACAGATCGCCCCGTTCGAACTGGACCGGAGAGAGATTGACCGTGACCCTCACGTCCTGCGGCCATTCCGCAGCTTTCCGGCACGCCTCCTCGAGCGCCCAAGCGCCCATCTCGACGATGATCCCCATCTCCTCGGCAATGAAGATGAAGTCGCTGGGCGAGATAAGGCCTTGCTCGGGATGATGCCAGCGCATCAACGCCTCGAAGCTCGTAACCTCGTTGCGCTTCGGATCGACAATCGGCTGATAGTAAAGCTCCAGCTGCCCACGCTTAAGAGCGCTCCTGAGGTCCGTCTCGAAGTGCTGCCGATGTTCCAGCTGGGGGGCCTGATCGGGTCGAAATACGCAATACCTGGCACGCCCCAACGACTTCGCCTGATAAAGCGCGTGATCGGCCCGTTGAATAATCCCGTCCGGGTCCGATCCATGTTGGGGCGCGATGGCGATACCTACGCTGGCGCCTACGCTCACGTTGTGGCCGAGGAGACGGTGCGGCTCGCTTACGATCTTGATCAAGCGGTTCGCCAACGTGCAGGCCTGAGCCTCGCTGGTGACGCCGGTTTGAATGATTGCGAATTCATCGCCGCCCAGCCGCGCTGCGAAATCCGCGCCGCGCAAAAGGCCTCGCAGCCGTCTCGCCACGCTCTTGAGCAGAGCGTCTCCAACTGGATGGCCAAGCGTGTCGTTGACCTCCTTGAACCGATCCAGATCGATCCAATGAACCGCAAACGGTTCATTCTTGCTCAAGCGATCGAGTCCCGCTTCCAGTTGCTCGCGGAAGTGGAAGCGGTTTGCAAGCTCCGTCAACGTATCGTGACGCGCGAGCCAGGATATCTGGTGCTCGGCCTTGCGCTTCTCCGTGACGTCCTCTTGGAGGTCGACCCATCCCCCGCACGGCAACGGCTGATTGGTGACAAGAATGGTGCGACCATCCTTCAACTGCCGCGTGCTAGTGAACGAATTCCCGCGCGCGAGCTCTGCGACGTGGCTCGCGATCCACTTCTGCTGTTTCGCGAGCTCCTCGGGGGCATCGCACCCCGTTTCTTTCCAGACGTGGTAACGGACGATGTCTGCGAAGTGCGTCCCAGCCTGGGTCAACGCTTCCGGCAGATCGAAGATCTCACGGTAGAGCGTGTTGCACACGATGAGCCGATGATCGGCATCAAACATCGAAAGGCCGCGCCCCATATTGTTCAGCGCGACGTCAAACCATTTTTCGAGCTGCCGCGTCTTTCCTTTTTTGCGGCGTCGGCCGTCGGTTGCGCCCTGGAGGGTGTGCAGGCTCAAGGTCGGCGTCGTGGTCAGGGCTTCATCGGTGAGTACGGACATTGCCCCGACGCCGTTTGCCGTCGAGGAATGTGCGGTTCTCGTTCCTTCCGATCCCCGTTTCATACATTCCCTCCCGCGTCTGGGAATTCTTATAGTTTGGGGATCCAGATTATGAGAATGCCCCATTAGGCAATCACCAATTGCTTCATAAAAATTTTATGCAATCGACCGCCTGACGGGCACCGGCGGTCCGATGGCTTGCTTTTTTGCCGTGCCGGAATTCGGACGTCGCGGATCGCTGACGTCGCGTGCCGGGCACGTTCCTACACTTGCGCTTATTCTCTGTGCACCGATCGCGGTGTGATGCCGTGACGCCCTAGTCGCGATGTTTCCATGCCACGACGCGTCCCGTCGCATTGCACCCCATCGCTTGAGATGTTTCTGTGACGCGACTTGGCTCCCCACGATCACAGAGCGGACAATCTTCGATGGGCGTATCTTCGGACGGTGAGGTTCCCTTTTTCGAAAGCGTGCTCGGGCGCATGAATGGATTTCTTTATCGGTGCCATGCCGACAAGGAATTCACGATGCTCGAGCTGACCTCGGGCTTCGAGCGTTGCTTCGGATTTCCCGCGGACGATATTCTGAGGAACAGCGTGCGCACCTTCGCGTCGCTCATCCATCCCGACGACTCGCTTGCCGTGGACGAAGCCGTCGTCAAAGGGCTCGAGCAGCGGCGGAACTGGACGATCAATTACCGCCTGCGGCACGCGGCGGGACATCACGTCTGGGTGCACGAGGACGGCGGCGGCGTATGGAACGATCAGGACGTGTTGATCTATCTAGAAGGCGCGGTGTTTGACATGAACAGCCTCTACTTCAGCCTGCAGTCGCAGTTCGCCGAGGCATAAAGCCGGACGCGATCGGGAGATCACGTCCGGCGGAGCTTTCCGATGCTTCGAGGTTCGAGCGAAGCGGGCGCTGCTTATTCGCAGGCCACCGAGAGGGTCGCACCGATGGCCGGGAAGAACTTCTTGCAGGTGCCGCTTTCGTCATCGTCTTTGGCGCCGGCCGCCGCCGTCGTGGCGTCGTCCACCGGCTGCTGAGCCTCTTCCTGCTGTGTCTCTTCCTGCCGGGCCTCCTGCAGCTGCGACTGCATCAGAGCCGAGCTGCCCGTCAGTCGCGATGCGTCCTCGGTCGTGGTCTCTGCAACGTCCTTCTCGGCAGGGGCGGCCGGCGGCGGCGTCTCAACCTTCTCGGCGGTCACCTTATTGGGTGCCGTCTTGGCTTTCTGAGGCGTGCTCTTCGCCACCTGCTGGCTCTTCGCAGGGCTCGGCTTGGCGGGCGCCGCCTTACGCGCGACGGTCGCCTTCTTCTGCTGCTGCGGCCGCTTGGCGTGCATCGGCTTCTTGTTCACCTGGGTGTTCACCACCTCCGGCGTGTAGTTGCACGAGATGCAGGCTTGCGCGGCTGTTCCGAGGAACGAGAGGGCGCCAAACAGGAAAGCGGCGGTTGTCAAAATGGTCCGGGTCACGTTCGTCTCCCACGTGCGACTTATGCCTAAGGCCTACTGCCTTGATCCCCTGAGACCGATAGTACGTGCAGAGATAGCATAGTTCTGTTCCGCCCGGAACAAACCGGGGGCAGACATAGAAAATACGAAAAAAGGCCGGCTCGCGGGAGCCGGCCTTTTCAAAATTCTCAAGCTTCCAGAGCGGATTAGCGCGAGTAGAACTCGACCACCAGGTTCGGCTCCATGGTCACCGGATAGGGCACGTCCGACAGAGCCGGGACGCGGGTCAGCTTGGCGCTGAGCTTGTTCTGGTCGACATCGAGGTAATCCGGGATGTCGCGCTCGGCGCTTTTCAGGGCCTCGAGAACCAGCGGAAGCTGGCGGGCCTTCTCACGCACCTCGACCACGTCGTTGATACGCAGACGGTAGCTCGGAATGGTCACGCGGCGACCGTTCACCGTCACGTGGCCGTGCGAGACGAACTGGCGGGCAGCGAACACGGTCGGCACGAACTTGGCGCGGTAGATGAGCGCGTCGAGACGGCGCTCCAGCAGGCCGATCAGGTGCTCGGAGGTCGAGCCCTTGGCGCGGCTGGCCTCTACGTAGAGGCGGTGGAACTGACGCTCGGACAGATTTGCGTAGTAGCCCTTGAGCTTCTGCTTGGCGCGGAGCTGCTGGCCGAAGTCCGACAGCTTCGAGACGCGGCGCTCGCCGTGCTGGCCGGGACGGCTCTGGCGCTTGTTGAGCGGGCTCTTCGGGCGGCCCCAGACGTTTTCGCTGAGGCGGCGGTCGATCTTGTGCTTAGCGCGGATGCGCTTGGTCATGGTAACGGCACTCCAAGAGTTGCTTATGCTTGTTTCGGGGACTAACCGTGCCGTCGAGGCGAGCGCGCTCGCGTCTTCGACGATCAGGACCCGGGTTTGGAGCGCCCCCTCCTCTGCCCTGCCCTTGCGGACGGGACCGACAGGCCAACCCAGGTTTCCGGGCGTGCCGCGGGTGCGCAAATGGAACGCGGGCCTCGTCTCGCCGTGCTTCTTGCCGGAAAACCGCGTTGCACTTTTCCGGAAGCACGGGCTTGGCCCGCGAAGCGCTTCCTTTAGTCGAGGCGGCGGGCGCCGTCAATGGCACCCGTTAACCAGCCCTGCGGACTGGCCCTCTCAGGCCATCGGAACTCTTATTTCGGCTCGACAGTCCCGGTGGCTGCCGGGCTGGCCGCGCCGCGCTCGTTGGAGGCAAGGGCCGGGCCAGTCTTCACATAGGCCGCGATCAAATCGCGAACCTTCTGCTTCTGCTCCTCGGTGCAGGACTGCTGCGGTGCCTGCTTCTCGTCAACGACGACCTCCTTGTCGCCGTCCTTCTCGACCAGCTTGATCTTGCCGGTGAGCAGCATGACGGTCGTGAGGTGCAGCTGATTGATGTAGAGTTCCTGCTGATCGCTCCACTTCTTCTTCTCGATCTCGCGGCGCATCAGCGAGCGATGGTTCATGGTCTGCTCTTCGGGCAGGTTGCAGGCCTGGGCGTGGGCCGAGAGCCGCCCGACGCGGACAACTTCGCGCGCAATGTCGAGGGGCACCAGCGCCTGGTCGGGCTTCTGCTTGTCGACCATGATCACCGTGCCGTCCTTTTTCGAATACTGCGCCGGCGTCAGCGTCCAGGCGTATTCCATGATGACCTGAACGGACCGTTCGCTAAGCTCACCTTCGGCTGCGGAGCCCACCGATGCCCAGGCCATCACGCCCCCCAGCATGGCTGCACAGACACATGCTCGTTTTGCCATGATCATTCGTGTCATTGCCCCTGCCTGCGCTCCTGTTTCTGATTATGTTCGCCACGAGCCTACGCTCGGTCGCCGCCGGGCGCTTCTCAAGCTTAGTTTGTGGGCATCGCTCAGCTCAAAACCTGGCAAGATCATGGCGACCTATGTGGACGACTTCCGGCCTGCCCCTTTGCCATGGGCGAGCGTGGCAACAATACCACGAAGGGTTCGCACCTCCTGCCGGGTGAGGGTCATGCGCGTAAACATAGTCCTCAAGTTTTGGACCACAGAAGGGCGTTTCTCGATCGGTTTGAAGAAACCGAGACGTTCGAGCTCGGATTCGAGGTGATCGAAAAATCCGAACAGGTCTTCCTTGTTCGCCAAAGCGTCCCCGTCAAGATTGAGACCGCTCGTAACCGGGCTCTCGTAAGTAGTTACGCGGCCAAGCGTTCCTTTGCCGCTTTCCCGCATCCACGTGTAGCCCAGCAACAGCACCGCCTGGGCAAGGTTAAGGGAGGCGAAGCGCGAGTTAACCGGAATCAGGATCAAGGCGTCGGCGTTCGCGATCTCGCTGGTCTCGAGGCCGTTGCGCTCGCGCCCAAAGAGGATACCGCAGCGCACACCGCGCGCGATGCGCTGGCTCAGCTCGGAAATTGCCTCCTCCGGCGTCAGGACTGGCTTCTTCAGCGGGCGCTGACGGGCGGTCGTGGCGACGACGTACGTAAGATCCCCGAGCGCGGCGTCGAGGGACGGATAGGCGGCCGCGTCGTCGATGACGAAGTTGGCGCCGGAGGCCGCGATCCTCGCCTTCTCGTTGGGCCAGCCGTCGCGCGGGGCCACGAGGCGCAGGTCGTCAAGCCCGAAGTTGGCCATGGCGCGCGCCACCATGCCGATGTTGTCGGCAAGCTGGGGCTCGACCAGGATCACGGACGGCGTTTCCCCCGGCGGGGCGGCAGCCTCGCCCGCGATGTGGGCGCGGCGGATGCCGTGGCGCAGCTTGCGCAATACGCGACGCGCCCAGAACCAATAGTTCTCGCCCGACCAGGTCTTTTCCAGCGCGGCGAGCGCCGGGGTGGATATGGTCTCCGTGCCCTGGCCCAGCAGGCGCACGGCGCCGTCGCCGACCACGATCTCGCGATGGCGCGCGATGAAGTCGTCGAGCGACGCGATGCCCTGCACCTCCGTGCGGCGCTTGCAACCGGGGCAGGTCGCGGCGTCGGATTCGCAGCGCAGCTCCGCGCAATAGGTCAGGATGCGGTCGAGAGCGGCGCGGTCGATGGCGGCGGCGCCGACGGCGGCAAGCCCCTCGTCGATTGTCTTCTCGTGGCAGGCGTGCACGAGCCTGGCCACCGGCATGCCGGTGCCGGCGACGACGGGCACGCGTGTGCCCGCCTGATCGGCGATCTCGACGTCTCGGGTGGGTGTGGTCACGGCGGACATGGGCCACGCCTTAGCACTGTTGCCAGCCGATGTCCCAGGCCCCTCGCAGGACACGTGGCGTCGGGTTAACTCTACCGCCACACTCGGCAAATTTGAGCGTCTGGTGCGTTAGGCTTGCGTGGACGAAACGTCTAAGGAGTACAGCATGCAGCAGCGCGATGTCCCCCCACCCGCCTCGGACGCCGCGGCTGTCGTCACGTTCTGGCGGCAAGCCGGGCCGGACCGCTGGTTCGCCAAGGATGAAGCCTTCGACAGGCGATTTCGCGCGCATTGCCTGGACTTGCACGAGGCTGCGGCACGCGGAGAGCTTACGTCCTGGCTCGCCGAGCCGGAAAGCGCGCTCGCCCTCGTGCTGCTGCTCGACCAGTTTCCACGCAACTGTTTCCGGGACACGCCGCGCATGTTCGCGACGGACGCGGCAGCCCGCGCGGCTGCGACAACGGCCATCGCGGCGGGCCACGACCGGACGGTCGATCCCGAGCTGCGCGCCTTTTTCTACCTGCCGTTCGAGCATTCCGAGGATCTCGCCGATCAGGAGCGTTCCGTCGCTCTGGCGCAACCGCTCAGCGAGGAATACCGCTCGTATGCCGAGTTGCATCGCGACATCATCCGGCGCTTCGGGCGCTTCCCCCACCGCAACGCCATCCTTGGCAGAGAAACGACGCCAGAGGAGCTGCGTTTCCTCGATGACGGCGGCTTCGCCGGATGACACTGTCCTTCCTCCCTTGGTAGGGCCATCTGCCGCCGGTGCTTGTTGCAGCGCACGCGCGCGGATAAGGTTCGGGCAACTTTCATCCCACCCGAAGGCGCTTTCATGCAGAAGATCAAGGTGACCGGCACTGTCGTCGAGCTCGACGGCGATGAGATGACTCACATCATCTGGAAGCTCATCAAGGACAAGCTGATCCACCCCTATCTCGATATCGATCTCGAGTACTACGACCTCGGCATTGAAAGCCGCGACAAGACCAACGACCAGATCACCGTCGACGCGGCCAACGCCATCAAGAAGCACGGCGTCGGCGTCAAGTGCGCGACCATCACACCCGACGAAGCGCGCGTCAAAGAGTTCGATCTCAAGGAGATGTGGAAGAGCCCCAACGGCACCATCCGCAACATCCTGGGCGGCGTGATTTTTCGTGAGCCCATCATCGCCAAGAACGTGCCGAGGCTCGTGCCGGGCTGGACGCAGCCGATCGTGATCGGCCGCCATGCCTACGGCGACCAGTACCGCGCCACCGACTTCAAATTCCCCGGCAAGGGCCGCCTCACGATCCGCTTCGAGGGCGAGGACGGCAACGTCATCGAGCGCGAGGTGTTCAAGGCGCCGGATGCGGGCGTGGCGCTCGCCATGTACAATCTCGACGAGAGCATCCGCGAGTTCGCGCGCGCGTCCCTCAATTACGGGCTCAACCGCGGCTTCCCCGTCTACCTCTCGACCAAGAACACCATCCTCAAGGCCTACGACGGGCGCTTCAAGGATCTCTTCCAGGAGGTGTTCGATGCCGAGTTCAAGGACGACTTCGCGAAGAAGAAGATCACCTACGAGCATCGCCTGATCGACGACATGGTGGCCTCTGCGCTCAAATGGAGCGGCGGCTACGTTTGGGCGTGCAAGAACTACGACGGCGACGTGCAGTCCGATACGGTTGCGCAGGGCTTCGGCTCGCTCGGTCTCATGACCAGCGTGCTGATGACGCCGGACGGCAAGACGGTTGAGGCGGAAGCCGCGCACGGCACGGTAACGCGCCATTACCGCGAGCATCAGAAGGGTAAGGAAACCTCGACCAACTCGATCGCGTCGATCTTCGCGTGGTCGCGCGGGCTCGCGCACCGGGCCAAGCTCGACGACAACGCGGAGCTGGCGCGCTTTGCGAGCACGCTCGAGACGGTGTGCGTCGATACCGTCGAATCCGGTTTCATGACCAAGGATCTGGCATTGCTCGTCGGCCCTGACCAGAAGTGGCTGTCGACGACGGGCTTCCTCGACAAGATCGACACCAACCTCAAGGCAGCGATGGCGAAGGCGTAACGGCCAAAAATAGTCTGACGCCGAACTCTAGCGCGGGAGATGCCAATGCCGAGCCGCGAGGATTTACTTCGCTACTTGTGGACCGATATCATAGATGTTCACGGTCGCGACGAGGGGCTGGACAACCTGATCGCCAACTGCGCGCGCGATCCAAACGCAGCCTTCAGCGACGCGGGGCCAGCGGTCGAGAGACTTCTTGCCGCCGGCGCATCCCGACGCGATCTTTGCGTTGTTCTGCGCTCTACAGCCTACGACGCGGTTTTCGGCACTCTCTACGCGCTCGACGATCCAGGCGTCGCCGATGGCGAAAGCGTGCTCATGCTGCATGAAGAGCTGTTGACGGCAGATCCAAGCGGACGCGAAGGCAGGCCGGATTCGCAGGCCACTTAGAACGCAACTAAACGGAACGGGCAAATATTCTACGAGGCCTTTCGATTGCCGGATTGATGTTCTCCGCGATCTCAGTCCTGATGCTGCACGGAGACTGATGTGCGCTTCCTTCGTTTCCTCTTTACCGGTCTTGGCTTGATCACCTCGACTCGCGCGCTCGCGGGTCCGGGAGATCCACCGGCCTATGCGGCCGCGTTCGACAAGGCGTTCGAGCCTGGATTCGCCGTTACGACGCGCGATGCCTACAAGGGTGAGACGCGCGTCGAGACGGTGCCGTTCAAGATCGTCGAAGCGGGATCGGTCAAGCTGCCGAGTGGGGCGATCTGCGCCGCCGACCCGTTCATCGCGTTGACCGACGCCAAGCCCTTCGCGCAGCGTACGCCGACCGGCACATTTCCGGTTCGGCTTGCGGTCGCGGATTTTCCATCCGGCGGCGTGCGCGTCGCATTCGCCCGCGTCGATTTCACGTCGCGCCCCATCGCACGCTGGTCGATGGCCGTGGTCGAGGGGCAGGATATCGCGACGCTGAAGCCAAACGAGATGTTCGGCTATGGGGTCGACGCCGGTACGGGATCGTTCTTCGATCCTGTCGCGGGCAAGGAAGCCGCCAAGCTCCTCGATGCCAATCCCGACGCGTGGGAAGACTGGCAAACCGAGGGCGAAGCGAACGGGCCGAAGCTGATCGGGCCCTATTCCTTCCTGCTCGATCTCAAGCTCGGCGACGCCAACGCCATCATGTTCCATAGCGGCTGGGGCGACGGCTTCTACGCGTCCTGGTTCGGCTACGATGCGGACGGAAATGTCGCAGCGCTGGTGACGGACTTCCAGACCATTAACTGGGAGACGGCCACCTGGTAGGGGCGCGCGACGGTCCGCGGCCTTTCGATCGCCGGATTCGTCGGCTCCGTTCGGCTCCACGACGCCCAGCCGCTGGAGAGCCTGTTTTGCGATTTGGACGTTTCCTGCTTGCCGCCGTGGCGCTGTTCGCCGTCGGCGTCTTCCTCTTCAACACAAACCTCCTTGCGCCAGCGGCGGGCGGGCGACCGACCTTGCTCGCCCATCGCGGGCTCGCCCAAACGTTCCCGCCCGAGGGCATCGAGAACGATACCTGCACGGCGACGCGCATCCGCACGCCGGAGCACGAGTTCCTGGAGAATACCATTGCCTCGATGCGGGGGGCGTTCGCCGCCGGCGCGGACATCGTCGAATTCGACGTGCATCCGACCAGCGACGGGCATTTCGCCGTGTTCCACGACTGGACGCTCGACTGCCGCACCAACGGCCGCGGTGTCACGCGCGAAAAATCGCTCGCGGAGCTCAAGGCCCTCGACATCGGCTATGGGTATACGTCGGACGGCGGGGTGACCTTTCCGTTCCGCGGCACGGGCGTCGGGCTCATGCCCTCTCTCGACGAGGTGCTCGAAGCGTTTCCCGACAAGCGCTTTCTGATCAACGTCAAAAGTCGGGACGCCGACGAAGGACGCAAGCTCGCAGCACGCCTTGGGCAACTATCAGACGATCAGCGCGCGCGGCTCGCCGTCTATGGCGGTAACGAGCCGGTCAAAGCTCTGCGAACTGCTTTGCCCGACGTTCGCGCCATGAGCCGCGAGAGCTTCAAGAGCTGTCTCCTGACCTACATCGGCGTTGGGTGGACGAGCGTTGTTCCTGCGGCTTGCCACAACACGGTGCTGCTCGTGCCCGTCAATTACGCCTGGGCCCTTTGGGGATGGCCAAATCGCTTCGTCGCGCGCATGCGAGAGGCGGGCACAGAGGTTTACGTGATAGGGCCGTACACGGGCGGCGACTTCACGACCGGCGTCGATACGGCTGTGGACGTGGCACAGCTGCCGAGCGGCTACAGCGGCGGCATCTGGACCAACCGCATTCACGCCATCGCGCCGCTCGTCGCCGGGAGCCGCTAGCTCGCGCGGTCTAGTTCAGCGAGATGCCGGCCGGCGGCGCGTCCTCATCGGCATCCGAGAGGAGCTGGGCGTGCACGAGGCGCGCATAGGCTCCGCCGCGCGCCAACAGCTCAGCGTGCGTGCCGCTCTCGATCAGCGCGCCTTGCTCCATGACGCAGATCACGTCGGCGTTCTGCACCGTCGACAGGCGGTGCGCGATGACGATCGTCGTGCGCTCGCGTGTGAACTCGGCGAGCGCCTGCTGCACGAGACGCTCGGAATGGGTGTCGAGCGCGCTCGTTGCCTCGTCGAGCAGCAGGATCGGCGCATTTCTGAGAATGGCCGACGCCAGCGCGAGCCGCTGGCGCTGCCCGCCCGAGATCCTGACGCCGCGGTCGCCGATCACGGTGTCGTAACCCTGCGGCTGGGCAAGGATGAACTCGTGAGCCGCCGCCGCCTTGGCCGCCGCCACGATCTCGTCCTCGCTGGCGCCGAGGCGGCCCAGCGCGATGTTGGCGCGGATGGTGTCGTCGAACAGCGTCACGTCCTGGCTGACGAGCGCGATCTGTCCGCGCAGCGACCCTAAGGTCACCTCGCGGATGTCCTGGCCGTCGACGCGGATAGCGCCGTCGGTGACGTCGAAGAGGCGCGGCACGAGATTGACGATGGTCGACTTGCCGGCGCCGGAGCGGCCGACCAAGGCCACCGTCTGCCCGCCCTTGACCTCGAGGTTGAAATCGGTGATCGCCGGGATGCTCTCGTCGCCGTAGTGGAACGAGACGTGATCGAAGCTCACGGCGCCCTGGCTGATCGCGAGCGGCTTGGCGCCGGGCCGATCGGTGATCGTGGGCTTCTCGTCGAGCAACCCATAGATGCTTTCGAGCGCCGCCAGCGCTTCCTGGATGCGAGCCGTGAGGCCGCCGACGGCACGCAACGGCTGCGCCGCCATCAACAGCGCGGCGGTAAGCCCCATGAAGTCGCCCACCGTGGCCGCGCCACTCGAAATGCGCCAATAGGCGACCCAGATGACGCCGGCAACGGCCGCGCCGCCCAGTGCCTCGAGCAGGGATTCGAGGCGGGCCTTCACCGCGACGCCCTTGAGTCGCAGCCGGTAGACCTCCTCGAAGCTGCGGCTCATGCGATCGCCGGCATACTCCTCGAGGCGGAATGTCTTGATCAGGCGCGTGGCGCCGAGCTTCTCCGTCAGCAACGACGTCATGCCGCCGAGTTCGGCCTGCGTGCGCGTCGAGTTGCGGCGGACGCGGCGGGCGATGGTCGCGATCGGCAGGATGGCGAACGGATAGACGCCGAGCACGACGAGCGAGATCATCCAGTCCAGGTAAAGCATGGAGCCGACCAGCGCCACGACCGAGAGCGTGTCGCGCATCAGCGAGTTCATCGAGGCGAGCGTCGCCTGCTGGATGAACTGGATATCGTTGGTCAGCTTCGACATCAGCCGGCCCGGCGTGTCACGCGTCAGGCGGGCGTAATCGGAGCCGATCAGGTGGTCGAAGGTGGTGCGCTGCATGTCGGCCGTGAGCCGGAGCACGATACGCTGCGTCGCCACCGTCTGCAGGTAGAGAAAGACGCTGCGAGCGAGCGTGATGGTAATGATGGCCACAAGCACCCACGGGAGCCATGAGACATCGCCTTCAAGCAGGCTGTCGAACGAGAACTTGATGACCATCGGATAGGCGCCGGTCGCGAGCGCAAGCGCGCCGGTCAGCGCCAGGGCGACCAGAAGCTCCCGCCAGCGCGGCCAGATCCATTCCGAAAGGAAACGCCCCAGCAAACGGCGGGAGGCGGCGTCGAGGGCCTTCTTTTCCGGCCGCGCGCGCCGCGGCTCGCTAGCCGCCTTGTCCCCTGCACTCGACATTCCCGCGCCCCCTCGATCCGTCCGCTCGCTTATTCTATGGTCTTTTGTGGCTGTAAACGGACGCTCGTGATCAGGGCCCTAGGCGCTGACCGTCGGGCTGGCGATGTCGGGCTCGAGCAATCGGTGCATGTGCACGATGAAATAGCGCACGGTGGCGTTGTCGACGGACTTTTGCGCCGCCGCTTTCCAGGCCGCGAACGCCTCCGCGTAATTGGGGTAAATACCGACGATATCGAGCTCTTTGAGGTTGCGGAACTCGATGCCGTCCAGGTCGCGGAGCTCCCCGCCGAAAACAAGGTGCAATAGCTGCTTGGGGGCCATCTCGCGCTCACTCATCCTTAGTGTCCTCGCCGTCTCTTCGGCTCCCACGGAGCCCATGTCCATCTTCCTGCCCCAGACTGGGGAGCGGTTCAAGGTGGCGGGGCGCTGCAGCCCCTCGCGTTCACCCAGCAAATCCGGGGCCAAGGGCGTCCGGCGGCCGCCTTCGCTCATCAAGCGTTAAGCAAGCTTCTTAAGGAGATCTCCAACTTACCGTGGCATGCTTCTGGGATAGCCGCTCAGCGGCAGCTCGGAAGTCGACAGGGACGACCATAGGACCGGCGCGGGCAAGGGGGAAACCTTTCCGCGCCGAAGTCATATCCGGCGGTCGCGGCATCTCGCTCGGGACCAGGTCGCGCCTAAAGCAATAACCACGGCGCCATGAGGAGCATCAGCGCAACTACCCACAGCGCGATGCTCTCGAAGTTGGGTTTCGTCATTTTCACCTTCCCTTGCCAAGAAGGACTCTGACGGCTTGCGCGTGTAAAGCTTATCGGGATGCCCGGCTTATTTGAAGCGTTATTGGGCGCTAATCCTGTTCCATTGCGCATCGATTTGCCCAAAGCGTTGGCAACACGCCTCTCTACCGCCCGCTGTTCGCGATTGCCGCCACACGCCTGCTTCGGTAGAAAACAATCAAAATCATAAATCCAAAAAGATCCTGATGAGCCAGAACCCTTATTCCATCGGCCTCGATAAAAACCCGGCAAACTATCAGCCGCTGACGCCTATCGGCTTCCTCGAGCGAGCGGCGAAGGTCTACCCTCAGCATACGGCCATCATCCATGGCCGGCAGCGGGCGAGCTATGCCGAGTTCTATGCGCGCAGCCGGCGCCTCGCCTCGTTCCTGGCGAGCCGCAGCATTCGGCCGGGCGATACCGTGTCGGTGATGCTCCCCAATACGCCGGCTATGCTGGAGGCGCACTACGGCGTGCCGATGACCGGCGCGGTGCTGCACTGTCTGAACACGCGTCTCGACGCTCCTATTCTGGCCTTCCAGCTCGACCACGCCGATACCAAGGTGCTGATTGTCGACCGCGAGTTCTCCGGCCTGATGAAACAGGCGCTGGCTCTCGCCAAGGTGCGCCCGCTCATCGTCGACTACGACGATCTCGAATTCCCGCAGCGCGGCGAGCCTCTTTCGGGCATCGACTACGAGGACGTACTGGCGCAAGGCGATCCCGAATTCCGCTGGCGCCGTCCCGATGACGAGTGGGAGGCGATCAGCCTCAACTACACTTCCGGCACCACGGGCAATCCCAAGGGCGTCGTGTACCACCACCGCGGCGCGACGCTGATGTGCTACGCGAACATGCACGCCACGGGCATGACGCGGTTTCCCGTCTACCTGTGGACGCTGCCGATGTTCCACTGCAACGGCTGGTGCTTCCCGTGGACGCTGTCGCTGGTTGTCGGCACGCACGTCTGCCTCCGCTGGGTGCGCGCCAAGGCCATGTACGACGCCATCGTCGAGCACAAGGTGACGAACCTTTCGGGCGCGCCGATCGTCATGGCGACGCTGCTTAACGCCAAGGATGACGAGCGCCGCGAGATCACGCACCGGGTCGCGTTTAACCACGCGGCGGCGCCTCCGCCGGAGCAAGTGCTGGCGCGCATGAGCGAAGCCGGCTTCGAGCTGACGCATCTCTACGGCCTGACCGAGACCTATGGCCCCGCGACGCTCAACGAATGGCACAGCGTCTGGGACGCGCTGCCCGATGACGAACGCGTCGGCAAGCGGGCACGCCAGGGTGTGCGCTATGCCGCCCTCGAGGGTCTCACCGTCATGGACCCGACGACGATGCAACAAGTGCCGGCCGACGGTGAGACGCTTGGGGAGGTCATGTTCCGCGGCAACATCGTCATGAAGGGCTACCTCAAGAACGCCGAGGCGACGGCGGAAGCCTTCGCCGGCGGCTGGTTCCACTCCGGCGACCTCGGCGTGCTGCATCCCGACGGCTACATCCAACTCAAGGACCGCTCGAAGGACATCATCATCTCGGGTGGCGAGAACATCTCCTCGATCGAGGTCGAGGACGTGCTCTACAAGCATCCGGCGGTGGCGGTCGCGGCCGTCGTTGCGAAGCCGGACGAGAGGTGGGGCGAGACGCCGTGCGCCTTCGTCGAGTTGAAGCCCGGCACGACTGCGTCCGAGGAAGAGATCATCGCCTGGTGCCGCCAACACCTCGCCCACTTCAAGACGCCGCGCGCTGTGGTGTTCGCCGAGGTGCCGAAGACCTCGACCGGCAAGATCCAGAAATTCAAGCTGCGCGAGCTGGCCAAAAGCGCGTGACGTGCGCGAGCAGCCCGATCAGTCGTTTTTCGGAAGCAGACATCCAGAAATGAAAACGGCCGCTGCTGCGGCCGGCAATCTATGGGATTTGGGGTTGGATCTGCGTCCCCTGAGCTGCGATAGCAGCCGCGGGGGCGGCTGCGCTCGCAGCTCCGCGGAAGACGTCAGTGTCGTGTGGCGGTTTCGAGTTTGTAGATTTCGTCCTTGAGCTTCAGTTTTTCTTGCTTAAGCCGGCGGATCGCTAGGTCGTCCGAACCGGGTCTTGCCGTCTCCTCTTCAATCCGACGCTCGAGTTGCCGGTGCTTCTCTGAGAGTTCCTGAAGATGAGCCGAAAGCGCCATCCTGACCTCCTATAGAGAGTTGAAGACGGAGTCATTGTCACAGATTTGCAACGGGCTGTCCATCGGCGCGCGGACGAAGGGCGCAAGTTTTCGATCTGACCCACAGCGTTAACGGCATGCTAAGCATCAGTTTATGCAAGAATTTTTTCGTTAACGTGGCCCGACTTGCTTGCCTCGCCAAGAAAATGCGACGATAGTCCGGCCTGCTCGGCAGGAAAGCATTTACCGTTGCAGTGACCCGGGCCTGCGGCTTTCAAAGAGAGCGACATGCAACGCCAGAATGACAGGGAGCTTCGGGAGGAGCTGGTCAAGCTTCGCGCCGAGCACCGTCAGTTGGACGACGAGATCCTCGCCCTCGAATCGGCTGGGACGGCCGACCAGCTCACGATCCGCCGACTGAAGAAACGGAAGCTCGCCCTCAAGGATCAGATCACGACCATCGAGGATCAGCTTCTGCCGGATATTATAGCGTAGCATGCCTCCGGCGTGACTTTGCCTCGCACGCCTTCGACGTGACTTTGCCTCGCACGCCTTCGACGTGACAGCCGGTCCAGATTGCCGTTGAAACTCCGGCCCATGACTCCGGCCTACGAGTGGCGTCGCCCCGGCCGAAAACCTATCTAAGTTGCATGTCTGCTTCCGGACTGGACCAGTGGCTCTACCCGACAGAGCGCGGGCTCTACTGCGAGCCGGCGGGTGCCTACATCGACCCTGCCCGCGCTGTGCCGCGCGCCATCATCACCCACGGCCATAGCGACCATGCGCGCCCCGGGCACGGCGCCGTGCTGGCGACGCCCGAGACCAACGCGGTGATGAAGCTCAGGCTCGGAGAAGATGGTGCCGGGCGCTTCGAGGACGCCGTGACAGGGCACACGCTTTCGATCAACGGCGTGTCGGTGCGGCTGGTGCCGGCGGGGCATATTCTCGGGTCGGCGCAGGTGGTGCTGGAGTGGAACGGGCAGCGTGCGGTGGTCTCAGGCGACTACAAGCGCAGCGCCGACCCCACCTGCGCTGCGTTCGAGCCCATCGCGTGCGATGTGTTCGTGACGGAAGCAACGTTTGCCCTCCCCGTCTTCCGGCACGAGCCCGCCGTGCGCGAGGTGGCGCGGCTGCTCGCCTCCCTTCGGCGCAACCCCAATCGCGCGCATCTCGTGGGGGCCTACGGGCTCGGCAAGTGTCAGCGCATCATCCGTCTGGCGCGCGACGCCGGCTATGATGCGCCGATCTATCTGCACGGGGCCATGATGGCCATGACGGAGCTCTATCAGGAGCTCGGCGTCGATCTCGGAGACATCCGGCTGGTGCCGGACGTGAAACCCGCCGAGTTCGCGGGCGCGCTCGTGCTGTGTCCGCCGTCTGCCGTGACCGACCGCTGGTCGCGGCGTTTCCCGGACCCGGTCACCGCGTTCGCGTCGGGGTGGATGCGCATCAAGGGTCGCGTGCGCCAAAGCGGCGTCGAGCTGCCGCTCGTGGTTTCGGATCACGCCGACTGGCCGGAGCTGATCGCGACCGTGCTCGAGACCGGCGCCGAGGATGTCTGGGTCACGCACGGGCGCGACGACGCTCTCGTCTATGAGCTGTCGCGGCGTGGGCTCAAGGCGCGCGCGCTGGCACTCGTCGGCTTCGAGGACGAGGGGGAATAGCGTGGAGGCATTCGCCCTTTTGCTCGACACCCTGTCCACGACGCCGTCGCGCAACGGTAAGCTGTCGCTGCTCACCGACTATTTTCGCACGGCGCCGGACCCCGATCGCGGCTTCGCGCTCGCGGCGCTGACCGACGGCCTCTTCCCGCGCCTACCGCTGCGGCGCAGCCTCACGTCGCTGCTCGAGACGCGCGTCGACCCCGTGCTCTATACGCTCTCGCGCGACTACGTGGGCGATACTGCCGAGACTGTCGCTCTCATGTGGCCTGAGCCCGAGCTTCGCGAGCCGGCGCCGCAGCTCGCCGAGACGGTGGCGATGCTTGCGACCGCCGAGCCCAGCGAGGTGGCGCCACGCCTCGGGCATCTGCTCGACCGGCTCGACGTGCGCGGCCGGTGGGCGCTTCTGAAACTCGTCGGCGGTGCGCTGCGCGTCGGCGTGTCGGCGCGTCTCGCCAAGACCGCCCTCGCCGACATGAGCGGGCACGACGTGGCCGACATCGAGGAGGTCTGGCACGCGCTCACGCCGCCCTACCTCGACCTTTTCCAGTGGCTCGACGGCAAGGGGCCACGCCCCGATGCAGCCGGCAAGCCCGTGTTCCGGCCCTTGATGCTGGCGCACGCCATCGAGGAGCAGGACTGGACCGGCTTCGATCCCGCTGACTTCGCCGCCGAGTGGAAGTGGGACGGCATCCGCGTGCAGATCGCGGCGCACGGCGCGCACGTGCGCATCTTCTCACGCACGGGCGACGACATCTCGCGCACGTTCCCGGACGTCGTCGCCGCCTTCGACGGCCGCGACGTGCTGCTCGACGGCGAGCTATTGGTCGCTCGCCGCGGCGTCGTGGCGCCGTTCAACGATCTGCAGCAGCGCCTCAACCGCAAGGTCGTGACGGGGCGCATGCTGCGCGAGCATCCAGCGCATGTTCGCCTCTACGACATCCTGATCGCCGGTGGCGAAGACCTGCGCGACCTCACGTTTCGCGAGCGTCGTGTGCGTCTCGAGACTTGGCACGCCGCGCATACGCCGCCGCTCACCGACGTCAGCCCGCTGGTGCCGTTCGCAACGCGCGACGAGCTCGATGCGCTGTGGACCGGCGCCCGCCAGGAGGGTATCGAGGGGCTGATGCTCAAGCGCTGGTCGAGCCCCTACCTCTCGGGACGGCCGCGCGGGCATTGGTTCAAGTGGAAGCGCGCGGCGCTGACACTCGACTGCGTTCTGATGTACGCCCAGCGCGGCTCCGGCAAGCGCTCGTCCTTTTATTCAGATTACACGTTCGGTGTGTGGCGTGAGATCGAGCAGCCGACGCTCGAAGGGCCACGCGGCGATATCTTCCCGGGCCATGAGCTGGTGCCGGTTGGCAAGGCCTACTCGGGTATGACGGACGCCGAGCTCCTCGAAATCGACCGCTTCGTGCGCACGCACACGGTCGATCAGTTCGGCCCCGTGCGCGCGGTCGAGCCGCGGCTCGTGCTCGAGATCGCGTTCGATGCGATCTTCTCCTCGACGCGGCACAAATCCGGGCTTGCCATGCGCTTCCCGCGCATTCATCGCATTCGCTGGGACAAGCCTCCGCAAGAGGCCGACAGGCTCGAAGCCGCACGGCGCCTCATAAGCGGAGCGGCGGCGTCCGACGCCCTTGCCTCGAATAACGGCTAACGCGCCTCACGCCAGCTCGGCAACTCTCCGTCCTTGCAGGGTGGCAGAAGTGCTGTTCCGCATTCCGAAACGCCGATCTGAGACGTATTACACGTAAGTAATCCACAGTTTAAAACGCGCAACTCGAGATCGACATGATGCTGAGCTTCCTCGGCAATTCGGCAGATGGCAACAATGTGCGCCGCTATACACGTTCCCTAAGATATTGAAGCACCGTCGGCTAGGCGCTCAATTGGATGGCCTTGCCAAAAGAGAAGGGTAGCTCTCATGCCACGCAATGAAATGCTTGCCGCTGCTCTCACAAAACTGGCTCATGCGATCGAAGTGAGCTCGTCCGCCCCTGTCATCGGTATGCAAGTTATAGCTTCGAACGATGGCACTAGTCGCAATGTCACCGGCGTTTCGATCAATGTGACCGCCGGGCCAGGATCCGGCAGCGTAACTGGAATGAGCGTTTCGGTCACTTCAGGACAAAACACGCTTGAGAAAAACCTCATTCGGGAACTTCTCGAGGCGGCCACCGCTGTGCGCGAAGGAAAAGCTGCCAAGTCTTGGATCGACTCCCTACTCTTACGCGTCAGAGATTTGGGAAACAGGGCGCTAGACAGTGCAGTGGAAGGGGCGGCAGCGGCGGCTACTGCCATCTTCATTGGAGCTTAGATTGTGCTGTTCATCCGCAGGCTAGCTTGCGGATGTGTACTTGATCTGCGCGGCAGCTCGCCGAAGCATTGGCCGTTCTCACGCACGACGCGCGCGAGCTGCATTCTCGCTTACCAGCGACTGGCAGGCGACCTTGAGCCATCGCGCCGTAGCTACGTTGCGTTTTGCACATCGATGGGTCGACGGTTTGGGCCTCGCGTCCGCCATTCCCGCCAGGCCTGAAGCAATATTTGAGTGGCGGAGTTCACGAAGAGCGCCGCCATGATGCCGGCAACGATGAGATCCGGCCATGCGGAAGCGGTAGCCCATACGCCCACAGCAGCAAGCATGACGGCGACGTTGCCGACGGCATCGTTGCGCGAGCACAGCCAGACCGAGCGGACATTGGCGTCGCCATCCTTGTAGCGCATCAGGAGAACGACGCTTGCGAGGTTCGCAGCAAGAGCCAGAAAACCGATGGCTCCCATGACCTCGGCTCGCGGTAGGCCGAGGATCAAGACGTGATAGATCGTGCTGCCGAAGACGAACACTCCCATCAGAAGCAGACTGATGCCCTTGGCCAACGCAGCAGCCGACCTCAATGCCAGCGTGCGGCCGATCACCGCCACACTGATACCGTAAGTCAGAGTGTCGCCCAGGAAATCCAGAGCATCGGCCTGCAGTGCCTGGGAGCCCGCCATCTGGCCGGCCGCCATTTCGACAACGAACATGCTCGCGTTTAGGGCGATAACAGCCCACAGCACGCGGATATACGCGGGATCCATGCCGTCAAACGTCGGCGTCCCGCAACACCCGCATGAGACCGAGCCGCTGCCGTCGCCCGATGGTGCAATTTTGCTGCTCATCCTCCAGATATAGAAGCTCTAGCGACTAGAGGAGCAAGTGGGCGAATGAGGACAGAAATTCCCATCGGGGGTCTGGCGCGAGCGACCGGCGTCAAGGTCCCCACCATTCGCTATTACGAGAGCATCGGGTTGCTGTCGGAGCCGCCGCGGAGTGAGGGCAATCGGCGCCTTTATGATGCTTCCGCCCTGGAGCGGCTACGGCTCATTCGCCATGCGCGAGAACTCGGCTTCGAGGTTGATGCGATACGCGAATTGCTGGCTTTGGCCGAGCAGCCTCAGCGTTCCTGCGCCAAGGTCGACGCCTTGGCGCGCGAGCACCTTGCAGCGGTCAGCGCACGCATCGCGCGCCTGACCGCGCTCAAGGCCGAGCTTGAAACGATGATCCGCTCCTGCGCGAAAGGGCGGATCGCCCAATGCCACATCCTCGAAGCATTGGCGAGCAGCCCGCCCTCTCGCTCATGATCATAACCCCTTCCGGAACCGCGATCGGCCGTCCGGACTCATCTCAGCCCGCGGCCGTGCACTTGGTCTCGCACGGCACCTCATCGCGCTTGTCGACGGTTCCTCGCATCGGCGACAGCACCTCGCGGAAGCATTTGCCGTTCTCGCGCACGACACGCACGAGCTGGGTCTTGCTCACGAGGTTCTGGCAGACGACCTCGAGGCCCTGCGCGACCCGCACGCTGCGCGGTCCGGCCACCGTATCGGCGCGCGCCGCACCGATCAGGAGGTCGATGATCCCAGATGGCGGCGGCGCCTCGCCTGGCTTCTGAAGCTGGTTGTAGGCGATCCACTCGTAGGTCGCCTTGCCGTCGTCGGTCGAGACCTTGAGCGAAATGTCGCCGGTCTCCTCGCAGGCGCCGGCGTCGATCTTCGTGCCTTCGGCGGTCGACAGCGCCTTGTATTCGATCGGGCAGTCGATGTTGCGCTCCCAGATCTCGTATTGCGCAAGGCGGTGCGAGACCTGCGTAAAGGGAACCTTGTACTGCCAGGCGTGGTACGCCGTGATGGCCGTCGGAACGGCGCCCACGATGGTCACCCCCAGGGCTGCGGTTTTGAGAAGCGAAACGACGCGGCCCGCGGGGCCATGATGCTCGTTGCCCAGAGCTCTGTCTGTCATCGGTGTTCCCTCGAATTGTCATTGCCTCGGACGTCGCCATGTCCCCGCGGCTCGTTTACGGATTGAGACTGTGCCGCGTCATGCCACACCCCGTCTGAACCGCGCTTGAGCGGATAGTTCATGCGCCATTCAGAAGGCCGTGGGACGTCGTATCGAAATTAGCGCCGCAATGATCCGGTGACCATGACGATTACTTCGCCGTAATGGATCTTGTTGGCGCACGGCGGGCCACATACGTCCTGCCGTGAGGGGGGAAGTCCTGGTCCGCCAGTCTCGGCGGTGGAGTGCCCCATGAAAAAATCCCTTATCCTCGCGGGCCTTGCCCTTGTCGCAGCCAGCGTCTCAGCCCTGGCCGCGCCAGATCCCTCCCCCTCGCCTGTCGGCGATCCGAAAGTCGCCTCCTCCGAAGATGGGAAGTACTTCGATGCCTCGGGCAACCCGACTTACCACATCGGCCCCAACGATAATGTCGACTGGTACACCTTCTCGGGCTATCGCCGCTTCAACGGTGCATGCGAGGTATGTCACGGCTTCGACGGCTCAGGATCGAGCTTCGCGCCCGATCTCACCCAGTCGCTCAAGACCATGGGCTACGCCGACTTTCAAAACATTGTCATCAACGGCAAGCAGTCCGTGAACACGGCCGAAAGCCTGGTCATGCCCGGGTTCGGCACCAATAAAAACGTGATGTGCTACCTCGACGATATCTACGTGTACCTCAGGGCGCGCGCGGATGGCGCGCAGGGGCCCGGCCGGCCGACGTCGCACGAGGACAAGCCTGCGGCGGCTACGGCGAATGAAAACGACTGTATGGGACCATAGCTCGTGCGCTCTGACAGGCTTGCATCGTACCACGCGTCTGCGCGGCGGCCCGTCGGAACAAGTCCTTAGGGCGATTACAACAGCATAACGTATTCATATCGGTCGATTTTCATCCTCTTCAAGAAGCGCGTTTGCGTAATGGTGCACCCTTACGCAAACGACCGAATTTCACGGCCGGACCCTTCTCCTAAGTTCGTTGCAATCGCTGCGCCGGCGCCGGCCGACACTCATCGGCGCCGATGACGCGGCGGGAGAAACTAGCACTCAAGGAGAGGAAGCATGACAGTCATCAAAGTCTCGAAACTCGCCATCGCCGCCGTTCTGATCGCGACACCGGCGGCCGCGCTCACGATCGACAACCAGGATGCCGCCGAGCTCAAAGTCGGCATCGATGAGGGCGAAACGGAGCACGTCGAAACCATTGCGGCCGGCAAGGCGGGCGATCTATCCGCCAAGTGCAAGGACGGCTGCGGCCTGACAGGACCGTGGGGTTTCTCTTGGATGGCGGAAACCGGCGACAAGCTCACCTTCAAGGACGGTAAGCTGAACGGAGCCTCGACGGTCGTCGGCACCATTACGCAGTAAATCGCGATCCCTTCCAGCTCTCACGGCTGGAAGTGCTACCCGCGCTTCGGGTCCCCCCTTGAGACCCCGAGCGCGCAGCCGCGTGCCCCCCGCGCGGCTCTGGGGCCGGGAGCCCGGCGTATGGGTCCCTGGTGCCGGCCCCCGGCCCCGCTTTCCCAATCCATGCTACGAAAAAAATTGAGCCCCGTCGCGCTGTCCGGCGACCGGGGCTCTTTGTCATCGGTAACCTGCCCAGCTGAGCCGGGCTTATGAGGCGAGGCTCTGGCGAACCGGCCCAGATCTTGGCCGAGCTTCCGCCCTCGCATGACGCTCTACAATGATGTGTTTTGATGGGCTCGGGTACGCGAAGCTTGAGCTGCAGCAGCTCGCGCTAGCCAAGCCTGGACCCCACTTCAGCGCAGGATCCAAGTGAACGACCGGGTGGCGTCATCCTTCCTCCATTGCTGTTGTTCCGGGACCGTGATCGCAACAGTGCGCCGATCGTACGCAACCGCCGCGATCACGGCTATTGATGACAACCGTCCTCACAACCGGGGGGTGCTGCGGCCAAACGGGCGAGGTGCGGACCCCGCTCAAAAATGACGTCGGCAGCGACGGTCATCTCTTTCAGAGTTGGTCCAAGGGACGTTTCTGTCAAGCCCGTTCGAGGCCCCTACGTGATGACGCGTGGTCTCGTTTGCGGCGCAAAGCGTTGTTGTATCACCCTAAAGCGCCCCGAGGTTAAGCCGCCGTTACGAAAACCTGTCGAACAGCGTTGCGCTTCCCGTTATGGAGGCGCCATGGCAAAGGGCGACGATTTCGAGATTTTCCTGGCGACGGCACCGGGCCTGGAGTCCGTGCTGTGCGACGAAGTCAAAGCGAACGGGTTTCGCGCGCCCAAAGCCGTCCCAGGTGGCGTCACCATCGAGGGGCGCTGGCACGACGTCTGGCGCGCCAATCTCGTGATCCGCGGCGCGAGCCGCGTCATCGCCCGCTTCGCCACGTTTCGCACGACCGAGCTCGCGGATCTCGAGAAACGTGCCCGCGCGCTGCCGTGGGCGAAGGTCTTGCGCGCCGATCGGCCGTTCCGGGTGGAGGCGACGTGCTCCCGCTCGCGCATCTATCATTCGGGTGCCGCGGCAGAGCGCATTCAGACTGCCATTCAAAGCATTCTCGGCACGCGTTCCGCCGATGATGCGTCCGTCACCATCAAAGTCCGTATCGAAAACAATCTCTGCGCCCTCAGCATCGACACGTCGGGCGAGCTTCTGCACAAGCGCGGCTTCAAGGAGGCTGTCAGCAAGGCGCCGATGCGGGAGACTCTGGCGGCGCTGTTTCTGCGTCAGTGCGGCTTCGGCGGCCACGAGCCCGTGATCGATCCGATGTGCGGCTCGGGGACGTTCGTCATCGAGGCGGCCGAGATCGCAGCTCGTCTTCCGCCGGGACGAGCGCGCCGGTTCGCCTTCGAAGAGCTGGCGACGTTCGATGCTGACGCCTGGCAGCAGCTCCGCTCGGCGAGAGTGGCGGGTGCCGTCATGCCTGCCGATCGCTACTTCGGCAGCGATCGCGATGCGGGCGCGGTGGCCATGAGCCGGGAGAATGCCGAGCGCGCGGGTGTCGCCGCCTTCACGGAGTTCCGGCAATGCGCGGTGAGCGGCCTCGCGGCGCCCGCCGGCCGACCTGGGCTCGTCATCGTCAATCCGCCCTATGGGGCGCGCATCGGTGACAAGGCGAAGCTCATCGCGCTCTATCGCTCGCTCGGGCAGACGGTGCGCGAACGATTTGCAGGCTGGCGGGTGGGGCTCATCACGATCGATGCTTCGCTTGCGAAGGCGACGGGCTTGCCATTCGCGCCGCCAGGCCCTCCGGTTGCACATGGCGGCCTGCGCGTAACGCTGTTCCGGGCAGGCCGCCTTTCATGAGCCATCCGGGGCCCGCTGCGCGCAGATGGCGCAGGCTCATCATGGAACCATTCGCGACACTTTCTATTTGATAGCGCTCCAAAAAAGGGAGCTACCCTCAATGCTCAAACAGATTGCAACCGCATCGCTCGGCGAGGAACGCGCGCGCCAGCTCAAGCACCACCTGCACGCACGCCTACAGACCGCGCGCAAGCCGCTGCACGTTGTAAACCGCTATTTTGCTGCCCCTTTGCATCGCGCGGTGGTCAATCCGATCAACCGCGCGCGTCACGAGGGACGCACGGATCGCAAGCTCGAAATCGGTCCCGGCTCGGATGTGCTCGACGGCTTCGAGACACTCGACGTGATCACCGGCAGCAACGTCACCTACGTCGGGCAGGCCCTTTCGCTCCCTTTTCGCGATGATACTTTCCAAGTCGTGTACGCCAGCCACATCATAGAACACGTACCCTGGTACCAGGTTCCGATGGCGCTCAAGGAATGGGTGCGCGTGTTGCAGCCCGGCGGGCAGCTCAAGGTGTGGACGCCGGACGGGCTCAAGATCGCCAAGGCCTTCGTCGAAGCGGAGGAGAGCGGCGAGACCGATTTTCACAAGGATGGATGGTGGCGCTTCAACGAAGGGCACGATCCGTGCGTATGGGCGTCCGGGCGCTGCTTCTCCTACGGCGATGGCACCGGGCGCAACGATCATCCCAACTGGCACCGCGCTCTCTTCTCGCCGCGCTATCTGAAGCAGCTCTTCCGCGGCGCGGGGCTGGTCGAGATCCGGGAGATGGACCGGTCGGAGGTTCTCGGTCACGACCACGGGTGGATCAACCTCGGCGTCTGCGGCACGAAACCGAAGCTCGAGGGCTGATCAACGCGACGCGCTCCGGCCCAAAACATCCATCTCCGCCAGGATCGGATCGGGAAGATCCTGGCGCGCACGCTACGCCATCGATCCGTCGACGCACTGACATCATTCTGATAGATTGAGCATGCGAGGGGCGCGCAGGGAAAAACGGGGGGAAATGAGATGACAACCGGGCTTCGCATGTTGGCCGCCGCGATCGGGTGGTTTGCCGTCGGCCTTCAGTACTGGCTCGTCGTGACCGGCGACATCGGCCCCGATCCGGTCAATCGCACGATCAACTTCTTCAGCTACTTCACGATCCTGACCAACATCATCGCGGCCCTCGCCATGACCGTGCCGCTCGTCGCGCCCGGCTCCATCCTTGGCCGCTTCTTCAATGCCCCGTCGATCCGCACCGCCATCGCCACCTACATCATCGTCGTCGGCGTCGTGTATCATCTAGTTTTGCGCGATCTCTGGGATCCGCAAGGCTGGCAGTGGATCGCCGACATGAGCCTGCATTACGTGACACCTGTGCTCTTCGCGCTGGACTGGCTGCTGTTCGTGCCGAAGCGCTCCGTACCGTGGGCCACGGCCATGCACGCCCTCGCCTATCCGATCGCCTATATGGGCTGGACGCTGTGGCACGGCTCCTGGAGCGGTTTCTATCCGTATCCGTTCGTCGACGTGTCGCAGATCGGGCTCGACAAGACGCTGCAGAACGCCGCCGGGATGACGGTTGCGTTCCTCGTCCTGTGTCTGGTCCTGATCGCCGTCGGGCGCCTCCTCGGCCTCTTGCAACCCAGCGCCCGACCCACCGCAGCCTAGAGCCGGCTTTCCGCCGCGATGTGATACGCTCCGGGCACGAAGCGCTAGTAGACCCCAATGCCTGCGATCCTCGGACTCATCCTGCTCACTTCGTTGGCTCTGCTCGCGACCGCGCCGGCGGTCGTGGCAGCAGATGCACATGTCCCAGCCGAGGAGCTTCGGTCGGCGAAGCCCGGCAGCATCTTGCGCCTGTGGCCGCTCGAGGGTGGCGTTCCATCCGACTACAAAGGCTTCCGCATCCTGTACCGGTCCACCGGGCACGATAACGAACCGATCGCGGTGACCGGCGCCCTGATGTTTCCCGAGGACGCGGGTTCGGGGCCGCCGCGCGCCGTGGTCGCGTGGGCGCATCCGACCTCGGGCGTGGTAACGCGCTGCGCGCCGACGCTGATGCCTGATCTCGCCGGCACCGTTCAGGGCATCGATTACTTCACCGACGCCGGCTATGTCGTCGTCGCCACCGATTACCCCGGTCTCGGCGGGCCTGGACATCACCCCTACCTGGTCGGGGCCAGCGCGGCGCGGGCGGTGCTCGATTCCGTTCGCGCGGCCCGGCAGCTCAAGTCCGCACATGCCGGAGACAGATTCGTCGTCTGGGGTCATTCGCAGGGCGGCCACGCGGCGCTGTTCACGGGGATCGAGGCGGCAAGCTATGCGCCGGAGCTGAAGCTTCTCGGCGTGGCCGCGGCGGCTCCGGCGACCAATCTCGTCGATCTGTTCGAAGCGGATAAGAACACGAGCAGCGGGCGCAGCCTGACGTCGATGGCGCTCTATTCGTGGTCGCGCGTGTTCGGCTTCCCGGAGTCGCGCTTCGTCGTGCCGCGGGCCGAGAAAGCCTTTGCGCGGCTTGCCGGCGATTGCATCCTCTCGCTCGCCGATTTCATGCGCGAAGACGAGGACGAGAAGGCTCTGGCGCGGGACTTCCTGGTGTCCGATCCGGCGACGGACCCGACCATTCTCGAGATCATGACGCAAAACACTCCGGGGCCGACACCACGCCACATCCCAGTGTTCATTGCGCAGGGCACCGCCGACGAACTCGTTCGGCCGAACATCACGCGCGCCTACGCGCGCGAGATCTGCCGGCAGGGTGGCACCGTGACGTTCCATTCGCTCCCCGGCGGCACGCACCTCTTCGCTGGGCGGGACGGCGCCTATGCGGCTTACGAGTGGATGGGCCTCTTGTTCGCCGGTCGGACGCCGAAGAACGACTGCGCGGCTGCCACCGAGTGACAGCTCAAAGCGCTCAATCATCCTGACTCTCAGCGCACTTTTTCCCATTATAGCTGTGCACGGATCTTTTCGCGCGCTGTTGCTCCGCTCTCGTTGCTCACCCGCAACACATTTCTATACTCACACCGTAGACATTTTGCGCGATACGGGTTTAGACGTGGAGGCAGGATCGGGGCGTACCGGGGAAAGCGAATGTCTAGCTTCAAGTTCAGTGTGTCGGCGTTCGCGCTGATTGCGGCGACTGCCTTTGCACCGTCCGCGTTTGCCCAAGATGCACAAGAGGCATCTCAAGAGGTCTCATCAGAGTCCGTAGAACTGCCGGGCGTGATCGTCGAGGCCGCGCCTGCGAAACGCAACGTGCGGAAAGCGAAGCTGCGCAAGAGCGCGCCGCAGCAGGCTAGCCAGCCCGTTCTCGATCAGCAGGTGGTGCAGGGTGAGAAGTTTCTGCGCACGGTGCGCGATACGACGACCAGCGTCGGCATCGTGACTGGGCAGGAGATTGAAGATCGCCAGATCCGCGACATGAAGGAGGCGATCCGGCAGACCGCCAATGTCGTGACAACCGATAACAGCACGGGATTTGCTGTCCGCGGTTTGAATTCGGAGGGGCAAACGGGGCTGCAGCACATTTCCGGAGTACCGCTTATTGGCGTTGTCATCGATGGTGTGACGCAGAATCCGGATGCGGTGAGACGCGGCGCTCGAGCGCTTTGGGATGTCGAGCAAGTGGAAGTGTTGCGCGGCCCGCAATCGACGCTGCAGGGCCGTAACGCGCTCGGCGGCACGGTCGTCGTCAAGACCAACGACCCGACCTACAAGCTCGGCGCAGTTGTCGAAGGCACGATCGGCACCAATGATCTTTACGGTACAGGTTTCGTCGTCAATTCACCGATCGTGGCAAGACAGTCAGCGTTTCGCATTTCCGGCTACAAGACCGGGACCGAAAAAGGCATCGACTTCGCGGATGCTCGCAACCACCCGATGGGGGAAGATGAATATTCGACACTGCGCGGAAAGTTGCTCATCGAGCCCGACAGCCTTCCCGGCTTCAGTGCGCTTTTCACCATCGCGCACACCGAAGACGCGCCCGGCAGCGCCCAGGTATCGGGCCCAAACTTTTTTGACCGGGAATTTGCGTACGGCGCCGCATTCACTGATTTCCGCGATGCCACAGCCGACAATTATGCGTCAGACATCTCCTACGAGTTCATACCTGGGCTGACCATCCGCAGTGTGACAGGCTATGGCGAAACGGAAACCGTCATCAAAACGCCGGCCGGTGCGGCATTCGTGCGGGATGGTGACCACACCGACGGCAAGGACTTCACCCAGGATATCACGCTCGAGATAGACAATCGGGGCAACGGTCTTTCCGGCGTGGTCGGTCTGTTCTACGGCTCGTTCCAGCGAGACAACCTATCCAACCAGACAGCCAACCTCGGCTACTTCTTCGGCGGCCCGGACAATTTCGTACCGTATTACAACGGTACTTTCTCGGCCGAAACCACTAGCATCGCAGCCTACGCCGATCTTCGCTACCGCTGGGATAGATGGGCGTTTCTCGCTGGCGGCCGGCTCCTTCGTGATACCGTCGAAACGGACGAGGTGAGCACGCTTCTCGATACCGAGACGTTCACTTACGTTTTCGCGGACGAGCACAACAAGGCGACGTTCAACGAGTTTCTGCCGAAACTCGGCATCACTTATGATTTGACCGACAATCAAACAGTGGGCTTCACCTTCAACAAGGGTATCGCACCGGCTTCGAGCGGCGCGGCGCGGATAACACTCTCGCGACTGTCGCGCCAGAGTATCTCGATGCGTATGAAATTTCCTATCGCTCGAACTGGCTGAACAGGACGCTCGATTTCAACGCCAACGCCTTCTATTACGACTATACTGATCAGCAGGTCGCCGTTCTGAATGACACGTATGGAGTTGCCGAGATCTTCAACGCCGGCAGCTCGCACGCCTATGGCGCCGAATTCGAAGCGCGCTGGAGGCCCATTCCGCCGCTGCAGATCTTTGCCTCGCTCGGCCTTCTGCAAACCGAGTTCGACGAGATGTTCTATCAGGGCGCCGATCGTGCGGGGAACGAGTTTCCTGAAGCCCCTTCCTACACGTTCGCGGCAGGCGCGATGTATCGCTCTGAGGCTGGCTGGTTCTTAGGAGCCAATGTGCGTCGCATCGACGGCTACTACTCAACCGGAGACATCACGAACAACAAGCAGCGTTTTGGGGTCGATGCCTATACCGTCGTCGACGCGCAGGCCGGCTATACGTGGGATCATTATACGCTCACGCTGTTTGCCAAGAATCTGTTCGACGAGGAGTACATCACTGCGGTGGACCGTCGACATGAGCCTCCGCTTTCTCCCTCCTACGCTTTCATCGGTGAAGAGCGCACGTTTGGGCTGACGCTGACCGGGAAATTCTAGCGCTATTGCCGCTTGCAACTGCTCGACGGGCCGTGGCCGATCTCGCATAGTGCGAAGCAAGCTGCGGCCCGTTTGCATTTCCGCGCAGAATGCGGGCCGCCGGATCTGCGAGAGGCGTGCCATGAGCCAATCCATCGCTTCGCTATTCCAGCGCCTGACGCAGGGCGTTTACGTGATCGGCGTTGCCGATGGCGAGACGACGAACGCCTTTACCGCCGCCTGGGTGATGCAGGTGTCGTTCGACCCGCTGCTGCTGGCCCTCAGCATCAATTCCAACCACGCGTCGTATGCGGTGCTCTCGCGGGGACGCGTTTTCAGCGTCAACGTGCTCGGCAAGGATCAGCTCGCGGTGGCCGCCCATTTCGGCCAGCCGGCCGGCGCTCGGAAACTGGCCACGACGGCGTGGACGACCGGACAGACCGGCGCGCCGCTGCTCGCGGACGCGGTTGCCTGGTTCGACTGCACGGTGACCGACCAGCATCCGGCTGGCGATCACGTGCTGGTGGTGGGGCGCGTCGTCGATGGGAGGCTTTTGGATCCGGACGCGACGCCCCTCAGCTACCGGGACACCGGTGCCCTGGACGGCGCCGCGGCACTGTTCCCCGCCACGTTCGGGAACGGGAGCCGGTAGCGGCTCGCTGTGAACCGTTGCGCTCGCTGATCCGTATTCAGCGGGCCCAGGATGAAACCCCGGCAGGGGACCGTCGGCCTGGAAACCCGACGTGGAACCTCTTATATCCCGCCGTCCACGTTCTTATTTCGCCCCGCGCCGTTGGGTTGCATTGCCGCCGCCGGGGCGTCGCGCTACCTAGGCCCCATGAGCAAGCTTCCCAAGAAATCCGCCGCCCCCCGCGCCGGCTCCGAGCTGATGAAGACCATCCATGTCCGGGGCGCGCGCGAGCACAACCTGAAGAACGTCGATCTCGAGATCCCGCGCGACGCGCTCGTTGTGTTCACGGGGCTTTCGGGCTCGGGCAAGAGCTCGCTCGCCTTCGACACCATCTACGCCGAGGGCCAGCGCCGCTACGTCGAGAGCCTCTCGGCCTATGCGCGCCAGTTCCTCGAGATGATGCAGAAGCCGGACGTCGATCACATCGACGGCCTGTCGCCGGCCATCTCGATCGAGCAGAAAACAACGTCCAAGAACCCGCGCTCGACGGTCGGCACGGTCACCGAGATCTACGACTACCTGCGCCTTCTGTTCGCGCGCGTTGGCGTGCCCTACTCGCCCGCCACGGGCCTGCCCATCGAGAGCCAGACCGTGTCGCAGATGGTGGACCGGGTGCTCGAGCTGCCGGAAGGCACGCGGCTCTATCTGCTGGCGCCCATCGCGCGCGGGCGCAAGGGCGAGTTCAAGAAGGAACTGGCGGAGCTGCAGAAGAAGGGCTTCCAGCGCGTCAAGATCGACGGGGCCTTTTACGAAATCCCGGACGCGCCAAAGCTCGACAAGAAGTTCAAGCACGACATCGATGTCGTCGTGGACCGTCTCGTCGTGCGTGCGGACATCGCCAAGCGCGCGGCCGACAGCTTCGAGACCGCGCTTCAGCTCGGCGACGGCATCGTCTTCGCCGAACTCGCCGACAAGCCGCTCCCGAAGGCCGACACGGAAGGCGCCAACAAGAGCAAGAACGAGACCCACGAGCGCATCACGTTCTCGGCGCGCTTTGCCTGCCCCGTCTCCGGCTTCACCATCGAGGAGATCGAGCCGCGGCTGTTCTCGTTCAACGCGCCGGCCGGCGCCTGCCCCGAGTGCGACGGCCTCGGCACGGAGCTGCAGTTCGAGCCCGACCTCGTCGTGCCCGACAGCACACTCTCGCTCAAGGGCGGCGCGGTTTACCCGTGGTCGCGCACCGGCAACACGTCGCCCTACTACGAGCAGACGCTGGAATCCCTCGCCAAGCACTACAAGGTGTCGATGGCGACGCCGTGGGAGCGGCTGCCCAAGCACGTGCAGCTCGCAATCCTCTACGGCACCGACGACGAGGAGGTGACGTTCACCTACTTCGACGGCGCGCGCAACTACAAGACCACCAAGCCCTTCGAGGGCGTGATCGGCAACATCGAGCGGCGCTGGCGCGAGACGGATTCCGACTGGGTGCGCGAGGAGCTGTCGCGCTATCAGGGCGCGCATCCGTGCGACGCCTGCAACGGCTATCGGCTCAAGCCGCAGGCGCTGGCGGTCAGAATTGGCGGCAAGCACATCGGCGAGGTGGGCGATCTCTCGATCAAGGCGGCGAACGCGTGGTTCTCCGAGATCCCGAAGACGTTCACCAAGCAGCAGACCGAGATCGCGACGCGCATCCTCAAGGAAATCCGCGAGCGCCTCGCCTTCCTCAACGACGTCGGGCTCGAATACCTGACGCTTTCGCGCTCGTCCGGCACGCTGTCGGGCGGTGAATCGCAGCGCATCCGGCTCGCGTCGCAGATCGGCTCGGGGCTAACCGGCGTGCTCTACGTGCTCGACGAGCCCTCCATCGGCTTGCATCAGCGCGACAACGACCGCCTGCTCGGCACGCTCAAGCACCTGCGCGACCTCGGCAACACCGTCATCGTCGTCGAGCACGACGAGGATGCGATCCTGACCGCCGATTATGTGGTGGACATCGGCCCCGGTGCCGGCGTGCACGGCGGCGAGGTGATCGCGGAGGGCACGCCGCCCGAGATCATGGCCAATCCGAAGAGCCTCACCGGGCAATATCTCTCCGGCGCGCGGCAGATCCCGCTGCCGAAGCAACGGCGCAAGCGCGAGAAGGGCCGCGCGCTCAAGATCACGGGCGCGCGCGGCAACAACCTGCAGAACATCTCGGCCGAGATCCCGCTCGGGCTCCTCACCTGCATCACCGGCGTCTCGGGCGGCGGCAAGTCCACGTTCCTGATCGACACCGTCTACAAGGCGGTGGCGCGCAAGCTCTCGAACGCGCGCGAGCATCCGTCTCCGTTCGACAAGCTCGAAGGCCTCGAGAACCTCGACAAGGTGATCGACATCGACCAGTCGCCGATCGGGCGCACGCCGCGCTCGAACCCGGCGACGTACACGGGCGCCTTCACGCCGATCCGCGACTGGTATGCGGGCCTGCCCGAAGCGAAAGTGCGCGGCTACGGTCCGGGGCGCTTCTCGTTCAACGTCAAGGGCGGGCGGTGCGAAGCCTGCCAGGGCGACGGCGTCATCAAGATCGAGATGCACTTCCTGCCCGACGTCTACGTCACGTGCGACGTCTGCAAGGGCAAGCGCTACAACCGCGAGACGCTGGAAGTCACCTTCCGCGACAAGTCCATCGCCGACGTGCTCGACATGACGGTGGAGGAAGGGGCGCAGTTCTTCCAGGCCGTGCCGCCGATCCGCGACAAGCTCGAGACGCTGGCGCGCGTCGGCCTCGGCTACATCCACATCGGCCAGCAGGCGACGACGCTTTCGGGCGGCGAAGCGCAGCGCATCAAGCTGTCGAAGGAATTGTCACGGCGCGCGACGGGGCGTACGCTCTACATCCTCGACGAGCCGACGACCGGCTTGCACTTCCACGACGTGGCGAAGCTGCTCGAAGTGCTGCACGAGTTGGCGGATGCCGGCAACACGGTGGTGGTCATCGAGCACAATCTCGAGGTGATCAAGACGGCCGACTGGATCATCGACCTCGGCCCCGAGGGCGGCGACGGCGGCGGGCGCATCGTGGCGCAGGGCACGCCCGAGGACGTGGCGGCGGTGAAGGAGAGCTACACCGGTCGGTATCTCAAGGAGCTGCTGGTGCGTCGGTCAGGTCGTGCCGGAGGCGTGCAAAGAACAAACACTGCCGAAGGCGGACAAAGCAAGAGCGGCAACGGCAAGAAGCAGGCGGCGGAGTAGCCTTCGCCCACCCTTGAGGGGAAGGTCGGAGACGATTGAGTATCGCCTCCGGCTGAGGGGCGTCTTCTCCTGCGCGCCGTCAGGCGAGCTTGTCGCGAATGTAGATCGCGATCGCGCACGACAGCAGCCAGAAGCCGCCGCCTATGCCGAGGACGCCGTATTCGACCGGCGTGCCGCCGCCGAACAGCTTCACGAGGGCCATCGCGAAACCGACGAGCCCGCCCAGAAGCAGCACCCAGACGATGAAATCGAGCACCGATTTATGCATCCCTTGTCCTCCCAGGTTCTCGTCTTCTTTTTATCCCTCGCACACTAGCCACTTTGTGCCGCGCACGGAATAGGTGCGCGCAGTGGCGCTTGCCTTCTGGGCCGCCCGCATCGCGGCGGCCGGTCAGGCGCCAGGGCCGCGCGCTTTCAAAGCGGGGCGGAACGTGTTTGAGTGCGGCCCGACCGCATCGACCCACAACGGACGGCCCCCGCGACGCCCATGGCACGACAAGCAGCACAAACGGCCGGTCCGCCGGGCCTTCTGGACACCCTGCGCCACTACTACGAATCCGACACGGCCGAGGCGCACCGCTTCCGCTACGCGCTGCTGGCGTTCGATATCGTCACCGTGGCCTTCATTGTCGCGACGTCGTTCGTCCCGCGCAGCGACCTCATCGAATGGCTCGACGTCTTTTTCGGCCTCGTGATCCTCGCCGACTTCGTGGCCCGCTTCGCCATCAGCCGCCGCCGCCTGCGCGACCTCGCGCATCCGGCGACCTGGGCCGACGTCGCCGCCATCATCTCGTTCCTGGCTCCGGTGGTCGGCGAGGCCGGCGGCTTCCTGCGCATCCTGCGCACGGTGCGCCTGCTCGCCACCTATCAACTACTCTGGCGGCTGCGCCAGGACAGCGCCTGGTTCCGCCGCAACGAGGACGTGGTCATCGCCGCCGTGCACCTTGCCGTGTTCGTCTTCATCATGACGGGCCTCGTCTACGAGACGCAGCATGCCATCAACCCGCTGATCAACAACTACGCCGACGCGCTCTATTTCACGGTTTCCTCGCTGACCACGACGGGCTACGGCGACATCGTGCTCAATGGCACACCGGGCCGGCTGCTCTCGGTCGTGGTCATGATCCTCGGCGTGACGCTGTTTCTCAATCTGGCGCGTGCGGTGCTGCAGCCGAGCAAGGTCCGTTTCCGCTGCCCGAAGTGCAGCCTCATGCGCCACGACTATGACGCCGTGCACTGCAAGGCCTGCGGCGAAGCGTTGAACATCCCCAACGAGGGGCTTTAGGGCGAGAGGGGGCGCGTCCGAGGACGTGGCGGCGGTGAAGGAGCGTTACGCGCAAGCCATCGTGGCCGCTCATGACCCCAAGCGGACTTCAGTCTTCTTCAAGACCAAAGACGGCTCTTATGCTGAAAGCAAGACGCCTGGCAGCGGTCGGCGCCGAAGAACTCTCCACCAGCTGATATTCGAAATCAGGTAACGCTGGTAGGCCGAGAGGGCCCGATACGATCTGAAGAGGCGATACCACACTACGGGCCGCCATCACTGAAACGCCTAGACCAGCTTCAGTCGCGGTTACTAGACCAGATACTCCGCTGCTGCTCAGCGCAAGGACCCAACTTCGCTCAGCGCGCTCGAGGGCGTCCAAGGCGAGCCTCCTCCATGAGCAAGTCGGCGGGAAGAGAACTAGCGGCAAGGGTTTTTCGGCTTCGAAGGTAAACTCTTGGCCGGAGACCCAGACACGCTTGTCTCGGCTTAGTACGGTGCCCAAGTTTTCCCCTACCTCAACATTTACGATCGCGACATCTAAGGCGCCTGAGTCTACCAGCGCCCTGACTTCGGGTCCCAGACTGATAGTAACCTCGAGCGAGACAGCAGGATGCTGGCGACGAAATTGAGCGAGCAGCAACGCCAGTATCTTATTGTCAAAGTATTCAGGCGCGCCAAAGCGTACGGTTCCGGAAACATTGGCTGTCGAGAGAAGCCCCTCAGCTTCCCTGTGCAGGGAAAGAATTTTGCGAGCAAATCCGAGAAGGAGTTCGCCGTCGGCGGTGAGTTCAACCTTGCGTGACGGTCCGCGCTCAATGAGTTTTCGACCGACTTGGTCCTCCAAGCGCTTAATCTGAAGACTGATGGCAGGTTGTGTAAGGTTTACCAATGAAGCTGCGCGGGTGAAGCTGCTGGTTTCTGCCACAGCAACAAAGCTTCGTAGCTGGCTGGTGTCGAGGATCAATGAACTACCTCTGTTACTCGTGTCGACCCAGCTGGGGTGCCCTCGCGCTGAATGGTAACGTGGCCCATTCCGCTCAGGCGGACCAGCCGCAAATGGAAGACATCAAGTCGAAATAGTACGCAGTATCGTCTGCACCCAAACTTATCTGGGCAACGCCGAGAACAGTGAAGGCAATCCCTGCCGCTCTGGCAACCCATAAGCCTTTTGGCATTGTCTTTTCCGCGACGACCAAGGTGGTCAGCAGGGCCATCCAAACCAGATTCATCATGCCGCCAGACCAAACGAGCAGCATGAGTAGCCAGCAGCATCCAATGCAGAACAGTGCATGTCGAACCCCCACTTGAAAGGCACCAGCAAGACCTGGCTCATAATAACCGATAAGGAAGCCGAGCGGCGATCTGCACTTGCTTAGACAAGCGTGTTTTGCGCCGCTCCATTGAAAGAGCCCCGCACATATCAGAAAGATACCGCTGATAGCCGGCACTGCAAATTTCATCTGGTCGTCAATGATCATCAGTGTTCGCATCGTATCCTGCAGAAAGGCCGCGACGACGGCGTAGCCTCCCCATACGATCAAATAAGCAACTCCGAACACGATCGTTGGTGTTGATTGCTTCGATGATTGATCGAGGTCCGTGCTCAGGCGATGGAACGTCTTCACCATTGGAATGGCCGAAGGAGCCATCATCCCGATTGTCATAAGTATCCAGAGCGCGACTTCGTCCGTGAACTCCCCCCCAGCATGCGAAGTCCAATGGATCGATAGTACCAAGGCCCATGCCAGGACCGTAGTGATGATAAGAGTGGAGAGTACGGCATTGGGACTTGCCAGACCCGTGAGATAGGCTGTTCGCATCGCTGGCTCTTAGGCACTTTGATACGTGAAGGGACTGTAGCCGCCTGCCCGACCCGAGAACTTCCAGTTCCATTCATAATCTTTCAACACCACTTCGTCGGATTTGGCGGCCACGAGTGGCTCTCCGGGGGCGAGTCCAAGCGGCTGTCCGACGATCGTTGTCTCACCGCCCTTTTGGCCGACGATGGCCTTGATTGTCGCCTTCAGGACACCGGGAATGTCGACGCTTCTTTTTTTGCCCTCTCCTTCGAAGGAAATCGGAACTTGACGCACGCCGATAAAGCGCTCGAAGAAACTAGCTAGCGCTGCAGGATGCCCTCCCGCCTTTCCTGTAAAAATTGATTCTAGAGCCGCGTATTGGTCTGGGGTGGCCTTGCTGTCGATGTAGAGCGCGGCGAGCCATTTGACTTGCTGCATGTGACCGTCCGCTCTAGCGGCAAGCGCAACGTTGAGCCCGTCCAGTGAAACATCTCTGTAGTGGCCAGTGCGGACCGTCCACGCATAGATGACGTTGCAGTCTCCATGGCTTGGTGCACTTTCAAAAATGCACGGGCAGACGGTTTCGCAACTGCAGGCTTCAAAATAGTTTCCGTGAAGCCGCCACGTCGACGCGTTGGCGGCTTCCGCTGCTTGAGCGGCATGCTCACTAATTTTTAGGAGCGCCGCCGCACCTGCCGTCATCAATGTTTTCTGAAGGATCTCTCGCCGATTCATAAGCTACCTCAGCAGAATGAAGATTGCCTCCGTACATCGCACAACAAGTTGGGACCGATAAAATGAAGAGTTGTTATCGCAGGCATTTGCCGACGTTATTGGCAGTGTTTGGATATTGTTCCGTATACGCCTTAAACCGATAACATCTCGTTGTCGGGTATCGTCCATTGATGATCCCCTTGCAGCATGCTCGTGAGCATACCCGGCCCAGTCGCATGCTTTTCAAGGAGCGGCAGGCAAACGATGTCCGCTCATGGCCCGGGGCGGACGTCCCCCGCTGAACTTATCCCCGCCCTCTCCACTCGCCCTACCCTCTCCGCATCCCGCCTGGACACGAGGGCCGCTCTCGCGAGGCGTCGCTTTTGAGGCAGGCGGGAGCAGGTCGGGGTATGGCCACGCAGCCATACATCCCGAGGCTTCGCCGACACGCCCGGGTGAAATTCCCCGGCACCGTGAAAGGATGAGAAAGTCGGGTATGCCAACAATCCTGCGCGGGGCGGTGTGGACGCCGCCAGCAAAAAACACATAGACGCGGTGCCCTCATCGCCCCGCCCCCTCGTGACCTCGAACGGTAAGCATCGCGCCGCGCCGGTCGCATACGCACGTCCGCTCTTCGAGCCTGCTCGGACGGTTTCGCCTGCGCAATGCGTTGCGGCTAGCCTCGCGTGGCGGCATAAGAGCGGCTCAGGCGTGCGCGCCGAAGGTCAAACCCGGCACCAAGTTGCCGTGGCGCACAGCGGCAGCGGGATATGCGAGTCCGCATCCCGGTTTGTTTCACGGCCTCGTTGTCCCGCTCCCCGCGCTTTCGTTCTGCTCTTTGAACCGATGCGAACACACACCGACGAGGCCAACCGCCTCGCGGCTATTCCCGCACACAGTCGAGCCCCGCAGGCACCACGGCCGTTGATCCACAGGGTCGACGCTCCCCCGTCGGCCAGTTAGATTGACGCCATGAGCAACACCAAGACCAAAGCGCGCCCAGGCGAGACGATCGAGGGCGGGACCGTTCACGCACTGCCGCCGGAATTGCAAAAGGCGCTGCAGACAAACAAAGCCGCGCTCGCCACCTGGCGTGACATCACCCCGTTGGCCCGTAACGAGTGGATTTGCTGGATCCAATCTGCCAAGAAGGCCGAGACGCGGGAGCGGCGCATTATCTGGGGCTGCGAAAATCTCGAAGCCGGCAAGAGGCGGCCGTGCTGCTGGCCGGGTTGCAAGCACCGGTAAGGCAGACCGCGACAGACGTGCTATAGCGCGCTGCCTTCCTGCCCCGCGTCGGAATCGAACGACCACACACGGACCACATCAATGAGCACCCTTCCGCCCTGCCCGAAATGCAAGTCCACGTTCACCTACGAGGATGGCAGCCTCTTCGTCTGTCCGGAGTGCGCGCACGAATGGAGCGCCGCACCTGCACTTGAGACAGAAGGCTCGGATGACGGCGTGATCCGGGACTCGGCCGGAAACATCCTGCAGGATGGCGACACCATCACCGTGATCAAAGACCTGAAGCTCAAAGGCTCATCGAAGGTCATCAAGATGGGGACGAAGGTGAAGAACATCCGCCTCGTCGGCGGCGATCACGACATCGACTGCAAGATCGACGGTATCGGCGCCATGAGCCTCAAATCCGAGTTCGTGAAGAAGGCGTGATCGCGGAAGACCGCCGCACGCTGAAACGCGCCTTATCCCGCGTCGCCAATCGATTGCAGCTATCTTTCCGCTTCGACCCACAGCAGGCCGTCCACGCGGGATGAAAGCCGATGCCTAGGTCTGGGGGGCCGCGCGATGCTTCTTCTTATGGGCATATTTCGATACAGGCTTGTGCGCGCCGTGTGATTTTGGCGAACCGGCGTGAGGCCTTGGAGCCTTAGGATGGCTTCTCGGCGCCTCACCCTTGCGATGGGGATGACCGCCGGTCTTGCCGTTCTTTCGATCTCGCCACGGCGTCTTGGCGCGGACGTCCGGTTGACGGTCGGACGACGCGGTGGCGGTTCTGGGCTCTCCATCTTTGCGCGCCGGGGCCGCGTGGGCCGGATTGCTCCGCATCCCAGCATCGTCCCCCATGGATGCGCCGATGCGCGTGATCCGCCCTTCGTTGGGCTTCATGGAGCGCGCGGTCTCCGCGAACTTGTCCGCGAATTCGGCGGCGATCTGGAAGCGCGTGTCGCGGTCGAAGATCTTGATGGCGCCGATCTCGGACTTCGTCACGTCGCCGGCGCGGCAGAGGAGCGGAAGCAGCCAGCGGGGATCGGCTTTGCGCTCACGGCCGATATCGACGCGGAACCACACCATCTCGCGGCCGTGGTCCCGCACCGGGCGCGGGGGGCGGCTGTCGCGCGGGCTCGCGCCGTTGTCGCGATCCTGCGGCGCGTGACTGCGAGCTTCGCGTGCATGATCTGGCCGATGTCTGGACCGCTCCCGCGGTGCCGGCGAACGGGCATCGCGCCGAGGCGGCGGACCGGTATCCTCGGCCAGATCTTCCGGGGCAGGAAGCCCGGCGCGATGCACTCGGGCAAGAGCGAGAGCGATCTCGTCCGCGGTGCGTCCGGCCTTAAGGGCCTCTGCGAGCTTGATGTCCTCCTCGGTTGCGGGGTCCGTGAAAATGGCGCTGGCGAGAAGCCGCTCCTGGTCGCGCGCACGGATCTCTTCGGCAGTCGGCGCGGGGCCCCACGTGACCTTCAGCTTGGCACCGGCCAGCAGCGCATCTGCCTTGCGCCGGCGATTGAACGGCACGATCACCATGCACAGGCCCTTGTTGCCGGCCCGGCCCGTGCGGCCTGAGCGGTGAAGGAGCGTCTCGGCATCATTGGGGAGATCGGCGTGTATGACGAGCGCGAGGGCCGGCAAGTCGAGCCCGCGCGCCGCCACATCCGTCGCCACGAGAACACGGGCGCGGCCATCCCGCAGAGCTTGCAGCGCATGCGCGCGCTCGTTCTGGGTCAACTCTCCCGAAAGCGCCACGGCGGAGAAGCCCCGCTCCACGAGGCGCGCGTGCATCCGCTTCACGGCTTCGCGCGTGGAGCAGAACACGATCGCGGCAGCCGCCTCATAAAATCGTAGCACGTTGACGACTGCGTTCTCCGTATCGCCCGGCACGACGCGAATGGCCCGATAGTCGATATCCGCATGCTGCTCGTTGCGCCTCAGCGTCTCGATGCGAACGGCGTCGCGCTGGTAGCGCCCCGCCAGCGCTGCGATCTCGCGTGGCATGGTGGCGGAGAACAGCAGCGTCTGGCGGCTTTCCGGTGACGCATCGAGAATGAATTCCAGATCCTCGCGGAAGCCGAGATCGAGCATCTCGTCGGCTTCGTCGAGCACGACGGCGGCGAGCTTGCTCAGATCGAGGCGCTGCCGCTCCAGGTGGTCACGCAGACGCCCGGGCGTGCCGACGACGATATGGGCGCCGTAGCCGAGCTGGCGGGCCTCTGCGCGCGCATCCATGCCGCCGACGCAGGCCACGACACGCGCGCCGGTGTCCTTGTAGAGCCAGTCGAGCTCGCGCTGCACTTGGAGCGCCAGCTCTCGCGTTGGTGCGATGATCAGGGCCAGCGGCTCGGCGGCCTGCGGCAGACGTTCCGCGTCTCCGAGCAGCGTGGGGGCGATGGCCAATCCAAAGGCTACCGTTTTCCCCGAGCCGGTCTGGGCCGAGACCAGCAGATCGCGTGCTGCCGTGTTGGCTTCAAGGACCGCCAGCTGCACTGCCGTTGGGATCGAGTAGCCGCGCGCGGCAAGGGCGCGCCCGAGCGCGGGATGAGCTAACGGGAAGGTCATGATGAGAAACGCTTTTCGAATGAAGGCGGCACTAGTGGCTCCCCTTGGGGAGCCGACGGCGCACACTGCCTGGGATCTCGCGATTTGCGATGCCTAGCCGGTTTTCGGCGTTCTCACCAGCGGACACGTTGGCTCGCCTCCCTGGCAGGGCCACAACGTCATGGGCAGGCGGCGCCGCGTGCCTTCCCCTCGCTCGCTAAGGCTCGAGTTGTGTAGGCCGCTTCACCCTCCTGGCATCGCGATAGTTACCATGTCACCGCGCCGGTCTTGAAATCCTGCGCCGCGCCACCTTCACTCCGAGAAAGGCGTTTCAGGACGTCGCGGCCGGCATTGGGTGGGCACCGAACCGTTGCGTTCTCGGTTCAGCGTAGATCCCAGCCATGGAGCCTCGGCATGCGCGTGCGTTCAGCCTCTCTCGCCCTCTCAACCGTGACAATTGTATTAGGCGTTGTCTGCGGCCACGCCGCAGCAGCACAGCTCTGGCCCTCGCCCCCCGTGCTCACGCTCGTGCAGGACGACGGCGAGCCGGAGCCCACGCCCGCCCCGGCTGAGCCCGACCCCGGCAACGTGTTCGAGCCCAAGACCTATCCGGCCACGCCCGAGGATGTTGAGGCGTGCATGAAGACCTGGGATGCGCAGACCGGCATGAGCAAGGAAGAGTACCGAAGATCCTGCCAGCAGACGCTCAAGTATTTCCCCGAGCAGCCGAACTGATACCCGGCCAGATCGGAGAAGCCCGATAGATCTGGATTGTGCCTGTGTCTCAAGGCGATGCGTTACGCCGGAAACAATTCGGCTAACTGAGCGTTTGCAAGCGCGCCAACACTGAGAAGCCCCCGACAAAGGAGGAGCCCATGTCCATAACAAAAGTTGGCCTCGCCCTCGCCGGCACCCTCGTCCTCATGACCACAAACGCCAACGCCGCCATCGTCTGCAACGAGGAGGGCGACTGCTGGCGCGTCAAGGAGCGCTACGAATACAAGCCCGAGTTCCGCCTCCACGTCTACGAAGACGACTGGCGGTGGCCGGACGCCGAGGGCCACCGGTACCGCTGGCGCGAGGGCCGCGGCCGCGGCTACTGGCGCAACGGCGTCTGGATCGAGTTCTGATCCACACGTGACGTGAAGCTGTTTGGTGGTGGCTCGCGCCGGCATGTGCCGAGGCTCGGCGTCGGGCGGTGCTGTCGCGTGTATGCCGGGACGGTGCGGCGGGCTCGCTCGGACTCTTGATTTGCCGTGCGTTGTCCACAGGTCATTAACATGGCCAGGAACACGGCCGCGGGCGACTCTGGCATCCAGAGACTGGCTGCATCCTCCGTGCGCGTCGCGGCCGGGAGAAGCACCTCATGCTTGGCTTCCTCGCGATCTTTGCGGCGTCCGTCGCCGGCTATGCCGACGTGGGTCTGTGGACCATCGCCGCGTGCGCTATCGCGCTCGCATCCGCGTCGTATGCAGAGCATTACACGCTCTACAAGCGCGGCCAGGAGCTTGGCCTGACCGACACATTGCGCGGGGCGGTGCTACGCAGTTTCGGGAACGGGTTGATCGCTGCCGGAGCTGCCTACTTCTGCGGTTGGTTTTTGCGGCTGATTTGATTTGGCGGGCGATGGCGGCAACCAGGCGGTATCGTAGATGCCGGAGCGCTGTGCACGCTGAACCCGCTCTCGGCCCTCGCGTATCAGCCGCCGCAAACGGCTCGTGGATCGTCCAACCTGCCAGCGCTTTTTTCTAATGGCGAGAAGCGCGGCCTGATACGCGGCGTCGGCATCTTTCAAGTGCGTGGGTGCTGCTCGCACAAATCCGAGCGAGTTTGCTAACGCCGCCGAGAAATAATCCATGTCGCCCTTCTCCACCCACTCCCAGGGTTGCAAGGGCTGGCAGCGCTCCATAAGTGCGATCGGTCCGGGCGCATATTGGCTTCCTTCGAGGCCTGCGCGCATTATTTGAAAGGCGATGAGCGGCCTAGTGTCTAATTCGGCTAGGTACCGTTTGGCTCGCGCAGTGACGATATCTCGCTCGCGCTCGGACTCGAGGTTTGCCGCTAACTCGATTACGCGCTCGTACGCTGTTTCGGCTAGATCGGAGTGTCCGAGTTTGCGCAGCTGATGCGCCTCTAGCTCCAACAGTTGGATATCGGTGGTATGTCCCGGCAGGCTCAGCGCGCTTCGAAAATGACTGAGTGCCTCCAGATGACGCTCAGGTTTGGAACTTGCCGATGCCACGGCTCCGCGCAAGCTGTAGGCGGTGCAGAGTTCTTGCCTCAGTGAAACGGCCTCTCGTTCCGCGATGTGGAGCTGTTCGGAAAGCTTTTGGACCGCTTTAGACAGTTGCCAATCCGCGCTGCTCAGCACGGGCAAAGCGACGGCAGAGTTGTCCCACCGGTTTTCGCGAAGGACGTATTTCAAATCGCGATTGACGAAAGATGGCGCAACGAGTGTTTGCCCTGGCGCGGGGCGCTGGATTGTTTCAAGCGCTTGGCCGCGGATATCTCTCAATCGGCTGTCACGGCTGCTGATGTATTCTGCGAGACGCTTGTGAAGCACGCGGTCGTGGTAAAGCCACCATCGCCACGCGCCGAAAGAGAAGCCTAAGAGACCAACGATCAGCTGGCCGTAGTCTTTTAGAAAAGCGGCGGCAACGCCAATGCCGCCCGTCGTGTCCTGGCCAAGCCTCACGACCAGATCGTTGAATTTTCGCGCCGCCAGTTCATTCTCGGTGATCAGAGTCAGAAGCTGGCAGAAATACTCCTGCGATCCGCACTCCATACGACGCCCCCGCAATACTCATAGGCAATATATCGCGCAGATTGCGCCGTTAACCTTTGCGTGTACAGACGGCTGAGCTTCAGAAACCGCACGAATCCACAATGCTGCGTGGCACCCTCGCCACAAAACACGCACGTGCAAGCCCGGATGCGCGGCGCACAAGGCGCCGGGGTGATGCGGGGTGACGGGGCGGAACGTTGCCGGTATCGTTGCGCGATGGTGCGTTTCCCCTCGTTCCGAACGATCCCGCGGCGCTGCGTGGCGGCCCTCGCGATCGCGTTGCCGTGGCTTGCCTCCGTCGGCGGTCTCGGTGTTGTCACGCCTGCAATTGCAGAGAGCGCAAAGCCGGCCAAAAAGCTCACCAAGGAGCAGGCCGCCGCGGTCGCCGCCTATGACACGGCGCTTGCGGCCTTCAAGAAGATCCTGGCGGAGCGGCGGGCGCAAATCGATGCCGGGAAGACGCTGCCGCGCTTGCCGGGCCAGGCCGTCTACCTCGCGCGCCTCAAGGTGATGAGCACCTACAAGGACCTGACCGACGTCCTGCCCTCGCGCATCGGACGGCCCAACACGTTCGGCGTGCCGCCGGATCACTTCGACGCCGACATCGAGCCGCTGATCCAGGAGTACGCCGATCTCTTCAAAATCATGCAGGCGCCACCCGCGTTCGCGCAAAGCTCCAAGACGCCGATGAAGGATGCCGTCGACCTCGGCCGGGCGATCGCGCGCGCCAAGGGCGCCGATGCCGCGGCGGCGGAAGCAGCCGGCCGAATCAGCCTCGCCATCTTCTTCGCCGAGACGAACGCACGCCAGAACATCGGCAACGCGCGCTCCAATACCTATAAGGGTAGCCTGCAGACCGGAAAATCCGAGGATCGCAACGGGCGCAGGAAGTGGGCCGCGATCAAGAAGAAGGTCCGCGCGCGCGCGCCTGAGGTCGCCGCTCGCGACGACGCGGAGGAAGCGCGCGCGAGGAAGATCGACCCGCGCTACAATCACTGGATAGCCGTACGCAACGGGCTGATGAACGCCCACGCCGATCTGTTCGCCGACATCCCGGCGATTGCCCGCATGCTGCCAGACGAGATCGACCAGATGAAGCTGTTCCAGCTCATCCAGATCGTGCCAACGCCGACGCGGGCCGCGCTGAAATCGGGGAACGTCGAGAGCTACAGGATCTCGGATGCGCGCGTCATGGGCTTCCTGCGCAACAACAGCATCTTCACGTTCGGCAAGGTCAACCGGGCCAAGACGTCTGCCACCTACCGCGAGATCCTCGATGCTATGTGGCTGTTCACGCCGAAATTCGAGAAGGCGCGGGACAAGTTCAAGGCGATCCAGCAAGGCGCCCCGGAGTAAGCATCCGGTAACCGGATTTCGACGGACCTGCGTGCGTCTCCCTTGAGACGGCGGCGGATTATCCGCCATGCCACACAATGATTGCCATCATCTTGGAACTTCTGCCCCGTTCACGCCGTTCAGGAGGTCACCCGGGGTTCCGACCGAGGAGACAAACCATGCGCACATTGACCCTCGCGGCCCTCGCCGCCGGTGCCGTCCTTTGCTTCGGCGCCGCTTCTGCTTCCGCCGCGCCGCCGGCCGCGACACCGATGGGCAAGACGTTGTCGCAGAGCGTGCTCACGGAGCCCGTGCAGTATCGCCGCTATTGCCGCCGCTGGAGCCGCGAGTGCCGAGTCCGCTGGGGTTGGGGCTGGCGGTATCGCCGCTGCATGCGTCGCCACGGCTGCTGAGCCAGGCTGCTCGATCCTGGCATGCAAGGGCCGCGGGACTTCTTCCTGCGGCCTTTTTTTGTGACGCGGGTGCGGGAGATGGATCAGCGGCTAAAGAACAACCACAGAACCAGCGAAAGCACGACGCTGATTAAGAGCGAGGTCGCGATCGGAATGTAGATGCGGGTGCCTTCGCGCTCGATCAGGATGTCGCCCGGCAGGCGGCCAAGGCCGAAACGCTCGCCCAGCATCCACAGCAGGCCGACGGCGACCAGCACAATCCCGGCGATGATCAGGGCCTTGCCCACACGGGCACTCCTCGGTCGCAGCGTATCCGAGGAAAGATGTCGGCGTGCCGCGTCCGCCCGTCAAGCGGGGCGGAGGCGGACGCGTTGAGCGCCCTGAAGGCGCTCAACGCCCATGGGAGGGAGGGCCTGTCCGGCTCAGGTCGGCAGCACGGAGCGCAGTTGCGTCTCATACTGGGTCAGCGCGTCGAGGGCGCGCTGCTTCATGGCCGGGTCGCGCTCGCCGGTGGTCTCGGGGTTGAAGGCTTCGATGGCGCTACGGGCGTCGGCCATCATCTTCGTGGCGGCGTTCCACGGGTTGAGCTCGCGCTTGAGATTCGACTGCAGAAGCTGCGTCAGGAGCACGCCTGTCGCCAGCACAAGGCCGGAAAGCTCGGCAATCTCGTGCTTCAGCGCCTTGATCTGCTCGTTGGTGTCCGTGGTGTCCGTCATGGCCTTAAGCTCCGTTCTTGCGCCAGCCCCGGCCGCTTCCTAATCCGGGATTGCCCCGCGACGCAAGCCCGCGATCGGCGCGGGGCGGGAACCCGGGCCCCACTGCTCCGTTGACTTGCAAAAGCAAGAACGGAGCGTTCCCATGGGCCAGAAATCCCTCGCCGACATCGCCAGCGACATGCGCGGCATCGATATCGCCATGCTGTCGACCATCACCGAGGGCGGTGCGATCGCCAGCCGTCCGATGAGCAACAACGGCGAGGTCGAGTACGACGGCAACTCGTACTACTTCACGCGGGACGACACGCGCCTCGTGCACGACATCGAGCGCGATCCCGACGTGGCGCTCGCGTTCAGCTCGAAGCCGGGGCTGTTTAGCGGCGGCCTCTTCATCGCGGTCGCGGGAAAGGCTGAGATCATCCGCGACAAGCTGGCGTTCCCGGCACACTGGACATCCGACCACGATGCCTGGTTCGAGCAAGGCATCGACACGCCCGGGCTTGTCATGCTGAAGGTGCATGCCAATCACATCAAGTATTGGAGCGGTGGCGACGAAGGCGAACTCGCGGTTTAAGCGCGTTTTGTCTTGGCAAGCGTCCCTACGGATAAAAACCTGCGGGCACGACGTGCGCGCGTGCCTCATTCCGGGAGCAGCGCGGTTGGTGCTAATCGGGCGCGCCTGGCTGCCGGCGGTTGCGCCGGGGCCGTCACAGTCGCAACCGCCCATAGGTCTCCGAATGCCCCAAGACGCAGAACGGTCGCCCCTCCAAATTCTCGCTTCGCTCATCTTCGGATCGCGCTGGCTGCAGGTGCCGCTCTACCTCGGCCTGATCATCGCGCAATGCGTCTACGTCTTTCTGTTTCTCAAGGAGCTCACGCATCTGCTGGCGCATGCGGCCTCGTTCGGCGAGCAGGAGATCATGCTGATCGTGCTCGGTCTAATCGATGTCGTCATGATCTCGAACCTGCTGGTGATGGTCATTGTCGGCGGCTATGAGACGTTCGTTTCGCGGCTCAAGCTTCAGGGCCATCCCGATCAGCCGGAATGGCTCGACCATGTGAACGCGAGCGTGCTCAAGATCAAGCTTGCCATGGCCATCATCGGCATCTCGTCGATCCACCTTCTGAAGACATTCATCGCCGCCGGAAACCTCGGCAAGGAGGGCGCCACGTTCACAGAAGCGGGCGTGATGTGGCAGACGATCATCCACATCGTGTTCATTCTGTCGGCGGTCGGCATCGCGTATGTCGACAAGCTCGGACGGGAGATCCCGTCCAAGGGCGTCTCGAAGCCCGCTTGACACAAAAAAGCGGGGCGGCATGACCGCCCCGCTGTATTTCGGATCGCTCGTCGAGCGTCGTGCTACTTGAGCGCGGCCTCGATCTCTTTCGCGGTCGCCTCGGCATCTGCGAGCTGGTTGGCGCCGCACTGGCCTTCGAGCTTGATGATCAGCTCGTCGACCTTGACCGCCTCAACCTCAGGCAGCTTTTTCGTAGCTGCCTTCTCGGCCAAGCCGAAGGCAAGGCTGTTGCAGGCCTCCTGATTGGCAGGCGGAGCTGCGAAGGCCGGAAATGCAACGGTTGTCACCAGGGCCGCCGCAGCGGCTATCATCTTGCGCATGGGATCATCGTCCTTTTGTGCTGAGTTTTTGTTCCGGAGAGGAGCGCATATCAGCGCCGGCCGGGTCCGTGACCGCCAGCTTCCAATGCCAACACGCAGACCTCCGGCCCCCTCTTGAGATTGAGCGACGGCAGGTAATCGAGCTCAATGCGCTCGATCACCCGACGACGGCCGTCGAGATCAATCGGTCGTGTCTCGGTTCCCTTCGGAATCGCGGCGCGCACATCAAGCACCTGAGACGAGCGGTCACCGAACACCACACGCATGCGATTGAGCCTCAGCGTGCCATCGTTGACCTGAAGCTTCAGCGCCCGGAACGCACCTTCGCGCCGGCCCACGCGGATCACATCCTTCGTCTCAAGGAAGCCTACCCGCTGGCATCCGAGCAGAGCCCACTCGGGGCCACGGCGCTTTTCGCCGTAGAAGTCGATCTTCACTGGGCCGAAAGCGCGATAGGTGATCTCGATGCGCTGGATAAATTCGCCACCCCGACCGAGATCGATCGGGCGCGAGCGCGTGCCGGGCTTGAACACCTCACGGACACGCAAGTCCTCGGACTGACCACCACCGTAGACGATCCTCAGATCCTCGATGCGCGCCTCGCCACCGGTGACGGTGAAGCCGATCGACTGGAAACGGCCCTCGCGACGGCCGACCTCGATCACGTCGCGCTCGAGACGGGTTCCGATCTGGGCGGAGCCGAGCAGCTCCCAGTCGGTGCGGTTGTCGGGCCGCCAGTCATCGCGGCCGCGTTGGGCTTCGGCGCTGGCCAATGGGGTGAGGACGGCAATCGCGCAGACGATTGCGAGGAAAGATCTTTTCGACATGGAAATAAACTCCTAGGGGGCTCCCGGCGCACGCGTGCTTCGAGCAGAAAACTCTGCACACATTGCACTTTTCCGATGACACCGGTTTGAGCCTAAACGATGGCCGTGACGGCGGAGGCACGCCACACCATCGCCCAGCGACTTGTGCTAGAGATTCGCGCCTCACTAGAGGGCATTCACTCACAGGAAATTTGCATGACCCGACTGCTCACAATCGCCTCACTTGCCGCAATCCTCGCTGGAGGATCCGCGCTCGCCGACGTCAACGAGGCGGTCAAGAACGCCTGCCGCAACGACTATCACAAGCATTGTGACAATCTCGCAGTCGGCAGCGACGAGTTGCGCGCCTGCATGCGCGGCAAGGCAACGGAGCTCTCCAAGGAGTGCCTCACCGCGCTGGTCGAGCACAAGGAGGTCACCCAGGAGGACATCGACAATTACATCAAGGAGATGGACGCGAAGGCGAACTGAGTGAAAAGCCGAACAAGAACAAGGAAGGACGAACGAAACGTGAGCCAAGCCAACAGCAAGCTGACGCGCCGCTTCGTTGCCCAGGGGCTCGCTCTTGCGATCTCCGGCGCGGTCGCAGGCGGGTTTGCGCCCGCCGCGCAAGCAGCAGAGGAAACGACCATGCCATCCGGCCTCAAGATCATCGACACCGTTGCCGGCACAGGCGCAGCGCCCAAGACGGGCCAGATCTGCGTCATGCACTACACGGGCTGGCTTTACGAGGACGGACAGAAGGGCGCGAAGTTCGACAGCTCCGTCGACCGTGGCCAGCCGTTCGAGTTCCCGATCGGCACCGGCCGCGTAATCGCCGGATGGGACGAGGGTGTCGCGACGATGAAGGTCGGCGGCAAGCGCACGCTGATCATTCCGCCGGAGCTCGGCTATGGCGCGCGCGGTGCCGGCGGCGTCATCCCGCCCAACGCCACGCTGATCTTCGACGTCGAGCTGCTCGACGTGAAATAACGCTTGAGCCTGTAGCGAGCGTCAGCGCTTCGCGCGCCGGCGCTCGCTGCGGGTTCTCTTTCTGTCCCGCTCGCTGAGCTTCTCACAAAATTCGCTTTTCGTGCCGCTCAGGCAGCCGTAGCGCTCCAGCAGCTCCGCGTCGCGCCCGCTAATGGGCCCGCCCGCCCGGGCGTTGGCACGGGCAGCTTCAAGCTCCATGTAGGTCTGCGCTTCAGCCGGGGTCGCGCCTGCTGCCGCCAGTGCGGCTAAAGCCAACGCCATTGCTCCCGCTGCCATTTTCCGCTGCATGCCGCCTCCGTTCCGCTGATCCCCGGCTGTCTGCCCAGGACGTAGGATAATCCCCTGCACCGTTCAACCGCCGCCGAATATCCCGACCCTGTTCCCTGCGGAATAGCCGCCCGCTGCGCGACCGGCGATTGATCTCGCATCGAGACCGCGAGACTTCGCATTGCGAGAAGGGGACGTGCCATGATTATCGACATTCGCAGTCTGACGCTTGCGACAGCGGGCGCCATCATCTTTTCCACCACCGGCCATGCCGGCACTGATCCATCGGGCATCTGGTTCGACCCGGAGCGCCGTGGGGCGGTCGAGATCGCACCCTGTGCCAGCGGCACCGGGCATTGCGGCTATGTGGTGCATATCGCCGACGCCAAGAACGCCAAGCGCTGCGGAATGCAGATTCTCGGCAACGTGACCGCGGGCGGCGGTGGCTGGATCTACAGCCCGGATCGCGGCCGCAAGTATACCGTTGCGTTGAAGCGCCTCAGCGATGACCGCCTGCGCGTGGTCGGAAACGCCGGCTCTTTCTTCAGCAAGACGTTTACCTGGACACGGGCTCCTGACGATCTCGCCCGCTGCGACGGAACGACGGCCGCCTCTCCCGCCAAGACGGTGCCTGTTGCGGCTTCCGCCCCGACGCCGCTGTCAGACCCCAAGACTGAGGCCGCCGCGCCGATAGCAACGGGCGCGACGAGCCCCTCCGTTGCCCTGCTCGGCAAGCCGATGAAGCCTGCTCCCGAACAGGCCCGCGCTACGGCGGCGCCTGCTGTCCAGCCGAGTGCGCCGCCGGTGCAGTCGGTCGCGGCTCCAGCTCCGGCTGCTGCTCCCGCTCCCGCCGAGGAGACCTTCGAGGCCGCGCCCCGGCGCACCTGCAAGTTCAAGATCCCCTACGTCGGCCGCGTCATCGATATCCCCTGTCGCGACTAGATGATGAGACCCATGATCGACGTGTCGGACGGATAGGGTCCGAAGCGTTCATGGTCTAAGGCCGACGTAAACCGGGGGGTGACGGCGCGGGACTTTCCCGCGCCGTCACTGTCTCACGTTGCGCAACAGCGTCGCGGCAAGAAGCGCAGCACCGATGGCTCCCAACGCCGACAGCGCGGATGTGACCTCGAAAGCGTGCACGAACGCTTCCCGCGCTGCTGCGAGCAGCTGCGGGCCACGATCGCCGCTCAGCTGCGCTGCGACTTGCACAGCTCCGCCCAAGGTATCCTTGGCCGCATCGACAGACTCGGACGGTACGCCGGGCAATGTCTGGCTCGCCATGGCGCTGCGATAGATCGCGGTCACGATGCTGCCAAGGACGGCGATGCCAAGCGCGCCGCCGAACTCGAAGCTCGTTTCGGAAATGGCCGACGCCGCGCCCGCCCGCTCCGGTGGCGCCTCGGCCATGACGATGTCGGTCGTGATGGCACCGGTCGGCGCCACGCCGAGGCAAAGGATCATCATGCCGATGAACAGGAGCCATGGGCCATCGGTTGCGCTGAGCTGCGTCAAGATAAGGAACCCAACCGCCGAAACGAGAAAGCCACCCGCCACGACGACGTGCGGGCGATAGTTGCGCTCCAAGTAGGGTGCGGCGAGCGAACCCAACGCGAATACGATGCCGGTGGGCGCGGTCCACAGGCCGGCCTCGAGCGGCCCCATGCCGAGCACGAGCTGCAGGTACTGGGCGATGAACAGGAACGTGCCGAAGACGACGAACAGCGCGACGATGTTGGTCGCGAGTGCCGCGGAGATTCCCCGCACGCGGAACAGATTAACGTCGATCAGCGGATCGGCGAGCCGGCTCTGGCGGTGGAAGAAGTAGGTGCCGACGAGCAGACCGAAGCCGATGGCGAACAACGGCAGAGGCCCCACGCCGACCTCCGCAATGCGCTTCATGCCGTAGATGATCGACAGCACGGCGACCATCGATTGCGTGGCGCTGACCAGATCAATGCGTCCGGCGTTCGGATCACGAAACTCCGGCAGTAGGATCGGGCCGAGCGCCATCAGCAGCAGCATCACGGGGACGTTGATCAGGAATACGGAGCCCCACCAGAAATGCGCAAGCAGCAGACCGCCGACGACTGGCCCGATGGCGGCACCTGCAGAGAAACACGCGATCCAGACACCGATGGCGAAGGCGCGCTCGCGATCGTCGTGGAACATGTTGCGGATCAGCGAGAGCGTCGACGGCGCCAGCGTCGCCGCGGCAAGACCCTGCAGCGCGCGGGCGACGATCAGCATCTCGGCGGAGGTGGCAAAGGCGGCAAGCAGCGACGTGACGCCGAACGCAGCGGCCCCGATCAGAAGCAGACGACGCCGGCCGATGCGGTCGCCCAGCGTGCCCATGGTGACCAGGGCACCCGCAACCATGAAACCGTAGATGTCGACGATCCAGAGCAGCGCAGCAGAGCCCGGCTTGAGGTCGGCGGCGATCTTCGGCACGGCGAGATGCAGCACCGTGAGGTCCATGGAGTAGAGCACGCACGGCAACGCGATGACGGCGAGCCCGATCCAGTCACGCCGCCCCGCCTTGGCGCTCGGAGGCGCGTGGTCATCCAACATGGTCGAGCCGTCTCACGGACATTTTTTGTGCGTGCCGCGTCTTAGCGCCTGCCGTGCTGGATGTCACGCAGCACGCACCGTCAGCGGTAAACGTAGCGGATCGTGAACGTGCGGTCGGCCACCGTTGCGTTGTACGGCGGCAGAGGAAAGTACGTCTGCTTGGCCGCGAAGACGACGCTCTGGTCGAGATTGGTCCCTGACGCCTCCAGCATTTGCACTTCCGCGAGGTCGCCGTTCGGGGTCAGGATCAATCGCACGGTGACGCGACCGAAGATGCCGCGTGGCGGCGGCATGGTTTGGCGCAAGGCGCGGATTACGGCGCGGCCGAACTCGTCGTTCTCACCGGACCGCGTGATGCCGGGTGGCCGCGTCGCCCCGGCGGAGCGGCCGGGCGGCGCGTTCTCGAAATCCTTGGGAGACGGATCGAGGCGCGCCTGCTTCTGCGCGGGCTTCTTCTTGGCGGGCTGCGCCTCGCGCTTCTCGACGGGTTTTGCGGGCTCCTGTTTCGCTTCCGGCTTTGGTGACGGCTCGGGTGCCGGCTTTGCGGCCTCGGCCGGCTGCGGCATGGTCGCGATGTCAGGAAGGGCGGCCTCGAAATCCGGCGCCGTCGCGGTCTTCTGCTGTTGAGGCGCCTTCTCCGAGGGTGCCTCCTGTTGCGGAGGCGCCTCCTTGGGCTGCGGCGGGGCCGGCTCGGCGGCCTTTTCGACGGGCTCGGGTGCGGGTTCCGGCTCGGGCGTCGGCTGAGGGGGTGCCACGGGCGGTGTTGGCGTGCCGGCCGCCGGCATCGCCACGGCCTCGCGGCTCTTGAGATCCGCTTCCGTGACAATGTCGACGGCGATGGCGTCGGTGGCGCCCGAGGGGTCGCCGACCGAGCGCTGCGGTACCGAGCGTCCGACCTCGATGAACAACGCGGCATGCAACAGAAATGCGACAACCAAGGCAAGCCGGAACATCCGCTGACCCTTCTCCAGGGGCGGAACCAGTCGCTCGGTCGAGGCTAAAATGTCGTCTGCCGTTGTTTCCATGCCTGTGTGCAAGTAAGCCCTAGCCGGGCCACCCCTTTAGCATGCCGGTCGCCCTCCCGCAGGGCGTCCCCTACCCCGGCAGGTTGTCGCTCCACGGCAACGCGCACTATGTTGCAGTCATGACAACGGCATAGGCGTGGCGCAGGCATCATGAGCGCACAAGGAACCATCAGGACCGGCATCGGCGGCTGGACGTTCGAGCCCTGGCGCGGGGTGTTCTATCCGGACAAGCTTCCGCACGCGAAGGAGTTGTCGTTCGCAAGCCGCGCACTGACCAGCATCGAGATCAATGGCACCTACTATCGGTCGCAGACGCCCACGACGTTCGCCAAGTGGGCCCGCGACGTGCCGGACGGGTTCGTGTTCTCCGTCAAAGGGCCGCGGTTCGCGACCAACCGCCGGGTGCTCGCCGAAGCCGGTGACTCGCTCAAACGCTTCTTCGATTCCGGCCCGACGATGCTCGGCGACCGGCTCGGCCCCCTGCTCTGGCAGTTCGCGCCGACCAAGAAATTCGATGCCGCCGATTTCGGTGCGTTCCTGGAACTCCTGCCCGAAAGCTTCGACGGGCACCGGCTGCGCCATACCGTGGAAGTGCGCCATCCGTCGTTCAAGAGCGATGAGTTCATCTCGCTCGTGAGGCAGGCTGGCGTGCCGGTCGTCTATGCCGATCATCCGACCTATCCGGCGATCGCCGATCCGGTCGGCGACTTCGTCTACGCGCGCCTGCAAAAGGGCGAGGACGACATCGAGACCGGATATCCCAAGGCTGAGATCACGGGCTGGGCCAAGGCCGCGCAAACCTGGGCCGAGGGTGGCGTGCCGTCGCGTGTCGAAGCGGATTGTGTCGCGCCCGTGCCGAAGGACGCCAAACGGCGGCGCGACGTGTTCGTGTACTTCATCCACGGCGGCAAAGTGCGAGCGCCCGCGGCGGCGCAAACCCTGATCGAAGCGCTTGATAGCAAGATGTCGAAAAAGGGCGCGCGCGACTAGCCGAGCTTCGCCTCGACGACGGATTTCAGGTTGGCAAGGCCCTTTTCGAATTCGGCGCCGACGAGATTGTCGACGTTGACGAACACCGAGATGACTTTTTGCAAAAACGTCTGCTCGCCCGACATCGTCCAGGTCACGATCGTGCGCGGGCCGTCGGGCTTGAACGTGAACTCGGCTGCGTTGGTGCCTTCAAACGGCTTCACGAAATCGATGCGGATGCGAATGCGTTCGTCCGGGCGGCTTTCAAGCAGCGTCATGCGGCCTTCGCCGATCTGGTCGTTGCCGGACCATTGGAACACCGCCCCTTCGCCGGCGTCAGGCCCCTCGAACGTCGCCTTCGCATTTGGATCGAGCTTGGCCCATGGCGACCACGCCTCCCAGTTGTGGAAGTTGTTGACCTCCGCGAACACCGCGGATGGCGGCGCGACGATGATGCTCGAGCGCTCGATCTGGAACTCAGCCGGCTTCAAGAACGCCACGTAGCCCAAGAACACAAGCACGATCGCGGCAAGTCCGATCAGTATCCGTTTCAGCATGTGCGAAATCTCCACCGCTCACAGCGCAAAGGGCGAAGCGTCCATATCATTCCGCACTGCAACGCGCCACCTCTTGACCCGCGGCGCTTGAGACGCTTGCCTGTGTCGTGACAGCGCGGCCAAGCGCTATTTGACCGAAATCAGGAGAGCAAACGCAATGCCTACGACAAGAACAACCGCCTTATTCGGTGCTTCTGCGCTTCTGATCGCACTGTCTGCCGCAGCGTCCGTGCACGCGGCGGATCCCGCCTATGTCGGCACATGGGCTTCCGATCTCGCGCAATGCAAAGTCGGGCAGGACCGGCAGGAGGCGCCGCTCGTGCTCTCGAGGGACGGCTATGACCAGCATGAGACGCATTGCAAGTTCACCTCCGTCGAAGGCGCAGACGGAGATTGGAAAGTGAAATCGAACTGCACCGTCGAGGGCGACGCACAGCCCTACGATTTCACGCTGACCGTGTCCGGGGACACGCTGACGGTGACGGACGAAGCGGGCTCGCGCGACCTGCTTCTGTGCCGCTAAACATCGGCAGCCCGCTTGGTGGTCGAACCCCGTCGAAATAAAGCGCGACGGAAATCACAACCTCCCTCGTTCTTCCTTGCAAGACGGCGCAAACCGGGACCTCCCGGTTGTCCGGCCCTTGTGGCCTGCGCCGATCGAAGCAAGGAGAACCGATTTATGACACGCAAGGGTAAGTTCATTCTGGCCGGCGTCGCCGCGACGACCGTGGGCCTTGCCGCGGCCGGCGCCATGGCGCAGCGCGGTCACTATTGGGAAGGTCACAAGTGGGATGGCAAGGAGCGCCATTTCCGCCATCACGGCGGCGGTGCGGGTCTCCTCGGCTTGCCGTTCGGCGGACCGGGATTCCGCGTTTGCGGCGGCAACGTTGCCGAGCGGGCCGACCATATGATGGTGCGCATCGAGCATCGCGTGAAGCCGACCGAAGAGCAAAAGACCACCTTCGAGGAGTTCAAGACTGCAGCCCGCGCCGCAGCCACAAAGCTCAGCGAAGCTTGTCCGCCGCGCCCCGAGCGTGCGGAGGATGGCAAGCGGCAGCGTCCGACGCCAATCGAGCGCTTGGCGCAGACCCAGGCAGGTCTCGAGACGTCGCTTGAAGCGCTGAAGTCGTTCCGTCCGGCGGCCGAGAAGTTCTATGCGTCACTCTCGGACGAGCAGAAGCAGAAGCTCGAGCGCCGTGGCCGCGGCGATAAAGGCAAAGGTCATTGGAAGCGTGACCGTGGCCCCCGCGATGGCAAGGAGGATGGTCCGAGCCCCGAGCATGGCCCGGAGGGATCTGCTCCCGACGATAAGACCTGACGACTAGGTCGTGACATTTCGGGCGCGGAGCGGATCTTCTGCTCCGCGCCTATTCATTGTTCAGAAAATCCGCGGCCGAAGCCTTGATAAGTCCCTAAACCTGCCCCATCGTGCTGGTCCTTAGCTCGATGGAACAAGGTCTGGTGGCAATGCTGCGGCGCGTTGCGGTACTTCTGATTTTACTCGCTATTTCCGGCGGCGCGCTTTTTGCAGCGCGTCATCTTGGGATCCCGTTGCCGTGGGACTTCGCGGCAACCGACCCGGAACCCCCGTCAAAAGATCGTGAGGCGTCGCCGGCCAAGGGAGCGGAAGAACCGGCCAAGTCGGCTGCCGAGAAGGCCATCGAGGACACAACGGCCGCGCTGGCGCCGCAGGAACCTGCACCGGCGCAGCCAGGCAGCGTCTCGATCGACATCTCGCGCATCTCTCCCGACGGCACCTCCGTCATCGCGGGTCATGCCGAGCCGGACAGCTACGTGACCGTGCTTGAGGAGGGCAAGCCGGCAGGCACCGCCAAGACCGATTCCGGCGGCAACTGGAGCCTCGCAACCGAGCACCGCTTCGCGAGCACCGATCCCAAGCTCAGCTATGAGGTGCGCCGCACGCCACCGCCCGAGCCGGCCAAGCCGGATGCGCAGGTCGCCGCCAAAGAGCCCGCCCGCCCGTCACAGCAGGCGAATGCGGCGGGAGAGGTGATGCGCAAGTTCGAGAGCCTCGTCGAGGAAGCGCGCGAGGAGGCGAAAAAGAACGAGGCGGAGGCGAAGAAGGCCGAGGAGGAGACCGAGAGGGCCGAGGAGCCAGCGAAGGCGAGTGACGAACTGCAGGAGAGCGCCACCACCGAGGCGCCACGGACGCCGGAGCCTCCCGCCGCCGCCGTGACGGAAGCGCCTGAACGTGAGCCTGAGGCACGTGAAGAGGTGACGGTCGCGCCGGAGCCGCAGCCGGACCAGCCGAGTGGTGCATCTGACGTCGAACCGGCGCCATCGGCCGAGGCCAAGGTCGCCCTGGCGCCGCAAGAAAGTGAACCCGTCAAGCAAACCGTAATCCCGGTGCCGATCATGTTCGTCTACAACGAGTCACGTCTGACACCCGATGGAGAGCGGGCGGCTGGGTTGCTGCTTGAGTATCTCAAACTCAAGAAGCTGTCGGCGGTAGAGCTCACAGGGCACGCGGATGAGCGCGGCAGCGATGCCTACAATTTCGATCTCTCGCGCGAGCGGCTCGATGCGGTGGCTGCGCTGCTCAAAGAGGGCGGTTACACCGGCGATCTCAAACTTACGCCCAAGGGCAAGACGGAACCCTACATGGGCGTCAACCGCTCGGCCTACACGGGAGAAGCGCTTTTCCAGCTCGACCGTCGCGTCGAGTTGCGCCTCGGCCGCTGATGCGCGTGGTGAAACGCTCGGAAACTGCATGACTTCCTCCGACGCCGCAGGGGCGCGTGCGCTTGCCATCGGCCTCGTCGGCCGCGCAAGTACGGCCGTGACCGAAGATCTCATCGCGCCCGCCGTCAGGAGCGGACGGGTCGCGGTGTACTCGACGCCCAGTCTCGCCGCACTCATGGAGCAGGCTGCGGTCGACTGCATCGAAGGACGTCTTGCGCCGGGCGAAGCGAGCCTCGGCGTGCAGGTCGAGATCTGCCACACGGCAGTAACCCCGCTCGGGCTCACGGTTTCCGCGACCGCGACGCTGACGGAGATCGAAGGACGCAAGCTCACGTTCGAGATCGAGGCGCATGATCCTCACGGGCCCATCGGCAAGGCCGTGCACACGCGCATCATCGTCGACGTGGCGCGCTTCTGGAGCAAGCTCACTGCCAAGACGACCTGAGACGGCCGCTTCCGCCGGCGACGCGGCGACCGCTTTTTTCCCCACACTGTCCCCTGGGGCTCCCCGCCGCCGCTATTTGCTGCTAAACAAGACAACAACGATACGGGGGAGGACACGATGCGCTTCACGCTGTCGATGCTGTTCGTTCTGGTTGCGACCGCCGCCCATGCAGGGGAAACGCCGGCGCCGCCCGAGACCTCTGCCCTCCCCGCTCAAAAATCCGCATGCACGAACCCGGATGCACTCGGTGTCGCCCGCACCGTCGAGATCGACACCACGGGTGGGCCCGGCTTCGGCATGGATCATTACAAGGCGTATGACTTCCTGCAGGACAAGGAAGTGGTGCTCACCTTCGACGACGGTCCGCAGGCGAAGACAACGCATGCGATCCTTGATGCACTGGATGCCGAATGCACGAAGGCGCTCTTCTTCAGCCTTGGCAAGATGGCGCTCGGCTTGCCGGAGATCATTCGCGACGTGGCTCAGCGAGGGCATACGGTCGGCACGCACACCTGGTCGCATCAGGACCTGCGCAAGAAGTCGGAGCAGGACGCCGAGGATGAGATCGAAAAGGGCGTGAGCGCCGTGCGCCGGGCCGTGGGCGGTCCGGTAGCGCCGTTCTTCCGCTATCCGTACCTGCGCGATTCCCAGGCGACGCTCGCGTACCTCGGCAGCCGCAACATCGCCATGTTCTCTACCGACGTCGACAGCTTCGATTTCAAGCGCCAGTCGCCTGAGAAGCTCGTCGAGACGACCATGAAAAAAGTGGAAAAGCGCGGTAAGGGCATCATCCTGATGCATGACATCCAGCCGACCACCGCCAAGGCCCTGCCGGCGCTGCTCACGACCCTCAAGAAGGGCGGCTACAAGGTCGTGCACATTAAGGCCAAGGACGCCGTCAAGACGCTCGCCGAGTATGACGCCCTGATCGAAAAGGACGTCAAGGGCTTGCCCGCCGCTGGCAGCGAGCGGCCGATGTCGAGCGTCGTGCGCACGGTGCCTTAGGAGCAAGGGCCCGAAGCACGGCCCTCAGGGAGGTGCGGCCTAGTCGGGCCTGAATAAGCCCCAAAAAAGAAATGCCGTTTCCGAACCTTCGTCGCTAAACTCCCTAAAAACGCCCCAAATTGGGCTTGAGTGAGTTGCGATGACCATGATCCGAATTGCCCGACTGGCCTCCATGGGGCTCGCGTTTGCGCTTGCGCTAGCAACGCTCCCGGCCCGTGCCGAGACCTGCACTGCCGACAGCTTCGGCGATGCCGTCGATGGGTCGGCTGCGGAGCTGCGTGCCTTCAGCGCCGAGACGCAACCCAAGCTCAGGGCAAAGCTGCAGGCACTGCGCGACAACAAGGGCTGGACAGACGCCGACTACGAAACGAAGGGGCTCAAGCTCGTCCATGACGCGCAACTCGATGCTTACGATGCCCAAGCCGGAGAGCTCTTGAGCAAGATCGACTCGCTCGGCAGCCCGGAGACGAGCGGCGAGGAAGCGAGCACCGACTGTTCCAGCCTTTCCGAGCTCAAAACGGCCTCAAGCGATCTGATGGCGGTGATGCGCGCCAAGTCTGTCTACCTCATCGAGAAGATCGACCGCGAGATCGCCAGGAGCGGCCCCGCGAAGCCTGCGGAGGTCGCAAAGCTCGAGCCCGAACCGGCTCCGACGACGACGCCAGTCGCGGAGCCCAAGGCGGTCGAGCCCGAGGTCACCGAACCAAAAGTCACGGAGCCAAAGGCCGCCGAGCCGAAAGTCGCCGAAGCCGAACCGCTGCCTGACCTGTCGCCGTTGCGCCGGACGCAGCCGGCTCAGAAAGATTTTCCGCCGCCGGTCACGGAGCCGACACCTGCGCCTGAGCCGCCGCCGCAAGCCGCAGCGCCCGAAGAGCCCTCAACCCACGATGATCGCACGTCGAGCTGGAGCACGACCACGGCGCAGGCCGTCATTCCGCCGCCCATCGTGCGCGAGCCGCAGGCCGATGCACCGCCGCCCAACTACGACGCCCCACCGCCCGGCACGCCATACGAGTTGCCGCCGGCCGAAGGGGAAGAAGGGGCAGCGTTCGACGCCGAAGGCGGGGGCTACAGCATCGACGAGATCCGAGAAGCCTCTCGTGGCTTCTTCGGCACCATTTCCACCTCTCTTGCCAGCGTCATCGAGTACACGTTCCAGAAGGCCGGGCGGCCAACCGCATATGTTCTCGGCACCGAAGGCGGCGGCGCGATACTGGCGGGCCTGCGGTACGGCGAAGGCACAATGTATCTGCGCTCGGGCGGCAGCCAGAAAGTCTACTGGCACGGTCCTTCGATCGGCTACGATGTTGGCGGCGCGGGCTCGCGTACGCTGTTCCTAATCTACAATCTACACGAGCCGGATGCCGTGTTCCGGCGCTTCACCGGCGTCGATGGCTCGGCCTATCTCGTGGGTGGTGTCGGCGTGACGCTGCTGCAGGGCGGCGACGTCACCATGGCGCCGATCCGCTCGGGGCTCGGGCTCAGGATCGGCGCGAGCATCGGCTATGTCCGCTTTTCGCCGCGACCGACCTGGAACCCATTCTGACGTCTGACGCGACCCGGGGTCAGAAGCCGTAGCCGTAGGGATAGCGCGGCGGGCGGGCCGGAGCCGCGTAGCGGCGGCGCGGACGCGGCCGATCATAATAGTAATCGTCATAGGCATAGCGGCGACTGTAATAGTTCGGCGGCAAGTAGCGGTACGCGCGTGCGCTACGCGGCAGCCGTTGCGTTTCCTCGTAGTCATCGTCGTAATAGTCATCGCCATAGCGGTCGCGCGAGGACGGCGCGTCGGCCACCTCGTCATCCATGTAGCCGCCCGGCTTGCCGTGGACGACGATCTCAGTGCGGTCCTTGCCGTGGCTGCTCACGAGTTTGTAGAGCGCAGCGGCATTTTTCGGCGCGAGGCGAACGCATCCGTGCGAAGCAGGGCGCCCCAGCGCGCCAGTGTCGTATGTGCCGTGGATCGCCACGCCCTTGTGAAAGAAGATCGCATGCGGCATGGGCGCCAGGTCGTACTGGCGCGAGTACCACATCTTGGCCATCCAGGTGGGGCGGTAGGTGCCAGTCGGCGTGCGGTAGCCGTAGCGGGCGCTGGACATCCGCCAGGTGTGGCGCTTCTCGCCCTCCTCCGACACGGTCATGATCTGTCGCGTGAGATCGATGTCGATGGCGAGCGTCGGCTCGGGCAGCGGCACCGGCTCCGATTTCTTCGCCTGAGGATCACCTTTGTCTGCTGCGGTCTTGGTGTCCGGCTGCTTCGCGGGCTCGTCCTTCGGCGCGTCTGCTCCCTTCACCGGAGCTGGAGCGGTCGCGGGCTGTTTTTGCGGCGCGGGAGAGACCTTGAGCTCGGTCCCGGCGGCAGGTGCTGCGTCCGGCGCCTTGTTGATGACGGTCACCGTCGGGACCGCGTTTTGGGCGCCCGTGTTCTCGGGCTCGTTCCCGGCCGCCATTGCGGCCGATCCGGCCATGAGCAACGCCATGACAAGGGAAATCAGCGCTTCAGCCCGTATCGCAAAGTCCCAACGCATCACCGCACCTCGGGGATAGGCGTGACCACAACCCGATAACCTGTACGATTAACGCCGAAATTTGGCATGGGCGGGTCAACTAATGGGCTAATGCGTGATCGTAATCCGCGTGCTCCCAGGCCCGTGCGAGCTGACCAAAGAGAAGAATTTGCGGGCATGGGACGGGGCGAGACGCACGCATCCGTGCGAAGCCGGGCGCCCCAAGTGGCGCGTCTCGACGGTGGCGTGGATGGCGTAGCCGCCGCTGTAGAAGACGGCGTAGTGCATCGGTGCGTTGTTGAACTTGGTCGAGTACCAGCGCCGCTCGAGGCGCTGCGGCCGGAACGTGCCCGAAGGCGTTGCGTAGCGGCCGCGTCCCGTCGAGACGGGCCAGCTGTAATAGTGGACGCCCCGGACGTAGACATCCATCGTCTGCCCGCTCTTGCTGATAGGGGCGTGGACGCTGGCATAAGTTGTAGCGGGGACAATGGACGTGGCGATGGCGAGCGCAATCGCAAACAGGACGGGCGCAAACAGGACGGGGCGCATCTCGTAACTCCAGACAATCGAAAAGCGCGGGCCCGGATGGATTGGGCGTGCTTCCCATTGCTGGAAGCACGCCGGGCCCAGCCTCATGAAGCATATATCCGTTATAAGAGTGTTGCGCGGCGAACCCCTCGGGGGTTGGGACCGAGGCATTTCCTCAGTTGAAGAGGAGCTCGAACAGCGTCTTCGGCTTCCTCTTTACGCGCTTCGGCGGTGCCGAGTAACCGCCCGATCCGGCAACTTCCTTGGTGCGGCTGATGCGCAAGTCCACCTCATCCGTCACGCCGTCGACACTTGCCACCGTGACCTTACCGCTTTCCCACGTCCACTTGGCGGTCTTGTCGCCCTGCTTGTGGGGCGCGATGGTGATCACCTTGCTGGTTTCGAGATCGAGCACGGCGATGAACTCGGTGGCCTCCGGCCCACGGCGTCCGGCGACCTTGCCGGCGGAAAAACGCAGCGTGCCGATGCCGGTGAACGGCTCCCGCTTCAGCTGCCACTCGAGCAGCTTGGGCTCACCCTCGCCCATCATCTCGAGCGGGACCGAAAGCCGCGGATAGCGATCGTCTACGGCGAAGAACTCGGGCCCTCTGGCGACGACGCGCCAGGTTTCGATGCCGGCGCCCGCGACTTCCGTCTCCAGAGTTTGCGAAGGCGCTGCGCCGAGGCGGGCAAGCGAGTCACGCGCGTCGCGATAGCCCGGCCGGAGGCTCTGCGCCTTCTTGAGATCGGCGATGGCCTGCTGGGTCTGGCCCTGGGCCTCCTCGATCTCGGCCTTCACCCAATAGACTTCCGGAGCCTCGGGGCTAAGCTTCTGTGCGACTTCGACGTCGCGCAGCGCAACGTCGATCTGGTCGTTCTGCTTATAGGCATACGCACGATAGGCGAAGGCGAGGCCGGAGCGCGGGTCGACCTCGATGGCTTTGTTGAGATCGCCGAACGCCTCGTCGACGGCCTCGACGAGCACGTGCGCGAAGCCCCGCTCGGCGAAGGCATCAGCGTTCTTGGGATCGAGCTCCGTCGCCTTGGTGAAGTCCTTGATGGCAGACGCCGTGTTGCGCATCGCGAGGTAGGCGCGCCCGCGCAGCACGTAGCTCTCGGCGTGGTTGACGTCGAAGGCGATGGAGCGCGAAAGGTCCTCGATCGCCTCGTCGTAATTCTCGACCGCGAGCTTGGCCTCGGCCATGTTGCGATAGCCCGCAGCGAAGCGCGCGTCGGCCTTCACGGCGCGCGAAAAATCGCGGATGGCCGCGTGCGGGCGTTGGCGCGAAAGGTGGGCAAGGCCACGGCCGCTGAGCGGAGCGGGATTGGATGGCAGAAGCCTCACCGAGTGCGTGTAATCCTGGATCGCATCATCGACATGGCCGAGGCGCATGTAGGCGCCGGCGCGGTTGTTATAGGCAGCGGCGTAGCCCGGCGCGAGCACGAGCGCGCGGTCAAAGTCCTTGATCGCCTCCTGCGGCAGACCGAGGGACAGCAAGAGATTGCCTCGGTTGTTGTAGACGGCGGCGAACTCCGGGAAGAGTTGCGCGGCGAGATTGAAGTCCTCGAAGGCTTGCCGTGTCTGGCCGAGCTTGATGTTGGCGACGCCGCGATCGTTCAGGATGGCGGCGCGCCGGTCGTTCGACAGAGCCGGATCCTTGAGGGCCTCTGTATAGTTCAGCACCGCGGCCTGGGCTTCACCGCGCACCAGCGCGCCAGCCCCCTCCTCCGCGATCTGAGCAGGCTCCGACGGCGCCGCGTGCGCCGGCGTGCGCGCGCACGCGGCCTGAAGCGCGAGCGCAAGAGCGATCCCGGCGGGGACAGAACGGACGGAACGCAGACGGGTCATTGAGCCTCTTGGCCACTCACGGGATCGCCATGGTAGACTGGCGACGGCGCCGAATCTTCCCCTGAATCTGGCTTGCGGGTCAATAACGGCGGATTGTGGCCGGGCGAGGTTTGCGGACGCCGGTGGCGGCGCGTGAGGCGCGGATATACGCAGGGCTTTCCGACGCGATGAACCTCTGGCTGCGCCTCATCTGGTTGTTTGTGACATCCCGCTTCCGCCCGCGCCTCGAATTGCCGGGCGACGCCTCGGAGCTGACGTTGCGCGTGCTGTTGAATGATCTCGACATCAGCCTGCACATGAACAACGGGCGCTACCTCGCGATCATGGATCTCGGGCGCTTGGACCTGCTCTTACGCAGTCCGCTCGGGAGGGCCGTGTGGCAGCACGGCTGGACGCCGGTTGCCAGCGCGGTGTTGATCCGATTCCGGCGCGAGCTTCGCTCCTTTGCGCGCTATCGGCTTGAAACGCGCGTCGTCGCGTGGGGTGCGGATAGCGTGCTGATCGCGCAAACCTTCGTGTTCGCGGATGGGGCTCACAAAGGGCAAACGGCGGCGCGTGCGCTGGTCAAGGGCGGCCTCTACGACCGCAAGGCGCGCCGCTATGTGCCGATGGCGGAGCTTATGCGATTAGTCGGCGTTTCCGGCGACAGTCCGCCGCCGTCGGCCGAGACCGAGGCGTTTCTCGCGGCCGACGGCGCCATGCGCGAGGCGAGCCGCACGCGCAGTCCGGACTCGGACGAAAACTTCTAGAGGGATTGAACCCCATCCTGCAGGTGCGCGAGCACGCGCGGCAGGTGGTCCGGCAAATCCTCGGCGATCAGGCCTGGTCCGAAGTCGCTTGCGACCTCGCCGTGCAGCCACGCGGCTGCGGCCGCCGCTTCAAATGCCGGTACGCCTTGCGCCAGAAGCCCCGTGATGAAGCCGCCGAGCACGTCGCCGGAGCCCGCGGTCGCGAGCCACGGCGGCGCGTTGGCATTGATGGCGGCGCGCCCGTCCGGAGCGGCGATGACCGTGTCGGCGCCCTTGAGCAGCACGACGGCGCCGCTCACGGCCGCGCCATGGCGCGCACGGTCGAGCCGCGAGCCCGGCACGTCGCCGAACAGGCGCGCGAACTCGCCGTCATGGGGCGTCAGCACGACACGCCGTTTGCCACTTCCGCCGATGGCGCGCTGCAAGCGCTCGAGATCTCCGGCAAACGAGGTCAGCGCGTCGGCATCGAGAACGGCGGCGGCGGGCGACCGCAACACTGCCTCGACGAGCCGGCACATGGCCTCCCCTACGCCTCCGCCGGGGCCGACCAGCACGGCGTTCTTGCGCTTATCCGTCAGAATCTCGGTGAGGCCCTCTGGGCCTTCGAAGGGCTTCAGCATGATCGCGGTCAGATGCGCGGCATTGACGTCGACGGCATCGAACGGGCTCGCCACCGTCACCAATCCGGCGCCCGCACGCAGCGCGCCGCGCGCACCGAGCCGCGCCGCGCCGGTCGCATGCGCCGGTCCCGAGACGACGAGCGCATGACCGCGCGCGTATTTGTGTCCGCCGTGCTGCGGCCAGCGCAGCGCGGTGCGCCACAACGCCGGCCCGTTGGCAAACGTGGTGACGCCGATCTCGGGGAGCACGCTCGCTGGGATGCCGATGTCGGCCACATGAACCGTGCCGCAGAGGGCGCGTCCCGGAAACAAGAGATGGCCCGGCTTTCGGCGGAAGAACGTCACCGTCTCGTTCGCCTGGAGCACCGGCCCCAGCGCCGCGCCGGTCGCGCCATCGAGCCCGCTCGGGACGTCGATGGCCAGGACCGGCGTCTTCAAGTCATTGACGGCGGCGATTATCTCGGCCGCGATGCCGTCGATCGGCCGCGACAGGCCGGCGCCGAACAAGCCATCGATGATCAGGTGCAGGCTTTCGAGCTGAAAGGGATCGAGCTTGCGCACCGGTCCGTCGAAGCGGCGCGCCATCTCGGCAGCGTCCCCCTTGAGGTCGGCCTTCTCGCCGAGAAGGAAGAGGCGCACGTCATAGCTTGCGCGCTTGAGCAGGCGTGCGGCAACGAACCCGTCACCGCCATTGTTGCCGGGCCCGCACAGGACGGCGATGCGCGATCCGGGCTTCAGACGGTTGCGGACGATCTCCGCGATGGCCTGCCCCGCCGCTTCCATGAGATCGAGGCTTTTGGCGCCATGGGTGACAGCCAAGCGGTCGGCCTTTCCCATCTCGGCGGGCGTCAAAAGCTCATGGCCGCCCTCCAACCAGACCGTCTCGTTCGCCAACGTACAACTCCCGCTCAATGCGCCCGGCGTTCCGCAACCGGATCTCGGCTTCGCCGCCTCGCTCCGAGCGTCGCTCAAACATCTTTCAGAGGCTATACTGGGGGCATGGCGCCTTGGCCATCGTGTGCGGTGGGCTCTGCGTTGATGTGCATAAATTATATACAAAGAGATGATTTTTTAGGCGCCTCGCATACCAGAAAATGCCTATCAATAGGGCAACAGCACTCTAACCCCCTGATTGATAAGGCTATACATTAAGACAAACGAGTTGGCATATCCCGTGCTACCCGATGGGCCGTCCGGCACATCGACTGTGTTTAGGACTGCAGGAGGCTGGAGGTCAGGGGCCGCATGAAAAAAATCGAAGCCATTATCAAGCCCTTCAAGCTCGACGAGGTGAAAGAGGCTCTCCAGGAAATCGGCCTGCAGGGCATCACCGTGATCGAGGCGAAAGGCTTTGGCCGTCAAAAGGGCCATACCGAGCTCTATCGGGGGGCCGAGTACGTGGTCGACTTCCTGCCGAAGGTGAAAATCGAGGTGGTGCTCGGCGACGACATGCTCGACAAAGCCGTCGAGGCCATCCAGAAGGCTGCGAAGACCGGACGCATCGGTGACGGAAAGATCTTCATCTCGACCATCGAGGAAGCCATCCGCATCCGCACGGGCGAAACCGGCGCTGAAGCCATCTAACCTACGCCGCCGAGGCAGTGACGTAGTTCCATAATAGGGGAGTGTTTTATGACAACGGTCAGTGATGTCCTGAAGTTGATCAAGGACAAGGACGTAAAGTTCGTCGATCTGCGCTTCACGGACACCAAAGGCAAGGTGCAGCACGTCACCGCAGACGTCTCGTGCGTTGATGAGGATACTTTCGAAGGCTACGCATTCGACGGCTCGTCGATCGCCGGCTGGAAGGGCATCGAGAGCTCGGACATGTTCCTGAAGCCGGATCCGGCCTCGGCACACATCGATCCGTTCTTTGCGCAGACCACGCTCGCGATCTTCTGCGATGTCATCGAGCCGCTGACCGGCCAGCCCTACGAGCGCGACCCGCGCTCGATCGCCAAGAAAGCCGAGGCGTACATGGCTTCTCTCGGCATCGGCGACCGCGTGTTCTTCGGTCCGGAAGCCGAGTTCTTCCTGTTCGACGACGTCAAATTCTCGGCCGAGCCCTATAACACCGGCTTCAAGGTCGACAGCTCGGAGCTGCCCACCAACTCCGCCACCGAGTACGAACTCGGCAACCTCGGCCACCGTCCGCGCACGAAGGGCGGCTACTTCCCCGTGCCACCGGTCGATTCCGCTCAGGATATCCGCTCGGAAATGCTCTCGGTGCTCGCCGAGATGGGCGTAAGCGTCGAAAAGCATCACCACGAGGTCGCCGCGGCCCAGCATGAGCTTGGGCTCAAGTTCGCGCCCATCATCACGGTCGCCGACCATCTGCAGATCTACAAGTACGTCGTGCATCAGGTCGCGCAGGCCTACGGCAAGACCGCAACCTTCATGCCGAAGCCCGTCTTCGGCGACAACGGCTCGGGCATGCACGTGCATCAGTCGATCTGGAAGGGCGGCGAGCCGGTGTTCGCCGGCAACAAATACTCCGACCTCTCGGATACCTGCCTCTACTACATCGGCGGCATCCTGAAGCACGCGAAGGCCATCAACGCCTTCACCAACCCGACCACCAACTCCTACAAGCGTCTGGTGCCGGGCTACGAGGCACCGGTGCTGCTCGCCTACTCGGCGCGCAACCGCTCGGCCTCCTGCCGCATTCCGATCGTGACGAGCCCGAAGGCGAAGCGCATCGAGATCCGCTTCCCGGATCCGGCCGCCAATCCGTATCTCGCCTTCACCGCTATGCTGATGGCAGGTCTCGACGGCATCCAGAACAAGATCCATCCGGGCGACCCGATGGACAAGAACCTCTACGATCTGCCGCCCGCAGAGCTGGCGCAGATCCCGACCGTGTCGGGCAGCCTGCGCGAAGCGCTAACCTCGCTCGACAGCGATCGCGGGTTCCTCAAGGCCGGCGGTGTCATGACCGACGATATGATCGACTCGTACATCGAGCTGCGCATGGCGGAGAACCTTCGCTACGAGATTACGCCGCATCCGGTCGAGTACGACATGTATTACTCGGTCTGATCAATCTCAGATGCACACAACGAAAGCCCGGCAGCGATGCCGGGCTTTTTTCATGCGCCGCTGCAAGCGCTTTGACTGCAACGCTACGGGGGTGTGCTCGTGTTGCGCATACTTCGTGAATTGACACGTCGCCTGCGCAGGCGCAGACTTCATACATATTCTGAAAGGAGGTCTAAGAAAATGGGACCACCGGATCAGCCGAGGCTGCTTGCACCTGATTGCGCACAATAGGCGAATAGGGTTTCGGCAAGCGGCACTCAGACAACCTGAACACTCGACGTGAAATCTCAGAGCCTTGAGCGCTATTGGCGCCGTGGGCGCGTAAGTGTGCACCCGATCCTTGGACCTTAACCCGCTTCGTGCGCAAAGCGTCCGAAGTGAATAGTTGAGACGTCCCCTGTGCGCGGTGGAGCCAGAGATCGGCCGCCGTCGGATCGGAGAGCGGGAGCGCCAGCTCTCCCGACATGGCACTGACGCGAAGCCCATGCGCAGCCGAGATGCAGGGTATCCGGAGATTTCACGAGACAGGAGCAACGGCTAGGACAAGAGACGGCAGATCTGAAGTCCCGATCGACTTGGTTGGACGCCGCTTGGCGATCCCGCGACCCGAAGCGATGGACTTGCCTCTGCCTTGAGTAACGATGGTCCTCGACCGTAGTCTCGCGAGCCCGCATCGGCAGCCTCCGCCGGCGGGCTCGTTTTCTATTTCGTCGCGGCGGCGCCACGATTGCGTGCCAGCCAGACTGGCATGACCTATCGCTTCCTGCCCGTCGCCCGTAGAACCGTCGTCGTCCTTCTCTCGGCGTTCGCGCTGGCATCAGCTGCAGCGCCGCTGGCGCATGCGCGTGCGCCTTACGGCTGGCTTGCCGCCGGCGCCGCGCCGACCGCAACGCTCGCCGATCGCATTCCGCCGCCGGCGGGCTTCGTGCGCAAGCCGGAGCCGGCCGGCTCGTTCGCCGCCTGGTTGCGTGGACTTCCCATGCGCCCGGCGGGGACGCCGGTGCTCACACATACCGGCAACCAGAAGTTCCGCCAAGATGTGCATGTGGCCGTGATCGATATCGACATCGGCAAGCGCGACCTGCAGCAGTGTGCTGATGCCATCATGCGGCTGCGTGCCGAATGGTTGTTCAGCGCGCGCCGCGATCGGGAGATCGCCTTCAACAACACGAACGGCAAGCGCATGCGGTTCGCAAGCGCCAAACGCAAAGATCATGCGGGCCTGCGGAAGTATATGGATCTGGTGTTTGCGTATGCCGGCACCTATTCGCTCGAGCGCGAGCTGAAGCCGGTGGCGCCCGAGGCGCTGGCCATCGGCGACGTGTTCATCAAGGGCGGCTTTCCGGGGCACGCGGTGCTCGTCGCAGACGTAGTCGAGCACGAGACGACGGGCGAGAAGCGCTTCCTGCTGCTGCAGAGCTATATGCCCGCCCAGGACATGCACATCCTCAAGAACCCGGCGGCCCAAAACGGCGCGCCCTGGTACGCGATCCCGAGCGGCGATCAGCTCGTGACGCCCGAATGGACGTTCAAAAGCACGGCGCTGCGCCGCTGGCCCTGACCGCGCCAGCAAAGTTGCAGATGCGGCTTTTGGAACGGCGTTCGATTCGGCCGCACACAAGCGGCAACTTTTGCTCATGTGGGTAACGGGGGAAGCTTTGCTTCTGGCTCCCAGCGACTCGTCGGTCCGGATTAGTGTGCGGCCCATGACCAGCACCGCACTCCTCCAATCCGATACCCTCCGCGAAGCCGCCTCCGCTGCCGAACCCGGGCAGTTCCGCGAGGCGCCGCACAACATCGAAGCCGAGCAGGCGCTGCTTGGCGCGATCCTGATCAACAACGAGGCCCTGGATCGCGTCTCGGCGTTCCTCGAGCCGCTGCATTTCTTCGATCCCTTGCACGGGCAGATCTACGAGATCGCCGGCAAGATGATCCAGGCGGGCAAGCAGGCGACACCGATCACGCTCAAGACCTTCTTCGACGCGGCCGAGCCGATCGATGCGCACCTTACCGTACCGCAGTATCTCGGGCGCCTCGCCACCAGCGCCACGACGATCATCAATGCCGAGGACTACGGGCGCACGATCTACGATCTTGCCGTGCGTCGCCAGCTCATCACGCTCGGCGAGGATATCGTCAACTCGGCCTACGATGCGCCGATCGATTTTCCGCCCGAGAGCCAGATCCAGGAAGCCGAGAGCCGTCTCTATGGCCTCGCCGAGCGCGGCAAGTACGGCCAGGGCTTCATGAGCTTCGGCAACGCACTGACGCACGCGATCGACATGGCGAACGCGGCCTACCAGCGCGACGGTCATTTGTCGGGTCTGTCGACGGGGCTCAACGATCTCGACAACAAGATGGGCGGCCTGCAGTCATCCGATCTGATCATCCTCGCCGGCCGTCCCTCGATGGGTAAGACGGCCCTCGCGACCAACATCGCCTACAACATCGCAAAGGCCTATCGGGCCGAGCGCCAGCCAGACGGCACGGACAAAACCGTGAACGGCGGTATCGTCGGCTTCTTCTCGCTCGAAATGAGCGCCGAGCAGCTCGCGACGCGTATTCTTTCGGAGCAGGCCGAGCTTGCGTCCGAGCGCATCCGCCGCGGCATGATCAACGAGGACGAGTTCCGCAAGCTCTCGGCGGTTGCACAGGAGATGAGCCGCTCTCCACTCTATATCGACCAGACGGGCGGCATCTCCATCGCGCAGCTCGCGGCGCGCGCGCGCAAGCTCAAGCGGCAGAAGGGGCTCGATCTTCTGGTCGTGGACTACCTGCAGTTGCTGTCCGGCTCGTCCAAGCGCGGCGACAATCGCGTGCAGGAAATCACCGAGATCACCACCGGCTTGAAGGCGCTGGCGAAAGAGCTCGCCGTGCCGATCCTGGCGCTGTCGCAGCTTTCGCGTCAGGTGGAACAGCGCGAGGACAAGCGTCCGCAGCTTTCGGACCTGCGTGAATCGGGCTCGATCGAGCAGGACGCCGACGTTGTCATGTTCGTGTTCCGTGAGGAATACTACGTCGAGCGGCAGAAGCCGCGCGAAGGCACGCCGGAGTTCAACGATTGGCAGACGCAGATGATGGCGGTGAGCGGCAAGGCCGAGGTGATCATCGGCAAGCAGCGCCATGGTCCCGTGGGCACCGTGCAGCTCGCGTTCGAGAACCAGTTCACGCGCTTCGGCAACCTCGCGCGCGAGTATCAGATGCCCGAGCGCTACGAGTGAAGCTCAACCGCGCATGGCGCTGGATTGGGCGACGGGTGAGGCATGCCTCTTAAGCTCCCACCCGACGCAACCGGCATCATCACCGTCGATCTCGACGCGCTGCAGGCGAACTGGCGCGCGCTGGCCGAGCGCGTGGCGCCGGCGGAGTGCGCGGCTGTGGTCAAGGCCGACGCCTACGGCCTCGGCGCAGCGGAGGTGATCCCGGCGCTTGAGCTCGCCGGCTGTCGCACGTTCTTCGTCGCCACACCCGAGGAGGCGCGCGGCGCGCGCCTGCTTGCGCCCAAGGCGCGTGTGTTCGCACTCGACGGACTTTTTCCCGGAGCCGCGCCGCTGCTCGTCGCCGCCGACGTGGCGCCGGTACTCGCGAGCCTTGCGGAGGTTCGGGAATGGGCGAGCGAGGCGCGGCATCTTTCGCGTCGCCTGCCGGCTGCGCTGCAGATCGACTCCGGGCTCAATCGTCTCGGCCTGGCGCTCGATGAGATCAAGACGCTCGTCAACGAGCCGAACCTTCTGGACGCGCTCGATCTGCGCCTCGTCATGAGCCATCTCGCCTGCGCCGACGATCCGGCTCACCCGCATAACGCCAAACAGCGTACCGCCTTCAACCGGCGTCGCGCGCTGCTGCCGGCGCTGCCGGCCAGCCTCGCCGCATCCGACGGTTTGATGCTCGGCTCGGCGTTTCACTACGACTTGGTACGGCCGGGCTACGCCCTTTACGGCGGACAGGCCTTCCGCAGCGAGCCGACGCCGGTTTCACCTGTCGTCACCGTCAAGGCGCGCGTTCTGCAGGTGCGCACACTCAGGGCCGGAGACAGCGTTGGGTATTCGGCGACGTGGCAGGCGACACGTCCGACACGACTTGCCATCGTCGCAGCGGGCTATGCCGACGGCTTCGCGCGCGCACTCAGCGGTGCGTCGGGGCGCAAGGGCGGCGTGGTCACGATCGGCGGCCAGAAGGCGCCCGTGGTCGGGCGTGTCTCGATGGATCTCATCACGGTCGACATCACCGACGTTCCGGGTGAGGTTCATCGCGGCGATCTCGCGACGCTGATCGGACCGGGGCTCACCATCGAGGCCATGGGGCGCACCGCCGGCACTATTGGCTACGAGGTGCTGACGCGGCTCGGGACGCGCTTCGTACGCCGCCATACGGGCGGAGGTGCGTGCTAGATGGCCAAGGCCGCCAAATCCCAGTTCGTCTGCCAGAGCTGCGGGGCCGTTTCGGCACGCTGGTCGGGCAAGTGCGTCTCCTGCGGCGACTGGAATACGATCGTCGAGGAATTGACGGCGGCAGCTGCGCCGCCCGGTTCCGGTCTCGCCGGCGCCAGCAAGGGACGCGCGCTCAAGCTCGAGACGCTCGCGGGTGCGCCGCAAGAGGCGCCGCGCTTCACGACCGGCATGCCGGAGCTCGACCGCGTGACAGGCGGCGGTGTCGTACCGGGGTCGGTGCTGCTGATCTCAGGGGAGCCCGGCATCGGCAAATCGACGCTGCTCCTGCAGCTTGCCGCGGCGCTCGCGCGCGCGGGACGCCGGGCTGTCTACTTCTCGGGCGAGGAGGCGACGGCGCAGGTGCGTCTGCGCGCGGCGCGGCTCGGGCTCGCCGATGCGCCGGTGGCACTTGCCTCGGAGACCAGCCTCGCCAACATCCTCGCGACACTCGGCGAAGGGCCGAAGGCCGATCTCGTCGTCGTCGATTCCATTCAGACGCTGTGGTCGGACGCGCTTGAAGCGGCGCCGGGATCCGTCAGCCAGGTTCGGGCGGCCACGCAATCGCTGGTCCGCTACGCCAAGCAGGCGGGCTCGGCGCTGCTGCTCGTCGGACACGTGACCAAGGAAGGACAGATCGCGGGACCGAAGGCCGTCGAGCACGTCGTCGATACCGTGCTCACCTTCGAGGGCGATCGCGGCCACGCTTATCGCATCCTGCGCGCGACCAAGAACCGTTTCGGCGCCACCGACGAGATCGGCGTGTTCGAGATGGTAGGTGCGGGCCTGCGCGAGGTGGCGAACCCATCCGAGCTGTTCCTCGGCGAGCGCGATGCCAAGGCACCCGGTACAGCGGTGTTCGCCGGCATCGAAGGCACGCGCCCGATCCTGGTCGAGATCCAGGCGCTCGTGGCGCCGTCGGGGCTCGGCGTGCCGCGGCGTGCGGTGGTCGGATGGGAGCAGAGCCGGCTCGCCATGCTGATCGCCGTACTCGAAGCCCGCTGCGGGGTCTCGTTCTCCAATCACGACGTTTACCTCAATGTGGCGGGCGGCCTGCGCATCGTCGAGCCGGCGGCGGATCTGGCGGCGGCGGCTGCCCTTCTCGCCTCGCTCGCAAACCGGGCGCTCGATCCCAAGCAGATCCATTTCGGCGAGATCTCCCTCTCGGGCGCCGTGCGGGCATCCCCGCATATGGGTTTGCGCCTCAAGGAGGCCGCCAAGCTAGGGTTTACAGACGCCGTGATTCCCGCTGGCGGCGAGGCTAGCGCCGAGGGCGCGCGCCTCACGCTGCGGCGGATTTCGCACCTTAAGGAGCTTGCGGCGGGCCTCGCCGCATGCGACTGAACGGTGGGGACAACTCTCAGGATACGATGCACTTCCAGGAGCTGAGGAGCCGAGACCCATGATCGGGCCGCTGACCTATCTCGACGCCGCGGTGATCGCGGTCTGCTTCATCTCGGCGATCCTGGCCATGTATCGCGGGCTTACCCGCGAGCTGCTGTCCATCCTGTCGTGGGTGGCGGCTGCCGGCGCGACTCTCTATTTCGTCTTGAATTACAAGAAGGTGGCCGAGGACATGGCCGCCCAGCTCGGCACCCAGGTGGCGGTTGCTCAGATCGCCATCGGCGCCGTCATCTTCCTGATCGTGCTCATTATCGTGCACCTCATCACGGCCCGGCTGTCGGATGTGATTCTGGATAGCAGTGTCGGTATGATTGATCGCATCCTGGGCTTCCTGTTCGGGCTTGCCCGCGGCTTCCTGCTGGTCGTCATCCCGTACATGTTCTACGCCTCTTTTGTCCCGGACGAGCAGAATCACCTGCCGTGGGTGCGAGATGGTCTGTCCACGCCGTATATCCGCGACACCGGCCATGTGATCCGAGGAATCCTCGAGACTTACATGCCGACCAGCCTGTCGCAGCCGTCGGCTCCGGCCGAGGTTGAGCCCCCGGCTCAATAAGCTTGGCAGGCATTGACGCTGCGCCTGCAGCGCCATAGTCCGCGACAGATCTGCGACAGCGGCAACAAAGCTCTTTAACGCCCTCGCGATTAGCATATATTCCGCGCATGCGACGGCAGGGCAGGGCCCGAAAGCGTGCGGCGCGCGGCCGTTGCAGCCAGTTTGCGGCGGATGCTTTAGCGGGAGGCAGCCATGGCGCACGATCACGTACCCGGAGCCGGGTGCGATCCGTTTCCGGATTTTGGCCTATCTAGGATGGGCGACGACAGACTCCGCGAGGAATGCGGGGTCTTCGGTGTTTTTGGGCACCCCGACGCCGCGGCGCTGACCGCCCTCGGATTGCATGCGCTGCAGCACCGCGGCCAGGAGGCGGCGGGCATCGTCACCTACGACGGCAAGCAGTTTCACTCCGAGCGGCGGCTCGGTCTCGTCGGCGACAACTTCAACGAGGCCGACGTCATCCGCCGACTCAAGGGTTCCATGGCGGTCGGGCACAACCGCTATTCGACCACCGGAGAGCCTGCACTCAAGAACGTCCAGCCGCTGTACGCCGACATCGATACCGGCGGCTTTGCGGTCGCCCACAACGGCAACCTCACCAACGCGCTGACGCTGCGCCAGGAGTTGATCAACTCGGGCGCCATCTTTCCGTCCACCTCGGATACCGAGGTCATCCTTCATCTCGTTTCCCGCTCAAAGAAGCGCCGCATCGTCGAGCGCTTCGTCGAAGCAATCCGCCAGATCGAGGGCGCCTGGGCGCTCGTCGCGCTGACCAACGACATGCTGATCGGCGCCCGCGATCCGGTCGGCATCCGCCCGCTCGTGATCGGCCGTCTCGGTGACGGCTACGTGCTCGCGTCGGAGACGTGTGCGCTGGATATCGTCGGCGCCGAGTTCGTGCGCGAGGTCGAGAACGGCGAGGTGGTGGTCATCACCTCGGAGGGTCTCGAGAGCCACCGTCCCTTCCCGCGCCGTCCGGCGCGCCCCTGCATCTTCGAGTACATCTACTTCGCGCGTCCCGACAGCATCGTTGGCGGGCGCTCGGTCTATGACGTGCGCCAGCAGATGGGCGGGCAGCTCGCGCGCGAGGCGCCGGCCGATGCCGATGTCGTTGTGCCTATCCCTGACTCGGGAGTTCCCGCCGCGATCGGCTACGCACGCGAATCCGGGCTGCCGTTCGAGCTTGGCATCATCCGCAATCACTACGTGGGGCGCACGTTCATCGAGCCCGAGCAGCAGATCCGCGCGCTCGGCGTCAAGCTCAAGCATTCGGCGAATGCGGGCGTCATCCGCGGTAAGCGCATCGTGCTGATCGACGACAGCGTTGTGCGCGGCACGACGTCGAAGAAGATCGTGCAGCTCATGTATGAAGCGGGCGCACGCGAGGTGCACATGCGCATCTCCTCACCGCCCATCACGCACTCGGACTTTTACGGCATCGATACGCCGAGCAAGACGTCGCTGCTCGCGGCCAACTACGACCTCGAGGGCATGCGGGCGTTCATGGGCGCCGACAGCCTGGCGTTCCTGTCGGTGGACGGCATCTATCGTGCTGTCGGTTACGACGGGCGCGATGCGATGGCGCCACAATTCACCGACCACTGCTTCACCGGCGAGTATCCGACCGAGCTTACGGATCAGAACGGTCAGGCCGGCACGCGCCAGCTCTCGCTCTTGGCCGAGGTGGGCTAGCGCCGAGCCTCGTCTTCCCGATTGACTACCGGCCCCTTCCACGGGGAGCGCGCCCGCTACTCCCCGCCAGCCTCATGAATTGCATATAATTCCTGGCGCTATCCCTCCGGAAACTAAGCCGAGAGGCGGCACTTCTCCCGCGGGGGGAACCGCGCTAACACTGCCGTTCACAAAGAGCCTAGAAAGGCCGCCATGGCAGCCCCCTCCCGTTTCAAGGATCGCCTCGCACTCGTCACCGGAGCCTCGCGCGGGCTCGGTCGGGCCTTCGCGTTGGCGCTCGCGCGCGAAGGAGCGCACGTCGTCATCTGTGCGCGCACCGTTGGCGCACTGGAAGAGCTCGACGACGAGATCCGTGCGAACGGCGGCCATGCCACCATTCTGAAACTTGACCTGCGCGCGCACGAACGCATCGACCAGCTCGGGCCCGTGCTTTTTCAGCGGTGGGAGAAGCTCGACATCCTTGTCGCGGCCGGTGGCATCCTGGGCCCGCTGTCACCGCTGCCGCATATCAGCGCCGACGCCTGGCAGAGCGTGCTCGACATCAATCTCTCCGCCAATTGGCGGCTGATCCGCACGCTCGATCCGCTCCTGAAGCGGTCCGAGGCTGGTCGCGCGCTGTTCGTCACGGCGAGCGCGGCACGCGGCGATCTCGCCTACTGGGGTCCGTATGCAGTGTCGAAGGCCGGGCTCGAGGCGCTGGTCAAAAGCTATGGTCAGGAGCTCGCAAACACGCCCGTGCGCGTCAATCTGCTTGACCCGGGTCCCATGCGGACGGGACTGCGCGCCAAGGCGTTCCCAGGCGAGGACAAGAGCAAGCTCGTTGAACCGTCGAAGGTCGCGGAATTCGCTTTGCCGTTGCTGCTGCCGACCACGACCGAAAGCGGTCGGCTCGTTCGCTTCAACCCTGGTGGTGAGGCTGCAACGGCGGCGCTGGCCGCGAGCAACGACGCCTAGAGTTCTTCCAGCGCTCAGCGCCCCCTCACCCGGAACGATCGTGCGATCGTTCCGACCTCTCCCCATCGGGAAGAGGTCGAGGAAAGACATTCACGCGACAGGCGGCGGGCCGCCGGGCACGGCGGTTTCCGGTACGAGCGCTTCGACCTTGCGCGGTGCGGCGGCGACCTTCTCCTTGGCGAGTGCGAGGGATGCGACATAGTCTGGCTTGCCGCTGCCGAGCAATGGCAGGCTTTGCACAACGAGGATGTCGGCGGGCACCATCAGCTCGCTGGCGCCCTTCTGGCGGGCGAAACGCGAGAACGCGTCACGGGTGACTTTGGCGTCGGTCGTCATCAAAACCAGGCGCTCGCCCTTGCGCGCGTCGGGAAGCGCCACAACGACGCTCGGGCTCGTCGACCATAGCTCCGCGGCGAGGGCTTCCACGGCCGACAGCGACACCATCTCGCCCGCGATCTTGGCGAAGCGCTTGGCGCGGCCCTTGATGGTGATGAAGCCCTGGTTGTCGATCGAGACGATATCGCCCGTATCGTGCCAACCATCGACCGGCGGCTCCAGGACGCCGGGGTTGTCCGCCCTCAGATAGCCGAGCATCACGTTGGGCCCGCGCACGTAAAGACGCCCGCCGTCCTCGATGCCTGGCACCGGCTCGAGGCGTGCCTCCATCAGCGGCGAGAGGCGGCCGACGGTGCCCGACTTGTTGGCGAGGGGCGTGTTGATGGCGAGCACGGGCGCCGTCTCGGTGACGCCGTAGCCTTCCAGAATGCGCACGCCGAACTTCTCCATGTAGATCTGCCGCGTGCGCTCCTTGACCGCCTCGGCGCCGGACAGGATCAGGCGCACGCGCGCAAAGTCATAAGGGTGCGCGGTGCGCGCGTAGCCGTTGAGGAAAGTGTCGGTGCCGAACAGGATCGTGGCGTTGGAGCCGTACACGAGCTCAGGCACGATGCGGTAGTGCAGCGGCGTCGGATAGAGATAGACGGGCACGCCGCCTACGAGCGGCATGATGAGGCCGGCCGTGAGCCCGAAGGAGTGGAACACGGGCAGCACGTTGAACAGCTTGTCCTGGCCGTTCACGGCAACGCGTGTCAGGCTCTGCGTGGCGTTGGCCAGCAGGTTCCGATGCGAGAGCACGACGCCCTTCGGCAGCCCTTCCGAACCCGACGTGAACAGGATCGCCGCCGGATCGTCCGGCTCCCGCTCGGCCTGAGCGCGCGTGCCGACCAAAAGGCCGCGCATCTTGTCGGCGAAGGCGATGGAGGCGCGGACGTCCTCGAGATAGACGACGCGACGGCTCGCTGAGAGCTTGTCGACGACAGCTTCGAGATGCGCCTTCTCGACGAACACGCGGCTCGTCAGCACGACACTGACTTTCGCGGCCGTGCAGGCCGCATCGATGTTCTGCGGGCCAGCCGTGAAGTTCAGCATCGCCGGCACGCGGCCGATGGACTGCAGCGCGAAGAACGTCACGGCGACGCCGGCCGAGTTCGGCAGCATGACGCCGACGGCTTCGCCCTCAAGTGCCAACGGAGCCAGCTTGGCGCCCAGCACCTGCGCGCCGAGGATGAGCTTGCGATAGGAAAGCCCGCTCCCGAGCGGATCCTCGATAATGGGCTTGCCCGTGTCACGCGTCGCCTTCGCCTCGACGAGTGCGGAAAACAGCGTCTGATCGAGGTTCGCGGTACGCACCGCAGTCTCGACCATCAGATCCTGCAGTGCCATGCCGGCCGCCTGGCGGCGCGCCTTGCCCTTGAGACCTTCGGGCACCGGCAGCTTCACCGGCGGCAGGATGGTGACGCGCGTCTTCGGGAACAGCGTCTTCTTGCATTGGAAACGGTTGAGATAGCCGAAATAGGAGCGCTCGGGTCCGTCGATGCGCACCGGCACGATGACCGCATCCGCCTTGTCGGCGATCATGGCCGTGCCGTCGTAGACTTTCATCAGACCGCCGGTGACGGTGAGACGTCCTTCGGGAAAGATGACCAGCGTCTCTCCGCCTTTCACGGTCTGGATCAGGTGACGCATGCCGAGCGGGCGCGTCGGATCGATGCTGTGCGCTTTAACGACCTTGAGGAACGGCTTGATCCAGCTCTTCTGCGCCATGCCGGTGTCGATGGCGAACGCGGCGTGAGACGGCAGGATCGAATGCAGGATCGGCGCGTCGAGCAGGCTCACGTGGTTCGGCGCGATGATGGTGCGCGTGCCGGGCGGTGGCAGTTTCTCGTAGCCCTTAACCTCGAGGCCCATGAAGGTCTTGAACAGGAAGGCGCCGACGTCCTGCACGCCCTCTTTGCCCCAGGCAGCGAGGATCAGCGCCATGGCGGCGAGATTGCCGATGCCGAGCAGCGCGAGCAGCATGACGAGGCCGACGCCGTTCCACTGTAGAAGCGCGACGCCGAGGCTTCCCGCGGTCATGAACAGGGCCGAGAGCACGTTGCAGGCGCCGATGGTGCGCGCGCGCTCGGTAACCGGCGCCCAGAGCTGCACGGCAGCGAATGCGGGCACGATGTAGAGGCCGCCGGCGATGGCAAGGCCCGCGAGATCGATGATCACGCGCCAACCCGTCATGCTCGCGAGCATTGCGCCGACGGTCAGCACCTCAGGCGACGTCACTATCCGGGAGGCCGTCCAGGCGAGGTCGAGCGCGAAGAGGCCCATCAGCAGCGCGCCGATCGGCACAAGCGCCAAATTGGGCCGCGTCTTGCTCGCACGCGCGGCGAGCGCGGATCCGACGGCAATGCCGATGGTGAAGGTGACGAGCGCCAGGATGGTGACGCTTTCGCCGCCGCCCATCTTGTCCTTGATCAGCACCGGCAACAGCGACAGCGCGACCATGCCGACGAGCCAGAACCACGAGACGATGAGGCCGCCGATCCAAAGCCGACGCTCGCTGCGCAGATGGCGCAGCAGCGCGACGGTCGACGTCCAGGGATTGAAGTCGATGGCGAGGCTTGGTGCGGCCGCGCCCATCTTCGGGATCAACGAGGCGGAGAGCCAGCACAGGCCCGCGAGGCCGACCACGAGGCCGGCCAGGATCCACTCACCGCCTCCGTTCCCCGCCGCGAGCCCGCCGCCGATGGTTCCGACCAGGATGGCGGCGAAGGTCGCGCTCTCGACGAAGGCGTTCCCAGCCGGCAGCTCGCGCGGCTCCAGCAGGGCCGGCAGGATGCCGTACTTGATGGGACCGAACAGGGCGGCGATGACACCGTAGAGGCCGAGCGCGACGAACAGTACCCCAACGGAGTTCAGAACGAAGCCAACTGCGGCGATGATGGCGACAGGGATCTCGGCGCGCTTCAGCTTCTCGGCCACTACGGCCTTGTCGTAACGGTCAGCGAGCTCGCCACCGATGCCGGACAGAATGAAGAACGGCGCCACCAGCACGGCGCCTGCCAACGCCACAAGTACGCCGCCCTGCTCCGATCCGACCTTGAACAGGATCAAGATCACGAGCGCGTTCTTGACGAAGTTGTCGTTGAGCGCGGATAGGAACTGGCACCAAAACAGCGGTGCGAAGCGGCGGCTCGTGATCAGCGCTTGAAACATGTATCGGGTCTCTGGCAATGCGGGCGACGGCGGCCCATCGAGGAGAAGTAAGGCCGAGGGTCGGGCCCGATGATGGTGAAACAGCGGCCCTTTGCGGGGAAGAACATGGCGCGAGGCAGTGCAGTAAACGGCAGCGTCGCCAAAAAGCCAACGGGTTGCATAGGCGAGCCGGCGAATCCGAGACCCCGCATCGGGTTAGGCTGCTTCATTGACACCCCCGGCCCGCGGGCGGATGTTGAGGCTCGGAAGCGGTACGATGACGACTGGCATGGCGCGCCGCGTCTCCCTACGTCAAGGGCGAGCATAACGATACGATGGCAGGCATGGTTACCACGACGACCCGGCACCGCGAGATCACAGTCAACGGACGCTGCCTCACGAGCGGCGCCGAGACGCTGGCTGCCCTTCTCGTCGAGGAGGGGTTTGCGGACGTCAAGGTGGCGACAGCCGTCAATGGAGATTTCGTCGCCGCACGGGCGCGCGTTGAGGTGCGCCTTGCCGACGGCGATCGCGTCGAGATCCTCTCCGCCCGGCAGGGCGGCTGAGGCGAGGAATACGAACCAGCCATGAACCAGACCGAGCCCTTGCGGCCGCTGCCGCACGATCCTTCGCCGACGCAGGTCACCTTCTACGGCGAGAGCGTCGCGTCGCGTCTGCTGCTCGGCACCGCGCTCTATCCGTCGCCGCAGATCATGAGCGACGCCGTGCGGGCCGCACGCGCGGGCATCGTCACCGTATCGCTCCGGCGCGAGCAGGCGCGCGGGCGCAACGGCCAGCGCTTCCTCGATCTCATCCGCAATTTGCCGGTGCGGCTGTTGCCCAACACTGCGGGCTGCCGCACGGCCAAGGAAGCAATCACGACCGCCGAGATGGCGCGCGAGCTGCTCGAGACCGACTGGATCAAGCTCGAGGTCATCGCCAACGACGACACGCTGCAACCGGAGCTGTTCGGTCTTGTCGAAGCGGCGGAGGAGCTGACCAGGCGCGGCTTCAAGGTGTTTCCGTACATGACCGAGGATCTCTCGGTTGCGGAGCGGCTCGTCGCAGCCGGCTGCCGCGTGTTGATGCCGTGGGGCTCGCCGATCGGCACGGGGCGCGGGCTTGCCAATCCGCACGCACTCGCGACGCTGCGCGCCTACTTTCCCGACCTGCCGCTAGTCATCGACGCTGGCATCGGCGCGCCGTCGCATGCGGCTATGGCCATGGAGATGGGCTACGACGCGGTTCTGCTCAACACGGCAGTTGCGAAGGCGCACGACCCGGTGCGCATGGCGGCGGCCTTTGCGGCAGCCATCGACGCGGGGCGAGCTGCTTACGAAGCCGGGCTGATCGAGCAGAGCGATCGGGCACGCCCGTCGACGCCCGTTGCCGGCACGCCGTTCTTCGATCTCGATGCGCCGCGTTCCGGCACCCGCTGAGGCCCTTCCATGACCGCTATCGGCGCACCCGACGTCTTCTATCCGATTGTGCCGAGCGCGGCGTGGGTTGTTCGCCTCGTGCCGCTCGGGGTGCGCACGCTGCAGCTCCGCATCAAGGATAAAAGCGAGGATGAGGCGCGCCGCGAGATCGCCACCGCGCTGGAGATCGCGCGCCGCGCGGGTTGTCGCCTGATCGTCAACGACTACTGGCAGGCGGCCATCGACCTCGGCGCGACGGAGCTTCATCTCGGCCAGGAGGATCTTGCCGCTGCGGATCTGGCGGCCATCAAGCGGGCGGGCATCGCGGTCGGCATCTCGACGCACAGCGACGAGGAGCTCGAGACGGCGCTTAGCGCCGGTCCCTACTACGTCGCGCTCGGTCCGATCTATGAGACTAAGCTCAAGGCGATGAAATGGGCGCCGCAGGGACTCGAGAAGATCGGTGCCTGGAGAGCGCGCATCGGGACGTTGCCGCTGGTCGCGATCGGAGGCATCACGCCCGATCGCGCGGGGCCGGTCATTGCCGCCGGCGCCGACAGCGTCGCCGTCATCACCGACTTCATGACGGCGCCTCACCCCGAAGCGCGGGTTCGCCTTTGGCTCGACTGGGCGGCGACCGTCCGCGCCTGATTGGGGTGCGGCGGTCGCGCTTATCGTCGGCTTCCGCTCGTGCCCTTTTCCCGGATTGGGGGATCAGATTGCCTGATCCCCCGCATCCGGAAACACTCCTAGTACATCTGCAAGGCGAGCACCCCGCCGGGCCCGATGACCAACCCCCAGATATCGCCGGCCGCGACTTCCACTTCCTCGCTCTGAGATGGTTCGCCGGACACATGGAGCAAGATGGTCTGCTTGCCGGGCGCGACCTCAAGCGTCGGACCGTCGGGTTTCTCCGCGCCGCTTCCGGCCGCGATCTTCACCTTCCTCTTGCCGATCGTCAGCGTGGCCTCCTTGTCCAGCGTGTTGCCGATCAACAGCTTGACCTGGCCCTTGCCGGGTAACATTCCGGCCTTTTGCGCGTCGTTCTGCTTGCGCAGCGTCAGTGAGGACACCGTCTCGCCGTTGCGGTGCGCAAGAGTCAGAACGGCTGGGCCCTCCGGCGAGAGATAAGCGATCTCGGCCCGATCTTTGGTCACGGACGCGCCGGCCTGCTCGTTCCAGCCGAGCCCAGCCAACTCGCGGCGATAGAAGGCGAGAACCGTTTCAACGGAAGCCGGCACGCTTGCGTTCACGGAGAGGCGGAAAAGGCTCTTCTCGCTGCCGCTGATCGAGTGCGGAGCGGGGATCGGCAGTCCCGCCCTGTCCTCGACCATGAGCTCGGTTTGCAGGGCGGCGTCGGGCTCCGCGAGGGTTGCAACCTCGATCACGGCACTCTCGGCATCCTCCAAACGGGTAACGAGCCCCGAGCCGGACGCACTGACACGCGTCCTGTTGCCGAACTTCATGACGGTGACGGAGACGTCGCGCTTGTCCTTGGCAAAGCGCAACACGACCATGTTGTCCTTGTCGATCGCCGAGCGCTCAGGCTTCCAGCCGTCGCGCTGCAGCACGCCGCGGTAGAACTGGGCGAGGGACTTCACGTCCGAAGCGCTCTCAAACTCTAGCTCGCCGCGGCTGCCATCGAAGTCGACCGCCTCGGCCGTTGCGGGAAGCGGCAATGGCGTGGAGCCGTCGTGCGCTTCCTCCAGAGCTACGATGGAGGCGGGCGACGGATCCCCTGCCTTTGCCGCCGGCCTGTTCAGATCTGCAAGCGCCCCTTCGGTCGCCTTTCGCACCTGATCAAGAATTTCCCCTGCCAGAGTATCGAATGCGTCCGGGCCGGGAGTCACAGTGTGCTCGGCTTCAGGCTCTGATACAGCGGCTTCTGCAACCGGCTCCTCTTTTTTGTTGAGCGCGGTGAGAAGATCCTCGGACACACCCTCGATCCGGGCATCGAGGCGGCCGTCGTCCCGACGCTGCAGCATCAGCATGATCGGGCGGTGGTTCTCCCGGACGAAGAACGCAAACTTGCCGCGATCGTTCGCTTCGGCGATGTCCTCGCCGGCCTCGAACTTGCGGTTAGCCACGCGCGACCAGGGCGCCCAGCCGCGTGCTACCAGCTCGTCGTGGAAGAACGTCAGCGACGACTCGAGCGGCACTGCCGTGACAAGGGACAGATACGGCCGGTCAGGCGCGAACCTGATCTCGGAGGCGTCTTTCAGAAAAGGCAGATCGTCGACGATGGCGTTAGCCGTGTACGACACGCTCGTTGCATTGCCCTGGGCCGGTGCAAGGGTGACGAACACGGTGAGGCCCTGGCGGTCCTTCTTGAAGGTCTTGATCGAAAGCTGGGGGTTTTGCGCGCTGGCAGAGAAAGGATCTTCGTAATGCTGCCAGCCCGAGGCGGCGAGCAACTTTGCGACCGCATCGGCCGTGGCAGGAACGGAGTCCGGCGCCGTGTAAATCGTAGTGGACGGACTTGAGAAGGTGATTTTGGAACCTTCCGTGCGCGCGAGCCTGCTCGTGTCGAGCGTGTATTCGGCGGCCGCCGGCGGCACGGCGAGGTATCCGGTCGCCAATGCGCCGGCACCAGTTGCCAGCATGAAGCCCAGGGCTAGGGCGCGCATTTCCTTGTCTCCTCAGTGAGTGCTGCCGCCGCGCAAAAGGTGGCGGCCGGGTGCGTTGCGGATTTGGGCAGGTATCGGATGGATTGTCGCTATACGGTGGATTGGCGGGATGCGGAGGCGCTTGGGTGCGCCCCGCGGATCTCCCGCGTCTTCATGGTCCAAACGCGCGCCGCGGGATGTTCCCCGCGTAACACGCGGCCTTCGAGGTTTCGCGAACGCGGCGGCTGCGGCGTCCGTGCGGCGCCGTCGTGACGGGCTTCATTCGCTTCCTCTTGTGAGGAACGGCAGAGGCTATCGCAGCGGTTGCCAACCGGGGTGGTCGAAGCGCTGAGCATAGATGCTCAGCGAGTCATCGATAATGAGCATGCCGTCGATGGCTTCGATCGTGTCGGCGCCTGCAACTGCCCCGGCTCCCTTCTCGATATAGCCCGCGAGCTTCTCGATTTCCTCGCGGGCTTCACCTGTCATCTGGGTCCCGGACTTGATCCGCGCGACCGCTGCCTTGACCTTGGCGTGATAGGTGCGCGCGTCAGCCGGCGGCATACGCCGATGCGTGACAAGCGTGTGCGCATTGAGCGTCAAATCGCGGATCGCCTTCATCTCCGTGCGCACGACCTCGTCGGTCGGCAACCTCCCGTTCTGGGCCACCGCGGCAAGCGAAGACAGGGCCAGAACAATCGTGAGCACCAGCGCGCGCATCATACCCCCTGCTTTTCGCGCGCAACGGCGCGCCAGCCGATGTCATGGCGGCAGAATCCGCCGGGCCAATCGATCTTCGCGATGGCCTCATAAGCGCGGGCCTGCGCCTCGGCGACGCTTGCACCCAGCGCGGTGACGTTCAGAACGCGGCCGCCATCTGCCAGAATGCGCTCGCCGTCACGGCGCGTGCCGGCGTGGAAGATCTCGACATCGGGCACGCTGCCCGCTGCGTCGAGGCCGCGGATCTCCGTGCCCTTCTCGGGCGTGCCCGGATAACCCTTGGCGGCAAGCACGACCGTCAGCGCGACCTCGTTGCGCCAGCGCAGGTCGAAGTGATCGAGCACGCCATCGGACGTCGCGACCATGGCAGCCAAGAGATCCGACTGCAGCCGCGTCATCAGCACCTGCGTTTCGGGATCGCCGAAACGCACGTTGTACTCGATCAGCTTCGGCCCCTGGGCCGTGATCATGAGTCCGGCGAACAGCACGCCCTTGAACGGCGTGCCGCGCGCCGCCATGGTCCTCACGGTCGGGTTGATGATCTCATCCATGGTGCGCGCGCACATGTCGGGCGTCATGATCGGCGCAGGCGAATAGGCGCCCATGCCACCGGTGTTCGGTCCTGTATCGCCATCGCCGACGCGCTTGTGATCTTGGGCGGTCGCGAGCGCGAGCGCCGTCTTGCCGTCGCAGAGAGCAAAGAAGCTCGCCTCCTCGCCCTCGAGAAACTCCTCGATCACGACCTCGGCGCCTGCGGCGCCGAACGCGCCGGCAAAGCATGCCTCGATGGCCGCTTCCGCCTCAGCACGCGTCGTGGCGACCACGACGCCCTTGCCGGCTGCGAGGCCGTCCGCCTTGACGACGATCGGCACGGCCTGTGACGCGAGGTACGCCTTGGCCGAGTCTGCATCATTGAAGCGGCCGTAGGCGGCGGTCGGGATGCCGGCCTCACGGCAGAGATCCTTCGTGAAGCCCTTCGAGCCTTCGAGCTGCGCCGCCGCTTTCGACGGGCCGAAGTGCTTGATGCCCGCCGCGGTCAGAGCGTCGGCGAGACCGGCGACGAGCGGTGCCTCGGGGCCGACGACGACGAAGTTGATCCTGTTCTCGGCGATGAAGCGCAGCACGGCTGCGTGGTCGGCCGTATTGAGGGCGACGCACGCGGCGAGCTCCGCAATCCCAGCGTTTCCGGGCGCTGCATAGAGCTTGGTCAGCAGCGGACTCGCGGAAAGCGCCCAGGCGAGCGCGTGCTCGCGCCCGCCGCCGCCGATGAGAAGTACGTTCATGATATCAGAGCCTTAGCGGTGATTTACTTCTTGCGAAAATCCGGGTTTTTGGTTTGTAGCTTGCGCACCCTGTATCATGGATTGCGATACGAACAACCAAGGACCGATTCGTTGGCTAGCTCCTCCTCTCCCGCGGCCGCTTCCGGCGCCAATGTCGCCGAGTTCACCGTCTCCGAGCTCTCCAATGCCGTGAAACGCGCGCTGGAGGACGGCTTCGGGCATGTGCGGCTGCGCGGCGAGGTCTCGGGCTATCGCGGGCCACACGCCTCCGGGCACTGCTATTTCTCGCTCAAGGACGACAAAGCGAAGATTGACGCCGTGATCTGGCGCGGCAACTGGAGCCGCCTCAAGATCAAGCCCGAGGAAGGCATGGAGGTCATTGCGACCGGCAAAGTGTCCTCCTTCCCCGGCTCGTCGAAGTATCAGATCGTCATCGAGAGTCTCGAGCCCGCCGGTCTCGGTGCGCTCATGGCGCAGCTCGAGGAACGGAAGCGCCGCTTCGCGGCCGAAGGCCTGTTCACGGACGAGCGCAAGCGTCCGCTGCCGTTCCTCCCGCGCGTGGTCGGCATCGTGACCAGTCCGACCGGCGCTGTGATCCGCGACATGCTGCACGGCTTCCGCGAGCGCTTTCCGACGCGCGTCATCGTATGGCCTGTGCGCGTGCAGGGCGACGGCAGTGCGGTGGAGGTGGCAGCCGCCGTACGCGGTTTCAATGCGCTTCAACCCGATGGCGTCATCCCACGCCCGGACGTTCTCATCGTGGCGCGTGGCGGCGGCAGTCTCGAGGATCTCTGGGGGTTCAATGACGAGATCGTCGTCCGCGCGGTGGCAGAGAGCGCCATTCCGGTGATTTCCGCTGTCGGACACGAGACCGACTGGACGCTGATCGACCTTGTCGCCGACGCGCGTGCACCGACACCGACGAAAGCCGCCGAATGGGCCGTGCCGAAACACGCGGATCTTCTCGAGCAGAGCGGCAAGCTCGGGCTCAGGCTTACGGTTGCCATTCGTCGCGTGCTCGATGCGCTGCGGCGTGACCTCAAGTCGGCAGAGCGCGGCTTGCCGCGCGCCGAGGATCTCGCCGCGCTGCCGCGTCAGCGGCTCGACCATGCGGCGCACCGGCTCGACGGCGCGTTGCGCGCACGCGTTCAGCGCTGCCATACGCGCTTCTTCCAAGTGGCCGGTCGGCTTCCGAGCCCGCGCTCACTCGTCGTGCAGCATCGGCAGCGGATCGACGCGACGGGCGTGCGTCTCGGCCGCGCTCTCTCTGCCAACACGCAAGCGCATCACACGCGCCATGTCCGCATCGCCTCGCGTCTGCACCATCGGCTTCTCGAAGTTCGGATCTCCCGCGCGGCCGACAGGCTCGACGGTCTCGGACGGCGCGCGCGCGAGTGTCTCGGCAAAACCGCCTCCGTGCGGCGCGCGCGGCTCGAGCGGGCCTCGGGGCGGCTGCAGCCGGCGCCGATCCGCCATCGCGTCGAACGCTGCGGCGAGCGGCTCGACGCGCTGAGCCGGCGCATGCAGCGCGCCTTCGCAAGTGGCCTCGCGGAGCGGCGTCAGGCCCTTGGCGGGCAGGCCAAGCTGCTCTCATCGCTCGGCTATCACAGCGTGCTGGCGCGCGGTTTCGCGCTGGTGCGCGATGGCACGGGTGCGACGATCCGCTCCGCGCACGCCGTGGCGTCCGGGCAGGTGCTGGAGATCGAGTTCGCGGACGGGCGCGTACAAGCTGAAGCGAAAGGCGAGGCTTCGGCCGGCCGTGCAAGCCGGGGCGGGCCGCCCCCTTCCGGCAAGGCTGCGACATCGGTGCCGAAAAAGCCCGCCAAGGGCCAGGGCACGCTATTCTGATAACGATTTCGGACCGGCACGCCTTGACGCCGCCTCGCCGATTGGCGATGTCATCAGGGCGTCGCTTTCAGTGACCGCATTTTTCCGAGGCAAAGGCTCATGAACCGCTTCGACAGGCTGTTCGGCATTCGGGGCGAAGCCCAGGTGCGCTATCTCGACGGCGAGTTCCAGGTCATCTCGCCGGGCGAATTCGTGCGCTGTGCCGTGACCGGACAGAAGATCGATCTGGCAGACCTCCGCTATTGGAGCGTCGAGCTGCAGGAAGCCTACGCCTCCGCCGACATCTCGCTTGGCCGCTATCTCGAGGCCGTGCGCAAGCAGGATCGCTCCGCCGGCTGACGCCGCATGGCGCAAGGGCCACGCGGGAGAACTGGAGTTTCCTGCGCCCACAACACACCCGTTCTCGGCCACATTTTGGCTCAGAATCAGCGGCTTGGTCACCGCTTCATCAGCAATAGACCGAGCGCCGAATGAGACTTGCGACGCATCGCGCCTTTGTGCTTGCCACGCTCGCAGCTGTGGCCACCGGATCTCTCCTCTTCTCGGATCCGGCACCAGCGAAAACTCCAGGCAAGACCTACTGCTACAATAGCGTCTGCCACCGCGTGAAGACGCTCCCCGAGATGGAGCAACTCGTCGGCCACCAGGAGGTGGTCGTCGCCTCGTACTACGACGACTGCCGCGTCGATAAATACAATCCATGCACGGCGCTTTCGTCCGGCGAGGAGCACCGTCCTGACCTTCCCGACAACGCAGCGAGCCCGGTCTACCCCAACGGGACCATCCTCGTGCTCGTCAATCCGGATACGGAGGCGCAGGTGCTGGTGCGCGTCAACAACTCAGGTCCCTACCGCAAGGGTCGCATGCTCGACGTCTCGCGGGCTGCCGCCGAGCAACTGGGCTTCCTCAAGAAAGGCGTTGCGCGGCTCAAGCTGACCGTCATCAGTGGTCCGCTGAGCTAGCTTCTTCTTCCTCCACATTAAGGAACGAGCACGAGAGCTCCGGTGAGGTCGCCGCGCCGCAGGCGGTCGAGTGCGGTGTTGGCTTTGGCCAACGGCAGTGCTTCCGTGTGCGTCTTGACGGGCACGCGCGGCGCCAACGCCAGGAAGTCGATGGCGTCCTGGCGTGTCAGGTTGGCGACCGAGCGCACGATGCGCTCACCCCAGAGAAGATCGTACGGCATGGTCGGAATGTCGCTCATGTGGATGCCGCCGAGCACCACCGTGCCGCCCTTGCGCACGGCCGCGAGCGCCAACGGGACCAGCGGACCGACGGGTGCAAAGATGATGGCGGCATCGAGCAGTTTCGGTGGCGCTTCCTCGGAGCCGCCGGCCCAGACGCAGCCGAGCGCGCGCGCAAACTCTTGCGCCGGCCCGTCGCCGATGCGTGTGAACGCGAAGACCTCGATGCCTTGATGCCGCGCGACCTGCGCCACGATATGCGCCGCGGCGCCGAAACCGTAGATGCCGAGCGTCCTGCACGGCTCCGTCATTTTGAGCGAGCGGTAGCCGATCAGGCCAGCGCAAAGCAGCGGGGCCGCTTCCACGTCGCCGGGCCCCTCGGGGATCGGAAAGCAGTAGGCGGCGTCCGCGACAGCGTATTCCGCGTAACCGCCGTCGATCTGGTATCCCGTGAAGCCCGGCGCGTCGCACAGGTTTTCGTGACCTTCACGACAGAATGAGCATACGCCGCACGTGTGTCCGAGCCATGGGATGCCGACGCGGTCGCCGATGGCGACGTGCGCCACGCCAGGCCCGAGTTTGTCGACACGTCCCACGATCTCGTGTCCGGGGATGATCGGGTGCTTGGGATGCTTGAGATCGCCGTCGGCGACATGAAGATCGGTACGGCAAACGCCGCAGGCCGCCACCTTCACGCGGATCTGTCCTCGGGAAGGCTCGGGCAGCGGCACCTCGACCATGCGCAGCGGCGTGCCTGGCGTATCGAGCAGCATGGCCTTCATGGTTGAGGACGTCATTTCTTACGACATCTCGTTGCGGGCTTTGGCGGAGCGTGCGCTCAGGAACCGGTCTCGATTGCCTGCATTGCGCACTATGGCCGCGGGTTGGGCTTTGATCCAGATCTGCTAGAAATTGGATCGCCGGGATCGCATTGGAGAACACTGATGACGTTCACGCTGACCTCGACGGCCTTCACGGACGGCGGAACCATTCCGCGCAAATATACATGCGAAGGCAACGACATCTCGCCACCTTTGGTGTGGCGCGGCGTGCCGGATGGCACGCAAAGCCTGGTGTTGATCGTCGACGATCCCGACGCGCCCGATCCCGCCAAGCCGCAGCGCGTCTGGGTGCACTGGGTGCTTTACAATCTGCCGCCGGATGCAACGGGACTTGCCGAAGATGTCGGTAATGAAGCGCTGCCGGCTGGAACCGAGGACGGCCTCAACGACTGGGACCGCACCGGCTATGGCGGACCGTGTCCCCCGATCGGTCGGCATCGCTACTTCCACAAGCTCTACGCCCTCGATACGCGCCTCAAGGGGTTATCGTCACCGCGCAAGGCTGCCGTGGAAAGCGCTATGCGGGGCCATATCCTGGCGCAGGCAACGCTTATGGGCACCTATATCAAGAGCCAGTAGGCCACGCAGAGCAGAGACGGCGTGCGAGCCGTCGCGCGCCGTCTGCCTCCCTCATGAGGCGACCGGTTTATCCCTCGGCCGTGCTCGCAACTTTCCCGTAACCATGGGAAACATTGTGTGATCCGCTACTTTGGCTCGCGGCGGAAAAGAGGGTGAATTCGCGGCCCCAAACCGCCGTTGGTGAACCGCTCGTTGCCGGGATTGACAGCATTCGATTGAAAGAATTTTACATCCAGCAACGGATTGACTTCTACGGTCCCCCGCTTGCGTGCAGTGCAATGCAAGGGGGAATTTCATATGTCGGATGGTCTCGGCTCGCATGGCATGGCCCTGGTGCGCTGGATTGGTCTTGCCATGGTGCTGCCGGCACTGGCCGCCGTAGTGTTGCTCGGTAAGGATACGCTCATGGTGGTCGAGCGTATCAACGAGAGCACCCTCAAACGCGACAAAATGGCGGTCGATCGCGGATTTAAGATGCTCGGCGAGCTGCATGCCTCCGAGGTCGTCGGGCTGGCCATGCGCAGCCCCGTGTTTTTGAAGCGCGAGGAGAACCAGCGGGCAGGCTGGACCGGCGATCAGGTCGGGCAGGCTTCGGCCGCGCCCGAGGTCGAGCAGGAGCTGATCATCCTCAATCCCGCCGGACAGGTGGTTTTCGCAAGCGCGAACAACAAACCGCTGCCCCTGGACCGGGCGGCGCAGCTGCTCGCGGCTGCTGCGCGGCCGATGGAACGGGCGCGCGCCCTTTTTCGATCGATGGTCGGGCGCGATTTCGGCGAGCACGTCTCGGGCACGATGACCGATGGTCTCTATGTTAACGACGTGATTACCATCGATGGCCATCCCGCGATGGTCACGGTGACGCCGTTGGCCGATCAGGCGCAGCAAACTGCCGGTGTTGGCCCGATGCTTCTGCTGGGGGTGCAGCTCTTGACGCCACAGCTCCTGAATCGGCTGGCCACGCTGTCGCACGTGGACGGGTTGCGGGAGATCTCCAAGGACGACATCGCCAACAGCGACCAGCACGCGCATCCGATCCGCGACGCGTCGGGTCACACCGTGACCCATGTCACGTGGGAGCCCTCGCATCCGGGATACGCGATCCTTCGCGCGGCGTTGCCCGCAATCGCGTTCTCGCTCGGGTTTATCGCGGTGATGACGCTGCTCGCGGCAGTGACCATGCGCCGGCTGACCCGACGGCTCGCAGAAAGCGAGCAGGCCGCAATCTATGCCTCACATCACGACGCGGCGACGGGACTGGCAAACCGCGGATGGTTCATGCGCGTGTTCGCCGACGTGCTCGAGGACGACACCAACGCCACCTACGCGGTGCTGCTGATAGACTGCGACTACTTCAAGTCCGTCAACGACACGCTCGGCCATGCGGCGGGGGACGCGGTGCTTGCGGCCGTCGCCGAGCGTCTGCGCGGCTTGGGGGAAAAGGTCACGATCACGGCGCGGCTCGGCGGGGATGAATTCGCTGTCGTCACGGCGCCGTTGGCCGATCGCGAAGCGGCAGAAGCGCAGGTTCGTGACATCGAGGCCGCTCTGACGAGTTCGGTCACCTTCGAGAGCTATCTGATCATGGTCAGTGTCAGCATCGGTGCCGCCGTGTTCGAAAGCCCGTCGAGCCTGTCGATCGACGACTGGCTGGCGCGAGCGGATACCGCGCTTTATCGTGCGAAACGCGAGGGTCGCGGCTGCGCCCGCTTCTACGAAGCGGAAGCAGAGCTTATGGAGTTTCCGCTACTCGCTGCGTCATCGGCGCGCACGCGCATGACAAGCCGCTCGAACGCGGCCTGAGACGTTCAGCGGTCGATGCGGCTGATCTTCGAACCTTCCAGGGTCAGATTGTACATCAATCCCTTCTGGTCGAGGATGAAGCCAATGACGGGCTTCGTGATCTGATTGGTGTCGACGGAGCCGCCGACGCCAACCGTGACCAGAGCCACCGACCCGTCGACGCCGACCTTCCAGCCTTGCTTGCGCTGGAAGCTCCGAAGCGCGCCTTCGGTCATGAAGAGGATGATAACGGTGCGCGCCTGCACGCCAAGCTGGAAGCCAATCGAGGCGGAGACCGTGTTGTAATAGCCTTCCGTGTAGCCGCCACGGCGCAGAGCGCCTTCGCCGTATTCACCGCCGAAGCCCATGCCTGCTTTGACTACTGAGGGGAACACCAGCACTCCGGCCGCATCGCGCACCAGTTCGCGCGCCCCTCCGACCGTGCGATAGAAGTGAGACAGTGCCGCGTTGACGTCGGCGTCGATCTCATAAGCGGAGGCTGCGGTCGCGTCGCGCACGGGCGCCAGAACGAGCGCGAGCGCAAGTATCGCGTTGAGCCAGATCGATTTCAGCGGCATTGGAATCCCCCAGTACTCTGCCGGTACGACTCACCGGCCCAGGTATTGTGGCGCAAAAACCTGGAATGATTGTGGCGCGGCGGCCTCAGCGTGACATTTCGGACCAGGTGCGCGACATGTTCAGCAGAATATGCAGGCGTCGCACATGGTTCTGGCTTCGGCAATATGCGCGTCCAGAATTCGCGTGTATTCGGCGAGCTTCGGTTTCTGGGTGTCGCAGAGCGTCTTTTTCTTTTCGGGCTCGCTGAAGGCCGTCTCCCACGCCTTGACGTACTCCGCCTTCTTGGAGCGGAACACCGACGCAACCTTGCGTAGCGACTTCACTTCGACGCATGGACTGACGGCGGCCCAGGTGCGCCGCTGCAGGTTCAGTTTGCGACCACAGAACTCAAGCAGGGCATCGACGGTCGCGTATTCGTCCACGCGCTGCCAAAGCTTTGTTCGCTCCGCCTTGCTGATGCTTTCGAGGCCAAGCTTGACGGGAACGAGTGAGGTGCGCGGCGCGTCGGCAGCGCCCGCCAATCCGACGGCGGCCACCACAGCAAGCATGGCAAGCCATGGGCTTTGCCGCCTAGCTTCAACCACCTTCATGCGCGACATGCTGGCCCCCGAACGCAGATTTCGCTTCTTGGCCGCGAGTCTAAAGCTGCGGATGGCACGTCGGCAAGCCTCCTCAAGGCCGCTCCTGCTGCCGCTCACTTATTCTATTGCAATGATTTCGGTTTCACCGGAGCCCGCGCGCACCGTATCGCCGACCGCTTTGCCGAGAAGCGCGCGTGCCATCGGCGAGACGTAAGACAAAGTTCCCTTTGCGGGATCGGCCTCGTCCTCGCCCACGATGCGATAGGTCCGGCGCCTACCGTCCTCCCGCTCGAACGTGACGCGCGATCCGAAACGGATCTCGTCGGCGTCGTTCGGAGCGGGAACCAGCTCGGCCGAGGCACGCCGCGCCGTCCAGTAGCGCAAGTCGCGCGCTGCAACGTTGAGGGCCGCGCGATCACCCGCTGACTGTGCGTCGGCATAAGCGCGCGACAGACGCGCGACCTCGGCTTCGATCGCAGCGAGCCCGCTCTCGGTCACGAGGTTGCGGTGCGGCGAGACGAGACGCTCGGGAAGCTCATCGAAGGCCTCTAGGCCGTCCGGTTCTTTGACGAATGCTCTGCTCATGGCGCTAAATATAGCGATAAGTCCGCGAAAAATCACGTGGGAGCACACGCATGCGCCAAGCGCAGAAGGAAATCACGGTCGCGACCTCCGGGCAGGGCCTCTACGAGATCAGCGATGCCGTGCGCGCTTTCGCCGAGAGCTCAGGCATCGAAACAGGGCTGCTTACAGCGTATTGCCGGCACACGTCCGCGTCTCTTGTCATCCAAGAGAACGCAGATCCTGACGTGCAACGCGACCTCGTCGCGTTCTTCAAACGCCTCGTTCCAGATGGCGATCCGCTGTTCGTGCACACCATCGAAGGGCCAGACGACATGCCTGCGCATGTGAAGAGTGCACTCACTCAAACGTCGATTGCGATACCGATCATGCGATCAGTGCTTGCACTTGGGACGTGGCAAGGTCTTTATCTCTTTGAGCACCGGCGTAGTCCGCATGCGCGCAAGATCGTGTTGCATGTTGTGGGAAGCTAACTCACACTCTCCGGGCTCTCACTAAAGCAGTCGACGTTCGACAGGAGATCCAGATGGCGAAGAACAAAGAGGCGGGTGACGATCGCCGCGTTGGTGCGGTGAAGAAGCGCTCGCAGATCAGGAACGAGCTAACTGGAACCTGGACGAAGCGCGACGACAAGACCGGCAAGTTCCTTGACGTGAAAGCTGACAACAAACCGTTCAAGGGCGTTAGAAAGAAAGGAGTAAAGACCGTGGCAGCAGCAGCAAAAAAGACCGCAGTCAAGAAGGCGAAGAAGCCCGCCGCAAAGAAGACCACCGCTCGCAAGGCGCTGGCGAAGAAGCCAGCCAAGAAGGGCGCGAAGCGCGTAGTCAAGAAGGTGGCCGTGCGTAAGAAGGCCGCCAAGAAGCGCTAGGCGTTAACTCTCAAACGCCAGCTCCCGGGGGAGGCGGGCCATCTCTACGCGATGCTCTTTGTCGCGTGAGGGATGACCCGCCTCCCCTTTGAGTCGGGGCCCGCAACCTGCTAAGCAGGCCCCAATTTCAACGCCTGGGAGCTATTTTCATGAGCGACGCCGAAAGCAATGCCCGTATCGAGACGGCCAAGCTGATCCGCAGCTACTACGACGCCTTCAACGCCGGCGACAGCGAAGCCATGCTCGCCCACCTCACCGACGACGTTATCCACGACGTCAACCAGGGTGAGCGCCGCGTCGGTAAGGACAAGTTCCGGGCCTTCAATGCCCGCATGACGCACCACTATAAGGAGACGCTGACGGAGATCGTCGTCCTGGTCTCCAAGGACGGCACGCGTGCCGCAGCTGAATTCAACGTCAACGGTTCCTATCTCAATACCGACAGCGATCTGCCCCCGGCCAAAGGCCAGACCTATGTACTGCCCGCCGGCACCTTCTTCGCCATCCGCGACGGCAAGATCGCTCGCGTGACCACCTACTACAATCTGACGGACTGGATCGCGCAGGTCGCCTAAGGGCCTGCCGAGCGGACGAAGAAGGAGACGCGATGAGCATCGAAGTTCGCGCGCTGACGGGCGACGACATCAAGACCGTGCTGCCCGATCTCGCGCGGCTCCGCATCGCCGTGTTCCGGGACTGGCCCTATCTCTACGACGGTACTCTCGAGTACGAGGAAGAGTACCTCGCCAAGTTCGCCCAGGCGAAGGGCGCCGTCTGCGTGATCGCGCGCGACGGCGCCCTCGTCGTCGGAGCGTCTACCGCGGCGCCCATGGTCGAGCATGCGGACGAGTTCGGCGAGCCGTTCCGCAAGGCTGGCTATGATATCGAGAAGATCTTCTACTGCGGAGAAAGCGTTCTCTTGAAAAGCCACCGCGGGCACGGGCTCGGGCATCAGTTCTTCGAGCTGCGTGAAGCCCAGGCCTACAAGCTCGGAGGCTTTACGCATTCGACGTTCTGCCGCGTCGTGCGGCCCGACGATCATCCGCTGAAGCCTGCAGACTATATTCCGCTGGACCGCTTCTGGACCAAGCGCGGCTACGCCCCGGTCGAGGGCCTCACCGCGACCTACGACTGGAAGGACGTCGACCGGCCGGACGAGACCACGCACATCATGCAGTTCTGGATGAAAGCGCTCTGATGACCGCTCCTCGCCTGTTCAAGGTTGCATCTGCGCAGTACCCGATCGGACAGCCCGCCTCTCTCGCCGAGTGGGAGGCGAAGATTGCGTCGTGGGTCTCTGAGGGTGCCGCGACCGGTGCCGATCTGCTCGTGTTTCCCGAGTACGGCGCCATCGAGCAGGCGGCGTTCCTGGGCCCGGACGTCTACAACGATCTCACCACGACGCTCGAGCGCGTCGCTGCGCTCACCGATGAGCGCGTTGCCTTCCACGCCGCGCTCGCCAAAAAGCACGGCGTGCACATTCTCGTCGGCTCCGGCCCTGCAAAGCTTCCGGATGGTCGCTTCGTCAATGCGGCCCAGCTCGTGACGCCCGCAGGCCGCATCGGCGTGCAGGAAAAGCTGATCATGACGCCCTTCGAGCACAATTGGGGTATCACGGCCGGCAGCCCGCTGCGCGTGTTCGATACGGCGCTCGGCAAGCTCTCGGTGCTCATCTGCTACGACAGCGAGTTTCCGCTGCTCGCGCGCGCGGCCGTGGAAGCCGGCGCCGAAGCCATTCTCGTTCCGTCCTGCACGGAGCGCGTCTCGGGCTATTATCGTGTGCGCACCGGCTCGCAGGCGCGCGCGCTCGAGAACACGATCGTCACCGTGCAAAGCCCGACCGTGGGAGATGCGCCATGGTCACCGGCCGTCGATCTCAACGTGGGCGCGGCCGGCATCTATGTGCCGCCCGAGCACGGCGTGAGCGACACCGGCGTGCTGGCCGAAGGGACGCTCAATGCCCATCAGTGGGTGTTTGCAGCTGCCGATCTCGCGGCGCTGCGACGTCTGCGAACGGGTGGAGAGATGCGCAACTTCGGTGATTGGCCCTCGCAGCCCGGCGCGGAACCGCTCAAGCATACGGTCGAAGTCGTCTCGCTCCTCTGAGCGCTACGCGTCTTTGTTGCTGCGCGCTTTCCACTGCTCGACGACTGCTTCCCAGAACGCCGCCAAAGCCACCAGTGCCGCCACCAGCAGCACGGCGATGACCATCTGAACAACGCCGAAGTTGGGTGCATCCTCGGCGACGAACCACGCGGCGATAACGGCGGCGACGATCAGGAGGGGGCGTATAAGCCAAGACAGAACGGGCATCGGATCCACCGGACATTGCGAGCCAACTGGCAGCCACCATAGGGTGGCTTGGCAAACCATCCGTTGACGCGGATCAACGGCATCGATTCATCGGCAGGCACGACTCTGAAAACCGGCGTGCGGCCGGCAGCAAGCCCAGGATGAAGACTTGTTCGATGCGCAGGCGGCGCTGGTCATCGGTGAGATCGTCCCCAAACAAGACGACCTCGAACTCCAAAGCAACCACGACGGCGAAAAGCATCAAGAGGGAGGAGCGTCGCGTCGAGCGCGCTCGTCCATGGGTGCCGACTGACCGCCACGGCCAGCGAACCCATCGTATTCATTGCGACCTCCGCCACCGATGCCGTGCGGAGATACTGGCCAAAAAGAACAGAATTGCTTTACGGCGGGCGATCGCGCGGCATCTCCGAAGGGTGCCGGACGGGCTCCGGGAGGCTCCCGCCCGGTCTGCTTCGAAGAACGGCTACTTCAGCTTCCAGGTCACGGTGACTCGGGCTTCGAGCGTCTCCGTTCCGGCCTCGACCGGGACAGCCTCCGCCTTGGCCGCGCGCATCGCCATCGGGCGCGGGCCGCCGTAGCCCGTCTCCTCGGCGATGGTCACCACCTCGTCGACCTCGCTTCCCGCGGCGGCGGCCAGCAATTCGGCGCGGCGGCGCGCGTTGGCGACAGCGTCCTTGCGCGCCTCGTCCTTCAACGTCTCCTGCTTGCTCACCTCGAAGGCGAGCCCGTACACCTGATTGGCGCCGAGGCTGACGAGCTTGTCGAGCAGGCCGCCGAGCGATTTCAGATCGCGCACCAGAACCGCGACCTGGTTCGAAACGCGATAGCCGCTGATGGAGGGCGCGGTGCCGTCGCGCGGATTGGTGTAGCGCGGCTCGACGTTGAAATTGCTGGTTTGGATATCCTTGGCGTCGACGCCGGTCTCCTTGAGACCGCCGACGACCTTCTGCATCAGCTCGGTATTTGCGGCGAGAGCCGCTTCGGCCGTATCGGCCTCGGCCGTAACGCCGGCCGACACGCGGGCCTGATCGGGTTCGGCATAGGCATAGCCTGAAGCTGAGACAGTGATCAGACGGTCCATCGGCTTATCCTCGGCGCGCGGCGGGGTGGTCAGAAGAAGAAGCAGAGACGCGGCGGCCAGGAAGGTCGTGGGTCTCAGCACAGTCGTCGGTCGCATAGTTTCCTCCAGGTTGGCGCCTCCCCATAGGTGAGCTTCGGGGAAGAAAAATGACTGAGCCGGCGCTCGGGCCGGATTGGCGCATCTGGCTGGAACGGGCCGCGAAGTCTGTTATAGAGGTCCGCTCCGGCTTAACCCGGAGGGCCTGTAGCTCAATGGTTAGAGCTGGCGGCTCATAACCGCCTGGTTCCAGGTTCGAGTCCTGGCAGGCCCACCAATAGTTTCAACTTGTTGCGTTTACCGGCCATCTGCACGGCTCGGGCCGCCCGCGACCCCATTTACCATTCCTTCTCTTGCGAGCGACCGGCAGCGGCTTGATAAAGGCTGCCGTTTGGTAAAGGCGCGGAAGCATCGAGTTCTGATCGAATGAAAGCCATCATGTTTCAGGGCACCGGCTCGGACGTCGGGAAGTCGCTGCTGGTGGCGGGGCTTGCGCGGGCCTTCACCAATCGCGGACTTCGCGTGCGCCCGTTCAAACCGCAGAACATGTCCAACAACGCGGCCGTGACGGCCGACGGAGGCGAGATCGGCCGAGCGCAGGCGCTGCAGGCTCGGGCGGCACGCGTACAGCCGTCCGTGCATATGAACCCCGTGCTCCTGAAGCCGCAGAGCGAGATCGGTGCGCAGGTCGTCGTGCAGGGACGCGTCGTCGGCAACGCGCCTGCACGCACGTATCGCACCATGAAAGCGCAGCTGATGGAGTCCGTGCTCGAGAGCTTCCGCTTGATCGGCCGCGACGCCGACATCGTGCTCGTCGAAGGCGCGGGCTCGGCGGCCGAGATCAATCTTCGAGACAGCGATATCGCCAACATGGGCTTTGCGCGCACTGCCGGCGTTCCGGTCGTGATCGTGAGCGACATCGAGCGCGGCGGCGTCATCGCCAGTCTCGTCGGCACGCGTCAGGTGATCGCCGCAAAGGACGCGCAGCAGGTCGTCGGCTTCATCGTCAACAAATTCCGCGGTGATCCGGCGCTGTTCGCAGACGGCATGACGCTGCTCGAGAAACGCACCGGATGGGCGTCGCTCGGTCTCGTCCCCTACTTCGCCCGCGCCCAAAGCCTTCCTGCTGAGGATAGCCAGTCGCTGGATCTTTCACGGCAATCAGAAGATCGCGAGCGTCCGCTTGTCGTCGTGCTCGCCTATCCCCGCATCTCCAACTTCGATGACTTCGACCCGCTGCGAATCGAGCCCGGGATCGAACTCCTGTTCCTGAAGCCTGGCCAGCCGATCCCTGGGACAGCTCGGCTCGTCGTGCTGCCCGGCTCGAAGGCCACGATTGCCGATCTTGCGGCGCTGCGGGCGACGGGCTGGGATATCGACCTCGCGGCGCATGTGCGGCGCGGCGGGCATGTGCTCGGCATCTGCGGCGGCTATCAGATGCTCGGGCGCTCGATCTCCGATTCAGACGGCATCGAGGGGCCACCGGGCGCGGTACCTGGGCTCGGCTTGCTTGATGTCGAGACTGTCCTCACCGGCGACAAGGTTCTGGTCGAGACCGAAGCGACATCACTGGCAGGCCTGCCGATCGCCGGCTACGAGATGCACGTTGGCAGAACCACGGGGCCGGGATGCGGCAACGCCATGATCCGTTTTCCGGATGGGCGCCCGGATGGTGCCGTGGCCAACAACGGCCGCATCTCTGGCTGCTATCTGCACGGACTGTTCGCCAGCGACGCATATCGCGCCGCGTTTCTCGCACAGCTCGAGGCGCAGGCATCTGCGCTGCGTTACGAAGCCGAGGTGGATGCGGTGCTGGACGCTCTCGCCGGTCATCTCGAAGCACACGTAGACTGCGATCGCATCCTGGCACTCGCGCGCGAGAGTGCGTCGCCCTAAGGGCTCGTGACCAACCGCTCGCGTAACATCAGCGCGTAAAGGAACAAGCAGCACGCGATCATCAGCTCCTCTACTTCGCTATGGCGCATCAACAGCAGCCAGTTGTCGGGGTTCGTGACCAGCGAGCTCGTCTGGCGGATCATCCTCGTGACCACCACCAACACGGCGGCGAACACGAGCCGCCGGTCGGGCCACAGCACGTCTGGCACAAAGCTCTGGGTCAAGCGCACAGGAAACCGCCAGCCGAGCGGCACCAGAATGCACGCGATGACCAGCCAAAGCTCGATGATTGCGCGCGGCAGTCGGTTGAACAGCAGCGGCCACATGTTGTGCAGGTTACTTTCCTGCTCGCGATTGTTCTCGAGGAAGTAATCCGAAGGCGTGCGGTCGAAGTAGTACTGTCCCCAGTTCAGATCCTCGCCGGCAAAGAAGATCATCGCGGCGACGAAGAGCGCGAGCCACACCTTCAGCTTCCAGTCCAACGGCTGCGCAGGGCGCGCAAGCGCAAAGGCAACAATCAAGGCGGCAGCGACGGTCAGCGCACCCGTCACCGTCTCCTGAATGCTGGTGTTGGAATCGAGGACGATCTGCTTCACCGCGCCGCCGGCATAGCCTGCCGCCAGAGCGGCTGTGAGAAGAGCGGCAGGCAGTCCGATGTGCAGCAGCCAAAAAGCGGGCGAACGATCTTGCCGCTCCCCTATCTCGGAACCGATATGAGACATGTCCCATCCGTTGCGTGGGTTGGTGCGCTGTCGCGCTTAACCCTTGAATAGGTATTCAGAGGCGCTGGAAAAAGCGCTGCGTGACAGATTTACGACGGGTATGGCGCGAAAGACGCGCCTCGCGTTACGCCTTGCGCCGCAATGACGGGGGAGCGTTGCGCGCAATGGCGGTCACGGCCTGGATCCGCGCCGGTTTGCCGCGTGTCGGGGGGGCCTCGAAGGTCACACCCATTTCCTCGCCGCGGCGCCACGCGACGGCGCACGGCGCCTCAAGTCCGTCGACCTCGATCAGAAGATCGAAGCGGGACGGAACCGCTTGCCCCTTCGGAACGCGCAGCCGCGCTCCTGTCTCGGAGATATCCCGGACCATGCAAGACAAAGTCGACGAGCGGTTGTTGAAGGCGATCGTCGCACCCTTCAACACCCTCTTCCGGAGGGCCCGGCGCTTTTCCTGCTCGCTCATGGCATCACCGACACACAAACTGGCGCGCGGTCGCTGCACAGCCCGCGGGCAACGCATAAGTATGAAGCCATTGGCCTGAAAATATCGTTGACAAGCGCTACCACCAGCGCGGCGCATCGAGCTGTGGATCACCCGAAATCCGTCCTCCGGCGAGGGGCCGAACGCGGATACCTTGTTGTTGTTGCCATCGGAGTCGAAGCCCCCTGCAGCGGAGGTCACCGATGCTCGATACGCGTTCCGTCAGCGATACCGTGCTCCGGTGTGACGCCCTGTTGGACCGCGTCGCGGCGACGCCGATCGGACCCAACGCGCACGGCCTTCGGGTCATGCTCGCCGAATGCGATGCCATCGAGCGGGCCCTGGTCGAGCCGGCTGCGGTGTGCAGGCTCCGCGATGTGCGGCACTGGCTTCGGCTGGCCTACGACCGCAGCTTGCATGGTTACCCGCCAGAGCGGCTCCGGGAGAGCCTGCTCGGCGCGCTCGCGGCCCTCGGCAAGATGTCGCGGGCCTGAGCGCGTCCGTCTGCTCGCGCGGGGGAGCGGAATCGGCTTCACTGCCATCGGTCGACATTGAGAATATCTGACATCGGATGGGTTTAAGTCCCTCGGGCGGGGAACGCTTCGTAGGCTCCCCGTTACCATTGTCACGTCGCTTTCGTGACACTCCGTCTCAGCCAACCTACAGTCCTGCTTGCAGGAACTAATTTATTCCACTACGCGTTCGTGCTAACCGAGGGGTCCTTCGGTAGTCTGCCCGCCTCACAACACCGAGACATTCCGTTGACAGCCCAAGTCCAGCGAGAGCCCGCGCCTACCGCGGATGAGACAGATGCGGTCGTGCGCACCGTTTGGTATTCAGCTGCGGACAACAGGCGCGATGCCTTCGCCTTACGCTACCGGGGCTACGCCCACGCCGGGCTGATCGAAGCCTCGCCGTTTGGCATTTACACCGATTCCTACGACGATCTGCCGACGACTATTGTCGCCGGTCTCTTTCGGCGCGGCGCTTGTATCGCGACGTTGAGGCTGAGCTTCTACACGCCTGGAGTACAGGGGCCCACCCTCCCCTGCGAGAACGTTTATCCGGAGATTCCAGCTATTAAGGCCGGCGCCGAAGGGCTCGTCGTCGAGCTCTCGCGCCTTGCGATCGATCCCGATATCACCAACACGCGCTACCGCGCTCGGCTCTATGCCGCAGCAATCCGTGCCGGTGTGACGGCCTGCCTCGCGCTCGACGCCAAGCGCCTCGTGGTTGCCACTCAAACCAAGTGGCGGAGCGTGTACGAGCACATCTTCGATTTCAAAGCGATCGGCGAACCCCAGTTTTATCCGCCGGGCGACGTGCCGGTCGTGCTGCTGTCGCGTCCTCTCGATGAGGGGCTCAAGGGCCGGATCGCGCGCAACCTCTTCTTCAAGGTCGATCCAACTGAGCTAGAGGACCTTCGCGGCCGCCTGCCCGCGCTCGTCCAGTTGGAGCGATCGGCCGCCTAGGCGCTCCCAGGCGTAGCCACCCGAGTTGCATCAGCCTGCACTTATACCTCTGGCCGTTCCGCCCGGAACAGCGGCACGGTGCGCGATCGGTCATCCTCCTCTCCATCACCCCTGGCGTCGTGCCCAGATTGATGGAGAGAGCCATGACCCCGATCCGCACCATCCTCGCAGCCACCGCAGCCTTGTGTGCCACCGCCGTTGCCACCGAGGCCGGCGCCGTCAGCCTCTCGGTCAAGATGGCCTGCGCCTCCGACTACTACGCCCACTGCAGCCAGCACGACCCCGACAGCCCCGGCGTGCGCAAGTGCATGCGCGCTGTCGGCAAGAACCTCTCCTCGCGTTGCATCAACGCCCTCGTCGCCGCCGGCGAGGTTCCGAAATCTGCCATCGAGAAGAAGCTCGCCGCCCGCTGACGGGCAACATCTCGAGAGTTTCCAAGCCCGGCCCACGCACGGGCAAACCCAAGCCGGGGCGCCTCTCCACGCCCCGGCTTTTTTCTGCCATGTGCTTGGAGAAAAACGTCAGCCGGCTGAGCCGCTCTCGTCGCCCGAAGAGCACATGGCCGCTTGTTGTGTGGGGCGGCGCGTTGCCGTGCGCCGGGACGTGGACGGGCTCGTCTGCCACTCGTCCTGATCGTCGTTGTCGGCCTCGACCACCGAGATCTGCTCGCCAGGATAGACGCCCTTGAGCTGATCGACATCGTCGATGGCAACGGCCCAGACGTTGCACTTACTGGTGAAGCGGATCTCGCCGCGCTTGGCGATCGGCGTGGCGCCGAAGCCGATGGCGATGGCGTCTCCATCAGGCCAGAACGCGATCTCGCCCTTGCTCACGACGACGCGGGCGTCGGGCTCCAGATCCTGTGAGACGGGGGTGCGAAAGTAGACTTCCCTGCCCCAGGTTTGAACCGAGGCGGAAATCGGCAAGGCTTCCCAGATACGGTCAGCAGTGGGCGTCGCCAGCAACCGAGCGCGGATGGCCACGTCTCCCGATCTGATGAGTATGCGCCGCACCAGAGCCTCCCGCGCTTCTTTTTTGGACGGCGTCCATCACGGCCGCAACTGGTGCGCTTGTACGCTTATTCGCATTCGCAGCATCCTAGGATGCAATGGGTCGCCGTAGGTACCTTCTCATCTGAAGCCACAACCTTCAAGAGGGTTCCGCCGTCGGGCGGCTTTGCCTTGAATTTGTGGACGTTTGTCTGTGCGGCGGGGGTGCAGGGTTAATCAGCGCGGCGCGGAAGTCCTTCCGGCCGCGTTCCAAAGGCGCCGAAAACCGAGCGGTTCGGCGCCGATGCTCTGGCGATTTAGACCGGGGACGGGCCGAAGATGACGACAGCGTTGAGGCCGCCGAACGCGAACGAGTTCGACATCGCATAGTTGACCTTGTGGTCGCGGCCCACGTTCGGCACGTAGTCGAGGTCGCACTCAGGATCCACTTCGTCGAGGCCGATGGTCGGCGGGATCCAGCTCTCCTGCATGGCCTTAATCGTGGCCACGGCTTCGATGCCGCCGCCGGCGCCGAGCGGATGGCCGGTCATGGATTTCGTCGATGAGACAGCGAGCTTGGAGGCGGCGTTCTTGAACACCTCCTTGATGGCCTTCGTCTCGTTGATGTCATTGTCCTTGGTCGCCGTGCCGTGCGCGTTAACGTAGTCGATCTCGGACGGATCGATGCCGGCCTCGTTGAGCGCCATCTGCATGGCGTAAGCCGGACCTTCGACGGTCGGCTTGACCATGTCCTGGCTGTCAGAGGCCATACCATAGCCGACGAGCTCGGCCAGGATGGTGGCGCCGCGGCGCTTGGCGTGCTCGAGCTCCTCGAGCACGAGGACGCCGGCTCCCTCGCTGAGCACGGTGCCGTTACGCTTCTTGGCGAACGGGAAGCAGCCCTGCGGGGATAGCACGTGCAGCGCCTGCCAAGCCTTCATGGTGCCGTAGTTGATGACCGCCTCGGAAGCGCCGGCGATGGCGACATCGACGAGGTCGTTCTGAATGTAGTCGCGCGCGATGCCGAGGGCGTGCGTCGCTGTCGAGCAGGCTGAGCAGGTCGCAAACGTCGGGCCCTTGATGCCGTACTCGATGCCGACGTGCGCCGAGGCGGACGAACCGATGATGCGCAAGAGCGTCAGCGGATTGGTGGCGCGCTTGTTGTTGATGAAGAGATCGCGGTAGGCGTTCTCGAAAGTGGTGAGACCTCCCGCGCCGGACCCGATGATGCAGGCCGAGCGATACGGATTCTCAAGCGGGAACTGGATGCCCGACTGAGTCACCGCCTGCTCGGCGGCGGCAGCGGCGAACCAGGAATAGCGGTCCGCATGCATGATGATCTTGTCGCGTTTGTAGTTCTTGAGCTGGACCTTGGGATCAAAGTCCTTGATCTGCGCGGCGATGAGGATCTTGAGGTCCTCGAGCGGGAACCCACCGAGCTCGGAAACGCCCGACTTTCCTGCGCGCATGTTGGTCCAGAAGTCGGTCACGTTGAGACCGATCGGCGTCACCACGCCGAGCCCCGTGACGACCACGCGACGTGTGCCGTTTCCGTTTTTCATCGCTTCAAACAGTCCTTAGGTCTGCGCCAAGAAGATCTGCGCTAGGGGGCCGAGACAATCGTTCGGCAAAACCAAGCCGGCCGATGTCTCCCGCGGCGCGGGTGATCACCGGCATTACGGGGCTCAGAGGCCCATAGATCATTCGCAGATCTCGGGCCGTGCAGGTTACGCCTTAGCGGCGGCGGGTCCTGCAGCCATCAAGCTCTTAACCTTGTCGACGACCGATCCCACGGTCTTGAAGTCGCCGACGTCCTCGTTGGCATTGTAAGGAATCTCGATACCAAAGGTATCTTCGATGTCGAACACAATCATCGCAAGATCAAGCGACTCGATCTTGAGATCCGTCAGAGCGGTCGAGAGATTGATGTCGTCCCGCGGCTCCTTCATATGCTTCTTGAGAATGTCGATGATTTTGGTTGCGACTTCGTCCATCTCGCTCTCCAAACCCTGCCCAGGCGACTTGCAGGGACCCCGCCACGTCAACTTAAGTAATCGGCACTTAAGTAGTGCAGGACTGCAATGATCACAAGCTCGGGCGTCACATATCCTTAAACCAGCCTGAAGTCCAGACGAGGGCCCCCCAGGCCGCCTGCGGCTCTCAGGCACAAGCACATCCTGCCAGACCCCGGCCGCTCGCGAAGTTCCGTGGGACACACACGCCTTTTACTCCGTTCGACTAGGGCATGGACTAGGCGGAGGAGCCAAAAAAGTGTTGAATGAGCAAAGAGGCGCTCGGCCTCAAATAGAAACTAAAGAAAAATGCTTGCCAGGAGGATAGCAAAAGCCTCGGCAGCCCCGCGCGGCACTGGGACGCGGGGTCCAGGGCCACCCTCCGACGCAGCGCGGGAGGTCACTTGATGGCGGAATCCGGGTTGGCTCATGCGGACAGTTCAGCGCATGCCTGGATTAAGAGCTATCCCGAAGGCGTGGACTGGAACGCGCCCGTTTCCGCCGAGCCGCTGTTTCGCCTGATCGAGACCGCCGCAGCGGGGTCTCCGGACAGCGCCTGCACCACTTTTCTCGGACGTACGCTCACCTACGGCGAAATCGGGGCGCTCGTCGATCGAGCTGCGGCCGGTCTGCAACAAATCGGAGTTGTAAAGGGCACCAGGGTCGGCCTTTTTCTTCCAAACACTCCGGCCTACGTCATCTATTACTTCGCCGTCCTCAAAGCGGGCGGCGTCATCGTCAATTACAATCCCCTCTATTCCGTCGAAGAGCTGACCTTCCAGGTCAAAGACAGCGAGACCGAGCTGATGATCACGCTCGATCTCAAGGTACTGTTCGACAAAGTGGAACGGTTGATCTCCGACAAGGTGCTAAAGGGCGCCGTCATCTGTTCCTTCCCGACTCTTTTACCGGCCGCCAAGGCGGTTCTGTTCAAACTCTTCAAGAGCAAGGAGCTCGCAAAGCCGCGCGCATCTCCGGTGCGGGATCGCCTGCGCTTCGAGAACGAGATCCTGATGGATCCGGCCGCGTTCGAGCCTGTCGCCATCGACCCAAACACGGACATCGCCGTCTTGCAGTACACGGGCGGTACGACGGGCACGCCCAAGGGCGCAATGCTTACTCACACCAACGTCGCCGTTAACGTCCAGCAGATCGTGGCCTGGGCTCCAGGGCTCGTGCAAGGCCAGGAGAAGGTGCTGGCGGCGCTTCCCTTCTTCCACGTGTTCGCGATGACGGTGGTGCTCAACCTCGGCGTCAAGATCGGGGCCGAGATGATCCTGATGCCGCGCTTCGTGCTTCAGGAAGCGCTCGACCTCATCGCCAAGCACCGGCCGACGTTGATGCCGGGCGTGCCGACGCTATTCAACGCCATCCTCAACCACCCCAAGATCGGCTCGTACGATCTTACGAGCCTCAAGTACTGCATCTCCGGCGGCGCGGGCCTTCCCTCCGAGGTGCGCGATGCGTTCCAAGCCGCTACCGGCTGCGCTCTGGTCGAAGGTTACGGGCTCTCGGAAGCATCGCCCGTCGTGACGTGCAATCCGCTCGAAGGGATCGTCAAGCGTGGCTCGATCGGCCTGCCGCTGCCCGGGACTGTCGTGTCGCTGCGCGATCTCTCGGATCCGTCGCGGGAGGTGCCGCGCGGCGAGAGGGGCGAGATCTGCGTCGCCGGCCCACAGGTCATGGTCGGCTACTGGAACCGGCCGGCGGAGACAGCGGCGCAGTTCACGGGCGAGTTTCTGCGCACGGGCGACGTGGGCGTCATGGACGACGACGGCTTCTTCTATGTCGTCGACCGCATCAAGGACCTCATCATCTGCTCCGGCTACAACGTCTATCCGCGGCGTATCGAGGAGGCACTTTACGAGCACCCGGCCGTCGAGGAAGCCGTGGTGATCGGCATCGCGGACAAATATCGCGGGGAAGCTCCGAAAGCGTTCGTGAAGCTTAAAGCCGGGCAGACAGCGACGAAGGCCGACCTGATGGCGCACCTTACGATCAAGCTGTCGAAGCTCGAGCTGCCAGCCGACATCGCGTTCCGCGATACGCTACCCAAGACCATGATCGGCAAGCTCTCGAAGAAGGAGCTCAAGGCCGAGGAGCTCGGGAAGGCACGCGGCGGCTAGCTTTCGCCAGGAACGATGGAGCCTGTGCCGCGCGGGCGCACGGGACCACCTTCCACGCCGGGAGGGGGACCACCCGGCGGCGGGCCAGGCGAACGAGCACCCGGCGGCGGACCGCCGGGGCCTCCAGGCGGCGGCCCACCGGGGGGCGGACCGCCGAAGCCCGCGGGCTCGGGACCGGCGGCGCGATCAACGCCGATGACGAGTGTCGCCACGTAAGCGTCCGCTTCCTCGCGAATGTTGACGAACGTGATGTGATCGCCGTCGGCACCGGCGATCCAATCGGTGCTGTTCAGCGTGTCACGCTTCTCGGTGCGCGTGTTGTACGGCGCGATGCGCGTGAAGATGTACTCGGACAACGCGTCGGGGAAATACATCTGCCCCGTCAGCATCGCCTTCTCGTCGAGCAGCACCTTGAAATGGATGTGCGTGGTGCGGCCACGGTACCAGCCGGGATAGATGGTCTTGAACGTCACCTCTCCGGCGGCGTTCGTGGTCTGCGTGCCGCGCAGGAACTTCTCGCCCTTGGTCGAGATGCTGCGCGAGTCACCCTGCCCGTCATAGCCCGAGTACTCGCCGACAGCGTCGCAATGCCAGACGTCCACGCGGGCGCCGGAGATGGGCTGGCAGGTGGCACCGTCGGTCACCTGCAGGGCGAGCCGCAGCGGCACGCCAGCGCGGCCTTCGGTGATGTCCTCCCGAACCAGATCGGGATCGAAATAGAACGGCCCTTCGACCATGCGCGGCGTCATGCGGCAGACGTTGGCCGCAACCGACTCGACCTGTGGGGCAGCGGCCGAGGTCGATCTGTCGCCAGTTAAAAAGGCGGCCGAACCCGCTAGGCCGGCCAGCGCGCCTCTCCGCGATATTCCCGTATCGTTCATCATGGGCCCCTCGGTTGAAATCTGATCCCTATCAGAGCTGGCGCTCCGCTGGATGAGCGGCGTAACGAACGAGCACCGGCCGATCCGGCGCGCCGAGGTGACGCACCTTTGGCGCACCTCGCCGAGGGCATAGATCAGGCAGCGGCGCGCGCCTCGGCCCGGGTGGCGCTCTCGAGGATGGCAGCGACGCCCATGCCGCCCGCCGTGCAGATCGAGATCAGGCCGCGCCCGCCGTTATCGGCGAGCAGTTTCGACAGGTTGGCCAGCACACGGGCTCCCGTTGCCGCGAACGGGTGGCCGAAGGCGAGCGAGGAGCCCTTCACGTTGAGCTTGGCGCGGTCGATCGAGCCGAGCGGTTCGTCCTTGCCGAGATGGCTCTTGCAGTAGGCCGGGTCCTCCCAGGCCTTCAGCGTGGCCAGAACCTGTGCCGCGAACGCCTCATGGATCTCGTAGAAGTCGAAATCCTGCAGCGTGAGGTGCGCGCGGTCGAGAATCTTCGAGACGGCGATCGTCGGGGCCATGAGCAGGCCCTCGCCGGCTACAAAATTGTTGGCCGAGGTCTGCGTGTAGGAAAGATACGACTGGATCGCGAGGCCGCGCTTTGCAGCCCACTCCTCGCTCGCAAGCAGCACGCAGGCTGCGCCATCCGTCATCGGCGTCGAGTTGGCGGCGGTCAGCGTGCCCTTGTCGGTCTTGTCGAAGGCCGTCTTGAGAGTGGCGAGCTTGTCGAGGCTGATGTCCTCGCGCAGGTTGTTGTCGCGGAAGACGCCAGCGGTCGGCACGATCAGGTCGTCCATGTAGCCCGAGCGGTAGGCCTCGGCGCCTTTCCGGTGGCTCTCGAAGGCGAAGCGATCCTGCTCCTGGCGCGCAATCTTCCATTCACGCGCCATCAGCTCGCAGTGCTGGCCCATGGTGAGCCCCGTGCGCGGCTCGGCCACATCGGGCGGCTGCGGCGCGAGCTCACGCGGGCTCAGGCCCTTGAACACGCGTAGTTTGTCGAGCGCCGTCTTCTGCTGCTGAAGTTGAATCAATCGGCTCGAAAACTTTTTCGAAAACACGATGGGCGCGTCGGAGGTGGTGTCGGAGCCAGCGGCGATGCCGCATTCGATCTCGCCGGTTGCGATCTTGGCGCCGATGCCGGCGGCCGCCTGGAGGCTCGTACCGCACGCCTGTTGCATCGTGATGCCGGGCGTCGACGGCGCGAGCTTGGTGCCGAGCACTGCTTCGCGCGCGAGGTTCCAGTCCTTCGAGTGCGTGACCACCGCGCCGCCGACGACCTCGTCGATGTGCGCGCCCTTCAAGTGGTACTTCTCGACGAGGCCGTTCAACGCCGCCGTCATCAGGTCGAGGTTCGAGAGATCGGCGTACAAGGTGTTGGAGCGGCAGAATGGCGTGCGCACGCCGCCTACGATGCCGACCCGCCGCAGTGTCTCAGCCATTGAACTCCTCCGGTTCGCTCCTGCACAGGCATCCGCAGTCAGAATGTTCGCTGCGGATCAACGCCCAGCTGCTGTTTCACGCCGTCGACGTCGCCGAGCACCCACAGGCGCGTGATCTGCCGACCGTCCGTCTCGAAAAAAGCCGCGCCGCACCATGCTATCGGACGCCCCGTCCCTGCGACGCCAAAAAATTCACCCTCGTGGCGTCCGGCGAATGTCAGTCGGGCCGCCGCCTTTGCTCCATCGACGAGCATCTCATCAATCGTGCATGTGTAATCGGCAAGCGCGGCATGAATCGCGAGCATGTAGTTGATGAAGCCGTCGGCACCTTCTCGCTCCGGTCCGAGAGAAGCGCGGAACTTGATGCTCGGGTGCAGGATCTCGCGCGCAACCTTCTGGTCAGCCTCGTTCCAGGCCTCGTCATAGAAGCGCCTGACGAGGTCGGCCGTGATCGCTTCTCCTTCGGACTGTTGCATCATTCGGCCGCCGTGCGCTTGTGCGCCTCAACGGCGGTCGCCTGTTCGCTAGCCTTGAAATGCAACGGGCCACCGCGGAACGGCGCGAAGCCGGTTCCGAAGATAACGCCCGCATCGACAAGATCGGCGCTGGCGACGACGCCGTCGGCCAGGGCGCGTTCCGCTTCACTGATGATCGGATCGACCAGCTCGCGCCCGAAGCGCTCGAGATCGGCTGCGTCGTAGGTCTTCTCGCTCTTCTCGGGCTTGCCGTCCTTCCAGACGTAGAAGCCCTCGCCCGCTTTCTTGCCGAGCTTGCCCTGGTCGACGAGGCGCTGCAGCAGCGAGCCCTCAGGCGACAGGCCGAGGATGCGGCCAACGTGGGCGCAGACGTCGAGGCCCACGGTGTCGGCGAGTTCGATGGGTCCCATCGGCATGCCGAACGTGCGGGCGGCCTCGTCGATCTTCTCCTTTTCCTCGCCCTTCTCGAGGCGGGCCATGGCGGCCATCATGTAAGGGGCCAGGATGCGGTTGACGAGGAAGCCCGGCACGCTCTTGGCGATCAGCGGGAACTTACCGATGGCGGTGATGAAGGCGGCGCCCTTGTTGACCTCCTCCTCGCGACTTTGCGCTCCGCGGACTACCTCGACGAGCGGCATCAGCGCCACGGGATTGAAGAAGTGAATGCCGATCAGGCGGCCGGGATCCTTCAGCGGCGCGGCGATGGCCTCGATCTCGAGCGACGAGGTGTTGGTCGCGAGCACGGCGCCCGGCTTGATCTTGTCCTCGAGCTCGGCGAACAGCTTCTGCTTGACGTCGAGGCGCTCGACGATGGCCTCGATGATAACGTCCGCGTGCGCGGCGCCGACGCCTGTTGGATCGGCAATGAGCCGCGCCTTGGCCGCCGCCTTCTGCGCCTTGGTCTTGAACTTTTTCGAGAAGAGCTTGCCCTGCGCCTTGATGCCCTTCTCAATGACCTCCGGCGATAGATCCTGAAGCGTCACCTCCATGCCGGACGCGACGCACCAGCCGGCGATGTCGGCGCCCATGGTGCCGGCGCCGATGACGTGCACGCGCAGGGGCTTCCAGCCGAGGCCTTTCGGGGCCTGGTTCTTCAGAAGCTCCGACAACCGGAACACGCGGCGCAGATTGCGCGACTGGTCGGAGATCAGGAGCGGCGCGAAATAGCGCGTCTCGGCGGCCTTCAGCGCTTCGCGATCGGCGCCGTGCAGCTCAAACAGATCGATGAGACGGTACGGCGCGGGATAGTGATCCTCGCGCGCCTTCTTTCTCGTCGCATCGCGCATCTTCTTGGCGAGCAGCGTGCGCGCCGGCCACTTGGTGAGCAACGACTTGGCGAGCCCTGCGGGTTTCGCCTTGCGCTTCCTCAACACTGCCTTGCGCGCCGCCCAGCGCAATGAGCCGCGGCTCGCGACCAATTCATCGATCAGTCCCATGGCGCGCGCGCTCGACGCGCGGATCATACGACCCGTCAGCATCGCCTCCATGGCGGCGATGGGGCCAGCCTGGCGGATGGATCGCGCGGTGCCGTGCCAGCCGGGGAAGATACCGAGCTTGACCTCGGGGAAGCCGACGCGTGTGGAGTCGTCCCGCGTTGCGATGCGGTAATGGCACGCGAGCGCCAGCTCCAGTCCGCCGCCGACGCAGACGCCGTGAATGCCCGCTACGACCGGGATCGAAAGCTTCTCGATGCGATCAAAGAGAGCCAGCACCAGACGCAGCCGCTCGATGACCTGCGCTTCGGTCGTGAAGCCATCGAACTCGTTGATGTCGGCGCCGACGATGAACCCCTTCTCCTTGCCGGATAGGATGACAAGGCCCGTCATGGTACGGTGCCGCGCGCCTTCCTCGGCCCAGTCGACAATGGCGCTGAGCTCTTCGAGCGGCCGCGTGCCGAGCGCGTTGGCGCTCTGGCCTTCGCGGTCGAAGATCGCCCAGCCGATGCCTTCCTGATCGACGGAGAAATGCCAGTCGCGGGACTGAAGCGGCTGCTTTGCCGGCACGTCCTCGCTGATCTCAGCCATGCGTCGCCTCTTTCTTCACGAAGGGTTGGCACCCGCCAAGCCGCGGGAGTTGTGGCCCAGGCTCGGCGCTGCGGCTTTTCGGTAGTTGGGCGCGAGTTCCTCAGGCGCGAAATGATCGACGGCAATGACGCGTTGGGTCAAGGCCTCGGCTTCGCGGAGCAGCAACGCCTCGCTCTCGGTAATGGATCCCGCGTCTGCCGCCTCGGCAATCCAGTCACGGCCGTGGTAGCGGTGCACGACGCCGGTGCGGACGGCACGCTCAAGCTTCTTCTCCGCTTCCTCGGCCGCGACGACCTTCTTCAGCGCAACCTCGAGCAGACCGGTGGCGTCGTCTGGATCTTCGGTTACGTAGATGTCGCGCGTGAGGCGGTCGCGCACCTCACCTGGCTCGAGCACGGTGCGCGCGATGCGTGAGCCCAGTTCATCAGGAGCCGGATAATAGTGACGCCCGAACGGGAAGACGAGCACGCGGAGCAGGGCCCGGGCGGCTCGATTGGGGAAGTTCTCGACCGTGCCGCGCAGGGCTTCCTCGAAGCGGTGCAGGCCGTTGGCGGCCGTGAATGCGACGATGTCGCGATCGGCCTCCGGGCGCCCGTCGTCCTCGAACCGCTTCAAGACGCAAGCCGTGAAATAGATCTCGGACAGGGCATCGGCGAGCCGGCCGGTGAGCTTCTGCTTGACCTTGAGACCACCGCCGAGCAGCGCCACGGTGAGATCGGCGACAAGCGCGAAATTGCGCGCGGCGCGCGAGAGCTGCCGGTAGATGGGCTCGAGGCCATGGGGCCCTTTCGGCGCCTCGGCAAAAACGCCGAGCGTGATGTTGTGGAAGAACGCGCCGGTGATGTTTGAGATCGCGAACGCAGTATGGCCGCGGAACGCCGTGTCGAATGCCTCCAAACCCGCTGCACGGTCGGGGTCCTGAACCGCCTGCACCTCCTTGTAGAGGTAGGGATGTGCGCGCAGCGCGCCTTGCGCAAACGTGATCAGTGTGCGGGTCAGGATGTTGGCGCCCTCGACCGTGATGCCGACCGGCACGAGCTGATAAGCACCCTGCAGGTAGTTCGACGGCCCGTCGCAAATGGCGCGGCCGCCGTGGATGTCGAAGGCGTCGTTGACGCTGCGCCGCAGGCGCTCGGTGGTTTGGTACTTCATCAACGCCGAGATGACGGATGGTCGCTCGCCACGCGAGACCATCGACGCGGTGACGGCGCGCGCGGCTTCGTTGGCGTAGGCGTTCTCGATCAAGCGCGCAAGCGGCTCCGAGACGCCTTCCATGCGCCCGACCGGAAGCCCGAACTGGCGACGGATACGGGCGTAGGCGGACGTAAACCTGAGCATCGCCTTGGCACCGGCCGTCGCCGAGGACGGCAGCGAGATGGCGCGTCCGGCGGACAGACACTCCATCAGCATGCGCCAGCCCTGGCCGACCATCTGTTCGCCGCCGATCACCCAGTCGATGGGGATGAACACGTCCTTGCCCCAGTTGGGCCCGTTCGGAAATGCGGCGCCGGACGGCAGATGACGGCGACCAATGTTGACGCCGGGATGGCTGGTCGGAATGAGCGCAACCGTAATGCCGATGTCCTCGTTCTCGCCGAGGATCTTGTCGGGATCGAACAGACGGAAGGCGAGGCCGAGCAGCGTCGCCTCCGGGCCGAGTGTAATGTAGCGCTTGTCCCAGGTGAGGCGAATGCCGACCGTCTCGCGGCCGTCGTGCTCGCCTTTCGTGACGTAGCCCACGTCACGCATGGTGGCGGCGTCGGAGCCCGACGTAGGGCCCGTCAGCGCGAAGCAGGGCACCTCAAGGCCTTGCGCGAGACGCGGCAGGTAGTGCTCCTTCTGCGCGTCGGTTCCGTATTTCTCGATCAGCTCGCCGGGGCCAAGCGAATTCGGCACCATGACGATGGTGACGACATCCGGCGAGCGTGAGGCGATCTTGCCGAGGATCAGCGATTGGGCCTGTGCCGAGAAGCCGAGGCCGCCATGTTCCTTCGAGATCAACATGCCGAGGAAGCCGTTCGCTTTCACGAAGTCCCAGATCTCCTCCGGCATGCGCCGCTCAAAATGGCGGATCTGCCAGTGGTCGATCATGCGGCAAAGTTCTTCGGTCGGCCCGTCGAGAAAGACGCGCTCCTCGTCGGAGAGCACGATCGGCGGCACTGCGCGCAGCTTGGTCCAGTCGGGCGTGCCAGAGAAGATCTCGGCATCGAAGCCGACGGTACCGGCGTCGAGCGCCTGCTGCTCGGTGTCGGAGACTTTCGGTAGAATGCCCCTCACCGCCTTGAAGGCCGGCTGCACGAGAACGCGACGGCGTACGTCGGCTATGGACAGTGCGGCGAGCGCGGCCAAGGCGAACCAAACCAGTGCGCCAAGAAATCCTGCCTGAGGGAGGTGCGCCTCGCCATGAAAGAAGCCGCTCTGCCAAGCGAGCGTCACGAGTGCGAGCCCAACGGCCCAGTGCCACGGTGCGGTGCGCGCCATGCCCAGCGCGATCGCGACGGCGATCAGGACGATCAAAAGCAGGATCAACGCCATCGACCTCTCCGCACTCCGGTCAGCGCGCCATATGGGCGTTACGGCCCCACACTCGGGTTGCCGAAGCATCCCCGAGACCGTGGCGCATCAAGCGGCCATGGTAGGCGACGAGTATAAAGCGTTTCTCTCTCCAGTCCGCATCAGGGCCGTAAATTGGGCCCTCCTGAAACGAGATCTCAGAGTTGCATTCGAGTTGTATTTCCCGCGATTTAAGGCGCGAGAGCGGCCCTGCGACTTGGCGCCTACCCCCGACCGCCGGGAACGCGTCCGGTTGCAGAGGCCGACTTGGCGAACATGTTGTCGGTCAACGTCAAGAACCAAGCGAGGCTTTCCTCGTAATTCTCCTTGCGTAGTTTCGCACTTTCGCCCGTTTGCGAGATAAACGGATCCTTTGCCACTAACCCGCGCTTGCCCTTGAGATCACCCGGCGCATAGTCCGCCCCGATCTTCACGCTGTCGTCAGGTGCCAGCATCGACCAACAGGTGTTGCGGTAGGCCGCGGGCGGACGCTCCTTGCCAGCAAGATCGGCCAGAATGTTGGCTGCCACGCCGCGCGCCTGGCTAGCGGCGGAGAATGCCGATTTCGGCATGTCGACTGCGATCACGGCGTCGCCAAGCACGTAGACGTCATCGACCAGCGTCGAGCGGAAGCTTTCTGGGTGGACCGGGCACCAATCACCTTCCGTGAGGCCACTCTCAAGCGCAATGGCGCCTGCTGTTTGGTCCGGAATGATATTGGCGACCGATGCCTCGAAGGTCTCGCCAGAGCGCGTCTCGACCTCTCCTGTCGCGGGATCGACGCGGGCGACGCTCATGTCGTCGAGATCGTTGGTCAGCTGCAGCTCGATCATGCCTTTGTAGTATTTCTCGAACGCCTCCTCGAACACCGCCTGCTTCGAGAACGCCATCTTCGGGTCGAGGATCAAGACCTTGCTCTTGGGCTTCTCGCGCTGCAGGTAGTTGGCGATGAGGCACGCTCGCTCGTAGGGCCCCGGAGGACATTTGTAGGGGTTGCGCGGCGCGGCAATGACAACGAGTCCGCCGTCTTCCATGGCTTCGAGGCGCGCGCGCAAGAGACGCGTCTGCTGGCCGCCCGTCCAGGCGTGCGGCATGAGCTCTGTCGCTGCCTCCGTGTAGCCCTCGATAGTGCCGAACTTAAAGCCGATACCGGGCGCGACGACGAGGCGATCGTACGCAACGCTCTTTCCCTGTGCGAGGCGCACCTCGCGCTTCGCCGCGTCGATCGCGTCCGCGCGATCGTGAACTACGTCGATGCCGAGCGAGACGAGGCCTTCATAGCTGTTGCTGATGCGCTCGAAGGACAGGAAACCGCCGATGACGTGGTTCGAATAGAAGCACGACGTGTAGGTCTTATGCGGCTCGATGAGCGTCACTGAGAGACCGGGCACGGCGCGCTTCAGCGTCACGGCGACGGTGGCACCGGCTGGCCCGCCGCCGATGATCACCACGCGTCCCGCCGCAGCGGCCCGCAGGCTGCCGGGGTGAGCCAGCACGCCAAGGGAGACCGCGGCGAAGCTCTGTGTAAACTGTCGGCGGTCGACGTCCCCCATGATGGGTCAACCTCTGCTCATAGGCCTGGAAAGAAACCGGCAGCCGCAAGAATGGGGCGCAGCTCGCCATAAAAATATTCGGCGCCGGGATAGCCGGTGATGCGCCCCAGCTCCTCGCCGGAGCGTAGAACGATGAACGTCGGTGTGAAGACGACGGGAGCCAGGCTTTTGATCTCCGGGGCACCGCGCCGGACCCGTCTTAGCGGGGCGAAGCGGCCTTCGGCACTCTTGCTATAGCCGGAGGCTATCTCCGCGTCCCATTTGCGGCAAAAGCGGCAGCCGGGTTCCTCCACCATAACGAGGCGAATTCCCGACGCCGCTGTGGCGTTGGGTATCGGGGTGCCTGCTGTCACAAGCGCAATGAGGACGACCAGAAGAGCCGCAAGGCCTTGAACCTGATAGTCGCGGACAGCGTTCATAGGGTGGGTTGCATGATTTGCACCTTTTTTATGTCCCATGGTAGCAGTCCCTGGGTTCGCCGAGAAGTCAGCCCTTCCGGGCGAGCCCACTCTCTTGAGATGATTGCGAGATCAGACGTGACTGCGCGCAACCCTTCGTCACCGCTCGTGGATCGCCGCACGGTGCTTTTGCGCGCGGGCGCCCTGGCTTTTGTCGCTGCGGGTGCTGGTCCGGCCGCCGCGCAGAGTGACGCTCCCGCCCGGGCTGCGCCCGCAGACACAGCGCCGCTTGTGCCCACACCACAGTTCGAGCAGGCCTACGCGAATATCGTCGGCAACGGCACACCGACCGAAGGCGCCATGGCGCTCGAGCTGCCGGAGGACGCCGAGAACGGCAACATCGTGCCCTATAAAATCAACGTCGAGAGCCCTATGACGGACGACGACCACATCGAGCGTGTGCATCTGCTGTCAACGCAGAACCCGCAGGCGCTGGTGGCGACGTTCCATTTCACGCCGCTTTCCGGCAGCGCCGCCGTCTCGGGGCGCATGCGGCTCGCCAAGACCCAAGAAGTGGTGGCTATCGCCGTTACCTCGCGTGACACGCTCATCGCGGCGCGGACGCTGGTCAATGTCGGCATCGGCGGCTGCGGGGTGGAGTGACGCGCATGGCCGCCTCGAAGCCCCGTGTCAGGCTGCCGGAGGAGATCCAGCCTGGCGAGATCATCGAGATCAAGGCGCTGATCACGCATGTGATGGAGACCGGCAATCGCAAGGATTCCGAGGGGAAGCCGATCCCGCGCAACATCATTCACACCTTCACCGCCCACCTCGAGGGCGTGCTGATCTTCAAGGCAGAGCTTGGGCCTGGCGTGTCGGCCAATCCGTTCCTGTCGTTCACCCTCAAGGTCCCCGGTCCCGGCGAGCTGCGCGTGTCATGGCTCGACGATGACGGGGGCGAGACGATCGAGCGATACTCCCTTAACGTCGCCTGACAGTTGCTTGACCAAAGCCAATTTTGAGGGGGTTGCCCCCAAGCCAGGAAGCCGGTACGCCCAAAACACTTGTGCTTCCGACCGACAAGCCGCTCGGCGCTGTCCCGGAAGGATTTTCTGGTTCCATTCGGGAGGGGACCCATGGCTGAAGAACCCATCGTCGCGCAGACAGGACCATACCAAGTGGACCTCGTGGAGGGGGAGACCTACTGGTACTGCCGCTGCGGGCGCTCCAAATCGCAGCCGTTCTGCGACGGCTCCCACGAAGGGACCGGGATCGAGCCCTTGGAGTTCGTGGCTCCGTCCACAGCCACGTTCAACATCTGCGGCTGCAAGGCCACTGACGACGAACCGTGGTGCGACGGCACCCACAACATGATCTGAGCGCGACGCGCGGTCGGGCTTCCGTCCCGAGCATGCGGTCAGAGAATCACATTGCTGGCGCGAGGTGTCATCACGTCGGAAAGAGTGCGTCCGGCGCGAAATCGTACCCACCGTGTTGCCTAAATCCACAGCAGCCGACGTATAGAACCCCCACCGGGGCCAGAAATGCGAAAAATCAGTTCCCTTGACGGCGTCCCCCGCTCTAAAGAGCTAAGGTGAAGGTCAAATTCCGGGGGACGGCCGGTACATGGATTACTTTGTCCAGCAGCTCATAAACGGGCTCACGCTTGGATCCATCTATGGCCTGATCGCCATCGGCTACACGATGGTCTACGGCATCATTGGCATGGTCAACTTCGCCCACGGCGACGTGTTCATGATGGCCGCCTTCATCGCCCTGATCCTGTTTCTGATCCTCACCCAGTTACTCGGGATCGGCTCGCTTGGCTTCGCACTTCTGATCGTGCTCGTGCTTGGCATGGCGTTGACCAGCCTTTGGGGCTGGGTCATCGAGCGCTTCGCCTACCGGCCGCTTCGAGGATCGTTCCGGCTCGCGCCGCTGATCTCGGCCATCGGCATGTCGATCTTCCTCTCGAATTTCGTGCAGCTCGTGCAGGGCCCCAACAACAAGACGCTCGAGCCCATCCTGACCAATGTGCTCGTCATTCCCATCGGCGATGGCTCGGCGACGCTGGCCGAGAAGCAGCTGCTGATCATGGTCGTCACAGCGGCGCTGCTTGCCGTGCTCTGGTACGTGGTCGGGCGCACGCCGCTCGGGCGGGCGCAGCGGGCCTGTGAGCAGGACCGCAAGATGGCGGCGCTGCTCGGCGTCGATGTGGACCGAACGATTGCGCTCACGTTCATCATGGGCGCGGCGCTAGCCTCGGTCGCGGGGCTCCTCTGGATGAGTTATTACGGCGTGGTCAGCTTCTCGGACGGCTTCGTACCCGGCATCAAGGCCTTCACGGCTGCCGTGCTGGGCGGCATCGGGTCGTTGCCGGGGGCCGTTCTGGGCGGCTTGCTGATCGGCCTCATCGAGACGTTGTGGTCGGCCTATTTTTCGATCGACTACAAGGACGTCGCGGCCTTCTCGATCCTGGCCATCGTGCTCATCTTCCTGCCGTCGGGCCTGCTCGGCCGGCCCGACGTCGAGAAGGTCTGAGCCCATGGGCGCACCGGCGGAGGCGTTGAAGCGCGGAGTGCTTGCCGCGCTCATCACGCTGGGTCTCACGTTTCCGATCGTTGCGCTGCGCACGGACACAAACCTCTCCAATCAGCTCGTGCTGACGCCGCGGTGGGGCCTTGCCTTTACGCTCGCTGGAATTGCCTTCGTCGGCGCGTTTTTGCTGTCGTTAATCCGACCTGCGGGTTTCGAGCGCGCAGTGCCGCAGAAGACGGATACGGCGCCTCCCCACCCCTTCATGCGCTATCTGCCGCGCATCGGACTCGCGTTACTGATCGCCTACCCGTTCATCGCGTCTCTGATCGCGCAGGCGGGCGGGCCGGGCGTGCTCAAGCTCGTCGACACCTACGGCATCCAGATCCTCGTCTATGTTCTGCTCGGGCTGGGCCTCAACATCGTCCTCGGACTCGCCGGCCTGCTCGACCTCGGCTTCGTCGCGTTCTATGCGGTGGGCGCCTACTCGTCGGCGCTTCTGACGACAACGTTCGGGCTGTCTTTCTGGCTCGTGCTGCCGCTCGCGGGTATCCTCGCCGCGCTCTGGGGGGCGATGATCAGTCTGCCGGTGCTGCGCCTCAAAGGCGACTACATCGCCATCGTGACGCTCGCATTCGCGGAGATCGTGCGGCTCGTTCTCGTCAACTGGGTGCCTGTGACGGGCGGCTACGCCGGCATCTCGAACATTCCGAAGCCAACACTGTTCGGCTATTCGCTGGGCCCCGGCCCGGACTCGCTGCCGGCGCTGATCGGCCTCCCCAGCTCGCCCATCTACCGCCTCGCCTTCATGTACTATCTCGTGCTGGCGCTGGCGCTCGCCGCCTACTGGGTGACGGTGCGGCTCAGAAGCCTTCCGGTGGGGCGCGCGTGGGAAGCCATGCGCGAAGACGAGATCGCCTGCCGCTCGCTCGGCATCAACACCGTGACGACGAAGGTCACTGCGTTCGCCGCGGGTGCCTTCTTCGGCGGCCTTGCGGGCGCGTTCTTCTCGGCGCACTACGGCTTCATCAGCCCGAAGTCGTTCGAGTTCCTGGAAAGCGCGATGATCGTTGCTATCGTCGTGCTCGGCGGGCTCGGCAGCATGGTGGGCGTCGCCATTGCGGCGACGGTGATGATCGGCGGCACGGAACTTCTGCGCGAGCTCGGCGTATTCCGAGCCGTATTCGGGCCCGAGTTCGATCCGGCACAGTACCGTATGCTGCTGTTCGGTCTCGCCATGGTGATGCTGATGGTCTGGCGGCCCAAGGGCCTGATCGCGACGCGCGAGCCGACCGTGCGCCTCAAAGCGCCGCTCGCGCGCGGTGCGCCGGCCGCGGCACCGGCGGAGTGAGGGCAGTCCGATGCGCTGGCTCGAGGATCCCCTGCTCACGATCGATCACCTGTCGATGCGCTTCGGCGGTCTCGTGGCGGTGAACGATCTCTCCTTCAGCGTCGGGCGCGGCGACATCACGGCATTGATCGGCCCGAACGGCGCCGGCAAGACCACGGTCTTCAACTGCATCACCGGGTTCTATAAGCCGACCACGGGGCGTCTTGCACTGGCTCACGGCAAGGCCGCGGCACAAGAGGACGTCGATGCTCTGACCCGCTCCGACAAGCGGCGCACGCGCGGCGCCTCGCCCGAGCTTTTCCTGCTTGAGCGCATGCCAGACCACGCCATTGCGTCGGAAGCCCGCGTCGCCCGCACCTTCCAGAACATCCGCCTGTTCCCTGGCATGACGGTTCTTGAGAACCTGCTCGTCGCGCAGCACAAGACGCTGATGGCGGCTTCGGGGTGGACGTTCGGCGGCCTGCTTGGCCTCGCCACGTATCGCGCCGCGGAGCGCAAGGCGCTGGAGCTCTCGCGCGCATGGCTCGAGGTTGTCGGTCTTGTCGACCGCGCCGACGATCCGGCGGGCGACCTTCCCTACGGCGCGCAGCGGCGCCTCGAGATCGCGCGCGCCATGTGCACCAATCCCGTGCTGCTGTGTCTCGACGAGCCGGCGGCGGGCCTCAATAACCGCGAGAGCGCGGAGCTGACGCGTCTCTTGCGCGGCATCCGCGGCCAGACCGGCGTCTCCATACTGCTCATCGAACACGATATGTCGGTGGTGATGGACATTTCGGACCACGTCGTCGTCATCGAGTACGGCGTCAAGATCGCGGACGGCACCGCGGACAGCGTCAGGAACGACCCCAAGGTCATCGCCGCCTACCTCGGCATCGACGACGAAGAGGCCGCTGCTGCGGAGGTGGGCACGCAATGAGCGCTCCCCTACTCGCGATTCATAGCGTCTCGGCCTTCTACGGCAATATCCAGGCGTTGAAGGGCGTATCGCTCGACGTGCGCAGCGGCGAGATCGTGACGCTGATCGGGGCCAACGGTGCCGGCAAGTCGACGCTGATGATGACCGTGTTCGGCAGCCCACGAGCTCGCGACGGCGAGATCCTGTTCGAGGGTCGCCCGATCACAAAGCTTTCGACGCATGCCATCGCGCGGCTGCGCATTGCGCAATCCCCCGAGGGCCGGCGCATCTTCCAGCACATGACCGTGCTCGAGAACTTGCAGATGGGCGCGGCCGTCGACGCCAACGCGCACTTCGAGGAAGATCTCGAGCGCGTTACGACGCTATTCCCGCGCCTCAAGGAGCGGCTCACCCAGCGCGGCGGCACGTTGTCGGGCGGCGAGCAGCAGATGCTGGCGATCGCGCGCGCGCTGATGAGCCGCCCCAAGCTTCTCATGCTCGATGAGCCGTCGCTCGGTCTCGCGCCGCTGATCGTGAAGCAGATCTTCTCGACGCTCGCGGAGCTCAACCGCCAGGGCATGACGATCTTCCTCGTCGAGCAGAACGCGTTCCATGCCTTGAAGCTCGCGCACCGCGCTTACGTGATGGTCAACGGCGTTATCACCATGAGCGGCGCGGGCCGCGAGCTTTTGGCTCGACCTGAGATCCGGCAAGCCTACCTCGAAGGCGGGAGGCACTGATGCTCGACACGGTCTTGAGCGCGCTCGGCTATGCGGACGAAGGCGGCAACACCTTCTGGCATTTCGTGCTGCTGACGCTCTTGATCGGCGGGGGCGCGGCATGGCGGACCGGCCAGGCGGTCGCGCAGGGATGGGGCCCCATCTGGCCGGTGGCTGCGTATACGGCCCTGCTCGCCGCCGCCATCCGCTTCCTGCACTACGCGCTGTTCGGCGGCACACTGCTGTCGCTTCCCAGCTACCTCGTTGACTTGGCAATCCTACTCGTCGTCGCGCTCGTCGCCTATCGGGCGCGCAGAACGCGCCACATGACCGAGCAGTATCCATGGGTGTTCGAGCGCTCCGGCCCGCTGACCTGGCGCGAGCGTTCATAGGGACGGGTACGGACGTGACTTGCGGTCCATTTCGCGCCACAAACTGAGCCAGACACTTGCTGCAGCTCGGGCCATCCGGCCCGCCTGAAAGGGAACACAACACATGCGCTTTGCGAAGCTCACCGGAGCTCTGCTCGCCACAGTCGTCGCCTCGCTCGCACTCGCCTCGTGCGGCGGTGAGCAGAAACTGAAGATCGGCGTCGCGGGTCCGCTCACGGGCAAGGACGCCGTGTTCGGCGCTCAGCTCAAGCACGGCGTCGAGCAGGCCGTCGCGGATCTCAACGAAGCGGGCGGTCTCAATGGACAACAGATCGAGCTCGTGGTCGGTGACGATGCCGGCGATCCGCGGCAGGGGCGCTCGGTTGCCAACACCTTTGTCGGCGAAGGCGTGAGCTTCGTCGTCGGCCACTTCAACTCCGGCGTCACCGAGCCTGCTTCCGACGTCTATGCCGAGAACGGCATCCTGATGGTCACACCGGGCTCGACCAACCCGAAGATCACCGAGCGCGGGCTGACCAACGTGTTCCGCGTCTGCGGCCGCGACGATCAGCAGGGCAAGGTTGCCGGCGAGTACATCGCCCAGCACTTCAAGGACAAGCGCGTCGCAATCGCTCACGACAAGACGACCTACGGCAAGGGCCTCGCGGACGAGACGAAGAAGACGATGAACGCGCTCGGCGTGCAGGAGGTGCTGTACGAGGGCATCAACGCGGGCGAGCGCGACTTCAGCGCGCTGGTGTCCAAGATCAAGGATGCGGGTGCCGATCTCGTCTACTGGGGTGGCGTGCATACGGAAGGTGGCAGCATTCTGCGCCAGATGCGCGGCGCCGGTGTCAACGCCACCTTGATGGGCGGCGACGGCATTGCCACCGACGAGTTCGCGGCGCTCGGCGGGCCGGGCACCGAGGGTACGCTTATGACGTTCGGGCCTGATCCGCAGAAGCGGCCGGAGGCGCAGGCGGTGCTCGCCAAGTTTGCCGCGCGCAACTTCAAGCCCGAAGCTTACACGCTTTATGCCTATGCCGCCGTGCAGGCGATCGCGGAAGCGGCGAAGGCCGCCAACTCTGTCGATCCTGCGACTGTCGCGGCAGAGCTGCACAAGGGCAACAGCTACAAGACGGTGATCGGCGACCTCGCGTTCGACGCCAAGGGTGACGTCACGCGCATCGATTACGTGATGTACACGTGGCAGAAGCAGCCCGACGGCTCCATCGCCTACGTGCAGAACTGAGCGCAGCGCCGGTCTTTCCATGAGCTCTGCAGGTCGATCGCTCCCCTCCTCCCGCGTGGGGGTGGGGAGCGTTCTTCTGTCGGCATTCGGCCTGTTCCTCGCGCTGCTGACGCCAGCCTACGCCGAGATCCGCATCGGCGTTGCGGTTCCGCTCACAGGACGCATGGCGCCTGTCGGGCTCGCGATCGAGCGCGCCGTCACGGCGGCAGTAGCGGACGTGAATGCGCAAGGCGGCGTTCTCGGACAGCGCGTCGTGATTGAAGTTGCAGATGATGGCTGCGCGCCCGCCACCGCCGAAGGAGCAGCGAACCGCCTGATCGCTCAAGGACCGGTACTCGTCATCGGGCACCCCTGCTCCAACGCCGCGGCCGCGGCTGCGGCGCTCTATGGCAAGGCGAATGCGCTGCTGATGGTCATCGGCGTACGGCATCCCGATGTCACGCGTGCCAACGGAGCCGCCCCAATACCTGTGTTGCGTTTTGCGGGGCGCGATGACCGCCAGGGCGCGGCAGCCGCATCCTGGTTGTTGGCCAACGCGCCGGGGCGACAGGTTGCGATCGTTCACGACCGGACACAGTACGCGCGAGGGCTCGTCGAAGACACCGTCGCGGCACTGGCGCAGGCGGGCGTGGCGCCGCGGGTCCTCCTCCCGCTCGTCGCGGGCAAGCCGGATTACGAGGATGCGGCGCGTGCACTTCGCGAGAGCGGAGCTGAGGCTATCTTCTTCGCGGGCTATCCGGACGAAGCCGTGATCCTGATGTGGGGGCTCGCACGCCTCGGTTCGGTCGCTCCTCTGCTCGGGAGCGATTCACTTGTGACCGGGTCATTCGCCGAGACCGCAGGGACGGCCAAGGCGCGGGTCGAGGTTCTCGTTCCCACGGCGGTAACCGGTCGGACCATATTGGATTTGGGCGATGGGGAGCGCGCGGGGATCGAGGCCCGCGGTGCGTTCGAAGCCTGGATGGAAGGCGCGCGAATGACCGGGTCGATCGCTGCAAACGCCGTTTCCGTCGCGCTGCGCGGCGAGCCCATCGCGACGCGGGCGCTTGGGAACATCCGCTTCGACGCGAACGGCGACCTCGAAACGCCGAGCTTTGCCGCGGCCGTTGCCCGCGGTGGACGATGGGTCATCGAAGACCGCTAGGGGCTGCTGGCGCCCGATCCGGCTTTGAGGCCCTTTTGGCGAACCCCTGCGAAGGTCCGCAATACCGGAGTGAACGTGCTCGTCGTTGACCTGTGCGGGTGCTGGCGGCGCTTCCGCCAGCACCCGGCTCATATCTCCCGCCTCCCCGTCGCGATCACCTGATCAGTTGACGCGGGGCCGGCGCAAAACGCTTGTTGGCAAAGGTGGCTCAGCGGCCCTGAGATTCGGTCAAGCATTCGGCGGCGAGACGGCGCTCCATCAGCGCCAGTGCCTCGGGTACTGCCTGACCGTGCCTGCGATAGGCGCGAATGCGTTCTGCCACGATTGCGTACGAGCGGCGGGGATCGTCTATTTCCTCCAGCCGGAGATTGAGCTCTGCAATCTCTGCCTGCATCTGTTCCGTCATAACCTGTCCCTAGCTTCGTCGCGTCATTGCCCTAGGCTGAAAGCTTGGGGCGCTGCCGATATGCTCCGTAAGCGTCCGGTGCAACCTCGGTGCGAATCCCGCCTTTCGTTTCCCGGCTCAGCGATCGCAGATTCGAGAATAATGAAACCGCCACCACTTTGCTCTGACAATTCAGCAACAGTTTTAATTCTTGCGTCTACTTGACCGTCGGCGTGTAGAGCCAGGAAACATCGAAATATGGCCCGATCTTGGCACTTTACCTTCACGAAATGTTGCTGCGCGATAGTGTGTCCTTCGCGTCGCGACATGGTGTAACTTTCTGGCACAATTTCACTTTTTGAATTTTTCCCGTTGAAATGAAATGTGATGCTTGCATTGCAAAAAGACTTGTTTCGCGTTCCTCCAAGGGTTGAAAATCGTCGTTATTCCCGGCTTACACGCAGTTGCGGCGGACATAATGTCGCAAGCTGATATCCACATCCCTAGGGTGGTCAGGAGGCCGGCGCGGCGGCGCAATTGAAGCTGCGCGCCGGGTCTGGTAGTGGCCTCTCTCACGCTCAACACGAGACGGCCCATGATTCCCCGCTATTCACGCCCCGAAATGGCGTCCATCTGGACGCCCGAGACCCGCTTTCGCATCTGGTTCGAGATCGAGGCGCATGCCGCCGCCGCCATGGCCGAGATCGGCATCATCCCGAAGGACGCCGCGCGCGTCATCTGGGACAAGGGGTCCAAGGCCGTTTTCGATACGGCGCGTATCGACGAGATCGAGGCTGTCACCAAGCATGACGTGATCGCGTTCCTGACGCACCTCGCCGAGCACGTGGGGCCGGAAGCCCGCTTCGTGCACCAGGGCATGACGTCGTCGGACGTGCTCGATACCTGCCTCAACGTGCAGCTCGTGCGCGCGGCCGACCTCCTCATCGCCGACGTCGACCGCCTCCTGGCTGCCCTCAAGCAGCGGGCGTTCGAGCACAAGGATACGATCACCATCGGCCGCAGCCACGGCATCCACGCAGAGCCGACCACGTTCGGCGTCAAGCTCGCCTTTGCCTACGCCGAATTCGCGCGTTCCCGCGAGCGCCTCGTCGCGGCGCGGCGTGAGGTTGCCACCTGCGCGATCTCGGGCGCGGTGGGAAGCTTCGCCAACATCGATCCGTTCGTCGAAACCTATGTCGCCGACAAGCTCGGCCTCGTTCCGGAGCCGGTCTCGACGCAGGTCATCCCGCGCGACCGGCATGCGATGTATTTCGCGACGCTCGCAGTCGTTGCCTCGTCCCTCGAGCGGCTGGCGACCGAGATCCGACACCTGCAGCGCACGGAGGTGCTCGAGGCGGAGGAATTCTTCTCGGCCGGGCAGAAGGGCTCGTCGGCGATGCCGCACAAGCGCAATCCGGTGCTGTCTGAGAACCTCACGGGCCTTGCCCGCATGGTGCGGGCCTACGCGCTGCCAGCGATGGAGAATGTCGCCCTCTGGCACGAGCGCGACATTTCGCATTCCTCGGTCGAGCGCATGATTGGGCCGGATGCGACGGTGACGCTCGATTTCGCGCTGACGCGTCTCGCGGGCGTCATCGAAAAGCTCGTCGTCTATCCCAACAACATGAAGAAGAACCTCGACAGGCTCGGAGGCCTGCACAATTCGCAGCGTGTGTTGCTGGCGCTGACGCAGGCCGGCGCATCGCGCGAGGACGCGTATGCGCTCGTGCAGCGCAACGCCATGAAGACCTGGGAACACGGCGCCGACTTCCTCGCCGAGCTGAAAGCAGACAAGGACGTGACGGCGAAGGTCTCGACCAAGGAGCTCGAGGAGATGTTCGACCTCGACTATCACGTGAAGCACGTCGATACGATCTTCAAGCGCGTGTTCGGATCTGGCTAGGAAAGCGCCGCTTGGGGGCGTGCGAGACGTGAGTTATGATTGGGCGCATGGCGGACCCGTGGGACTTCACCCAAAATCCTGAGTTTCCAAAGCGCATCGCCATCACGCTGGCGGCGCTCGCGATCTATCGGCTCGGCACATGGATTCCGCTCGCAGGCGTTGATCCGAATGTCCTTGTTCAGCATGCGGGCGAGAGCTTCTCCGGCTCCGCGCGGGCGCACGGCTCGATCCTGGCGCTCGGCGTCGTGCCACTGCTGTCGGCGGCCATCCTCGCCGAGGTGGCGATGACGCTCTGGCCAAAGGCGCGCGCCTGGGCCGGCACTCCGCGCGGCTGCACGCGGCTCGCCGTCGGTGTTGTCCTCGTCGCGCTTCTCTTGGCTGCGCTACAAGCTTACGGCATTGCAACCGCATTCGAAGCCATGCCGGGCCTCGTTGCCGAGCCGGGAGGCGGCTTCCACACCAGCACCGTCGTCTCGCTCGTCGCCGGGACGGCGCTGGTGGCCGCGCTCGCGTCTTCGGTCACCCATGCGGGCGTTGGCGGTGGTCTCTGGGTGCTGCTCGCGGCAACTCACATCGACGCCCTTGTGAACGATACCCTCGGCCACCTCGTCCTCATGGCGCAAGGAGCTCTGACAGGCTCGGCCGTAGTGGCGCACCTCGCGATCTCGCTCGGCGCGCTGGCTCTCGCCGTCGCGGTGCTGGCCGCGCTTATCAAAGCAACGCCGCGTCTCTCGGATCCGGACGAGTTGATCTGGGTGCCACTGTTGGGATCCACGCTCGCGGGTTGGGTGCTCGGCGCCGTGGCACTGTTGCAATGGCTCCTCCTGCCGGCTGGAGCGCCGGATCTCGCCGCGCTGGTTGCGACGCATGCGCTGCCGCCGCTGCTGGCGCTCGCGTTTGCCGTCGTCGTCCTTCTGCGGCGGCGGAGCCTCGCAGCCGGGAGCTCGCTCCGTGTCGCGGCCGCGGCACCGGTGATCCTTGCGCTCTCGGGCCTGCTTGCGCTTTCCTACGCGATCCCGGCTCTCACAAGCGGAGGGTTGCATCTCCCCAACCCGGCAAGCACGCTTGTTCTTGCTGCCGTCGGCCTCATGGTCCTCGAAAACCTTCGGCAATCATCGCAGCTCACACGCGCCGCAGATCCCCTTTCCTCCTGACACGATCCCTTCACGAGGCCTCATGCGTACGTCCGATGTCGATATCCTGATCGTTCCCGGCTGGTCCAGCTCGGGACCTGACCACTGGCAGTCGCGGTGGGAGCGCACGCTCAAGACGGCGCGGCGTATCGAGCAGGAGAATTGGGTAGTGCCGGAGCGTGAAGCGTGGGTGGGGCGCATCATCGAGACAGCCGTGCAGAGCACGCGGCCGGTTGTGCTCGTCGCACACAGTCTTGGCGTCGCCGCTGTGGCGCACATGGCCAAGATCGTTCCGAAGGGCTTCGTATCAGGCGCGTTTCTCGTGGCGCCTGCTGACGTCGACGACGCGGCCAACTGGCCAGAGACTGAAGGCTTCACGCTCGACGGTGCGGCAAGCGGTTTTGCGCCGTTGCCGCTGGATCCGCTGCCGTTTCCTTCGGTGCTGGTGGCTTCTTCGAACGATCCTTATTGCCGGATCGAACGCGCGACGGAACTCGCGGCGGCATGGGGCTCGACACTCGTCGAGGCCGGAGACGCCGGCCATATCAATGGCGCCTCGGGCCATGGTCCTTGGCCCGAGGGCGTGTTGCGCTTCGGTACGTTCCTACAAACGCTCGCGGAATGAGACCGCGAACAGCCGCCACTACTTCTTATCGGCCTCGATCTCGCTCACGGACTGGGAGAGGAACTCGTTGAGCTTGGCGCGGATCTCGGTCTCATCGACAGCAATCCCCTTGGCGTCAAAGTCCTGCTTGACCTTGCGCAGCACGTCGTCGTCGCCCTTCTCGGCGAGGTCCGCCTTGCGAACTGCCTTGATGTACTCCTCGAGCGCCTCGCCGGTGATGCCGAGCTTGCCTGCAGCCCACTCTGCGAGCTTCTTGTTGCGCCGGCTCTCGGCGCGGAACTTCAGATCCTGGTCGAGCGCGAACTTCTTCTCAAAGCTTTTCTCTCTCTCGTCGAACGTGGTCATGACCGTCTCCGCCAGGATGGATTTAAGTCGGATGTTCCGACTTTGTTCACTCTCAAACTGTGTTGTATGGGCCGCAGATTCAACCGCCGCCCGCGACCGGTAACCTGACCGGGCAGACAAATCAACGGCTTGTCTGCCATGCGGCCCTGGGGCCTTTCGACCCCTCGTTTAGATTGTTTCTGGCCCCTGCTTCAGCTAGTGTCCAGAACATGATTTCTGTGCGTTGGGCCGCCCCAAGCAAGACGAGAACTCCCAAAATCTCGCTGAAAGATCAATGGGGTCGGCTCCGTTGGAGAGGTCGTCGTTTTTCAAAGACAAGATTGAGCATGAGCGTGATCGTCAAGGGACCAGGATCGATGAACAAGCGGCGTCGGATCTACGAGGGGAAGGCCAAGGTACTCTATGAAGGCCCCGAGCCCGGCACCCTTATTGCGCACTTCAAAGACGACGCGACGGCTTTCAACGCGAAGAAGCACGCGCTGATCGACGGCAAGGGCGTGCTTAACAACCGCATCTCCGAGTACATCTTCCAAAGGCTCGGCGAGATCGGCGTTCCGACGCATTTCATCAAGCGCCTCAACATGCGCGAACAGCTGATCCGCGAGGTGGAAATCATCCCGCTCGAGGTCGTGGTGCGCAACGTTGCGGCGGGCTCGCTCGCGACGCGGCTCGGGCTCGAAGAGGGCACGCAGCTGCCGCGCTCGATCATCGAGTTCTACTACAAGGCCGACAACCTCAACGACCCGATGGTTTCCGAGGAGCACATCACGGCGTTCGGCTGGGCCACTCCGGCGGAGATCGACGAGATCATGCAGCTCGCGCTGCGTGTGAACGATTTCCTGGTCGGCCTCTTCCTCGGCATCGGCATCCGCCTCGTCGACTTCAAGGTCGAGTTCGGACGGCTGTGGGACAACGAGCAGATGCGCATCGTGCTCGCGGACGAGATCAGCCCGGACTGCTGCCGTCTGTGGGACATCTCGTCGGGCGACAAGCTCGACAAGGATCGCTTCCGTCGCGACCTCGGTGGCGTGCTCGAGGCCTACCAGGAGGTGGCGCGCCGCCTCGGCGTGCTGACCGAGCAGCGCCCACCGAAGGGCGTGGGGCCGGTGCTGGTCGCCTCGAACCCGACCGGAAAGCCGAATTGATCGGTGACGGCGCGTCTCGTCGCCTTGTGTTCCCGGCCGAAGCGCGCTAGCGCGATAGGCCAGGATCCACGGCCGGGGCTCGACACGTGCGCTTGCTGCCTCCGGATCCCCGGATCGCTGTTCCTTGCGGCGTCCGGGACCACAAGCTCGGAGCCGATATGAAAGCCCGCATCAAGATCACCCTCAAACCCGGCGTTCTCGACCCGCAGGGGAAGGCCATCCAGAACGCCCTCGGCGCGCTCGGCTTCGCGGGCGTCAATGACGTGCGCCAGGGCAAGTACCTCGAGGTCGACGTCGCCGGCATGAGCGAGGAGCAGGCGCGCACGGAAGTGGACCGCATGTGCCGCGAGCTTCTCGCCAATACGGTGATCGAGAACTACAGCTACGAGCTGGCGCCCTGACGATGCGATATGCGCGCAGGGCAGTTTGGCTGGCCGGCTTTTTGATGCCGGCGGCCGCTGCCGCGCAACCACAGACGAGCCCCCCGGATCTCGACTGCACGCTCGGGTTCGAGACCCTCAGAAGCACAGCGCACGCCTTGCCCGGTGCCGAGCTCAGCCAAGGGGGCGGGTTCGAGCTCGTGAAACTCTCACTGCCCGAGCGGTGGCGCGTTCAGATCGCCTTCACGACGCCGGGACATCCGGCACATCCGGCCGCGACACTCCGGACATTTCGAAAACAGGTGACGGGCGTCTGGACCGCGGATAGCAAAGGGTGCGGCTACGGTGACCGGGGCCAGTTCACGATCCTGATGGCCGACATGAAATCCGGCGATACGGAGCTCACCAACGCGTCACGCGCCGAGATCGAGCGCGCGAAAAAGGGCCAGTCGATACTCGCGCCCACACCGTAACCGCACCGAACAGAAGAGTTTGACCAGACATGCTGCGCGCTTCCGTCATCGTCTTTCCCGGCTCCAACTGCGATCGCGACGTCAAGACGGCGCTGGAGCGGATCACGGGCTTTCCGGTGAAAATGGTCTGGCACGGAGATGCCACGGTGCCGGCGTCGGATCTGATCGTGCTGCCCGGCGGCTTCTCCTACGGCGATTACCTGCGCTGCGGTGCCATGGCGGCGCATTCGCCGATCATGCGCGACGTCGTGGCCAAGGCGAAAGCCGGGACGCCGGTTCTCGGCATTTGCAATGGCTTTCAGATCTTGTGCGAATCCGGGCTGCTCCCGGGCGTGCTGATGCGCAATGCGTCGCTGCGCTTCATCTGCCGCGACGTGCATATCAAGGTCGAGAACGACGCCACGTTCTTCACCAACTGCTACCGCAAGGGCGAGGCCATCCGCGTGCCCATCGCCCACGCGGAGGGGAACTATTTCGCAGACGAAGAGACGCTCGACCGGCTCGAGGGTGAGGGTCGGGTGGCGTTCCGCTATTCAGACGCGGAGGGCAACGTTTCGCCGGAGACGAGCCCGAACGGTGCGCAGCGCAATATCGCCGGCATCACGGACCAGACGGGACGCATCCTCGGCATGATGCCCCATCCCGAGCGTCTCTATGAGCAGATGCTTGGCGGGACAGACGGCAGGCGCGTGTTCGAAAGCGCGTTGGTGAACGCCGTTGCGGCCATGGGATAAGGCAGATGGGCGGTGATGCGCAAAAGCGGGGATCACCTCCCCGCCATGGCCTAATAAGCCGCGCGTGCTTCCCGGTCAGCCTGTATCCTGATCAGTCGTCTACGAAAAAGGCGCTCACCGCCTTGGCAGGCTGCTCGCTTTGCGGGCGCTCCCTGCTCAACGAACGCCTCGGGAGAATTTCCCTTTATATCCAATAGGAGGCAAAGTTGCTTTCTCGACATGATTGTTCCACAGCACACGGACGCATTCTTTCGTCCGCCCGCGTAACGTTGTAAATTTGTTATTTACTTCAGCATGTTAGCGCCGCCACACGACTCGTTGCAATGTCGCCACAGAGGGGGCGGAATCCACTGGATTACGCATCTTCTCCATTCCCTGTCCGAGAGAGATCTGCGTACTATCCTTGCCGAAAGCGGTGATTCGGGTCTGCGTGCTGCCGCTGCAATTCGAGCTTAGCTTTATATGTGCGCGTGGCGTTGCTAAATGCGTCAAGCGCCCGTTTCGAAGTTAGTAGACGGGAGAAGGTAAATGAAAAAGCATACTCTAAGCGCCCTGGCGGCGGCCGGCCTCCTTGCAGGTGGCCTATCCGTTACCAGTGCGTCCGCAGCTGACCTTGGGGGGAACTGCTGCGCCGACCTCGAAGAGCGCATCGCCGAGCTCGAAGCGACGACGGCCCGCAAGGGTAACCGCAAGGTTTCGCTGACGATCTCGGGCTGGGTTGCCGAGCAGGTCACCTGGTGGGACGACGGCCACGAGGACAACGTCTATGTGGGCGGCCTCGGCACCACGATCGGCACCAACGTCAAGTTCACCGGTCAGGCCACGATCGTCCCGGGCTGGACGGCGGGCTACGTGCTGCATCTCGAGGCGGATGGCTCCGACTCGCTGACGCAGGACCAGAACACGCCTTCGGGCCCCGGCCTCTTCGCTGACACCAGCAACTACGTTCAGACGCTCCAGTCCTACTGGTTCATCAAGAGCGAGAGCCTCGGTAAGGTCAGCGTCGGCCTGCAGTCGATGGTCTCGGACAACGCTGCGATCCTGGTCGACGGCTCGGGCTCTCTGATCCCCGCCAACTGGGTGGCGTTCAATGCGCTGAGCTTCAACATTCGCGATAACGCCGGTGGCAACACGGGCGCAACCTGGGGCGGCGCTGGCGGCTGTATCCCTGGCGACTGCTACGGCGTGCCGACCAACTCCGTTCGTTACGACTCGCCGACCTTCGCCGGTTTCTCGGTGTCGGCTTCTTGGGGTGACGACGACGTTTGGGATGCCGGCATCCGCTACGCGGGTGAGTTCGCCGGCTTCAAGCTCGCAGCCACGGCTGTCTACGCCGAGGCCACGTCCAACAGCGTCTTTGACGCCAACTGGGGCGATAGCGAGTACTTCCAGGCTGGCGCCTATCTCCAGCACATCGGCACGGGCCTCTTCGGCTTGGTCAACTACGGCAATATCGAAAGCGACGCCTTTGATGAAGCCGAAATCTGGTACTTCAAGGCTGGTATCCGTCAGCGCTGGACACCGCTTGGCCACACCGTGCTCTACGGCGAGTACATGACCAGCGACTCCTACATCAGCAACGGCGACTTCGAGTGGTGGGGCCTGGGTGGCGTGCAGGAGATCGACAACGCTGCCATGTCGATGTTCCTCAAGTACCGCGAATACAGCCTGGACGGCAACGCTGGGGCTTGCGCTCTGGGTTGCGAGGACTTCCAGGAAGTCACCTTCGGCGCTCTCATCAACTTCTAATCGAAGCTGAGACTGCCAGACAGAACAGGAAGCCGCCCTTCGGGGCGGCTTCTTTGTTTTGCGGTCGCCCCAGGGCAAAAGCAGCGACTGGCCGGTTTGACCACCCCCCGAGCGGCTGATCACTACCGGCTTATCCCCGCTCCAGCCATATGGGCGACATACGAATCGAGTCTCTCTCGCTGGCGCCGCGGCGCATCTGCCGTGATCCTAGGCGATGCGCTCATTCGTTATCCCCACCCTGTCCCCTGGCTCCCACAAGGCAAGGCGTAAGAACCAGCCCGGCGAAAAGCCCAAGAAACAGGGCCCCCGCGAGGTGTTCGTGGCACCTGCGCCACAGTTGCAGGATCGTCAGGCCAAAAACGACATTGCTCGATTGTTGCGCAGGGGAGAATCGCAGACTCTCCGGGCCAGCGGCGGTTCCGAGGGAATTCTTCGCGCCGTCATTATCGTAGAGCGCGGCCTAGTTTGCGTATCACACTACCGAGTAAGGGCGTCCGCCATCTCGATTACCAACGCAGATTGGGAGAAGGTCTATGAATAAATATAGCTTAGGCGCCCTGGCGGCGGCCGGCCTGCTCGCAGGCAGCCTCGCTACGAGCGCGAATGCAGCCGACCTTGGGGGTAATTGCTGCGCTGACCTCGAGGAGCGTATCGCCGAGCTCGAAGCGACGACGGCCCGCAAGGGCAACCGCAAGGTTTCGCTGACGATCTCCGGCTGGGTCGCCGAGCAAGTTACTTGGTGGGACGACGGGTTCGAGGACAACGTCTACGTCACCGGCCTCGGCACGACGCTTGGCACGAACGTCAAGTTCACCGGTCAAGCCACGATCGTCCCCGGCTGGACGGCTGGTTACGTGCTGCATCTCGAGGCGGATGGCTCCGACTCGCTGACGACGAACCAGGATACGCCTGCAGGCCCTGGCCTGTTCGCTGAAACCGCCAACTACGTCCAGACGCTGCAGTCCTATTGGTTCATCAAGAGCGACCATTGGGGCAAGGTCGGCGTCGGTCTGCAGTCGATGGTGGCTGACAATGCCGCGATCCTAGTCGACGGCTCGGGCTCGCTCATTCCGGCGAACTGGGTGGCATTCGACGTGGCCTCCTTTAGCATCCGCGGTGCTAACGGCGCGACGGGTGGTCCAGTCTGGTTGACGGGCGGCGCCTGTCTTCCGGGCGACTGCTTCGGTGTTCCTGTGAACTCGGTGCGCTACGATACGCCGACATTCGCTGGCTTCTCGGCATCGGCCTCTTGGGGCGATGACGATGTCTGGGATATCGGCCTTCGGTATGCTGGTGAGCATCACGGCTTCAAGGTGGCCGCAACGGTCGTTTACGCCGAAAGCACCGGTGCTGTTAGCAGCGCCTTCGGCGAGCGTGACTACTGGCAGGCTGGCCTCTACGTCCAGCATGTCGGAACAGGCCTCTTCGGATTGATCAACTACGGCGACATCGAGGATACATCGGCCTCTGGCACCGACTTCGGCGGCGACGGTGAGACTTGGTATTTCAAGGCAGGTATCCGCCGTAACTGGAACCATCTCGGCGCCACGGTGCTCTACGGTGAGTATCTGACCAGCGACGGTGATGTGGATGACCGTGAGCTTGACTGGTGGGGCCTCGGCGTTGTGCAGGAAGTTGACGCCGCCGCCATGTCGCTCTGGCTCAAGTATCGCAACTACGAATACGACGACAACAACTTCTGCGCCGCCAACGGTGGTTGCGAGGACATGAACGAGGTCACCTTTGGCGCTCTCATCAACTTCTAATCGAAGCTGAGACTGCCAGACGGAACAGGAAGCCGCCCTTCGGGGCGGCTTCTTTGTTTTTTGCCGCACTCGCGCCGCGTTGTCCGAGGCGCTAAGCTCGCCGCATGTTTGCGACCTTCTTCAAAGAGCTGCGAGACGCCAAGGTCCCGGTCACGCTCAAGGAATACCTGACGCTGCTCGAGGCGCTCGATGCGGGCGTTGCCGGTGCGCGCGTCGAGGACTTTTACTATCTGTCGCGCAGCGCGCTGGTGAAGGACGAGCGGCACCTCGACCGCTTCGACGCCGTCTTCGGGCACGTGTTCAAGGGCCTCGATCTCATGAGCGAAGCCGCGACAGCCGAGATCCCGGAAGACTGGCTGCGGGCCGTCTCGCACCTCTATCTGACCGACGAAGAAAAAGCCCGCATCGAGGAGCTCGGTGGCTGGGACGAAATCATGGAGACGCTGCGGCGTCGGCTCGCCGAGCAGAAGGAGCGCCATCAGGGCGGCAACAAGTGGATCGGCACGGGGGGCACCTCGCCCTTCGGCGCTTACGGCTACAACCCCGCGGGCGTACGCATCGGTCAGAAGGAGAGCCGGCACCGCCGCGCCATCAAGGTTTGGGACAAACGCGAGTTCAAGGATCTCGCGAGCGATGTCGAGCTCGGCGTGCGCAATATCAAGCTGGCGCTTCGGCGGCTACGTCGTTTCGCGCGTGAAGGCGCTGCGGAAGAGCTGGACCTCGATCAGACCGTGCGCGGCACCGCGCGCAAGGGTTACCTCGATCTCGCGCTGCGCCCCGCGCGGCGCAACACGGTCAAGGTGCTGATGTTCTTCGACGTCGGCGGCTCCATGGACTGGCATGTGCGTACGGCCGAAGAGCTGTTCTCGGCGGCGCGCAGCGAGTTCAAGCACCTCGAGTACTATTACTTCCACAACTGCCTCTATGAAGGGGTATGGCGCGACAACGCCCGGCGCTGGAGCGAGACCACGCCGACGTGGCAGGTGCTCAACACCTATCCCGCTGACTACAAAGTGATCTTTGTGGGCGATGCCTCGATGAGCCCCTACGAAGTCACGCACGTCGGGGGCGCGGTCGAGCACATGAACGACGAAGCCGGCGCCGCGTGGCTCACGCGCGTGACGGACATCTACCCGCACGCGGTGTGGCTCAACCCCGTGCCTGAGGCCCACTGGAGCTATACGCCGTCGATCGGGCTGATCCGCCGCCTGATGGCCGGGCGCATGTATCCGATGACGCTCGCCGGTCTCGACGAGGCCATCCGCGAACTGATGCGCTGACGCACCTCTGGTGTCAGGTCTTGACTGCCGGATGAGTTGTAGCGTCAGGAGTGTATCGATTCGCACACAGTCCTGGCTCCCCCGCACATTGACCTCTCCTCAAAAAGGGCGCAAATCTGCGATGATTTTGGGCAGCTTGAGGGGTCCCTATGCATCGCCGCGCCATAATCGCCCTGCTGGTCTCGACTGCCCTTGCGGGCTGCTCGTCGGGAGGCAATGGCGTGTCGACGGCGTCGATCCTTGGCTCAGCGCCGACTCCTCCGGCCGGCGCGGCGACGCCCGCTGACGGTGCCGCCCTGCCGACACCGGTCCCGCAATCGTCCGCGACCGATCGCGCCTTCCAAGTCGGCGCCGTGTCGGCGCGCGCACAGAAGTGCGGCTATAATTTTGATGCCGCCAAGCTCAAGGCCTCATATCTCGCGCATGAGGTGGGCCGTGGCGCCTCCAACGAAGAGATCGCGAACGTCGAGAAGATCCACGGCGTCTCTTATAACGGCGTTATGAAGGCCGCGGCTGACGAGGCCAACTTCTGCTCCGAACGCAAGACGGCTCAGATCAAGACCGATCTCAATCGCTTGCTCGCAGGCGACTTCGAGCCTCCGCGCAAATCGGTGGTCGCGGAAAAGAAAGATGACGGCGGCCTGTTCGGCGGTTGGTTCTCAAACGAGACCGAAGACACGGGGCCGAAGTTCGGGTCGGGCGACTGGTGGGAGAAGCAGAAGGAAAAAGGCGGCGGTTAGCCGTCTTTCAGCTGGTCCCTAAAAAACGTCACCCGGCATCTCAAGCGTAGACCGCCCCGCTATTGTGTGACGCCCCGTGCAGCAACTTCTTTGGCTCGAAACGCTTCTGAAGCTCGCAGGCGGCGCGTTCCTCGTTCTCGCGCCGATGACAACCATCAAGCTGCTCGGATTGCCACCGTCCACGACGGGCTTCTGGCCGCGCCTGCTGGGTGCCGCGCTGATCGGCATCAGCGCCGCGACCTACATTGAAGGCGCCTGGGAAGGTTCGCGCGGGCTCGGCATCGCCGGGCTCATCGTCATCAATATCCTGGGCGCCGCGGCGCTTGCCCTCGCTGCGCTTTTGGGCGGCGGCGCGCAGACGCGGCGCGGTGCGCTCGTGCAATGGGCGCTCGTCGTTGCGCTTCTTGTCCTGGTCCTGTTCGAGATTGCGCACGCGTAGGGCCATCCTCGCGGTACGCGTGTGTGCGGAACGTTCTCTCTCCGTAAGCGGATTGCCCTCAGGTAAATCGTTATCCTTTTTGTGACACGATCGTTCCTGGCCGCTCCGAAGCGCTGTTTCGGGACGGTGCTTCGCCATGCGTTAGAGATTTTCCATGTCCCTCCTCGCGTCCGTCGTCGAGCGTCCATCCGACGTTGTGCAGCGGGTGACCTCCGCGTCAGCGGAGCGCCCTCTCCTGCGTGTCGTCACAACGCGTGCGGAGTTCGATGCGCTCGAGCCCGCATGGAACGCATTGTTCGCGCGCGCCGGCCGCAACACGCATCTGTTCCAGACCTTCAATTGGCTTTGGCATTGGGCCAATCATTTCCTGCCCAAGGCGGGCGAGCGGGGGCCTGGGCTTGCCGTGGTGACGGCGCACGCTGAGGGCCGCCTCATCATGGTCTGGCCGCTCGTTGTCGAGCGCGTCGGTCCGCTCACGGTGCTTGAGTGGATGGGCGAGCCCGTCAGCCAGTACGGTGACGTACTGATGGAGGCTCGGCCAGACGCAGAAGCGCTTTTACGCGCGGCCTTTGACCTCGTTACGCAGCGAACCGGCGCCAGCGTCGTGAACCTCCGGCGGGTGCGCGGCGATTCCGTGGTTGCGCCGCTCCTGGAGTCGATCGGGGCTTCGGTGACGGCCGAGCTCAAGGCACCGTTCCTTGACCTCGCGAGCGCGCCTTCGTTCGCCGTGTACGAAACGCGCTATTCGAGCAACGCACGCCGCAACCGCAAACGACAGCGACGCAGGCTTGCCGAACGCGGTGCGCTCGAACTCGTGTGGCACACGGAGGGCGCGAAAGCCGCAGCACTTACGTCTGAAGCTTTCCAGCTCAAGCGCCAGTGGATGCAGCACCGCGGACTCGTCTCGCCGGCGCTGTCCGATCCGCGGACCGAGCGTTTCTTTACCGACGCGGTGCGCTCAGTTTCCCATCCGGCCGGCTGCCATGTCATCGGGCTCATCTGCGCCGGACGTCCGGTCGCGCTCGAGATCGGGGTGCGTGCCAAGGGGCGCACGGCCATTCACATCATCGCGTACGATCTCGAGTTCGAAAAAATGGCTGCGGGCGCGCTGCTGATGGAGGACAGCATTCGCCGCGCCTCCGATGACGGTCTCGCGGTGTTCGACCTTCTGGCGCCGGGCGACGGCTACAAGCTCGATTGGGCCGACGATGCGGTCGTCGTGCGCGATTGGGCTGTCGCGCCAACCCTCTCCGGCCGGCTCTACCTGCATCTCTATCTCAACGGTGCACGGCCGACGCTGAAGCGGGGCGTCGAAGCCTTGCCCATAGGCGCGCGTCGCAAGCTCGCTCAACTTCTCACGCGCGGACGTGAGGCGTAGCGCTTCAGCTTTCCTCAGGCTGAGAGGCGCGAGAGACGCAACACCGCCAGGCCGAACGCGATCTCGTGCCCGGTGCGAGACAAGGTCGCCGTGCCATTGCCGATGCTCACGCCATCGAGGCGCGTGCCGTTCATCGAACCCAAGTCGCGCAATCTCAGGGACTGACCTGGGTTGTAGAGGATCTCGGCATGCTGCGCCGACACGCTCTTGTCCTCGATGACGAAATCGACACGGGCCGGGTCGCGACCGATTGTCCACGATGCGGCGGCGGTTGGCTCACCCGAAGCTAGCTCCTTTGCCGGGCGCAGTTCGAACTGCATGGCCCGGCCGGACGGATCGAAGCCCGACAGCATCCAGGCACCGCCCTCCAATTCGTGCTTCTCGACGGATGAGCGCGCGCGTGGCTCGCGCACGAGCTTGAATTCCACCGTACCGAAACGCAAAAGCGCACCAGGGGATGCCTCCTCCTCCGCAATGCGTGCACCGTCGACAAAGGTGCCGTTCGACGAAGCGAGGTCGGTGATGCGGAGGCTATCGTTCGCGCGATCGCAGACGAGGCGCGCGTGGGCCTTGGAGATCGCGTCGTCGGGAACGACGATGTCGACGCCGGGGCCGCGCCCGATGGTTAGCGCCTTACCGGATTCATCGAGCGGGATCGGTATGCCGCCGGACACAGGGCGCAGGTAAAGGGCGCCGGGCGGGGATCCTGCTGAGGTTGAGGGCGAAGCAAGCCGCTTCCCTTTTCGCCTGCCCTGCCCCGCAAAACGCGCTGCGGTTTGCGCAAGCGCTTCGCGCCAGGCCGGGATACGGTTCGCGCGCAGCATCACGGCCGCGGCGCCGAGCACGAGGGCCACCGTCAGCGCCACGGCGAGCGGCACGAAGCTCGAGCTGAACCCCGCCGTGCACGGGCGCGTGGTGGCTGCGAACGGGATTCCGGCGTCACGCAAGAAGCGAGCAACCTCGCCGGCATGCACGGAGAAGAACAGTCCCTGCGAGTTCAGACCTTGCAGCGTGTTGACACCGACAACCAGGCCGCAGGCATCGAGAAGCGGGCCGCCGCTGTTACCGGGGTTGATGGCGGAGCTGTGCTGCACGGTGCGCACGCTCAGCGTTTGGCTCGGGCTCACCGTCAAATTGGTGAAGGTCATGCGCGAGACGACGCCCGTCGTGACCGTCGACTCGAGATCCGTTAACGGTACGCCTTGCGCCTCCGGGCTTGGCACCGGCGCGCGGTTCAGGTTGGCGGCACCGGGGAAGCCGATCGCCACCACGTCTGTCAGCTTATCGGGCTCGTACTCGCCAATCCTCAAGGCTTCGCCTGGCAGATCCTCCTGCGCCTCGAGAAGGGCCAGATCCACGTTTGGGCGTCCGTCGACGCGGCGGGCTTCGACCAGCTTGGCTTCTTCGCCTTTGCGGAAGCCGATGTAGAAATGCTGCCCACCTTCGACGACGTGGAAGTTGGTTACGAGATAGCGGCGACCCGAAACGAGAAAGCCGGTGCCGGAAGAGACCGTGTACTGGTCATTCTGGCCGGGGACGAAGCTGTAAATCTTGTAAACACTGGGCTCGACGCGGCTGGCGTCGAAGGCTTCCGATGCCGTCGCCGCGAGACCATAAGCTGCCACGCTGCCAACCAGGCGGGCAACGAAGCGCCCAGTCCGGCGGCGGGACGTCCCTCTTCTTTGAACCGGCATTCCAGACCCGCGATGCCCCCACGCGCAATTCCTAGCGCACCCCGCAGGGCGCATCCAGATAGTAGTTAACGTCTACAGTGGAGTAGAAAATCGGATCTATCTTGCTGATATTCTCGGTAAATGCCACTCCACCGCCCTCTTTGGTTTGCTAATCTCGGGCCGGATCCAGTTCGCCGGACCAGAACTCCTCGGGCGCCAAGCGTGGGGCTTTCTGGGAATCTTCCTGGGAGTCGCGTCATGCTGACCCGCATTTTCTGCGTTTTTCTCGCGGGCGCGCTCGCGCTCGCCAGCCTGCCACCGCCGGCTGACGCCCAATTCGGCGTGCGCCGCACATTCAAAAAGGTCGTTCGGGCTCCGGCTCGCGTGTTGCCAAAGGTCGCCGCGCCAGTTGTCGGAGGCGCGATCATCGTCGGCGGGCCGTTCCGCAAGGCGTTCGGCGTGGTGGCTGCGGTTGCCATCGGGGCCGCGATCTTCGAGCATCTGTCGCGCCAGGAACGCCGCGAGGTGGCGCGGCGCGCCAACGACGCGGTGGGCAAGGATCCCAACGAACGCGTCATCGACAGCTTCACCTCGAATGACGGCCGCAAGCAGGTGACGATCGTGGCCGAGCCCACGCAGTCGGCTGTTGACCTCAAGAACGATCCTGCGATCCTTGTCGCCGCAGATACGGTTGTGGCGCCAAATGCCGATGGCAAGTCAACTCCGAGCGGGTTTGCGAGCGCCTCCAATCCTGCGACGGCGACCGATGCGCCGCCGACCGCGCCTTCCGCGGCGTCGAAGCCAGCCGCCACCGCCGCGAAGCCCGTGTCCGACGAGGAGGTTGTGCGAATCGGTGGGCTGCCGCCAGACACGCAATGCCGCCGCGTCACGACCGAGCTCGAGCTGCGCAAGAAGAAGGACCAGAAGGACGCCGACGAGAAGAGCACGAACACGGCGATCTTCTGCCAGACTGCGCCCGGCAAATGGAAGCCGGCCTCGGCCTAGTTGCGTAGGCTTCTTGCGGCCGCGACGTCATCGGGTTTGCCCCGATGGGAGCGTGAGGGTAGCATTCGCGCGAACGCAATCAGTCCGAGCTGAACTATGACGGGTCGTTCCCTTCTGGCGGCCGTGCTTGCCTGGTCGCTGTCTTCGCTATCTGCCGCGTCCGCCGCTTCACCGTTGCCCATTGCGGCAGGGCAAGAAGCCGTGCCGTCCGTCGTCGTGCGTGTCGCAGACGAGGAGCCGGACCCGCGCGATATCATCCGCCTCTTGCCGCCGGGCCGCGCGTCGGACGAACCGGACACTCCCCCGACGCCGGAGCTGCCCTTTCTGCCAGGCGGCTCCGAGACCGCGCCAGAGCAGACGCTTCGTCTTGTCGGGCGGGCCGTCGAGGTGCCGGTGACGTTCGATCCGATGCCTGGGCAGGAGACGTCGTCCTACATCGGTATTCAGCTCGATGGCATCAACGATCCCGCGCTTGCGGGAGCGCTCGGTCTCGACAACGGCAGCGGCGTTCTCGTGGTCTCGACGACAGCCGGCGGGCCAGCAGCAAAGGCGGGCCTGCGCTTCGGGGATGTCGTGACCGCGTTCGACACCGCTCCTGTCAGCGACACTGATACGCTGGTCGAGGCGATCAAAACGCGGACGCCGGGCTCGCAGGGAACACTCACGGTCTGGCGCGTCGGCGATGACGCGGAGGGCTACCTTAAGGCGCTGCGCGATGTCGCCGACCGCGGCAGCACGCCGGCCATGATGTTCCTCGCACGGCTTTACACGAACGGTACCGGCGTCGGGCGCGATCATGCCGAGGCCGTCGCGTGGTACAAGAAGGCGGCGGCGGCTGGCAGCACCAACGGCATGCTGCTCTATGGCGATGCGCTCGCCGCGGGGCGCGGCGCGGCGCAGGACATGGCCGAAGCCGAGCGCTGGATCCGCAAGGCATCTGATGCCGGCAACGTAGCCGCCGTGTTTCGCCTCGGCCGCATGTATCGCGACGGCGAGGGCGTGACGCGCGATCCGCTCGAGGCAGTCAAGCTGTTCAAGCAGGCGGCGGAGGCCGACTACACGCCGGCGATGGTGGCCGTGGGCCTGATGTTCGAAGGTGGAGGCGGCGTCGCGGCCGATCATCTGCAGGCCGTGCAGTGGTACAAGCGGGCGGCCGACGCCGGTGACGCGGAAGGCATGGCGGCGCTCGGTACCATGTATTCGACGGGGCGCGGTGTCGAGAAGGATCCCAAGGCTGCGGCGGCCTGGTACATCAAGGCAGCCGAGCGGGGCCAGCTGCTCGCCATCCACAACCTCGCCTACCACTACGACAAGGGCATCGGCGTTCAGCGCAACCCGCAGCTCGCGGCGAACTATATCTATGGCGCGCTCGAGCGGCGGTACGCGTTCACCTATCAGCAGATGATGCAGAATAGCCGCGCCTGGAGCCGGGAGTTCCGCCGCGCGCTGCAGCAGAAGCTTGCCGCGGGTGGCTACTACACCGGCGGCGTGGATGGGAGCTTCGGCCGCACTACCTTCGATGCCCTCGACGCGCTGATGCAGGCCCAATAGCGCCGTTGTCCGCGGCGCTGGCCTTCGGCCCCCCGGACCTTGTATAGACGCGCTGCGTCTTCACCTCCCTAACGGCATCCACGCTCGCTCATGGCCCCTCCCCTTCTCCAGCTCACCGACATCGCGCTGACGTTCGGCGGCACAAGCCTGCTCGATGGCGTCGACATGGCCGTCGGCGCGGGCGAGCGGATCTGTCTCGTCGGGCGCAACGGCTCCGGTAAATCGACGCTTCTGCGCATCGCGGCCGGGGCCATCGAGCCTGACCGTGGCCGTCGCTTCGTGCAGCCCGGTGCCCTCGTGCGCTACCTGCCGCAGGAGCCGGACCTTTCACAGTATGAGACCACGCTCGCCTACGTGGAGGCAGGCCTCTCTGCGAGCGACGATGTGCATCAGGCCCGCTATCTGCTCTCGGAGCTTGGGCTCGATGAGACGGAAGATCCAATGCACCTCTCCGGTGGTGAAGCGCGCCGCGCGGCGCTCGCCCACGTGCTTGCCGCCGATCCGGAGATCCTGCTGCTCGACGAGCCGACAAACCATCTCGACCTGCCGACCATCGAGTGGCTCGAGGGCCGACTCGCGCAATCGCGGGCCGCGATGGTGATCATCAGCCACGACCGCCGCTTACTCGAAAAGCTCTCGCGCACGACGGTATGGCTCGACCGCGGACGCGCGCGGCGCGTCGAGCTTTCGTTCAAGGGATTCGAGGATTGGCGCGACCAGCAGCTCGCCGAGGAAGAGACGCGTCTGCACAAGATCGACCGCAAGATCGTCGCCGAAGAGCACTGGGTGCACGGCGGCGTGACCGCGCGGCGCAAACGAAACGTGCGGCGCATGGCGGAGCTGCGCACCTTGCGTCAGGAGCGGCGAGAGCACCGCGCGGTGCAGGGCAAGGCGACGCTGTCGGTCGCAGAGGCTGAGACTTCGAGTGCGCTCGTTATCGAGGCGAAAGGCATCTCGAAGTCGTTCGAAGGGCGTTCGATTGTGCGCGATCTCTCGCTGCGGCTCATGCGCGGCGATCGCCTCGGTATCGTCGGCCCCAACGGCTCGGGTAAGACGACGCTCGTCTCTCTTCTGACGGGCACGCTGGCACCGGACGGGGGCGAGGTTCGCCTCGGCGCCAATGTCGAGATGGCCGCGCTCGACCAGGGGCGCGATAGCCTCGATCCGGCGTGGACCCTTTCGGAGGCGCTCACGCGCGGGCGCGGCGACACGGTTTCGATCGGCGGCGAGAAGAAACACGTGGTCGCTTACATGAAGGACTTCCTGTTTGCGCCGGAGCAGCGTCTGACGCCGATCGGTGCGCTCTCGGGCGGCGAGCGCGGACGGCTGATGCTGGCGCGCGCACTGGCGACACCTTCGAACCTGCTCGTGCTCGACGAGCCGACAAACGATCTCGATCTCGAAACGCTCGATGTGCTCGAGGACGTGCTGGCGGACTACAAGGGCACGGTTATGCTGATCAGCCACGACCGCGATTTCCTGGATCGCGTGGTGACCAGCGTCATTGTGCCTGAGGGAGACGGGCGATGGACCGAGTATGCGGGCGGCTACCAGGACATGCTGGCCCAGCGCGGAGAGGACTTGAAGCGCCGGGAGGCGCGCGCGAAGCCTGCGGCTCCGCTCGAAAGGAGCAAGGCAGACATTTCCGAATCAGCGCCGCCGCAGGCTAAGCGCAGGCTGTCGTTCAAGGACAAGCACGCCCTTGAGACGCTGCCGGCCGAGATCGCGGCGCTCGAGGCCAAGCAGGCCGAGCTTTCGCGCCGTCTCGAAGCGCCGGACCTCTACGCGCGCGATCGCAAGGCCTTCACCGAGCTTTCGGATGCACTCGCGGACGTGCAGAGCAAGCTCGCCGCGGCCGAGGAGCGTTGGCTCGAGCTCGAGCTTTTGCGAAGCGAGATCGAGAGCTGACCGCACGGCGAGCGCGCATCACGCAGACGGATTGCTCGCCAGTTCGCGCGCCAGATAGGCGCGTGCGCCTTCGGCGGCGGCGCGTCCGGTGGCGAAGCACGCCTGCAGAAGGTAGCCACCTGTTGGCGCGTCCCAATCGAGCATTTCGCCGGCAACGAAAGTACCGGGACGGGCGCGCAGCATGAAAGTCTCATCGAGCTCGTCGAAGGAGAGGCCGCCGGCCGTGGAGATGGCGCGATCGATCGACGCTAACCCCGTCGTGCGGATCGGCACGGCCTTGATGAGCTCGGCGAGCGCTTCCGCGGTCATGCTACCGAGAGAGGTGCCAGAAGAAAGCACAGCCTCGTGCAGCAGGCCAGCAGCGGCGCCCTCAAGTCGAAGCGATTTGCGCAGCCAGGTTGCGAGGGACTGCTTGCCGCGCGGCTTGGCGAGACGCTCGAGCAACTCGTTCTTCTGCTCGTCTGGGCGCAGATCGAGCATGATCTCCGCCGCGCCGTGTTCTGAAAGCGCCTCGCGGATCGGCGCAGACAACGCGTAGATCGCACCGCCCTCGATACCCTCGGCGGTGATCATTGCTTCGCCACGTGCGGTTTCGCCACCGCACGTCATCGCGATGCGTTTAAGAGGCGTGCCCGCATATCGCGTTCGGAAGACCTCGCTCCAGGCGACCCGAACCCCGCTGTTCGACGGCATCAGAGGCGTAATCAGTGCTCCCGCCTCCGCGAGCGGGTTGATCCAGCTCGCGTCCGAGCCGAGACGTGGCCAGCTCGCGCCGCCGAGCGCCAGCACGGTGCAGGACGCAGCAACGCCGACGTCTCCCGCAGCCGTCTCGAAAATCAATCCGCCGTCTTCGTCCCAGCCCTTCCAGCGATGACCGAGACGCAACTCGACGCCGAGATTCTCAAGGCGTTTCAGCCAAGCCCGCAGGAACGGCGACGTCTTCATGGCGCGCGGAAACACGCGACCGCTCGAACCCACAAATGTTTCCTGTCCCAGCTCCTCGGACCAGGCGCGCAAGGCCGCCGGTGGAAATTTCTCTATTGCAGCGCGTAGGCTTGGTGCTGCTCTGCGGTAGCGGGTGAGAAAGACGTCGAGCGGCTCGCTGTGCGTGAGATTCAACCCACCGCGCCCCGCAAGCAAGAACTTGCGCGCGATGCGCGGCATACGCTCGTACAGCGTCACCTTCGCTCCGGACGTGGCAAGCGTCTCCGCCGCCATCAGGCCAGCGGGGCCACCACCAATGACAGCAGTATGACAATCCGTATGTTGCACGAGCACACCTAGAGGTTCATGAACCTGCGTTCATCTCCGATTAATGTCGGGTTATGCAAACAATTCTTCGTCGCACGGCGTGCTCGGGGAGTGATGTCGGCGTGCGGCGCACTGTTCCACAATCGGCCAGAAGGCGGGAAAAATTCACGCGACCTGCCAGACGGCCATTTCCTTGGAGGTGACGACCATGAAGAAAACACTTGCTGGGCTCGCCGGCGCGATCTCGTTCGCGTTCCTTGCATCCAGTGCACATGCCGCTCCGCTCAGTGCGGCGGGCCAAGCCTCGTCCAGTGGCGTCACATCTGACGTGATCCAGGTGCATGGCCTTCATGTGTCGTGCCAACGTGATCGTCGCGGCTGGCATCGCTCTTATATCTGGGGCCGTCAGCGCTGCACGCCGCCGCGGCATCACCACCATCATCGCCATCACAAGAAGCGGCGCTAGTCTAAGCTGCCTCTGAACGATGAGGGCCCGGCTTCGCAAAGAAGCCGGGCCCTTTTCGTTGTGGTGGGTTCGCTGTTGCGATTAGTAAATGCAGGCGTAATAGCGGTTGAGGAAGTACTTCTTGCCGGTTTTCTTGTAGCGGTACAGCCAGTGCTTGCAGCCGTAATCCGAGCTGCCGATCACGATCTTCGGGCCGTAGAAGTGGTGGTGGAACTTGTGATGGTGGTGCTTGTGGACGCCGTGCAAGTGCTTCTTTCCGGCTTCCGCCGCGCTCATCGTGGTCCCGAGGGCGGCCGTCGCAACAATCGCCGCGACTGCGGCCGACTTCATAAACGTCATTCTCTTCGTCTCCTGTTACTGACAACCCGTGCTGGTCTCAGCCAGCTCGCGGGTGGCGTGATGAGGAGACACTGGCCGATACAAATGCAGTTGGCTGTCTCTTTCGGAACAGGGACAAGAGACGGGCGCCAAGGCACGATCGCACCGCGCTCATGAGGCGTTGTGCGATCGTGCGAGACTTGGTCAGCAGACCGTCCTAGTAGCGGCAGGCATAGTAGCGATCGAGGAAGTAGCGATTGCCCGTGCGCTTGTAGCGGTCTTTCCACTTCTTGCAGTCGTAGTAGGCGGCGGTTCCGATGATGGCCGCGGCTGCTGCAGCACCGGCTCCGTAGCGATAGTACTTTCCGCGCTTGTGTTTGTGGTGATGGTGATGATGGCCGTGGTGATGGTGACCGTGCTTGCCCTTCTTGGCATATGCGACCGTTGGCGCGCCGAGCGACGCAAGCACCATTGCTATAGCGGCCGTTGCCGCAAGAGTGGACTTAAGGAACGACATGCTGACGTCTCCCGAATGAGCTTCGTGATTACAGTTCGAGACGCAGCTGAGCTGGCCTCTGTCCCATATGTGGCGCCGCCCGCTTAAGCGCTCCACTACGGGGTGCCGACAATTTGAGCGAAATCCGCGACTTGAGCAGAAAAGACCCTTTCGCCCCAGTTTGACCCCGCGAGATGTGGATAGTCCGGCAGGCCTGTCTCCCAGAGAACAGCGCCCGGATTTATATTGGTTGTAGGTCAGGCTGAACTTTGGGGAGGCGGCCGTGAGTGACCTCAAGCTTTCGTTTTTCTTGCTGACCGCACCCTTCGTCTTACTGGCAACGCTGGCGGAGCTCGGGCTGGACCTTGCGCGCTACCGCGAGGTTCGCGACTTCGGGCAGTCCGCGACCGCCATCGTGCGAAGCATCGAACCGGCGTCCTTCCTCTCGCGACCGGAAGGCGGAGCTGTCGTCGCCTATGCGCTGGATCTGCCAGGCCCCGCGGTGATCGATGGCGCGGTGCACCTTTCCGATGACGACGCCGCACGCTACAGCCCCGGCCAGGAGATCGAGATCGTCTATGCGACCTCCGACGCCTCGCTGCACGCCCTTTCCGTCGGCCATGCGTGGGTCGAACTGGTCAACACGGCGATCGTCGTTGGCGCCTATTGCGCGGTGCTCGCGCTGGCGTTCGCGCTGCTGCGCGCCTCGCCCTACAAGAGCTGGCGCGACGCACGCTAAGCAGCGCCAAGTTCGCGCAAGCGCTCGGTAACCAATCGCGAACGCATTGATACGAAATGCCGTTCTGCGGGGCCTCGAAGTGCTAAAATCATGCTGTCAGGGAAGCACCCTGGCTCGACCGGATCGGCCTTGTACGATCTCGGACCGATCCGCGCCTGATCATTGGGTCGTAGAGAAGGAGCTCATGTCATGGCCACCTACGATGAAGCACACCATCTCGTCCTCTCCGGCGACGAGGCCCGTGGCGGCGTCACCGGACACAACGTTCGCTATGTCCTCGCGTTCGGCATGACAGGCGTCATCGCTGCATTTGCCGCGATCGCGATTTATTTCGGTTTCGACGCTCTGCACGCACGAGCTTCGGCGGCGTTCGCGTACAGTCCGTCCGAGATACTACGAGCGTTTGCGCCTTACGCAGCGATCGCGCTCTTTGCTGCGATCGGTACCGGGTTGCTGCTTGGGCTCTGGAACATGGTCTCAGGGCACGGCGAGGACAGCAGCCAGAGACTGATGCGCATCCGCGTCGTGACGCAGTTCGTGCTGATCTGCGTCATCATGGCGATCTTCGCCCGCGTGGCCGGCTGATCGGCGCACGGCATCGCGCCTCGTCACGCTCGCTCAGCTCGCGAGGCTCAGCTCCTGAGACCGGGCGCCTCTTGACCTGTGCGCTCGACGTACTCGGTGTAGCCGCCGGAATACTGGTGGATGCCGTCCGGTGTGAGCTCAAGCACGCGATTTGAGAGTGCTGCCAGGAAGTGGCGATCATGCGAGACGAACAGCATCGCGCCGTCGTAAGCCGCGAGCGCCTCGATCAACATCTCCTTGGTCATCAGGTCGAGATGGTTTGTTGGCTCGTCGAGCACGAGGAAGTTTGGCGGATCGAACAGCATGTGCGCCATGACGAGCCGCGCTTTCTCCCCGCCCGATAGCACGCGGCACTTCTTCTCCACGTCATCGCCCGAGAAACCGAAGCAGCCGGCTAACGCGCGCAATGAGCCCTGTCCCGCCTGCGGAAAAGCATCCTCCAGCGACTGAAATACGGTGCGCTCGCCGTCCAGAAGGTCCATGGCGTGCTGGGCGAAGTAGCCCATCCTGACACTGGCACCGAGCGCAACCTGGCCCGTGTCCGGCTCGGTAGCCCCCGCCACGAGCTTCAACAGCGTGGACTTGCCAGCGCCGTTGATTCCCATCACGCACCACCGCTCCTTGCGGCGCACCTGGAAGTCGAGCCCTTCGTAGATGCTGCGCGAACCGAAGCTTTTGTGCACGCCCTTGAGGGTTGCGACATCCTCTCCCGAGCGTGGCGCCTGCGGAAACTCGAAGACGATAGTCTTGCGGCGGCGCGGCGGCTCCACGCGCTCGATCTTCTCGATCTGCTTGACGCGGCTCTGCACCTGGGCAGCGTGAGAGGCGCGCGCCTTGAACCGCTCGATGAAGCGGATCTCCTTGGCCAGCATCGCCTGCTGGCGATCGAACTGAGCCTGCTGCTGCTTCTCCTTGATCGCCCTCTGCTGCTCGTAGAATTCATAGTTTCCGGAATAGGAGGTCAACGTGCCGCCGTCGATCTCGACGATCTTGGCCACGATTCGGTTCATGAACTCGCGGTCGTGCGAGGTCATCATCAGCGCGCCCTCGTAGCCCTTGAGGAATTCCTCGAGCCAGATCAGGCTTTCGATGTCGAGATGGTTGCTCGGCTCGTCAAGCAGCATCACATCGGGGCGCATGAGCAGAATGCGAGCCAGCGCGACGCGCATCTTCCAGCCACCCGACAGGTTGCCGACGTCCCCGTCCATCATCTCCTGACTGAACGACAGGCCTGCCAGGACCTCGCGCGCGCGCCCTTCGAGCGCATAGCCGCCGAGCTCCTCGAAGCGAGCCTGGACCTCGCCGTAACGCTCGATCAAGCCTTCCATCTCGTCGGCACGGTCCGGGTCGGCGAGGGCCGCCTCGAGCTCAGCCAGCTCGGCTGCGATCGAACTCACAGGGCCTGCGCCATCCATGACCTCGGCGACGGCGCTGCGGCCTTCCATCTCCCCCACGTCCTGACTGAAGTAGCCGATGGTGGTTCCGCGATCGACGGACACTTGCCCTTCGTCCGGCTGTTCCTGGCCCGTAATCAGGCGGAACAGCGTGGTCTTGCCGGCGCCGTTAGGCCCGACGAGGCCGATCTTCTCGCCCCTGAGCAGCGCCGCCGACGCCTCGATAAAAAGGATCTGGTGACCGTTCTGCTTGGAGATGTTGTCGAGGTGAATCATGCGCGCATTTACGGGCCCGCGGGGGTGGTCGGCAAGGGGCTAACGGGCGCAGGAACGGGTTCGGTGCCCCCTTTGAGGGCCCGAGCGGGACGTCAGGGCCGATCTCGCTTTGTCGGCTTTGACGTGTGGAATTCCGCTATCTTCTTCCGAATTTCAGCCGCGATGCATTTTTTTTCGTTCGCAAGGGTTCCGGGCGGCGGCGCAACGCCATTGGGTTCCCGCAACTTCGGGCAACTTCTCGGTTCGGATCGATGCGTCGCGGATCGCGATCACGCGGAGCGGCGTCGATAAGGGTGCCCTGACGGCCAGCGACGTCCTCGTGCAGGAGCTCGAGGCTCCCCTGCGTCCCGGCTCGTCAGCCGAAGCGGCCCTGCACGTGCGCCTCTATCGAGACGATCCTGACATCAACGCCATCCTCCATACCCATGGCCCCGCATCCACGGTCATCGGCCGCGCGCATGCATCCGACAAATCGGTCCGCATTCATGGCTGGGAGCTTCAGAAGGCGCTTGCCGGAGTGACGACGCACGACACGACGGTGGATGTCCCAATATTCGCCAACGACCAGAACATCGAAGCCCTCTCCAAACGCGTGGCGAAGCGCCTCGCTCGGCCGGTGCCCAACGGATGCTGCCGCGCCCCGGGCTATCTGCTGGCCGGCCACGGTCTCTACGCCTGGGGCCGAAGCGCGGCCGAAGCGGCCCGACACCTCGAAGCCTTGGAGGTTCTTTTCAGCCAGATCCTCGCCCTCAGGAGCTACCAGTCATGACCCAGCTCATCGTCTATTCCGCGGCGGACCCGGCCACGGTTCTGCTCGACACGACCGATTTTGACACCATCGTCCGCGAGATCGCACCGGCCGGAGCCACTCTCGAGCGCTGGAAGGCGGCGACACCGCTCGCGGCGGAGGCGACGTCCGAGGACATCCTCGACGCCTATAAGCCGCAACTCGACCGGTTGAAGTCAGAGCGCGGTTACGTCAACGCCGACGTCATTCACGTCCGTCCCGGCAATCCGAATTGGCCGACGCTCCGCCAAAAGTTCCTGAGCGAGCATACGCACGACGAGGATGAGGTGCGCTTCTTCGTCGAGGGAAGCGGCGCGTTCTATCTTCACGTCGGCGACAAGGTCTATCAGGTGGTGGGAACCGCAGACGATCTGCTGTCCGTTCCGCAGGGGACCAAGCATTGGTTCGATGGCGGCAGCGAAGGCAACTTCACGGTGATCCGCCTCTTCAACGATCCGAAGGGTTGGATTGCGCACTATACCGGCGACACCATCGCGGACGGCGTTCCCAACTACGAAGCGGCCTGATGACAGACGCCGCAGCAAGGCTCGAACCTTCGACGCAAAGGCCATTGCGGCTTGAAGCCGATGCCGTGCTGCTCGACATCGAGGGGACGCTAAGCCCGATCAGCTTCGTTCGCGACGTTCTGTTCGCCTATTCGCGCGAGCGGCTTCTGGCATTCGTCGACAGCCATCGGGAGGATTCCGCTATCGGCGACATCCTCGCTCAGGCTTCACGCATCGATGGCGGAGACGATCCCATCGCCGCCTTGCAACGATGGCAGGATCGCGATGAGAAAATCCCGCCACTCAAGAAACTGCAGGGCATGATCTGGGAAGACGGCTATCGCAGCGGCGCCTTTCAGAGTCCGATCTTCCCCGATGCCATCGCCGCCTTGACGCGTTGGAGCGCGGAGGGTTTGCCGCTCTACATTTACTCGTCGGGCTCGACGAAAGCGCAGCTCCTGTTCTTTGCTCACAGCGCCGAGGGAGATCTTCGAGATTTGTTCTCGGGATACTTCGATACGGACATCGGCGCGAAAACAGAGGCGGCGTCCTATGCGCAGATTGCCGGGCACATCGACGTTCTCCCGCGCAGGATCGTCTTCTTCTCGGACAACGCGAAGGAGCTCGAGGCGGCGCGAATTGCCGGGCTCGCAGTCGTGCACGTGGTCAAGGACGAGACGCAGCCCACGCCGGCATTCCCCAGTGTCTCGGATTTCGCGGACATCGATATCGCTCGCCGCGCGGGCTAGCGTCCGATGAGACCGGCAGCATTCGTCCTTGCACGCAGTGCCGCGTTCGCCGGGCTAAGCGGCGCCTCCTTGCTTAAAGGCGCCTTTCACGGTGGGCGCGAATTTGAGCGAAGAGGAGCAACCACAATCGTGAATTGTGGACCCCCTTCAAAAGGAGGCGGCTAGGCTTGAGGTCTCGAGCGGCCGCATAAGCGCCGAACGCGTTTGCGCCGCATGATCGTCGGGCGGTGTCGTCCCGCAACCAGAGAGGATCAGCGTATGAGCATTCTCGGCAATATCATCTCCGGCATCTTCGGCGGCCCCGCCAAAGCTGAGGAGGCCCCGTCCGCTCCAGCAGCTCCCGTTCACTCGGAACCCGGGGACCTTGCGACCGCGACCCGGCCGCAGATTGCCGAGGCCGCGAAGCCTGCTCCCGCAGGAAGCGTGGACGTTGCGGCTACTCTCGACGATCTTGCGAAGAAGTCCGAGGACAAGGATCTCGACTGGCGCAGGTCGATCGTCGATCTGATGAAGATCCTGAAGCTGGACAGCGGCCTCAAGGCCCGCAAGCAGCTCGCGAAGGAGTTGAACTACACGGGCAACACCAAGAACTCGGCTTCAATGAACATCTGGCTGCACCAGCAGGTGATGGCCAGGCTGGTCGCCAACGGCGGCAAGCTGCCCGCCGATCTGCTCTCGTAAGCGGCGCCTACCATTGGGTTCGAGTTTTCGCCGCTGACTCGCCTTCTTATGCCTTGGCATGGGAACCGTCCCAGACGAGACCCCCGAAGCTCTAGCTAAGCCTTGCGCTTCTTTCGCGCGGCATACCGGGCATCGCGAAGAGCTTTCTGTTCCGCCAGCGCTGCGACCGCGAGATCTGCTTCTTCGCGTGCCTTGCGCGCGGCGATCGCTGCTCGCTCGGTTGCTTCTGCTTCTTCTCGGGCGCGCTGCTCGATTGCCGCCTGCGCCTTCGCTTCTTCACGCGCGACGCGCGCGGCAGCAATGGCCTCACGCTCGGCTTTGCGCTGAAGAACCTTCGGGTCATCTGCAGCGGGCTTCTCGGCGCGCTTCAGCATGGCCTGACGGGCCTGCGCAGCAGCCTGGAGGCGATCGCCGAAGTGCTTGTCGTTGAAATGCTTCATGTCGATCCGTTGCTTGAAGATTTGAGGATTTGGAATGCACTGCAAAGCGCGCGAACGCGGGCGCGGCCATGCTTGTTGCCGCGCTGCGTTGCGTATTGCTGATGATGGTTAGGCGGCGTGTGGCCGATAGACCGCGCGCGGCTTGGCGGCCTGAAACGCCAGCCGCATATGCACTTCGCAATACGGGCTGCCGTCCTTTTTGCGGTGGCCGCAAAAGTGGAAATCCGCCGACATCGGGTCGCCGAACGGCCAGCGACAGTCGTCCGCCTGGAGCGTTTCGACGGTCTTTCGCTGAGCTTTGGGAATGTTCGACACGGGTTCGACGCGCACGGGCGCAGAAATGCTCTGATTTGTTTGCATTTCGCCTTATAGCACAGACGTCGGCATTTTGTCGTGCGACGCTTGTGCACGCTGTTGTTTAGGCTATCGAGCATGCGGCAACGGCAGAAAAGCAGGCGGTGGCGTAGCAGCCCTCACCCCACTGTCATCCTAGGGCTTGTCCCTAGGATCCGTCGCACCACCGGGGCACGCTCTCCAGCCAACACAACGCACCCACGCTGTGAGTTGAATTCTCGGCATAAAGCCGAGGATGACAGTAGCGGCGGGCGCGCCGTCGAAGGACTCAAACTGGGGTAGTTAGCCTGCTACGCGGCAATGACCTTACGATTTAGGCTTTGGAACGGCCTTCTGCCCCTACGTGCTTCAAGTAGGAGAGGAGTATGTCGCGTGTAAGCTTGAGCATCTCGTATCGCTGAGCGGCCGTCGTTGTAGGCAACTCTATCCAGTTTCCGTGCCTCACTGGATCAGCAAATCGCTTTACGCTTTGCTCGATGGTTTCACGTGTCGTACCCACCGCTTCATGCAGTGGTTTCCAGGAATCGACACCTGTCTTAAGAGCGAGTGCAGACTTGATGCTCTCAATTGATCGATAGCAGTAGGTCGCGCAGTCTTGCGTATTTGTAATCGCACGGACGTAGTCGGAGGTTGCAAAGCGAAAAAATACATCAGCCGCCGACATCTTAAGAACTTGCTCAAATAATTGTTCTTCTTGTGCGAAGCCCAGCGTCTTGTCATCGGCATCCAGTGGACGCACTCCGAAAACGTGGGGGTCGCCGTTGTCTTCGATGATCTGGATCATTTCAACGCTGTAACCAGTGCCGAGGAACATACCCAGCGCGTCTGTTACCATCGATGCGAGTTCGTGCGCAGTAATGTGCGCACTCAAAAATCCATCAAAATCACCTTCGATTACTACAGTGATCTGCGAAGAATCACAGTGGACCTGTGCCTTTCCAAGAGGTGCGAGCCCCAACCGAATGGTGGTGAAACTAACGTCTGCCCGCTCTGGATGCACTCTTCCGGTAGCTATGAAGCGTCGCATTGGACCACCCGGAATTCACCGCAAATCGGGCGGAGTGGCTTCGGACTTGAGAGATGCGAGCGCTTCGTCCAGCGACGTCACCGTCTGCTCCTGCGAGCCGAGGCGGCGGATGGAGACTTTGCGCTCCTCCGCCTCGCGCTTGCCGACGACGAGGATGACCGGGACCTTGGCGAGTGAGTGCTCGCGGACCTTGAGGTTGATCTTCTCGTTCCTGAGATCGCTCTCGATACGCAGGCCCGCCGCCTTCGCCTTCTCCACCACTTCCAAAGCGTAATCGTTGGCATCCGAGACGATCGGCGCGACGACGACCTGTAGCGGCGCAAGCCACAGCGGGAAGTGGCCGGCGTAGTTCTCGATCAGGATGCCCGTGAAGCGCTCCAACGAGCCAAACATGGCACGGTGGATCATCACCGGCGTCTTCTTCTGCGAATGCTCGTCGATGTAGAACGCGCCGAGGCGACCCGCGAGGTTGAAGTCTACCTGCGTCGTGCCGCACTGCCATTCGCGGCCGATGGCGTCCTTCAGCACGTACTCGAGCTTGGGGCCGTAGAAGGCGCCTTCGCCCGGCTGCAGCGCCGTCTTGATGCGGCCGTTCGAGCGCTTCGTCACCTCGTCGAGCACGTCGGAGAGCGCCTTCTCGGCCTTGTCCCACAGCTCGTCCGCGCCGACGCGCTTTTCGGGGCGCGTCGAGAGCTTGATGAAGATGTCCTCGAAACCGAAGTCCTTGTAGATCTCGAGCATCAGATCGTTGATCTTGAGGCATTCCTCCATGATCTGATCTTCGGTGATGAAGATGTGCGCGTCGTCCTGCGTGAAGTGGCGCACGCGCAGCATGCCGTGCAGCGCACCCGACGGCTCGTAGCGGTGCACTTTGCCGAACTCGGCGATCTTGAGCGGCAGATCGCGGTAGCTCTTGAGGCCGTGCTTGAAGATCTGCACGTGGCCGGGGCAGTTCATGGGCTTGCAGCAGAACACGCGCTCATCGGGGAGCGTCGTCGTAAACATGTTCTCTCCGTAGTTCTCCCAGTGGCCGGAGAGCTCCCAGAAATGCTTTTCCATCATGTCGGGAGAGTTGACCTCCTCGTAGCCGGCGCGCTGTTGCGCGCGGCGCATGTAGGCGATCAGCGTCTGGAAGAGCGTCCATCCTTTTGGGTGCCAGAAGACGGAGCCCGGTGCCTCCTCCTGGAAATGGAACAGGTCCATCTCGCGACCGAGCTTACGGTGGTCGCGCTTCTCGGCTTCCTCCAGTCGATGCAGGTAGTCCTTGAGCTCGTCCTCCGTCGCGAAGGCCGTGCCATAGATGCGCTGAAGCTGCGGATTGTTGGCGTCGCCGCGCCAGTAGGCGCCCGCGAACTTCATCAGCTTGAAGGCCTTGCCGATCTGGCCGACGGACGTCATGTGCGGGCCGCGGCAGAGATCGAGCCACGTGCCCTGCTTGTAGATCTTGATCTCTTGATCCCCGGGGATCGCGTCGACCAGCTCGACCTTGAACAGCTCGCCCTTGTCGCGGAAAAACGTCTTCGCCTCGTCGCGGCTCCACACCTCTTTCGTGAAGGGTGCGTTGCGGGCGATGATCTCCGACATCTTCTTTTCGATCTTCGGAATGTCTTCCGGCTCGAACGGCTGCTGCTTGGCGAAGTCGTAGAAGAAGCCGTTCTCGATCACCGGGCCGATCGTGACCTGCGTGCCGGGCCACAGCTCCTGCACGGCTTCGGCCATGACGTGCGCGGCGTCGTGGCGGATCAGCTCGAGCGCCTCCGGGTCCGTGCGCGACACGAACTTGATCGAAGCGTCTTTCGTGATGGCGTCGGAAAGGTCGGCCAGCGCGCCGTCGAGGCTCATGGCCACCGTGCGCTTGGCGAGTGACGGGGAGATCGACTTGGCGATCTCGAGACCCGTCGTTCCCGCGGCGACCTTGCGGCTCTTGCCGTCCGGGAACGTGATCGTGACTTCGGAACCTGCGTCCGACATAGCGTCTCTCCTCTCACTCGCGGCATACCAATCCGCGTAAGACAGGCGCTTAAATCGGGGGACTTCGGCGCAAAGTCAAGCGAAACGCGGGAAACGCAGCGCCGCACGTTGCTAACGCCTTGACTTGGTTTCCGACTCGGCAACCTTCTGATTGCGGAGGATTTATGCACCCTAAGCACAACCCCAACTTATTTCCTGTCCGAAACGTGCGGCGCGCTTTTGGCCGGCTGGCGGCAGTCGCCGCAGTTTGTCTGCCTGCTTCGGCGTGGGCCCAGCCCGGCTCGCCAGCCGGCGTTTATGTCGAGTTGGAAGCGCAGGCCGTGTTTGGCGCGTCCGATTTCGAAGTCGGCTATCGGCCTTCGGAATTCGATCCCGGCGTGGGGTCCCCGGTTGATCTCGACGACGGCGACGGCTGGGGCGGCGCGTTCACGTTAGGCTACACGTGGCAGAACGGCTGGAAGGCCGCCGTGCGCTATCGGCGTTTCGACGCGGACGATAGCGGCGGCCCCATCTCGCCGGGTCTCATCGCTTTCTTACCGGGCGTGCCCCTCGCTCCAGACGTCCCGAGCGGTGTCCCTTTCCCCTTTGCGGACGTGCATACGAAAGTCGATTCCGAAACGACCTTTGTCGACTTCGAGGTGGGCAAGGACGTCACTTTCGCCGGCGGCCAGCTTCACCTGTTCGGCGGGCTCACGTACGCATCGATTGAACGGGACATTGCCCTTATCGAACCTGGCTGCGGCTGTCCGCCCCTGGCGCTCCTGATGGCCAATGACTTCCATGGCCTTGGCCCCAAGATCGGCGTGCGCGGCAGCGTTCCGTTGAGTGGCGGCGTGAACCTCGTCGGCGGCACCTCGGTTGCGCTTCTGTTTGGCTCCGCGAAGTTCGCAAGCCACATCAACGATCCGTTTGTGCCGTCGTACTTCAAAGCGGAAGACGACCGTGCCGTGGCCGCGATCAACGGCGAAGCCGGGTTGGCATTCGCCGTCGGGCCAGGCGCGCTTACGATCGGCTATCGCATCGATGCGATGCTCGATGCCCTCGACACCGATCAGCGCGTCTCGGACGTGTTTAGCGAGTTTGGGTTCCCGCAGATCGGCGACAAGGACACCGATTTCGTCGCGCACGGACCGTTCGCCCGGTTCGCCATTCCACTGGCAGCCGTTGCCAACTGACGTTTCGATCAGTTGAAGAGCGACGAGAAAAAGTCCGCGATGGCGCCGAAGATGCCGAGGATGACCTCGGTGATGGCCTCGAAGATCGTCTGAAACGTCTCGGAGACGCTGCTGCCGGCCACGAGCACTACGGCCGTGCCCGAACTGATCAACGCCGAATTGACGGCGTCGAATACCGCCATCCAAAGAGCGATAAAGAACACGATGCCCAGAAGCGCGGCGCCGACTGTCCGGCGGAGAAAACGCATCAGCGGCGATCTGTCGTTCGTATCGGAAGGTGTCGTCATTGCTTCGCTCCTCGAGAGCTGTCCCGGTCCTTATAGCTTGGACGTCGCCGAGACGGCGCGATGTGCCGCGCGGAACAGATGGAAGTCGGTTGATGCCCGCCCGCTTCTCGCTGATCCGCGCGGGTGCGTGCACATCAGAGCGAAGATTTAGGAGTTGAGCTTTGGCAGACGTGACGCCAGCGGCCATAGCGCCAAGGAGCCAAGGGGTGATGCTCGTGGCGGATGTCGGGCGGCGGATCATAGCCCGCACTGCCCCACGGATGGCATCGTGACAGCCGCGACAGCGTCAGCCACAGGCCGCGCCAGGGGCCGTTCCGGTCTATGGCTTCGAGGGCGTATTCCGAACAGGTCGGCAGGTGCCTGCACTCGAGGCCCATGAGCGGCTTTAACGTCCAGCGGTATGCGTGGATGGGCGCTTTGACTATGGCTGCAATCCAGCCCATTGGCGCCTCTCTCTCCCTGCGCTCAGGCGCCGGCGGCCGCATGCGGGGCCTCAGCGGCCTTGGCGGCATCGAGAGCCCGCTCGACCGCGTCGAAGACCAACAGCGTCGAGGCATGGCGGTGCGGATAATCCCGAACCGGCTCAAGCAGGCCGAGATCGACCCAGCGCCCTTCGGGCGGCGGGCCCTTCTCCTTCAACATGCGCCGCATGGTGGCCGCGACGGCACGGAACTCCCCCTCGGGCGTGCCCACGATCTCGCGACCGACGATGGCCGCCGAAGCCTGCCCCAGAAGACATGCCTTCACCGCCTGGCCGAAGTCCGCGATACGGTCGCCGTCGAGTTTGATATCAACCTCAACGGTGGAGCCACAGAGCTTCGAATGGGCCCGGGCCGAGCCGTCAGGGCGCTCGAGACGGTCGGAATGCGGGATCGCCGCCGCCAACTCGAATATTCTCTGGTTATAGATGTCGTCGAGATCCGTCATGAGCGCGCTTGCCCTCTCCTTCCGGCCGTCCCTGTTGGTCTCTATATAGGGCGTCCGAACCAACCATTCGAGTTGCATTTGCCGGACGCATTGTCCCTCAACGCCGCGGGGCCGCCATGACCGACAGCTTTTCCTCAGCCTTTTCGCCCCGCGGCTCCGCAGCGGAGATCGAGCAGGGGCTGGCCCTTCAACCCAAGTTCGATGCCGACGGCCTGATCGCGGCCATCGTCACCGATGCCGACAGCGGCGCGGTGCTGATGTTCGCGTGGATGAACGCCGAGGCGCTGCAGCTTTCGATTGATACGGGCGTGGCACACTTTTGGAGCAGGTCGCGCGGCCGGCTTTGGCGCAAGGGCGAGGAAAGCGGCAACACGCTCTCCATCAAAGAGGCGCGGGTCGACTGCGACCAGGACGCTATCTGGCTCAAGGTGTCGGTCGGCGGAGCGGGCGTTACCTGCCACACCGGCGCGAAAAGCTGCTTCTACCGGACGATCACGGTTGGCACCGAGCTGCCGCACACGCTCGAACGAGTCGATCCCTAGACGGACGACACGCAGCCAGCTCCCTCTTAGGTGCGCGGCTGCAACCAATTCGGCTATCGGAGCGTTGCTTCACAAGCTGCAGTGCAGCAACGATTTTTCAATTTGATCACGTCCTTGGTAGGGGGGCTTTAATCGGAATCTGCTAGTCTCCAGTTAAGGGTTGAGGGGATCCCGATGCTCGGGTTGCGACGGGTTCCACGCAGGATCGCACCGGCTCATCCTCCCGGTCGGGAGGACCGGAAAGTGGAGTCTGTCATGGCCACGACAAATTCCGGAACAGGCAAGATCAAGATCGGACTGGCGCTCGGCGGCGGCGCCGCCAGAGGGTGGGCTCACATCGGCGTGGTTAGGGCGCTTAATGCGGCCGGCATCTATCCCGACATCATCGCGGGCACGTCCATCGGCGCCGTGGTCGGCGCATGCGAGGTGGCAGGCCAGCTCGATGACCTTGAAGGTTTCGCACGCGACCTCACCCGGCGGCGCGTTCTTGGCTATCTCGATTTCAATTTGTCCGGCACCGGGCTCATCACCGGGCGCCGCCTCGGCGATCGCCTGACGAAGCAGCTTGGTGATACTCGCATCGAGGATTTGTCGCGGCGCTTCACGGCGGTGGCGACCGAGATCGGCACCGGCCACGAGGTGTGGCTGTCGCGCGGCAACCTCGTCGATGCGGTGCGTGCCTCCTATGCCCTGCCGGGCGTGTTTCGGCCAATCAAGGTCGATGGTCGCTGGCTGTTCGACGGTGCGCTCGTCAATCCGATCCCGGTCTCGGTGTGCAGGGCGCTCGGCGCGCGCTACGTGATCGCTGTCAACCTCAACATCGACATCTCGAACCGGGGCACGATTTCCAACATCAGCCCGATGCCGAGCACCGACCACGACATGGACGAGACGCCGCCGGTCACTGGCAAGAACGGCATCGCCGTGCGCCGGCTCCTGCAGCGGCAGATACTCGGGCGCGGCGAGGACGTGCCGGGCATCTCCACGGTGATGGTTGACGCGTTCAACATCGTGCAGGATCGAATCGCGCGCTCGCGGCTTGCGGGCGATCCGCCGGACTCCATGATCAGCCCGCGGCTGCACGGCATCGGCTTGTTCGATTTCCATCGCGCGGACGAGTTGATCGCACGTGGCGAAGCAGCGGCGAGGCGCGAAATCGAGGATCTCATGCGCGAGCTCGACGGGCGCTATCATATCGAGAGCCGCAGCCAGACGATGGCGCCCTAAGTCCTCAGCACGGCGGTAAAGACCAAAGTCTCGAGTGAAAAAATAACGGCGCGCCTGAAGGCACGCCGTTTGCATTTTTCTTTGCTGCCAACCCTCAGCCAGTGGCGAGGTAGTTGCGCATGGCCGAAACCTCCATCTGGACCTCGGCAAGGTGATACTTGACGACGTCACCGATCGAGATGATGCCGACCAGGGCATCGTCCTCGATGACGGGAAGATGACGGAAACGACCCTTGGTCATCGTCTCCATCAGCTCGTCGAGCTCACTGGTCTCCTGGCAGGAGATGACGCCGCGCGTCATGACCTCGGACACCATCATGCTCAGGGCCTGAGCGCCGTGCTCGGACGTGGCGCGAATAATGTCCCGCTCCGAAATGATGCCGGCAACGTGGCCGTTTTCGCCTACAACGACAACTGCACCAATTTTCTTGGGAGCGAGTTTCTTTACGACATCGAGAAGAGTGGCATTCGGCCTTACGGTCGAAACTGCGCGTCCTTTCGATTTCAATATCGATCCGACGTTCATGAAGTATCCTCCCGCCCGCCTTTGCTCGAATGCATCCCGGCGTAACTCCAAGCGCTCCGAGCGGGCAGACATTTGTTATGTTTTTTGCCTCACCAGTCGTGTTGCCGCACAAACGCCAGCATGCAACTTCCGCATACCTAGTTTGCACTTTGGAACAAGAGTGATGCAAACACGTAAGCGGCGCAAGAGTTTCAATCTACGTTTGGTTGCGTATATCCCTCGGCGGGCGCGGCTTTGTCGAAAAGACCGTAAGTAATTAATCCCATCACGTAACCGCCCAGATGGGCTTCCCACGCAATTCCCCCCGAATTTTGTGCAACGCCAAAACCTATCATGGCGAGTACATTTATGAGGACGAGAATCGCACTCGCGACAAGGATCCGCCGATCCGTCAAAGCTTCCCGAAGCGACATCACGCGCACGCTGCGGGGCGCCTCGCGCAAACGACGAAAACCGCCTGAATCCACGGCCGGAAATAGAATCCTGAGCACGCCGCCCATGAGACCGAAGATGGCGCCGGAGGCACCAATCATCGGCTGCAACAAGCCGACGTTCGCGATGTAGAACGCGCCCGCTCCAGCCAGCCCGCAGACAGTAAAGAAAAGGAAGAAGCGCACGGCTCCCATGCGCTCGGCTATCGCACCGCCGAAGGCGAGCAGCCAAGCCGCGTTAAGCCCCAAGTGCAGCCAGTCGCCGTGCAAAAGCATGTGGGTAAAGGGAGACGTATAAAGTGCGGGCTCGCCTCCCGGGAGCTCGTTTCCCAAGGGGCCATAGCGGCCGGGGATGAATGCACCCGCGAGCACAAGCCACAAATCGTCGTCCGTAGGCAGGACGTTGCGCACGACATGCACCAGCACCAGTACGGCAAGCAGGACGAGCACCGGCCTCGGTACGTTGAAGATGGGCTCTCGGGGGGGCGCCGTCGGATACACGCTCGTCTCCTCATATGCAGGGGCGAAGCCAGCCCCACGTTAGTGACGGTCGCGGCGGCGCTCGGCGAATGGTTGCTTTCGTGCATATGGCACGGAAGCTGCTCTTGTCGACGGTAAGGCTCATTCTGAAACGATTAGAGCCGGAATTTTAGTGAGCGACCGCTCCTGGACACGACGCCGCAGGTCTGTGGCGCCGGAGGGGTTGCGTGTGCCGAGCGACCCGAGATGAGACATCCGTCGACCCAAGCCGTTTATGCGTACTGGAACGAGGTGAGAGGCTCGCGGCGCGCGCCTCGCCGTCTTGAGATCGAGCCCGCCCGGATCAGCGATTTTCTGCTCGACACCTTCATCCTTGAACGGAGTGGCCCGGCAGACTTCCGCTTCAGGCTGGCAGGCACCCGCCTTTCCAACAGCCTGGGCCTGCAGCTGCGGGCCCGAGACTTTCTAACCTTCTGGGGTGGCGGCGACCGAGCGCTTCTCGGCCATCACTTGGAAGGGATCGCTGATCTCGGACGGGTTGGCCTCTTCACCGGGGAGGCCGAGCTCAGCGTGCCAAACCCTGCGTTTCCGGCGGCGCCGGCGCCCTTCGAGTTGATCGTGCTGCCGCTCATCCACACCGGACAGGCGATCGACCGCCTGCTCTGTCATTTGGTTGTATTGGAGCCTCATCGCCTTCTCGCCGGGACGACCATTGCGCGCCTGCGGCTCCTGGCGGCTGAGACGGTCTGGCCGGAGAGTGGCGTCTCCGATCTCGACGCCCTCGCTGAGCGTCAGGCTCCGCTCGGCCCGCATGTGCGCACGGCGCGTATCGTACGGCAGGGCCACCGCCAGTTCCGGGTCTACGACGGGGGCCTCGGAGCGGCCCAGGGCGAATAGCAACCGATACCTGTCGCCCGGCGCGAAACCCAGGCCGCCCCTTTGCGCGTTTTCCGGCATAAGATGCCATGCAACGTCTTGTTTCGACCGCTGGAAAGCGTGCGAGGACGGGTCAGCGGTTAGTCGTTCATTAAGTCTGCTGTTTCATTATGGGACTGCAAGGCTCGAGAGCCGCTGTAATGGCGCTTCTCGAGGTCGCGAAGGTGTCTGCTTCAGTATGTGCGGATTAAAGCAATGTCGTCCACCTCAGCAGCCAGCACCCTGAAGCCGTCGCTGCGGCTTGACACGCGCATCGTCCCCGATCGGCGCCGCCATAAGCGCTACCCGCTCGCCCTCCTCGGCCGCTTCATGCGCGCCAACAAGCAAGAGTTCCCTTGCCGCCTCAACGATATCTCGGTTGGCGGCGTTTCGCTGATGGCCCCGGTCGAAGTCGACATCGACGAACGCATCGTGGCTTATCTGGACGAACTAGGCGGCATTGAGGGCGTCGTGGTGCGGGTGTTCGACGGCGGCTTTGCCATGTCGCTCCGCGTCAGCCAGCACAAGCGCGAGAAGCTCGCGGCCCAAATCACATGGCTCGTCAACAAGGATGAGCTCGGCAACTCGTTTGGACGTCGCCATCACCGCATCTCGGTTCCTAACAAGACGTCAACGCTGAGGCTCGCCGACGGCACGACCGTCGACTGCCGCGTGCTCGACGTCTCGCTCTCCGGCGCCTCGATCGGCACCGACGCGCGTCCGCCAATCGGGGAGGAGGTCATGTTCGGGAAGCTGCGCTGCAAGGTCATGCGCTACCACGACCGCGGCATCGGCGTGCAGTTTCTCGACATCCCCGACCCGGAAGCTTTACGGCGATATTTCGGCTGACGGGGCGCGATAAACATGTCCCGTGGGGAATATAAATTTGGCTCAAATTTTGCTCGATTTCTGGCTGCGTACTTCAGACGGCCACGACAATTCTGGAGTAATGTAGGCCGTGTGAGAGGGTTCGTTGGGGTAGTGAGTATGATGCGTTTCGTAGTGTGCGTGGCCGGTTTGCTGGCGGCAGCAGCCGGATCGACCAATGCCATGGCGGAGCAGGCGGTTCCTAAGACAGTCGCCTTCAGCATGTCGCCATTCATGCGGGTCTACGGCCCGGCTCAGCCGCCTTACGGCTTTGTGCGCTTCTGCGAGCGTCACCCGGAGGATTGCAGCCCGCAGCGTATCGAGGACGTGCGTTTCCAACCGACGCCCGAGCGCTTGAGCGAACTCGACGAGGTGAACCGCTGGGCCAACCATGCCGTCCAGCCGGCAACCGACCAGGAGATTTACGGCGTCAGCGAGCACTGGACCTATCCGGTGGATCGCGGCGACTGCGAGGATTATGCGCTTTTGAAGCAGAAGATGCTGCTTGCGCGCGGGTGGCCGAAGAGCTCGCTTCTGCTCACCGTCGTACGTGACGAGAAGGGCGAAGGCCATGCCGTGCTGACCGTACGCACGGCGCAGGGCGACTTCGTGCTCGACAACAAGATTGATGACGTGCGGTTGTGGAATACCTCGGGCTACTACTTCATCATGCGCCAGTCTTACCTCGACCCGCGCGTGTGGGTGTCGCTCGATACCAACGACCGCTCGGCGCCTGACGCGATCGCCGGCGTTGGTGCCGGTCAGTAAGATCTTGGTCGGCGGCCTCAGCCGCCCGCTAATTAGTACCGAGCCCGGGCTCCCTGCCCTGCCCAACCGGGCTCACCCTCGAGCCGGACGTGATTCCCCCTCGCGTCCGGCTCAAATTTTTTGATGAGGTCGATGCGAAGCGGGCGGCACGGCGATGCTGATCAGGCCGTCGGTTTGAGGCCAGCCTTGTAGCGTTTCCAGTTCTTGACGTAGCGTCCGGCCGCGCCGCCGAAGTGCTGCACGTCCTCGTCCGTCAACTCGCGCACGATCTTGCCCGGCGAGCCCAGCACCATGGACCGCGGCGGGATGACCTTGTTCTCGGCAATCAGCGTGTTGGCGCCGATCAGGCATTCCTCACCGATACGCGCGCCATTCAGAATGATCGAGCCGATGCCGATCAAACTGCCGCGGCCGATCGTGCAGCCGTGCAGCATCACCATGTGGCCTATGGTGCAATCCTCGCCGATGTCGAGCGGAAAACCTGGATCGGTGTGCAGCACGCAGCCATCCTGCACATTGGACCGAGCCCCGACGCGGATCAGCTCGTTGTCGCCGCGCAGCACTGAGCCGAACCAAATACTGGCGTCGGTCTCGATAGCGACCTTGCCCAGAACCACCGCATTCGGTGCAACCCAATAGCTGCCGTCCGCCGGTGTCGCGACGGCCACGCCGTCGAGATCGTAGAGCGCCATGATCGTCCCGTCCCTCAAGCCTCCTCGAGATCCATCTCGAGAATGGCCATCTGGAACTGATAGGAGATTTCTCCCTCCTCCTCCTCGCGATAGAGGGTGGCGACGAACTCGCCGCCGATGAAGACCTCGGCCATGTCCTGCTTCTTGGGCTGCGCGCGCACCTCCAGCTTCGGGGCGCCGAATGTCTTTCTCAGATACGCCTGCAGCTTGGCCAGCTCTTCCTTCTTCACCTGTCGCTCCTTGTCTTTGGGAGACCGAGAACCGCTTCGGCCGACACGACCAGAAGCGTTCGCGGCCTAAAGCATCGCATAGTCGTCGGGGATGGTGGACGTCTCCGAGATAAACGTCTGGTCCATGCTGCGCGCCGGTTCGGCCGTTCCAGCAGGACCAACGATGCGTGCGGGGATGCCGGCAACGGTGACGTGCGGCGGCACGTCCTGCAGGACGACGCTGCCAGAGGCGATGCGCGAGCAGTTGCCGACGTGGATATTGCCCAGCACCTTGGCGCCGGCGCCGATCAGCACGCCGGAACCCACCTTCGGATGCCGATCGCCGATGACCTTGCCGCTGCCGCCCAGCGTCACCCCGTGCAAGAGCGAGCAGTTGTCGCCGAGGGTCGCCGTCTCGCCGATCACCACGCCGGTCGCGTGGTCGAGCATCAGCCCTTTGCCGAGGCGAGCCGCCGGATGAATGTCGACCGCGAACATGCGCGAGGCCTGGCTCTGCAGGTAGAGCGCGAAATCGCGACGGCCCTGACGCCATAGCTCGTGCGCGAAGCGGTGCGTCACGAGCGCGTGGAAGCCCTTGAAGTAAAGAAACGGCTCGAGATAGCGGGTGCACGCCGGATCCCGCTCGAGCACGGCGGCAAGGTCGGCACGGAAAGCGCGACCGAGGTCCGGCTGCGAACCGAGAACGTCGCGGAAGGTGTGCACGATGAGGCCGGCATCCACATCGGCGTGGCCGAGGCGCTGCGCGATGCGGTGGCAGATCGCTTCCTCCAGCACGGCATGGCTGGCTATGGTGGCGTAGATGAACCCGGTCAGCGCCGGCTCGGCCGCCATCGCCGCCTCAGCCTCGCTCAGAAGCGAGCGCCAGACCCCATCCTCGTCAGCGCGGTTAGCCCCATGGCGGGCCTCGCTAGGCGCCTTGTGTTTGGCGCTGTTCATGTCGTTGCTCCTTCGCGCCGCGGGAGGCCCCAAAACGGCCTCCTCACTGCCCGGCTCTCCGAGCCGGGCTCGGCAGCATTATAAGCCGGTTACGGCTTTGCCATCAGATGGAAGATAGCTCGGCTTTCTCGCTCTAGGGGGTACCGGTGTGCGCCCGCCCCGTCAATCGTTAACCGGCCGCACGCACGCGCATTTCGGCCCTCTTGAGGCTTGGCGCCGCGTTGCGCACAACCGTTTCCCGCCACAAGCTGGATTCGCTTGATAAAGGGATGAAACCATGACCGATACGCCTCAGAGTGCCGCCGCGGATCTCCAGCTCGAGATCGAGGGGCCGCTGGCCTGGATCGTCGCAAGCAACCCTGAGCGGATGAACGCCTTCACGGCCGGCATGTGGGCCAAGATTCCCGAGCACGTTGCGGCCGCGGAAGCGGACCCGGCCGTCCGCGTCATCATCCTGCGCGGGAGCGGGACGCGCGCCTTCTCGGCCGGCGCCGACATCTCAGAGTTCGAGACCCAGCGGTCCGGCGCGGCCGCCGCCGACTACGACAAGCTGAACCACGCCGCGTTCTCGGCGTTGCTTGCCGCCACCAAGCCGGTGATCGCCATGATCCATGGTTTCTGCCTCGGCGGCGGGCTAGGCATCGCTGCCTGTGCCGATCTCCGTCTTGCCGACGACAAAGCAACGTTCGCCATCCCGGCCGCCAAGCTCGGGCTCGGCTACAATCCGCGGTGGGTGCCGCCGCTATTGGCGCTGGCGCCGGCTGCGTTCGTCAAGGAGATGCTGTTCACCGGGCGTCGCTTCACGGCAACCGAAGCGCTCAGCATCGGCCTCGTCAACACGCTCGTTGACACGGACATGCTGGAGATCGCGGTGCGGACGCTCGCGAGCGATATCGCCGCCAACGCACCGCTCTCTGTGCGCGCCGCGAAGCTTACGATCAACGAGCTCTTGCGCCACCCCGAGCACCCGGACACGACCGCGCTCGATGCTGCCGTGCAAGCCTGCTTCGACAGCGCGGACTACGCCGAGGGGCGGCGTGCGTTCCTCGAAAAGCGCAAGCCAGCCTTCCAGGGCCGCTGATCGGCCAACCGTTTCAGCGGATTCAAAAAAATTGCGTGTTCACATACACGCAACGCAGCACGACGCAAGCGCCGCCAACTCCCGGAAAATTCTTTCTTCACGCGCTACAGATCGCCGCCATTTATGGTGCGGTGCACGATCGTTTTTCGTTTGGCACGGAACGATTTTGCTCAATACTTCTTTGTGCTTGACGGGCCCCTTCCCTGTCACGCCCTCCCCTAACGGGGACGACCACACCCTGTCTACGACGTGCGTGACGAAACGAGCAGCCCCCCAAGAAGCCGGCTTCACCGGCAGGAGGCAACGATGGACCTCACGATGCGACTGAACGTATTTGCTGCGCTCATGTCTTTCGGATTCATCGCTGCCATCGTGGTTGGCATGGTCTGAGCTTCCCCCCTGTCGCTTTCCATGGCGACCACGACGGTTCAGCTCATCCGCTCCTCCTGATGCGGGCACGCAAGGGAAAGGCGCGAGACCCCAAAGGTCCCGCGCCTTTTTCGTGCAGCGCTGGATGCGCGCTATTTCTTTAGATGGTAGCCGAGGATCGCCGCAGCGAGAACAGCATACTCGGCCCGCACGCGTCCCCACGGAATCTCGGAGAGCAGCGGGATCTGCGATCCCCAGGTCCAGAGCGCGGCCGCGATCAGCGCGAACACGAGCGACCACGACAACGTGTGGCTCGACGGCGTGCCGACGTCCTTCAGGATCTGCGCCGCGATGATGCCGATCAAGAACACGACGATGGCGGCGACGACGGCGAAGATGAAAAGACGAAAATCGCCAATTTTGATGAAGCCCATGAGGGCGGTGCTGCCGAACCAGCCGATGACGATCTGGAGCAGCAGGAGTACGAGACGTCCAAGCATGTGCAGGATCTCCCCCAGGTTGCCGCCGCACGCTTCCCCTCCGGAACGGCGGATACCCCAATGTTTAGAGCACGATTCACACGCCAAGTTGACAACAACCAGCGTCAAACCTCGTCTAGCACGAGGCTCCTCTATGCGAAACAATGGTTTGGGTGCGCTGGCTCAGGCGCTTGTGCGGCGGGTCGTGTAGAAATAGCCGGCGATCGCGGCCGCGACAGGCGCGAACGTGAAGCCGTGCGTCGCGAATTCCGATACTCCGACCTGCGGCCCGAGGAGGATAAGCGCCACAGCTGCCGCGAGGATCGCGAACGACAGGGCCGCGACAAGTGACAGCAAGGTCGGCCGGGCGATGGTGTCGGTGATGCGTGAGCCGATGAAGGCGCCAATCAGCACAATGACGGCTCCGACAGCCGCCACCGCGTAATAGTAGGTGGGGCCATAGCCCATCACCATGCTGACGAGATTCGGTGCCGCAACCCAAGCTGCCGTCGCCTGCGCCACGGCCAGATTCACAAACGGCATGTCCCCCTCCTCGCCCCTCTTTCACGGGCCATATCGATAGGCCGCGATCATGCCACGTTTCGGCGCTCCGCCACAGCGTCGTAGTTGAGCACCGGCGCGAGCCAGCGCTCGGCCTCCGCCACCGTCCAACCCTTGCGGCGCGCATAGTCCTCGACCTGGTCGCGCTCGACCTTTCCGACGCCGAAGTAATGACTCTCCGGGTGGGCAAAATAGAGGCCCGAAACGGCGGCGCCCGGCCACATGGCGCAGCTCTCGGTGAGCTCGATACCGGCCTCCGCCTCGACGTTCATCAAATCCCAGAGCGTGCGCTTCTCGGTGTGATCCGGCTGAGCCGGATAGCCAGGCGCGGGGCGGATGCCGCGATACTTCTCGAGGACCAGGTCTTCGTTCGAGAGCTTCTCGTCCCTGGCGTAGCCCCACAGCTCGCGGCGCACCTTCGCATGCATGGATTCCGCGAACGCCTCCGCGAGGCGGTCAGCCAGCGCCTTGAACAGGATGCGGCTGTAGTCGTCCGTCTCCTTGATGTGCGCCTTGATGGCCTCCTCCTCGCCGATGCCGGTCGTCACCGCGAAGGCACCGACGTAGTCGGCAAGGCCGGTCTCCTTCGGCGCCACGAAGTCGGCGAGCGCTGTGTGGGCGCGGTTGCGTGAGGGATCGCGGGCGATCTGCTGGCGCAGCGTGAACAGCGTCGCCCGCTCGGTCTTGCGCGCGTCGTCGGTGAAGAGCGCGATGTCGTCGCCGACACTGTTAGCCGGCCAGAAGCCGACGGTGGCGTTGGCAGTCAGCCACTTGCCGGCGACGATGCGATCGAGAAGCGCGCGCGCGTCGGCAAAGAGCTTGCGCGCCTCGCTGCCCACCTTGTTGTCGTCGAGGATCGCGGGGTAGCGGCCGCTCAGCTCCCAGGTCTGGAAGAACGGGGTCCAGTCGATATAGGGCACGAGCGCCGCGAGATCGTATTCCTTGAAGGTCCGCGCGCCGAGGAAAGACGGCTTCGGCGGCGTGTAGCTCGCCCAGTCGATGGCGAACTTGTTGGCGCGGGCGGCCGCGACGGTGATGCGCTGCTTCTTCGCCTCGTTGGCGAGATGCGTTTCGCGCACCTTCACGTACTCGGCTTTGATGCCGTCGACGTACTTCTTGCTTTCCGTCTCCGAGAGCAGGTTCGACACGACGCCCACGGCGCGGCTCGCGTCGAGCACATAGATGGCCTGGCCGCGATGGTAGTTGGGGCTGATCTTGACGGCCGTGTGCACGCGGCTCGTCGTTGCGCCTCCGATCAGTAGCGGCACGCTGAACCCTTCGCGCTCCATCTCGGCGGCGACGAAGCACATTTCATCCAGCGACGGTGTAATCAGGCCCGAAAGGCCGATGATGTCCGCCTTCTCGCGCTTCGCCGTCTCCAGGATCTTCGCCGCCGGCACCATGACGCCGAGGTCGATCACCTCGTAGTTGTTGCACTGAAGCACGACGCCGACGATGTTCTTGCCGATGTCGTGCACGTCGCCCTTCACGGTCGCCATGACGATCTTGCCCGCCGCCGGCAGGGCGTCGAGGCCGGACTTGCGCTTCTCCTCCTCGAGGAAGGGTTGCAGGTAGGCGACGGCCTGCTTCATGACGCGGGCGCTCTTTACGACCTGCGGCAGGAACATCTTGCCGGCGCCGAACAAGTCGCCGACGACGCTCATACCGGCCATCAGCGGGCCCTCGATGACCTGCAACGGCTTCGGGAGCTTCTGCCGCGCCTCCTCCGTGTCCTGCTCAATGAAATCGGTGATGCCGTGCACGAGCGAATGCGTGAGCCGTTCCTCGACGGTACCCTCGCGCCAGGTGAGGTCCTTTTCCTTGGCCTTGGCGCTGCTGCCGTCGCCCTTGAAGCGCGGCGCGGCTTCGAGCAGGCGGTCGGTCGCGTCGGGTCGGCGGTTGAGGATCACGTCCTCGCACAGCTCGCGCAGTTCGGCCGGGATATCGTCGTAAAGCGCGAGCTGGCCGGCATTGACGATGCCCATGTCCATGCCGGCCTGAATGGCGTGATAGAGGAACACGGAGTGCATGGCTTCGCGCACCGGCTCGTTGCCGCGGAAGGCGAACGAGAGGTTCGAGACGCCGCCCGAGATGTGCACCAGCGGCATCTTCTCCTTGATCTGGCGCGCGGCCTCGATGAAGGCGATGCCGTAGCCGTTGTGCTCCTCGATGCCAGTTGCAACGGCGAAGATGTTGGGATCGAAAATAATGTCCTCGGGCGCGAAACCGACCTTCTCGGTCAGGATCTTGTAGGCGCGCTCGCAAATCGAGACTTTGCGCTCGATGGTATCGGCCTGCCCTTCCTCGTCGAAGGCCATGACGACGACGGCGGCGCCATAGCGTTGCACCTTGCGTGCATGATCAAGGAACGCTTCCTCGCCCTCCTTCATGGAGATCGAGTTGACGATCGCCTTGCCTTGCACGCACTTTAAGCCCGCCTCGATGACGCTCCACTTGGAGCTGTCGATCATGATCGGCACGCGGGCGATGTCGGGCTCGGAGGCGATGAGGTTCAGGAACGTCGCCATCGCCTTCTCGGAGTCGAGCAGGCCCTCGTCCATGTTGACGTCGAGGATCATAGCGCCGGCTTCGACCTGCTGGCGCGCGACAGCCAGGGCTGCCGCGTAATCGTTCGCCTCGATGAGCTTGCGAAACTTCGCGGAGCCCGTGACGTTGGTCCGCTCGCCGACGTTGATGAAAGACTGCGCTGCGCTTGCCGTGGTCATGCTTCTGATCAACTCTTTCTGTAGTCGTTGGCGCGGTGCTGTTGCGTCACCCATGCACGAAGGGCTCGAGGCCGGATAGGCGCATCTTGGGTGCGATGTCCGGCACCTCGCGCGGCGGGTATTTCGACACATGCTCGGCGATGTGCTGGATGTGATCCGGCGTCGAGCCACAGCAGCCGCCGATGACGTTGATCAAGCCGTCCGCCGCCCACGGCTCGGTGGCGCAAGCCATATCATCCGGCGTCTCGTCATAACCGCCCATGGCATTCGGCAAGCCGGCGTTGGGATAAGCGGAGATGCGCACGTCGGCGATATGAGCCAGCTCGGCGAGGAACGGCCGCATCAGGTCAGCACCCAGCGCGCAGTTGAGCCCGATCGAGAACGGCTTCAGGTGCCGCATCGAGTACCAGAATGCCTCCGGCGTCTGGCCAGAGAGCGTGCGGCCCGAGCGGTCGGTGATGGTGCCCGAGATCATGATCGGCAACTCGGCGCCAACCTCGTCGAAAGCCTCGAGCGTGGCGAGGCCGGCGGCCTTGGCGTTCAACGTGTCGAAGATGGTCTCGATCAGGATGATGTCCGAGCCGCCCTCGATTAGGCCTTTGACCTGCTCCTTGTAGGCTTCGCGCAACTCGTCGAACGAGACGTTGCGGTAGCCTGGGTTGTTGACATCGGGCGAGATCGACGCGGTGCGGTTGGTGGGGCCGACGGCGCCAGCGACAAAGCGGGGCTTGTCGGGCGTCAGCTTCGTATATTTGTCGCATGCCGCCCGCGCGAGATTCGCAGCCGCGACGTTGATCTCGTACGAGAGATCCTCCATGCCGTAGTCCGCCATGGAGATGCGCTGCGCGTTGAACGTGTTGGTCTCTATGATGTCGGCGCCAGCCGCGAGATACTGCTCGTGGATGTCCTGGATGATCTTCGGCTGGGTCAGCACCAGGAGATCGTTGTTGCCCTTGATGTCGCGCGGCCAATCCTTGAAGCGCTCACCGCGATAGCCGGCCTCGTCCAACTTGTGACGCTGGATCATGGTGCCCATGGCGCCGTCGATGATCAGGATGCGCTTGGAGGCAGCCTTCTCAAGGATGGCGCGGATGTCTTTCTTGTTGCTCATTCTCAGCTCCTAGGGGTCATTCCGCCAAACGGCATGACCCCTGATTTTTGCCGTGCTTCTTTTCGGAAAGCACTCTAGCTCGCGGCCTTGCGGCTCTCGAGCGGCGCGGCTTTCAGCGGGCGCAGGCCCAACAAGTGGCAGATCGCGTAGACGAGGTCGGCGCGGTTCAGGGTGTAGAAGTGAAACGTCTTCACGCCCTGGTCGACGAGATCCATGACCTGCTCGGTGGCTACGGCGGCTGCCACCAGATGGGTCGTCGCGGGATCATCGTCCAGCCCCTCGAAGCGGCGTGCAAGCCAAGCCGGCACGCTGGCGCCGGCCTTGATCGCGAACCCGGCCACCTGGCGGAAATTATGGATCGGAACCACACCCGGCGTGATCGGCACCCAGATGCCCGCCGCGCGCGCCCGTTCCAGGAAGCGCAGGTAATAGGTATTGTCGAACCCGAACTGCGTGATGATGCGATCGGCACCAGCGTCGACCTTGGCTTTCAGATTTTGAAGGTCGGCAACCAAGGACGGGCTCTCAGGGTGTTTCTCCGGGTAGCCCGCGACGGAGATCTCGAAGTTGGCGATGCGCTTCAGACCAGCGACCAGCTCCGCGGCGTTGGCGTAGCCGCCGGGCGTCGGCACGTAGTGATGGCCGACGCCACCTGCCGGGTCGCCGCGCAGTGCCACGATATGGCGCACGCCTGCATCCCAGTAGGCGCGGGCGACCGCGTCCACTTCCTCGCGCGTTGCGTCCACGCAGGTGAGATGCGCCGCGGGACGCAACGCCGTCTCGTTTACGATGCGGGTGACCGTCGTGTGGGTGCGCTCGCGCGTCGAGCCGCCTGCGCCATAGGTCACGGAGACGAACTCGGGACACAGCGGCGCTAGGCGCTCGATCGCCGACCACAGCGCCACCTCCATCTTCTCGCTCTTCGGCGGGAAGAACTCGAACGAGACGTCGATCTCGCCCGCGCCGAGGAGCCGGCTTTTTCTTTCGTTGCCTGGCGGTGTCATGATCCGATCCGTTCGAGTTTCTGAGGCTTTGCGGATGCGTCCGCGCGCTCGGGCTTTTTCGCGAGCCAGAGCGTCACGGTGAGCTGCTGGCGGTCGTCATCTTTCTCCGGCGAGAAGGTCTCCACCTCGACGCCCGAGAGCCCGGCCTCCTCAAGCCAGGCTGTCACCTGGTCCGCCTCGAAACCGAGGCGCTCGTGGGCGTGACGCTCGCGCAACTCCTCGAGGCCGTGGGGCGCGAAATCAACGATCAGCAGGCGGCCACCGGGAGCGAGGATACGAGCCGCCTCGCGCACGGCATGGGCCGGCTCCGATAGATAATGCAGGACCTGATGGATGACGACCCCGTCCGCGGCGCCGTCCGGCAGGGCCACGTTGTAGATGTCGCCGTGGCGCACCTCGGCTCGGCCGAGGCCAGCGGTCTTGAGGCGGCTCGCGGCGTAGGCGAGCATCGGCTGGTTGACGTCGAGGCCGAGCCCACGCTCGTAGCGGTCGGCTAGCACCTCGAGCATGCGGCCCGTGCCGGTCCCGAGGTCGACGAGCAGCTTGAGCGGGCGCCCGTCGAGCCGCGCCACGATGGCGGACTCGACGGCGCTTTCCGAAACGTAGAGCGTGCGAATACGGTCCCAGTCGGCGGCATGCTTGCGAAAGTAGGCCTGAGCGGCGGCTTCGCGCTCGTGTTTCAGCGCCTCGGCGCGCGCGCTGTCACGGCGGAGCAGCGGGTCGCGCGTGTCGACGGCTTCCAGGATGCGGCGCACGAGCCGCCCGCCGTCGGAGCGGTCCGAGACGTGGAAGTAGACCCAGCTGCCCTCGCGGAACCGCTCGATCAGGCCGGCTTCCGCCAAGAGCTTCAGGTGACGGCTGATGCGCGGCTGGCTCTGGCCCAGAATCTGCGTCAGATCCTTAACGTTGTGTTCGCCCGCCGCCAGCAACAGCAGGATCCTGAGGCGCGTCGACTCGGCCGCGGCCTTGAGGGCCAGCACGAGGTTATCGCTGTCGAGAGTTCCGGACATGGCTGCATCCATCCTGTCCGTGCAAGATATAAAGATATGTTTATGTGTCAAGTGGCAAAGTAGGCTGGGAATTATATACGTGCTTGACCCATCCGTCTAGTTCACTTATATTCATTGACGTTAGGCGGAGGGAACCATGAAGCGCGAGATCACCAGTCTCTACCAGTTTTTCGAAGCCTTCCCGGACGAGCAGGCGGCCATAGACCACCTGCGGGCCATCCGCTGGAAGGACGGCGCGTTCTGCCCCTACTGCAAGTCCAAGCGCGTCATGCACTTCTCGGACAAGAAGACCCATAAGTGCCACGACTGCCGCCAGCGGTTCTCGATCAAGGTCGGGACGATTTTCGAGGACACCAAGCTGCCCCTGCGCAAGTGGTTCGCGGCGGTCTGGCTGATTACGAGCCACAAGAAGGGCATCGCCAGCACGCAGCTCGCGAAAGATCTCCGCATCACGCAGAAAACGGCGTGGTTCGTTCTGCATCGGCTTCGGCACGCCGCTCGCACCAAGTCATTCAACCGCGAGCCAAAGATGTCCGGGATCGTCGAAATCGACGAGTCTTATTTTGGCGGCAAGGAGTCGAACCGCCACGCCAAGGCGAAAAAGTCGGGCGAGAAGCCGAAGCCCATCGTCTTCGGCATTCTAGAGCGCGGCGGCACCGTGCGTGCGGGCAAGATCAGCAATCTTTCCGGCCGCATGATCGAGGGGCGCGTCCGGGATAACGTGGCTTCAGGCACGGTGCTCATGACGGACGAATGGTCTGGGTACCGGCGGCTCATCACGAACTACATGCTCCAATCTGTCGTTCACAGCAAAGGCCAGTATGTCCGCGACGGGATCGTGCACACCAACGGGATTGAAGGCGTCTGGAGCCTGTTCAAGCGGCAGGTCTATGGCATTCATCACCATGTTTCGGCCAAGCACCTCGACAACTACCTTGGCGAAATGTGCTATCGGTGTAGCCGACGCGACATGGGCGAAGGCGAGCGCATGAACGATCTGCTCGCCCATGTCGAAGGCAGGCTGACCTATAAGGCGCTGATCTATGACCCGGAAAAAGTACGAGAAGCCACTCGGGGTGGACCTCCCGTTTGATGAAGCGCTAGAGCGCTTTGCCCAAACGGAGAAATCGGAGCTCGACCGCGAAGTTGTGACGAGTCGGACGGCCCCTGATCTGATCAAGGACCTGCTCACTTCCTTCGAAAAAGCGGCTCACCATGATGATCAAGGGGAGTACTGGTTGGCTCGCGAACTCTATCCCTTGTTGGGGTACAAGAGTTGGCAGAAGTTCGAACCAGTCATCGACAAGGCGAAGAAAGCTTGCGATGGCGTTGGCGAGTCTACTGAAAACCATTTCATCCATGTGGATGAAATGGTGCCCATTGGATCTGGAGCGCAGCGAACACAGCCTGATTTAGAGCTAACGCGGTTTGCTTGCTATCTGATTGCGCAGAACGGTGACCCAACTCGGCGTCCTGAGATAGCGGCCGCGCAGACCTACTTCGCCGTTCAAACGCAGCGGCAGGAGCAGGCGGACCAAGCTGCCGATGAGCCGCTGTCACTCTCTGAAGACGAGCGTCGCGTCCTCGCACGGGACGAACTCAAAGCGCACAACAAGTCGCTTGCAGGGGCTGCCAAGTCGGTTGGCGTGAAGACGCCGGTCGAGTACGCGGTTTTCCAGAACCATGGCTACAAGGGCCTCTACGCCGGCCTCGATCGCCGGGGAATCCAGCGCAGGAAAAAGCTAAGCGAGAAGCAGGACATTCTGGATCACATGCCGAGCGCGGAGCTTGCCGCCAACCTCTTCCGCGCAACGCAAACTGAGGAACAGCTCAACAAGCTTCGCGAACAGGGGAAGACCGGGAAGGACCTCGCCAATAGGACCCACCACGCAATTGGGGCGAAGGTCCGCGAGACGATAAAGAGCATTGGTGGCACGATGCCGGAGGATTACCCAGCCGTCGACCATGTGAAGGAGGCGCGAAAGCGCATCAAAGCAGGCGAGACAAAGAAGCTCGATAAGAAGGGCTAGCGCTTCCTTTTTGGACTGGCTTCGGCCTTCTGGTCCGAGAATTGCCCTTCGTAAGGTTTATCGGGTTCGCCGCCAGTGCGCTCAAAGATAAGCTGACAAATGGTCATCCCAGCATCGAGGATGAGTGTGTTTGGTCCGAAGTTGACCATCTCAAGCTGGATTGTGAGGGGGTTGTCTTTACCGAAGCCAGCATGCACCGTTGGCGCGGTCATGTGCACGCAAAGTCCGAGACGGGCCAACGAACTCTTACCCTCGACACGCGCCGCTAATTGCGAACTTGGCAGAAGACTTACCTTCTCAGCCGTCCATCCTAATACGAACTGATGAGGGTCAAGGGTATAGGTCGAAGCTTCAATGGTGTTTTGAAGATTGGCTACTGCGCTATATTTGTAGCCCTTCTTTCCGGGCTGAATTATCAACCCCTCCGCTTTCGGCCACTCGGCAAATACGTTCGCAAGCGTGAGATCTATAGATGTAGATGAAAATGCGGCGCTAGGAGGCCGTGGCTGGATAACAAGCTGACCAGCATCCAGCGCCGCACCAATCTCTTTGTCTGTTAGGATCATTCGGCCCCCATGGGGCCGCGATCAGCAACCCGCTAAAGCAGATTCTTTGACCCAAAGGCGCCAACGCCCGGTGCTTGATTCTTGGGGTAGCTCTACGAGCGCCTCGTCATTATGACGCTCAACCACCCGTCGAATCGTCAGTTGGCCATCATTCACGAAACCATCGTCAACGACAACTTCCTCCTTGCCACTAGAGGTAGCGATCTCGACGATTTTTTCTGACGGACCTGGACCTGGGCCGATTATGTAGCACTGAATGCGCATCGCCTGTTCTCCCAAAAGAACGAAAGCAGAACATACATCATTGGCGGTTCTGTGTCGTTCGATTCAAACGCGCGTCGATCAATCGTGTCGTCGAGTGATTCATTCGAGTCACACTGTTTCGAATACACATCAGCGTTACCCAGAGTCTATGGCGGCTTTCGCGTGCGGTGTCGTGGACGTGGAGAACCGATTCTCAAGAGTTTAGTTCGCCACACCGGCCGTGGGTCACACTCGTGTATGATCGCCAGTAGGCTCGCACTTGCGGCGTGCGCTTCTCCCAGCGCGCCGCAGTAAGACTCAATAAAGCATAACGGGCCCATACTCCGGGGTTAGGGGCATAATCCTGGGGGGCGGGATAAATGCGCAGCACGCGTGCGGCTCGTCAGTCGGCGTTCGATTTCACTCCGACACCATCGACCTCGCCGTTGGTTTTCCAGCAAGATCCTGAAGGGAATGGGCATTTTGTGCTCATCGTAGCCCTGCTGCCTGCGTTTTCGGCCCTCATGGCGCCGTTCTGGCTGCTTTGCGGCCGGCTCCTCGTGGATCCTGCGACACGCGCCGTGGCCGCCGAGCGCCCTCTGTCCGGCTGCCTGATCCTGGCCGGCCTCCTTATGCTCACGCTGATTTTTGGGTGGCCGCTCGCGCGTCTGGTCCAAGAGGCTTTCGCGGGTCGCTGCGTGACGATCGAAGATAGCCTCGTGCGCTCAAGCGCCGTCGGATTGCTCGGTCGGCGATTGCGGACGACCCCGCTCAACGCCTATCGCGGGCTCGAGCGCTGGCCACGGACGACACTTTCGGACGTGCGCGAGGAGCTGGTTCTGGTGCACCGGGACCGCTCCCACTCGCTGGTTCTCGGCCCCGTTCGCCACATCCCTGAAGAGGCGATCGCGACACTGACGCGTCTTTTCGCTGTTGCCGAAATTCCGTCCCGAGAGCCCGCTAGCGTCCCGGTTCCGCATGGGTATTCTCTGGCTGCGGAGCGTCAGCCGCCACTGGCCGCTTAGCTCGGAGGCTCAAGGCTTTGGCTTTGACTAGAGATATCCGCCCATGCTGAATGAGGGAGCACGGCCGGACTTTCCCGACACGCTGTCGGGACGGCCTGTAACACTGCGGAGCTCACATTGATGACGACGGTTTGGCAGCGCCTGGCCCAGGGGGGGTCGATCTTCATGCTCGCAGCGGCGGCGCTTTCGCTGCTCCTTCTCGCCGATCCTCCCACCGCGGAGGCGCAATCCGAAACTCCGGCGCGCTTCATGCAGCGCGTCGCGAATCAGCTCATCGCCGCACAGAAGGAAGGCGGGGAGAACGACTACGCAACGGTGCTGCGCAGCCACGCTGATGTTCCGTCCATCGCCATCACAGCGCTCGGCTCTTACGCCCAGATGCTCGCCAAGTCGGACAGGCCGGCCTACTACGCCGGCATGATCAATTTCATCGCCCGCTACGCCGCCAAGGAAGGCCCGAAGTATCCGGTCGCACGCGCGGTCATGACCGGCGTGACCAAGGAAACTGCGAGCGGCGTTTATGTCGACAGCCGCATTACGCTCAGGAGCGGCGAATCCTATGACGTGCGCTGGCGGCTCGTGCGCCGCGGCGGTGTCTACAAGGTGCGCGAGGCGGAGATCATCGGCTTCGAGATGACCTCGTTCCTCAACACGCTGTTCCAGAACTATATCGCCGAGAACGGCGGCAATCCGCGCACGCTCATCATCGCGCTGAACCGCTGAGCCCGCCCGAGGCAGCCAGCATCGGCTGCGGCGCGCTCGGCCTCGGTGCGCGAGCCTTGACCTCGCGCGCGCCGAGCGCCAACGTCTGCCGCACGCAGCAAGCCTCATCTCGGCGCCTTCCGACGCCGCCGCACGGGTCCACGCCCGCGCCTTCCGCCTAGCCCGGAGAGACCATGAAGACCGACACGCCCCGTCCGCGCCGCCTCAAAGACTATAGGCCGCCGGACTACCTCGTCGATCATGTGGATCTCGACTTCGCGCTCGATCCGGAGCGCACGATCGTAGAGGCGAAGCTCAAGGTGCGTCGCAATCCGGCGGCCGGAAAAGCGCGCCAGGCGCTCGTGCTGGACGGTGAGCAGCTCGAACTGCAGCGCATCGCGATCGATGGCAAGCCGCTCACGGCGAACGATTACACCGTCGATGCCACCTCGCTCAGCATCGCCAAGGTGTCGGCGCGCGCCTTCACGCTCGAGCTCACGACCGTCATCAATCCCGAGGCCAACAAGGCCTTACAGGGCCTTTACCGCTCGCGCGGTGTGTTCTGCACGCAGTGCGAGGCGGAAGGCTTCCGCCGTATCACGTTCTTCCCCGACCGGCCGGACGTGCTCGCCACCTACACGTGCCGCCTCGAAGCGGACGTTGCACTGGCGCCCGTGCTGCTCGCCAACGGCAACCCCGTCTCGCGCGGCAAGCTCGGCAAGGGCCGGCACTTCGCCGTCTGGCACGACCCTCACCCCAAGCCCAGCTACCTCTTCGCGCTGGTCGGCGGCGACCTCGGCCACATCGCCTCGACGTTCAAGACCGCGTCTGGGCGCAAGGTGGATCTCAAGATCTACGTCGAGCACGGCAAGGAGGCGCGCGCGGCGTGGGCCATGGATGCGTTGAAGCGCTCCATGCGGTGGGACGAGAAGCGCTTCGGCCGCGAGTACGATCTCGACGTGTTCAACATCGTCGCCGTGTCCGACTTCAACATGGGCGCGATGGAGAACAAAGGCCTCAACATCTTCAACGACCGCCTGATCCTCGCATCAGCCGAGACAGCGACTGACGCCAACTTCGAATCCATCGAGAGCGTCGTCGCGCACGAATATTTCCATAACTGGACCGGCAACCGCATCACCTGCCGCGACTGGTTTCAGCTCTGCCTCAAGGAAGGGCTCACGGTCTATCGCGATCAGGAGTTCTCGGCCGACGAGCGCTCGGCGACCGTGCAGCGCATCATCGACGTGCGCCAGCTCCGCGCCATGCAATTCACCGAGGACGCGGGGCCGCTCGCGCATCCGGTGCGCCCCGAGAGCTACATCGAGATCAACAACTTCTACACGGCGACCGTGTACGAAAAGGGTGCCGAGCTCGTGCGCATGATCGAGACAATTCTCGGGCGCGAGGACTTCCGGCGCGGCATGGATCTTTACTTCGAGCGCCACGACGGGCAGGCCGCAACGATCGAAGATTTTCTCACGTGCTTCGAGGATGCGTCCAAGCAGGACCTCTCGCACTTCAAGCTCTGGTACTCGCAAGCCGGTACGCCGGAGCTCGTCTGCGCGCTGCGCTACGACAGGGCCAAGAAGCAGGCCGAGCTCAAGATCGAGCAGGTGCTGCCGCCCACGCCGGGCGAGACCCGCAAGAAGCCGCTGCACATCCCGGTGCGCCTCGGGCTCATCGGTGGCAATGGACAGGAGATCATGCTCAAGCGCGACACCGGCGAGAGCATCGACGACGGCGTGCTGCACGTGACGAAGCGCACGCAGACGTTCCGCTTCCTCGACGTGCCCTCGCCGCCCGTGCCGTCCATTCTGCGCGGCTTCTCGGCGCCGGTGAACCTGACGCTCAACCTCTCCGACCGCGACCTCGAGTTCCTGATGGCGCACGATCAGGATCTCTTCAATCGCTGGCAGGCGGCCAACACCTACGCCACGCGCGTGCTCGTCGACATGGTCAAGAGCCTGCGCAAGGGCGAACGGGCGACCGCGCGCGCAGCAGGCTTCGTCAAGGCGCTCGGCGCGTCGATCGCCGACGAAGCGCTCGAGCCTGCCTACCGCGCGGAGTTGCTCAAGCTGCCGAGCCAGTCCGACATTGCGCGCACGATCGGACGCAACGTCGACCCGGGCCTCATCTTCCGCGCGCACCGTCAGCTGTTGAAGCTCACGGGCACGGCGCTTGGCGCTGCGCTCGAGAACATTTGCGGGGAGATGCGGGCTCAAGGCGCCTTTTCACCGGACGCGCAGAGCGCGGGGCGACGGGCGCTGCGTAATGCGGCGCTGACGCTGCTCACGGCGCGCGGCACCGCTCTCGACGACACGCGGCTTGCGGACCACTTCTTCAAGGCCGACAACATGACCGACGAGGCGCATGGCCTCGTGCTGATCGCAGCGGGTTCTGGCGACGTGCGGGAAAAGGCGCTCGCGCACTTCTTCGACCGCTGGCAGGGCGATCATTTGGTGATTGACAAGTGGTTTGCCGCCCAGGCGCAGTCGCCGCAGAGATCCGCGCTCGGGCAGATCAAGGCGCTCACCCGCCATCCCCTGTTCAGCCTCGAAGCTCCGAACAAGGTGCGGGCCCTGATCGGCGTCTTTGCGTTGCAGAACCCAGTCCAATTCCACCGGCCGGACGGGGCGGGCTACGAGTTCGTCGCCAAGCAGGTGCTGGCCATCGACCGCTTCAACCCCTCCATTGCGGCCCGAATGTTGGGGGCTTTCCGCATCTGGCATGCGCTTGAGCCGGGCCGGCGGGGGGCCGCCAAGCGCGTGTTGCAGGGCGTCGCCAAGACCCCCGATTTGTCGCGCGACGTGTTCGAAATCGTATCGCGCATGCTCGACAGGTAACACCCTCGCAAACTCTGATTTTCGCTATTTAATCTCCCTCGACACGCGCGACTCGAATCGGTGAAGTAGAGATGCGATTCGCCGGCGTACCGGTGGATTCTCGTCACGCGCAACACTCAAAAATTCGAACTGGAGATGCAGGATGGCTGGGACCCTATCGGCCTGTCCACGGGAGGAGTCTGCCTTCGGCGAAGCCGGTGCAGCCGAGCCTCGCGCGACCGGCGCCCGCCGCCTTCCCGGCGGGCCCGCGGGCCTCACGCGCCTCTTCCAGGGCGCCGTTGTGCTGCACGTCTCGGCCCTCGGATACGCGCTCTTCCATCAGGTTTCCGCGCCGTCCCTCATCGTTCTTGTCAGCGGTCTTGCTGTCACGCTCCTCGTACTTGGCGCGCCGCATCTCTTCGCATCGCCCCGGGTTGTGCCGGCACATACGCCGCGCCGTCCCGATCCGTCGGCACCCATTCACGATCTCTCCCAGGAAGGGCAGGGCAGCGGGGTCTCGCCCTCCCCGCTGCCCTTCATAGGAGAGAAGATCGTGCTTGACCGGCGCTCAGCCGACCTCTCGGTGCTGGCCGGTGCCGCGGCCCGGCTCAACAGCCTGCCCGCCGCCAACGCCCATCCATGGGGTGAACTGATGGCCCGCGTCAGCCACGAGTTGCGCACGCCGCTCAACGCCGTGATCGGGTTCTCGGATGTGATGCAGTCCGAGTTGCTGGGGCCTGTCGGCCACCCGCGTTACCGCGAGTATGCACGCCACATCGGCGAGTGCGGCCGCGACCTCTTGAAATCGGCCGAGGATACGCTGGCCATCACCTGCCTGCTCGACCACGATCCGCGCATCGAAGCGACCACCGGCGTCGATCTCGCAGCCGTGGTCGAGGAGGCCTGGGCCTTCCACAGCGCTCCCGGCAGCACGCATGGACTTTCGCTCGAGGCGCACATCCCCGAAGGACTTGAGGTGCGCATCGACAAGCGGCCGCTGCGGCAGATCCTCGTCAATCTTTTCTCCGAGGCCGTCCGCCGGGCCGATGCCCGTGGCACGGTCGGCATCGTGGCGACCCGCGACGGGGAGCTGGCGCAGATCGAGGTGTATCTGCGCGGTCAGCCCGGGGCACCGCGGGTTGGGCAGGCCTCGCTGCCGATCTGCCTCGCCCGCGCGCTTCTCGAGCTTGCTGGCGCGTCGCTGATCGAGGTCGACGAGCCCCACTCGACGTGGCGGGCGGTGACGGCGCTCAAATGCACCTCGAACGAGGACCTGTTTCCGGAGTTCTCCGACGCAGCCACGTTGCGCCAAGCCGACTTGCGCTCGCTCGAAGCCGCCTGCGCCTAGGCCACACGGCTTGGCGGCGGACAGCCCTCGCTACTCCGCCGTTTCCTTATCCTTGTTTTTCTTCCTGAACTTGCGCTCGGGCAGTGGCTGGCTCTTCTTGCGCCACCACTCCGCGAGCGTGCGCCGCTCATCTGGCGTCAAACGCTCCGCCTGTCCCAGGAAGATGTCGACCGCCTGCTGCCGCATAGCCCGCTCGCGCTCGCCTGCGGTGTTGATCGCGGCCTCGAGGGCAGCGCGGTCGAACGGCTCGGCCGCAAGCTTGTCGGCCGCCTCCCGGCGCGCCGTGCGGATGTCCTCGAATAGCGGGCGTAGCTTGCCGCGCTCGGCGCGCAGCTGCTTGCGGATTTCCTTGCGGCGTGCCTCAGGCAGCGTGCGCGTCAGCCCCATCAGACCGAAGTCCTCGCCCCGCGGATGATGGCCGCGCGGCGGATGGTGCTTGCCAAAGCCGATCATGGTGCCGGCCACAGCACCGACGATCAGCAGATTGAGCGCCAGGGAGGCGATCAGTGCGTATTTCAGGCGCCGCGATCCGCCGGGCCGCGGTTCCGTCTGCGGCAGGGATGCGTCGCTCAAAGCAGTTCCTCCTCAAACATGCTGAAGGCGTCCGCGTCGAAGGCGATCTGAGCGGAATCGAGCTCCGTGTCGTACGTCGTCTCGGCCACCAGCGGCGCGACCGCCTGATCGAGCGTACCGGTCAGACCGAACACCGTGCCCAGCACGAGCGAGGCGGCGAGCAGAGCCGCGGCCGGCCATTGGGCCTCGCCAGCCGTCGACTGCCGGCGCCGCCCGAACGACGCCCAGGCGACGCGTGCCTTCGGCGCCGCTACCGCGGCCGGAGCTTCGGAGAGCGCGGTAGCCATGATCCGGTCTGCCAAGGCCTGCGTGTCGGTCGCGGGAGGCGGAGCGAGGTCGAGCAGTCGATCAAGCGCTTCCGCCTCGCGGACGCGCGCCTTCGCCTCGGCGTTCTCCGACAACAGGCCGGCCAGGTTGCGGCGCACGGGCGCCGGCCAGCGCGTGCGGTCGCTGCCGAACCGTTCGAGGGCCTGCTCGAGGGAGTCGAGGCCAGCCCCGTCAAATGTGCTTTTCTCAGTCATTGCCGTCTCTCGGGCCTTCCAAAATCAGCTCTCGCTTTGCAGCAAGCTCTTCCAATCCTTCTCCAGTGCCGCGCGCAGTGCGCGGCGGGCGCGGGCCAAGAGGCTTTCGACCGCCTCGTCCGACACACCCAGAACTTCACCCACCTCCGCCTGGCTCATGCCTTCGTGGTGGAACAGCGTCAGCGCCTGGCGCTGACGCTCGGGAAGCGCCGCCATCGCCTCGCCGACCCGACGCGCCAGATCCTGCTCCTCGAGCCCTACAGCCTGCGTCGGCGCTTCGGCCATCTCGGGCACCTCGTCGGTCACCACGGTGCGCCGGCCGGCGCGGATACGGTCGAGGCAGAGGTTCGACGTCACCTTGCGCAGCCACGGACGGACACCGTGCGGACCGAGGTCCAGCGTTTCGCCGGCGCGCCACAACCGCAGCATGGCCTCCTGCGCGATGTCCTCGGCCTCGGCCTCGTCCTTCAGCATCCTCCGTGCGAGGGTCACGATCGGCGTCAGGTGGCGGTCGACCAGGATGCGAAACGCCTGGGCGTCCTGGCGGGCGACGCGCGCCAGCAGCACGCGGTCCTCCGGCGCGTCGGGCCATGGCCCTGTCCGCACGTTGGTACCCGGTGCCTTACCCATCGGTCCGCCTGGCCCCGACCCCACCATCACTCCGCCACGTCGCAATCGTCCGCTGGGCAGTGTCACCGGATCCCGCTCTGCAGATGCCTTTAGCGGGGAAAACGGCCTTGCCCATATGAATCCGTCGCAATTTAACCGATCAGTCGCCCGAACTGTACTGCAACGCTCGCCAGCGTCTCGCGCAAATGACCCTCGAGGGTCGCAAAATCCGGCGAGTCGCCGGCCCGCGCCAGCAGCGCCTTGAGGCCGCTCGGCGCCGTTGCCGGGTCAAATTCCCCTTCAAGACAAAGCCTTAGGACCTGTGTCAGGTTGTGTATGAGGCGCGTGGCGTGGCGCAGGGCGTCGGCATCGGCGGGCAGAAGAAGGCCAGCCTCCGCAAGCTTCCGAAAGGCCGCGAGCGTGGTCTGGTCGAGGACCTCGGGATGCCCGGCGACGTGCACGAGTTGCAGATGCTGGGCTATGAACTCGAGGTCGACGAGCCCGCCGCGCACCTGTTTCAGATGCCAGATGTTATCGGTCCCCTTCTCGCTCGCGATCCGCGCGCGCATCTCATGCACGTCGCGGGCTATGGCCGCGCCATCGCGCGGGCGCACGAGGGTGTCGCGGATTGCCTCCTCCACCCTGCGGCTAAGCTCGGGCGGCCCGGCGATCACGCGGGCGCGTGTCAGGGCCATGTGCTCCCAGGTCCAGGCCTCGGTGGCCTGGTACTCGCGGAAGGTCGAGAACTGTGCGGCCACCGGCCCCTTCTGACCCGACGGGCGCAGCCGCATGTCGACCTCGTAGAGCGTGCCTTCCGCGGTCGGCGCCGCGAGGTGCGAGATCAGGCGCTGCGTGTAACGGGCGTAGTACTGGCTCGGCGACAGCGGCTTCGGCCCGTCCGATTGGACGGCTGTGGGGTCGAAGTCGTAGATGACGATGAGGTCGAGGTCTGAGGAGGCCGTCATCTCTCGGCCGCCGAGCTTGCCCATGGCGACGACGACGGCGCTGCCGCCCGGGATGCGGCCATGGGCGCGCTCGAGTTCGCGCTCGACGTCCTTGGTCAACGCGGCGATCAGCTTCTCGGCCAAGAGCGCGTACGCCTCGCCCGCCTCGCTGGCGTTGATGGCGCCGGACAGCACTTTCACGCCTATCAAGAACGCCTGCTCGCTGCCGACAACGCGCGCGCGGTCGAGAACGTCCTGCGAGTCGGTCGCGAGGCTCAGCTCGGCGGCGATCATCTCCTCCAGCTCTTTCGCCGACGGCAGCGAGGCGAAGGTACGCGGATCGATGACGGCGTCGAGCAGACGACGGCGACGCGACAGGATGCGCGCAAGGCGTGGCGCCGTGCCCATGATGTCGGCGATCAGCCGCATCAGCGCCGGATTGGCTTTGAGCAGCGAGAAGAGCTGCACGCCCGCCGGCAGCTCGGCGAGGAAGCGGTCGAAGGTGGCGACGGCGCGATCCGGATCGGCAGTGTCGGCGAACGCCTTGATCAGCACCGGCTGCACTTCCGTCAAAAGCTCGCGGGCGCGCGCCGAGCGTACGGCCGGGTAGCGCCCATGATGCCAGCCGCGCACGGCGGCCAGCACGTCGCTCGGGCGCGCGTAGCCCATGCGTGACAGCGCCGTCACTGTGCCGGGATCGTCTTTCTCGCCGGCGAAGACGAGGTTCTGGCCTTCGGCCGTCAACTCGGGGGCATCCTCGAACAAGTGCGCATAGTGCCCATGCACGCGCTCGAGCACGGAAACGATGTCCGTGGAGAACGCCGCGGCGCTGTCATAGCCGGCGAAGCGGGCAAAACTTTCGAGGCGAGCCGCATCCTTGGGCAGCTCCTGCGTCTGCTCGTCGGCGACCATCTGCAGGCGGTGCTCGACCCAACGCAGATAGAGATAGGCGTCGGTCAGCTCATCGGCGGTGCTCTCCTGAAGCCAACCATGAGCGACGAGCACGCGAAGGCCTTCAAGCGTGCGGCGAACCCGCAGGTTGCGCTGGCGCCCGCCCGCGATCAGCTGCTGTGTCTGCACGAAAAACTCGATCTCGCGGATGCCGCCCGCGCCGACCTTGATGTTGTGGCCCGCAACGGCGATCGATCCGAAACCGCGAAAGGCGTGGATCTGTCGCTTCATCGCGTGGATGTCGGCGATGGCCGCGAAATCGAGATTGCGGCGCCAGATGAAGGGCGCGAGCTCTGCGAGGAAGGCTTCGCCGGTCTCGATATCGCCCCCCACGGCGCGGGCCTTGATCAGGGCCGCGCGCTCCCAGTTCTGGCCGAAGCTTTCGTAGTAGAGGGCGGCTGCCTCGGTGGAGAGCGCGATCTGCGTGGCACCGGCGTCGGGCCGCAGACGCAGGTCGGTGCGGAAAACGTAGCCGCCCGCCGTGCGCTCATCCATCAGGCGCACGAGATCGCGCGTCATGCGCACGAAGAAGGTCGGCGCCTCGACGCTCGGCTTCAGCCGCGTGCGGGCCGGCTCATAAAAAACGATAAGGTCGATGTCGCTCGAATAGTTGAGCTCGTGGGCGCCGTACTTGCCCACGGCGAACACCATATAACCGGATGACTGCTCGGGCTCGGTGTCGCCGGGCTCGGCGAGCCAATCGCCCTTCGCGATGGCTTGGCGAAACAGGAACCGCACCGCAGCCTTCAGCGCAGCATCGGCCACCGCGGACAGGGCGCGCGTCACCTCATCGACGCTCCAGACGCCCGCAAGATCGGCGAGCGCGATCAGCAGCGCGGCCTCGGACTTAGCGGTGCGAAGCGCCGTCATGGCGTCGGGCAGCGCTGCTGCCTCTTCCAACTGGCGTGCAATGGCTTGGTTCAGCTCCGCGAGGCGCGTCTCCGGCGCGCTGCGCAAGAGACGCTCGAAGCGCCTTGGCTCGCGCACGATCTCGGTCTTGAGGTAGCTCGACCCGGCGATAATGCCCGAGATCAGCGTGCGGACCGGCTCCGTCTCGACAAGGCAGATGAGACCACTAAGCGATGTGTCTCGCCGCCAATCACCGAGAATGGGATCGAGGCTCGCGCCGTCCGCGGGATCCTGCGGCAGGCGCTTCGTCGTATCGATCCGCTCGAGCAGCGTGCCGCGCGGTGGGTTCTCTCCCGCCATGCCGTCTCCCCTTGGTTTGCCCTCCCTCTTGCGTCGGGGAGTGGTGCTGGCGTCGCTTGTTAAGCGTGCTCCTTTTCGGAAAACCGGTACCCACTTTTCCGGGAGCACTCTAAGCGCTGTTTGATACCAAAGGCAGCGTTACCACAACCCGCAGGCCCGGATCATTATCTTCAAGACACACCGATCCGTTGTGGAGCCTGGCGACGGCGGCGACGAGGCTCAACCCCAGCCCCGTGCCGGGCTGAGTACGGCTTTTCTCGAGACGCACGAAGCGGCGTAGCGCACGGTCGCGATCCTTCGCCTCGATACCGGGGCCACGGTCGGCGACGGAGATCTCGGCCGTGTCGGCGTCACGCGTCACGCGCACCGCAACATTCGCCGCTGCTGCGCCAGGGCGCTCGCGAGCCATCGCGGCCGAATACTTGATAGCATTGTCGACGAGGTTGGCAACGGCCTGCCCGATGAGCTGACGGTTGGCGCGCACCTCGATGCCGTCTCCGGCTTCGATGGTGAGCGAAAGTCCCGCCTCCTCGGCGACAGGCTCGTAAAGCTCGGCCACGTCCTGCACGAGGTGGCCGAGATCGAACGCCTCGGCGCTCTCCTCCACCACGCCGGCCTCGAGGCGGGCAATGAGGAGCAGCGCGTTGAAGGTCTTGATCAGGTCGTCGGCCTTCTCGATCGTCGCTTCGAGGCCTTCGCGATAGGCGTCGGCGCCACGTGCATCGCGCAACGCCGCCTCGGCGCTGTTGCGCAGGCGGTTCAGCGGCGTTTTGAGATCGTGGGCGATGTTGTCGGAGACCTCGCGCAGCCCGTCCATGAGCTGCTCGATGCGGTCGAGCATCCCGTTGAGGCTTTCCGACAATTCGTCGAGCTCATCGCGCGAGCCCGACAGCGGCACGCGGCGCGTGAGATCACCCGCCATGATCGAGCGCGTCGTCGTATTGATCGTCTCGATGCGGCGCAGCACGGATCGGCCTACGGCGATGCCTGCGAGCACCGCGGCAAGGGCCAGCGCGCCGAAGCCCCACAGGAACGTGCGTTTGATGCGTGCGGCCAGTGCGAGCTGCTCCTCGACATCGCGCCCGACGAAGAGGCGGAAACCACCTCCGACGGCCACCGGCACGGCGACACCGAGGCGCTCATCCCCGGAGGCATCGTCCTTGCGGGCATAGCGGAAGACACTACCGGTCGGGCTTTCTACGACCTCGCGCGGCAGATCGCGGAGGTTGCCCGCGAGCTTCTTTCCGGAAGCATCGGTGAGGAAATAGAGGCTTGTTCCGGCAACGCGGCTTCTGACGCGTATGCGCTCGGCGAACGCGTCCGGCGGCGACGTCGCCGCCTCGTGGGCGAGCTCCGCGGCCTCGCTCCGCAGCTCCTCGACTACATGGTCGGTCAGCAGCGTGTTGGTCTGCCAGAAAAGAATGCCGACGATCAGCGCCGACGCGATCAGGAACGCCGCCGCGCTCGCGGCCGCGAGGCGGAACGCGTGCGTCGCCATGATGCGAACTGCAAGGTCAGACAGCGCCGTCACGGACCATGTATCCGGCGCCGCGCACCGTGTGGAGCAGCGGCCTATCAAAACCCTTGTCGATCTTCGAGCGCAGGCGCGAGACGTGCACGTCGATGACGTTGGTCTGCGGGTCGAAGTGATAATCCCAGACGTTCTCGAGCAGCATGGTACGCGTCACCACCTGGCCCGCGTGCTTCATCAGGTATTCAAGCAGGCGGTATTCGCGCGGCTGGAGCTGGATCGGCTCGCCGGCGCGCGTCACGCGGTGCGACAGGCGGTCGAGCACGAGGTCGCCCACGGCGTAGCGCGTCTCCTGCTCCTCCGGGATGGCGCGGCGGCCCAGAGCCTCGATGCGCGCCAAAAGCTCGGTGTAGGCATACGGCTTGGTCAGATAGTCATCGCCGCCGGCGCGCAGGCCCTTCACGCGATCATCGACGTCGCCCAGCGCCGAGAGGATCAGGACCGGCGTGCGGTCGCCCTCTGCGCGTAGCGTGCGCACGACCGTCAGGCCATCGAGCTTCGGCAGCATGCGGTCAACGATCAATACGTCGTAGGCATTTTCCTGCGCCATGGCGAGCCCGGTCTCGCCGTCGCCCGCGAGATCCGGCGCGTGACCGCTCTCCTTCAGGGATTTATGGAGGAATTGCGCCGTTTCGCGGTCGTCCTCGATCACCAGCACGCGCATCCGCAGTCTACCTCCGGGCTTTCCTTCCCCTACCACCTGGACAGAGGGGAAGCCTGCGTTTCACACGGGTTCGTCCGCTGAGATACATCGAGGCGGCCCGGCTCCTCAAGAGCCGCGCCGCCCCTTTTACTCAGATCCCTTCGGCCGCCGGCATCAGCCCTGCTTGAGCTGCACCGGCACGTAGCGCGTCTGGTTGGACGACTTGATCGAGAGCATCACCGCGCGGCGGCCGAGATCCTTCGCTTTCTTGATCCCTTCCGCTACGTCGGACGGACCCGAGACCACATCGCCGCCGATTTCGAGGATGACGTCGCCGGCCTTGATGCCCTTCTCGGCAGCATCGGAGCTGGGGTCAACCTCGGTCACGGACACGCCCTCGCCGCCCGCTTTCGCAGGCGCTAGCGTCAGGCCCAGCTGCTCGAGCGCGGTGCTGGCCGGATCGACCGACTTGCCCTGCTCGAGCTTGGCGAGCTCATCGGTCGAGCCGGGGAACTTGCCGAGCTTCACCTTGACGGTCTCTTCCTTGTTGCCGCGCCACACCTTGACATCGACAGTGGTGTCGGGTGCGTACTCGGCGATCTTGCGGGCGAGGTCGCGGCTATCGTTGATCTTGTCGCCGTTGACCTGGACGATCGCATCCTGAACCTTGAGGCCCGAAGACGACGCAGGGCCGTTCGGCGTGATCTCGCTCACCAACGCGCCCTTGGCGTTGGTAAGGCCGATCGCTGCAGCCGTGTCCTCGTCGACGTTCTGTATCTTGACGCCAAGCCAGCCCCGGCTCACAGAGCCGGTCTTCTTCAACTGCTCGATGACTTCGATGGCGGTGCGCGCAGGAACTGCGAACGCAATGCCGACGTTGCCGCCCGACGGGCTGAAGATCGCCGTATTGACACCGATGGCCTCGCCTTCGAGGTTGAAGGTGGGGCCGCCGGAGTTGCCCTTGTTCACAGCCGCGTCGATCTGCAGGAAGTCGTACGGGCCCGAGCCGATGTCGCGGCCAAGAGCCGAGACGATGCCCGCGGTCACCGTGCCACCGAGACCGAACGGGTTGCCGACCGCAAGCGCCCAGTCGCCGACGCGAACCGGCTTGTCGGAGAACTTCACGAACGGGAAGGTCTTCGACGACTTCAGCTTCAGAAGCGCGATGTCGGTGCGCGGGTCGCTGCCGACGAGGTCCGCCTCGAGCTTCTCCTGGTCGTCGAAGCTGACCTGTATCTTGGTCGCGCCCTCGATGACGTGGTTGTTCGTCACGACATAGCCGTCGGCAGAAATCACGAAGCCCGAGCCCTGGGCCTGGGTCGGCCGCTGCTGGGGCATATTGCGGAACTCTTTCGGCAGGTTTTTGAAGAACTCGTAGAACGGGCTGTCTTCCGGAATCTCCGGGAACCCTTCCGGCAGGCCGCTCGGGCCGGTGCGCCCCTTGCTGCCGGCTACCACCGAGATGGACACGACGGACGGCTTCACCTTCTCGATGACGTCCGCGAACGAAAGCGGCGCGCGGCCGAACGGCGTCTCGACCCCGGGCTTGTCCGGGGCGAGCTGGGCCAGAGTCGGCGTGATCGCGACCCCGCCCGCAAGAACGGCCGCCGAGGCTACGGCAACAATGGTTGCGCGCGCCACCCGGCGTCCCGAAGTCCCTTGCGACGTTGGCCCGGACTTTGCTCCGGACGTCCTGTCATCGCGAGTAAGCATTCAAATCCTCCGCTCAGAAGCGCTGAAATCACATGTCATCGGCAGAGTTAGTCGCTCCGGCCTTACGGCTGCCTTTCGGTCACGTTAAGAGTTGGTAATGAGGCAAGATCGCCCCCTCCCTGCCCCTTTCGAGGCCGTTCCGAGACGGCGCATGTGGCACGTGGCCATCCTGGCGGCTTTGGCGGCCGGCGCTGGCAGCGCTGCCGTCCGGGGCGGGCCGCTCGGCACCGACGTCCTGCATCCCGTTTCGGCACAGGCGGGTCTCACAACGGTGCAGAAAATCGCCATTTTCGGCAGCGACGACCGCGTTCGCCTGCCCCCCCGGATGGCCAGGCTCGGCCGCTCCATCGGACTCCTTTACGAGGACCGGTCGCAGTCGGTCTGCACGGCCTTCTGCGTCGGGGACGACGTCATCGCGACGGCCGGGCACTGTCTGTTCCGAACGGAGGGCGAGACGCCGCTGCGTCTCAGGGGCGTACAGTTCCGCCTGCAACCACCCGGCGGCCCTGTCGCCAGCTCGCCCATCGCCGGCTCGGACCGCAACGGACAGGCCCAGCACGTCGCGGCCGGGTCGCTTAAGCTCCGCGTTCGCCCGCCGATCGACGCCGCGCAGGACTGGGCGCTGATCCGCCTCGAGTCTCCGATCTGCAAGGGCCGCGCGCTGCCGCTCAGCCGCCAGCCTGCGCAAGCGCTTGTCAAACTCTCGGCGGCGCAGCGCGTCTATCAGGTCAGCTATCACCGCGACTTCGGCTCTTGGGACCTGGCGCTCGGAGCGCCGTGCCCGGTGCGCCGGTCATTCAACGGCGCCGACTGGCGCGCCATCGCCAAGGACTTCGCTGACGCGGGGCACGTCATCCTGCACACCTGCGATACCGGCGGCGCATCGTCCGGCTCGCCGATGCTGATCGACGGACCGAACGGCCCGGAGGTGGTCGGCATCAACGTCGGCACCTACCTGCAGGCGCGCGTGCTGACGCAGAAGGGCGAGGTCGTGCATCGCTACAAGTCCGAGACGGTTGCCAACACGGCGGTCGGGGCTGGGGCTTTCCTGCCGGCGCTCGAGGCGCTGACACGGGCGACGATCCTGGCGACGCGCGGCGAGCTCACGACGCTGCAGCGGCTGCTCAAGGCGGAAGGGCTTTATGTCGGCGCAGAGGATGGCATCTACGGTCCGCAGCTCAGTATGGCGGTGCGCGCGTTCGAGCGCGCGGAGGGGCGCAGCGAGACGGGGCTTGCCACGTCTGCTCTGATGAAGCGGCTTGCAGCGCGGGACGCCCAGCGGCGCGGCGCTCCGAGCGCTACACGGCCCGTTGAGATCGAGACCGGCAGTGTCGGCTCGCACACACACTCGCGCGACAAGGCACGGCTGCCGCGTTAAGGGGACCTTCGCTCAGGACTGGTCTTTGCGCTCGTTCTTCAGAAGCGCGTCGAGCGCGGCTTGCTCCTCAGGCGAGAGCTTGCCGGTAGACGGGGCCGGAGCGGGCGCCGCCCGGCGCTGGCCGAACGAGCGCCAGAGAATGAGCACGGCCGCCGCCAGCGCTAGGAGCGGCATCAACCACAACAGCAACGTCTGCAGCGAGAACGGCGGCCGCAGCAACACGAACTCGCCGTAACGTGCGACGACGAACTCGCGCACCTCGTCGTTGGTGTCCCCGGCCGTCAGGCGCTCGCGCACGAGCACGCGCAGATCGTGGGCCAGTGGCGCGTCGGAATCGTCGATGGATTGGTTCTGGCAAACGAGGCAGCGCAGCTCGGCCGAGAGCTCGCGCGCCCGCTTCTCGAGCGCCGCGTCTTCGAGAACCTCCTGCGGAGTCACCGCTTGGGCCCAACGCGCGTCGATGGCGGTCAGCGCGACGAGCGCAGTGAGAAGAGCGGCAGCAGACCGGGTGGCAGAGAACCTCATCATTAGCCTCACTCGGCCGGAACGCTGACCGGCCCGCGAGGCGCGCGCTGCGGTGCCCCGACGCGCAGGCGACGGTCAGACAAGGAAACCGCGCCGCCGAAGAACATCACCAGCGCGCCGAACCAGATCCAGCGAACCATGGGATGGAAGTAGAGGCGCACGGCGAAGGCGCCGTCTGGCTGCTGGTCGCCGAGGACGGCGTAAAGATCACCGGACCATGCCGCGTAGATGCCGGCTTCCGACGTCGGCTGCGGCGGCGCATTGTAAAGCCGCTTCGAAGGCTCGAGCCGCGTCACTGGCGCACCATCGCGCGTCACGTCGAAGACGCCGATCGTCTCGGTGTAGTTGGGGCCGTTCGATGGAGCGCCGCCGCGGAATGTCAGTGTGTAGCCGGCGATCTCCTTGCTTTCCCCGGGGCGCATCAAGAGGATTTCCTCGCTCTTGTAGGCGCTGGTGCCGACAATGCCGATGACCATCATGCCGACGCCGAAGTGAGCCAGCATGGTTCCGATCGAAGCGCGCGGAAGGTTGACGAGGCGGCGCATCGACTCCGACAGCGGCACCTTGCCGAGCTTGATGCGGAAGGCCGTCTCCGACAGGGCGCCGAACATGACCCAGGCACCGATCGCAATACAGAATGGCGCCAGCCACGGCCCACGCCAAGCGATCGCGAACGAGACCACCAACACCACTGCCGCAATCAAAACTGCCGCGATCAGCCGCTCCATGGCGGCCGCGATATCGGCACGCTTCCATGCCAGCAGCGGCCCGAGCGGCAACGCCAGCAGCAGCGGGATCATCAGCGGGACGAACGTCATGTTGAAATACGGCGGGCCGACCGAAATCTTGGCGCCGTTGATCGCCTCGAGCGCCAGCGGGTAGAGCGTACCGACCAGCACCGTCACGCAGGCGATGGTCAGGAGCACGTTGTTGAGCACCAGCGCGCCCTCGCGGGAGATCGGCGAGAAGATGCCGCCTTGCTGCAGCTCGCGGGCGCGGTAGGCGAACAGCGCCAGACCGCCTCCGGTGAACAGAAGCATGATCGCCAGCACAAACACGCCGCGTTCCGGATCCACCGCAAACGAGTGCACCGATGACAACACACCCGAGCGCACCAGGAAGGTGCCCATCAGCGACAGAGAGAAGGTCAGGATCGCGAGCAGGATGGTCCAGACCTTCAGCGCCTCGCGCTTCTCCATCACGATCGCGGAGTGCAACAGCGCGGTGCCGGCCAGCCATGGCATGAAGGAGGCGTTCTCGACCGGGTCCCAGAACCACCAGCCGCCCCAACCAAGTTCGTAATAGGCCCACCAGGACCCCATGGCGATGCCGATGGTCAGGCACATCCAGGCGAGGAGGGTCCACGGGCGCACCCAGCGTGCCCAGGCGGCATCGGTGCGGCCCTCTATCAATGCCGCGATGGCAAACGAAAACGCCATCGAGAAGCCGACGTAGCCCATGTAGAGGAACGGCGGATGGAAGGCGAGAGCGGGGTCCTGCAGGATCGGGTTCAAGCCGTTGCCGTCGAACGGCGCCGGGTCGAGGCGCTCGAAGGGGTTTGAGGTCAGCAGAATGAAAAGCAGGAACGCGAGCGCGATCGAGCTCTGTACCGAGAGCACGTTGGCTTTCAGCGTCGCCGGCAGGTTGTTGCCAAAGAGCGCCACGAAGGCGCCGAACACGGCGAGGATCAGCACCCACAGGAGCATCGAGCCCTCGTGGTTCCCCCAGACGCCGGAGATCCGATAGATCAGCGGCTTCGTCGAGTGCGAGTTGGCCGCGACGTTGGCGACCGAGAAGTCGGACGTGACGTAAGCGTGCGTCAGTGCCAGGAACGAGACCAGGATCAAAGCAACCTGGGCGATCGCGGCGGACTCGCCGAAGGCCATCAGCCGCGCATCGCGCACGTGCGCGCCCCAGGCCGGCACGACGGTCTGCGCCACGGCGACCAACAACGCCAGGATCAGCGCGAAATGTCCGATCTCGATGATCACGCGATCTCACCTCTCGTTCTCGTCCTGCGCCAATACATTATTGCGTCACCCCTTCCGGATGGCGCGCGCCCTCGCCGAGCTTGACGCCTTTCTCCTCGAGCGCTTTCGCGACCTCAGGCGGCATATAGTTCTCGTCGTGCTTTGCGAGCACCGTGTCGGCGACGAACTTGCCGTCGGCATCCAACGTGCCTTCGGCGACAACGCCCTGCCCCTCGCGGAACAGATCCGGCAGAATGCCTTCGTAGCTCACCGGCACCGTGCCCAGCGTGTCCGTCACCTTGAAGAAGACGCTCGTTCCCGTGCCACGTACGACGGAACCGTCGGCCACCAGCCCACCGAGGCGGAAGCGTACGCCCGGTGCGATCTTCTGCTCTGCCACCTCGCTCGGCGTGTGAAAGAACACGATCGACTGGCGGAACGCGAACAACATCAGAATGGCGGCGATCGACAGCACGCCGACGCCCAATCCGATCAGCAGACCTCGCCGCTGTTTGCGTGTCATTGCGGGTTCCGGGGCTCCTCTGCTTTCAGTCCAAGGGTCTCTGCGGATTTCTCGATCTCGGCGAGCGGTGCCGCGTCGCCGGCAAAGTTCTCGCGCGCGCTTGCGATCGCCTTGCGCGCTTCGTCCTCGCGTCCGAGAACCTTATAGGCCCGCGCCAGCCTGATCCATCCGTCGAGATCCTTACCGTTCTCCTGGAGGCGCGCAGCCAATCGCTCGACCATGCTGTTGATGAAGGCTTCGCGCTCGGCTGGCGACATGGATGAGACGTCTGGCGCGTCAGCCGCGGGAGCGGTCGGTGCCGGCGCGGACGGAGACACCTCAGGCTTTGAGGCTTGCGGAGCGCTTGGCTCTTCTTCGACGGGCTCGCCCTTGATCTTCTTCTCGACCATCGCGAGCCGTTCCGCGACCACCTTACGCCACGGGACGTTCTCGGGAGCTTTGTCGTAGATCTCGCGATATTGCGCGGCGGCACCCTCGAGGTCGCCATCCTGCTCCTTGGCGAGCGCCAGCCAGACGCCGACCTGGAAGCGCTCTGGATCGAGCTCCAACACGCGCAAGGCGGCACGGCGTACAGGCTCGGTCACGACGCCGTTCTCGGCAAGGAGCGTCGCTTCAGCGAACCCCAGGAGCCGGCGCACCGATTCCCCTTCAAGCCTATTGGCTTCGGCGAAGGCATGTGCAGCATCGGCATAGCGCTGAAGCCGCAGATAGACCGGCGCGATCACATCCCAACCCTTGCCATCCTCGGGGTGCTCGCGCAGGCGCTGCTCCACGCGGCCGATGAGATCGGCAATGCTCGCGTCGCCTTCCGCCTGCGCTGCGGCCTGGCGCTCTGCGAACGGCCGGTCGGGAAGATGGGGGGATCCCTCGAGGACGTAGAGGCCGATGCCGACGACCGGCAGCAACGCCGTGACCGCAGTGTAGGCGCGCCGCGCGCGTGTGCGGCTTGCGGCGTCGTCTTTTCCCGGAATCGCAGCCGTATTGGCGCCGGCGCGCTTCAACAGGCGACGGGCGATTTCCGCACGCGCGCTCTCGATTTCGCTGTCGACGAAAAGCCCGCGCTCGCGCTCCGCCTCAAGCTCGCGCAGCTGATCACGGTAAACGGCGAGATCGGCCGAGGCAGGCTCTATCACTTGCCCAGGCGCCTCGCGTAGCGGCCGCAGCAAGAGCGCGACGATCGCCGCAGTCAAAAACGCGAAGCAGAGCCAAAGCAGCATTAGAAGCCTTCTAGCCTAACGACCCCGGTTCAATAGGGGCGAGGATTCAGGCTGACAAGAGGCGCCGGGCTTAAATGGCTCGCTTTGACGTCGCAGACACTGATCCGGCTCAAGCCGCACGAGATCATGCTGCACTGCGGGAGCGTCCACAGTGTTCAGCGTGCAATGCTTGATCAGCTCGAAATACTGGGTTTAACCGACGTTGCTCCACGTGCCGTCCGGATTGCGGCAGGCGGTGCCGCGCATCGATTGGGGGCGGCCGTCGATGTAAACCTTGTGCGTGTAATCACGGCAATCAACGGCACCGCGCTTGTAAGGCCGGCTCGGCACAACCTCACCGTAGCGACCGTTGTCGGGGTTGCGCCACTGACGGGAAACGCCTGACTGGCCGCGCTCCAGTGCGTCGAACTCGGCCTCCTGGGCCAAACGACGATCCTGCTCGTCCATGGAGCGGCCGATCTCGCTGCCGACGATGCCGCCGACAACCGCGCCGAGCGCCGTCGCGGCAATATTGCCGCTGCCCTTGCCGACCTGATTGCCGAGGATGCCGCCCGCAACGGCGCCGACTACCATACCGGTATCGGCCTTGCTCGGCCCCTCGGGCCCGCAGCCGGCAAGCCCAATCGACAGCATCAGGAGTGCGGAAGCGCCAATCGTGCGCATGAAGATCCCCGTTTTTCCCCTCGGGCAGGCCCGCCGAAGCGGACCGCTCACCAGGACGTCGCTTTGTCTCGGCCCGTAAGCCCGCGTCCCGTCAAAAGAATGCCCAGAATGTGACTCGTCTTCAAGCACATCCAAGGTCCCGTTTCCACCGCGATTCAGGCGAAAGTTCGACGTTAGCCACTGGAAAATCCGCAGTTACGCAGAAGGGAGCACAAGATCGACACGCAGCCCGCCCATTGACGACTGCGAGAGCCGAACGCTGCCCCGGTAGGACTGAACCAGATCCGTCACGATGGAGAGGCCGAGCCCGGTGCCCGGCTTGGTCTCGTCAAGACGCACGCCGCGTTTGCCGATGCGCTGGCGCTCCTCGTCCGAAAGGCCCGGACCGTCGTCCTCAATGTGGATCGTGAGGCGGCCCGGCGGGCGGCGGCTCGTCGAGGCGGCGACCTCGACCGCCACCCTCCCCTTTGCCCACTTGCAGGCGTTGTCGCAGAGGTTACCGAGGATTTCCTCGAGGTCCTGGCGCTCACCCGCGAAGCGGACGTCGGAGGCGCAGTCGATCGTGATCGCAATATCGCGGTCGCGGTGGATACGCTCGAGCGCCCGCTTCAATGGCTCGAGCACTTCCTGCACGGGCGTTGCGCGCCCGATCACTCCGACGCCTGCGGCAACACGAGCTCGGTCGAGGTAATGATCAATCTGATCGCGCATGATCTCGGACTGCTCGACGATCTTGCGGCCGAGCCCGCCCTTATCCTCGCGCGCCTCATTGATGATCACGGCGAGCGGCGTCTTCAGAGCGTGGGCGAGATTGCCGCCCTGCGTGCGTGCGCGATCGATGATCTCCTGGTTGGAAGAGAGCAGCTCGTTGAGCTCCTCCTGCAGCGGCTGGATCTCGGTCGGCAGCTCGCCCTCGAGCCGCTCGGCTTCTCCGGATCGGATGCTCGACAGGCCCTGCTCGATACGGCGCAGTGGCAAGAGGCCGAAGCGCACCTGGAACAGCGTTACGGCGACGAGGCCGACGCCCGTCAGCACCAGGGCGATGGAAAGGCGGGTGAGGAAATTGGCGAGGCGCGTGTTGAGCCAATCGATCGGGCCGGCGACGATGATCGAATAGCGCGGCCCCTGCCCCGGCATGCCGGGGTTGTCGACCAGCTCGATCATGCGGATGCCCTCCCCCGCGGGACCAGTGGCGTTCATCCAGCGAGCGCCGTCGGGATCGGGTTTGACGTCGCGCTCGATCGGCGGGTCGATCGTCGTGTCGCCGAGCGAGACGGAGCGCAGCGTCGGCGCCTCTTTGTTATCGAGAGGCTTGACCTGCCAGTACCAGCCCGAGCGCGGATCCTCGAAAAGAGGCTCGTAGCGGTTCTTGGGCGCGATCGGCTGACCACCCTCGCCAGTCATGCTGTCGACGGCGATGGAACGCACGAGCTTCGCTAGGCGCGCGTCGAAGGCCGTCTGCAGGTCGTCGCGGTTCAAGTGGTAGATAAAAATGCCGGCGATCGGCAGCACCAGCAGCACCCACGCCGCCGAGGTTGCAAACAGCCGGAATGCCAGCGAGTTAAACGTCATCGGGGCCGCGGCTCATGCGATAGCCCAGACCGCGCACGGTCTCGATGACGTCGGCCGGGATCTTCTTGCGCAGGCGGCCGATGAACACCTCGATGGTGTTGCTGTCGCGGTCGAAGTCCTGGTCATAAAGATGTTCGACCAGCTCCGTGCGCGAGACGACGCGGCCGCTGTGATGCATCAAATAGGCGAGCAGGCGATACTCGTGGGACGTGAGCTTTACCTGCTGGCCGTCGCAGGTCACACGCGACGACTTGGTGTCGAGGCGGACGGGGCCGCACTCGATCTCGCTCTTGGCGTGGCCGGAGGCGCGGCGCACTTGTGCGCGCACGCGTGCGAGCAGCTCCTCCATGTGGAAGGGCTTGGCGAGATAGTCGTCGGCGCCAGCGTCCATGCCGGAGACCTTGTCGCTCCAGCGATCGCGGGCGGTGAGGATGATCACCGGCATGTTGCGGTTGGCGCGCCGCCACTGCTCCAGGATCGAGATGCCGTCCATCTTCGGCAGGCCGATGTCGAGGATGACGACGTCGTACGGCTCCGTATCGCCAAGGAAATAGCCTTCCTCGCCGTCAAAAGCCGTATCGACAGCGTAGCCGGCGCCGGTCAGCGCGGAATTGAGCTGTCGGTTCAGATCCTTGTCGTCCTCTACGACCAGTATGCGCACGGGCCCTCTCTCTCGCCTTGCCTCGGAAGATCCGGACTATAGTCGGCCAAACTGGCCGAGCCTAGGGGCCGGACCTTCACTCGTGAGGACTAACGGGCGGCGGCGCTATCTCCGTCGGCCGCCGCCCACGCCCTCAGCCTTTCGGCTTGAACAAGGCCTTCTGAAGGGGCGTCGTGGCGCGCATGCGGCCGTAAATGGTCATCAGCGTGCCGATCAGGGCGCCGACCGTCTGTACCGCGTCGACCACCTGCTCGCCCGCGTCCTGGACGAGGTCGCCACTCACGTCGACGCCCGTCACGGGCGCCAAGGCGGGGACCACGGTCGATAGGATGGTCACGAGGGTGCCCCATATGGTGATCGAGTGGCCCCACCATTTGCCGGCGTTGGGATCGGTCGTCGTCATGTCGTGTGCTCCTTCAGGTTGAGAGGGGGAGGACGTCATCTCGGCCGCGAGCAACTTTGCCCGCGCGAGGATCTTGTCGACGCGGGCGAGCCAGCCGCGGCCGAAGCGCCAGAAGTGGGGAAGCGCGCGGTAGCGCCGCCTGCGGATGGCGGCGTAGGTGTCGAGGGTGTCGGAGAGTGCCGCCGCCGCGAGCTTGGCGCGCGTCTCGGGGCCGATCTCTCCATCGACGCCGGCGCCTACCGCATCCTGCAGGAAACGGATCGCCGTGCCGAAGCCGTGGTTGACGGCGGCGTCGAAGTGCATCAGCGCCAGCGGCGGCGCGAGCTCTGCGCAATGCGCGCGCTCCCAGTAGCGGGTGCGGTAGATCTCGCGCACGGTCTCATCGTCGATGGCCTTGAGCGCACGGATCAGTCTCAGGCGATTGCTCTCCGTCACCGCGACCTTGCGCCAAGCGGCGAAGACGCCGAGCGTGATGCCGCGATTGGTCGGGCCGCCGGGATCGTGCGGATCGTCGGTGTAGCCGCCCTCCATCTCGAGCACGTGCACGAGCGCGCGTTCAAAGATCTCGGCGCCGCTTCCACCTGACGCCGTTTCTGCGTTCGCCGTCTGGTTCGCATGGGGCCAGCGCAGGCCGAGCAGACGCGCCTTCGGATACCGCGCCACCGACACGGCGTTCGACTGATTGCCGCCGAGCACGACGACCGCGTCGTCCGTCTCGCCGAGCCAGAACGCGACGTGTCCTTTGCCGGGATCGCTGCCGCGCGAGAAGACCGCGATGCAGCCCACGCACGGCTCGCTGAGAGTGACGCCCCATTTCAGATACGAGCGCGCCAGCAGGGACCGCGTCGAGCGAATGCCGGAGCGCTCCAGACACGCACCGCAGAACGCCGCGCACCAGGCCACCTCATCCGCAACGACCTGCGGGTGGCCGACGTCGCGATAGAAGGCGACGATACGCGGATTGTGGCTCGTGCCCGCGCGCTCGGCTTGGCCGAACTCGCGCCAGGCCGCCTTGAGCCAGCGTGCGTCGTCCATGAGGGACCTCAGTGAAGGAATGAGACGTCGGCCAGCTCTCCCTTTTTTGGGAGGGACAGCTTTAGGCGGACTTCAAACGACAGCGAGCCGCGGCGTGCCGCGACCGTAGGCAGCGCTCATCTGATGCACGGCGATGGAGATCGCGCTTTGTGGTCCGCCGAAATCGGCGACTTGATCGGCTGCCTCGTAAACGCAGGACGGCGCCGCCGCCGTGATCGTACGAACAACCGTTGCGCCATCGAGAATGTCGATCTCGTAGCGCTCGCTGTCTTCGGTGAGCGGCACCTCCGCCACCTCCCAACTGTCGCCACCAAGCCGAGCGCGACGCAGCCAACTCACCGCGACGTCGCCCTCATCCGAACGCGTCGTCCGTATGTGCACAGGCGAGAGCGGCTTCAGCCCGCGCCCGACGAACGTATGCGCCGCCGCGCTATAGGAGCGATCGGCAATGTCGCGACCTGCGGGCCCGTATCGCCACAACAGCGGCAGCCCGACCTCCGCCGGCGCAATGTTCACCCGTGTCACCTCGCCGCCGAGCAGCACGAACGGCGCGCCCGCGGCGAGCGGCGCGCGCATTTCACGCTCCGTTCCGGCCTGCCCGCGCAAGAGATCGGTGAGCTCATAGGTGCTTTCGCCGACCAGCGTCGCTGTTTCGAACTGCAACACCTCCCAGCCGCCGTCCGCGTTGCGGATGGCGGCGGCGTTGGCGCCGGCCAAGAGTTGCATGCGCGTTACTGAAGATAGCTCGCCGCCGCCAAGCTCGACGCGCAGCCGCGACGCGCGGTCGACGATGCCAAGCGGACCCAAAGGCAACGGCCCCGTCGTCAATCCGATGATGGCTGGAGCCGTAGCCGTGGCACGCAGTGCGTATCCTGCATCCTCGGGCGAACCGTAGACGGCCACCGCGCCCGGCCATGGGATTTGGAACGCGGCGACGTATCCAGCTTCCGGCGGCTCGTCGCCGCGCAGCAGAGGAAGATCGAGAAACTCAACATGCGGCGTGCCGTCATAGACGGTCTCGCCGCCGGGCGTCTCGCGCGGCGCAGCCGACACCGCGCTGTAGACCTCCGGATCGACGCTCAAGCCTTCGATCTCGCGCAGGCCACGCTCGCCGATCTCGGTGACGCGCACAAGGAACTCAGTGCCGTCTTTCTCAAGGGTCACGACATCGCCCGGCTCGACGGCCAACGCGCTCGGTGGCAGCTTGAATGCGGCGCGCTCCCGCGACGCCCAGGTTTCGAACAGCCACGCATCCGCGATCTGAGCTGCCGCTTCAGGGTCCAGCACGAGGGGCAGCTCCGCACGTGCGACGCGCTCGCTCGCAACCGTCAGCCGGCGCGCCTCCGCGACAGCCTGGCGGTAGTCTCCTGTCGCCGCGATATGGCTCAGCTTGGCGGAGGCCGGAAGGTCGGTCTCCTGCGCCCGCGTCAACGTCAGAAGCGCATCCCCGGCCCGCTCCTCGACCAGATCGTCCTGGGCGAGTGTGAGCACCGGAGGATCGATGCCGCGATGGCGAAACGCGATCTGGCCCTCGCTCTCGACGCTGTCGAAAAAGTACGCGAGCTCGAGCGGCCCCAACGCGTCGCGCGGTGACATCAGGCGGTCGATCACGTAGCCGTTGACGAGGCCCGCGAGGTGCGCGGTGTCGTGACCGACGATCCCGTAATCCGCCAGAATGGCCTCAACCAACGAGGCTAACGGCGCGGCTGAAAAGCGTCCGTTCAACCAGTGGCCGAGGCGCCAGTTCTCGCCATCACTCCACACCTCTGTGTTGTAGGGGAATGCCGGATAGGGGCGCGCGTCCCAGCAGTAGACGTGGACGCGGGAGAGATCGACCATGCGGGCGCCCGTGAGCGACGACACGGGATTGGCTTCAGCGACGTAGCTCTCGCTCGCGGGATCGAACGCGTCGATCAGCGCTTTCAGATAGCGGCGCTGCATGAGGTCGTCGCGGATGCCGCGCGAGAAATAGGGCAGCGCGGACTCGACGCTCTTTCGGGTCGACGAAAACGTTTGGCTGATTGGCGCCCTTGTCGACGGCGGGGCAGCCGATCTCCATGAACCAGAACGGCTTCGATTGCGGCACCCATGCGGTCGGCGTGTCACCCGGCACACCGCCCGGGCGGTCGACGTGCTCGTTCAGCCACCACGACTTGATGTCCTTGTAGCGGAACACCCACGGCGCGCCGTGGCCGTCCGTGATCAGCGTGCGCTCCTGCGCCTCGCGGTTGGCGTTGCTCGCGTAGTACCAATCGTAGCCCTCTCCGCCCTGCACGTTGGCGCGCAGATAGACCTCGTCGTAGATCGCGCGCGTACCGGCGAGATAGTCGAGATGTGCCGCGCCGTCTCGCCAATCGGAAAGCGGCCAATAGAGATCGATGCCGACGGCGTCGATCGCGTCCGACGACCAGAGCGGATCGAGATGGAAGTGGACATCGCCCGATCCGTCCGCGGGCTGGTGGCCGAAGTACTCCGACCAGTCGGCCGCGTATGTCACCAGGGCGTCGGGGCCGAGGATGTCTTTGACGTCCTCGGCAAGCGCCACGAGCGCGTCAACGAACGGATAATCGGATGCGCCACTGCGCACCCATGTGAGGCCGCGCAGCTCGGTGCCGATGACGAACGCATTGACGCCGCCAGCAGCCTTTGCGAGCCACGCGTTGTGCAGCACCATCCGCCGGAACGACCATTCGCTCGGCCCCGTGTAGACGACGTTCGTGCCTGACAGCGCAAAGTCGTCCGCGGCTGCCGTGCCGACGAACTCCGCGATCTGGCTCGCGGCTGTGCTTGTCTTGTCCGGGCTTTCGGGTTCGCCGGGCGCGGGGTGGCAGGTGATGCGTCCGCGCCAGGGATAGGGCGGCTGCGCTTCTCCGCCGTAGGGATCCGGTAGTTCGTTGTCAGCCGCTACATCCATCAGAATGAACGGCGTCAGCACGACGCTCAGGCCGCGCTCCTTCAGGTCCTGGATCGCCTGCACCACCGAGGCGTCGGACGGCGTGCCGCCGTAGGCCGGGCGTCCATCCTTCGTGCTCACGAGGTAGGCGCCGGCACGGTCGACGCCGGCGACGCTCCACGTCTGCGGCGATGTGGTTTTCGTTGCAAGCTCCACACCCGGCTTCAGCTCGCAATGGCCAGCGCGCAGATCGGTGCCGAACCAGCTCACAACGAGCGAGACCGACGTCGCGTTCGGCAACGTCGCCTGCAGTTGATCGAGCGAGACCGCCCAATCCGTGCCGCCTTGCAGCGTGTGCACGTTCTCGGACTCGCTCACTCCGATGCGGCGCTGATTGCTCACGGGGGTCGTTGCATAGACGAACTCGCCCGATCCCGGGATCATGACGACGCCTTTGATCTCTTCTCCAAAGGCCTCGACCGCGCGGTGCACCTCGAACGAGAGCTGCGGGATGCGGTTGCCATAGGGCGCGAGCGGCATGTCCTCAAAGACGATGTATGCGATGCCGCGATAGGCCGGGGCGGCGCCCGCGCCTTCCACGGCGACAATGGCGCTGTCGGGGAGCTGGTCTTCGGTGCCGTGAGACAGGCGATGCGTCAGGCGCGAGAGGTCGATCTCGGCGCCGTCCGCCCATACGCGGCCGATGCCGCTGATGACACCCTCGGAAAGCGCGACGGCGAAGCTCGCATAATAGCGATATTCCGTCGTCTCGGTCGCGGGGGTGCTCGCCGTGCCGCCCTTGGCGCTGCCACCGCCCGAGCGGCGCGTCACGACGCGCTCGCGGATATCGGCGGCCCAGATCACCTGTCCGCCAACGCGCGTGCGTCCGTAAAGGCGCGGGATCGGCGCACCCTCGGTCGAGGACGTGATGCGCAGGTCGTTGAGGCGCGGACCCTCCGACGTTCGGCGCTGCCCAGACGCGCCAAACAGCGCGTTGTCGATATAATTGCCAGCGAAGGCGCCGATCTGCCCGCCGATCGCAGCGCCGGACAACGTCAGGCCGAGCATCGAGACGCCGGACGGCAGCAGCGCGCCGCCCGCGGCGGCACCGGCGGCGGCGAGAGCGAGCGTGGCCATCAGCGTTCGATCCCAGGAAACGAAAAGACAGCCGCGAGGCGGCGGCGCCACCAGATGCCGAATGCGATCTCAGCGGCGCGGTGGTGCTCGGACGCGTGAATCATGGTCGTCGGCGTCGCCAGGATCGCCGCGTGCTTGGCAATGGCGCCGTCGCGCATGCGGAAGATCAGCACGTCGCCAGGAGCTGGGTTCGCCTTATCGCGTGCGATCAGGTGGCGCGTGGCGGCGGCGACGAGCGTTTCGATGCCGCTGACCTCGCCCCAGTCGCGTGAATAGGCAGGCGGCCTCTCCGCTTCCGCGCCGTAGAGGTCGCGCCAGACGCCGCGGATCAGGCCCAGGCAATCGGCGCCGATGCCTTTGACGCTCGCCTGATGATGATACGGCGTGCCGATCCAGCCGCGCGCGGCTGCAATGACTGCGTCGCGCGTTGGTGGTTTTCCGATCATCGCGGTACGCCTCAGCGTGTTTTGGAGCCGGGGCGGCTCACCACCGTGAGAAAATCGTTACCCGGCATGTGCGGAAAGCCGCGGAAGTTGGCGACGTTCGAAAACTTCGCCTTGCACGTCGCGATGCGCTTGTCGCAGCCTGCCGTGACGGTAAACGTCTGCCCTGGCTCCAACGGCAAGCGCGCCCGGCTCCACAACTCGATGGTGGCGCTGCTTCCGGCCCCAGCATGCTGCTTCACCTCGAGCGCCTGGCCGCTCGCGGCGCCGGACGTGAAGGTCAACAGCCCGTGCGTGAACCAGCCGTTCGCGAACGCTTCCAATCCGCTTACGGTGAAGCGACGCGGGCTCGCGACGGCGATCAACGCGCCCGTGCCCTTGAACGCGGCGTCGTCGCGGTTCACCGCACAGCGCGCGTCGCCAAAATCGGCATCGCATGTGTATTGAAACAAGCGCCCGCGTGTTTCCTGCAGCGTGTGCGCCAAGCCGCGCACCTCCGCGGCGAAGGCGCGCCCAGCCCGCTTCACCTCGCCCAGGTTGCCGCTGCGCATCAGAACGCGCTGCTCGGGTGCTGCCCAATTGACGCGAAAGATCTCGATCCCGGCATTGTCGTAAAGGCCGGCTGCGAGGTCGGCTTCGGCCAGGCGCTCCGACGTCACGGCGCTTGTCACTTCCAAGTTGTCGACGCTAAGCCCCACGGAGTCGCGGATCTCGCTCGCCTCCATACCGGCGGCGGCCTCAAACACTGTGTCGGCAAACACGATATCGTGGTCGTGATCGGTGAAGCCGTGGCGCACGCCATCACGGCGTGTCAGGCGCCAGCACCAGCAGAGCGTCGTCGCGCCGGAGGCGACGTGTTCCGCGAGCCCTTCGGAGAGCTGCTTCATAGCCGGATCTCGATGATCGGAATGTTCGGGATGGCCCCGCTCGCGAAGCCCGAGAGATTGATGTCGAGCTTGTCGGTGTCGAAACGCACCGGCACGTCGAACTCGAAGCCGGCCGACACCGTGGCACCGCCGGCTGGCGCCTCGCCGTCCTCGAACAGGACCACGCCGGTTGTCGCGTCGACGGTGAAATGCGTGCTCTCAACCTTCGAGACACCGTTGACGGCGACCTTCACGGTTCCAGCGACCGGCTTCCTGATCTCGCGCGTGAACGGCGCGTGCGCCGAACCGTACGTCTTCCTGAGCTGAAAGGTGCGGTTCGCTCCGTTGCCCGTCCCGATCTCCTGATCGAGCGCGCTCGTCGCGGCTCCCGGTGCGCAGGATTTCCAATCCACATGATCGCGCCAGCGGAAGCCGTGAAACCGCCCCCGCCGTTCCTCGAAAAAGGCGATCACCTCGTGGAGTGCGTTGAGCGAGGTTACGCCATAGCCTGCGTTGTAGCCCCTGCGGGACGCGGCCCAACGGCTGTTGCGCTCCTCGTATCCGGAGCCGAGCACGACGACATCCGTGCGCCGTTCGGGCCCGCCTTGCGCACCTCGCGAGATAGCCGTCGGAAAGCGAACCTCGTGGAAGCTCACGATGCAACTCCTGTGGTTCCGCGATGCGGCTTAAAGATTGCGCTGGCCGAGCGAGACGGCGCGCGCCAGCATGGCCGCGATCTGCGTCTCGGAGCGGCGGAAGCTTTCGGCATCCGGTGTCGCGACGTTGAACGTCACCGAGATGCCGGCTCCACCGCGCGCCGCGATGCCGAGGCGTCCGTCCGGCCCGCGCGACAGCGGCATGATGGCTTCCGGTCCGCGCTCGCCCGCGATGCCGGTGCGTCCGCCGGCAAGCGGAAATGCGATCGGGCTTTGGATCACGCCACCGGATGCAAACGGCACCGGCAGTCCCTGCTGAACGACACCGCCCTTCGCGAAACCGAGCCCGCCGGACAGGAGTCCCGTCACGAGATTGCCGACGCCCTGCTCCAGTGGCCGCAACGCGGCTTTCAACACAATGTCGGAAAGACGGAGCGCGAGGGTGCGCAGCACGTCGCTCACGTTGCGGCCCTTGATGGCGATGCCGTCGAACGCCCCGACGAGCGCATTCGAGAACTGTCGGCCAAGGCCTGCGGCGCGGCGCAGCTCTGTCGATAGCGCACTCGTATCGGCATTGACGGCGACGGTCCACGTTTCGATGGGCGCGTTGGGCTCGGCCATGTCGTCGTCTCCTCAAGTATCCGGAAAGCGCGCTCTCAGCGCATCGAGCTCTCTGCGCGAGGGCGGGCGCTCGGCGTGCACTCCGCCGAAGCGGCCACGAACCGCCGCGTCGAGCTCAGGCAATGTCAGGCTCCAGAAAGCGCGCGGCTCGAGGCCAAGAACCCCGAAGCCGATGGCCATTACCTCGTCCCAGGGAAAGGGCCAGTGGAGTCGCCCTCCCCGCTCGCTTGCTCGCCTTCGCCGGGCTTGGCGCCGAATGTTGCCTGCAGGAGGCGCGCCACGATATCGACGTAGCCCGCCGCGCCGCCTTCGACGCGCATGGCCGCAACCGCCTGGTCACTGACGTCGAAACCGGCGCCACGCAATCCCGCGCCGATGATGCGCTGGCAATCGCGGGCCGAGATGCGGCCCGCCTCGAAGCGCGTGGCAAGCGCCAGCATGTCCTCGTCGCCGAATGCGGTCTCGAGGCCAGCCAACGCGCCGAGCGTCAGGCACAGCGTATACGGCTTGCCGTCGAGATCGGCGTCGATCTCGCCGCGGTGGCGGTTGGCCATTGGAGCTCCCTCTGTCAAGTACGCCTTGACATTTCTCTTTCGCAGACCAATCTAGATTTTGGCTTGGAAATCATTGCGGAGGCACAACATGGCGCGCGTCCTCAAATGCTCATTCTGTGGCAAGCATGCAGGTGAAGTTGCCCGCCTAATCGCCGGCCCTAAAGTCCATATCTGCGACGCCTGTGTCGGCGTTTGCGTTAAGCTACTCGATGTCGTTCCCGGTGAATTCAAGACCACCTGGGATGCGATGGATGACAGACAACTGCTCGATGCTCTCAAACCAACCGCGGCGGTTGTCGATGGCACGCGCGGAGTCTTACAGGCGCAAGTCGATGCCCTGCGCAAACGCGGGATTAGTTGGGCGACAATTGGTGGTGAACTTGGTGTTTCGCGCCAAGCCGCGTGGGAGCGTTTCACCTAAGTTTGCTATGCTGCCGTGAACGTCAGCTCGCCCGCCGAGTCGAGCGCGAGCTCGAAGGCGACCTCGCCGTCGTGCCGGCCCGTCAATTCGAACGACGTGATCTGGAATGGGCCTTCGACGGTGCCGAAGTCCGGCACCATCACCTGCCAGTCGCGAATGGTGCCCGCGAAGACGTAGCTGCGGATCAGCTCGTCGGAGGCTGCATCCTTGAAGATGCCCGAGCCCGACAGACGCGCGCTTTTCACGCCAGCTCCCGCCAACAGTTCGCGCCACTGGCCGGCGCTTTCCTGATGCGTCACGTCCACCGTCTCGGCGTTGAAGGCGATGGCGCGGGCGCGCAGGCCCGCCACCGTCGTGAAGCTGCCTTCACCATTGCTGTCGACCTTCAGGAGAAGGTCCTTGCCTTTTTGCGCGGCCATTTTGCTCGTCCTCTCGCACTAGGGTTGCGGCTCGATCACGGCGCGGAAGCGGGCGATGCCCTGATAGGTCTCGCCGTCGGCGGCTCGCGTCACATCACTCGTCTCGTGGCGAATGCTCACCAGGCGATAGCCGGTGAGCGACAGCGCCTCCTCGTGAAGCGCGGCGCGGATGGCCTCCAGCAGCACATGCGTCTCACGCTCGCCGCCCGCCTTCGACCAGGCGCGCAGCGTGAACAGGTGCTCGCTCGCCGTCTCGGTACTGGTGCTCCAGTCGCGTACCGTGCTCGGGCCGAAGCTCACGTATGGAAACGCGGCGCTGCGCGGCACCTCGTCGTAGATGCGCTCGCCGCCGAGCAACGCGACGAGATCTTCCTCGGCGACCAGCGCGCCGTAGACCGCCTTCTGCAGCTCCCAAGCGGGGCTCGACATTGCTTACCTCTCCGTTGGGTTTGTCTGGGAGCGCACGGCGGAAACGTAGCGGCGCTCGGCTTCTCGCTCCTCGGTGATCCGAGCCTGAAGACGTTTGAGCGCCCGGTGGCGGATGTCGCTCACGAGCGCCTCGGCACGCGCAAAACCTCCTCCAACGACTCGCACGCCCACTTTCACGGCACGCGCTCCTCGGCGAGGCAACGCAGAAAGCGGCGCTGCTCGTTGACATCGATGACGGCGCGGATTTCGAACACGCGCGCGCCGAGTGCGAAGCGCATCTCAGGGACGACGCCTGTGCGATGGCGGATCCAGATCTCGTGGCTCACCTGGCCATGAACGCCGTCGGCCTCGACCACCTCGTTGCCCGAGAGTGGCCTGATGGCGCCCCAAACTTCTGCTACCAGCGCCCATGTTCGCGTCGTGCCGCCACCGCCGTCGGCTTCCGCATGCGGCTGCTGCAGCGCCAGGCGATGACGCATCTCTCCGATCGACACGCTCACAGCCGCACCTCGCGGTAAGGCTTCAGCAAATCGGAGGCCGCTGCGGGGATCGCGGCCCCGGCCGATCCGATCTCGAGCGGATCACGGTGCTCGTACCAATGTGCGACGAGCAGCAGAATGGCGTGGCGGATCGGCTGCGGAATGTCCTCGGCCTCGTCGCCGATTCCCGCTTCGAATGCGATCTCAATGCCGTTCGCGCGCTGTCCGGGCTTCGGCCACGTGCCGTCACGCGATACGAGCCGCGGCCTTAGCGCCTGCCCATCGAGCAGATAGCTGCTGCTTGAAACCGTAACGGATGAGCCGCTCTCGTCGCGTATCGTCACGGACGTGACGCTTCGGATCGGACGCAGCGGGAAAAGCACCTCACCGCCCTCCGGCCATGTGTCGAGCGTCAACCGCCAGCCCTGCGTGATCAACGCGAACCCCAGCGCCGCTTCGACGTGGAGCCGCGAGGTCACGATCAGGCTCGCGATCAGGATGTCCTCTGCAGCACCGTCGATGCGCAGATGAGCCTTCGCCTCGGCCACCGTTACCGGCTCCTCGGCGGGCCCGCTGGTCAGCGTAAGCGCCATGTCGATCTCTTGTGATGATGTGTCCAACGAGCGAAGCCGCCGGCGGGGGAACCAGCGGCTTCGCTCTCGACCGGCGGGCAGGGAGGAAACCCGCCGGGAACTTGTTTCGCTCACGCGCCCGTTCGCACGCCTTGCGGCGCGCTGGCGCTCCGCTGGGGCGGCGCACTTGCGCCGGGTCGCGTCCAAGCGAAGCTTGGCTCCACCAAGACGCTCCCCGGCCCTACGGGCCGAAGAGCTATTTGCTGCTACTCTTCGAACTTCAGGAGCTTGATGGCGTTGAAGTCCTGCACGCCGCCGCCCACGCGCTTCGTCGTGTAGAAGAGCACGTAGGGCTTCGACGAATAGGGATCGCGCAGCACACGGATGCCGACGCGATCCACGATCAGGTAGCCGCGGCGGAAATCACCAAAGGCCACCGAGAAGCTGTCGACGGCAATTGTCGGCATATCCTCGGACTCGACCACCGGATAACCGAGCAGCAACGACGGCTCGCCCGCCGCGGAGGCCGGCTGCCAGATGTAATGCCCGTCTTCGTCCTTCATCTTGCGGATCGCTGCCTGCGTGCCGCGGTTGAAGACGAACGTGCCGCCCGCGCGATAGCCCGCCTTCAGCGTGTAGACGAGATCAATCAGCTTATCCGGACCGGCGGCCGGGAAGGCCCCGTCGACGCCGGTCTTGATGAAGCCGATATTGCCCCAGCTCCACGAGCCGTCGGCAACCTTGGTGTAATCGAGGAAACCCTTCGGCTTGTTCGAGCCGTCACCCGAGACGAAGGCCGTGCCTTCCTGCTGGGCGAAGGTGTCGCGCACCTCTTCGGCGATCCACTCGTCGATGTTGACGGCGCTGTCGTCGAGCAGCGTCGCGGTCGCCGCCGGCATGGCATAAAGCTCCATGGTCGGGAACGAGAGCTCGGCCAGCGTCGGCGTAGTGGTCTGCGAGCGCGTCGCCGTCTCGGCAACCCAGCCGGTCGCAAAGCCCGTCGTGGCAAACGGCTTCTTGTAGACCGAGCCCGACACCTGCCGCACCGAGGCGATGGCGCGGATCGGCGAGATGTCCTTCAAGGCCGAGATCACGGCGCGCTCGGTCTCGGGCGGAACGAGATAGCCGCCGTCGGCGCCGCTGTTGGTCGAGACCGCGAGCGCCTTGGCTTCGAGGCGCGACAGGTTGGTCGTCTCGCCCTTGCGCACGTAGTCTTCGAACGCGCGGCGATGCTCCTCCACTGCCGCCGTTTCAAGCGCGCCGCCCGTGCCGAGCTGCGGGCGCTGCGCCTTGATCGCTAGGCGATCCGCGACGCGCTTCGTCTCGTCGAGCGCGCGGTCGAGACGCGCGAGCTTGTCGTCGATCAGCGGGTCTGCGGCGGAGCGGCGCTCCAGGTCGGCGAGCCGCTCGTCGTTGGTGTCCTTGTAGGCTTCGAAAGCCCGCATGAACTCCTCGAAGGCCGCGCCGACGTTGCCGCCGGCCTTCGTTTCGAGACGTTGGGTCTCAAGGTCGGTGTTGTCCGTCATCGTTCGATGTCCTTTGCAGTGGGTCAGGTCTTGAGAAGCCCACGCGCCGCCCGGCGCATCAGCGCCGCCAGCCGCTGCTCCTCGCTCTGGCCTTCACCCGCGTCCCGCAGGGCCTTGAGGCCGGCGAGGCCCGAGCGCATCAGCGCCCGCGCCTCGCTTCGCGTCAGCCCAGCATCCCGCGTGAGCCAGCGCTCGAACTCGCGCTCGGTCGGGTGCGCCGACGCGAACGGTTTCGTCTTGGTCGCCGTGATCCGCGCTTCGGGCAGCAGCGGAAAGGTCACGACGGATATTTCCCAGAGATCGATCTTTTCCAGGCGCCGCACGCCCGTTGCGCGATCGCGGCGCGCCTTCACGGTGCGAAAGCCGATGGACAAGCCATCGAGCGCGCCCGCCCGCATCAGCGCCATCAACTCGCGTGCGCGGGTGACCTCGCGCATGAGCCGGCCGCGCGCATAGAGCCCGCGGCTGTCCTCCTCCAGCGTCGTCCAGACGCCGATCGGCTGGTGGGCGTCGTGCTGGAACAGGAGCTTGATGCCGTTCGCGCCGCGCCGGTCGAGACTTTCGCGGAACGCGCCCGGCAGCACGATGTCGCGACCCAGGTCCTCGCGATTGAAGAGGCTGGCATAGCCCTCGAACGCACCGTCGCCCTCTGCCTCCTTGAAGTCGAGCGAGATGAATTTCACCTCGGGCACGGGCAGGATCTGCGTTGGCGGCGGCGCAAATCCCGTCCGTTCCCATGCGCTGAAAGCCATGAGCTGCTGCTCCACGTTGATCTCGTTGTTCGGGCGTGTGACCCGACGCCTATTGTGTCGGCGCGGACGGCGACGGTGCGGCCGTATCGAGCGGGGCGTAGCCGACGGCCTGGCGCTTCTCGTTCTGGGTCAGGAAACTCGCGCGCTCGATGCGTGCCCACAGGGCCTCGCGCTCGCCCGACAGCGCCTCGACCTGATCGAGGTCCGGCTTCAGCTCCAAGCGGCCACCGTTGGCTTGAGACACTGCGCTTGCGCTGATCTCCCAAGCCGGTGCAAGCCACGCTGATAGCGCCTTCGCCGTGCGCGTCACGAGCGGCAGCACGGTCGAACGCCAGAACGCGCGCTGTGCCTCCTGGTAATTGGAGTACGTGTTGTCGCCCGGGATGCCGAGCAGCATGGGCGGGATGCCGAACGCCAGCGCAATCTCGCGCGCCGCGCCGTTCTTCGCCTCGATGAAATCCATGTCCTTCGGCGAGAGGCTCAAGGGCTTCCAGTCGAGACCGCCTTCGAGCAGCAAGGGCCGTCCGGCGCGGCGCGGGCCTTGGAAGCCCTCCTCCAGCTCGCTCTTCAGCCGCTCGAACTGCTCCGGCGTCATGCGGCCGTCGGCGCCGCCGTAGACCAGCGCACCCGATGGCCGCGCCGAGTTGTCGAGCAGCGCCTTGTTCCAGCGGCCTGCCGTGTTGTGGATGTCGATGGCCCGCGCCGCGGCCTCGATGGGGCTCATGCCGTAGTGATCGTTCGCGGGATGAAACAGGCGCACGTGCAGGATGGGGCGTATGCCCTGCACCGCCTCTCCCTCGAAACGCACGGTGCGGCCGGCGCAGGTGTATTCATACGCTTCGGGCCAACCCTCGGTGCCCGGCACCACCTTCATGCGGTCTGGGCGCAGCGCGTGCAGCTCGCGCAGGCGACCTTCAAGCGCGACCGCCTCGATGTAGGCGTTGCCGGCGACGAGCAGATAACCGTACCAGGCTTCCAGAAAATCGGTGCCGGTCTGGTCCAGGCTCGGCCGGGCGAGCAGGTCGAGCAATGGGTGATCGTCGCGCTCCTCCTCGTTCTCGTAGAGCAGAAGCGGCACGGACGCCGCCGCCTCGGCGATCATGCGCACGGCACGATAGACGATGGCGTTCTGCATGAAGCCTTCGCGGGCGAAGGCTTCATAGTCGCGCGGCGTCCAGACCGGTCGGCCCAGCGTTTCGAGCACGATCAGCGGACCGGTGGCGCTGGCCTTCACGTCGTCCGCGTGCGCGGATGTGGCGACAGTGGGCCATTGCTTGCGCGGCCAGAGGCCCGCCAGCGTCTCCAGGATGCGCGGCATGCAAGGTCCTTGTTCGTTCGACGCGATCGAGCCGTCCTCCCCTCCCCCTTTGTGGTGGAGGCTAGGAGGAGGGATTCCAGACCGGCTGCTGTCGTGGTTCCCCCCACCCCTAACCCTCCCCACGAGGGGGAAGGGGCCGTGGTGCGGAGACAGTCTCCATCAAAGCTGGCGGATCGCGGGAGCGGCGGCGCGGTCGATCATCAAATCGGTCAGCGCCCACACCAGCGCATCGACGCGATCCGGGCTGCGGCCATGCGAAAGGCCGTCTGCGCCGAAGGTCAGCATCTGCTGTTCGAGCGTTTCGAACCGGCCTGCGTGCGCAACGCGGCCCTCGGCGTAGAGCGCGGCCACCGGCTCCGCACGCAACCACTTGCCGCGCGTCGCGCGCACGGCGCGCACCGGCACCGTCTCGTCGATCTGACGCAGCACGGCGGTCACGAGATCGCCGCCCTGGTTCACCTCGGCGACGACACGGTCGGCAAGAAACTCCTGATAGGCGCGCACCGCAGCGCGCGCCCACACCTGCGGCTCGCGGCCCTGCAGCGAGCGGTCGGCCGCGATGTAGGCGCGCCCGTCGGCGCCGAGCCCCGCGACGATGATCCCGCACGCATCCGAGCGCGCGGTCGCCGTCACCGGCGGATCGACGGCGACAACGATGCTGGTCAGCTCCGGGCACTGCCCAACGCGGTTGCTCTCGATCCAGTCGCGGCGCCACAGGCTGCCGGACCGCTCGTCGACAATCTCGCCGAGCAGCTCCTGGCGGCCCAGCGCCGTGCCGGCGTAACGCCGTTCCATCTCCGCTATGAAGGTCGGCGCGAGATGCGCGGCGTTGGCCGACGTCGCGGCGCGCGTGATGACGGTGGCCGGATCGTTCATGATGGTCTTCAATAGCGGCAGCGGGCGCGGCGTCGTCGTGACCGCGATCGCGGGCGACGTACCGAGCCGCATGCCGAACTGCAGCATGTCCCAGGTCTCCTCCGGGCGGCGCCACTTGGCGAGCTCGTCGCACCAGGCGGCATCGAACTGGGGCCCGCGCAGGCTGTCCGGATCCTCGGCTGAGAACATCTGCGCGACGGCACCGTTCGGCCAGACGAGCTGCGATTTCGAGCTTTCGAAATCCGGCCGCTCGTCGTCGCGGTGGATCGCGAGCAGGCCCGAGACGCCTTCGATCATGACGCGGCGCACATCCGACAGCGTCTCGCCGACGAGTGCGATGCGCCGTGCCGGCTCGACGCCGAGTGCGGGAATGCCGAGCGCCTTGGCGCGCACCCATTCGGCACCGGCCCGCGTCTTGCCCGCACCGCGACCGCCTAGGATCAGCCAAACGCGCCAGTCGCCGCCGTGCGCCGTCGTTTGCGGCGGAAGCTGATCGTCACGCGCCCAGACCTGCCAATCGGCGAGGACAAAGGCGAGCGTCTCAGTATCGAGGTTTGCGAGATCCTGGCTTAGGCGCCCCGCCGCCGCCGAGGCGTTCAAGGCGCTCCGCAATCTCGCGGCGCATGCGCTCCGCGTCGGCGCCGACCGTACCGGCGGCACGGGTGGCGTCCCTGTTCCTGTCGAGCTCAGTGACGGCCTCCGTGACCTTCTCGAAGTTGTTGATCAGCGTGGCGAGGGCGCGGCTCTCGCGCTCCTCGTCCTGGGCCGAACGGGCTTCACCGCTCGCCATTCTCTTCTCCATGTGCTCGAGCTTCAGACTGATGGCGCGGTAGAGGCGCCCGATGAGAGCTGCTTGCGTTTCACGCGTGGGCAGTCCCGCGCGCGATGCTTTCTTTGCGGGCGCATGCTTCGCTGACGTAGCTTCGGACTTGAGGCGCGCGCGCTCCTCGCGCCCCGACCAGTCCTCGCGCTTTGCCCGGGCGCCGATGGCAAGGGGCGTCAGCCCATACCGCTTGCCGATGTCGCTCAGCGGAACGGACGCGTCGGCGTAGGCACGCCGCACTGCGGCCCACGTCTTTTCGTCGACCTGCATGCGGAAAGCCGTCGTTGCCCGGCAGGCTTGGAGCCTGTCAGGAGTGCGTTTGGCGATGTGTTGGAAAGGACCGCGCGTCGCTTCTCATCGACACTTTGCGAGCCATACTGAAATACTACAGATCTACCGTTACGCTGTCAACGACATTCTAACGACTTTCTTTCGATGGCGCCCGCCTATGCTTCATCGTTAGAAACTATACTTTCATACATCAAACATACCAAAGTATCCGCAGCGCGGCCGGCGGGGATATCTTTGACTGCCGCGCGTTGGCCGGCACATAAAAAGCTGGGCCCGCGCGCTCCACAGGTCCTCGCCGCACCTTCTCGCCGACGCATAAATAACCATAATGCCGTGGTGATTTGAGTCCGCATACACAGGGCCTGGGCGGGGCGCGCGGCGTCGCGCCTGCACGCTTCTGCCCGCGCATCAAGAAAACGGGATTGCAGGTGAGCGACTGGTTCTTCAAGCGAGGCCGACGTGAGGGCATCGACTGGATGAGCCTCGACTCACGTCTCGACTCCGCTGTGTCGGAGCTCTGGTCGCGCTGCAAGGATCTCTGGAACGCCGGATCGAGCTTCTTCGGCCGCTTCAAGCTCAGGGGGTGGAAGCGCATCCTCAACGAGGCGGGCTCGGAGACCTTCACGCTCGCGCTCGGCGGCCTGTTCGTACTCTACGCACTGGCCCTCCCCGCCTTTCTCGATTTCGACGAGGGCCGCTTCCTCACCGGCAAATACAGCGTCAAGTTCCTCGATGCGGCGGGCAACGAGATCGGCCAGCGCGGTATTTTGCACAACGACGCGGTGCCGCTCGAAGAAATTCCCGACGCGGTGATCAAGGCGACGCTCGCGACGGAGGACCGGCGCTTCTTCGAGCACTTCGGCATCGACGTGCTCGGCACGGCGCGCGCGCTGGTCGAGAACCTGCGTGCCAACGATGTCGTCCAGGGCGGCTCGTCGCTCTCGCAGCAGTTGGCCAAGAACCTCTTCCTGTCGTCGGAACGCTCGCTCGACCGCAAGGTCAAGGAAGCGTTCCTGGCGCTGCTGCTCGAGACGCGCTTCACGAAGCGCGAGATCCTGAAGCTCTATCTCGACCGCGCTTACCTCGGCGGCGGCGCGTTCGGCGTCGAGGCGGCGTCACAGTTCTACTTCGGAAAATCGGTGCGTGAGGTGAACCTCGCGGAGGCGGCGCTGCTCGCCGGCCTTTACAAGGCGCCGACCACGTACGCGCCGCACGTCAACCTGCCCGCGTCGCGCGCGCGCACGAACGTCGTGCTGCAGAACCTCGTCGAATCCGGCTTCTACACGCCGGCACAAGTCCATGAGGCGCGGCTGCATCCGGCGCAGATCGTCGAGACGCGTTCGACGACCAGCCCCGACTGGTTCCTCGATTACGCGTTCGAGGAAATCCAGCGGCTGGCCGAGGGCAAGGGTCAGTTCGTGCTGACGGCGCGGACGACCATCGACCTCTCCATGCAGAAGCAGGCGGACGAAGCGCTGGTCACGTTCCTCAAGCAGCGCGGGCGCGGCCTGCGCATGAACTCGGGCGCCATCGTGGGCATGGAGACCGATGGCGCCGTGCGCGCCATGGTCGGCGGGCCGGACTACGGCGAGAGCCAGTTCAACCGCGCCACGCACGCGCGCCGCCAACCGGGCTCCTCGTTCAAGATCTACGTCTACGCGGCCGCGCTCGAGAACGGCTACACGCCGACGACGACCGTGCGCGACGCCTCGCGCTCGTGCGGGCGGTGGCATCCGCAAAACTATGGCGGCAGCCACGGCAGCGGCGCGCGCATGCCGCTCTGGCTGGCGCTTGCCAAGTCGCTCAATACGGTGGCGGCCGAGCTGTCGTTCGCGGTCGGGCGCGAAAAGGTGATTGAGCTCACGCAACGCCTCGGCATCACCGGCATCCGCAAATCCTGCTCGATGGCTCTCGGCGACTACGGTATCACGCCGCTTGAGCACGCGGGCGGCCTCGCCACGTTCGCCAACGGCGGCAATAGCGCCAGGCCCTACGCCATTCTCGACATGGTCAATTCGCGCGGCGAGCTCGTGTATAGCCGTGAGAAGGATGAGCCGGAGGCCGTCCAGATCGTCTCGCGCAAGGTTGCCGAAGGCATGAACCAGATGATGCAGAAGGTCGTGACGGACGGAACGGCGCAGCGGGCCGCGCTCGACTTCACGAACGTGATCGGCAAGACCGGCACCAGCTCCGGACCGAAGGATGTCTGGTTCATTGGCGCTACGGGCAAGTACGTCGGTGTCGTGTGGCTCGGCAACGATGACAACCGGCCCATGGCGGGTGGGAACACAGGCGGCCAGCTCGCGGCGCCGCTCTGGCAGTCGTTCATGTCGGTTGCCCATCGCGACATGAACATTTCGACGCTGCCCGGGCTCGCGCCGCATCCAGTGCAGATCGCCGAGCAGCAGCGCATCGCCGAGCTGAGACGTACCAATCCGGCAGCAGCGGCGGCCGAACTCGACAGCTCCAAACCGGTGTCGCCGACGATGTCCGATTCCGCGCGCGAAGCCTTGAAACGCATTACGTCGGCGTTGCGCAAAGCTGCGGGTGTTGCGGAGCCTAAACCGGCCACGGCGCCGGGATCCACGCCATCTCCGACGCCGATCGACGGGCGCGCTCCAGAGCCGGGTCTCACGCCGCGCGGCAACCGCGCCGACGCCGGCGGCCCTGGCACCACGTTCGCCGCACAAACCCGCGCTCGCGCCACGCCGTCCGAACCTTACCTGCCATAACCCATGTCAGCAGCCAGCGCCTTCCGCTCCCTCACCTCGCTCAACTTCATGAGCTTCACGCTGCATCGGCTGAAGAAGCGCATTGCGGCGCTGATCGCCACCACCACCGACTGGGCGCTCTTCATCGGCATCGTGCTGATCCTCGGCCTGGGCTCGAGCTGGTACATGATCGAGCGCGGCTCGGGGCTGACCACGGTAACGGCGGGGCCTTGGGTGTCGTGGACGGCGCTTGGACGACCGGACGCCGATCCCTATACGCGGGCGCACGCGGCGCGGCTCGGCATCCTGCCGCTCTCGACAGAGGTCTCGCAGACCTTCCTCGCCCGCACGGACAGCGAGGGGCGCACGCTGCATTCCTCCTGCGACTACACGATCGAGGGACGCGAGACGGCTGACTTCTGGTGGAGCATCACCGTTTTCGATGCCAACGGCCGGCTGATCCCGAACGTGCTCGACCGCTCCGTTTTCACCAGCGACACCATGGCCATCAATCCGGACGGCAGCTATCTCGCGATGCTGTCGCGCGATGCGCACGCCGGCAACTGGCTTCCGACGGGTGGCGCGGGGCGGCTCGCGCTCGCCTTCACGGTGCTCGATCTCGGCACGCGCGCTGTCGCGCAAGAGGGCGATATCGAGCGTCTGGTTCCCACGATCACGCGCAAGGGGTGCTAATCGGATGCTGGGGCGCCTCTGGACTCGCATGACCTCGATCAACATTCCGCTGGCCGCGGCCGCGATCTTCGCCGCCGCGATCCTCCATATCCTGGCGACCCTCGCGACGCCGCACTTGATCCCGACATCCGGCTACGGCCGGCTGGCGGGTGATCTGGCCGAAAACAGGATGCAGGTTCTGCCGGACGTGATGCCCGACGCGCAGCCGCTGCCGTTCTTCGCACCCGACGGCCGCTATGCCGTCTGTCGTTTCGATACGCGCAACGGGCCGATCAGCCTCACTGCGGTGCTCCCGGAGCCCGGCTGGGTGCTGGCGCTGTTCTCGCCGGACGGCGACAACTTCTTCACCTCCGTCGGCTCGCCGAACCGGCGGCCGGAGGTTTCGATCCTGCTCGTTGCGGCGGGAGACGAGGCGTGGCGTCTCGGAGCATCGTCATCTCTGAACGTAGCGGTCACGCAGGATTCGGTGCTGACCATTCCTGCCAACGAGGGGCTGGCGCTCATCCGGGCGCCAGACCGCGGCGAAGCCTACCGGCAGCGCGATATGGCCGAACTCAAACGCGCGACCTGCCGGCCGCGCAGCCGCGCATCCTAGCCATCACTGTTCGCATCGCGTTCGAAAGTGCTTCAGTCGTCGAGATCGAGGTGATCGCGGCTGCGTGCTCTGCGCCGTGATTTTTCGACACCCGATGGCGCCTCAGCCCAACGCTCGTAACGAACGCCTGGAAACAGTACGATGTCCGCCGTGCTCGCCGGCGTACTCGATACGGTGGCACGCCGGACTCCAACCGCCGGCTGCCTGAACTCCAGAATGCTGGCCATCCCGTATGCTCCCCCTGCCGTGCATACCTCGCTGGTGCCCAGTCCTTATTCGGACGACGTGCCTCCCTGACCCGTACTCCGCGATCTGGCTGCTGCTTTGGTTAACAAAAGGTTAACAGATTCCCGGCTGTGACACGGGCGAGACCGCGTCGTGGCGGAAATGCTTCAGAGGTCGGCGAGCCAGCCGTCGAGGCCATGCGCTCCGTCGCGGGATTCTATCTCGACGATCCAGAGATCGGGATCGGTTCGCGCTTCGCGCTCGAGCACCCCGTCGACTTCCACATCCGGACGCGGCGCACCTTTGAAGAACGCGATCCACCGGCGGTCGGTCTCGAGACCCGAAAGACTTGCGGGCGCCGGCCCATACAGAAGCGACGTTCCATCAAGGCGATTGATGCGGATGTAGATGGCGCCTGCGTCGTCGTCGCCGTGGCGGACGACGTAGGCCTGCCGCCCGTCGTTTGTCGACCGGCGCACGTAGGCCTTGACCCAGATTTCGGATTTGAGCCGCATCACGTCAGCCTTGCGCGGAGAATTGTGGTGGTGCGCGGGCGCCCACCACCGGCGTGCCGCGGCGAGACGCTACGAGCGAGCGTCCTGCAGCGCGTCGCCGGCAACCGTCGCCAGCCGCGCCAGCAGCTCGCCGGAGATGCGCCCTGTTTCCTTGAGCTTTCGGTCCCGCTCAAACTTCCGGATCGCACGTCTTGTCTGTTCGTTCAAGCGTCCGTCGGGCAGCGTGGTCATGTAGCCGAGCTGGCGGAAAGCCCGTTGCACGGCTCGGATCACGCTCTCGGCTTCCGGACCGGGGACGGCGCGGGCACGCGCATCCGCAGCCTCGAAATCGGCCGAGCCGAGCACGAGATGCTGCAAAAGCCCCTGCTGCGGCTCGGCGGTGAGGGGCAGATCCTGGTCGCTCTCGTAAGCCATAATGGCGCCGCGCGTGACGAGCCCGGCCACGCCGTCAACGGCGCCCGTCTCGTAGCCCTTTGCCTTGAGCTCGCGCTGGACGGCGCGCACGAGATCCGAGCGATCGGTGGTCACGGGCATCGGCTTCACGGCGCCGGTTTCGATGGGCGCAACCATCGAGCCGGCGGGGGCTCCGCTTGCGGGCGCGGCCTGGCGCGCGCTCCAGCCCGCCGCATCGGTCGAGGTGTGCGTGTCTGGCGCGACCCGTGCGAACTGCCGGGCCGGCGGCTGAAACACGAAAATGTTGGTAACCATTGCGCCCGTGAGAAGCACAAAGGCAACGAACGCAAACCTCACGGTGGACGGCGTCATTTGGGGCCTCAGGCCGGTCTTCTCATGGTGTGCAGAGTCCTATCGCGGGGTCCGTTAAGATCCCGTTAACCTGCACACGATCGATAAAATTTGAGTCAAATTCTCAGACAATTTGCTTAAATGACGTCTTAAATTTTCTCTCAAACGTCCGGTCTTCCTAAAAATTTTTCCCGTAGCGTCTGGAGGTGTCGGGCATCCCGCCCCCATTCCATTCCGCATTCTGCGACCGGAGCCGCAGCCGCCATGTCGTTGTTCAGGATTGCCGTCATTCTCTCTCTCGGCATCGCCGTGATGCCCTCTGACGAGGAGCAGCAGGAAGCGCTCTATACGCGCGCCGCGACCGCTGCCCATTGGACCGTGACCTACTGCGACCGCAACGGTCAGCAGTGCGAGCTCGCGGGCGACCTTTGGCACGCGTTCCTGCGCAAGGCCCAGTTCGCAGGCAAGCTTGCCTATGACGTCGCGATCCGCACTTCGGCGGATACTGCCGAGACCGTCGCGCCGACGGGCCCGGTGCTCGCCACCGACCGGGGCACGCTAAAGGCCGAGGATCTGCGCCCGGACTGGCGCGCGGAACCCGTTCAGCAGGGCGACATCTAGGCTCGCCCTGCCGGAAAGCGGTTCCCTGCCGCGCCGGAAACACTATATGTCATCAATCACTACATGATGCCGTGGCCGGCCGCGTTGGCGGCTGGCGGAAGGTCTTGGATTGATGACGATCGCGACCCTCAAATCGGATTTCGAGCTCCTGGACGACTGGGAGGATCGCTACCGCTATATCATCGAGCTGGGGCGCACCCTGGCTCCGATGCCGGATGCGCTCAAGACCGAGGCGACGAAGGTGCGCGGCTGCGCGAGCCAGGTGTGGCTGTGGAGCGAAGCGCGCCCCGCCGATAACGGCGCGGGTCCTGCGTTGCATTTCGAAGGCGAGAGCGACGCGCATATCGTGCGCGGGCTCATCGCGATCCTGTTTACGCTTTACCAGGACAAGCCGGCGCGGGAGATCCTCGAGATCGAGCCGGAAACGGCGTTCGCCGCGCTCGGCCTCCGGGAGCATCTGACGCCGCAGCGCTCCAACGGCCTCGCGTCGATGGTCGAGCGCATTCGCGCGGATGCCCGCGCGGCACTCGCTTAGCTAACCCGCTTGCATTTCGACTACTGCCCCGCTCGGACGCAGCGGACGCGCTCGACATTCGTGCTCGTCGAAAGGTCGAGCGGCGTCTCGCTCTCGCAGAGGCGGGCGCCATCAAGCAAGACCGCGTGCGCAATGACACCCGCAAGACGCGCGAGCGAGAGGTCTGCGCCCTGCATGCGCACGCGCACCAGGCGCGCGCCCTCGAGGTTCGTCTCGATCAGGCTCGCGCCCTTCATCGACGTATCGGTGAGATCGACGCGGTGCATATCCGAGCGATCGAAGGTCGCGTAGTTGAGATCGCGGCCGCGCAGCGAGAAGCTCGTCTCATGGCTCCCGTCACGATCCGGCACCAGGTCCTCGTCCATGACAATCAGGTTGCGCGAGTAGATGCTCGTCGCGCGACGCGTCCAATCGTCGACCTCGCCCTCGAACAGCACCGCCGTCGGCCAGAACGCGGTACGGCCGCGGGCGCCGGGCGGCAGGTTGCGCGTCACGTTGCCGAGTCCCTGATAGGGCACCGGTGCGGCAACAGCCTCGACCGAGCCCAGCGCCCTGTCGATCCATTCGCCGGGGATGCTCGCAACGGCGACGGAGAACGCGAGCACGAGCGCACCGATGGTGCCGGCCGCAAAGCGGCGCAGCACGCGATCGGTCGCGAGTGTTTCGGTGCCGGGATAGATCTTGTCCAACCGAGTGATGAAGCGCGCCGCGAGCGCAATCAGCAGGAGGTCGATCAGCACGTAGGTGCGATGCCACCACGTGACGCCGGCATCATGCACGGGCAGATACGTGATCTGAAACGCGAGCAGGAGCCCGATCGGCAGGAGCCGAAGAAACAGCCAGTCCATGGCACGGAAGGCGGTGCGCAGAATGGCGCTGGTCTCCGGGCCGGCTTCGATCTGGGCGAGATAATAGCTGTGCACCCGCAGGCGCGCCGGGTGCGTCAGCGGGATCGCCTCCTGGCGACGCAGCTCCGTATCGAGTGCCTTCAGCTTGCGGGCGAGGATGATGTGCTGCTGCAGCACACCCGCGTGCATCACGATCAAGACCAGCGGGCCGAACAGAATGAACGAGCGCAGCGGGATCGAGACTTGAAGGATCGGTTGGGCGACCGGCGTATTGAGCAGAAGATCGCGATGGCTGATGCCTGAGAGTGCGATGAAGAAGTACGCTTCGATGGCGATCAGCAGAATCCACGCACCGCGCACCGAGGCGCTGGCGGCATTGGCCTCCTGAAGCAGCAGCTCCACCTCGCCGCCAGGCGACGCAGTGGGGGGCGGCACCAATTGCTTGCTTCCGAACATACGCGACTGTCCCAATTCCCCGCTGGCGGGCTCAGCGCTATCTGCCGGCCCGCACATAGGCGTTCTTGCCCGAAAGGACGTGCCACCTCAAGCGGGCGCGGAAATGGCGCTTGGTTAACCCTCGGCGATGCCCGCGACCTTCAGCGCGAAGGCATAGTCGAGCGCCGTCTCACGCAGGCGCTCGTAGCGCCCCGAGGCGCCGCCGTGGCCGGCCTCCATGTTGGTCTTCAAGAGCACGAGGTTGTCGCTGGTGTTGAGCTGGCGCAGCCGCGCGATCCACTTCGCGGGCTCCCAATAGGTGACGCGCGGATCGGTCAGGCCACCGTAGGCGAAGATATGCGGATAGGGCTTTGCTTCGACGTTATCGTAAGGGCTGTAGGAGCGGATGATCGCGAAGTCCTCTGCGCTCTCGATGGGATTGCCCCACTCGGGCCACTCGGGCGGCGTCAGCGGCAGATCCTTGTCGAGCATCGTGTTCAGGACGTCCACGAAAGGCACGTCGGCGATGATGCCAAGGAAGAGATCCGGTGCCATGTTGGCGACAGCGCCCATCAGCATGCCGCCCGCCGAGCCGCCATTGGCAACAATACGGCCGTGCTGCGTCAGCCCCTCGGCGACGAGATACTCGCCGGCGGCGATGAAGTCCGTGAACGTGTTGCGCTTCGTCTTATGCTTGCCGTCCTTGTACCAGTGGTAGCCCTTGTCCTTGCCGCCGCGGATGTGGGCGATGGCGAAGATGAAGCCGCGGTCAACGAGCGAGAGACGCGAGGTCGAGAACGAGGCCGGAATCGAGATGCCGTAGGCGCCATAGCCGTAAAGGAACAAGGGCGCCGAGCCGTCGAGCGGCGTGCCTTTGCGGTAGAGCAGCGACACCGGCACCGTCTCGCCGTCGGGCGCGGGTGCGAACAGGCGGCGCGTCACGTAATCGGCGGGGTTATGGCCGGACGGGATCTCTTGGCGCTTCATCAGCACGCGGGTGCGCGCGGCCATTTCGTAGTCGTAGGTCTCGGCGGGCGTCGTCATCGACGAGTAGGTGAAGCGCAGCGTCGTGGTATCGAACTCGTAGCCCGACGACATGCCGAGGCCATAGGCCTCCTCGTCGAAGGCGATCTGATGCTCGCCGGCGACATCGAGAATGCCGGCGTCGCTTTCTGCACCGCTGATCGGTGTCACGACAAGGCGCGGCAGGCTGTCCTCGCGCTCGAGCCGCACGAGATGGCCGGCGAAGGTCTGCATGTCGATGATGAGACGGCCGGCCTTGTGCGGCACGATCTCACGCCAGTTGGCGCGCTCCGGGTGATCGGCAGGCGCGGCGACGACGCGGAAATCCTCCGCGCCTCCGGAGTTGGTCATGATGAGCAAGTGCGTCTTGTGATGATCGACGTGGTACTCATGGCCGCGCTCGCGCGGCGCCACGAGACGTAGCGCGCCGGCCGGCGCATCGGCGTCGATCAGATAGACCTCGTTGGTCTCGTGGTCGTGGGCATCGACCATCAGATATTGGCCCGACAGCGTCTTATCGAGCGCGACGTAGAAGCCCGTGTCCTTCTCCTCGTAGACCAGCACGTCTTCGGAGACGGGTGTTCCGAGGCGATGCCGATAGACGAAAAGCGGGCGGTGATTGTCGTCGAGGCGGATGTAGTAGATCGTCTGGCTGTCGTTCGCCCACTGCATGTCGCCGCGCGTGTCGGGAATGACGTCGGGCAGATCCTCGCCGGTTGCGAGGTCGCGAAAGCGGATCGTGTACATCTCCGATCCCTTGTCGTCGATCGCGTAGGCGAGCAGACGATGATCGGGGCTATGCTCCTTGCCGCCGAGGTCCCAGTACGGTTTGCCCGCGGCCTCGGCATTGCCATCGAGCAGGACCTCCTCGTCTCCGCCGCCGCGCGGGCGGCGACAGCAGCGCGGGTACTGGCCGCTCGCGACGTAGTTCATATAGTAGTCGAAAGGGCCATCCGGTGCCGGCACCGAGTACTCGTCCGGCTTCAGGCGCCCCTTCATCTCAGCATAGAGCGTCTCCTGCAGGGCGGCGGTCGAGGCCAACGCGGCGTCCGTGTAGGCGTTCTCGGCCTCGAGGTGGGCGCGGATCCCGGCGTCGAGCAGCTCCGGCTCGCGCATCACGTCCTGCCAGTTCTCGGCGCGCAGCCAGGCGTAGTCGTCGACCAGCGTCACGCCATGGTGGGTCGCGGTTATGGGCCGGCGCGCGGCGATCGGCGGGACGGGAAGCGGCGGGCGTGAGACAGGGCGATGCATGACAAACACTTTCCGTGAAGAGCTGAGCGGTCCGCCTCTCAGCGGGTAACGCGTGTCCGGTCGGGTGAGCAACGAGAGAAGCGGGCGCCGTTCCATGGCCTCCATCGGAGGCCTCCGCTGGGCTGCGCGGCATCCGCACGCCGTCGCCCAAGATGCACTCTGCAAACCGCAAGGCAACGGCGAAAGTGAGTTGCAGAGAGGTCAATCTTAACGAAGGACTCGGCGGATCAGCAAGGGGCGCCCGATGCGGATTTATTTGATTGGGCTCGGGCTTCCGTTAGAGAAACCTTGCAGATACCGCTCCAGTAAATCTAAATATGAGAAATCGTGATCTTACAAAGGATACGCCCTTGTCTTGGCCCAATTAGGGATTTGGCCGGGATTTACCAGGCGTGGCGTTGACATCAATCAGGGATTGATGTCCAAAGACCTGAATGGCATAGACAGGCCGCACGCCAGCACACGCAATAGTCGAAGGCGTGATCATTTTGCGGTCAGCTTGAGGTCAGCGGTTAAAGACTGTAGAAGCCTTGGGCTAGACTTCAGAAGTGCAGATTTCGGCGTCCGCAGGTGCGCTGCGGGCCCGCTTGGAAGGGGTGATGCGATGGCCGATGAGTCCCAACCCGAGCTGGTCGAGCTGACAGCGCGGATCGTTTCGGCATTTGTGAGCAATAATACGATCGGCGCGGAGAACTTGCCGCAACTCATTAACGAAACTCATGCTGCATTGAGTCGCGCCACCGGGACCGTTGCCTTGCCTGAACGCGAGGAGCTTCGCCCCAAAGTTCCGGTCAAGAAGTCCGTGATGCCAGAGTACATCGTCTGTCTCGAGGACGGAAAAAAGTTCAAGTCGCTCAAGCGCCACCTGCGCACGCACTACAATCTCTCGCCCGAGGAGTACCGCGAGAAGTGGGGTCTCCCCCATGACTATCCGATGGTCGCGCCCAACTATGCGCGGGCACGCTCGGATCTCGCCAAGAAGATGGGCCTCGGCACGCGGCGCGAGAAATAACGAGCGGTTTCAGTACCAGCTTTGAGGGCGCGGCTCGGCGACGGGCGGTGCCCTTTTATTTTGCCGTTTCTGCGTTCGGCTTTGCCATGCCGCGCTGAGAAGGCGCGAGGCCTTCCATTTATCCTCGCCGTTCACCGCTCCCGTAGTTTCGATCTGGGCGACACCAGCGCGGCGTGTAGGATCTGCCGTGTCGCTGACGGACCAAGACGGGAGGCCTCGCCAGATGAGCGTGAGATCCGCTGTTGCGTGTGACACTCCCCCCGAACAGGGACAGCTCATCGCGTGGTTCCTCGACCAGCCGCAGCCGGATGCCTCGGCATGTGCTCCGCCCCTCGCCTCGGCGCGCGACGATAATGCCGAGCATCTGCGGCGCCTGATCGAAACCACCATCGGCGAAGTGTTCGGCGTGGCGCACGCCGATCTCTGCAAGCAATCCCGCGGCAAGGCGCCGGTGGCGCTGGCACGACAGGCCGCGATGTACCTCGCGCACGTCAGCTGCGGCCTCAATCTCACCGACGTGGGCCGCATTTTCGCCCGCGATCGCACGACGGTCGCGCACGCCTGCGCGGTGATCGAGGATCGCCGCGACGATCCCGTCTTCGACCGGGCGCTCGAACTCATGGAGTGGATCGTGCCGACGCTGATCGGCCGCAACGCTCACCACCCTCACCGCGACTGCTGAATCTTCCGGAGCCTTCGATGAGACGTCCCGCGCGCGCCCGCACGCCGCACGATCCCGCACGCCCGCGCAAAGCGGTCCGCGAAGAAAGCGGACGCGCGCGGCCCGGGCGCAACCCTGCGGAAAGCCCGATCGCGTGGCTGTTTCATCGTCGCGACAGCGCGGGCAATCCGCTGATCAGCGAGGCGCAGTTCAATGCCGGTGAGAAGCTGCGGGCTGATTTCTGGTTCGCGCAGATGTCGCCCAATGTAACGCAAGCCTGGGGGCTCGCCGCAACGACCGGTTCGGGGCGCCGCAGCGCGCCCGGCGCGGGAGTCGAGATTGCCGACAACGTGATCGCGGCTGCCGAGCGTGTGCGCCGTGCGCTCTCGGCGGTCGGGCCGGAGCTGGCCGGCATCCTGATCGACGTCTGCTGTCACTTGCGGGGGCTCGAGGATGCGGAGCGGCGCGCCGGATGGCCGCAACGCTCGGGCAAGATCGTGCTTGGCGTGGCGCTCTCGGCGCTGGCGCGCCACTATGGATTTACGTCGCGGGCCGCTTCGGAGCCGCGCGTCGCGCGTGTGCGGCATTGGGGTTCCGACGGCTACCGCCCGTCGCTCGACGGCGATGACGACGAGAGGCGTGACGATGCGTGAGCGGTCAAACCCACTGCAGCAAGCGATTGACGTAGGCCGGCACGATGACGGTTGCGGCGCCGTGCATCGCCTCCGCGAACATCAGGCGTCCTTCGGAGGGCTCGAGGTTGAGCTCGACGGTGTGGGCGCCCGCGGCGCGCGCCTCGGCGACGAAACCCGCCGCGGGATAGACGTTGCCGCTGGTTCCGATCGAGATGAATAGATCGGCCGCCGCAAGCAGCTCTCCAATGCGCTCCATCTGATATGGCATCTCCCCGAACCAGACGACGTCGGGGCGCATGCCACCCGCCTTTCCGCATCCCGGGCAGCGCGTCTCGAGCGACATGTCCCCGCTCCAGGGAAAGCGCGCGCCGCAGTGCGTGCAGAGTGCGCCGAACAGCTCACCATGCATGTGGATCAGATTTTTCGTTCCGGCCGCCTCGTGCAGTGCATCGACGTTCTGCGTCACCACCCACACCTCGCCCGGATAGGCGCGCTCGAGACGCGCCAGCGCCGCGTGGGCTGCGTTCGGCTGAATGCCAGCGTGGGCGCGGCGGCGCATATTGTAGAAGGCGTGCACGAGGGCCGGATCGCGGGCGAAGCCTTCGGGCGTTGCGACGTCGCGATAATCGTATTTCGCCCAGACGCCGTCCTTGTCGCGGAACGTCGGCACACCGGATTCGGCCGAAAGCCCGGCTCCGGTCAGGATCACGATCCGCTCGGCCATTGTCCTCTCGTCGTGGTGCCGCTTGGTATGCGCCGGTCTTAAGCGCCGGCACCATAAACCTGCAAGCGGCCGCCCGCGAAGGCGACCGCTTGCCGTAGCACTCCGCTGAGCTTTCCGCTCTGCTTTACTTCTTTACGTCGACCTTGAAGGAGATGCTGGCCTTCTTGTTCTCCGCGCCGGCGCGAGTGATGGTCTGGCCGACCTTGTAGCTTTCGGCGAAGCCTTCGATCCGACCCGTCTTGGTATCGACCGTGAAGTCGAGATCGCGCTTGCCGGGCAGCCGATTGATATCGATCGGGTCATCGACGCTGACATCCTTGTCGATGAGCGCGAGATTGACCGTCTGCTTGCCGGGCGCGATGGGAAGCGTGAGCTTCCAGTTAGGCGTAAACTCCTGCTGGCCGCTCAAGACCGGAGAAAACGCGGCCTTGCCAGCGACCCTCATGCGGGCAAAGAAATCGCCGTTTGATAACTCGTCGGCCTTGTCGAGAGCCTGGAACTTCGTGACGGTGATTGTGATCTCTTCTGCGGCGGCGCCCGTCGTGGCCAGCGCCAAGCCACTCGTGAACGTGCAAATTGCTACACCGGCGGCCAGAACCGAGCCGGACATCGGCTTAAAATAATCTCTCAACATGCGTTTGTACTCCCCTTGGCAAAGACAGCCGAACAGCCGGGCCAGTGCGCGCGGCTTCTGCATTTCCGCAGACCTCCGGCTTGCGAGGGGGATTCTAGCAGCGATGCCCTCCGTATCGCAGCGGGGGTAGATACCCGCCGCTGCTTATCCGTAGACTGCCGTTGCTCAACTGTGACAGGACGCGGCCGGGACGTTCCATCGACCCTCAGCGAGCGGAAGCAGACGCAATAATCATATTACTGAAGCCATTCATTGGTTTCGGCGTGAGAAGGAGACCGCGTAGGCCGGCGAGCGGATCAGGAAGATGCCATCGTTCTCCGGGCCGGCAATGCCGTCCACAACATTCGTTGGATCGAACATGTTAGTGTCGCAGACCTTGTCGTCCTCGAGCGCGCCAATGGTGAGCGTGCCGATGGCGGCGGACTTGCGCTCCTCGGGCCAGAGCACGGTGGGGTCGTCAAGAGCGTCGCCCGGCTCGCCCAGGATGGCCGTCATCTCGAACTCCACCGGCCCCTTGGCGAGCCGCTCGGTCAGCTCGGGCTTGTAGAAATCGGGATCCTTTCCCTTCGCCTCTTCGTCCGAGATACCGATCTCGCCCGCCTTCGGCACGAGCTTCCATTTGATGATCTGGTTTTGGCCTTCGGCGTTGGTGAGGGTGAACGTGTGAACGCCATGGTAGCTCACCGTGGCATAGCTCGCAGGGACGGGTCGCGCCTCAAGCCATGCCTTCTGGCGTGTCGATTCCGGGTTGGCGGCGAAGAAGTCACCGATCTTATCCTTGTCCTTGGTCGCGACCGTCTGGAGCAGCTCGAGGAACTTGGCGGGCGTCTTGGCTGCGAAGATCGGGGCCGAGATCAGCACCATGTCGGTCTGGTTGCCGTCGCCGAGATCGATATGGATCGCGAGGGCACGCACGTTGTCCTTCTGGCCGTTGGGTGCCAGCGGGTTGCCGCCGCCCATGGAAAAGCGGCCGACGACCGGCCATGGCCCTCTGCCCGTGAGGTGCGGGGCCTTCGAGAATTTCGCTGCCTCATCCGTCGGCACGAACGAGCCTTTGACGCAGAAACCGTGGGTGTGGGCGGCACGCTTGCCGGGGTTGGCGCCGAAGATGGCATTGAGCGCGTTGACGAGCGCCTCGGGGTCCGTGTCGTCGGCATGAGCCGGCGTCAGCGGCGAAATCAGCGCGAGCACGAGAGGAACCGCGGCGAGCGCCGCGCGACGACCTAAAGACATACAAGAACTCCCTTCCGAGGATTTAGTCTGTGGTACGACAAATTCCGGGTGCAAGAAAAGGGCGGGCCCAGGATGGCCTTTCTAAGATCCTGCCCCAGGCCCTCTTACGACAAAGGGGCCGCCCCGGTTTGGAGCAGCCCCAAAAAAGAAAGGGCTCCCGTTCGGGAGCCCTCCTGTTTCTGTTGCCTATCTCTAGGCAGCCTCGGCGCGTAAGGCCGGCAGCTTCTTATCCTCCTCGAGTTCGAGATCAGATTTGAGTGCGATTCCTACGTATCTCACACCGTCCTTTTTCTTGACTTTCTGAATTCCGAACTCGGCAATCTCTCGACCAAAGGTCGGTAGTGCTAGAGGCTCCTTCTGTCGTTCCTCACACCACACACAGTACGCTTCGTAAAGTGATGTTGCGGAGACCGTATGGCCATCCTGGCTTTCGACGCTCTCCTTGTAGAAGCGCTGCACGTCCGTCTCGGGAACCAACAGCTTTGCCGGCGGCAACGACCGATTGTCGTTGGCACCCAAACGCGGCTTCTTGATCGCCACGGCCGCCTCTTGAGGGGCCGCCACCGCTGCCGCAGCGGTGCTCTGTACCGTCGCCATCTTCGGCGCGGCAGGGGCTTCACGGTCGTAGAGGCGCCACTGGCTGAAGGCAATGTACATGCCGAAACCAGAACCCACCTCGAGGAGCAGCGCGATAAAGATCGTCATCGCCATCTGCACCTGGTCGACGCTAACGCCGGACAGCTTGGAAAGAACAGCTGCCTGCGGATCGGCCTCGGCCATCACCGTGCTGGCGTTCGTCTTGCCGAGCTTCTCTTGAATCTCGGCGATGCGCGCTTCAAGCGCCTCGGCCTGCTGGCCCGAGGCCATCTCCGCGTTGAGTCCGTGGAACTGCTGACAGTAGGCACGGCTCTGCGGGCGGGTTGCGTCGGTGCAGCCCTTGGTCGTGGTCCAGGCGCGCTGGCTCTTCAGAGCCTCGATCTCACCCTGCACTGCTGCGGCGGGGCGATGCTGCGGAATCCACGACAGCTGATCCTGCGCACGCTTCAAGTCAGCACGCAGGTCCTGATAGGCCTGCGCCTCAACCGCACGGTGACCGGTGCTATCGAACCGGTTCAGCGCTGCGTGGCCGAGAGCGGAGGTCAGCGAGTAGACCGTGACCACGACGCCGACGACTGCGGCGGCGGCGGCCTGCGACCACATCCTGTTTCGAATTGCGGCGAAAAGGAAAAACGGGACTAGCGCCTTGAGACAGTCCGCGGCGACGCTGGCCGATCCGTAGATCATGCCGTCGAACTCGGTTCGTCCCAAACTGTACCCGAAACGCCAGTTCATAGCTGCCGAGACGGCGAGTAGCACGCCTGCAGCCATGATACCGAACACGCCTAGAGCATGTCGTATCTTCATTGCCCTCTCCATTGCGGGTCCGCGCGGGCAGCCCGGATGGCGGCCGTGACGGACCTCGTGTCGATTGGGTCTGCAAGGGAGGATCAGACCGGGCCAGCTCCGACCACGGACTTGTGTCTTGAGGAAAACTGCGCACCCCCGTCCGTTGAGCTAGGAATCCGCCCCCCAAGGCAAATCCCATCGGACGCTTCGGCGCCGCCCCCCGGCGGACACGCTGAGCTGGACCTTGCTCATGCCCCCGTCTCGACTTGTGCACAGGCGGTATCGCCGCTTGATCCCTGTGTGCAAAACCGAGGCGTACATGAGCGAATTCACGCGAGACACATCCCTCAGCGGGGGAGGCTATGTGATTCTGTTCGCGGGTCGCCACCTTTTGTTAAGAGAATCAGTTTGCTAAGAAAATTGACGCGCAGAGTCTGGCAAAACTGCATCATCTGTGGCGTTGCTGCAAAGCAAAGTCATCCACACGCAATCGGCAATTTGTGCACCGGTTGTCCGCAGCCATCACGGCAAAATCCACAACCGCCGCCCCGGGTTTGCGAGGGTGCATGACGCGCCCGCGCCAGTGCTCCGCCCACCTCCTGCATTGCTCCAGAAATCTGAGGGTTAGGAGTTTATTAGACTTCATTCCGAATGGCCCTGCGGCGCCCGGTTTGCTATGGTCTTTCCGCTGGGGGCTCCGCCGCATCACACCGCGTTCGATCTCGGTGCGTCTGCGGACGAGATGAGCACGCGCATGTGTTTCGGAGTGTGCTGTCATGCGGTGGTACATCAGCTATCCCGTCCTTGGTGCGGGCCTCATATTCGCGGCAGATACGTTCTTTCCGAGCGCACCTGCGGTCTCTCCTCCCACGATCGAAGTGCGACGCGACGCTGCTCCCGACATCGAGCCGGGGCCCGTCGTCATCGCGGCGTCCGAGATCATGGATGAGCCAACGGCGCGCATCGCCCGGTTCTCACCTGGCGCGGTTCTGCTCGACGCCGAGCTGCCGAGCCAGCCTTCGCCCTCCGTGCTCGGCTATCTCGCCGATGCGCTCCTGCCGAGCCGCAGCGAGCCCGATGACGTGGTCGCGCCGACTGCGCCGGTCACGGTCGCCGAGTGGAAGAGCGCGATCGTCCGCGATCAGGAGCTGACTGTCACGCCCGCGACCGCTCCCCAACAGACCGCCGTGACACGCGCCGCGCTCGCCCGCGACATCCAGATCGAACTGCAGCGCCTCGGTTGCTATTTCGGCAAGATCGACGGCGTCTGGGGCGGCGGATCGCGCCGCGCGGTCCTGTCGTTCATGGAGAGCGTCAACGCGACGTTGCCGACGCAGGAGCCCGACGTGTTCATGCTGTCGCTTATCCGCGGGCAGTCGTCGGCCGTGTGCGGCACCACCTCGGAGACGATCGTAGCTGATGGCGGCTACGCGCCGGCGACCGGCGACAGCGGCAGCCGTTTCGAGCCGACGATGGCGCGCGCCGTACCTGATCGGCCGCCGCTGCCTTATGGACGCATGGGCATCGGCGGGCCACGCCCGGACGACGCGCGAGATGTTGCGTCGGGCACGACCAGCCTTACCGGTGCAGCAGCGCGTCAGCCTGATCCGCCCGCGCGCACCGCTGCCCTCGATGCCGGCTATTCCGATGGTACCGTGACGCCTCCCGACTTGCCGGTCGTCGACGCCGCCTCTTCGTCGTTCGACACCGACGCACCAATCGAGACGCGGCGCAGCAAGCCATCCGCGGCGAAGGCCAAGGTGCGGCCGGCGAAGCGCTCAAGCCCATCCCGGCACGTGCAGCACCTCTTCACGCACCCGCTGGGGCGGATGTAAGCGATCCGCTCCGCTGCCGTGGGTTGCGCGGCACTGCGGCTCGCCTCAACCAGCGTGCGGCGCGGTGGGGTTCGCGGTCTGCGCGCGGATCCAGCCCAGGAATTGCTCCGATCCGCCGTCCACGGGCAGGATGACGAGCGCCGGGTTGTCGTAGGCGTGGCGGCTCTTGACCTCGGCGATCACCCGCTCGGCGAGCCCACGGCGGGTCTTGATGATCATCACCGCCTCGGCGTCGCGATGGCGCTCGCCGTTCCAGGTGTAGATCGAAATCATGCCAGGGAGAATGTTAACGCAGGCGGCCAAGCCCGCCTCGACCAGCGCCGCGCCCTCCGTCTCGGCGGCGGCAACATCCGGAAAGGTTGCATAAACGAGAACGGCCTTGTCGTTTTCCTGCAAGTAGGCGAGCCTCCGGTTTCCGTATCCTAAGAACGGGATTGGAAGGTCCCGTTCAGACAATCCGGGCACAATAGCCCCACCCCGGCAGATCCCCAACCGCCGCCCGTCGCCAGCCTCACAGCAACCGTCGCCAATGGCCAAACCCAAACAGACATTCGAGAAGATCGCGTTCGTGGCCAGCGAGGTGCCGGAGGCGCGTCAAGCTCTGGCGCGTCTCAGCGGGCGCTATGGCTCGGTCGAGGTGCGCGAAGCGGACGCCATCGTGGCGCTCGGCGGCGACGGGCTCATGCTGCAGACGCTGCACCGCTACATGAACGACCGCATCCCGATCTACGGCATGAACCGCGGGTCGGTGGGCTTCCTGATGAACGAATATCGCGAGGACGGCTTGATCGAGCGGCTCAGCGAAGCCGAGATCAGCCGCGTGCATCCTCTTTCGATGGTCGCCTACGACATTCACGGCAAGGCCAGCAAGGCGCTGGCCATCAACGAGGTGTCGTTGTTCCGCGAAAGCTTCCAGGCGGCGAAGCTCAGGATCTCCATCGACGGCAAGGTGCGCATGGAGGAATTGGTCTGCGACGGCGTGCTGGTGGCGACACCCGCCGGCTCCACGGCCTACAATCTATCGGCGCACGGGCCGATCCTGCCGATCAACGCGCCGCTGCTGGCGCTTACGCCGATCAGCCCGTTCCGTCCGCGTCGCTGGCGCGGGGCGCTGCTGCCGAACAAGGCGCGCATCAGCATCTCCGCGCTTGAGATCGACAAGCGGCCGGTCAGCGCGGTGGCGGACGCGGTCGAGATGCGCCACGTGGAACGCGTCGAGATCGAGCAGGCGCGCTCGATCGACCTCTTTATGATGTTCGATCCCGGCCATAATCTCGACGAGCGTATTCTCGCCGAGCAGTTCCGGTATTGAGCCGGAGCAGCATGCTGCTTCGTCACTTTGAATTAAGCAAGGCATTCAACTCGCACCTGTGACGGCGGGGGCCAGGTATTCTCGGGCGCAATTGGGAGGGGCGCCAAAGGAGGTTTCAAAATGCTGTCTCGCACGTTTTATGCGCTCTTCCTCGCGGGCCTCGTCCACACGGCCGCCTTTGCGCAACAGCACGCTGCCGCTGAGCCGCCCGTTCCTCTCACACTGTTCGAGAACGTCCGCATCTTCGACGGCAAGAGCGATACGCTCAGCGCCACCATGAACGTGCTCGTTCGCGGCAACGTCATCGACAAGATCTCGGCGGAGCCTATCGCGGTCGATCGCAGCGCCTCGACAACGATCATAGCCGGCGGTGGACGCACGCTTATGCCCGGCCTCATCGATGCGCATTGGCATGCGATGCTGATACGGCCGGACCCCGCTCAGGCAATTACCGGCGACGTGGGATACAACGCACTCGTCGCTGGAGCGGAAGCAAACGACACGCTCATGCGCGGTTTCACGACTGTCCGCGACGTAGGCGGAGCGGTGTTCGGTCTCAAGCGCGCCATCGACGAGGGTGTCGTCAACGGTCCGCGCATCTTTCCTTCCGGCGCAGTCATTACCGTCACTAGCGGACATGGAGATTTCCGCCAACTGTCCGATCTGCCGCGGACGGTCGGCGGCCCTCTTAGCCGCATGGAGCAGATCGGCGGCAGCATGCTTGCCGACGGCCCGGACGAGGTTCGCTTGCGCGTCCGCGAGCAACTCATGCAGGGCGCCTCTCAGATCAAGCTGACGGCCGGCGGCGGCGTGTCATCGCCCTTTAGCCCGATCGACGTGTCGACGTTTACGGAGGCTGAGCTTCGCGCGGCCGTCGAAGCCGCGGAGAACTGGGGCACCTATGTCACCGCGCACGCTTTCACACCGGCAGCGATCCAGCGGGCCATTGCTGTCGGCGTGACGTGCATCGAGCACGGGTTCCTGATGGACGAGGCAACGGCCAAACTGATCGCGGAGAAAGGCATTTGGTTGAGCTTGCAGCCGCTTCCAGAGGAATTGCGCCAGGGCTTTCCGGTCGGCTCCATCCAGCGGATCAAGGCCGATCAGGTCTGGCCCGGCATCAGCAGTGCCTACGAGTTGGTGAAGAAACACAAGATCAAGACGGCGTGGGGCACCGACGTCCTGTTCTCGCGCGCGCTGGCCAAGCGCCAAGGGGCAATCCTGGCCTCGCTCGTCCGCTGGTACACGCCCGCCGAGGCTCTTGCCATGGCGACCGGGACCAACGCCGAGCTGTTGGCGATGTCCGGCAAGCGCAATCCTTATCCCGGAAAGCTTGGGGTCGTGGAGCAGGGCGCGCTTGCAGACTTGTTGCTGGTCGATGGAAACCCGTTGGAGACTATCGATCTCATCGCGGATCCGGACAGGAACTTCGTGGTGATCATGAAGGATGGAAGAATTTACAAAAACGGGTTGTAGGGCCTGTTGCTGGACGCAACGTTCGCCGTTGCGTGGACGGCGATCGAAGTGGGCTTCAGGGCGCCCGCAAAGCGGAGATTGCGGGCCCATGATCCCGCTGCGGATCGCGGGGCTTACGGCGCCCAGCGGCTGACGATGTCGGCGAGCTTCGGGCGGTCGCGATCCTCGGGCTTCTCCATCGGCGTGCCGATGTACACAAAGCCGACGATGCGCTCGTTCTCCGCGAGGGCGAGGCCTTCGCGAACGGTCGGGCTGTAGGCCACCCACTCGGTCAGCCACGAGGTGCCATAGCCCATGGCGTTGGCGGCGAGGCACAGGTTGAAGGTGGCGGCACCCGCTGAGAGGATCTGCTCCCACTCGGGCGCGCCGGGGCGCTTTGCGACGCGAGAGACCACGGCGACGACGAGCGGAGCGCGCAGGAAGCGGGCGCGCTCGGTCTCGAGGCGCACGTGCGACGGCTCTTTCTCCTCGGCCTGGCAGGCGGCCGCGAACAGCTCGCCCGCCTTGGCCCGCGCCTCGCCTTCGAACACGATAAAGCGCCAGGGTACGAGCTTCTTGTGGTCGGGGACGCGGGCGGCAATGGCCAGAATGCGGTCCAGCTCGGCTCCCGATGGGGCCGGCTCCTGAAGGCGGTCCGCCTTTACGGAGCGGCGGGTCTCGAGGGCTTGCAGCAGGGCGTCATTCATTGCGCAACTTTCCATGACATGTGATCTTGTGATCTTGTCGGCTTCGCCAGCGTTGATGTCGCCGGCCTCGCCGGCGGGGATGCTGCCGGCCTCGCTAACGTATGTGACTGCGGGATACAATCTCCCCGTCGTCGCCATGCCAAACGGATCCTGCGCCCGATGTCGCACCGCGGTTATCTCGCTTTGCTTCCGCTCCTCCTGCTCGCCGCACCCACGCAGGCGGCCGATCCGGGCACGCACGGTCCTGCGGTGATCGTGCTGGACGGGTCGGGCTCCATGTGGGGCACCATCGGAACTGAGAAGCCGGCCAAGTTCGAGCTGGCGCGGGGCGCACTCCGCCAGGCTCTCACCACGCTGTCACCCAAGGTCCGGTTGGGGCTCATGACCTTCGGCCAGCGCCGCCGCGGCGATTGCAGCGATGTCGAGTTGCTGGCACAGCCCGAGGCCGGGCCGCCGGACCGCATCCTCTCGATCGTCGACGAGCTAAGCCCCACCGGAAAAGGCCCCCTGTCGCTGACGCTGCGCGAGGCGGCCAAGCAGGTGCCGGCGGGCGACGCCGGCTCGATCATCGCCATTCACGACGGACCGGACAACTGCTCGCAGGATCCCTGCGCCGCGGCGGCCGACATCGCCGCTGCCAATCCGAAACTGCGCATCTTCCTGATCGGCTTTGGTCTCGAGCCGGTGCAAAGCGAGCGTCATGCGTGTGTCGCCGTCGCGACCGGCGGCAAGGTGTTCGACACGCAAAGCTCGACCGAGCTTGCTGGAGCGATCTCCGAGGCGCTGACACTCGCAAATCTCGAGCGTGTGGACCCGAACACGGGTGTCGCCGTGCCGGCACCCCAGGCCGCGACCCCGCCGGAGCCCGCCGGTCCGCCGGGTCTGCGCCTCACGGCTTCGCTCACGGATGATGGCAAGCCGCTCGCGGCCGCCGTGGCCTGGAGCGTGGCGAAGGCTGATACGCCGGATGCGCCGCTGAAGAGCGCGAAAGCACGCAACCTCGACCTCGATCTCGAGCCCGGTTCCTACGTGGTCGAAGCGCGTCTCGGCGAGGTCACGCGCAAGCAGACGGTCGACGTCGCGGAAAAGGGCCCGACCTCGGTCAAGGTGTCTCTCGATGCCGGCCTCATCAATCTCAAGGCCCGCGCCGATCAGCAGGGGACTGCGCTGGCGCACCCGCTCATCACCATCTCGGCCAAGGACAGCGCCGCGCCGGGCGCAGGCCGCCCGGTCTGGATCGGCCGCGAGGCGACGACGCAGGTCGTGCTTCCTGCCGGAGCCTACACCGTGCGCGTCGTCGATGGCCTGGCGGCGGAAACGTCGGAGATCACGCTCGCGGCCGGCTCCGGCGTCGACGTTAGCCCCGTGCTCGGCGCGGGCACGCTCGCGCTGTCGGCGGTCTCTTCCGCGGGAGGCGCGCCCCTGCAGGACGTCACCTACGCGATCGAGGAGGACGATCCGGATTCGCCGGAGGGCCGGCGCGAGGTCGTGCGCTCGGCGGATCCGACGGCAAGTTTCACGCTACCGGCCGGGACCTACTACGTGACGGCGCGTTCCGGCGCGGCCGTGGCTCATGAGCGCGTTGCGCTCGGCAGCGGCGCCACGATCAATCACGCCATGACGCTGAACCTCGTGCCAATCACCGTGGTCACGAACGCGGGCGCACAGGCTGATGGCGCGGGCGCCGCACCGGCTCAGCCGATCGTCATTCGCGTGCTCGGCGCGGATGGGCGGCCGCCGGAGATCGCCCGCGCGCACGGCGCGAGTGGCACGTTCCAGCTGCCGCCAGGGCGCTATCGCGTCGAGGCGGAGGTGATGGGCCGCAACGTCGCTGCCGCAGGCATCGTGGATCTCACGAGCGGCCGTGGCGGTAGCGTGCAGCTTAAGCTCGAGCAGGGGGAAGTCTCGATCGATGCGCGCGGCACGGGCGGGCGGCACTGGCGGATCAAGGACGGTACGGGGCGGACGGTGCTGCACGCGGGGCGCGCCAACGGGGGCACGACGCAGCTCGCCCCCGGCCGCTACGTGTTGCTCTGGGATGCCGCCGACAAACGCGTCGAGCAGCCGTTCGAGATCAAGGCTGGAGAACGGCGCCAGCTGACTGTGGGAAGCCCGTGATTGCCTTACTTCGACCACGGTCTGGCGGCGACATCCGGCGGACAACTCTTTCTCAAATTCCTAGACCGGGGCCTATGATCATCAGAGCGGCGCACAAGACGCTTGGCGAGATCGCGTGCAGCGCGGCACTGGCCGTGCTCGTCGGCACGTTTGCGGAGGTCGCGCACGCGCAGTCGGCGGCCGATTGGCTGACGGGCGGCCCGGCGGATTCGAAAAAGTCCGACGAAAAGGCGGTCGCCGAAACGGCGCAGGTGCACATGGTCGCGCGGCTCACAGCCGATGGCGAGGAGATCGAGGAAAATCTCGTCTGGCGCGTGTTCTGGCATCCGCCCGGCGCAGGCCGCCCGTCGCTGATCGCGACCAAGCAGGACGCGAAACCCACTTTCAAGCTCGGGGTCGGCGACTATGTCGTCAACGCCGCGCTCGGGCGTGCCAATCTCACGCGGCGGATCTCGGTCAAGGGGGAAGCAGCCGAGCCAGCCGTCGAGGAGTTCGTGCTCAACGCCGGCGGCCTGCGCGTCAAGGCGCTCGTCTCCGGCCTCGAAGCGCCGAGCAACAGCGTGAGCTACGCGATCCACTCCGATCGCGACCAGACGGACAGCCGCAGGCTCGTGATCTCGGCTGCGCGGCCCAACCTCGTCATCCGTCTCAACGCCGGCATCTACCACATCGTCTCGACCTATGGTGACTGCAACGCGGTGGTGCAGAGCGACGTCACCGTCGAAGCCGGCAAGCTCACCGAGGCAACGGTGACGCATTCGGCAGCCAAGGCGACGTTCAAGCTCGTGCATCGGGCCGGCGGCGAGGCCCTGCCCGACACGCAATGGAGCATCCAGACGGTGCAGGGCGAAGAGATCAAGGAGAGCGTCGGCGCATTGCCGACGCACATCCTGGCGCCGGGCTCCTACACGGTGGTCGCAAAGTCGCAGGGACGCGAGTTCCAGCGCGATATCACGCTCGCCAACGGGGAGACGGCGCAGGTCGAGCTGGTGATGAAATGAGGCGGCGTTGGAGCGCGCTCACCCGTGGGCTTGCCTCCGACACGGCGCTCGCTACTCAACCGATCAGGCTCTAGAAGTCGGTCAGGACCCAGTCCGTGGGACAGCGGTGCGTCCGCATTTGGCGCTCGGTCTCGTCGAGGCGCGCTGCGTCGCTCAGCTTGTGAAACAGTCCGCGTGCGATCTGCCAGTGCTCGCACGCCGTGGTGAGATCGCCAGCCAAGCGGGCCAGTTCGGCCAGTTCGAGACGCGCCTCCGCCTGCACCGGCAGGTTCTTGCTTTTTGTCGCGGCGCGAAGGCTCGCCCGCAGGTGCTCGGCCGCCTGCTCGGCGCTTCCCTTCGCAATTTCCGCGCGGGCACTCGCAAGATACAGCTCGCCGAGAGCCGCGTGATCGGCGGCGGTCTCGGCTGCCGCAATGCGGCTGGCCCAATCGATGACCGGCTCAGGTGCATCGGGCCGGCCCGGCTTCGGTAAAACGGGGGCGGGCTCGGCGACGGATGGCGGCGTGTCTGTCGGGATGGCTCGGAACACCTGCGTTTCGTGGGGCTTCGTCTCGGTGGGAAATTCCTGCGGCCGCGTTGTCTGCCGGCGCAGCAGAATGACGGCGACGATCAGGAGCGCGAAAGGCACCAGCAGTGCGAGCGGGGCAAGGAACTCGACCAACGCCCCGCCGCTGTCTTCGATCATGCGTCGCCCTCCCCGGCCAATCGATCGCGCGCCGTCCTCATCAGCGCAACGCGCCCGCAGACATGAGGCCGCCGCGCGTCCAAAGATTATTGACGCCCCGTTCCAATGCCAACGGCGACTTCAGGCCCACGTTGCGCTCGAAGACCTCGCCGTAATTTCCAACCTGCCGCACGAGCTGATAGCTCCAGTCGCGCGCCAGCCCCATACCCTGGCCAAGATCCGCCTCGACGCCCAGGAAATGGCGGATGTCAGCATTGGCGGAGCCGCGCTGCGCCTCGACGTTCTGGCTGCTGATGCCCAGTTCCTCGGCCGCGATCAGAGCTGAAAGCGTCCAGCGCACGATGGAAAACCACTGATCGTCGCCCTGGCGCACGACGGGGCCGAGCATTTCCTTGCTGATCAGCTCCTGCATCAGCACGTGATCGGCGGGCACCGCAAGCCGGCTGCGCTCAGCAGCGAGCATCGCGACGTCACCAGTCAGCACCGTGCAGGCACCGTCGGCGTAGGCTTTGACGACATCCGTCCACTTCTCGGCGGCGACGATCTGATAGCGCATCTTGCGCGACTGGAAGAACGTCTCGACGGCCTGCGCGGCCGGCGTATCCTTCATCACGCAAATGGTAGTGCCAGAAAGCTCGAGCACGCTGGCTACGGCATAACCGCGGCGGATCAGGACGCCTTGGCCATCGTGAAAAAGCGTATCAGTGAAGCGCACGCCAAGCTCGGTGTCGCGCGAAAGCGTGCGTCCGCCGGCGCGTGGCAGAAGGTCGACCTCGCGAGCGGTCAGCGCATGGTAGCGGTTCGCCGGGGTAACGACCCTGTATTTGACGGCGGTCTTGTCGCCGAAGACGGCCGTCGCGACGGCCTTGCAGAAATCGATGTCGAGGCCGCTCCAGGTGCCGTCATCAGAAGCGGTCGCAAAGCCCGGGGCGTCCTCGGTCACGCCGCACACCACATGACCACGGGCGCGCACATCGTCGAGCGTGGCGGCGTGACCGGCTGTCGCGGCCGCCAAGGCGAGCCCAAACACGGCCAGCACCGCCGCGCCCGCCGCCGCAAGACGTCGCCGGCAATACCTCACGCCCGTCCTCGCGGAACGGGGAGCCTCCGGTGGGGAGGCCTCATCTGCGGACCCGACCGGACGCCAATGTCCGCGGCCGGGGCCCGGCGCTCGTTTCATACCTGCGTTTCCTCAGCCGCTACCGGCGCGACGTTCGTGCTTGCCGTGTCTTGCGACATCGTATTTTGTCGCGCCACGAAGGGCGGTCCCCCCGCTCCCACTTGTCACACATCCCGCGTTGCGTGCTGGGGGTCAAGCCCTTGACCAGCGTTGGAAGTTGCGTCAAACGGCGCTCGGTTGGAGCTGGCGTCCAGAGCCTCGCAAAGGCAAGGATTCAACTGTCATGACGAAACCGCAAAAGGGCGCCCGCAAGGTCCGCCATCCGGCAACCGCCATCCTGCACAGTGGCCGCGACCCCGCCGGGCAACACGGCTTCGTCAATACCCCCGTCTACCGGGGCTCAACCGTGCTCTTTCCCACGCTCGAAGCGCTAGATGCCTATGACAAGCAGCCCTACCGCTATGGCCGTCACGGAACGCCGACGACGACCGCGCTCGAGACGGCGCTGACCGAACTCGAAGGTGGCGCGCGCACATTTCTGACCGCCTCCGGCTACCAGGCCGTGACGACCGCCATCCTGGCCTTCGTCAACGCCGGCGACCATGTGCTGATGGTGGACAGCGTTTATCAACCGACGCGCAGGTTCTGCGACACGATCCTGGCGCGGCTCGGCGTGACAACCACGTACTACGATCCCTTGATCGGCGGCGGCATCGCCGAGCTGATCCAGCCGAACACACGTGTCGTGTTTCTGGAGAGCCCCGGTTCGCTCACTTTCGAGGTGCAGGATGTCGGGGCCATCGCGAAGGCCGCGAAAGCGCGAGACGTCACCGTGCTGATGGACAATACCTGGGCGAGCCCGCTCTATTTCCGTCCGCTCGCGCACGGCGTCGACGTCTCTATCAGCGCCTGCACCAAGTATATCGTCGGTCACGCTGACGCGATGCTCGGCGCAATCACGGCAAACGCGCGCACGGCGGAAGCGGTGGAGACCGCGCGGGCGGTGCTTGGCGGCTGCCCGGGCTCCGAGGAGACGTACCTCGGCTTGCGCGGCCTCAGAACGCTTGCCGTGCGGCTCGAGCGGCATCAGCGCTCGGCGCTGGAGGTGGCGCGGTGGCTGGCAACGCGGCCCGAGGTCGACCGGATCCTGCACCCGGCCCTGCCCGATGATCCCGGCCACGCGCTTTGGAAGGCGCAGTTCACGGGCGCCTCGGGGCTGTTCTCGATCATCCTGAAGCCGACCCCGCGCAAGGCGCTGGCGGCCATGCTGGACGGGCTATCGCTGTTCGGAATGGGCTATTCGTGGGGCGGCTACGAGAGCCTGATCGTGCCGTTCAACCCGAAGCACTATCGGACGGCGACAGCGTGGACCTCGGAGGGGCAAGCGTTGAGGCTTCACATCGGCCTCGACGACGTGGGCGACCTGATTGCCGACCTCGAAGCCGGTTTTGCTCGCCTCAACGCGGCGCGATAGGCCGCGAGCCCCGCGGTTCCCTCACCCGATTTTTCGGTTGCCGGATGAAACTACACTGTATAGTTTTCTCGCGATGTCGCGTGCGAAGGGGGGAAGGGACATGACGAACGCCGTTGCCGGGGGCAGGCCGTCCCGCGTCGTGTCCGATCAAATCACCTCGAAGCTGCTCAAAGCCGGCGCGCATCTCTTCCTGCGCCACGGCTACGAGAAGACCAGCATGGATGCCGTGGCCGCAAAGGCCGGGATCTCGAAGCGCACGCTTTATTCTCGCTTTCCCAGCAAGGCGGAGCTGTTCGAAGCCGTCGTCAATTCCGTGCTCGAGCGCAGCGTCCGTTCTTTCAAGGAAAGTCCGACCGCTCTCGCAACGTTGCAGGATGCCCTGCTCGAGTTCGCCACCAATCTGATGGAGATCGTGCTCGCTTCCGACGTGGTTGCTGTCGAACGGGTGGTGACCGGCGAAGCGGCGCAGTTTCCGGAGCTGGCCGGGCGCCTGCATGAGCGCTTCAGGATCTATATTGTCGACGTTCTTATAGATCTGATCATGCACTTCGAGCCCATGGGGCATCGCTCTGCGGCCGCCGTCCGCCTCGATGCCGAGCTCTTTCTGGCAATGATCGTGCTGCCGCCGCTGCGGCGCGCCGTGCTGTTTCAGTCCAAACCGGGTCTCGGCGACGAGGATCGGGTGGCCATCGCGCGTGCGGTCGAAATCTTCGCCAACGGGGCGCGCTCGTAATGCGCCCCCCGCTGACTGCGCGCCTTTTCCGCTGGCTCATGGCGCTGTTCGTGGTCGTGGCGATCTCCGGCTGCGCGACGCTTCCGCCGCGCAACGTATTGCCCGAAGCACTCGTCGACGAGGCGGAGCTGATCAACATGCCGGGGATCCGCGTCTGGGGCGACGCGACCGAGCGCGAACTCGAAGTGGTGCTCGCCTCCGCCTCCTCGCGCGGCGAGGCGGCGCAGAAAGGGCGCCAGATCTCCAACATGCTGGCGATTTCCGGAGGCGCCGAGGACGGTGCCTTCGGCGCCGGGCTGCTGGTCGGCTGGGGCGCCTCCGGCACGCGTCCCCGGTTCGATTACGTGACCGGTGTCAGCGCGGGCGCGCTGATCGCGCCGTTCGCGTTCCTCGGCGCCAAGGGCGACAAGGCGCTGAGGGAGATCTTCACGCAATATGGGCAGTCCGACATTCTGACCGCCAACGTTCTGCCCGGCCTGTTCGGCGGCTCGGCCGTGGCCGATAGCAAGCCGCTGGCGCGGCTGATCGAAAAATATGCCGACCGCGCGTTTCTTCGCGAGATCGCGCGCGAGCGCAGGAACGGTCGCATGCTGCTGATCGGCACGACGAACATCGACGCGCAGCGGCCGGTGGTGTGGGACATGGGACGCATCGCCATGAGCGAGCATCCCGAGGCGTTGTCGCTGTTCCGCAAAGTGCTGCTGGCATCGGCCTCGATCCCTGGCGCCTTTCCGCCGGTGCGCTTCAAGGTAGGCGCGCAAGGGCAGACCTACGAGGAGATGCACGTCGACGGCGGCATCACGCAGCAGGTGTTCCTGGCGCCGAGCGCGTTGGCGTTCAGGAAGATCGATCGGCGGTTCGGCGTGCCGACCGCAGCGCGCCGCCTCTACATCATCCGCAACGGCAAGGTGACGCCCGAGTGGCAGCCCGTTGAGGAGCGCGTTCTGCCGATCGCGCAGCGGTCGATCTCGACGCTGACCAAACACCAAGGCATCGGCGACCTTTACCGCATGTACGCGGCGACCCGACGCGACGGGATCGACTACAATCTCGCGGCCATCCCGGCCGACTTCACCGGCAAAAGCAGCGGGCCGTTCGATCGCGCCTACATGGTGCCGCTCTTCGCATTGGGCCAGAAGCTGGGCCGTACCGGTTATCGCTGGCTGAAGGCGCCGCCCGGACTCAACGCGGCACAGCACGACTAGAGCGCCGCGTCACTCTCGGAGCAAGCGCGCCACGTCTCGATGGGCGCTCAGCGCACGCCGCCCATAAGCCGTTTCACCCAGGGCGTCAGCACGAAAAACAGAACGGCCATGGCCGCGGCAAGCCCCGCCTGCCAGAGGAAGCTCCAGGCCAGTGCATCGGGATTGGTGGCCGTGAAGTTGCTGCCGAGCACGCCGGCGAGCTTGCTGCCCAGCGCAAAGCCGAGCAGCCAGATGCCGAGCACGAAGGCCACAGCGCGCCTTGGGGCGAGCTTGGTCATCGTGCTCAAGCCCACCGGGCTTAGGAACATCTCGCCGACCGTCTGCAGGAAGAAGAGGCCGACGAGCCACAGCGGACTGATGCGTCCCTCCGCCGTCAACGTCGCCGCCGGCACCATGAGCAGGAACGAGAGCGCGAGGAAGACCAGTCCGGCGCCGAATTTGACCGGCGTCGATGGCTGGCGGTCGCCGAGCCGCATCCAGAGCGCTGCGAAGAGGGGTGCGAGCAGGATGACGAACAGCGGGTTCAAGGACTGGAACCAGGCGGAGGGAAAGCTCCAGCCGGCAAATTCGGAGCGCGTCAGCTGGTCTGCGAACAGCGCGATGGTGAGGCCTGCCTGCTCGAAGATGCCCCAGAACAGAATGGCGCCGATGAGGAGCACGAACATGGCACCGTAGCGACGCTTCTCCTCGTCTTTGGAGAAGCCGAGCCAGACGGCGAGCGCGGCCGGCACCAGGACGTAGGCCCAGCGCAACGGCTCGAAGCCCGGCCGGTCCGACAGCACGAGCAGGGCCAGCGCGCCAAGCGTGCCCGCAACCACCGTGACCAGCTTGAGCAGCGGGCTCAAGCTCTCCTTCGCCCTACCCTGCTCTTCGAGCGCGGCCTGCGCCTCGATCGCGGTACGCGCCTCCGCCTTGGCAACGTCGCGGCCGAAGATCAGCAGCACGGCCAAGCCCGCCAGCATCCCAACGCCCGCGGCCGCAAAGCCCCAGTGCCAGCTCCCGGCGGGATCAAAGCCACTGTCGGCAAGCCACGTCTTCATGACGGGGCTCTGGGCCAGGAAGCCCGTCGCCAGTGGCGCGAGGAAGCCGCCAATATTGATGCCCATATAGAAGATGGAGAAGCCCGCGTCGCGACGACTGTCGTCGCGTGCGTAGAGGGTGCCGACGAGAGCGCTCACTGCCGGCTTGAACAGGCCCGTGCCGATCACCACGAGCACAAGGCCGACGTAGAACGTCGCGGTTTCGCCAATGGCAAGCGTGAAATGCCCCGAGGCGATGATCAGACCGCCAATCAGGACGGCGCGCCAGAGGCCGAGGCTGACGTCCGCCGCGACGCCGCCGGGGATCGACAGCAGATAGACGGCCATCGTGTAGTTGCCGTAGATCAGCGCCGCCTCGGCGGGCGTAAAGCCGAGCCCTCCTTCGCTCTGAGGCGCCACCATGAACAGCACCAGCAGAGCGCGCATCCCGTAGTAGGAGAACCGCTCCCACATCTCGGCGAAAAACAACACGCCCAGGCCGTTCGGATGGCCAGCGAACAGCGTTAGATCGGAACGACGAGTGGCCAGTTCTCTTTGGATGGTCATACTTTTGAGTGTCTGCGAGGGCCGCACGGGCCGCAAGCGCAACATTTCGGCAGCAACGCCGAGCTCAACGACGAAACCACCGACGGGGTCCGGCCGGGAAAGCGGCGTGGCCGCGTGCCGCCTTGTCCGCATAATTGGCCGTTAACTTTCGCTATTGCGCCTGCTCAAGGCTCGGCGGCTCCTGGCGGTCTAGGACCTTTGGCGTATAGACGCGCCAAACATGGCTCACTAATTAAGCAACACCATATCCTCATCAGAAGAACGATCCTGCGGGCGCGCGAGGCCCAAAGCAGGACATCTCCATCCCCCAAGGAGGAAATTCGCATGATTCAACAAGCCCTAAACGAAGTTTCCCAGCAGATCCGCATCCGCCCCCGCTATGACAATTTCATCGGCGGGCAGTGGGTCGCGCCGGTCAAAGGGCAATACTTCACCAATCTGACGCCGGTTACGGGCAAGCCGCTTTGCGACGTTGCGCGTTCCTCGGCCGAGGACATCGAGCTTGCGCTCGACGCCGCGCACAAGGCCAAGGATGCCTGGGGCAAGACCTCGGCTGCCGAGCGCGCGCAGATCCTGAACAAGATCGCCGACAAGATGGAGACGAGCCTCAAGCTGCTCGCCATGGTCGAGACGCTCGACAATGGCAAGCCCATCCGCGAGACAACGGCTGCCGACCTGCCGCTCGCCGTCGATCACTTCCGCTACTTCGCGGGCTGCATCCGCGCCCAAGAAGGCTCGATCGCAGAGATCGACCACGACACCGTCGCCTACCACTTCCATGAGCCGCTGGGTGTGGTCGGCCAGATCATCCCCTGGAACTTCCCGCTCCTGATGGCCTGCTGGAAGCTCGCTCCGGCGCTGGCCGCCGGCAACTGCGTGGTGCTAAAGCCCGCCGAGCAGACGCCCATGAGCATCTTGGTTCTCATGGATCTTGTCGGCGACCTGCTGCCGCCGGGCGTGCTCAACGTCGTCAACGGTTTCGGCATCGAGGCCGGCAAGCCGCTGGCGCAGAACAAGCGCATCTCGAAGATCGCCTTCACGGGCGAGACAACGACCGGCCGTCTCATCATGCAGTACGCGTCGGAGAACATCATCCCGTGCACGCTCGAGCTCGGCGGCAAGAGCCCGAATATCTTCTTCGCCGACGTTGCCGATGCCGACGATGAGTTCTTCGACAAGGCTCTCGAAGGCTTCGCCATGTTCGCGCTGAACCAGGGCGAAGTCTGCACCTGCCCGTCGCGCGCGCTGGTGCACGAGAAGATCTACGACCGCTTCATAGAGCGCGCCGTCGCCCGCGTGCAGAAGATCAAGCAGGGCCATCCGCTGGATGCCTCGACGATGATCGGCGCGCAGGCCTCGAACGACCAGCTCGAGAAGATCCTGTCGTACATCAAGATCGGCCGTGACGAGGGTGCCCAGGTGCTCACTGGCGGCGAACGTGCCGTGATCTCCGGCGAGACGGCGGAAGGCTACTACGTGCAGCCGACCGTGCTCGCGGGCCACAACAAGATGCGCGTGTTCCAGGAAGAGATCTTTGGACCGGTGGTCTCGGTGACCACGTTCAAGGACGACGAAGAGGCACTCGCCATCGCCAACGACACGCTGTACGGCCTCGGCGCCGGTGTGTGGACGCGCAACGGCACGCGCGCCTATCGCTTCGGCCGCGCCATCCAGGCAGGCCGCGTGTGGACGAACTGCTACCACCTCTATCCGGCACACGCCGCGTTCGGTGGCTACAAGCAGTCGGGCATCGGTCGCGAAACGCACAAGATGATGCTCGATCATTACCAGCAGACCAAGAACATGCTGGTTTCCTACAGCCCGAAGGCTTTGGGCTTCTTCTAGAGCGCCTGCGCTCTAGATTTTTGGTGGACCGATGATTCACGCTTCGGTCTGATAGAGACCGAAGCGATCATGGTCCTGGATGCGTGCGGCCCGGCCAGGTCGCTCACGTCCGGTTCCCTCCGAGCAGCGCGGCCGCAAGGCCGCGCTGTTTCCGTTCCCAAAGCCTCGCGCGGCTGGAGCGCCCATAGGCGCCCCTGGCACCTGCGCACGTCACGTCCAGGATTTCTCTCACCATGACCGATGCCCGGCCCACGCTCCGCTCTCTTCTGGCCCTTCCCGATACGCCGGCGCCGCTCTCGCAATCGGCGCTCGTGCTGATCGATTGCCAGAACACCTACCGAGAAGGCGTCATGCAGCTCGAAGGCGTGGAGCCGGCGCTTGCCGAATGCGCCAAGCTCTTGAAGCGGGCCCGCGACGCAGGCGCCCCTGTGATCCACATCCAGCACGACGCCGGCCCCGGCACGCCCTACGACGTCCGGGCGCCGATCGGCGCCATTGCGGACGTTGTGGCGCCGGCTGCAGGCGAGAAGGTCATAACCAAGGCGTATCCAAGTTCGTTCGAGAAGACCGACCTCGACGAGGAGCTGAAGCGGCTCGGCGTCAACAATCTGGTGCTCGCCGGCTTCATGACGCACGTGTGCGTGAACTCGACCGCGCGCGCCGCGTTCAACCATGGCTACAGCACGACCGTGGTCGGGAACGCGACGGCGACGCGCTCGTTGCCAAATCCCAACGGCGGCGTGCTGCCGGCCGAGGCCTTGCACAACGGCGCACTTACGGCCTTGGCGGACATCTTCGCAATTGTGGTACCGTCGGGCGACAAGGTCCCGACCTAAGCTGCTGGAGGAGAAGGCGATGGTTGAGCGCGTGACGGCGACGCCGGCTGCCCTGGAGATGATCGACAAACTCGCCGCGCAGCACGGCCCGCTCCTGTTCCACCAGTCCGGCGGATGCTGCGACGGCAGCGCGCCCATGTGCTATCCGCGCGGAGAGTTCCGCGTCGGCGCGCAGGACGTCTATCTCGGCGAGATCGGCGGACAACCGTTCTACATGGGCGCGTCGCAGTTCGATTACTGGCAGCACACGCACCTGATCATCGACGTGGTGCCGGGACGCGGGTCGGGCTTCTCGCTCGAAGCGCCCGAGGGCGTGCGCTTCCTCACCCGCTCGCGCGTTTATACCGACGATGAGTACGCCGAGCTCGACAGGCTCGGCCCGCCGCCGACTGGCGCCGAGCACGCGCCGGCGGTTTAGGCTGGGGTCTCGCCCTCACGCAAGAGTTGCCCTTACTATTCCGTCTGATACCCTTTGGTCAGATTAGAGATAATCCGACCTCGGGGGAGGATGATGGGGGACGCTTTCGATCATTTTATCGATCAGCTCATTCAAATTCTTGTTGGCGGTGGTGTTGTTGACTGGACGGTCAAGCTAGCTGCCGCTGTCCTAGTGGGACTTCTGATCGTTGGGCTAAGAAAGCTCTATCGGAAGGCGGCGCCTTGGGGCAGAGCGCTGATCGCGAACGCCACGAAGATCGAGCGTGCCAGGTCGGCAGTGGCTCCCGAGGGACAGGGCTTGTGGCTAGCGAGATCTATTCCGTTCGCCCCACCGCCCGACTATGCCGCCAAGATTCGGCGCAGCATTCCCATCCTGGTGATCGGTAACCTCAAAGGCGGAGTGGGGAAGACAACGACAGCAGCAAATCTCATTGCGCATTACGCCAGGAAGAAGGATAGGCGCGTACTGGCGATCGACCTCGACTTTCAAGGTTCCTTGACCGCGACCGCCATGTCGAAGGCCGACCGTGACAACACACTCGAGGTAGAAATCGAGGGTGGACTCAGCAAGTCCGCTCACCTCATTGACGATAAGGATGCGTTTTGGCTCCGCAACGTGACGGAAAACGTCAAGGACCTTCCTAAAGCCAGGATTGTTCCGACGTACTATTCGCTGGCCAGCACCGAAAACCGCGTCATGGTCGAATGGCTGATCGGGCAGCGGCAAGAGGATATCCGATACCATCTGACGAACGTGCTGCATGACGACGAGATCCAGAGAAAATTCGACATCATCATTATCGATGCGCCACCGCGCCTGACCACAGGATGCATCCAAGCGCTTGCCGCTTGCACGCACGTATTGATCCCTACTGTCCTAGACGAAATGTCCGCTGAAGCCGTTGGTTCGTTTGCCAATCAACTCCGCGTTCATCAGGGAATCTGGCCACACTTGCGCATCGTCGGCGTCGTTGGGACCATGACGGAGGCAAACACCGTCAAAGATGGAGCGCTGCGAGACGAACCGCTCAGGGACTTTGAAGCCCTGGCTCACGTTTCTGTCCGCGATGCGCTCGGGGTCGCCCTAGAAGAGGCCTCCAGGCCACTGCGGGAAGCGAACATAATGCCGTTGGATTGCTTTATCCCCAGCAAGGCGGAACTCGGGCGACTTGCCGGACACGGAATCGCATACGCTTCGTCAAGTAACTCTACGGTTCTGCAGGAAATTCGCCAGTCGTTCGATCGGCTCGGTGATGAGATTGACCGCCGTATTGCGGCTTCGCGTAACGGAGTCACTGGCGGTAACTAAGCCAAGAGTTGCCGTAGAATCAGTGTGTTCCTATACTAACTTGGAAGGAGGTTGGTATGGGCAAGAAGGTTGCGTCTGCGTCCAAAACGGGAAAACCGAAAAAGCCGCGGAAGCCGAAGATGACCGAGGATCAGATTTCCGATTACGTTGCTCGCTTAGAGCAGGCGGTCGGCGATAACGACAAGTTTTTGCCGATCATTGATGAACTCAATAGCGCCGCGGTGGCTGAACTGGTCGCCATCGCCAGTAAGTTCGTCTCTCCCATGGCCGCGAGTTCCACAAAGAAGAGCGCAGTCGAGCGCATAATGAAGCGGCACCAAAATCTGCTTTCGTTCAAGCGAAAGCAAAAGGCAGTGGGGGGCCGCTCGGCGGCCTGAATAGCCCAAGCCCTTACTTCTTCGGGGCCACGATGAGCTCGGAGACCATCGTCGGAAGATGGGCCGAGCAAACGATGCTGTGGCGGCCCGGCTTGTCGGCGGTGAACGTGGCGCGGTGGATGTGGCCGCGCTTCAGCTCGAACACCTGCCCGTAGGCTTCGATCGTGGTGGGGTGGCTGGCACCGTTGATGCCGACGAACTCGAGCGTCACCTCATCACCCTCGTCGACGAAGATCTGGCGCGGCTCGAACACGTAGACCGCGACTTCCCAGCGGCCTTCCTCGTTCGGCTTCTTCAGCACGTAACCGCCACCTTCGGGCAGCGGCGAGGGAAACGGCTCCTTCTCGACGTTGGCGCCGCCCTTGGGCTCGACGGCCGTTACGATGATGTGGCGCTTATCCGCGTGGGCGACATCTGTCACCGACAGCACCGCGAGAGCCCCCATCGCGAGGCCCAGAAATGCACGCTGAGAGAGCCGCTTCATGCCTATCGCTCCATATGGCCGGTCAGACTGCCCGCGCATCAACGCGCCCGGCGAAGTCTCAGACATTCCTGGCTGCTAGGCAATAGGTGCGGTTTGTGAAACGTGTTTGGGCGCGATGTGTTCTTCTTGCCGCGGGCGTGCGTATCTCACGCGGATTTGGCTTTCGCTTTACCGCGCGGCGATTGAGCTGCAGCGGCGGCCTTCGCTTCGGCGACGGTCGGCATGCCGTGCATATCGGCCTTGAGCTTCGCGACGGCTTTCAGCGTCAGCGGATCGAGCCCGGCTCCGCCCGCGTCGAGCAGCGCGAAGATCTGTTTCTTCATGCGCGGCTCCCAGAACTTCATCATATGCTCGGAGATGCCGGCGATAGCCTTCTCTTCGCCCTGGGCGCGGAAGAACTTGCCGATGTCGTTGGCCATGCGGACCAGCGTGTCAGCGGGAGATGACATGGGGTAGTGCCTCCTGGCGGTCGCCGTCGCCAGGCTGCGCGGCTAGCTTGATACGTTCGGGGTGGGTGAAAATCTCGAAAGCGTCGGGACGTGCGATGGCGACCAGCGTGATGCCGGCCTCCTCGGCGACGCGTAGCGCGAGCGCGGTCGGCGCGGAGACGGCAACGATGATCTCGGCGCCGAGTTGGGCCGCCTTCTGCACCATCTCGACGGAGACGCGGCTCGTCAGCACGACGAAGCCCTTGGTCGGATCGAGACCGGCGACGGCAACGGCGCCGACGAGCTTGTCGAGCGCGTTGTGGCGACCAACGTCCTCGCGCACGCATGCAATGGTTCCCGCCGCAGCATCCCAGAATGCCGCGGCATGCACGGCGCGGGTCGCGATGTTCAACGTCTGCGCGGGCGGCATGGCGGCCAGCGCCTTGTTGATCTCGGCAGGCGTGGTCGTCGAGACGTGCCCGACCTTGCGCGGTGTGGGCACGGCCGCTTCCAGGCTTTCGACGCCGCAGAGACCGCAGGCGGTCGGGCCGGTGATGCGGCGGCGGCGCTCGGCATGCTTACGGCCGCTGACGGGCACCAGCCACATGCGGGCCTCGATGCCATTCTCGTGCTCGACGACCTCGATCTCGCGGATCTCGGAGCGGCTCGCCACGATGCCTTCGGTCAGCGAGAAGCCGATTGCGAAGTCTTCGAGGTCGGCCGGTGTCGCCATCATGACGGCGTGTGTCGAGCCGTCATAGACGAGCGCAACCGGCACCTCTTCCGGAATGAGACGGCCCGTGTCCTCGACGCCGGTCTTGGCGACACGGCGCGACGGCACGCGAAGAGACGTCTCCGCCATCGGGTCCTACTCCGCAGCCTCGGCGGGCACGATGCGGCGCGTCAGATCGGAGAACTCCTCGTACTCCTCCTGATACTGCGTCGGGCCGTTCGAGCGCGCGACCTCGACCGCCGTCACCTTGTACTCGGGGCAGTTGGTTGCCCAGTCCGAGAAGTCGGTGGTGATGACGTTGGCCTGCGTCGTCGGGTGATGGAAGGTCGTGTAGACGACGCCCGTCGCGACGCGGTCGGTGATCACGGCGCGCAGCGCGGTCTCGCCGGCGCGGCTCCTCAGTGTTACCCAATCGCCGTCCTTGATGCCGCGATGCTCGGCATCGAACGGGTTGATCTCGAGCACGTCCTCGGGATGCCAGGCCGTGTTCGCCGTGCGGCGTGTCTGGGCGCCGACGTTGTACTGCGACAGGATGCGGCCCGTGGTGAGGATCAACGGGAAGCGGGCGCCCGTGCGCTCGTCGGTCGGCACGTACTCGGTGAGCATGAACTTGCCCTTGCCGCGCACGAACTCGCCGACGTGCATGATCGGCGTGCCCTCCGGGTGCTCGTCATTGCAAGGCCATTGGATCGAGCCGAGCTTGCGGATCTTCTCGAACGATACGCCGGTGAAGGTCGGCGTGAGACGCGCGATCTCGTCCATGATCTCGCTCGGATCGCTGTAGTTCCAGCCGAGGCCGAGCTTCTGGGCGATCAACTGCGTGATCTCCCAATCGGCATAGCCGTTCTTCGGCGACATGACCTTCGTCACCATCTGGATGCGACGCTCGGCATTCGTGAAGGTGCCGTCCTTCTCGAGGAAGGTGCAGCCCGGCAGGAACACGTGCGCGTAGCGGGCCGTCTCGTTCAGGAACAGGTCCTGCACGACGACGCATTCCATGGCCTCGAGGCCAGCGGCGACATGATGCGTGTTGGGGTCGGACTGAAGAATGTCCTCGCCTTCGATGTAGATGGCCTTGAAGGTGCCCTCGACGGCGGCATCCAGCATGTTCGGGATGCGCAGGCCGGGCTCCGGATCGAGCGTGCAGTTCCACTCCTTCTCGAACAGCGCGCGCGTGGCAGCATCCGAGATATGGCGGTAACCCGTTAGCTCGTGCGGGAACGAGGCCATGTCGCAGGAGCCCTGCACGTTGTTCTGGCCGCGCAGCGGGTTCACGCCGACGCCCGGACGCGACAGATTGCCGGTCGCCATGGCGAGGTTGGCGATGGCCATGACTGTCGTCGAGCCCTGCGAGTGCTCGGTCACGCCGAGGCCGTAGTAGATGGCCGCGTTGCCGCCGGTCGCGTAGAGGCGCGCCGCGCCGCGGATCAGCTCAGGATCGACGCCGGTGTACTTCTCCATGGCCTCGGGCGAGTTCACTTCCTTCGAGACGAACTCGCACCACTCCTGGAACTCATCCCAGTCGCAACGCTCGCGCACGAATGCCTCGTTGACGAGGCCCTCGGTGACGATGACGTGCGCCATGGCGGTGACGACAGCGACGTTGGTACCCGGCTGCAGGGCGAGGTGGTAGTCGGCGTTGATGTGCGGCGACTTCACGAGATCGGTGCGGCGCGGATCGACGACGATCAGCTTGGCGCCCTCGCGCAGGCGCTTCTTCATGCGGCTCGCGAACACGGGGTGTCCGTCCGGCGGGTTGGCGCCGATGACGAGGATGACGTCCGACTGCTCGACGGAGTCAAAATCCTGCGTCCCCGAGCTCTCACCGAAGGCCGTCTTCAGACCGTAACCGGTCGGCGAGTGGCAGACGCGAGCGCAAGTGTCGACGTTGTTCACGCCGAAGCCGGCGCGGATGATCTTCTGGACGAGGTAGGCTTCCTCGTTCGTGCAGCGCGAGGACGTGATGCCGCCGACGGCGGTGCGGCCGTACTGGCCCTGGATGCGGCGGAACTCGGAGGCGACGCGGCCGATGGCCTCCTCCCAGGAGACCTCGCGCCAGGGATCGGTGATCTTGTCGCGCACCATCGGCTTGGTGATGCGGTCCTGGTGGGTAGCGTAACCGTAGGCGAAGCGGCCCTTGACGCAGGAGTGGCCGCGGTTGGCCTTGCCGTCTTTCCACGGCACCATGCGCACGACCTCCTCGCCGCGCATCTCGGCCTTGAAGGCGCAGCCGACGCCGCAGTAAGCGCAGGTGGTTATGGCCGAATGCTCAGGCTGGCCGATCTCAATGACGGCTTTCTCGGTCAGCGTGGCGGTGGGGCAGGCCTGGACGCAGGCGCCGCACGAGACGCACTCGCTCGACAGGAAATCCTCGCTCATGCCTGCCGACACGCGGCTGTCGAAACCACGACCGGAAATCGTCAGTGCAAAAGTGCCCTGCACTTCCTCGCAGGCGCGGACGCAGCGGTTGCAGACGATGCACTTCGACGGATCGTAGGTGAAATACGGATTGCTCTCGTCCTTCGCCATCCAGAGGTCGTTGGCAGCGCTGTCCGTGCGGCTCTTGGCGAAGACGTGGTTGGCACCGTCGTAGCCATAACGCACGTCGCGCAGACCAACGGCACCGGCCATATCCTGCAGCTCGCAATCGCCGTTGGCGGCGCAGGTCAGGCAGTCCAGCGGATGATCGGAGATGTAGAGTTCCATCACGCCTTTGCGCAGGGCAGCGAGGCGCGGGGTTTGGGTCTTGACGGAGATGCCGGGTGCAACCGGGGTCGTACACGAGGCGGGCGTGCCGTTGCGGCCCTCGATCTCGACGAGGCACAGGCGGCAGGAGCCGAAGCTCTCAAGCATGTCGGTTGCGCATAGCTTAGGGATCGCAGTCCCCATATCCATGGCGGCGCGCATGATGGACGTGCCTTCCGGCACCGTGACCTCGACGCCATCGATCGTCAGCGTCACGGTCTTCTCGGACTTGGACGCGGGCGTACCGTAGTCGGTCTCTTTGATCAGGGCCATTTGCTACTCCGCTGCCTCGGCCAGCTTACGTGCGGGCCGGCCGAAATCCTCAGGGAAATGCGTCAATGCGCTCATCACAGGATATGGGGTGAACCCACCCAGTGCGCAAAGCGAACCGAACTTCATCGTGTTGCAGAGATCCTCGACAACGGCGAGGTTCTGCTCCCGATTGTCGCCTGCCATGACCTTGTCCATGGTCTCGACGCCACGGGTGGAGCCGATGCGGCAGGGCGTGCACTTGCCGCAGCTTTCCACGGCACAGAACTCGAACGCGAAACGAGCCTGCTTGGCCATGTTGGCCGTTTCGTCGAACACGACGACACCGGCGTGACCGATCAAGCCGTCGCGCGCGGCGAACGCCTCGTAATCGAATGGAGTATCGAAGTAGGCGCGCGGGAAGTAGGCGCCGAGCGGGCCGCCGACCTGGACGGCCTTTACCGGCCGACCGCTGATCGTGCCGCCGCCGACGTCGTCGACCAACTCGCCCAGCGTAATGCCGAAGGCCGTCTCGAACAGGCCGCCGAACTTCAGGTTGCCGGCGAGCTGGATCGGCATGGTGCCACGCGAGCGGCCCATGCCGTAGTCGGCATAAGCCTTGGCGCCCTCGGTCAGGATGTACGGCACGGCGCACAGCGACAGCACGTTGTTGATAACGGTCGGCTTGCCGAACAGGCCCTTGTGTGCCGGAAGCGGCGGCTTGGCGCGCACAAGGCCGCGTTTGCCCTCGAGGCTCTCGAGTAGCGAGGTTTCCTCGCCGCAGACGTAGGCGCCGGCGCCCATACGAACTTCGAGCTCGAAAGCGTGTCCGGAACCGGCGACGTTCGGGCCGAGATAGCCGGCCTTCTTGGCGGCGGCGATGGCCTCATTGAGCGCCTTCTGGGCGTGCGGATACTCCGAGCGCAGGTAGATGTAGCCCCGAGTGGCGCCGACGGCGATGCCCGCGATGGTCATGCCCTCGACGAGCAGGAAAGGATCGCCTTCCATGATCATGCGGTCGGCGAAGGTGCCGCTGTCGCCCTCGTCGGCGTTGCAGACGATGTACTTCTGCGGGCCGGCCGTGTCGTGGACGGTCTTCCACTTGATGCCGGTCGGGAAGCCTGCGCCGCCGCGGCCACGCAGGCCGGACTTGGCCACCTCGTCGACAACCTCGATGGGCTTCATGGCGAGTGCGCGCTCGAGACCCTTGTAGCCGTCGTGGGCGCGGTAATCGTCGAGGGAAACCGGATCGGTGATGCCGCAGCGCGCGAACGTCAGGCGCGTCTGGCGTGTCATGTAAGGGTGCTCGTCGACGACGCCGATCGACAGCGGGTGCTTGATGTCGGAGACAGGACGGCCCTCGAAAAGGCCCGCCTTCACGAGGCTGTCGACATCGGCGACGGACACTGGACCGAAGCCATAGCGGGTGCCGTCGCGCTCGATCTCGACTAGAGGCTCGAGCCACAGCATGCCGCGCGAGCCATTGCGCACGATCTGGACCTTGGCGCCACTCTTCTTCGCCGCGGCGGCAAGCGCCGCCGCAACCTCATCCGCTCCCACTGCAATGGCTGCCGCGTCGCGCGGCACAAATACCCGCAACGTCATGCCTGGGCCTCTTTCAGGAGCTGATCGAGCCGATTGTTGTCCAGCCGGCCGACGATGCGCCCGTCGAGCATGGCCGAGGGCGCCGTAGCACAGAGGCCGAGGCAATAAACTGCTTCCAGCGTCACGCGGCCGTCGGCGCTGGTGCCGCCGCACTCGACACCGAGTCGCTCCTCGGCGCGCGAGACGAGGCGCTCGCAGCCCATGGACTGGCAGGCCTCGGCGCGGCACAGCTTCAGGATGTGCTTACCGGGCAGCTCGTGACGGAAATCATGGTAGAAGGTGACGACGCCGTGGACCTCGGCACGCGAGAGGTTAAGTTCCCGTGCGATAACGGGAATCGCTTCCTCCGGAACATGGCCGAACGCGTGCTGGTGGGCGTGCAGAATGGGCATCAACGGCCCCTCGAGCACCATATGCTCGGCAACAATCTCCACCGTGCGCTCTTCGCTCCACGGCTCGAAGCGGCTCATCGGCAGCCTCCTCCTTAGTTTATAGTTATTAGAAACTAGAATGACCCCGGAGGCCGTAAGATCAATATCGCTGTTCCGTGCGACGATAGATGACATCTATCAAAAATGTCGCACTTGCCTTGCTTTAGGCCAGTACAGCCTTCTGCTTCGCGTCTAGCCTCACACGCTTTGCATGCGCAATGAATGCTGCAACCAGCGGAGAATGAGGTTCCCTCTTGGCGACAACCAGCCCGATTCGATGGGTCACCGTCGGCTCGACCAGGGAGATTGGGCGCAGATTGCTCGGCCGGTCCAGGGTTTCCGCAAGCCGAGATGGCAGAATGCTAGCCCACTCGCCCGATCGTACGTGGGCGTACAGCATGAGCATTGAGTTGCTTTCCAAAGTCGGCGTCTGGGTGACACCGGCCTCCTTCAGGTGGCGATCGATCAGTCGACGGTTCTGCATATCGGGCGTCAACAGGCACAGCGGCAACTCGCCAGCCTCTGCCCAGGTCACCGTCTCACGGTCGGCCAGCGGGCTTTCTGGAGCCACCAGAAGCACATAGCGTTCGTCGTATATGCGGATGCTTTCGAAGCGGGGTGGCGGCTCGGTATCGACGTATGAGATGCCGATATCCACCTCGAGGTTCTCAAGCATGGCGAGGATGGCGTCGGAGGTCGTCGACAGCACCGTCAGGTTGACGTCGGGGTAGCGCCGGCGCATTGGCACCGTCAGCTCGGTCAGAAACGGCAGCGAGGTCGGAATCGCGGCCAGCCGTAAATGGCCGGAAAGTCCTTTTTTCAGGGCCTCGATCTCCTGGCGCATGGCGCGCGCGTCGCCCACCATGCGGCGCGACCAATCCAGGATCCGCTCACCTTCCGGCGTGAAGCATCGAAAACGCGAGCCGCGCTCGACAATCAGGACACCCAATTGGTCTTCAAGGCTTTTCAGCGCCGACGAGAGTGTCGGCTGCGTGACGCCGGCGGCCTCCGCTGCACGCCCAAAATGACGTTCACGAGCCAGAGCCAGAAGCAGTTCGAGTTTATCGATCATGATCTCAAGGGGCCGATCGTCGACCGGAGGTGCCGGAATTGTTGGCACACTATAGACCAGGGGGCTCCGGGGCGCACGCGAACCGGGCACGGACGGGATCTCTTTTGGATGTTCCCAACTCTATCTGTACGGCGTTTCTTACCGCACGGTTTACCTCAATACCGACAATTCAGGGTTCGGTCGTGCGCCCACCGGGGGAATTTACCAATCCTAAGCGGCCGGCGGTGAACTCTGGGGGCCCAGTTCCTGGAGCCCTCAGACATGGTTTTGCGCAAGGCTTCGTCTCCCGCCTTCACGCCCCCTTGCCCCTCGCAAACACGCCCGCGCAGCGGCCCCTTCATCGCCCACCTGGCGCGGTTCCGGCGCGAGGACAGCGGCAGCGTCGCGATCATCTTCGCGTTGATGTTCGTTGCGTTGGGCCTGTTCGTCGGTGCGGCGGTGGACCTTGGTCGCTGGTTGCAGGCACGTCACCAGACGATCGCGGCCATGGACGCGGCGGTGCTGGCGGGCGGACGCGTGCTGCAGCTCGACGATAAGGACGTGACCGGCGCGCGGGCCACCGCCTATCGCTACTACTCCGAGAATATCAAGGGGCGGACCCCCTTGGTCGAGGACACGATCACGTTCGACGCCATCGAGGACAACACTGCCTTCGCCGCGATGGGCAACGCCTACATGCCGACCACATTCCTCAACCTGGCGCGCATCTCGCGGCTGCCGCTGCTCAACCTCTCCGAATCTCATTTCTCGAAAGTCGATCTCGTCAGCACCGGCGGCTCCCAGGGTGACAGCAGCATCGAGATCTCGCTGATGCTCGACGTTACGGGTTCGATGTCGGGCAGCAAGATCACAGACCTCAAGCTTGCCGCCGAGGACCTGGTCAACATCGTGATCTCGGACAGCAGCCGCGCGAAGCCCGTGCGCGTCGCGCTGGTGCCGTTCGCGGAGGGCGTGCGGCTTCCGCAAAGTGCATTGTCGGTGGCTCGCGGATCGCCGGCCAGCTCCGTGACGGTCGGCAGCGGCTGGAACAAGGCTACGTATTACCGGGCGGAGTGCGTGGTGGAGCGCAAGGGCAACGAGAAATATACGGACGCGGCTCCAGGCACGAACACGTACGTGATGACGATGTACAACAGCTCCGGACGCTGCGGCCTGCCCGCCGCTGACGAGATTGTCCCGCTCACCAAAGACAAGACGCTGCTCAAATCCAGGATCAACGGTCTCGTACTCTCAAACACGACGGCCGGACACATCGGCACGGCGTGGGCGTGGTATGTGCTCTCGCCGAACTGGAACGCGCTTTGGAACACGGCCAACAAGGCTGCTGCGCATGGCGAGGAAACCGAGAAAATCGCCATCCTGATGACCGACGGCGAGTACAATCTTCAATACGATACCAACGGTATCTCGACGGGTTCGACAGGGGCCGGGTCGGCTGTGAACGGGTCGTCGACCGATCAGGCGCGTGCTCTCTGCACGGCGATAAAGGCCAAAGGCATCACCGTCTACACGATCGGTTTTGCCCTTGGCCGTAACTCGACGGCTGTCAACACGCTCAATCATTGCGCCACGGATCCGTCAAAGGCCTACACGCCGGAGAACGGCGAAGAGCTGCGCGAAACGTTCCGCAACATCGCGCTCAAGATCAACCAGCTCTACCTCACGCACTAAGGCTCCGGAACGCGAGAGACGTCTCTATCGCAAGCGTCGGCACTCTGCACGGCGCTGACGATGCCCCTGCCGACCTTCGGTACACGGCCATTCCGGTCGCAGCCGAAAGTCGGAAGAATGAGCTGTTGTCCGTCATGGAACGGGCTCGTAGGCTTGGCGCCCTTCAATGGCCGCCAGCCGAGCCCCCTCGCACCCATCCTATCATGGCAAACAAATCCCAACGCACGCGCATCACCGCCCAGGAGGCGTTGCAGTTTCACGCCCAGGGCAAACCGGGCAAGCTCGAGATCACGCCCACGAAGCCGCTCGTCACGCAGCGTGACCTGTCGCTCGCCTACTCGCCGGGCGTGGCCGTTCCCGTCGAGGCCATCGCCGAGAACCCGTCGCTGGCCTACGACTACACCAACAAGGGCAACCTGGTGGCTGTGGTCTCGAACGGCACGGCGATCCTCGGCCTCGGCGACCTTGGCGCATTGGCGGCAAAGCCGGTGATGGAGGGCAAGGGCGCCCTGTTCAAGCGCTTCGCCGACATCGACGCCATCGACCTTCTCGTCGACACCAAGGACGTGGATGCGTTCATCGGCTCGGTGCGCTACCTCGGGCCGTCGTTCGGTGGCATCAACCTCGAAGACATCAAGGCCCCTGACTGTTTCGTCATAGAGGAGCGGCTCAAGGAGCTGCTCGACATTCCTGTATTCCACGACGATCAGCACGGGACGGCGATCATCGCCGCAGCCGGACTGCTCAATGCGCTCGAGCTTACGGGCCGCGACATCGCCGACTGCCGGCTGGTGGTGAACGGGGCCGGCGCTGCCGGCATCGCGTGCATCGGGCTCGTCGTCGCGCTCGGCTTGCCGGTCAAGAACATCACGCTTTGCGACACCAAGGGCGTCATCTACCAGGGCCGCAAGGACGGGATGAACCAGTGGAAGTCGGCCTACGCGGCGAAGACGAAGGCGCGCACGCTGGCGGATGCGCTCGACGGAGCCGACATCTTCTTCGGGCTTTCCGCCAAGGGTGCGGTGACGCGCGAGATGGTGGCCTCGATGGCGCCGAAGCCGATCATCTTCGCGATGGCGAACCCTGATCCGGAGATCACGCCGGAAGAGGTCGCGCTCGTGCGTGACGACGCCATTGTCGCCACTGGGCGCTCGGACTATCCGAACCAAATCAACAACGTGCTCGGTTTCCCGTTCATCTTCCGCGGCGCGCTCGACGTGCAGGCACGCACGATCAACGACGAGATGAAGATCGCCGCCGCGCAGGCCCTGGCCGCGCTCGCACGCGAGGACGTACCGGACGTGGTGATGGCGGCGTTTCTCGGCCGGCGCCCGACATTCGGGCCCGAGTACATCATCCCGGCGCCATTCGATCCTAGGCTCATCAGCCGCGTTCCTCCGGCCGTGGCTCAGGCCGCGATGGACTCGGGCGTTGCGCGTCGCCCGATCGTGGACATGGACGGATACGTGTCACGCCTCAACGCGCGGCTCGATCCCGTCTCCGACTGGCTGCACTCGATCTTCGAGCGGCTCCGGTCGGAGCCCAAGCGCATCGTGTTCGCCGAGGGCGAGGATCCGGCCGTCATCCGCGCCGCCAACAGCTACGTCTCGCAGGGCTTCGGAACGGCGGTGCTGGTCGGCACGGAATCGGTCGTGCGCGAGCGGTTCCGCGAGGCCGGTATCCGGCTGCGCGACGCGTTCGAAATCGTCGACGCGCGCAGCTCGTCGGCCAGCGAGGAGCTCACCGAGTTCCTCTATGCACGCCTGCAGCGGCACGGCTTTCTGAAACGAGACTGCCTGCGCCTGGTCATGAACGAGCGCAACGTGTTCGCCGCGCTACTCGTTGCGCACGGGCTCGCCGACGGCATGGTCGCGGGCGTGACGCGCAACTGGGCCAGCGTCTATCAGGACGTGCTCCGTGTCATCGATCCGCGCCCAGGGCGGCATGCGGTCGGCGTGACGCTCGCGCTTTGCCGCGGCCGCGGCGTGCTGGTCGCGGACACCAACGTGCACGAAGCGCCAACCGCCGAGCAGATCGCGGACATCGCGATCGAGGCGGCGCATGCGGCGCGCAAGTTCGGCATGGAACCCAGGGTGGCACTGCTCACCTACTCGACCTTCGGCCAGCCGCCGAACGAGCGCGCCCAGCAGATGCGCCACGCAGCCGACATCCTCGTGGAGCGGGCGGTCGATTTCGAGTTCGACGGCGACATCGCCGCGGACGTGGCCCTGTCGCCCGACCTCATGAAGATCTACCCGTTCTGCCGTCTCACAGGGCCTGCCAATGTACTCGTAATGCCGGCCGTGCACGCGGCCTCGATCTCTACAAAGATGCTGAAGGAGCTCGCTGGCGCGACGCTGATCGGCCCCCTGCTCGTGGGGCTCGAGAAAAGCGTGCAAATCTCAACCCTTGGCGCGAAGGAGGCAGACATCCTCAATCTCGCGGCGCTGGCGGCTTACGATTTCGGGGGTTGACCCTCCCCTCCTTCAACCGCCTATGTGGACGCCGGCTTAAGCAAGCGACCGGAGACCATGCATACGCACGCTCATCCGCACGCGCATTCTCATGGCCACGCGCATGGCGCAGGGGCCAGCGAGCGGCGGATCGGCTGGGCGGCTATTCTGACCGGCGGGTTCATGGTGGCCGAGTTCGCCGGCGGCATCATTTCAGGCTCGCTGGCGCTGATCGCCGATGCCGGACATATGCTCACGGACACGGCCGGCCTGACGCTGGCTTGGCTCGGTTTTAGGCTCGCTCGCAGACCCGCCGATTGGAAGCGCTCCTACGGCTATGATCGCTTCGGCGTGCTGGTGGCCTTCGCCAATGGCCTCATCCTGTTTGCGATCGCGGGCTGGATCGTAGTCGAGGCCGTGCATCGCTTCCGCGTCCCCTCGCCCGTGCTCGGCGGCGTCATGCTGTGGGTCGCGTTGGCAGGCCTCGCCATAAACCTGGTCGCGTTCTGGCTCCTCAGTGGCAACCACGACAATCTCAACATGCGCGCCGCTGCGTTGCATGTTGTCGGCGACTTGTTGGGATCGGTGGCCGCAATCGCCGCCGCCGTCGTCATCCTGGCCACGGGATGGACTCCGATCGACCCCATCCTGTCGGTGTTTGTCTCACTGCTGATCCTTGGCTCGGCGGCCCGTATCGTGCGCGACGCGGGCCATATTCTGCTTCAGGGAACGCCCATCGGGCTCGACCCAAAGGAGATCGCCGCCTCCATTGCGGAGTCCGTCCCGGCCGTGCACGATGTCCATCACGTGCACGCTTGGTCGCTCAGCCAGGAGCGGCCGATCGTTACGTTGCATGCGCGCGTGTCGGACAACGGCGAGGCCCCGGAGCGGATCACGGCGGCGATCAAGGCCCACCTGAGAGAGCGATACGGCGTCGGCCACGCCACAGTGGAACTGGAGTTCGAGCACTGCGCGGATACCGGCAACGCCCGGCACGGCCCGGCCCCTCGGAACCGACGGTAAGGAACACTACGCAGCGTTCCCTATTGCACGTGCGAGCGGGCCCGCCATACTCCTTTCCCGGACCAGGAGGGGGGACGTAATGGCCAAAGACGCGGGGTTAACCCGAAGAAATGCCTTGAAACTTGGGCTTGCCGGAGCCGCTGGGGCGGCGGGGCTCAAGGGGGCTGAGGCCGCAGCGGGGGGCACCAACAAAGGTACCACGGGAAAGCGCAGGCCGAACATCCTGTTCCTGCTCGTCGACGAACAGCGTTTTCCGACCGTCTACGAAAGTGCAGCGCTCAAGGAGTTTCGCGCCAAGTACCTGCCCGCACAAGGGCGCCTCGCCCGATCCGGCGTCAGCTTTCAGCGCCACTACGTGGCGTCGGTTGCGTGCGTGCCGAGCCGCACGTCGCTCTACACGGGCCACTACCCGTCGCTGCATGGGGCCGCCAATACGGACGGCGCCGCCAAAGCCGCCAACGACCCCGACATGCACTGGCTGCTGCCGGGCTCCGTGCCGACGTTCGGGCACTACCTACGCCACGCCGGCTACCGCACCATCTGGAAGGGCAAGTGGCACGTCACGGAGTCCGACCTCAAGGTGCCGGGCACCGAGCAGGTGATCACCAGCTACGACGAGACCGGCGTCACGGACCCGGAAAAGGAGGCCATCTACCTCAACGCCGACGCGCTCGACCCGTTCGGGTTCTCGGGCTGGGTGGGGCCTGAGCCGCATGGCTCTGATCCGCTGCGGTCCGGCTCGTCCGCGGGCCAGGGGCGGCAGGCGCGCGACCCGGCGATTGCGGCGCAGGTGGTCCAGGCCCTCAAGGATTTGCATGCCTCGGAGGACAACTCGCCCTGGTTCCTGATGGCTTCGTTCACGAACCCTCACGACATCGCGTTGTGGGGCTTCTTCTCCAACCTGGCGGCCGAGCAGCAGGCAGCGTACGACTTCAGCGTGCCGGACTTCGTGCCGGAGGAGGTGTTCGACCGCAGCCTGTTCGGGCGCACGCGGCTCGAGAAGCTCGACGACAAGCCGTCGTGCCAGAGGTCGTACAAGGACGCCTACAGCAAGTTCATGCAGCCCGCCTTCGCGAGCCGTGAATACTACCGCTTCTACTACCGACTGCATGCCGACGTTGACCGGCATCTGGCCCAGGTGCTGGCCGCGCTCGACGCGACGCGCTTTGCGAGCAACACCATCATCGTGTTCACCTCCGATCACGGCGACATCCTCGGCGCGCACGGCGGATTGCATCAGAAATGGTACATGGCCTACGAGGAGGCGACGCGGGTGCCGCTCGTCGTCGTGCTGCCGCAGCAGAAGACGCCGCGCGCGGTGCCGATCCCGACCAGCCATATCGACATCGCGCCGACGTTGCTCGGTCTTGCCGGCGTCGATCACAATGCCGTGCGCGAGGCGATCGCGCCGAGCTTCACCGACCCGCTGCCACTCGTGGGGCGCGATCTCTCGCCTCTGATCCGTGGCGAGGTGGCCGCGGAGAAGATTTCCGAGCCGATCTACTTCATGACGGACGACGATCCGAGCCGCGGCCTCGACCAGAAGAACTTCATCGGGCTCACGTATGATTCCGTGGCGCAGCCCAACCATGTCGAGACGGTGATTACGCAGATCAACGGCGAAGTCTGGAAGTACTCGCGTTATTTCGATCATCCCCGCTACTGGAGCGCGCCCGGCACGCCCGGCGCGGAGGGCGTGCGCGACGTGGTCAACACGTTCAAAGGTCGGGAAGGCGACGAGGAAGGTAGCGCGCGGCGCATCTACGAGGAGCGCGTCAAGACGGAGCCGGTGCCGAGCGAGTACGAAATGTACAACATCACGGCCGATCCGATGGAGCTCGAGAATCTCGCCGGCAAGCCGGAGTGGAAGGAGCGTGAAGGCGCACTCCGCGAACTGCTCGTGGAGCAGTGCGCGCGCAAGCGGCTGGTGCCGAAGAGCGGTCCTGTGCCGGGCGAGGTCGGCTGCCGGAAGGTATAGGGGCGCTTCGCTCAAGCGCCCCTAGGGAAGCGATAGCTCTGAGCGAGACTTTTCCGGACTTCGTCAGCCCGGGGCCTGGACGTTGAGGTCGGCGGGCTGGCTGAAGGTGCCGTCGAACAGGCGCTTCTCGGCGTCATCCCCCTTTACCACCACGTTGCGCGCCGGCAGGCCGGTCCCCTTGTCGATGTAGAGCGTCTGAATGTTGTCGGGCCCGGCGGCAGACTGGTTGTCACCCTTGGCCTTCTCTTCGACGACGGCCGGGAGCTTCGCCTTATAAGCCAAGTACGGCTTGCCCTCGAACGTGGTTTCGCCCAGGCACTCGTACTCGAGCGTGCTCTTCGACGGCTGGGCGACAGTTTCCTTCAGCTGCTTGGAGATTACCTCGGCGAAATTGGCCGGCACCTCGGTCCATCCCTGTCCCTGGTTGGACCAAACCTTGTCGCCGATGGCAATGGTTTCCATCTTTGCCGGCGAGTTGCCGAGGCTCACGCGCTGGTGCATGCGGTCGGGCAGGATGTAGTCGACGGTCATGCTGAGCGAGCCCTGCTGCTCGTTGACGATCTTCGTCTCAAGGCGGAACCCTTTACCGCTGCGCAGTTTGGAGAAGGCCTGATCGACCTCGTCCTTGCAGCTGGCGTTTGCCGCGCCAGTGAGCCCAAGCATCAAAGCCGGAACAATCAGAAAGCGGACCACAGAACTCTCCCTAGCCACGTTATTTTTGCTGGGGTTCTGCGGCCATGCGACGGCGATGTCATGGCAGAAAGGACGGGGATAAATTCCCGACGACCAGGGCAATTTGCCTTTGTGATCTCAGACGGCGCCTTGCGTGTCAGCGTTTACGGATGCGGCGTTTCAGAGAAAGAGGAGACCGGCCCCGGGCCCGCCATAGCCACGTTCCGGCGAGCGGGGCACGTTTGCGAGCCTGGAACCGGTCATTCCGGGCGGCGGGGGATGCGCCGCTGTCGGATCCTTATTCGTTGGCCAGATCTGTCAGCCGGTCGATGTCGCACAGGTGAACGGTGGTGCCGCCCTGCTCGACCTCGATGACGCCCATCTCGCGCAGCTTGGTCAACGTGCGGCTCACGGTTTCTATGGTCAGTCCCAACAGATCCGCGATGTCGCTGCGCCGCATGGCGAGCTTGACCTCATCCCTGTCGCGGTTGTCCGAGCGACGGTGAAGGGCAAGCAGGAACGCGACGACGCGTTCGACCGCGCTGCGCTGTCCGACAGTGACCAAGAGGCTGCGCGCGGCGACAAGATCCTGGCAGACCGACTTGTAGAGCTTGAGGGCGAGCGAGGCGTCCTTCTCCGCGAGGCTCTCAAGGGCCGAAGCCGAGAGGCAGCGGACGCGAGAGGGGCAAGTGGCCTGAGCGCTCATGATGTGCTCGCCGATCATGCCGAGGCCGATGTAGTCGCCGGGATAGGCGAAGTCGATGATGCGGCGGCGGCCGTCGTAGAGCGTCTTGTAGATGGCGATCACGCCTTCCTCGACGCGGTAGACGTGTGTGCGGGGATCGCCCTCGCAGTAGACATGCTCCTTCGGATGGACCCGGCGCTCGGACGCCTGGGTGAGCCTGTCCTCCAGCATCGTCTGGCTGTCGGCCGAGCGGGACATGGAAGACTTCAGATAAGGGCGGGTTTTGAATTCGGTGGTCGCGAGCATCGTCTCTCCTCCGCCGCGTCGGCCCTGCTGGCCGGGGTGTGATGGGGGAATTAAACGTGCGTTGCGAACCGGCAGTATGCGCAGTGCGTGACGAATTGTGAGAGTTTGTAACCGCCCTCGTTTTGGGGGTTATGAGCGCAAGCGCATGATCCCAATCAAGCCCGCATGGTGGCTGCGACATTAAGATTGGCCGACGTCAAACAAACCCAGGCCAGTCAATGCCATCTCACGACGCCAGATCCGCCCGGCACGTGCTGGACCTTAACCAACGGATCGCGACCGATCGCCATCTGCAGATGGAGCTCGACAAAGGTATGGACAGCCTTGCCGCAGGCGCGGAGGCAAACACACGTCAGCGCTTGGCGCGCGTGCTCTCGACCGTGCTCGAACCCGCATGGCTCGAGCATACGAGCTTCCAGAGCGACGCTTTGTTTCCGCTTGTCGTCAAATATCATGGTGCAGCGACGGATATGCGCAATCTCCTTGCGCAACTCAGTCACGAACACGAGGAGATCTCCCACTGTCATCGCGATGTGTCGGTGTTCCTCGGCAATGTCATTGCCGGACGACGCGGCGTGGAGTCCGGCCTCAGCGCCTGCCTGCTCCGGACCGTTGCACTGCGGCGCAACCATTACGCGACGGAGACGGCGCTTACGCTCATGCTTCCGAATGCGCTCGATGAAGCCGATTGCGACACGCTCGATCACTGGACGCGCAACCGCGCTGGAGTCGGTTTCCCGGTCAACCTGATCCTGGATATCTGGGATTGAAGTCCGCCACTCAGATTGAAAATCGGCGACTCAGCAGACGGCGGGGGCGCAAAGCTCGATCGAAAACTTCTGGTGCTTGCGCTTGCGCGTGAAATTGAACTCCCGGCCGTCGATGCAGGAGATGCGACCGTCGACGCCGAACTCGTCGCCGAGTGGGATCTCCTGGTAGGCGATCACCTCATTGAGTTGGCACGCCCTCTCACTCTTGAGCTGTGTCTCGAGGACAATGCGCCAGTGCGGCTCGGCGGGAAGGTTCTCATCGTCCGCGTGAAGCGCGGCCGGAGCCAGAACCACGAACGTCGAGACGATGGCGGCGTAGCGAAGCGTCGGCATGGAGGTCATCCCAACTCGTTGTTTCCGGAAGACAGTCGCCACTTCATGGGCGATGCGCTTTGACCTATGTCAAACCGGCCCGCGCCAGGCCCGCCTAGGGTCGTCACGTCCGGCTCAACAGATTTTCAACGGCAAGCCGAGAGGCGCACATGAGCGGCTATCTCATCGATCTCTTCTTTTCACTGAAAGGCCGTGTGGGGCGACGGGACTGGATCGTCTCGACGCTGGTTGTTGCGTTCCTTGCCGTTGTCGGCGTCTGGCTCTTCAACGACGACGGCTTCGACGAAAGCCTCAATGCGGTTTCCGGGGCGCCGACCATGGCGGCCTTTCTTTGGGTTGCGCTCGGCCTCTTCGTGTTCACGGCGCTCTCCGTGAAGCGCCTGCGGGATGGGGCCAGTTCAGCCTGGCTCGTCCACACTCTCTGGATTCCAGGCGCGATCGCGCTCATCGGCTGGGGCCTTGGCGCATTCTCTGGCCCCGACGTGCGCGCGGATGCGTCTCTCGCACTCCCCGCTCTGGCGGTGATCGCCCTTCCGGCCATTGCCCGCTGCGCCGTGCGGCCAACGAGTGAGGCGACGTAATGGAACTCGGCCTGCTTTGGCCATTCGCAGCGGGCGGGTTCGCGCTCGGTCTCGCCAGCACGCTGCATTGCGCTGGCATGTGCGGGGGGATTGCGTCGGGGCTCCTGCATTTCGGGGCGCCGCGCAACGCCGTGGAAGGCGCCTCGCTCGCCTCGCTGACCCACGCAGGACGGATCACCTCCTACATTGCCGCGGGGGCGTTTGTGGGTGCGCTTGGCGCGCCCGTGCTCGGATGGCTCGACCGCGACACCGCGTTCCGGCTCGCGCAGTGGGCGGGCGCGGTGGCGCTAATGTGGATCGGGTTGTCGACTGCCGGCCTGCTACCGCCGCTCGCGGCACTGGACCGCCTGCTGGCGCCGCTCTCCGGCGTGCTGGCACGTGCCGCGCGCCCGTTTCCAAACCGATACGTTACCGCGATCGCCGGCGGCCTCGCCTGGGGCCTCATGCCGTGCGCCATGGTCTACGGCGCGCTCTTCACGGCCATGCTCAGCGGCTCTGCGATCGGTGGCGGAGCCGTGATGGTGGCGTTCGGAATTGGCACTCTGCCGGGCCTCCTGATCACGACGGCGGGCTTTGGGGCGCTGGTACGGAGCGCGCGCGGAAACTGGCGTGTCGCCGCCGGGCTCGCGATTGCGACGTTGGGCTTCCTTACGGTCTGGATCCCCCACAACCACCTGAGCCCGATCTGCGCACCGAGCGAGCAGGCTGCGTTGACGGATATCAACGCACGCCCTTCGCTGCTACCCTAGCGTTTCTCGTGGCGTTAGACTCGTTGCTCATCGGAGACCCGTTCCATGCGACTTGCAATGATCGCCGCAGCGTTTGCGCTCTATGCCGTCCCGGCCCCGGCGCTGGCCCAGCAGCTCGGGAACGCGGAGAAGGGTCTTGCCTACGCGCGTGCGCACTGTGGCGAATGCCACGGCGTGGAGCGTGAGGCGGAGGATTTCTCGCCCAACGCCGATGCCCCCGATTTCTCTGTTGTCGCGAATACACCCGGCATGACCGAGCGCGCGCTTGCGGTCTGGCTGCAGACGTCGCACCCGACGATGCCAAATCTCATTGTTCCGGAAGAGGCGCGCGACGACGTCATCGCCTACATCATGAGCCTCAAGGCGCCTAAGCCATGAAGGGGCAGAGCTTCGCCTTCGCCGCGCTCGCGCTGCTGATGGCGGAAACTGCATCGGCGCAGCCCGACCGGGTTGAGCTTGGCCGCCAAGCGCTCGAATCGCGTTGCAGCCGCTGTCACGCAATCGGGGCGGAGGGCGCGAGCCCGCATAGCGAGGCGCCACCTTTCCGCGATGTCGTGAAGCGCTATCCGCCCGAAGCGCTCGAGGAGTCGCTGGCCGAGGGGATCGCATCCGGACACCCCGACATGCCGGAGTTCGTTCTGGCCCCGGAAGAGATCGATGGCGTCGTCGCGTACCTCAATACTCTTTCCGACAATTAAGCCTACCGGGCCGCTAGGCTTTGACTTTAGTCGAGGTCTGTCACGGCGCGTACGAGGAAGGCACGGAGAATGCCGTCGCTTTCCTTGATCGAAATATACTCTCCCGGGATGAAGCGATGCTTGTCGAGCTTGAAGCCCGGCTCGTCATCACTCGATTGTGCGGGGTCGTAGTCAAAGGCCCAATTCCCGTCCGGGAGATGCACGAGATGGCCGAGTTGGCTCGACTCGTGGGCCCAGAAGCGCTTGACGCGGCAGCGGTCACGGGTTTTGCGCCATTCGGCCGCGTCGAGATAGCCTGCGGCATCAAGAGGCGCCACGAACTCGTATCCTCGGTCGCGGCTGCCCGTGGGAAACTCATGATCGCGCGCAAGCTCCAGGCGCACATGCCTCAGCGTCATGCAAAGCTCCTTGTTCGACCCCATCCTCTTGATCTAAGGCTCGAACCCGTGTGACGTTGATGCCAATCGAGCTCCAGCCGGCGGGAGCCCCCATCGTCAGCGCCCGGACAGCCGGCCGAGGTGGCAGCGACATGGCCCACGATCTTCCAGGTTCTCCGTCGTCGAAAGCGAGCGCGGCGCTTGCGCAATCTCAGATCTCGGCCATTCTCGCCATCGCCGCTGACGCCATCATAGCGCTCGACGACAGCTTGCGGATTACATTGTTCAACGACGGCGCGTCCGCGATTTTCGGCTATACGCCGTCCGAGATCATCGGCCAGCCGCTCGACCTCCTGATCCCTGAGCGCATGCGCATCGCGCACAAAGGTCACGTCGCGGATTTCGCGGGCTCCCCAGTCGCGGCCCGCAAGATGGGCGAACGCCGGGAGATCTTCGCGCGGCGCAAGGACGGCTCGGAGTTTCCCGCCGAAGCCTCGATCGCCAAGCACAAGATCGACGGGAGCATGGCCTACATGGTCGTGCTGCGCGACGTGACGGACCGCAAGGCCGCCGAAGGGGCGCTCGCCTTGGCGAACAGCGAGCTCGAAGCGCGCGTCGCCGACCGCACCCGCGCGCTCGAGGCCGAGATCCGCAGGCGCGAAGAGGCACACGCCGCGCTTATCCAGGCGCAGCGCATGGAGGCGTTCGGTCAGCTCACGGGCGGCATCGCGCACGACTTCAACAATTTGCTTACCATCATCACCGGCAATCTGGAGCTGCTTGGCAACGCGACCGGGCCGCACGGGACGACTGAGCAGTCGGCATTCATCAAGCGCGCGGCGGACGCGGCGGACATGGGCGCGGCGCTGACCAAGCGGCTACTCACGTTCGCGCGCCGCAGGCGGCTCACGCCGCAGGTGCTCGACGTCAACGAGATGATCCTGAACCTTACCGCGCTGCTGCAGCGCGCGCTCGGCGAGCCGATCGCGCTGACCACGGTGCTCGCCGGCAACCTGTGGCGGACGCAGACGGATGCGAGCGAGCTTGAGAACGCCATCCTGAACCTCGCCATCAACGCGCGTGATGCCATGCCGGGCGGCGGTAATCTCGTGATCGAAAGCCGTAACGTCACGGGCGAGGAAGCGGGGCTGCCCTCGAGCGGCGCGTTCGTGTTGATCTCCGTGACCGATACCGGCCACGGCATGCCACCCGAGGTGATCGAGCGCGCCTTCGAGCCCTTCTTCACTACCAAGGAACCCGGCCGCGGCACCGGGCTCGGTCTCAGCACCGTCTATGGTTTTGCAGAGCAATCCGGTGGGCACGCCGGGATCGAGAGCGCGCCGGGGCGCGGCACGACCATCAACCTCTACCTGCCGCGGGCGACGGAGGATCCGACGGCGACGGTCGGAGCAGCGGAGCAAGTGCCGATGTCGGAGAACGCCGAGGCGGTGCTCGTCGTCGAGGACAATCCCGAGGTACGGGAGCTGACGCTGCAGCGTGTCGAAGGGCTCGGCTATGTGGCCATCGAAGCCGAGAACGGCGTTGCGGCCATCCGCATGCTCGAAAGCGGTGCCGACGTGCAAATCGTGCTGAGCGACGTCGTGATGGCGGGTGGCGTCTCAGGCTATGACGTGGCGCGGTGGGTTTCTGAAAACACGCCACACATCAAGGTGCTGCTGACCACCGGTTATGCGGCAGAGGAAACACAGTCAGGCGCTGCGGAAATCCCCATTCTGCGCAAGCCGTACAAGCGCGCAGACCTCGCCATCGCGCTGCGCGATGCGCTCCAGAGCTAGCTGATCGCTAAAGGCGCTTGGCGTTGCCAGCAAAGACATAGCCCACACCGCGCACCGTCTTGACCAACTGCGGCCGCTCGCTCTCGGGCTCGATCTTGCGGCGCAGACGGGCCACCAGACCGTCGATGGAGCGATCCATCGGCGTCCACTCGTGGCCTTTCAAAAGATCCATCAGCTCGTCGCGCGAGAGCACGCGGCCAGGACGCTGCACCAGGATTGCCAGCAGGTTGAATTCGGCCGTCGTCAGCTCGCACGCCTTGCCGCCCGGATCGCGCACCTCACGCCGGGTGAGGTCGATGGTCCAGCCGTCGAATGTGTAACGGTTTCCAGTCGGAGCTGGCTCCCCTTGCGCAGCGGATGGCTCAATCCCCTGGTAGCGGCGCAGCACGGCGCGGATGCGTGCCACGACCTCGCGCATCAAAAAAGGCTTGGCGATGTAGTCGTCGGCCCCGAGCTCCAGTCCAACAACGCGGTCGATGGGATCGCTCTTGCCCGTGATCATGATGATCGGCGTGTTGCGCTTCGCCCGAAGATCGCGCGCGAGGCTGAGCCCGTCCTCGCCACCGAGCTTGAGATCCAGGGTCAGCAGGCTCACCGGCCGGCTGGCCAATAGCGCGTCAGCCTCGGCGCCGCTTCCGGCTTCGACAACAGAAAAGCCCTCGGCCTCCAGGCCGGCACGCAGCAGGGCCCGGACCTCGGGCTCATCGTCAACAATCAGGATCGGCTCGCTCATGGCAGAAGGTCGGTCGCTCGCACTCACATCACAGAATAGTCGGGACAGCGCATTGGTATTGTATTTGCACACATATTAGAAGCCACTCGGCTTCCACCTCTTCTAACAGGTGGGCTTGCGGGCAGGTTGTCACATCATGTCACACAATCTCACAAACGCAGCATACGCCAGCCACGCAGGTCGGGTTTCTTCGTTGCTGGGGCCCTACCGTGATTCAACTGCGGAATCTGTGACCAAGTCCGCTCCCGGGGGGCCAGAAGTGCGGCGAGGTGTTTTTTGCAAGAGGATTCCAGCAATTCGCGCACCGGACCGGGCTCTCTGGAGCTCGAGACCGAGCCTGTGCCCGCGATCCCGCCTCCCTCTCCGCTCGCCGAGCCCGGCCGGCATCGGTACGCCGTCGGAGTGTTTGCTGTGCCTTCGAAGGTGGCCGCAGCGGTCGTGGCGCTCTCCGCCCAGGGATGCGATGTCCTCGTGGTCTTCGATCCGGCGCGCGCCGGGCCGATGCTCGCACCTGCACACAACGGACGCTTGACGTTCCATCACATTGACAGCTCGGCCGCGTTGGCCGGTGGCATCATCGCGATGCTCGCCGATCAGACGCCCTTCGTCGCACTCGGGTCGAGCCTCCAGGCCGCCCCAGGTGAGGTACGATCCGGACCAGGGATACAACGGCTCTTCGACAAACTTGGTCATCATCTGGAACGGGGTGCTGTTGTTGTCATCGTGCATGCTCCCGACGCCGAGCGGCAGCTCCTGGCCTCGCGCGGCTTGCTTGAAGCCCAATGCGACATTCTTCTGACACATGATGTGCTGCTGCCGGGCGAGCTCGGCCTCGGTGCGACCGCGACGCTGCGTCCCGCTACCCCGTCTTGATCGTGCTGCTCGGCTCCCCTCGATGCCCTCCGCTGGATTACAGTAACCCGCTACAAACCGTGTCGCAAAACGGCATTATGCACGCCGCGCAAGGACCGCTATCAGCGCGGGAGCGAAATCCGGCTCGCGCTCTCGTCCGTTGCGCGCCCAGGCGCGCGTAACGCACTCTTGACGCTTCGCACTTCACACAGGCTGGCCGCATGACGATCCGCAATCTCGAGGCGCTGTTCTCCCCTTCCTCCGTCGCCTTCATCGGGGCGAGCCCCACGCCCGGAAGCGTCGGGCGCATTGTTGCCTCCAACCTTGTCAGCGGCGGCTTCAACGGCAACGCGTGGCTCGTCAACCCGCGCCATGCCGCCATCGACGGCGTGCCGTGCTACGCTTCAGTGTCCGCGCTGCCGGCTGCACCGGATCTGGCCGTGGTTGCGACACCGCCCGCCGCGGTGCCGGGCGTGATTGCGGATCTGGCTCGACACGGGACGCGCGCCGCCGTTGTCATCACGGCCGGCCTCGACCGCGACCTACGCCAGCGCATGCTGGACGCCGCGTGCCCCAGCTGCCTGCGTGTTCTCGGCCCGAACTGCATCGGGCTCATTCTGCCGAAGCTCGGCCTCAACGCCAGCTTTGCGCACATGATGCCGCGCAAGGGCGACCTGGCGTTCCTTTCGCAATCCGGCGCGTTGGTGACGGCCGTGATCGATTGGGCCGGAGGCCGTGGCATCGGCTTTTCGAAGGTCGTCTCCATGGGCGAGATGGCCGATGTCGACTTCGGCGATACGCTCGATTATCTGGCGGGCGATCCCGAGAGCCGCGCGATCCTGCTCTATGTCGAGCAGGTCACGCATGCGGCGAAGTTCATGTCGGCGGCACGGCGCGCCGCGCGCGCCAAGCCGGTCATCGTGCTGAAATCGGGCCGTCACGAGGCCGGTGCCAAGGCCGCGCATTCGCACACGGGCTCGCTCTCGGGCTCGGACGCGGTTTACGACGCAGCGTTCCGGCGGGCGGGCCTCGTGCGCGTCGGAGATCTCGACGGTCTGTTCGAAGCGGCGGAGATGCTGTCGTTCACGCCGCATCTGCCCGGCGAGCGCCTCACCATTCTGACCAACGGCGGCGGCGCGGGTGTGCTCGCCGTCGACCGGCTCGAGGATTACGACGGCACGCTCGCCGAGCTCTCGCCGACGACGATCCAGGCACTCAACGCCGTGCTGCCGCCGACGTGGTCAAAGGGCAATCCCGTCGACATCATCGGCGACGCGGGACCCGAGCGCTACGAAGCGGCTATGCACGTGCTGCTCGAAGATCCAGGCACGGACGCGGTGCTCGTCATGAATTGCCCCACGGCGCTTGCGTCGAGCGAAGACGCAGCCGGCGCCACGCTGAAGGCGATCCAAGGCGTGCCTCAAGGGCGGCCGCGAAAGCCGGTGCTGACAAACTGGCTCGGCGACGGCGCGGCGGCGAAAAGCCGGCGCATGTTCTCGGAGGCGCGCCTGCCCTCCTTCACGACGCCGGCGTCCGCCATCGACGGCTTCATGAACCTCGTGCGCTACCGGCGCTCCCAGGACGAGCTGATGCGCACGCCGCCGGCCAGCCCCCAGGAGGCGACTTTCGATCGCGATCACGCGCGGCAGGTGATCGCCGGCGCGCTGAAGCGCGGCCAGCCGATGCTGACGGAGTTCGAGGCCAAGGCCGTGCTCATGGCTTACGGCATTCCTGTCGCCGAGACGGTGTTCTGCGCGAGCCCGGACGCGGTGGCCGCCGCAGCGGGCAAGATCCTCTCGCAGCATCGTGCCGTCGTGATCAAGATCCACTCCGACGACATCTCTCACAAGTCCGACGTGGGCGGCGTGCGCCTCGGCCTCATGAGCGCGGACGAAGCGCGCGAAGCGGCCCGCTCCATGGCGGCGGAAATCGCGCGCATTCGCCCCGATGCGCATCTCGAAGGCTGGGTGGTGGAGCCGATGATCGAGCGCCCCGGCGCGCACGAGCTGATCATCGGCATGATCGAGGACGCCACCTTCGGGCCGACGCTTTTGTTTGGCGCGGGCGGTACGGCTGTCGAGGTGATCAAGGACACGGCGCATGCGCTGCCGCCGCTCGATCGCGGCCTTGCGCGCGACCTCATGCGGCAGACGCGCATCCACCGTCTGCTTGTCGGCTATCGCAACGAGAAGCCGGCCGATCTCGATGCCATCGCCGATGTTCTGGTGCGAGTCAGCACGATGATCGGCGACCTGCCCGAGCTGCGCGAGCTCGACATAAATCCGCTCATCGCCGACGACAAGGGGTGCATCGCGCTGGACGCGCGCATGCGGGTGGCGGACGACGCTACGTCGCCGCGCCGGCCGATGTCTATCCGACCCTATCCCGCGGCGTGGGAGAAGGAGACTGTGCTGGACAGGATCGGGCTTATCCGCGTGCGCCCGGTGCGGCCCGAGGACGAGCCGCTCTACGAGCGATTCTTCGAGAAGGTGACGCTGGACGACATGCACATGCGGTTCTTCACCGCGAAGACCGACCGCTCACATAAGTTTCTGGCGCGGCTGACGCAGATCGACTACGCGCGCGAGATGGCGTTCGTCGCTTTGTCGGAGCCGGGTGGCGAGCTCCTGGGCAGCGCGCGGCTCATCGCAGATCCGGACTACACGCGCGCGGAGTACGCGGTGCTCGTGCGCTCGGACCTCAAGGGGAAGGGCCTCGGCTGGCTCCTGATGCAGCACCTTATCGCCTATGCGCGCGAGGAAGGGCTCAAGGCGCTCTATGGCGAGGTTCTGGCCGCTAACACGACGATGATCGAGATGTGCCGTTCGCTCGGGTTCACGATCGAGGCCGATTCCGAGGATCCGGGCCTGCGCCATGTGACGCTGACGCTCAAGGGCTGATGATCAGAGGTCCGGCCGAGCCTGATCGCGATCCGGGGAAAGCGGCGCGTCACTGTCGTCCTGGATGGCGCGCCAGCCGGCGCCGTCGAGATCCTCGAACTGGCCGGAATTGAGCGCCCACAGGAAGGCCACGAGCCCGAGGAGACCAAGGGCCAGCGCACAGGGGATGAGCCAGGCAAGCGCACTCATGGGCGTCTCCTCGTGGCAGCCAAGGCCAACTTGCGCCGGCGCAGGCGCAGCGCATTTGCCGTCACCGCAATCGACGACAGCGACATGGCCACGGCCGCAATCAGCGGGGTGACGTGGCCGGCTACGGCGAGCGGCACGAACAGCACGTTATAGCCGATGGAGATCGCGAAGTTCTCGAGCGACATGCGCTGCGTGGCTTGCGCCACCGTGATCGTCTCGACGATCGGCGCCAGGGCCTGGCCTTGGAACACTGCGTCCGCCGCGGTCTGGCTGATGTCTGCCGCCGTCGACGGCGAGAGCGATGCGTGAGCGGCCGCCAGCGCGGGCGCGTCGTTGAGGCCGTCGCCGACCATCAGGACCTTCTTGCCTGCTGCCTTCATGCCTTCGATGGCCGCGATCTTGCCGTCCGGCTTCACGCCCGCCGACCAGTGCGCAATGCCGACGGCGTTTGCGACGCCGGCGACGGCCGGTGCGCGGTCTCCGGACAAGAGGTGCACCTCATGGCCTGCAGCGATGAGCGCCTGAACGACAGCAGGCGCATCCGGGCGCAAGGCGTCCTCGAAGCGAAGCACGGTCGTTTTTCCGTTCGCATCCGAGACCCACAGGGTGCCGGCCGCGCCGGCAACCGCGGCTTCGCCCGTCACCCACTCCTCGGAGCCGAGGCGCAGCGCTCCGTTGCCAGTCGAACCCACGAGACCCGATCCTGGCACCTCAAGCACGTTGGATGCTGCAGCAACCGCGAGGCCCCGCTCGCGCGCGGCCTTGACGACGGCCTTCGAATAGGGATGCCGGCTCGCGACGGCGAGCGAGGCAGCGGCGGCAAGCGTGGCGTCCGAGATTTCGGCGCCGTTCTGCAGCATGGGCTCGCCGCGGGTCAGCGTGCCTGTCTTGTCGAACACAATCGTGTCGACCTCGGCCAGACGCTCGAGGCCGTCGGCGGCCTTGACGATGACGCCCTTACCGAAGAGCCGGCTCGTGGCCGCGACCTGCACTGCCGGCACAGCGAGCGCCAGCGCACACGGGCAGGTGATGATCAAGACAGCGATGGCGTAGGTCAGCGACAACTCCCAGCCGGCACCCGCGATTATCCAGCCCATGAACGTCGCGGCGCCGAGTATGTGCACCGCGGGTGCGTACTGTCGCGCGGCGCGGTCGGCGAGGCGCACGTATTGCCCCCTGCCCTGCTCGGCCGCCTGCATCAAGCGTGCGATCTCGGCCAGAAGCGTGTTGCTGTCGGTGGCTGTTGCCTCGACCATGATGGGGCGTGTCATATTCACGGTGCCGGCGTGGACATCCGCGCCGTTGGCGGCGCCGCGCGGCAGCGTCTCACCCGTGATCAGGCTTTCGTCGATATCGGTCGCGCCCGAGACGATGCGGCCGTCGACGGGAATGCGCTCACCGGCTGCGACCTGTATCTTCATGCCGGGCGTCAGCGCGCGGGCGGGGCACCGCTCGATCGTTCCGTCCTCGCGGAGAACGGAAGCGGTAAGCGCCTTCAGGCCGATCAGGTTCTCCGCCGCGCCACGGGCCTTGATGCGGACGTGCTCGTCGAGATAGCGCCCGATCAAGAGGAAAAACGTCAGCATGATCGCGGCGTCGAAATAGACCTGATGCGTGCCGCGAATGGTCTGGAACAGGCTCATGGCCGTTGCCAGCGTGATGCCGAGCGAGATCGGCACGTCCATGTTCAGGCGGCGCGCCTTCAGGGCGCCCGCGGCCGAGCGGAAAAACGGCTGCGCCGCGTAGGCGATTGCCGGCATGGCGATCAATGCCGAGAGCCAGTGGAACAGCGTGGCAACCGTCTGGTCCATGTCGCTCACGGCGCCGGCCCAGACCGAGACCGAGAGCAGCATGACGTTGGCCGCCGCGAAACCTGCAACGCCGAGACGGCGCAGGAGATCGTTGGCGCGGTTTGCGTCCTGCTCGTCCGCCGAGCCGACGGATTCCGCGGCACGGTAGCCCTCGCGCGCGAGCGCGTCGATCAAAGGCTGCGTGCCGGTGACGCGGGCGTCATACGTGACGTTGGCGCGCTTTGCCGACAAGTTGACGCGCGCGTCGCGGACGCCTTCCGTCTGGCGCAGGGCGCGCTCCACAACACTGATGCACGCACCGCAGTGCATGTTCTCGACGGCCAGCGAGAGGGTTCGCAAGTCCTCAGCGCGCGCGACGCTGCCGAGCGGCAGGCTTTCGACGAGTGGCAGGCTCAGGGCGCGCGCCATAGACGCCTCCGTGCCTGGAAGACGGGCTCCGACGCAGCATCGGTTTCAAACGCGCGCAGGGTGGCGATCCACGTGCCGGGGGCGAGATCTGCCGCAATCGGCGCCTCGAACACGCCGGGGGCTACTTGCGCGAGTTTCAGCGGACTGTCGGATCGGTTGGTCGCTGGCCGGCCGAGAACGGCTTCGATGCGTGCAGGCGCGGGCGGGATGCCTGTCTCGCTCGCGAGCGAGACACGCAGGCGCGCTGGCTCTGCAAGGATCTCGACCGTATCGGTCCAGCCGAGGGCGGACTGGCGATCGGCGCGGACGATGCGCGCGTTGTAGGCGAGCCCGTCGCGGTAGGCGTTGGTGTTTTCGAGGCCGCCGAAGGTCGAGACCGCCTTATAGATCATGATGGAGTCGGCCACGATGATGACGGCAAAGAACGAAATCATGGCGGCGAGCACCTGCCGACCAGATAACCCGCGTGCGGCCTGGGCTTGTGACTGCAGTCGGCTCATGGTGATGGGCTCCTGAAGCTCGTGTCGCGGATGACGTCGTTGCCGGTTGCAAGATCGGTCACGACGAAGCGCAACGGCGTCGAACTGCCGATTAGCGCAGCGCGCGCCTCGGTTGGTACCGTCACGTAGATCTTAATGGCACGCAGGCTGTTCGGCTCGACGGGAACCTCCGCACCTCCGTTCTCATGGCCGACCACAGCTATGCGGCTGCCGACGATGCCGTCAGCGCGAATGGCGAAATGCTGCTCCCCATGCGTCTTGTTCAAGATTTTCAGCGTGTAGCCGTTACGGATGCCGCCATCCGAGAGACGTACGAAGAGCGGATTCCGATCCTCTATGACGCTGATCTCGACGGGAGCACGCGCGATCCAAGCCCAGGCCATGATGCCGGTCACGACGGCGATCATTGCGGAGTAGAGGATCGTGCGCGGCCGCACGAGCCGCACGGGCTTGCGCTCGGCCTCCGAGGTAACGTCCATGTTGCGGAAGGTCTCATAGGCGATGAGGCCGTGCGGGCGGCCAACCTTGTCCATGATGTCGTCGCAAGCATCGATGCACAGCGCACACTGGATGCATTCGAGTTGCGCGCCGTCGCGAATGTCGATCCCCATCGGGCAGACTGCAACGCAGGCTTTGCAGTCTATGCAGTCGCCGCGGCCGATCCAAGTCTGGCCCTTCTTGTGCGGCTGGCGCGGCTCGCCGCGCCAGCCGCGGTAAGAGACGAGCAGCGAGTCGGCGTCGAACATCGCCGCCTGGATGCGCGGCCAGGGGCACATATAGATGCAAACCTGCTCACGTGCGAAGCCGCCGAGCAGATACGTCGTCGCGGTGAACACGCCCATGAACACGTAGGCGACGATCGGCGCTTCACCGGTCACGAGCTCGGTGGCGAGTGTCGGCGCATCGCGGAAGTAGAAGACCAGGACGCCGCCGGTCGCGAGCGAGATCGCGAGCCAGGTAATGTGCGTTGCCGTCTTCTTCCAGATCTTCTCGAAATTCAACGGCCCTTTGTCGAGCCGCATGCGCGCGCTGCGGTCGCCCTGCCAGAAGCGCTCAACAGCGATCATGAGGTCGGTCCATACCGTCTGCGGACACGTGTAGCCGCACCACATGCGGCCGAGCAGTGCCGTCACGAGGAACAGCCCGAGCGCCGACAGTATCAGGATGCCGGTGATGAAGTAGAGCTCCTGCGGCCAGATCTCGATGGGGCCGAAGAACAAACGCTGGTGCGCGAAGTCGAGCAGGAAGGCCTGGTCCGGGAGGCCGGGGCCACGGTCCCAGCGCACCCACGGCAGCAGGTAGTAGATGCCGAGCGTGACCGCCATCACCATCCACTTCGCGGTGCGGAACGTTCCCTTGGCGCGACGCGGATAGATCGGCTGGCGCGCGGCATACAAGCTGCGCGCCTCCTTTGAGGAGACGGCGTCGACGTCGATACGCGCGACGCCAGGCGCTGCCTCCGTGGGTGCGGTGCCCTCAAACTTCGATGCCGGTTCCATTCGAGCCACGACCGCCTCCGACGGCTACTGCGTGGATTGCCGCTACTTTCCGCCGCCCAATGCGTGCACGTAGATGGCGAGCATCTTGATCGTCACGGGATCGAGCTTTCCTTCCCACGCCGGCATCACGCCGACGCCGGCACGTCCCGTGCGGATCGTCTCCTCGACGTCGGTCTTCTTGCCGCCGTAAAGCCAGATGCCGTCCGTCAGGTTCGGTGCGCCCATCTCGGCAATGCCTTTTCCGGCCTCGCCGTGGCAAGCCACGCATTGCTCCGCGAAGACCGCCTTTCCGCGCTCGGCGGCGACTGCATCACTCGATGCACCCGAGAGCGAGAGTACGAACTCTGCGGTGTCCGAGACCTGGGCGTTGCTCAGGATCTGATCGATGCCGAAGCGCGGCATGGCGCTCTCCTGCGACTCGGGATGACCCGAACGGATGCCGTGACGGATCGTCTTCTCTATGCCGTCCAGCGTGCCGCTCCAGAGCCAGTCGTCGTCGTTGAGGTTCGGATAGCCCTTGAAGCCCTGGGCGCCTCTGCCATGACAAGGCGCGCAGTTGTTTGCAAATTGCGCGCCGCCGCCACGCAGCACGAATTCCATCAGGTCGGGGCTCTTCGCGATCTCCGACGCAGGCTTGGCGGCGATGGCTTCTAGGAAGCTTGCCTGGCTCGCTTTCGCGGCTGCGATGTCGTTTGCGACCTCGATGCGCTGGCTGTAGCCCAGCACACCCGTGGTGTACGTGTTCACGAGCGGCCAAGCGGGATAGAGGATCCAGTATCCGATCGACCAGACGATGGAGGCGTAGAGCACGTAGAGCCACCATCGCGGCAACGGCTTGTTCAGTTCCTTGAGGTCGCCGTCCCAGACGTGACCGGTCGTCTCTGCGCCGGTGGCGGCGTCGAACTCCTTATGCCCGGCCATGCGGACCTCCCTCCCTCTCATCGCCGTCGAGCGGCATGCGCGCGGCGGCGTCGAACCGTGCCTTATTGCCGGGCCGGAGCGCATAGACGAGCACGCCGGCCATGACCGCTCCGAAGATCGCCATGGCGATGATCTGCGACCACCCCGCCACGTCCTGATAGGTCATCGTGTGCCTCCGTCAGCGCAGGTTGGGGCCGGCGGCGTCGAAGGTCGTGAAGTCGACCAGCGTGCCGAGCATCTGCAGGTACGCGATGAGCGCGTCCATCTCCGTCGGCGGCCCTTCCGACTTGCCGTCGAACTTGCGCACCTGTGCCTTCGGGTAGCGCTCAAGGACGGCCTTACCGGCCTTCGTATCAGGCGAGACCTGGCCCAGCAGGTCGGCGTTCGCGGCTTCGATCATCTCGTCGCTGTAGGGCACGCCCGCAAGACGCAGCGCTTTCATATCGGCGGCGATGCCGTCTGCATCGAGTTTGCGGTCGGCAAGGAACGGGTAGCCCGGCATGACCGATCCCGGCACCACCTCACGCGGGGCCTTCATGTGATCGACGTGCCAAGCATCCGAATACTTGCCACCCACGCGCGCCAGATCCGGGCCCGTTCGCTTCGATCCCCACTGGAAGGGATGGTCGTACATGCTTTCGGCGGCGAGGCTGTAATGGCCGTAGCGCTCGACCTCATCGCGCAACGAGCGGATCATCTGGCTGTGACAGTTGTAGCAACCCTCGCGGATGTAGATGTTGCGGCCAGCGAGCTCGAGGGGTGCGTACGGACGCATGCCCTGCACCTTCTCGATGGTCGAGCCGAGGAAGAAGAGCGGTGCGATCTCGACCAGGCCGCCGATGGAGACGACGACCAGGATGCCGATCAAAAGCACCATGGAGTTCTTCTCGAAGAACGCGTGAGAGAGTTTCATTGTGTTCGTTCTCCGTCACTCTGCAGGTGCTGCAAGCGGGCCGACGCGAAGCTCTGGGGCGGACGCGACGCGCGGCTGCTCCGCTAGGTCAACCGGCTGATCGCCACGAATGGTCTTCCAGACGTTCCAAGCCATCAGCAGCCCGCCGATCACGAAGAGCCCACCGCCCACGGCGCGGATGATGTAGGGCCAGTGCATGGCCTCGACCGTCTCGACGAACGAGTAGGTCAGGAAGCCCAGGTTGTCGTAGGCGCGCCACATCAGGCCCTGCATGATCCCGGACACCCACATAGAGGTGATGTAGAGAACGATGCCGATCGTGGAGATCCAGAAGTGCCATTCGACAAGGCGCAGTGAGTAGAGGCCTTCACGCCTCCATAGCCACGGCACCAGACAGTAGATGGCGCCGAACGACACCATGCCGACCCAGCCCAGCGCACCCGAATGCACGTGGCCAATGGTCCAGTCCGTGTAGTGCGACAGCGAGTTCACCGCCTTGATCGACATCAGCGGGCCCTCGAAGGTCGACATGCCGTAGAACGCCACCGAGACCACGAGCATGCGAACGACGGGGTCGGTGCGCAGGCGGTCCCAGGCGCCCGAAAGCGTCATGATGCCGTTGATCATGCCGCCCCAGGAGGGCATCCACAGCATGATCGAGAACGTCATGCCGAGCGTCTGCGCCCAATCCGGCAGCGCCGTGTAGTGCAGGTGGTGCGGACCCGCCCAGATGTAGAGGAAGATCAGGCTCCAGAAATGCACGATGGAGAGCCGGTACGAATAGACCGGACGCTCCACCCGCTTCGGGATGAAGTAGTACATGATGCCGAGGAAGCCGGCGGTCAGGAAGAAGCCGACAGCGTTATGTCCGTACCACCACTGCGTCATCGCATCCTGGACGCCAGAGAACAGCGAGTAGCTCTTGGAGCCGAGCAGCGACACCGGGATCGCGAGATTGTTCACGATGTGCAGCATCGCGATGGTGACGATGAAGGCCAGGTAGAACCAGTTCGCCACATAGATGTGCGGCTCCCGGCGCTTCCACAGCGTGCCGAGGAAGACCAAGAGGTAGGCGACCCAGACGAGGGTCAGCCAGAGATCAACGTACCATTCGGGCTCGGCGTATTCCTTGGCCTGCGTCGAGCCCAGCAGATATCCGGTGGCGGCGAGCACGATGAAAACCTGATAGCCATAGACGACGAACCACGGCGTCCAGTAGCCGGCCAGACGCGCGCGCGAGGTACGCTGCACGACATAGAGCGAAGTGGCGATCAGGACGTTGCCGCCGAAAGCGAAAATCACCGCCGAGGTGTGCAGCGGGCGCAAGCGGCCAAAGTTGGTCCAAGGCAGATCAAGGTTAAGGGCGGGAAAGGCGAGCTGCCAGGCAATGATGTCGCCGGCTAGAAAGCCTGCCACGCCCCAGAACACGGCGGCGATGGTCGCGAACTTGACCGGGCCGTCCATATAATCGGACCGCTCTTGCTCGCCTCCCGCGCGCGGATTTGAGGCAACGTAGATGCCGGCCGCAAGGCTCGCGACCAGGAACAACGCGCCGTGGAAACGGATCACCTCATCAAGGCCGGCAAATGCCAGAATTGCCCCGACTAGCACGCCCGCGGTAGCGGCCAGCAGCGCACCGCCCCCCGATAGCGCAATCACCTCTTCGCTGGTTGCTTTCATGGACCCCTCGACCGGTGCAGAAAATTTGTTCGGATGAGTGATAAACACGGGCTGCGCAACAGATCTTGATCGCGATCAAGCTGCGGCGAAAGGAGCACCGGTAAGACGAGACAGACCCCGCAAAGGGAGGCCGGTCCATCCATGTCGAGCTTGGCTCTCAAAACGCTGGCCGAACGCTACGCGGCGCCGGTTCCCCGCTACACGAGCTATCCACCAGCGCCGTACTTCAACGACGGAATCGGCGCGCGCGAGGCCGCTGCGTGGATCAGCTCGCTGCCCCACAACGCGGCCCTTTCGCTTTACGTGCACATCCCGTTCTGCCGGTCGCTCTGCTGGTACTGCGGCTGTGCAACCACGGTGGTCAATACGCCGCAGCCCGTCGCCGCCTATCTTGCAACGCTGAACGACGAGATCTCGCACGTTGCCGCGCTCGTGCCACCCGCGCACCACGTCCGGCACATTCATTGGGGCGGCGGCTCGCCCAACTCGCTCGCGGCCGAGGAGATCGTCGCGCTTGCCAGCCGCATGCGGGCGCTGTTCGAGGTCGATGACGACGCCGAGTTCGCCGTCGAGATCGACCCGCGCTTCATGGACGCGGCGCGCGTCGCGGCTTTCCGGCGCGCTCGCGTCAACCGGGTGTCCATCGGCGTGCAGGACTTCGACCCGGCCGTTCAGGCGGCCATCAACCGGCACCAGCCGTATGAGATGACGCGGGATGTTATCGGGGCCCTGCGCGAAGCGGGCATCGGATCGATCAACATCGACCTAGTCTACGGGCTGCCGGGCCAGACGCAGGCAAGTGTCGCGCGTACGCTTGACCTCGTGCTGTCGGTCGAGCCGGATCGTCTCGCCGTGTTCGGCTACGCGCACTTGCCGGAGCGGATCCGGCACCAGAAGCTCATCGATTCCAGCGCGCTCGCCGGTCCGGTCGACCGGCTCGGGCAGGCCAAGCGCATCGCGCGCAAGCTTTTGGCGCATGGCTACGTGCGTGTCGGGCTCGACCATTTCGCAAAGCCGACTGATCCGCTCGCGACCGCTTCCGTAAACCGCAACTTCCAGGGCTATACGACGGACAGCGCGGACGCACTGATCGGGTTCGGGGCTTCCGCCATCAGCCGCTTTCCGCAAGGCTACGCGCAGAATGCGGCGCGGGTTGCCGACTATCACGAGCGTGTCGCCAAGCGGCGGCTCGCGACGGCGCGCGGCCTTGCGCTCTCGGACGACGATCGCATGCGCGCGCACGTGATCGAGAGGCTGATGTGCGAGCTCGAATTTTCGGCCTCTGCGCTTCAGGCCCGCTTCGGCGCGGCCGCCGAGCCGCTCATTGCGGACGCGCAGCTCGTCGTCGAGTCCGACCGCGACGGACTCGTGGAGGCAACCTCCGACGGCTTCCGCGTCACGGAACGCGGACGGCCGTTCGTGCGCAGCATCTGCGCCTGCTTCGACGCCTATCTTGACACGTCGCCGGCGCGGCACGCCGTCGGGGTGTGAGCGCCTTTTGAACTGTCGCGGGTGAAGAGATCCTAGAGCAGGAAATAGGCGAGCAGGATCAGGATGGTCGCCATGGTGGCGACGAAGAACATCACGCCCCGCACGAAAGACCGGTAGGTTTGCAGGTGCTCGGCGTAGTCGGAATCGGCGACGGGATAGTGAGTAGCCATTTCGGAAGCCTCCTTTTCGCGCGCTCGCATACCCGAGCGGCAGGCTGTTTCTGATCCGGGGCTCTCTTTTTTGCCTCGCTGGCCGGGCGACAAATGTCACGGCGGACCAGCGCTAAGAAAGAAAGGCACGCCGACGGATCGTTTCAAGGGGTGCAGCACGCGCCGAGCCGACCGAGGCGCCTTCTGGCGTCCGCTCGGGCCATAAGGTGCTGATGCATGCCGGATTTCCGGCCACAACACCGTCGTTCTGTTGTGAGAGCCCCTGCCTGCTGCCACGTCTCCCCGGCCGCAGCCCCTAATGCATGCTCAAGGACCCCCAACATGTTCGATAGCCCTGCCGAGGCGGCCCAGGCCTTGCGTGCCTATTTCGACCCACCGCGCGTCGAGCTCGTGGTGAAGGCTCTGGTCCCCGCCATCGTGCTGGAGCCCCGTTCCGGCCTTAAGATGGTGCTTGGCGGGACGCGGCTCGGCGGCACGCCCGATGCGCCAGCGGGCTTTGTGTGGCCTCGCCCACCCGCCCCCGCCGACCCCGAGGAAATCGCGAAACGCGGCAACGAGTATGCGGCGCGCGAGATGCGCGATCACATGGCGCTCGGGCTGCCTTATGCTTTCGTCGCCCAGATCGACCTCGCGGAAGCGGCTGGCTTGGGGGACGGCGCATCCGGGATTCCGACCGAAGGAAGGCTCTTGTTCTTCTATGATTACGCCGTCGGGCCGTGGGAGACAGGCACGCGTCCAGCGCGCGTGATCTGGGATAGGACACCGGCCACAGATCTTACGTCCCTTTCCATGCCGGAGGACCTCGCGGCAGCAGCCACAAAAGAACGCGCGGCGCGAGATGCGATCGCCGCTCAGTTTCCGGACCGCGAGGGCGAAAGCAACAAGGGCGTGGAGAAGGGCACCGTTTATGGCGCGCCTGGACGTGCGATGTTTCTGCGTCAGACCCTTCGTCTGCCGCATCCCGCCGCACTCGAGATCAACGCGCTTCCGTCCGACCTTGCTGTCGCTGCTCGCGGCGGAAGCGGCAGCAATGACGCTGAGGATTTTCATACGGCCTACGAGGAAGCGCTCGAAGCACATCTCGATGGTTATTCAGGAGACGCGTGGCGCCGCAATCAACTGCTCGGAGCGCCGATGCCGGAGCAGGACGATCCGCGCTACGATGCGGTGGTGGTGTCCGAATTCGGTAAGCAGTATCTTTCGCGCGAGGAATGGGACACGCGTCGGGCTGATATCCTCCGCAAAGCCGAGGACTGGGTGCTGTTGCTTCAGGTCGACCTCGGCAACTGGATGCAAGAGCGCTTTGTCGAGGGAACGGTTTATTTCGTGATCCGCAAGGACGACCTCGCAAAACGCCGCTTCGAGCAGGTCGTGGCCGTTTACCAGCAGACATGAGGGCACGGGGCGGGATGCCGGGCGCTTCTCTGCACAGTGTTTAGGCGCGGCTCGCTCGATTGCTGATCTGGATTCCAGCCGCAGAAAGACTAATGTGGCGCCCGCATGTTTCTCAGTGTCTTCGACATCTTCAAGATCGGCATCGGCCCCTCGTCCTCCCATACCATGGGGCCTATGACCGCTGCGCGGCGGTTTCTGGAGAGATTGCGCACCCTGCCGGCTCGCCAAGACGTCCGGCGTCTGCAAGTGCGCCTCTACGGATCGTTGGCCTTTACCGGCAAGGGGCATGGCAGCGACCGTGCCGTGCGCCTCGGCCTCCTCGGCTACGAGCCGGCGACGCTCGATACGGAGCGGGCGGAAGCCGACTTGAGCCGCCTCGCGCGGGGCAAATTCCTCACGATCACCGGCCTGCCCCCGCTGGCGTTCGATCCGGTCGCCGATCTCGTGTTCGACTATGGTCCGCCGCTCCCTGGCCATTCCAATGGCATGATCTTTCTCGCGTTCAATGACGCCGACGAGACGCTTCTCACCGAGACCTACTATTCGATCGGAGGTGGGTTCGTGGTGAACGCGGCGGACCCTTTCCCGCCGCCGACGGTTGCCGACGAAAGGAAGCAGTGTGCGTTTCCCTTTGCCTCGGCCGCGGCCATGCTGAAGATGGCCAAGGCGAGCGGGCTCGCCATCTGCGAGATGAAGCGGCGCAACGAGGAGATGACGCGGACGCCCGACGAGGTGCGCGAGGGAACGGCCCACATTTGGCAGGTGATGTCGGCCTGTATCGACCGCGGGCTCGCAACGGAAGGGGTTCTGCCCGGCGGGCTCAATGTCAACCGGCGCGCGCCGCGCATGTTCAAGCAGATGCGCGCGGAGCAAAGCTTGAACCAGCGCCAGCCGCACTCGGCGACTGATTGGCTCTATCTCTATGCCATGGCCGTGAACGAAGAGAACGCGGCGGGCGGGCGTGTGGTCACGGCGCCGACCAACGGCGCGGCGGGTGTCGTTCCGGCTGTCATTCGTTACTACGTCGAGCATTGCGTCGGATCAGATCCAGAGCGGATCGGCGATTTCTTGCTGACGGCCGCCGCGATCGGCGGGCTCATCAAGCACAACGCCTCCATCTCGGGGGCGGAGGCTGGGTGTCAGGGCGAGGTCGGATCGGCGGCTGCGATGGCTGCGGCCGGGCTGTGTGAAGTCCTGGGCGGCACGCCCGCAGAGGTCGAGAATGCCGCCGAGATCGCGCTCGAGCATCACCTCGGCATGACCTGCGATCCGGTTGCCGGGCTGGTTCAGGTGCCTTGCATCGAGCGCAACGGCCTTGGCGCGGTCAAGGCGGTGACGGCGGCCTCTATCGCCATGCGCGGCGACGGCTCGCACTTCATGCCGCTCGACAACTGCATAGCGGCCATGCGCGAGACCGGTGAGGCCATGAGCACGAAGCTCAAGGAGACGAGCTTGGGCGGCCTCGCCGTCAATCTTCCGGAGTGCTGACACCCACGCGCCCGCTGGCTCATTCGCGCGTGCCTGCCGGCTGCATCCGAAGCAGCACATACCAGCAGACGAGAACCCACGCGGCACCGACGGCCCAGCCGGCCAGCACGTCCGTTGGCCAATGCACGCCGAGATAAATGCGACTCAGGCCCACCATGAGCGATATGGCAACGCAGACGCCGAAGATAAACAGCTTGACCGGATAGCTCGCTTCCACGCGCGCCAGCATCATGCCGAGCATCAGGTAGACGATGGTCGAGTTTGTCGTATGCCCTGACGGAAAGCTCTCGGAGGAGACGAACGTGCCGTGGGCGACGATATCGGGCCGCGGGCGCGCATAGCCGATCTTGAGCAGGCGGTTCAGCATGGACCCAAGCGTGACCGCCACGATCAAGAAAGCGGCCTTGGCGGGCGCGTTAGCGATCCACAGGTAGACGGAAACGACGATCACGGCGAGCGTGAGAACGATTGTGCTGCCGAGCGCGGTGATGTCGCGCACGGCCTCCTCGAACCATTTCGGACCTATGGGCTCGGCCAAGTTGCCCGGCTCGCGGAGCGCTCGCAAAATCCACTCGTCCAGGGCGTGCAGCTCGCCGTCCATGACGGCCCCAGCGTACAGCATGAAGGCGAGGATCGCGGCGCCGGCCGCGGCCACCGCAACCAGCGGTTTGAGCTCAAATCGCCGGGCCGGCGAGGAGACGCCGCGCGTCCCGGTTCCTGCGTCTCTCTTGTTCTGAGAATCCCGTGTCACGCGCGACCTTGGCGCCTTTGTTTGTCGGTAGGGACAGTAACTATTTCCCCTCGCGTGCGTTTATGCAAGCGATGGTCATTCCCGCCCCTTGAGGTCATGTGTGAGCGGAGCTGAACTCTTTCCAGATGCTCGAGATGCGGACGGCGCGCGTTCGGACGCCGGCCCTCTGCGCTGGAAGGTCCATGTGGTTATCAACTTGCGGGCCGGAACGGCGCTCGGCCTCACGCAAGCTGAGATCGAACACACCGTAACAGAGGCGTTCTCGCGCGCCGGACATGCGGTGTCGGTGTTCTGCGTTCTTCCGGAAGAGGTGGAAGCCGCCGTTGCGCGGGCAGCGACGAGCGATATCGACGTTCTGGTTGTCGGCGGCGGCGACGGGACCGTGCGCACGGGCGCCCGCCACGTGATGGGGACGGACAAGGCGCTCGGCATCCTGCCGCTCGGCACCATGAACCGCATGGCCAAGGACCTCGAGATCCCGCATTCGCTCGGCGCAGCGGTCGCGTTTCTCTCCAATGCGAAGCCGTCCAAAGTCGACGTGGGGACGGTCAACGGCAGCATTTTTCTCTGCAATTCGATCATGGGCGCCACGTTGAGCTTTTCCGTCGGGCGAGCGAGGCTGCGCGGGCGCCCGGCGCGAGAGCGCCTCCCTCGCTATTTCCTGATCCTGCGGGAGATCCTGTCCAGCCGCCGCAAGCTCTCCATCGTCGTCGACAACGGTGAGGATCGCCTGCGCATTCGGGCGTTATCGGTCGCTGTCACCAACAACGGTTACGACGAGACGATGAGCTGGTTCCGCCGCTCGCGTCTCGCAAACGGCACGCTCACCATGTATGTCTCGAAGCACCGTAGCGGCTTCGGCCTCGCCCTTGCGCTTGGCCGGGCGCTGATCGGCCGCTGGCACGGGGATCCGGAAATGGTGAAGCTGACGGGCTCCGAGTTCGCCATCTATAGCAGGAAGCGCAGCAAGTGGCTGGCTAACGACGGCGAGCTCCTCAAGTTCGACACTCCCCTCCGCTATGCGATCGTGCCGCGCGCGCTGAAGGTCCTGATGAAGCACGGCTCATAGTCTCGTGGTTGGCCGCCTGGGGGTGCTCCGACAGCGTATTGGCCCCAAGCAAAATCTGCCTGAAACAAGCGCCCGGGGAGGACGAAGGGGTCTCGTGCCGCGAAAAAGCCTGAAATGAGAAAAATCTAGCCCCTCTCACACTCGTTCCCTCCTGTTTCAGACCCGGTGAGGGTTTATCCCCACCGCCGATGTGGCCAGCTCAACGTCATGATGAAAATTCTCCGATCAGGTTTCGCACTCTGCGCCATGGCTCTCTCGCTGTTGTTGCCGGGGCCCGCGGCGGCGCAAAGCCCACCGCCTGCCGCGAAGCCGGCCGAGCAGGCCACTCCGGCGCCCAAGACAGACGCCGCTGCACCCACCCCTAAGGCAGATTCCAAGGAGGCGTCTCCCAACGCACCCGACGCGGAGGCGGTCGCTTCCGGGCCTGAGCGAGCAATAGAGCGCGCCAAATCTCGCATTCAGGAGCTCGAGGGGCGGACGGATGTTGCGCCGGCAGTGCGTGAAGAGGCGCTTACTCTTCTAAGAACCGCACTTGGCCACGCCGAAGCGGCCGCCGCGAGTGCTGTAACCGCCACCCGCTTCCAGCAGTCGAGCCAACGTGCGCCGGACCGTATTGCAGAGGCCAAGCAGCAGCTCGAGGCGCTACAGAACTCAACCGCGGACAACGAGTTCGCGAGCCGCGCCAGCTCGCTCAACCTCTCGGAGGCGCAGCAAGCCCTCGATGCAGCCAACAGCGAAGCCGCAACACTCAAGACGGAACTCGATCAATTCGAGAACCGGCTTCGCGACATGAGCGGCCGCGCAACGGCAGCCCGCGAAGAACAGACGGCCGAGAAGCAGGCGATCGACGCGCTCGAAAATCCCGAAGCCGCCCCTCACACCGATCTCGATCCGGTCGTTGCGGAAGCCCGCCGCACCGCAATCGCTGCGGAGCGGCGCGCGCGGACGGCCAAGTTGCACATGCTCGAGCAGGAGATCATCACTCTTCCCGCACGACAGGCTTCGACAACAGCGCGGCGCGATCTCGCAGCGGCGAAGCTCGAGAAGCTCAATAAGCGCATCCCCATTGTCGAGCAGCGGGTGAGTGCTCTTCGCGAGATCGAAACGGCTAAGAAGGATCGCGAAGCGGCCCAGGAGGCACGCAAGCTTTCCGCGCAGCATCCTGTTCTCGAAGCCTACGTGAAGGACACTGAGGTCATCAAGGCGCGGGAAGCCGATATGGCCCGGCTCGTCGACGAGAACAAAGCGAAGCTTCTGGAGGTGCAGGCCGAACTGGCGCGCGTGCGCGACTCGAGAACTGCGGCGCAGCAGGTGCTGGAGATCGGCAGCATCGGCGGTGAGTTCAGCGAGTTGCTGCGCGCCATGCGTGCCCAGCTCCCCTCCGTCGCGCGTCTGCAGAGGAGGATCATCGACCGTGACCAGACCATCGTCGACGCGCGCCTAAGGCGCCTCCGATCCGAAGAGGCACGGCGTGCTCTCCAGGACGCCGGGGGGATGGCGGATCGGGTGCTCGCGGGCGCAGCCAAGGAAGGCGAGACCATTCCGGCCGATGTGCGCCCAGCGCTCGAAAAGCTCGTCCTCGCGCGGCGTGACCTCTACGTTCAGCTTTACGATTCGCTGGTGACGCGCATTTCGCAGCTTGCGGAGCTGAATGCGACCGAGCGCGATCTGCTCAACCAGACCAACCAGCTTCAATCGCTCCTGAACAGCCGCCTGTTGTGGCTACCCACGGCGGAGCCGATCGGCACCGGCTGGTTCAAGCAGGTCCAGTCCAGCTTCGTCTGGCTGGGCAATCTCGAGGACTGGAAAGCGACGGGGCGTCTGCTCGTCGAGCGGGCCCTCGAACGGCCCATCCTGACGGGCCTCGTGCTTTTGATTTTCGGCGGGCTGCTGCTCTTCTCGCGCCGCCTCTTCGCCCGGCTTGGAGCGATCGAGAACGCTCTTGGCCGCTACAAGACCGACAACTATCTCCGCACGCCCGAGGCTCTGCTCATATCGGCACTGCTCGCACTGCGCTCCCCAATCCTGTTCGTCTATGCGGGTTGGCTGCTGAGCGAGCTGCCGCAGGTGTCCGAGTTCTCGGCCGGTGTGGGCGCCGGACTGCTGACGGTTGCCTCTCTCGTCACTTTCCTTCGCTTCGTCCAGTTCGTTTGTATCGAGAAGGGATTGTTCTCGGCCCATTTCGGATGGAGCGAGCGCGCGAGAAACCTGCTCTGGCGCAACAGCCTGTGGCTCAAGTACGTGCTCATTCCGGTCGGCTTCGTGCTGGGTATGATCAGCGTCTCCAGCGCGCAATATCTGCGCGATGGGCTGGGACGGTTTGCATTCCTTGCCGGCGGCATCGCGGTCGCGATCTTCGTCTGGCGCGTGCTGCATCCGCGGCACGGCATTTTCGCCGAGCGTCTGGTGCCCGGCACCGCCATCTGGATGACGCGCTATCTCTGGCACGCGTTTCTGACGCTGGTGCCACTGGCCGTCGCGGGCCTAGCGCTTTGGGGCTACTACGATGGAGCCTCGCAGATCCAGGCCGGCCTCATCTACACCGTGGCCATCATCTTCGGGGCGTTCCTGGCCTACAGCATCGTCATGCGTCAGGTGCTCGTGACGCGGCGCCGCCTTGAGGTCAGACGTGCCCTCGAACGGCGCGAAAAGGCGCGCGAGCAACTCGCAGCGCAAGAAGCGCTCGAGTATACCGGCGAAGGAAAGACGATTCCGATCGAAGAGCCGGAAGTCGACATCGCGTCGATCAGCGAGCAAACGCGCAACCTCGTGCGGCTTGCTGCTCTGCTTTTGCTCGCCGCCGCGCTCTATTTCTTCTGGCGGGAGGCACTTCCCTCGCTGGCGCTGCTTGACGTGCCGCTTTGGCAGCAAACCGTGACCGTGGACGGCGCGGCGCGCAACGTGCCTGTTACGGTATCGAACGTGATGATTGCGCTCGCGGTCCTAGCCATCACCTTCATCGCCACGCGCAACTTGCCGGGCCTTTTGGAGATCACCGCGTTGCACCGGCTGCGTATCGAAGCGGGTACGCGCTACGCCGTAGGTGCGGTCAGCCGCTATCTGATCGCGATCGTGGGCATTGCGTTCGCGTTTCGCAGCATTGGGTTCGACTGGAGCCAGGTGCAGTGGATCGTCGCCGCGCTTGGCGTGGGCGTCGGTTTCGGCCTGCAAGAGATCGTCGCCAACTTCATTTCCGGCCTGATTATCCTGTTCGAACGGCCCGTGCGCGTGGGCGATACGGTGACTATTGGCAATTTGACCGGAACAGTCTCGCGAATCCATATCCGCGCCACGAGCATGACGGATGGCGAGAACCGCGAGATCATCATTCCTAACAAGGCGCTCATTACCGAGAAGGTCATCAACTGGACCCTGACGGACAGCATCACGCGCGTGACGCTGAAAATCACGGTGCGTTACGGAACTGATACGCTTAGGGCGCAGATGGCGATTCTCGACGCGGTAAAGGCAACACCACAGGTGCTCGACTCGCCGGCGCCGAGCGTGTTCTTCATCGGCTTCGGACCGTCGGCTCTCGAGTTCGAAGTTCGCGCGTTCGTGCTGCAGCTCGCCCACCGCTCGGCTGTGATCAACGACCTGCACGTCGCCATAGAGCGTGCGCTTCGCGAGCAGGAAATTGCCATGACGTGACGGGCTGGCGCCTGCGCCCGTCATTAAATTTTTCGGGAAGAACTTGGTCGAAGCTTGCTTATGAAAACGCAGTGGCGCGCCCGACAGGATTCGAACCTGTGACCTGCCGCTTAGAAGGCGGCTGCTCTATCCGGCTGAGCTACGGGCGCTGATTGGTTCATACGGCTCGCTACGCGGATCGTGAAGTCGCCCGCGCAGGCGTCACGCGCCCTTCCTTATCAGAGCCGGCGCATCGGGAAAAGCGTCGCCTTGGAAAAGCGGCTTCGAATTCAAGCCTTGGGGCAGGCAGCCCCTGCCTCGACCCAGGCCTTGATCAGCTCGCCAAACTCTTTCTGGGTTCCGGGGGCCGGCTCCCGCCCCACGCCCGGCTCCCAGCCCCAGCCGACAAGCGAATCCTCGGCCATGTGATGCACGAGCTCGTCCATGGATTTGCCACCGTTGCGCGCCGGATCCTTGATCTGCTCGCAGATCTCGCCCAGCGACTTGCCGAGCCACGCCATCTCGATCGGCGCGAGATGCCATTGTGGATGACCCGGCACTCTGCCGAAGTCGAAGTTTGCCTGTCCGTGGCACGAGGTGCATCGCATGGCGATCGCTCCCATCCCGTCTTCACCACGGACAACGAGCGGCTGATGCGGGTGGCTGATCTCGCCTTGCGCGGGCCGATCGCCGGCGGGGTGGCAATTGACGCAACGAGGGTGCTGAATGACCTTGCCGGCTTCGGCGAAAAGAGCGAGCGCGCGCTCGGTCGGGTTGCCGATGCCGTCGAATGCCTCCACCGGTTTCAGCCGCTGCTTGCTAACAGGCTCCGCCGAAGAAACGGACCAACCGGCGAAGGCTATGAGGCCGATGCATGCCGCAAGACTACAAAAACCAAAGACGAGCGTATGGCTTGGCCGATGCATGGCTCAGCCCTCCCGGCAGATGTTGCCGTTCATGGCGAGATCGATGTCGTCATCGGTCGGCTTCGGGGTCTGCTGCAGGAGACCGGCCGCCGTCATGATCTGCCCGGATTGGCAGGCTCCGCACCGGGCGATGCCGCACCCGAATTTGGTTCCGATCAGGCCCTTCTCGTCGCGCAGATACCAGAGCAGAGGCTGATACGCCTCGCCGTCGTATCGGAGGTGTTGGCTGTTGAGCGTGAAGCTGACCATGGCTCGCCCCGCGTCGCGTCGATTGTCTTCGACGCATTAGAACGCGGGGAAAGTGCGATGGTTCATCCGCCGGGAATTCCGGCGCAGGATCAATGGGTCCAGGCGCCGAGGCGGCCAAACTTAAAATTGTCAGAATACGACTTGCGCACGAGCTTGCGCGGCTTGGGCTCGTCCAGCCGATAGGGAATGCCCTCACGCTCGGCGTAGGCAATCGCCTCCTCTTTGGAGGCAAACTCGAGGCGGACCTGCGTGCGCGTGTCGGCCGAGCTGGTCCAGCCCATCAAGGGATCGATCTGGCGGGGAACGGCCGCCTCGTGCTCGAGCACCCATTCCTTGGTGCGAGCCGTGCCAGACTGCATGGCGGTCTTGGCCGGTTTGTAGATGCGCGCCGTCAAAGCAGACCTCCCATCCGCGATTGGGACACGTGACGTGCATACCCTCGCCGGCGCGGCCAGACAAGAGCGCGCCACGTCGCGCCCCGAAATCAGCGGCGCAACACGAAGCCGGCGCTGTCCGCCCGCGCCTGCCAGCCGGCACGCTCGAGCTCGGGGTCCAGATGCTCCTCGACGGGCCAGCCGAGACAAAGGTAGGCGATGAACGTCCAGCTGTCGGGCACGTCGAGCGCGGCCGTCACCACGTCGGGCTCCAGAATCGAGACCCAGCCGACTCCGACCCCTTCGGCCCGGGCGGCGAGCCACAGGGTGTGGATGGCGCCGACCACGGAATAGCGCAGCGTCTCGGGCATAGTCTGCCGACCGAGCCCCGCTCCGCGCTCGGTCACCTCGTCGGCGAACACGGCGAGCTGAACTGGGGCGAGGTCGAGGCCCTCGAGCTTGAGCTGCGCGTAAAGCGCGCGCGCTTCGCCGTCATAGCCGTCAAGCGCCTCCCGGTTTGCACGCTGAAACGAGGCGCGGACGGCGGCGCGGCGACTGGGATCCTCGACATGCACGAAGCGCCACGGTTGGGAGTTGCCGACGGACGGCGCGTGGCACGCGAGGGCAACCAGACGCTCGACAAGACCATCGGGCAGTGGGCGCGCCTCAAAGCGGCGCACGTCGCGGCGCCATAGCACGAGGTCGCGGAAGGCCGCGGAGAACTCCGGCCCGAAGGTCGGCGGCTCGGGTTTTCCGGTCACGGACGCACCATGCCGGCGGCGAGCGCCGGACGCAGGCCGGCGGTGGCGCCGACCACGATCAGCGCGGGGGCCTCGACGCCGTGTGTCTCTGCATCGACGACGAGATCGGCAAGCCGCGTGTCGATGACTTTCTCGCCCTCGCTCGTTGCCTGCGAAATGATGGTGGCGGGCGTGTCCGGGTTCATACCCGCTCGACGAAACGCAGCCACGATATTCGCAAGCTGAGCCAGCGCCATATAAAGGATGATCGGTTGGCCGGTGGCCGCAAGAGCCTCCCATGCGTGGCTGTCGTCACCTTCCGCATGATGGCCGGCGGCGAGGATCACGGCGTGGTTGGTCTCCCGTGTCGTCGCCGGGAGCCCCGCGAGCGCGGTTGCCGCTAGCCCTGACGTCAAGCCGGGGACGATGCGGTACGGGACGCCGGCGCGCACGAGTGCGTGTGCCTCCTCCCCTCCTCGCCCGAACACGAACGGGTCGCCGCCCTTCAAACGCAGCACGCGGCGCCCCTTCTTCGCCTCGGCGATGATCAACTCGTTGATGTCGCGCTGGTGCGATGACGGTCTGCCGCCGCGCTTGCCGGCAAAATGCAGCTCGGCGCCTTCCGGTGCGAGGCGCAGGATGCGCGGGTCGACGAGGGCGTCGTAGACGATGGTGTTGGCGGAGCGCAGCGCATGGATGGCGAGCACCGTCAGCAAGCGCGGATCGCCGGGGCCGGCGCCGACGAGCCAAACCTCACCCGGTCGCATGTCCGGAAACGGCGGAAAGATGTCCGGCGGAAAATCCATGAAGGGCGTCCAGGTGACCCGGGTCGGAAAGCCAAAGCCCGGAGATGTGCGCGGGGCGTGGCGCCCGAAGCTCGGCCGTCAGAGCCGGTTTGGCATCGACGGCGCGGATTGAGATAGCCTTGGGGTGGAAGTCCTGTCAAACAAGGGCCGTTTCTCAAGGCCGGGCGTTCACCATGACCACCTCACTCCCCCGTCTGACCCTCGTTCTCGGCGGCGCGCGCTCCGGCAAAAGCCGCTTTGCGGAGAGCCTGGTCACGGCGCTGGCGGCGCCCTGGCTCTACGTCGCCACGGCAGAGGCCCGCGACGCGGAGATGACGGATCGCATCGCGGACCATGTCGCACGGCGCGGGCCGGGCTGGGTGACGCGGGATGTGCCGCTGAAGCTGGCAGAGCTCATTGATGAAACGGGCAACGGCGGTCAGCCGATTCTGATCGATTGCCTGACGCTGTGGCTCAGCAACGTCATGCTCGCGGGTCTCGACGTCGAAACAGAAAGCACGCACTTGGCCGCGGCGCTCGCTGCGGCGGGCGGACCGATTGTCGTGGTCTCTAACGAGGTCGGCCTCGGCATCGTGCCGGACAACGCCCTGGCGCGTGCGTTCCGGGACGCTCAAGGACGGCTCAACGCGGCCGTCGCCGCGGCGGCAGACCACGTCGTGCTCATGGCGGCCGGCCTGCCGCTCGTCCTCAAGTAGCCCTGAGGCGCGGGCGAGCTGTCAAATCCAGAGCGCGAACGGCGCGATGATCAGGGCGCCGACGCCAATGGTCGCTGCCTGCAACACGTAGGCGATACGGTAGAGGCGCAGCGCGCGCTGGATGTCTGCCGCGGTCAAATCGCGCCGACCCGAGCCCATCCAGGCGTCGTCGACGCGTTTGCCGCCGTAGCTGCGCGGACCTGCGAGCGCGATCCCAAGCGCGCCGGCCATCGCCGCCTCGGGCCAGCCGGCGTTCGGGGAGCGGTGGCGCGGGGCGTCGGTAATGGCGCAGAGCACTGCTTGCCGCCAGTCGGCACCGGGCGTCAGGCGCGCCGCGGCCGCGATCCAGAACGCGGAGAGACGCGAAGCCGGCAGGTTGACGAGGTCATCCAACCGCGCCGCCGCCCAGCCGAAAGCCAGATAGCGCTCGGACTTGTGGCCAATCATGCTATCGGCGGTATTGATCACCTTGTAGAGCGCACATCCCGGCAGGCCGCCGACGAGGAGCCAGAACACGGGGGCGACCACGCCATCGGAGAAGTTCTCCGCGAGGCTCTCGATGGCGGCACGTGAGACGCCGGCCTCGTCAAGCGTCTGCGGATCACGCCCGACGATGCGGGCGACGGCTACCCGACCAGCGGGCAGGCCACCGCTCTCCAATGCTTCCGCCACCTCTGTTACGTGTTCGTCGAGACTGCGCGCGGCGAGCAGGGTGCTCGCCAGCACGGCTTCGATCGCGAGCACCGCCAGCGTCGGCAGGACGAGGCGCAGCGCATGCCCGAGCAGCAGCGTGACCGACAGCGTCACGAGCAGCACCGTCGCCAATGCCAGGATGCCGCGCAAACGCCCTCGGGCAAACGACAGGTGACCTTCGTTCCAGACCGTCTCGGCGCGCGCGATCAGCGCGCCGATCCATGTGACCGGATGACCGATGCGTTGGACCAGCGCCTGCGGATAGCCGGCAGCGGCCTCGACGAGCAGAGCGAGAAAGGCCAGCGCAAAGGTCATCAGGTGTGTCCGTCCGAGGCTCTCGGGTTTCGCGTGCTAGCATAGCCGGCCGTCACGCGAAACAAGGCCGTCATGCTAGCAGCAGCAAGAGAAGCAGCGCGGATTCCAGAACCTCGATGCTGGCGCCCAGGCAATCGCCGCTCACGCCGCCGAGGCGGAGGCGCCAGTAGAGCGCGAACGCGACGATCAGCGGCAGCGCGCCGAGCAACAGCGGCGCGAAGTAGAGCGTCAGTGCGGCCAGCGCGGCGGCCTCCAGTGCGACAGTGCGCGTTTCGATCCCCAACGCGAGGCGGCTTGCCAGGCCCTCTGCAAGCGGCGGCAGGGCACGGCCGAGCGCGAGCGCACCCCAGCGCGCCCACGCGGCCGCGAGCATAAGTCCCGCGATCACGGTTTCGGCGGACGCGTTTCGTGCGAGAACGCCGAGCAGCACAAGCTTGGCTGCGATCTGCAGCGCGATGGCGATGGCGCCGAAGCTCCCGAGGTGGGGATCGCGCGCGACGGTGACGAAGCGCTCAGGGTTCCCGTGGGCCGCGCCGAGGCCGTCGGCGACATCGCCGAGGCCATCGATATGCAAGCCACCTGTTACGAGCACCCAGACCAACAGGCCCAACAGCGCGCCGACCCAGGGGTCGACGAGCGCGCCGGCGAGAACGGCGGCAGCCACGAGCGCTCCAATGAATGCACCGACGACCGGAAGCCAGGGTGCCGCGCCGGCGAGATCGCCTGCGCCTTCGGCTCTGCTGCGTGGGATGGGCACACGGGTGAGGAACATCAGCGCGGTGAAGAAGCCGGTCATGACCCACCCTCGGTTCGCGGCTGCACGATCTCGACGATCTCTCCCCACAGCCCGTGGCTAGGGTGCGCGCCCAGTTCAACGCGGATACGCGTTGCGCAAGCGATGCGGATGGCCCAAACTCGCTCGAGCGGGATGGCGAGCAACACCGATAGCGCCATGCGAATGGCACCTCCGTGCGTCACGACGAGCACGGGCCCGTCCCGCTTCGCAAGGCGATCCAGCGCTTCCGTGATGCGCGCGCGAACCTCGCGCATCGGCTCGCCGTTGGGTGGCGCCTGCTCGTCGGGGTTCGCATAGAACGCCGCGAACAGCGGATCTTGTGCAAGGCTGTCGCGACGTTGGCCATCCCAATCGCCGAAGTCGATCTCGCGCCAAGCCGGATCGATCTCCACAACTTGCCCCGACACGGCGGCAACCGCGGCGGTCTCGCGCGCCCGTGCGAGCGGCGATGATACGATGGTGACCCACCGGCGCTGCGCGATCTGGCGCTCAACGGCCGCGCGCCCCATGTCTGAGAGCGGAAGATCGGTGCGGCCAAGCATGACGCCTCCCGCATCCGTCTCACCGTGGCGCAGGAAATCGACGGCGGTCACGGCGGCGAGCGGCCCGACACGGCCGCCTCCTCGAACGTCGCCATGCCGTTGTGAAGCGCGCAGGCGAGGCGCAGCACGGAGAGCGCGACGGCCGCACCCGAGCCCTCGCCGAGCCTCAAGTCGAGACCCAGGACAGGGCGTGCAGCGAGTGCGTCGAGCACGGCGCCGTGTCCTCGCTCAGCGGAGCGGTGCGCATAGATGAGCCAGGGTTCGCAGGACGGGTTGAGCCGTGTCGCGGCGAGCGCTGCCACGGTGACGATGAAGCCGTCGACAAGCACGGGGCAGCCGGCCTGAGCCGCGGCGACGATGGCGCCCGACAGCGCCGCGATCTCGAACCCGCCTACGGCCGCGAGCACACGGCGCGGATCCGTGCCTGCTCCGGCGAGGTCATGGCGCCCTAACCCGGTTTCGATGATGCGGACCTTGTGCGCGATGCCGTCGGCATCGAGTCCGGTTCCGGCGCCGGCAATTTCCGCTGGCGCTCTGGCGAGCAGTGCGGCGGCAACTGCCGCGGCCGCGGTCGTGTTGCCGATGCCCATCTCACCGAAAAGAAAGAGATCGGCAGGAATCGCCCCTTCGACGGCGCGACGCCCGGCGGCGAGCGCGAAGTCGAGCTCCTCGTCCGTCATCGCCGGCTCGACGGTGAAGTCGCGCGTGCCCGGTCGCCGTTTATCGACGACGACACCCGCGATCGGCTCAGCGGCACTCGTGCCGACGTCGATTACCGTCAACGGCACGCCGAGCTGGCGCGCCAGCACCGCGACCGCTGCGCCGCCGGAGGCGAAGTTGCGCAGCATCTCGACGGTAACCGCCGCGGGATAGGCCGAGATGCCTTGCGCGGAGACGCCATGATCGCCCGCGAACAGGATGATGGGCGCCTTCTCGGCGCGTGGCCGGTCCGTTGCCTGCAGAGCCGCTAGCGTGATCGCCAGAGTTTCAAGGACGCCGAGCGAGCCCGCAGGCTTGGTGAGCGCCGCCTGGCGGGCGCGGGCCGCCGCGTCGTGGCGAGCGGACGGTTCGGGACACTGCTTTTCGAGCCAGGTTGAGGACATGAACTTTCTGCGGGATATCTTTTCTAGAGGCGGCCCAAGCCAATCGCACGCCGGGCCGGCGCGAGCAACTGCGGCCATGCGGCAGACGGATTGTTGAACGGCTTTCCATGTTGTGACAGCACACTCGCACCGATCTTTTGCCGACCGGTGCCCTGTTAACCTCGAGGAAGTCCCATGAAGCTCAGGCGGGTGAGCAATGGCGCAACGTCCCGGCTGCAGATCGCGGTCACGGACGGCTGGGTGGATATGGCGCGCGCGCTGGAAAGCCTCGGCTCCGAGATCTCCGATGAAAATGCGCGACGCTGGTCCGAGGATGTCGTTGCGCTCCTCGCTGCGCCAGCCGATGTTCGCGCGCGCCTCGCCACCGTAGCCGCGAGCCTTACCCTCTCCGAGGACGATGGACATACGCCCACCCTGCCGTTCGCGCCGCGCTCGTTCCGTGACTTCATGCTCTACGAGAGCCATGCCATCGACGCGGCGCGCGGGTTCGTCCGCTCGTTCCTGCCGCGTGCGTGGGGAATCGTGCGGGCCTACGAGGCCGTTCTGGGGCCGCCGTTTCCACCACTCAAGCCGCACCGGCTCTGGTACCGGCAGCCGATCTACTACATGGGCAATCATCTGGCGTTCGTGTCGGATGGCGATGTAGTGCTACCATCCTATACTCGCGCGCTCGATTACGAGCTGGAGCTGGGCTTTGTACTTGCTCGCGAACTCTACGATGCCGATCCCGCTGAAGCGGAGGCGGCCATCGGCGGCTTCGTGGTCGTCAACGATTTCAGCGCGCGAGACGTACAGCACGACGAGATGCGCTCCGGCTTCGGGCCACAAAAGGCCAAGCACTTCTGCAACGGCATGTCGGCCATCATGGTGAGCGCCGACGAGATCCTGCCGCGCTGGCGCGATCTCAATGGGTTCGTGCGCATCAACGGCAAGCTCATTGCCACGCCGTCGAGTGCAGACCCGCCCTGGTCTCTCGGCGAAGCGCTCGCGCATGCCTCACGCTCGGAGCGCCTTCGTCCCGGCGAGCTGTTCGCGACGGGGACACTTCCCGGCGGCAGCGGCATCGAGACGGGACGGCTACTCGCCGTCGGCGACGTGGTGGAGATCGGCATCGAGGGCATCGGCACGTTGACCAATCGCATCGTCGACAAAGATGGACGCACAGCATGAAAGTCATCGATCTCTCGAAGCCCGTGCGCTTCAACCGTGACGATCCGTTCTTCATGCGGGTCAAGGTCAAGCACAAGCCGCACCGGCTCGCAAAGCTGCTCGTGCGTCTCTTGGGCCTGCCGTTCCGGCTGTTTCCGCGCGACTTCGTGGGCTGGGCCGACGATACGTTCAGCATGGGTGTGCACGCGACGACGCACATCGATGCGCCGTGGCACTACGGACCGACCTCCGCAGGCGAGCGTGCGCAGACCATCGACGAGATCCCGCTCGATCGCTGCTTCGGTCCCGGCGTCGTGCTCGACCTGACGCACAAGGCGGACGACGATCCGATCACCGTCGCCGACATGGAAGCGGCCCTCACCAAATCCGGGGCGACGCTCACAGACCGCACGATCGTTCTCATTCGCACCGGCCGCGACCGGCTCATGGACACAAAGGCGTTCTGGAAGACGGGCACGGGCATGAGCGCGGAGGCGACCGAGTGGCTCCTCGACCGGGGCGTCACCGTCATGGGCATCGACCAGTGGGGGTGGGATCTGCCGTTTCGGGCCCAGATCGCCAAGGCGCGCGCCACGAACGACGCCACCCTGTTCTGGGAGGCACACCGCGTCGGGCAGCGGCGCCCCTATTGGCACATGGAGCAGCTGACGAACCTCGGCGCCCTGCCGCCACACGGCTTCGAGGTGGCCGTGTTTCCGTTGAAGATTGTCGGGGCGTCGGCCGCGCCGGCGCGGGTCGTCGCGATCGTCCGCTGAGAGATTATCTCGCAACACACTGATTATGCAGGAATTGCTCTCAAATTCGGGGACATCCGAGACCTTCGCGCGGCTGGGGTTCTAAACAAAGGGGCTGCGGATCGGGAATTTTTCCCTATAATGCGGGATATTATCCCATAACAAAAAATCAGTCCGCCGCAGGCTCTGCATGAAGTCCCCTAAGCCCGAACCCGTGCACACGCAGCTCGACCCCAGCCATCCCAACTACGACGCGATCCTACTCAAGAGGTCGCGACTCGAGGCGCACCGGCGGCGGCGGCTCGAGAACAGCGGAGAGCTGGCGCCGCGCGACTGGGGGAAGGGGAAGCCGGCAGCCAAAACCGTGAAAAAGCCCCGCGCGGGTAGCAAGGGGCGCTCGACGAGCAAGGCCTGACCGGGGCGCACACGGCGCTCACGCTTGAACCCGTGACGGGCGGCCCCATCTCTCCCCTGACGCCAGCCAGATTGGGGAGGTTTTCGGATATGGCTCACTCCACCCGCTCCGACGCGGATCCCGATGCCGCCAATCTCGCGGCCGACATGCAGAGCCTTTTTCCAAAGTTTGAGCCGTCGCGGCGCGAGGCCGTGCTGACAACACTGGCCACGGGGTTTGCGCTCGCGACGCAGCCGGTGGCGGCCGAGACGACAATCACCACCGATACCCAAGGCCTCAAGGCGGGCGAGGTGCAGATCGACGCTGCGGATCGCAAGATCCCGGCCTATCGCGCCAACCCCGCCACGGGCGGCCCGTTCCCGGTCGTCCTCGTCGTGCAGGAGATCTTCGGCGTTCACGAGCACATCAAGGACGTGTGCCGCCGGCTTGCGAAAGCCGGGTATCTCGCGATCGCGCCGGAGATGTACGTGCGCCAGGGAGACGTCTCCAATCTCAAGAGCATCGACGAGATCCGCGCGGTCGTGGCGAAGGTGCCGGACGCGCAGGTGATGAGCGATCTCGATGCGGCCGTTGCCTATACCGCGACCTCGAATGGTGACGTAGCGCGCCTTGCTATCACGGGCTTCTGCTGGGGCGGGCGGATCACATGGCTCTACGCGGCGCACAATCCCAAGGTCAAAGCCGGCGTGGCCTGGTATGGGCGCCTCGTAGGTGAGGCATCAGCGTTGACGCCGAAGCATCCGGTCGACGTTGCCGAAGATCTCAAGGCGCCGGTGCTCGGTCTCTATGGCGGCGCCGATCAGGGCATTCCGCTGGACACCGTGGCTACCATGCGTGCGGCTTGCGAAAAAGCCGGCAAGACCTGCGAGATCGTCGCCTTCAAAGATGCGCCGCATGCGTTCCACGCCGACTACAGACCGAGCTATCGCGCCGAGCCTGCCAGGGAAGGCTGGTCACGGCTTCTCGATTGGCTCAAGCGGCACGGCATCTCGTAGACCTAAGAATTACAGACCGACCGTCAGCAGACCTGACCGCGATTCAACGCTGTAGGTTCCGTGGAACGGCTGATCACACAGAGGCCCGGAGCAGAATGTGCCCTTTAGATCGAAGTCGAAGCCGTTCCCCATCTCGATCATTTCGGCGATCCGCGCTTCGACAATTTCATTCTCTGTGCGGAACATGACGCTCTGGCCGCGCTCGGGATAGAGCAATGCCCATTGCAGGGCCGGCTTGTCGGGTCCGTCTGTGACGGTCACGGACTTGTCAGTCATCGGCACCTCCATGCATTCGGTAACGCAAGGCGAAGAGAAGGGTTGCGGAGACCATTGATGCTTCGGCCGCATGTCCGGAACCATTTGGACGGGCCGGACGTTCGTCTCGCATCACGGCTCACCCTCGGCCGTGTTTCGTTCCCTCCCCTTGACCCCCGGGTGCCCCCTCCCCCGGGGGTTGTCGTATTGTATGATGCACGTCGGTCTCTCCCCGTGAATCAAGACGCGGCGATGCATGGCAAAGCGTGGCAAAACTCACCAGTTTACTCAAACATAGTTACCGCGTAATACGTTGGTCTTGTCCTGCCGTTAAACGACCGTGCCCCCTTCGGTCTTCCCTCCCACAACTGGACTCCACCATGCTGACATTGCCCCGTCTCGCTGCAGCGCTCCTTTTCGCTGGCTGTTTGGCCCAAGCAGCCGCCGCGCAGGCACCCGGCGGTACGCCGCCACCGCCGAGCGTGATCGTGGAAACGGTGAAGCTCCATGACGTGGCGGAAGAATCGACGTTCACCGGCCGCGTGCAGGCGATCGACAAGGTTTCAATCCGCGCGCGTATCGACGGCTTCCTTGCCAGCCGCGGCTTCGACGAAGGCAGCGAGGTGAAGCGCGACCAGATCCTTTTCACGCTCGAGCGCGCGCCCTACGAGGCGGCTCTCGCTCAGGCCGAAGCGGGCCTCGCCAGCGCTCGCGCCGCTCTCGAGCTCGCTCAGGCCACTTACGATCGCACGAAGGAACTCGCCGGCCGGGGCACCGCTTCTCTGTCGGCTCTCGATGATGCGACCTCCAAATTGTCTCAGGCGCACGCCGAAGTGCGTAACCGCGACGCGGCCCTGACAAAGGCCAAGCTGGATCTCAGCTACACTGAAATCCGCGCACCGATGGACGGGCGGACCGGCCGCGCGACGTACTCAGTTGGCGAGTACGTGAGCCCATCCAGCAATCCCCTGCTCACGCTCGTGCGTCAGGATCCGATGTACGTGGCCTTCCCGGTGCCGCAGCGCTCGTTGCTCGCTGTACGCAAGGAGGGGCTCACCGCGGAATCCGTCGTGGTGCGGCTCAGACTGCCTGACGGCAGCACCTACGATCAGGACGGCACGATCAAGTTTTCGGAGCCGCAAAGCAATACCGGCACCGACACGGTGACGGTGCGTGCCGAGATTCCCAACCCGCAGCGCTTGCTCGTGGACCAGCAGATCGTCGGCGTCAGCGTGGTCGCAAAAGAACCGGATCATAAGCTCATGATCTCTCAGGCGGCTATTCTGCTCGATCAGCAAGGCGCCTACGTGCTGGCGGTGACACCCGAGAACAAGGTTGAGATCCGCCGCGTCGAGGTGGGCGAGCAGCGCGGCCCGCTGATCATCGTGAAGGGCGGGCTCGCCGAGGGCGATCGCGTCATCATCAGCGGACATCAGAAGGTTCGGCCAGGCATCGTCGTCGAGCCGAGTGAATTCCAATCGGGCGCTGGCCTCGAGCAGCAATAGGGCGGCGTCATGATCTTCGACCTTTTCATTCGCCGTCCCCGCCTTGCGATGGTCGTGTCCATCGTGATCACGCTGGCCGGCCTCATTGCCATGCGCGTCATCCCGGTAGCGCAGTATCCAGAAATCGCGCCGCCGACGGTGCGTGTCAGCGCGACGTATGCGGGCGCTGACGCCGAGACGGTCGAGGAAAGCGTCGCGCAGCCGCTCGAGAATGCCATCAACGGCGTCACCGACATGCGCTACATGAAGTCGACGTCGGCCAACGACGGTTCCTACTCTCTGACCGTCTCGTTCCTGCTCGGCACCGATCCGGACATCGATACTGTGAACGTGCAGAACCGCGCCAATCTGGCGACGGCCAAGCTACCCGAGGAGGTACGCCGCACGGGCCTCACCATCGCCAAGGTCTCGACGGACCTCCTGCAGGTGTTCCTGTTCTACTCGCCCGAGGGCGACAAGGACGGGCTGTTCCTGTCGAACTTCGTCACGCTCAACATCCTCGACGAGATCAAGCGCGTGCCGGGTGTCGGCGATGCCTCGATCTTCGGCGCACGCGACTACTCGATGCGCATCTGGATCAATCCGGAGCGGCTCGCGAACTTCGACCTCTCGACGCAGGACGTGATCGCGGCGGTCCAGACCCAGAACGTCCAGGCGGCGGCCGGCCGCATCGGCGCGGCGCCCTTGTCGCCCGATCAGCGGCTGCAGCTCACGGTGACCACCAAGGGGCGCCTGACCAGCGTCGAGGAGTTCGAAAACATCATCGTCCGGGCACAGAGCGACGGCTCGTTCGTGCGCGTGCGCGACGTGGCCCGCGTCGAGCTCGAAGCAGCGACGTTCGACAGCGAGGCGCTTTACAACGGCAAGCCGGCGGCACCCGTCGGTGTCTATCTCTCGCCGGGCGCGAACGCGGTCAACGTGGCGACGGCGGTCTCCAAGCGGCTCGATGAGCTCCGGACGCGCTTCCCGGCCGGCGTGGAGTTCGCCTACGTCTACAACACCGCCGACTTCGTCTCAGCGATGATCGACAAGGTGATCGACACGCTGATCGAGGCCTTCGTACTGGTCGCGCTGGTTGTCTTCGTGTTCCTCGGGCGATTGCGGCCTACGCTGATCCCCTTGATCGCCGTGCCCGTCGCCATCATAGGCGCCCTCGCCGTGCTCTACGCCATGGGCTACTCGGCGAATACCATATCCCTGCTCGCACTCGTGCTCGCGATCGGCATCGTGGTTGACGACGCCATCATCGTGGTGGAGAACGTCGAGCGCGTGATGCACGAGGAGCCACATCTCACTCCGGCAGAGGCAACGCACAAGGCGATGACCGAGATCGCGGGGCCCGTGATCGCGATCACGCTCGTGCTGCTTTCGGTGTTCGTGCCGGTGGCGTTCCTGCCCGGCTCGTCGGGCGTGCTGTTCCGCCAGTTCGCGATCACGATCTCGGCGGCCATGGTCATCTCGGCCATCAACGCGCTTACGCTCTCGCCGGCGCTTTGCGCGATGCTGCTCAAGCCCGGCCACCCCGTCGGCATCATGCAGCGGATCACCGGCGCCATTGACCGCACGGCTGAGGGCTATGCGAGCGTCGTGCGCCGACTCGTTGCCGTTTCATCCGCAAGCATCGTGGCGCTCATCCTGATCTGCGCTGCGACCTACTTCATCTTCGCGCGCACGCCCTCCGGCTTCCTCCCCGACGAGGACAAGGGCTTCATCATCACCGTCGTCAACTTGCCGGCGGGCGCCTCGCTCAACCGTACGGCCGAGGCTGCCGCGAAGGCATCGGCTATCGTTCGCAACGATCCGGCCGTGGAGACGGTCACGACCGTGCTTGGCCTCGACTTCCTCGGTGGCGGCTCGGCTTCGAATGGCGGCGTCATGTTTGTGCGCCTCAAGCCGTACGAGGAGCGCACTGCGGCGAATATGCACTCGACCGTGGTGGCCCGGCGGCTTACCGGCGCGCTTGCCGGCGTGCCCGACGGCAACATGATCGCGCTCAATCCGCCCTCGATCTCGGGCCTCGGCCAGGTGGGCGGTTTCGAGTACGTGCTCGAGGCATTGCAGGGGCAAAGCCCGGCCGACATGGCCGCCGTCATGCGCTCGCTTGCGGTGAATGCGAACCAAAGGCCGGAGCTTGCGGCCGTGTTCTCGACGTTCGAAGCCGAGACTCCGCAGATCCGTCTGGACATCGACCGTGACAAGACGCGTGCGCTCAACATCACGCTGTCGGACGTGTTCGCAGCACTGCAGGCCACGCTCGGCGGGTACTACGTCAACGATTTCAACTTGTACGGCCGCACCTGGACGGTGCGCATGATGGCGGAAAGCAAATATCGCAGCTCGATCAACGATATTTCGGCCATCTACGTCAAGAACGCCGCCGGTGAGATGACGCCGCTCGCGAGCATCGCCGATGTTCGCCTCGACGTCGGGCCGCGAACGATCACGCGCTACAACAACTATCGCGCAATCTCCATCAACGGCAGTCCCGGTCCGGGACGCGGCCCGGGCGAAGCGATTGAGGCGATGCAGGAAGTGTCGGCGCAGACGCTGCCTGACGGCTATGCCTATGAGTGGACGGGGCAAGCCCTGGAGCAGATCGAATCCGCGGGGCAAACTACCATCGTGCTCGGCCTGGCGCTGGTGTTCGCCTATCTGTTCTTGGTCGCGCTCTATGAGAGCTGGATGATTCCCATACCTGTGCTGCTGTCCGTGGCCGTATCGGTGTTGGGTGCCATCGCGACACTTTGGGTGCTCGGTATGAGCTTCACCCTCTACGCACAGATCGGGCTCGTGGTGCTGATCGCGCTCGCGGCGAAGAACGCGATCCTGATCGTGGCGTTCTCCATCGAGCGGCGCGCGGCAGGCGACTCGCTGCTCGAGTCGGCGGTCGACGGGGCGCGGCTGCGCTTCCGGCCGGTCATGATGACCAGCTTCGCGTTCATCATGGGCCTCGTTCCCCTGGTGATCGCCAACGGCCCCGGCGCGGACAGCATGATCGCGGTCGGCGTGCCCGTGCTCGCCGGCATGCTGGCGGCGGCGCTGTTCGGTATCTTCCTCATTCCAATGCTTTATGTGGTATTCCAGCGCCTGACAGAGGGGCGGCGCGGAAATGCCGAGGTTAAGGACGTCACGCCCAGTCCCTAGACAGAGTGCCCCACCATGCTGAACTGGCTCGTTCGACCGATCATGTACGTGGCCGCCATCATCGCCGGATGGTTCGTGGCGCAGGATTCGGCGAACTTCGGCGTCGTCCAGCTCGTCATTTCCGTCCTGCTGGTGACGGGGCTGGTCGCGATCGCCACGTTCTGGACGAATATCGTCGCATGGCTACGCGGCTGGCGCGTGCCGAAGTAAGCCGGCGCAGTGTCCTTGAAACGGATTTGGTTTGACGCATGAAAGTGCTCGTTACAGGCGCGGCCGGCTTCATCGGAGCCGCAACCGCGCAGGCGCTTCTGTCGCGCGGCGATACCGTGGTCGGGCTCGACAATCTCAACGCCTACTATGACGTCTCGCTCAAGCGAGCGCGTTTAGCGCTGCTCGAAGGTCAGCCCAACTTTCAGTTCATCAAATGCGACCTCAAGGACCGCGCGGACATGGAAGAGGTGTTCGCGGTGCACAAGCCGGAGCGCGTCGTGCACCTCGCGGCCCAGGCCGGTGTTCGATATGGCCTCGAAAATCCGCACAGCTATGTCGATTCCAATCTCACCGGCTTCCTGCACATTCTCGAAGGCTGCCGGCAGCATGACATTGCGCACCTCGTCTATGCCTCCTCCTCGTCGGTTTACGGTGGCAACACCAACATGCCGTTCAGCGTGCACGACAACGTCGACCATCCGCTGAGCCTCTACGCGGCCACCAAAAAGGCCAACGAGCTGTTGGCCCACTCCTATTCCCACCTCTACGGACTACCGACGACGGGGCTGCGCTTCTTCACTGTGTACGGGCCGTGGGGCCGGCCCGACATGTCGCTGTTCCTATTCACGCGCCGCATTCTGGCGGGCGAGCCGATCGAGGTGTTCAACTACGGCCAGCACGCGCGCGACTTCACCTACATCGACGACATCGTGGAGGGCGTGGTGCGCACCCTCGACAGGATCGCGCAGCCTGATCCCGCCTGGAGCGGCGACGATCCGGATCCCGGCACCTCGAACGCACCTTATCGGCTCTACAATATCGGCAACAACCGGCCAGTCGAGCTGATGGATCTCATCGCAACTCTCGAGACGGCGCTCGGGCGCAAGGCCGAGAAAGTCATGGCGCCGCTGCAGCCGGGCGACGTGCCGCGCACCTGCGCCGACATCGACGCGCTGGTGGCGGATATCGGCTTTCAGCCGAAGACGCCGATCGAGGACGGCGTGCAGCGCTTCGTCGCCTGGTACAAAGGCTATTATGGAATTGCGTGAACGAGGGCTAGCCGCACGCGCGCCCCTCGCACGCCTAGAACGGAACGCTGCCCTTGAGGCTGGCGCTGTTCTGGGCTGTGTCCTCGCCGAAGCGACCGTCGTACTGCACGCGAAGAACGGCCCCTCCTGCGTTGATGAGATCAACACCCGCGCTCACGTCCGCGAGCACGTCGTCGAGGGCCGTCGCGATGGTGAAGGGACCGACGCCGGCGGGTGCCGTTGCAAAGCTCGCCGCCAAATCCAGGCTGTCGCCGGCGCGCCAGGTGACGCCGGCGCGCAGGAATGGCCGCAGCACGGAGAGCTCGCTGAAGCGCATCTCGCCGCCGATTTCGAGTGCCGGCGAGACGGCATATATCGTGTCGCTCGTGCCTCCGACGGTCAAAGCCGCGCTGCCGCCTCGCTCTGCCACACCGTCGGCATCGATGTAGGTGACGGTTCCATCGACCAGAGGCTTCAGGTACCAACTGCCCTGGTCGAGCAGGACGGCCGCGTGGAGCCGCCCGGACGCGTAGTTGACGTCACTGTCGCCCGTGGCCGTGTCGTTAAAACCGCCAAAGGCGATCGTGCGGCGGGTATCGAATGCGCTCCAGCCGCCGGACGCCGCGGCGGCGAGGAGTAGTGGGCCAGGGTTGTATTTGACGGCCACGCCGAGGTGGGCGCGATCACCGTCGGCGGAAGCCCGGGGCCCTGCGTCGAGCGAGATGCTGTCATAGCCTGCCGCCAGAGCAAGGCGCCAGTCCGTTGCCAGCGCCAACTGCACGCCGCCCGAGAACGACCCCACCGTGCTATCGGCTCCAACGTTGTCTGCGGTCGCGTCGAGATCCAAGAAGCGCGCCCGTCCGCGGGCCCAAATGCATTGACCCTGGCGAATAAAGGCGGCGCCGCTGCCATCCGCGACGGAACAGCTCAGAAGGTCCTGCGAGAACTGCTCGGCCGCAAACAGTGTCTCGATGTTGGCGTAGCTGAAGAGCTCGGGTGACAGCTGGTCGAGCGCGTCCACCAGTGCGGCTTGCGTCGGCAGCATGGTGAGCGCCGTGGCGACCGGGATAAAGCCGGGGCTGTTGCCCGCCGTCTGGATGGCATTGATGTTCTCGGCGATGGCTGTCTGATTGGCATTCAGCGCGCCGTTGCCGCGAAAATCGATGGCGACTTTCAAGTAGACGTCCTGCCCGTTGGCGTCGAACACCACGTCGTAATCGACTGCTGCCGTGTCCGCTACCGAGATCCCGTTGTCGACAGCGCCGCCCGCCGCCTGCAGAATCAGAAACTGCCGCGTCAGCCCTCCGCCGGACAGGAAGTTGATCGGGGCGGCAACGACCGTTCCGGCAAGCTCGGCGCTTCCCATGACATCGATCACGTCGGCGTTCGTCGTGCTCCAATCGACGTCAACCGTGTACGTTCCCGCTGCCGATTGCACGAAGTCGCCGAAGAGAAGCGACGTCTGGATCGCGCCGGTTCCGCCCGGCGTCACGTCACCGTCGTTGGTGAAGGTATTTCCCGCGCCGAGGTAGGCGTAAGCACCCGACTGATATGTGCCGCCGACCTTGTTGTTGAACCTGTTAGCTCCGGCGCCGAGGTCGACGTTCCCGACGATGATGCCCGAATTGTCGAGGGTTTCGTTTCCGAAAGCACCTCTAACCGCAAGCCCCGAGAGCGCCGATATCGTGCCATGATTGGTAATCGTATTGTCGTTACCATTGTCTATGCCGACGCCGTATCCAAAGCCCGAGCCGCCAGTCACGGAGCCGGACAAGATATTGATGGCGACGTCGCCGGCCTCTGCACCGCTTCCGAAGGCTAGGCTCCTCGCAAAGATTCCGATCCCGTTGGTGTTCAATGCCGAAATCGAACCGGTACTGTCGATGGTGACATTTCCAGCTTGGGCGCTGGCCGTACCCGCCCCTGATGCGTCGGCGTAGGTCTCAATAAACATTCCCACACCATTCTCGCCCGCAACCGTGACGTCGCCGGTCTTTACCTTCAACGCGCCGCTGGTTGCGGTCGCATCTCCGTTGTCGGAGATCGCTGAGACGCCACCAAATACATAAAGTCCGGTTGATTCAGCTCCCTCCATTACTATCGGGCCGGCGGTGACAACGATATCGCCGCCAGTCGATCCGGCGGGACCGGTGCCGGAGGTGGCGCTGTTCACGGAGCTATACACGACGATGCCTGTCGATTTAGGCCCGGTCGCCTTCACCGCGCCGCTCGTCACCGCCACGTTGCCGCCAGTTGCAATTGCGCTCTCGCCTGCGGATTCAGCGAGTAGTCGAGCCTCCAAGCCGTAGGAACCCTCTCCGTGCGTGATGACGGTACCGGTGCTGATAATTTCGATATCGCCCGCGGTCGCTGCGGCAGATCCAGCGGCCTTGCTGAAAGCCCAGCTGTTCGCCGATATGCCGTGCGCCCGGGTGCTCTGGGTTTCGATGCTCGCGCTCGTGATGGTTACGTCGCCACTGGTCGCGCTGGCATCGCTGGCGCTTGAGACGGCCTCGGCCACGGTGTAGGTGCCAATACCGAAGGAGTCATCTCCTTGTGTCGCGATAGACCCATTGTTCGTGACGCTGATATCGCCGCTGCTCGCGTCTGCTTGGCCGCTGGCCTTGACTGACACGAAGCTTTCCGCCGCGATTCCCATCGCGGAGAACCCGTCGGTCAGGATGCCCCCGGTGCTGTCGATGGAAACGTTTCCATTCGTAAGCGCGGCATCGCCGATAGCTGCAAGAACCTGGATAGACTCCGCCCAAATGCCGGGTGCGTAGAGTCCTAGCGTATGCCCTTGCGTCGAGATCCCGTGTGGACCCGTATTGCTGATTATCGCAATCGGACCGCCGGCCCTTCCGAAATAGATGCCGGGTACGTCTGAAGCTGGGGCAATCGGCTGGTTCAGCGAATGGACATTGAGCGTTGCGAAGCTAGCGGGAACAAAAATCCCGTCGGCCTGATTGCCTGTGCAGGTGAGAATTGGCGGGGCGCTTGTACAGGGATCATTCGCGCTCGCCGGGCCTGCAAAGGCTAAGCCGATGCAAAAGGCAGCGAACGCCTTAACCGAAAGGAGAAGACCAATGCCTCTTTGGCAGTGCGGACGGGCTAAGCCGATCGCACAAAGCCGCGAAAATATACGCCGCGACACGATACGCCACATAACAACACGCATGAACAAAAGACGATAAAGTCTTTGCTGACACTACGCTCAGCTAGCGGATAATCTAGCCCCTCCTTCATCCAGTTTCTTAATAGCGGCGCTTAGATGCTATTGCGCAACACCCTCTCGCGACCAACGCGAGTGAGCTGCGAGACGCTCTCGTACCTACGTTGCAGGCGCGTTCACAGCGGCCGGCGGACAGCACTGGGAGGCACTTGCGCTTGATCTTCCGCAAGGAACGATCCGACCGGGGAAGTATTGAATCTGGCCTCAGAGTGTGGAGGTCGTGATGAAAAGCAAGAAGACATGGGTGCTGGTCGCCGATGCGGGCCACGCCCGCGTTCTGGAACAATCCAGCCAGAAGAGCGGCTTGGCGGTCGTCGAGGGACTCGACATTGAGCATCCCATTGCGAAGTCCAGCGACATGGTCCGCGATGCCCTACCGCGGACGTTCGACTCAGTGGGTCCCGGGCGGCACGCGATCGCGCCGAAATCGGACCCGCATCGCGCCGAGAAGAAAAATTTCGCGAAGGAGCTTGCGCTCACTCTCGATGCCGGGTTGGCAAAGAAGGCTTACGACGACCTGATCATCGTTGCGCCGCCGCAGATGATTGGAGATCTACGGCCGCTCCTTTCCGACGCCGTCAGGAGCCGTCTCACGCGGGAGTTGAGACTCGATCTCGCGGATGCCCCCCTTACGGAAATCGCGCGCCGGCTTGCGGAAGCGAAAGGTGCATAGATCCTAAAATAAATTCAGTCCCGATGGAGGGAACATCGGGACTGAAAAACCGGCATGCGGGAGACACCCGGTCAAGCGGCTCGGAGGAATGGGTGGGAAGAGAGAGCCGTAATTACATGCTACGTGCTCTGCCTTGGCGTACCTTGATCCTGATTAAGTTAACGCCCCTTCGGATCGAAAATCCGCAGCTTCACACAAATAGTGCAAACGCCAACAAACAAACGCCGATCAGGGCTGCAGCGCATGGCCCTCGACGCAAGTCATCCGATCGTTCTTTTGACTTGATTGCCGTCAATGCGTTTTGCGTGGACCTCGGGGTATTTTTTTCAAGCTTTGGCTTATGTTGCCGGGATCGCTTTGCGCTCACGGTGCGTTCTTATGTCCTTCGAGCACGGTCGCGCGCAGTACCCTCTTGGCAGCTTTCCTTGTCTGGACCTGCGCCCCCGCGCGCATTTGAGAAGGAGTAGGTCTCATGAAGGTCAAAGACGCTATGCACAAAGGCGTAGAGTGGGCAGAGCCCAACGCGCCGATTTCAAAAGTTGCCGCTCTAATGAAAAAGCACGATGTGGGCGCCATCCCGATCGGCGAAAACGATCGTCTGATTGGAATGGTTACCGATCGCGATATCACCTGTCGCGGGTTGGCGAACTCAAAGGATCCTTCAAAGCTTACGGCCCGCGATGTCATGACCAAAGGCATCATCTGGTGCAAGGAAAATGAAAGTCTCACAGACGCTGCCCGGCTCATGGAGCAGAAGAAGGTGCGCCGTCTGGCGGTGATCAACGACGCCAAACGGATGGTCGGTATTTTGAGCGTCGGTGACGTCTCGCATGCAGGCCCTCGCGCTCTAACCGGCGAGGTCATGACCGCAGTCGCCGCCCACCACGGCTAACAACGTCCTGCATGCTTGCCCTGCTTGAGAAACACTCACAGGCCGAGATTTCTCGGTCTGTGAGTCAAGAGGAGATGCATCATGACAATTCCAGCTTCGATTGCGCGCACCGTTCAGCAGACGCAGGAGTGGCTTAAAGAGCTCCGTGACAATGCAGATTTTGAAAGCGAGGACGAGGCGCTCAGCGTTCTGCGGGTGGTGCTGCATCAGCTTCGGGATCGGCTGACGCCCGAAGAGGCGGTCGAGCTTGGCGGTCAGCTTCCCACGATCATTCGCGGGATCTACTACGAGGGCTGGCGGCCTTCACGGACCCCCGAACGCATCCGCTCCCGGCAAGCCTTCCTCGACGAGATCAGGATGAAGCTCCTACCGCGACGCCCACAGCCCGAGCGCGCCGTCCAGGACGTGTTCGCTCTCGTCGCGCACCATTGCGACCCCGGTGAAATCTCGCAGGTCATCGACCAGCTTCCGGGCGACATCAAGAAATTGTGGCCCGTGAGCTCAAGAACGTTTCGGCAGCGGCTCTAGCGGGAGGGCTCGCGTCCATGGCGTCAGGTGACAACACCCTTCGCGAGCGATTCGTCCGCGAGCAGATCGAGGCGCGCGGCGTTCGCGATCCTCTCGTCCTCGCCGCCATGCGCAAGGTGCCGCGCGAGCGCTTCGTTCCCGAACATCAGAAGGCCGATGCGTACGCCGACAGTCCTTTGCCGATTGGGCAAGGGCAAACGATCTCACAGCCGTATATCGTGGCCTTCATGGTAGAGGCGCTGGCACTTCAGGGCGACGAGACGGTTCTGGAGATCGGTGCCGGCTCCGGCTACGCGGCGGCCGTCGTGGCCGAGATCGCAAATGAGGTCTTCACAGTCGAACGGATCGGCCGGCTTGCCGAGTGTGCGGCCCGCAATCTCGCGGACGCGGGCTACACAAACGTTCACGTGCGGCACGCCGATGGTACGGAAGGGTGGATCGACCATGCGCCGTTCGACGCCATTCTGGTCTCGGCCGGTGCGCCCGACATTCCTAAATCGCTGCTGCAGCAGCTCAAAATCGGCGGACGCATGCTCATTCCGGTCGGCAGCGACCCCCGAGCGCAAGAGCTAATCCGCGTCACGCGCCTTGATGAGAACGAATACGAACGCGAGGACATCGCTGACGTCCGCTTCGTTCCGCTCATCGGGAAAGAGGGATGGGAGAGCGGGGAGCGCGACTGGGAAACCCGTTCACCACGGGTGATCCAGACACGTCCCGCCGTAAGCATTTCAACGTCGGGTCTTATTGTCCGGCATGCCGAGAGCTTCGTCGCCCTTGAGCAGGCCGATCTCGAGCCGCTCCTGAGACGCATTGACGATGCGCGCATCGTTCTCATTGGCGAGGCAACGCATGGCACCTCGGAATTCTACCGCATGCGGGCCAGGATCACCCAACAGTTGATCGAGCGAAAAGGCTTTACCTTCGTGGCCATCGAGGCGGACTGGCCTGATGCGGCGCGCATTGACAACTATGTTCGGCATCGTCACCTCAAGCGTTCGGATTGGACCGCTTTCGCACGCTTCCCGACCTGGATGTGGCGCAACGAGGAGACGCGCCGATTTATCGATTGGCTTCACGATCACAACACGCCGCTTACTCCAGCCGGCCGCGTGGCAGTCTATGGCCTGGATCTCTACAGCCTCTATGGCTCGATAAGATCGGTCATCCATTATCTTGAGACCGTCGACCCGGATCTCGCGTCTGTCGCCCGTGAACGTTACGGATGCCTCAGTCCTTGGGAATCCGACCCTGCCGCCTATGGACGCGCCGTCCTGTCGGAAGGCTTTCGTGCCTGCGAGCGCGATGTCGCCCACATGCTCGTCACGCTCTTCGAGAAGGAGCAGGCGTATCTCGCCCAAGACGGCGAGCGCTATTTCGATGCGGCCCAGAACGCGCGGCTCGTCGCCAATGCGGAACGCTACTATCGAACGATGTATTACGGATCGCGATCATCGTGGAATCTACGCGACAGCCACATGTTCGAGATGCTGCAAAATCTGTTGAACCATCACGGGCCATCGTCGAAGGCTGTCGTCTGGGCTCACAATTCGCATATCGGAGACGCGTCTGCGACAGAAATGGCCCGTCGCGGCGAGCATAACATCGGGCAGCTCTGCCGCGAGCATTTCGATAGCGCCTCGTATCATATCGGGTTTGGCACCAACGACGGCACGGTTGCAGCGTCGTCGGCCTGGGACGAACCCATGCAGGTCATGTCCGTACGTCCTGCGCATTCACAAAGCTACGAGCGATTGTTTCACCTGACCAATGCACCCGGCCTTCTTGTCCCGTTGCGCGGCAGCGGCCGCCGCGACGATCTGTGCGAGCGACTTGCCAAACCGCGACTGGAGCGAGCGATCGGCGTCGTTTACCGGCCGGAAAGTGAGCTTGCCAGCCACTACTTCGAGGCCGTTCTCCCACGCCAATTCGATGAGTACATCTGGGTGGACAGGACGAGCGCAATCGAGCCGTTCGACACTGCCCAGCTTGATGGCTTACCGGATACCTATCCCTTTGGCCTCTAAGCGGTGCGCTTTGGCTTTTTCCGCGAGCCGTGCGCTATGCGCCTCCAATCAGGATGCCTGCCGCAAGAACCAATGATCCGCCCAGCACCACTTGAAACGTCGCGCGAAGGAAAGGCGTTTCCATGTACCGGTTCTGGATCCAGACGATGGCCCAAAGCTCGATGAAAACGACAATCAATGCGATGACCGTTGCCGTCCAGAAGTTCGGGATCAGGTAGGGCAAAGCGTGGCCGAGTCCGCCGATGGTCGTCATCACGCCAGATGCCAGCCCGCGTTTCCATGGTGATCCACGGCCCGAGATCTTGCCGTCGTCATGTGCGGCCTCGGTGAAGCCCATGGAAATACCGGCGCCGACCGAGGCCGAGAGGCCGACGAGGAACGTGGTCCATGTATTCTGGGTGGCGAATGCCGTCGCGAAGATCGGTGCCAGCGTCGAGACGGAGCCGTCCATCAGGCCGGCCAAGCCGGGTTGCACCCATGTCAGGATGAATTGGCGCCGGTAGGCCTGATCCTCCGCCTCGCGCTTGCCGCCGCCCAGATGCTCCTTTGTAAGCTCTTCCACTTCAGCTTCGTGCACCGTCTCGGCGCGCGCCAGATCACCGAGAAGCATGCGTGTTTCCGCATCGGTCGCCTGAGCGGCGGCGAGGGCATAGAAATGCTGCGCCTGCTGCTCCATCTCCGAGACCTCTTGGCGGATGCGGTCGAGGCTTAGGTTGTCGATCAGCCAAACGGGGTTGCGCGTGAAAAAGTCGGATACGTGCTCCCGGCCCAAGGGAAAGATGACATCGCCGTACAGACGTCGGTAGAGCTCGATGAGCCGGCGGCGGTGCTCATCCTCTTCTGCGGCCATCCCGTCGAAGATTGCCGCACTATCCGGATAGTCGCGCCTCAGCTTCGAGGCGTATGCGGAATAGATCCGGCTATCCTCCTCCTCCGCCGAGATCGCGAGCGCTAAGATCTCCTTTTGCGAAAGGTCCGCGAAACGGCGCTTTCTTGACGCGAACAGCGAAACCATAGAGCGCTCTCTTCCCTGGCAGACCGGAGACTTCCCTGCACCATGCCGGCCGGGGCCGCCCAATAATCCTCTCAGCGCGAGAGGGCTTCTGCAATCTCGTCCTTGATCTGAAGTCGGCGTTTGCGCAGCTTTTCCTCTTCGAATTGATCAATCGGCTGGATGTTGGTTTCAGCCAGATGCACCTGGTCGTTCACCCCATCGTACTCTTGAAGCAGGCGTGCGAAATGCGGATCAGCCACCTTCAGCTTGTGGATGGCCTCTGCCTGGCCAGGGAACTCTTCGGCGAGGGTATGCGGTGTGTTGGACATTAGTGCTCCATATATACTGCTGTGGCTGTAACCTGGGGAGCGGGTTTCTCACTCACCGGTTTCGGAACGCTCCTTGAAGGTCATGATATAGGCGACAACATTGACGATTTCCTCGCGCGTCAGTGCGACCGCCGGCATCGGCGGATGCGGTATGACGATACGTCCCGCTATGGTCTCCATCGACTGGCCCGGCTTGTTGGCGATGGCAGGAAAGCTCGGAACGTCGGCGGCGACAGAAGATGCCGGATGCTTCGAAATCACATGACACGCGGTGCATACGCGCTCCGCCAGAGCGCGGCCCTTCTCAGGGTCGGGCTTTGGCGTCGCGGATCCAGCGACGCTCGGGGCCGCCAGCATCAACAGCCCTAAAAGCACGAGGCCCCTTGAAATCCACATTGCTGCCCTCCCCTTTTGCGCGTTAGCGCGCCGGCGATTCCCAATCCTCGTCCGCCCGCTCTTTTCGAGACGTTTGACAGGGCATCGGCTTTCCGGGACGCCGCTTCGGCGTTACCGTGCGAAAGTACTCTGCTGACGCTTCCGAGCGTTGATCAGGATCAGTAGTCCAGGCCCGCCCAGCGGTCGTAACCGAGACGAAATGGAAAGGTCTGCAGGCCTGCGGATCCCGCAGGGCTCAGACGGCTTCAATGTGATGTTTCGCTGGCTTGCCGGGGGGCTGGAAGACTTCGTCGACCGCGTCGTGCCGGAGCTGCCGCGACGCGATCTTTTCCGGCGCGAGTATCAGAGCCACACGCTGCGGCAGCACCTGAACCTCTCGCGTCCGCCCAACCGTTTTTCTTTACAGCCAGCAGTGGGCCTGCCGCGTCGACTTCGAAAGATCGCTACGGTTCCGGGCGCTTCTTGTCCGCCGGATGCGCGTGGGGATGCAGTGCGTCGATCAGGTCGACGATGGTATCGAGCGACTTCTTATGCACCAGCTCGGACTCGCTCAGTTGCTCCATGAGCTGTTCCGCATTCTCATCTGCGTGGCGCGTGCTGGCGTCTACGATCTTCCTGCTCAGTTGCGATTTCTTCCGGCCGAACTCCTTCTCGCGCCGGCACACGACATCCAGGTAGCTATTCAGTTGATCCTCGAAGCGGCGATCGTTGCTCATGGCAATACTCCGAGCAAGATGTGCGCTGCGGAGCCGGAGGATTGCGCTGAACGAACTCCGCGGGTGAGAGCCCCATTATACGCTCACAGTGAACCATTGCGAAGATGGAGCTTCGGGCAAGCGATCTTGGGCTCCAAACATGAGCTTTGGCCCTAACCCAGGCTGCCGGCAAAGCGCTCTGCCAGGCGATTGCGCCGGAAGGCTTCTGCTCCGAAGTCGACGAAAACGCGTGTCTTGGACGGCAATAGCGTACGCGTTGCGTAATAAATCGAAATGGGACCGGCGCCTTGGCGGAAACTCGGGCGGCGCATCTGGTTGCGGGCGAGCGCAGTCTCGCATGAATGGTCGGGGCAGCGGGATTCGAACTCGCGACTTCTTGCTCCCAAAGCAAGCGCTCTACCAGGCTGAGCTATGCCCCGAAACTTTCCAACGGACGGTCACGCGATCAAAGCATGCTGCCCGTGGCCGCAACATGTGCCGCGTCGCCCTCTCCGGGTCAAGCGCTGGCCTCGTGCCGCGTCATCCGGCCCGACTTTCAGGGCGATGCCTCAGAGCCGAACGCGGGATGCCGAACCTTGTCGCCGGCCTTGAGGCCCATGCGCTCGGCGGCGCCACCCGCGATCTCGAGCACGGCGGAAACCGGGCCTTCGGAGGCAATGATCCGCTCGGACAGGGGCTCCGTGCGCGCCTCGATACGATGGATGGTGCCGTCCGCCCGGATGAACACCATGTCGAGCGGGATGTAGGTGTTGCGCATCCACATCGTGATCTCGCGCGGCGTCGTGTGCGTGAACAGCATGCCCTTCGAGTCGGGCAGGCTGGTGCGATACATCAGCCCCAGCGCCTGCTGCTCGGGTGTCACGGCAATCTCGACGTCGAGGGCGTGGACGCCGTTTGCCGTGACGAGCTGCAAGCGCTCGACCTGCGCGGAGGTGGCCGCCTCAGTCTTCGCGACAGCGGTGCCGGTCGCCGTGAGGCTCACGGCGCAAGCCGCCGCCACATGCAGAAGGGCCGCCCCTACAGCAGCCCTCCCCGAATAGCGCGTGTCCTTCATTGTTGGATCCCTGTCGACCGGCCCGGGCTCTCCCGGATATCGATGCCGGTCAGACAGTGGCCCGTCAATGGGGCGAAGTGATACCCGTAGTTGTCCCGTCGGGCTTCAGCTCGGCGGCCATGCAGCCCTTTGAGCCCATGCCCCAGCGCACCTGGACCATCTGGCCCGGACGCAGCTCGGTGAACCCGAAGCGGCGCAGCGTTTCCATATGGACAAAAATGTCCGGATGCCCCTCGCCCTTGGTCAGGAAGCCGAAGCCGCGAACGCGGTTGAACCACTTCACGATCACGCGCTCCCAGTCGCTCTCGGGCTGCACGTGGACGTGGGTCCGCTGCGGCAACAGCGAGGGATGGATCGCCGTCGACTCGTCCATCGAGAGGATGCGGAAAGCCTGCATGCCCTTCGGCCGCTTCAAGACCTGGCAGTGAATGCGGGCGCCTTCGTAGGCGGTCTGATAGCCGCCGGCTCGGAGGCACGTGACGTGCAGCAGCACGTCGGTCAGGCCATTGTCGGGAACAATAAATCCGTATCCCTTGGCGACATCGAACCATTTAATGGTTCCAGCGATCTCGAATACTTCGAGGCCGCCCTCTTCCAGGCGCTCAAGATCGCCTTCGGCTAGTACTCCGCCGCCCGGATACTCCGGAGGTAACTTGGTATCCCCCATAATTTTACCCCGCCTTACTTGGTCTACGTTGAACTTATATGCGTCGCCCGGCCCGCATTTCAGTCTCAGCCCTCTACATCGACTGGTGCGTGTCTGCGGCAACGGGCGGAGAATAGCATTTGCGATGATCGAGACTAGCCCCCGCCCCCTCGCGGCTGCCTTCGGACCTGCTCAGCGCAAGGCATGTCCACATGAGTGGTGATCACTAAATCTTTGAAGCTATTAACCAATTTTTAGTATTCCAAAGCGGCGGAAAAAATCTGGGGTGGCTCGACACTTAGCATGGAGGGCACGGATTTTCCGGCCTCTCCTGGCCCAGATCCGGTCGTGGTTGAGCAAGTGATTCGCCCTTGTAGACTGCGGGTCCTAGACACCCTCGCTCATGCTCCGCTTGCGGATTGATGACGATCGCTTCGCCCTCCGAGGGTCTGGGGATAAGCTTGCGTAATCTTGGTCGTCTTGAAATCCGAATGATCCCGCCGACTTGGAAGGCTGCGCTGTTGGTGTTTCCGGGATGTTCTTAGTGTCTATTCTGCAACAATAGGAGGGCGAGATGCGCTACCTGCATACGATGGTTCGCGTCCGCGACCTGGAAGCGAGCCTCGCCTTCTACTCAGGACTGCTCGGGCTGGTCGAAATCCGGCGGGTGGAAAACCGGGCCGGGCGCTTCACGCTCGTCTTCCTGGCCGCTCCTTTGGATCAGGCACGGGCAGCCGCAGAATGGGCGCCGCTACTCGAGCTGACCTACAACTGGGATCCGGAGGACTATGGCTCGGCCCGCAACTTCGGCCACCTGGCGTTCGAGGTCGACGACATCTACGCGACGTGCAGCAAGCTGGCGGAGGGTGGAGTCACCATCGCCCGGCCGCCACGTGACGGGCGCATGGCTTTCATACGCTCGCCTGATCTGATTTCGATCGAGCTCCTGCAAAAAGGGGGCGCCCTGCCCCGCGTCGAGCCGTGGGCATCAATGCCTAACACCGGCGCCTGGTAGCGTGACGCAAACCGCATACCCGCCTGAAAAAGCATGAGGCAACAAGGATCTGCTGCTCCGCAATAAACTGTTCCACGAGACTTGATTATGGAACAATTTTTCTCTATTTCCGGCAACAGTGAGTGCGATTGTATTCTTATTTCCCTCATCCCCTTTATCTAAGAACGTCATTTCATTATCTTCCGATTATCGGAGGATCTCCATGATAAAGGCAAACGTTCGGGCGCGCGCCGATCGCGCGGCCGGGGCGGCGACCCATTCTGCCCCGGAGAACTCAGGCGAGGCGCTGGCCCGCCACCTCGACGCGATACTTCCCGGGCTCGACGACCTCGAAGCCCGGCTTCATGCCATTGCTGACGCAATCCCGGGACGGGTCACTTTCTCGTCCAGCCTCGGGCTCGAGGATCAAGCCGTGCTGCACGCGATTGCCGCCACGGGCCGAAGCTTCGACGTCTTTACGCTCGACACTGGCCGGCATTTTCCCGAGACCCTCGAGACGATCGAAGCCAGCGAGCTGCGCTACGGGCTCAAGATCCGCGTTGTCTTTCCCGACGTGAAGGACGTCGAGTCGCTCGTCGCCCGCGATGGGATCATGGGCTTTCGCCAGTCCGTCGAAGCACGCAAGGCGTGCTGCAACGTGCGTAAGGTGGTGCCTTTGAACAAGGCGCTCGCGGGCGCTGCCGGTTGGATCACGGGCCTACGCCGCGAGCAGTCGGCCGAGCGCGCGCATGTTCCGTTCGCGGTCTGGGATGCGGAGCATCAGCTCATCAAGCTGAACCCCATCGCCGACTGGAGCCTCGAGAAGCTCGAAGCCTATATCGCTGCCAACAACGTTCCCGTGAACCCGCTGCACGCGCAGGGCTTCCCCTCCATCGGGTGCCAGCCGTGCACGCGCGCCATCCAGCCCTGGGAAGACATCCGCGCGGGCCGCTGGTGGTGGGAAAATCTCGATGGAAAGGAATGCGGGCTTCACAACCGCCCGAAGCCTAAAGAGGCCCACGCATGACGCAGCCCATTTCGCATCTCGACCTGCTCGAAGCCGAGAGCATCCATATCTTCCGGGAAGCGGCGGCGCAGTTCCGCAAGCCCGTACTGCTCTATTCAATCGGCAAGGACTCGACCGTTCTTCTGCATCTCGCGCGCAAAGCGTTCTGGCCCGCGAAGCTGCCGTTCCCGGTACTGCACATCGATACGGGCTGGAAGTTCCGCGACATGATCGCGTTTCGCGACAAGACGGCGCGTGACTTCGATCTCGACCTCATTGTGCATACGAACGAAGAGGGCGCCGCGAAAGGCATCAACCCGATCGATTACGCACCCTCCGTCTACACCGACGTCATGAAGACGGTGCCGCTCAAGCAGGCCCTCGACAAATACGCGTTCGATGCTGCGTTCGGTGGCGCGCGCCGCGACGAGGAAGCGAGCCGCGCTAAAGAGCGTGTGTTCTCGTTCCGCGCCGAAGGACATCGTTGGGATCCGCGCCGGCAACGCCCCGAGATGTGGCATCTTTTGAACGGCCGTCTCGGGGCCGGAGAAACCGTGCGCGTCTTCCCGCTCTCGAACTGGACCGAGCGCGACGTGTGGCGCTACATCCTGCGCGAGAAGCTCGATGTGGTGCCGCTCTATTTTGCCGCTGAGCGTCCAACCATCCTGCGCAACGGCCAGCTCATCATGCGTGACGACGACCGCCTGCCGGTCAAGCCCGGCGAAGAGGTCGTCAATCGTCGCGTACGCTTCCGCACGCTCGGCTGCTATCCGCTGACCGCCGCCGTCGAATCCGACGCCACCGACATCGAGAGCGTCGTCATCGAAACGCTCGGCGCCCGCACGTCGGAGCGCCAGGGCCGCCTCATCGATCACGATCAGGCCGGCGCCATGGAGAAGAAAAAGCAGGAAGGGTACTTCTAATGTCCCAGCCCACAGCCCTTCAGAAGGCGAAGACGACGAAGAAGGCCCCTTTCAAGGTCGTCTCAGACCAGGGTCTGACTACCTCACAGACAGCAACCGCCGATCTCTCGAAGATCGCGCCCGAGCTTTCCGGCATGCTGCGCCTCTTGACCTGCGGCTCGGTCGACGACGGAAAGTCGACCCTCATCGGGCGCCTGCTCTGGGACGCGACCGATCTCTACGACGACCAGCGCGAGACCTTGAAGCGCGGCAAGACCGTCGACGGCGGCAACCCGGATTTCAGTCTGCTCATGGACGGCCTCGTCGCCGAGCGCGAGCAAGGCATCACGATCGATATCGCGTGGCGCTATTTTGATACCGCGACGCGTCGCTTCGTCGTCATCGACAGCCCCGGCCACGAGCAGTACACGCGCAACATGGCGTCGGGCGCCTCGCATGCGGATGTCGCCATCCTGCTCATCGACGCGCGCCACGGCATCAAGACGCAGACGCGGCGGCACGCGGCGATCCTCGACCTCGTCGGCGTGAAGCGCGTCATCCTCGTGGTCAACAAGATGGACCTCGTCGACTGGTCGGAGTCGACGTTCCGCAAGATCGAGGCCGACTTCGAGACCTTCTCGTGGCGGTTCGGATTCTGGGAGGCGACCGTGATCCCTACGGCCGCCGTGTCGGGCGACAGCGTCGCGCGCCGTTCGGAGCATATGCCATGGTACACGGGGCCGACGCTGCTCGAACATCTCGAGAGTCTGCCGAGCCGCGTGACCGAGCCGACGGGGCCGTTCCGTTTCCCCGTGCAAACCGTGCTGCGCGACTCCCGCAACGATTTCCGCGGCCTTGCCGGCACAGTTAGCGGCGGCAGCGTTCGTGTCGGCGAGACCGTCGTCGATGCGCTCTCGAAGCGTAGCGCGAAGGTGTTGCGCATCGCGACCATGGACGGCGACCTCGAGCAGGCCGCTCAGGGCCAGGCGGTTGCCATCCAGCTCGACGTCGACATCGACGTGGCGCGCGGCGCCGTTCTCTCGAAAGCCGACACGCGGCCCGTCGTGGCGCGCGTGCTCGAGACGCGCATGGTGTGGCTCAGCGAGACGCCTTACGATCCGCGCGGCTCCTACCTCGTGCGCACGGCCACCGACCTCACGCCCGTCTCGAATCTCAAGATCCGGGCGCTGCTCGATCTCGAAACGCTCGAAACGCATCCGGCCGAGGCGTGCGCGACCAACGACATCGCCATCGGTGACATCGCGCTTGGGCGTCCGGCTGCCATCGACACGTTTGCGGAGGCGCCCGAGACCGGCAGCTTCATGCTCGTCGACGCGATCACGGGGGCTTCCGTCGCGGGCGGCGTCATCGTCGCGGCAAAAGCCGAGGCGGCGGCGGCGGATGAAAACACGTTCATTCTGACGCGCGCCATGCTCGAGCACGGCCTCAACGCCGACCTCGCCGACAGGCCGCAGGCGGAGGCCGAGTTCCGCCGCCGGGCAAACGAGGTGGCGCTGATCCTGCGGGCGGCCGGTATCAACGTCGAGATTGAGAGTCCTCCGGACTATTCGATCTAGGTCTTCTCTGCTATCGGTTGGCAGCAAATAACGGAAACACTGCCAATCATAATGGATGACATCCTTCTCTACGTCGCCATCGGCTTCGCGGCCCAGATGATCGACGGCGCCATAGGCATGGCCTACGGCATAACGTCCTCTACGGTCCTCCTCAGCTTCGGCGTACCGCCCGCAACGGCGAGCGCGTGTGTGCACGCTGCCGAAACGTTTACGACAGGCGCCTCGGGCTTCGCCCATTGGAAGATCGGGAACGTTGACCGCAGGCTCATCTGGCGTATTGCCGTGCCTGGCATGATCGGCGGGGCACTTGGCGCCTGGCTGCTCTCGTCACTGCCTGGAGAGGCGCTGAGGCCTTTCGTGAGCGGCTATCTCCTACTGCTCGGCGTCTTCATTATCTGGAAGGCCCTGCACAAGCGGCGGACATTCGTTGACGAGCCGCCCAACAATCTGACACCCCTGGGATTCGTTGGCGGCTTCATGGACGCGATCGGTGGCGGGGGATGGGGACCTATCGTCACCTCGACGCTGCTCGGTCAGGGCACCAAGCCGCGTTACGCGATCGGCTCGGTGAACCTCGCCGAATTTTTCGTCACACTCACCATTTCGGCGACGTTTATTCTCACGATCGGCCTCAGCCATTGGACGATCATCGCGGGCCTCGTAGCAGGCGGCGTCATAGCAGCGCCGTTCGCGGCGCTGGCGGCCAAGCACCTGCCCGACAGGCTGCTAATGACCATGGTCGGCGGTGTGGTGGTCCTGTTGAGCCTGCGCACCATTATCAATGCCGTGTCAGGCTGAAGCAGACGCGTCGTGTATAGAGCACTCCGGAAGAGGCAGTGTAACCCCTTCCAGATTATGATCAGCTCACGAGGCTGATGTCGGCGTGGAACGTGTTGCCGCCGAGCGTCGGCTTCACGACGCCGGCGCGGATCACGAAGTCGCCGAAGTGCTCGCCTTCGTTGCGCTCGTTGGCATAGCGCAGCAGCAGCGGCTCCAAGAGCTCGATGATGCGCGCCTTGCCGACGTCCTGCGCGTAAAGCTTATTCAACCGTGTGCCATCGAACGCTGCTCCGAGATACAGGTTGTAAAGGCCCGGCGCACGGCCGACGAAGCCGATCTCGGCGAGGTATGGTCGGCCGCAGCCGTTCGGGCAGCCGGTCATGCGGATCACGATGTCGTCGTTCCTAAGGCCCGCCTTGTCGAGCGACTCCTCAAGTGCGGTGATCAGCTCGGGCAGGAAGCGCTCGCTCTCAGCCAGCGCAAGGCCGCAGGTCGGCAATGCCACGCAGGAGATCGAGTTGCGGCGCAGGCCCGACGAGATGGCGATGTCGATTCCGTGTTGCTTCAGGATCGTTTCGATCTTCGACTTCTGACGCGTGCCCACGTTGCAGACGATCAAGTTCTGGTTGCCGGTGAGCGAGAACGTGACGCCGCCGGAGTTGGCGATCTCGCGCAAGGCGGTGCGCAAGTGATGATCCGGCTTGTCGGCGATGCGGCCGTTCTCGATAAAGAGCCCGAGGTGCCATTTCTTGTCTGGGCCCTGATGCCAACCGAGCGGATCGCCCATGGATGTGAATTTGAAAGGTCGCGGCGCGCCGAGCTTATAGCCGAGCCGGCTCTCGACCTCGGCGCGGAACTTGTCGATGCCGACGCGCTCGATGGTGTACTTCAGGCGCGCGTTGGCGCGGTTCTCGCGGTTGCCCCAGTCGCGCTGCACGAGCATCACCTTCTCGGCCACGTCAACCGCCTGCTCGGGTGCGCAGAAGCCCAGGAGGTCGGCAGTGCGCGGGAAGGTTTTGGTGTCGCCGTGTGTCATGCCCATGCCGCCGCCGACTGAGATGTTCCAGCCAGCGAGCGCGCCGTTCCCGTCGGCGATGGCGATGTAGCCGAGGTCGTGCGCCAAGACGTCACCATCATTCACCGGCGGCACGACGATCACGGTCTTGAACTTGCGCGGCAGGTAGTGGCGACCATAGAGCGGTTCAGTGTCCGGTTCGGCCGGGCGCGTCTTGTCCTCCACCTTCTCACCGTCGAGCCAGATCTCATGGTAAGCGCTGGTCTTCGGTAGCAGGTGATCGCTCACCTTTCGCGCAAGGTCGGCGGAGGCGGCGTGCAGCGGCGAGAAAAACGGATTGCCGGCGCAGATCACATTGCGGTTGACGTCGCCGCAGGCAGCGATGGTGTCAAGGCAGGCGCCGTGGATCGCCTGCATCGTGCGCCGCAGGTTCGACTTGATGACGCCGTGATACTGGAAGGTGGCGCGGGTCGTGAGCCGCAGCGTGCCGTTGGCGTAGGTGCCGGCGATGTCATCAAGCTTTAGCCATTGCTCGGGTGAGACGAGGCCGCCCGGCAGCCGCAGGCGGATCATGAAGCTGTAGGCTTTTTCCAGCTTCTTCTTCGCCCGCTCACCGCGCACGTCGCGGTGGTCCTGCATGTAGGAGCCGTGGAACTTGATGAGCTGCGTATCGTCCTCGGAGATGGCTCCGGTCTCGACGTGCGAAAGGCCGTCGACGATGGTGCCGCGGAGATAGTGGCTCTCTTCCTTCAGGAACTCGTTGCGGGCGCGTTTGTCGGTCATGGTCGGTCGCCTTGTGTCTTTTTTCTCTCCCTGCTGCGCCGGGTGAGGAAAGGACCGGGAGAGGGAGATTGCCCTCTCGCCTGACCCTCGTCCCGCGCGCGGGAGATAGACTTCGTCGTCAGTAAACGTCGCGTTGGTAACGGCCGGTCTTCGTGAGCTCCTTGAGCTTCACGCGGCCCGCCTCCTCGTCCCCCTTGGCGGTTTCGGCAAGGATCTTGACCAGCGTCGCATCGACGTCCTTGGCCATGCCCTTCTCGTCACCGCAGACGTAGACGTGCGCGCCCTCGTCGAGCCACTTCCGCAGCTCCTCACGGCGCTCCCACAGCCTTTGCTGGACGTAGATCTTCTCAGGCTGATCGCGTGAGAAGGCGACATCGATGCGCGTCAGCGCGCCGGAGGCGAGGTGGTCTTGCCATTCCAACTGGTAGAGGAAGTCGTTCGAGAAATTGCGCTCGCCGAAGAACAGCCAGCTCTTGCCGGCGGCGCCGGTCTCGACGCGCTCCTCGATGAAGCCGCGGTAGGGCGCAACGCCGGTGCCGGCGCCGATCATGATGATCGGCCGGTTGGCATCGGCAGGCAGGCTGAAGTGGCGGTTCGGCTTCACGTAGATGCGCGCGGTGCCACCGACCTTGCAGCGATCGGCGAGATAGGTCGAGGTGACTCCGTTGCGCGAGCGCCCGTGGGACGACCAGCGCACGGCGCCGACGAGCAGATGCGCTTCACCCGGGTGTGCCTTGAGGCTCGAAGCGACGGAATAGAGCCGGCCCGGCAGCGGGCGCAAAAGCTTCGCGAACTGGTCGGCCGTAAGGTTCTCCGGGAAGCTCTCGAACAAGTCGACGAGTTGTCGGTCGCTCGCAAAGCGCGCGAACTCGTCGCCTTCGAGCAGCTTGGCGATATCCGCGCGACCTGTCAGCTTGGCATAGCTGTCGACAGCCGGTCGCGACAGCGTGGTGATATCGAAGCTCTTCACGAGCTTCTCTTTCAGCGCATCGTTGCCGGCGAGCCCGACAGCCTTGAGGATGTCCTCGGCTAGGTCCGGATCGTTCTCGGGATAGAGGCCGACGGCGTCGCCGGGCTTGTAGACGAAAGCCGGGTCGTCAAAGGCAAACTCGGCGTGCCAGGTCTCGCGCGTGGAGCCGGTGCCGTTCAGGTTGATCAGCGCCGAGATCTCAGCTTCGAGCGGGTTCTCGGAGGTATAACGCGGCTCGTCGTCTTCGACCGCGGGCGCGCCCTTGAAGTCGACGTGCACGACGGTCGCCGCGGACGCGTCGGCAGGCGGCGCGAAGACCTCCAGCGCCTTGTCGGTCCAAGCGGCAGCGGCCTTCTGGAAATCGAGATCGAGATCCTGGCGGTCGGCAACGCGTGTTGCGCCCAGCGCCTCGAGACGGGCGTCGATCTGTTTGCCTGTCTGGCAGAAGTTGACGTAGGCCGTGTCACCGAGCGCAAGCACGGCGAAGCGCACGCCGTCGAAGCGCGGGGCGCCATCTGCCATCAGGGCAGCATGGAAATCGGCGGCGCGCTGCGGCGGGTCGCCCTCGCCCCAGGTCGAGATGTAGACGATCAGGTTCTTCGACTTGGTGATGGTAGCCAGATCGGCATCCGCCATATCGACGATCTTGGCATCGAAGCTCAGCTTGGCCGCGAGCTTCTTGGCCTTCATAGCCAGAGCCTCGGTGTTGCCGGACTCGCTACCATAGAGAATGGTCAGCGGCTGGCGCGGACGCGGCGCCTGCGCGACCGGCGCGATCGCGGCCCCACCCTGGGCCTGCGCAGCATCGAGGCCGGCCAGGAAGCCCGACAGCCAGCTACGCTGCAACGGCGTGGAGCGCTGAACGAGCTGGTTCAGCACATCGATGTCCTCGGCCGTAAACGGCGCGTTCTTTGGCAGAAACGGCACTGCGGTCACCCCGCACTCCTCCATTACCCTCTGGGCTCCCCGGACGACCGTGCGGCCGGCGAGAGTCTCTCTTACCCCCAGGTAAAATGGGGTTTACGCCACCACGCGGAACCCCAGCGCCCGGCATACACCACAGGAGAATAATATTCCATTGCTTTAAGGTCGTAGTCGAGCAATTGCAACGCTATTCCCTGCGTGAACGGTATATTAGGATAATAATTCCACTTTGGGTTCTGATTGCCGCCATCGGCCGCAAAACCCTGACGGAGACCGCTCAGGAGTTTACTGCGGAGCGTCATGAGGGTTCTGGTAACGCCTTCCTCGGCGCGTGTCACACGAACTCGTGACGCACTGTTACTTCACTATCCGGGGGGCGCTATGGTTATGTCAGGACAAGGCGATCGCGCTTGACAAGCTCGGCTCGATCCGCAGACTGAGCCGTCCAATCAAGACTGCTCAGGGGGACCCTCGGCGGGGCGCTCCACAAGGAAAGCAGCTTGCCGAAGCTTTAGGAGGAATTTACCCATGAAGACCTGGATCAAGCCCGCAGTTCGTGAGCAGGAAGTCGGCCTCGAGGTTACTTCGTACCTGCCGGCCGAGATCGACATCATCTAATCGATCCGCTCGCAACGCGTTTGAGCAATTCTGGCGCGGCGGTCGAACATTTCGGCCGCCGTCGCTGTTTGCGGCCTCCGGCCACCGTTTTCTACGGCCTCCGGCCATTATTACTGTCTGCGGTGCCGCTTTCGGCGAGGCCCGCCGCGTCAAAGCGAAATGAAACATGCTTATCAGGATCCTGGGGGCAGCTGCTGGCGGCGGCTTTCCTCAATGGAACTGTAGTTGCCGCAACTGTGCCGATGTCAGAGCTGGAAAGCTGGGCTTCCGGGCCCGCACGCAGTGCTCGCTCGCGGTTTCCGCGAACGGGATCGACTGGGTGTTGCTGAACACGGCGCCTGACCTGCGCCAGCAGATCAACGATACGCCCGAGCTCGGCGCCCGTGCGGACGGTGGTCTGCGCAACAGCCCGATCAAGGCGGCCGTGCTGACAGGCGGCGACGTCGATTTCATCGCGGGGCTGCTCAACCTGCGCGAGCTGCAGCCGTTCACGGTCTATGGCTCGTCGCGGGTGCTGGCGACGCTGGCCGATAACTCCGTGTTCAACGTGCTCGATCCCTCCGTCGTGGAACGGCGCGAACTCAACCTCGGATCCGCGACCGCCATTCATGGTGCGGGGGGCGATACGGGCCTCGTCATCGAGGCGTTCGCGGTGCCCGGCAAGATCGCGCTCTACCTCGAGAGCGGGGCGGCGTCCGATAATTACGGCAGCCGAGAGGGTGATGCGATCGGCCTCAAAATCTCGGCGCCCGAGACCGGCAAGCACTTTTTCTACGTACCGGGCTGCGCGACCCTCGATGCCGAGCTCGCCGAGCGCCTCAAGGACGCGCCGCTCGTGTTCTTCGACGGCACACTCTATACCGACGACGAGATGATCCGGCAGGGCCTCATGAAAAAGACAGGCCAACGCATGGGACATATCTCGATCTCGGGGGCCGAGGGCTCGATCACGGCGTTCGAGCCGCTCAACGTGGCTCGAAAGATCTACGTGCACATCAACAACTCGAACCCGGTGCTCGACGACAACTCGCCCGAGCGCCGCGCGACGGAAGCCGCCGGCTGGGAGGTCGGCTATGACGGAATGGAGATCAGGGTATGAGCGAGCGCCGTACAACTGCTGATGCGGGCGCCCTTTGGAGCCCGGAGGAGTTCGAGGCCGCGATTCAGGCCGTGGGTGCAGAGCGCTATCATGACAAGCATCCGTTTCATAAGCTGCTGCACGGCGGCAAGCTCAACAAGGGCCAGGTCGCTGCGTGGGCGCTCAACCGCTACTGCTATCAATCCGCCGTGCCGCGCAAGGATGCTGCCCTTGTCAGCCGCGTTCTCGACCGGCAGTTGCGACGCGACTGGACCCACCGCGTGTTAGAACACGACGGGCATGGCGACGACCCCGGCGGCATTGAGCGCTGGCTCGTTCTGACCGACGGCCTCGGTCTCGATCGCGACTACGTGCAGAGCATGGAGGGCGCGCTTCCGGCCACGCGCTTCGCTGTCGAAGCCTATGTTCGCTTCGTGCGGGAAGAACCGCTCGTCGTGGCCGTTGCCTCGTCGCTCACCGAGCTGTTCGCGCCCAAGATTCACAAGGAACGCATCGCGGGCATGCTCGAGAACTACGACTTCATCGACGACAAGGTGATGGCGTACTTCAAGAAGCGTCTCGTGCAGGCGCCATTCGACGCCGACTATGCTTTGACCTACATTAAGACGCACGCCAAGACGCGGGCCGAGCAGGAGGCTTGCGTCGACGCCGTACGCTTCAAGTGCAACGTGCTTTGGGCTCAGCTCGACGCCCTGCACCATGCGTATGTGACGCCAGGGTGGATTCCGCCCGGCGCCTTCAACCCGGAGACGCTCAATGGTTGAGACGTCCGAGCCCCGCAGCGCGCCCACCCGGTTGATCGTCACCGGGGAAACAGTGCTTGCGCTGCCCAAACACATCAAGCTTCGGCACGACCCGGGGCGCGGCCGCTGGATCATTCTGGCGCCGGAGCGCGTGTTCAATCCCGACGAAACGGCGGTTGAAGTGCTCAAGCTCCTGGACGGACAACGTTCCGTGAACGCGATCGCGGAAACCTTGTCTCAAGAATACCAGGCCCCACTTGAAGTTGTAACAAACGACATTCTGGCCATGCTCCAGGACCTTGCCGACAAGGGCGTCCTGATGAAGGCCAAGACAGGATAGGAGCGACTATGAACGAGATCGCACCGACCCACGTCACCGAATCCGCCATGCCGATGTGCGCGCGGTCGCCGGACGGTGCGCCGGCGGCTGATCCGGGCCCCGATCCCGCGCTCTGCGCGCGGGCGCCGATCGGCATGCTCTGCGAGCTCACGCACCGTTGCCCGCTGCAGTGCCCCTACTGCTCGAACCCGGTGGAGCTCGAGCGCGTCAACACCGAGCTTACGACGGCCGAGTGGCAGGACGTCATGCGGCAGGCGGCACAGCTCGGCGTGCTGCAGATCCATCTTTCGGGCGGCGAGCCGACGGCGCGCAAGGATCTCGAGGAGATCGTCAAGGTGGCGGCTGAGGTTGGCCTCTATACCAACCTCATCACCGCGGGCGTGACACTGACGCGTGAGCGATTGGCCAAGCTCGCTGAAGTAGGGCTCGACCATGTGCAGCTTTCCATTCAGGACGTCGATCCGGAGAACGCGGATCGCATCGCCGCCTACAAGGGCGGCATGGCGAAGAAGATCCAGGTCGCGAGTTGGGTGAAAGAGCTGGGGCTGCCGCTCACCATCAACGCGCCGATCCATCGCCAGAACATTCACAACGTCGGACGCACCATCGACTTCGCCGTCGAGGTCGGCGCCGGGCGCGTGGAGATCGCGCACGTGCAGTACTACGCCTGGGCGCTCGTCAACCGCGCGTCGCTGATGCCGACCAAGGAAGCGTTCCTTACGGCAGCCAAGCAGGTCGAAGAGGCACGCGAGAAATACAAAGGCATCATCGTCATCGACGCCATCGTGCCGGACTACTACGCCAAGTTCCCGAAACCCTGCATGGGAGGCTGGGCGCGCGGCATCGTCAACGTCACGCCGTCGGGGCGCGTGCTGCCCTGCCATGCGGCTGAATCGATCAAGACGCTCAAGTTCGACAACATCAAGGACCGCCCGCTTGCGGACATCTGGCTCAACGGCGAGGCCTTCAACGCTTACCGCGGCACGGGCTGGATGAAAGAGCCCTGCCGGAGCTGTCCGCGCAAGGAGATCGACTACGGCGGATGCCGCTGCCAAGCGTTCGCGTTGACGGGAGACGCCGCGAATACGGACCCGGCCTGCTCGCTCTCTCCGCTGCATGCGCAGTGGCAGGCGGTCGCCGAGGTGGAAAGCCACAATCCTAACGCACCGGAGTTCATTTACCGGCGCGTGGGCGGTGCAGCAAAAAAACCTGAGACTCACAACGTATCTTGAGCGGAACCGAACGCTCCAGTACAGGTTGCTGTGCAGGCGGTTGGCGGGCTTGGGTGCGGCATCGTGTTCACCCCGAGTTCAGGCAAAACTTGCCAGTATGCGATGGGTGCCAGGAGGTTCGGGAGACCGACTGGCGAGCCCAGACTGGAAAAGGATTCGGAGGAATCGGAAGATGCTCAAGTGGGTTGTGGCGGCCGCCGCTGTGTTGGCCGTGCCCTTTAGCGCGTCGGCACAAGACGCCGAGGCTGGCAAGGCGGTATTCAAGAAGTGCGCAGCGTGTCACCAGATCGGACCGGATGCGAAGAACGGTCTCGGGCCGTCGCTTCAGTGCGTTGCGGGCCAAAAAGCCGGCCATCTGGAGGATTTCAACTACTCGAAGGCTGTCAAAGAGTCCGACATCACGTGGGATGACGAGCACCTCCTCAAATGGTTCGAGAAGGACGATGCGGTCATCAAGGGCAACAAGATGATCTTCCCGGCCGGCATCAAGAACGAGGAAGACAGGGCCAACCTGCTCGCCTACATCAAATCCGAGTGCAAGCAGTAAGCTCTGCGCGCATCTCAAATTTCCGACGCCGCGGACCTCCCATCCGCGGCGTCTTTCATTTCGGCGCGTCGAGGCGCGTCACCTCGCTGAGATCGACGCGCGAAAGCCAATGTGAAAGTGGATGGCCATTGAGCACGAGGTCCGGCGCGATCTCGGCGAGCGGCACGAGCACGAAGGCGCGCTCCGTGATGCGCGGATGCGGTAGCGTCAGAGTGGGATCGTCGAGAGAGACGTTTTTGTAAACCAGCACGTCGACATCAATCACGCGCGGTCCCCAGCGCTCCTGGCGCACACGCTTCATCGCGTTCTCGACGGACTGGCAGCGGGCGAGCAGCGCCTGCGGCGAAAGCCCTGTCGCGACGGCGATGCAGGCGTTGACGAACCAGTCCTGATCCGTCACGCCCCACGGCGCCGTGCGGTAAAGGCGGGAGGCGGCGACGACACGAATATCGCCCTGCTGCGTAAGCAAGGCGGTGGCTTGGCGGATGTTCTCCGCCTTGTCTCCGATGTTCGAGCCGAGCCCTATGAGGGCGTCGTACGGCGCAACCGCCGCGCGATCAATCATACTTAATGTAGGCGAAGCGCTGATCACCGGACGGCGTGCCTTCGAGCGGGCCGCCCTCCTTGCCCGGCTGCCAATGGATGACCTCCTCGATCTTCTTGGCCAGCGCGAAGTCCTTCTCGGTCACGCCCTTGGCGGTGTGTGTGATGAGGCGCACTTCGACCCAAGCATAAGAGGCTGTGATATCAGGGTGGTGCCAAGCAGCCTCGGCCAAGTGGCCGACGGTGTTTATGATCATCAGCGTGCTTTTCCAGCCCGACGTCTTGTATGTACGGCGGATCCAGCCGTTCTCGAGACGCCAATGCGGGAGATTCTGGGCCAGCCACTGGGTGACTTCCTCGTCGGAAAGTGCCTTCTCTCGAGGGCTCATGTTGCTCTCTCCTCGCCTTTCGTAGACAAATGGGCCAACAACCCCTGCGTCTGGGCGCGACCCTAATCCCCGCCCCCCGCTGACGCAATCCGCTAGCACCTCCAAGGACGTTCCGCACGATGCACGAAGCTTCCCCGGTCACCGGCTGTCGCGTTTCCGCGCCCGCGCGCCTGCACCTGGGCTTTCTCGACCTCAACGGCGGGCTGGGACGCCGCTACGGCTCGATCGGTCTCGCGCTCGATCAACCTTCAACTGACGTCATCGTCTCGCGGACCGAAGCGACCACCGTCTCGGGGCCGGAGCAGGATCGCGTTCGCACCCTCGTCGAGCGCACGACTGCGGCGCTGGCGCTCACGGGGCATTACAAGGTCGAGGTGGAGCGTGCGATCCCCGCCCACGCCGGGCTGGGATCAGGGACGCAACTTGCGCTCGCCATCGGCTTTGCGCTCATGCGCCTCGAAGGGCTGTCGCTGACACCGCAGCAGGTCGGCGATCTTGCCGGACGTGGAGCGCGCTCGGCGATCGGGATGGCCGCCTTCGAGGGCGGCGGGTTCATCGTCGACGGTGGACGCGGTGCGTTCGACCAGCCGCCGCCGGTGCTGATCCAGACGCCGTTCCCGGAAGACTGGCGTGCGCTGCTGGTGCTCGATTCTCGAAACCAGGGTGCGCATGGCGACCGCGAGGCGCAGGCCTTTTCTGCTCTTCCGCCCTTTCCCGAGACGCTGGCGGACCGGCTTTGCCGTCTTGTGCTGATGCAGCTCGTCCCTGGCCTCAAGGAGGCGGACATCGCGGCCTTCGGGGCGGCGTTAACCCAAATCCAGGGCATCGTCGGCGGCCACTTTGCTGCAGCGCAAGGCGGCAGCCCGTGGACGTCTCCTGCCGTTGGCGAGCTGCTCAAGCGCGCCGCGGAGCTCGGTGCCACCGGCATCGGGCAAACGTCGTGGGGCCCTACCGGCTTTGCTTTTGTCCCCTCGCCGGATGTGGCAGACCGCCTCTATCATTCTTTAGTCGAAGACGCTAAAGCGAGGGGCCTCGAACTCGCGGTCGTCCGGGGGCGCAATGCCGGCGCCACGATCGCGACTTTCTGAGGTTACCGCCTTCGAGACCAAGAGCGGCTACGCCATACGTGAACGGGAGACGACCTGATGAGTGATGCCACGCCGATTCTGCACATGCTTTCGCCGCAGAAGCACATGAGCCCGTTCGACGTGAACATGGCGGCGGATGCCGGCTACAAGGTCATTGTTCCCTATATCAACGTGGCGCTCGAAGAGGTAACGCCGCTGGTACAGGACGCCATCTTCTCGCGTCCGCCGGATTACGGCTCTCACACCGGCTTCTTCATCGGCGGCAAGGACGCGATCCTGGCGCTCGATATGCTCGAAGCTGCCCGCAAGGCGCAAGTGCCTCCGTTCCACCTTTCCGTTCTCGCCGACCCGGCGGGCTCTTTCACGACCGCGGCGGCCATGGTCGCCTGTGTCGAGCGCGTCTTGAAGTTCAAGTTCGGCCGCGGTTGGAAGGGCACGAAGGTCGCTGTGTTCGGCGCGACCGGCGTAGTCGGTTTCGCCTCATCGATCATCTCGGCTCTCGAGGGCGCTGAAGTGCAGCTCGTCGCGCATCGCGGCGTAGATCGCGTCATCAAGTCTGCCGCCGTCTCGAAAGAGCGCTTCGGCGTGGACCTCCAGGCTGTCGCAGGCGAGACCGAGGAGCAGAAGCGCGAGATCCTCGCGAATGCCGAAGTCGTGTTCGCGGCTGCCGCTGCCGGCGTGCAGGTCATCTCGAAAGAGCACAAGGAAATTGCGAACAACCTGCTCGTCGTCGCGGACGTCAACGCCGTGCCGCCGGCCGGCGTCGAGGGCATGGACCTGTTCATGAACGGCGAGCCGCTGCCGGGCTGCAATGCGCTCGGCGTCGGTCCGCTCGCTATCGGCGACATCAAGTACAAAACTGAGGCCGGCCTCTTCAAGCAGATGATCGGCGCCAAGGAACCACTGATGCTCGACTTCCGTCACGCGTTCGAGCTGGCGCGCCAGCTCGTGGCTTGACGGGCGAGACTGTCCTTATCGCGGCTTTCTCTGCGCGGGCGCTCGCGGCGTCCGCGCAGCGGGCCGGATACCGGCCTCTCGTCGTCGATTGCTTTGGCGATCAGGACACCGTTGCACTTGCGCATGCGTCGCGCTGCTTGCCGGCTCGCGTGCAGGTTGGCTTTACTTTTCGTCCTCTGCTTGCCGCTCTCGAAAGCCTTGTCGCTGAAGCCCCTTCGCCGCCGATCGGGCTGGTGCTGGGCGCAGGGTTCGAGTGCAACCCGCGGCTCGTTGCGAAGCTCGCGGAGCACTTCACGCTGATCGGCAACGACGCAGAAACTATCCACGGCGCTAAAGATCCGCAGCAGTTCTTCTCGATACTCGGCGAACTCGGCATTCCGCATCCCGAGACGCGTCTCGATCCGCCGTCCGACAACGCGGGCTGGCTCATGAAGCGTATCGGCGGCAGCGGCGGGCTGCACATCCATCGCTGTCCCGCAAAGCCGCGCCCGGACAAGCGGCGCTACTTTCAACGCCAAGCGACAGGCGAGGCGATTTCGCTGCTCGGCCTCGTCTCGGAGAAGAGCGCTGCTTTCGCCGCCAGCCGTCAGTGGACGAACCCGCTGCCGCGGCGGCCGTTCCGCTACGGCGGCGCGGCTGGCTCGCTCCTGCTCGACGAGGATCTCGAAGCGCGTCTCATCGAGACCGGCCTCGCCGTTTCCGATGCGCTCAAGCTCAAGGGCCTCATCTCGTTCGATTTTCTCGTCGACACCGGAGAGCCGCTGCTGCTCGAGGTCAATCCCCGGCCCGGCGCCACCGTGGACGTGTTCGACGATGCGGCCGGCACGCTCTTCAAGGCTCACATCGAGGCCTCCCATGGCGGCGATCCTGCCGCTCTTCTCTCTTCCGATTGGCATCCCCCCGTTGCCCGCGCCGCCGCCTTCCTTTACGCAGACCGCGGGCCGCTCACGGCCGGAGCGGTGGACTGGCCGGACTGGGCCGCCGACCGTCCGCAACCCGGCAGCGTTATCGGTGCCGGGCAGCCGCTCGCCACCGCAACCGCCGAGGGCCACGATCTCGACGCCGTCCAGGCCATCTGCGCGGAGCGCTTGGGGATGCTCGAAACATTGCTGTATGACACGTCAAACGAACAAGGAACTCGACAATGAGCAGCACTCCAGGCTTCGCACCCAGCGTCAACGCGCGCGCGGCCGTACTCGTCGATGAGGTTGCCAAGAACGCAGACGCGCTGCGTGTCTCGGTGACGACGGGCAAAGACGGGGAGCGGTGCATCGACCTTGGCGCGAAGGTGCCGGGCGGGCTTGAAGCCGGCCGTCGCCTCGGCGAGATCTGCATGGGCGGGCTCGGCACCGTGGCGCTGACCTCCGCATCCGGTCTCGAGCGCTGGCCGCTCGGCGTGGTCGTGCATTCGTCGAACCCGGTCGTCGCGTGCCTCGGCAGCCAGTACGCGGGCTGGACCATCACCGGTGACAACAATTTCTTTGCGCTCGGCTCGGGGCCGGCCCGCGCGCTGTCGCGGGTCGAGGAGCTCTACAAGGAGCTCGGTTACGTCGATCACCATCACAAGGCCGCGCTCGTCATCGAGGGCGACAACGCGCCGCCGCCGGGCGTCGCGAGCAACGTTGCCGCTGCGTGCGGCGTGAAGACGAGCGATCTCACCGTTCTCTACGCGCCGACGGGCAGCCTTGCCGGCACGGTGCAGATCGCGGCGCGCGTGCTCGAGGTGGCGCTGCACAAGGCGCACTCGCTGCACTTCGACCTCAACAACATCGTCGACGGCTATGGCGTGGCGCCGATCGCGCCGCCGATCCCCGATTTCGTCAAGGCGATGGGCCGCACCAACGACGCCATCATCTATGGCGGGCGCATCCAGCTCTTCGTGCGCGGCTCGGATGACGCTGCGAAAGACCTCGCCGAAAAGCTTCCGTCGAACACGTGCTCGATCTACGGCGAGCCCTTCGCGGACATCTTCGCGAGCGTCGGCGGCGACTTCTACAAGATCGACGCCTCGCTGTTCAGCCCCGCTCTCGTGACGGTCTCGAACCTCGACACGGGGTCGAGCTTCCAGGCGGGACGGCTCGCGCCCGACATCGTCGACGCAAGCTTCAAGTAGAACGTTTCTCTACTTCGACTCTCCTCGCTCGCGCGACGCTCCGTCACGATGAGGAGAGGTGAAGCAACAAGTGAGACGGTAGCGGACGGCATGAACAAGCCGGTCACATCGACGGACCTGAGCGACGCGAGCCCCAGCGGCCCGCGGATCGCGCTGTTCGTCGAGGACGGCTCGGGCGATTGGCATGCGCGCCGCCTGCGTCGCGCCATGGAGGCGCGTGGCGCCAGCGTCGTAACGACGACGCTCAGCGCCTGTGCGTTCGACACCTCCCGTCCAAGCGGCATGGACATCCCCGGCTTCGATGGAATGCTGCCGGACGGCGCGTTCGTGCGCTCGGTTTCGACCGGCACGCTCGAGCAGATCACGTTCCGTCTCGGCATCCTACATGCGCTGCGCGAAAGCGGCGTGCGGGTCTGGAACGACGCGCGCGCCATCGAACGATGCGTCGACAAATCGACGGCGACATTCCTGTTCCAGAAGGCCGGACTTGCGACGCCGCCAACGCGAGTGGTCGAAACGCGTGTGCGCGCGCATGCGCACCTGTCCGCCGATCCGAGGCCGTTCGTTCTGAAACCGCTGTTCGGCAGCCAAGGCAACGGCGTGCGGCGCGCTCATACGCCCGACGAGTTACCGCCGCCCGAAGCCGTCGGCGACGTCTACTATATGCAGCACTACCTCCGCGCGCCGGATGCGACGCTGTTCGAGGACTGGCGCGTGTTCGTCTGCTCTGGGCGCGTGCTATCGGCGATGGTGCGGCGGGGCAAGACCTGGATCACCAATGTGCATCAGGGTGCCGAGCCCGTCGCCCACGCCCCGTGCGATGAGATGAGCCGCATGGCCCTTGTCGCGGCCGCTGCCATCGGCGCCGACTACGCGGGTGTCGATCTCATCCGCGATCAGAGCGGACAGCTCATGGTGCTCGAGATCAATTCGAACCCAGCGTGGAAAGGTCTGCAGAGCGTCACGTCGGCCGACATCGCCGACGTGCTCGCCTCGGATTTCCTTGCAGCCGTCTCGAAGGCCGTCGTGTGATGGGGTTTCCGCTCGTCCGGACGGCGATCGAGGAAGCTTTTATCGCTGCGTGCCACGCGGAGCTCTCGGCGCTGAAGCCCGGCAACGTGCATGTGCACGCTGCCGGCCACGGCATGGAGATCGACCACTTCGAACGTGCGGCCGCAGCAGCGGCTCCCTTCATCGCCGATCCCACGCGGGGAGTCGGTGCGCGCGTTCTCGGCGCGGTCGGAGCCAGCGTCGCGGCGGCCGGGCTCAACACGAATCTCGGTATCGTGCTGCTCACCGCTCCGCTCGCCGCAGCAGCCGATGCTCGTCAGGGTCCAGACGATCTCCGGACGCGGCTTCAATCCGTGCTCGATGGGCTCGACCGGTCAGACGCGGATCAGGCTTTTCAGGCTATCGTCATCGCCAATCCGGCCGGGCTCGGTCGCGTTAAGGAAGGCGATGTCACCGGCCCACCCACGATGACGCTGACCGAGGCCATGGCTCTTGCAGCCGTCCGTGACCGGATTGCACGCGCCTACATCACCGGATTCGACGACATTTTTGCGAAGGGGCTGCCGGAGCTAGAGGCCGCTCGCCGCACTGCCGCAAACGAGAGCTTGGCAATTACTGCACTGCACATGAGTCTTCTTGCTTCGTTCCCGGACAGTCACATCGCGCGCAAGCACGGAGACGCGGTAGCCGTGCGTGTGCAGCAGGAAGCGCGCAATCTTGAGGCAGTCTGGTACCCGGCGCCGCGGCCAGAAGCATGCCAGACGCTGCTTGACTTCGACGCCAGCCTCAAGGCTCGGGGCCTCAATCCGGGGACGACGGCCGACTTCGTCGTGGCCACGCTTTTTGCTGATATGCTCATTCATCAGAGTGCGACCACCGGGCGCTCCTAGCCCCTTGTCGAAGTCATAATCCTAGGGCTATTAAGGGGCGGCGCTCGCAGCGCCACTATCTGGCCAACCGGTGCGGTGATCTACTCACCGCTCGCTGCAACTGGGATAGTTTTTTCGCACTGCAGCCGGCACTTCACACCCCGGGCAGCCGCTCCAAGCAATCGAAGCTCGTCGAACGCTCGGGGCGCGTTGGTTTTTGTTTAATCAAGGAAGGGAACCCCCTAATGGCCAAGATCAATCGCGTACTGGTCGGCGAGTCGCTCGTCGGCGACGGCAACGAAGTCGCGCACATTGACCTCGTGATCGGACCGCGCGGCAGCGCCGCCGAGACCGCGTTCGTCAACGCGCTCGCCAACAACAAGGACGGCTTCACGACGCTGCTCGCCGTGATCGCGCCGAACCTCGCCTGCAAGCCGAACACGATCCTTTTCAACAAGGTCACCATCAAGGACGCCCGTCAGGCCGTTCAGATGTTCGGCCCGGCTCAGTACGGCGTTGCCAAGGCCGTGCAGGACTCGGTTGCCGAGGGCGTGATCCCGGCGAACGAGGCTGACGACGTGTACGTTCTCGTCGGCGTGTTCATCCATTGGGAAGCTTCCGACGACGCCAAGATCCAGGACTACAACTACCGCGCTACCAAGGAGGCCATTGCTCGCGCTATCGCCGGCAAGCCGACGGCTGCCGAGGCTACCGCGCAGCGCAACTCGGTCGCGCATCCGTTCGGTGCGAAGACTTGAAGCGGAAACCGTCCACAGCAGGATAATGATGCCCCTCCTTTGAAGGGGGGTCTGCTGCAGCGATTGGGAAGACTACTCTCTGGCCGTTGGAACGGCTGACACTACCGGGTGGACCTTCACTATCCACTCGCAAGTGGACTAAAACTTCAGGGTCCGATTGCGCTTTGCAATCGGGCCCTTTTTCTTTTCGTGTCGAGCGCTCTCAAGCGAGGGTAACGAGATCGCCCGGGGTGACCTTTCCGGAATGCAGAGCGGTGGCGATGAGTGCGCCTGCGACGCCGATATCGCGCAGCGCCTTCAGATCATCGACATCGCGCACACCGCCCGCGGCATAGATTTGACGGTTCCCCGCCCGTGCGACGATCGCCGCCAGGCGCGTGAGATCCGGCCCCTCGCCACTTCCGACTCGCGCGAGCGTCATCACGATCACGCGGTCGGGCCAAAGCGTTGCATCGTCGAGCAGCTGCGGCGGGCCGAGGAACGTGTCGCCGCGGAAGTCGAGGGAGAGCGGAGCTGAAGGGCCGGCGGACCGTCGAGCGGATTCGTAGTCGACCAGTGACCTTAACGTTTCTGATCCAATCACCCGATGCCTTAGGTCTGTGGTCCCGTCGTCGATCCAAAGCTCGGTGCCGGGCCAGGCGTCGAACACGCGCTGCTGCGTCGCGAGATCGGCGCCGCGGCCCTCGATGCCGTCGAGATCCGCCACGTAAAGCGTTGAGAATGGAAAGAGCGACCGCAGGCCCAGCGCCACCGCAACCGGATCGGCGGATGCGGCGAGCGGCGTCTCGAGCGACCGGTAGCGGGCGCGGTCGCCGCGACTAGCCGCCACCGCGACGCCACCGCGAATGTCGATAACCGGTATGACGTGCATACGCTTCCATCTCCTGGCAGGAGATGTATCACAGGGGCACTGCGGGCGCCCTGCCCGCGCCCTGGAGTGTGATGACGCATGGTAGTGACGGCAGGCCTCGATGTCGGGGGAGCGCACCTCAAGGTGGCACTGGTCGAGGACGCGCGTCCAGTCACGGTGCGCCAGATCGCCTGCCCACTTTGGCAGGGCCTCGACAAGCTCGACGCGGCTCTGGCCGAGGCACGCCCGCTGCTCGGCAACGCGCAGCGCTTTGCCGTCACCATGACAGGCGAGCTGTCCGACCTCTTTCCCGATCGCGAGACGGGGGCGCTGACGCTGACCGCGCGGATCTCCGATGCGCTTGGGAGTGAGGCGCGCTTCTGGATGGGTTCGCGCGGGTTCGGCACGGCGGACAAAGCACGGCGGCATCATACCGACGTCGGCTCGACCAACTTCCTCGCCACCGCAACGGCCGTTGGGCTCCACCTTCGCGAGGCCTTGCTCATCGATTTCGGATCGACGACGGCGGATATCGTGCCGATCGCCGGCGGTGCGCCTCGCGTGCGGGGACTGACCGACGCCGAACGCCAGGCGACGGGCGAGCTTGTCTATACGGGCTATACGCGCACGGCGGTGATGGGCGTCGCCAACGAGGCCCCGTTCCAAGGCCGGGTTATCGGCCTTGCGCGCGAGTATCTTGCGACGATGGCGGATGTGCGCCGCATCCTGGGCGCGGACCTCTCAGGCGTCGACCAGCACGCGACGGCTGACGGCAAGGGAAAGTCACTCGACGAGAGCGCGACACGTCTCGGGCGGATGCTGGGGCGCGACGCACGCGACGGCTCGGCGGAAGACTGGCGTGCGGCTGCGGCGCATATCTGCGAGGTGCAGCTGCGCTCGATCCACGACGGGGCGGCCCGCGTGCTGTCCGCCGCGCCGCTGGCTTCGGATGCACCGGTCGTCGCGGCGGGGATCGGGGCGGACGACATTTGCGAAATCGCACGCCGGCTTGGGCGCGAGGCGATCCGGTTCGGCGCGCTCGTCGGCGCGGACGATGCGCTCGTGCCCTGGGCGACGGGGTGCGCGCCGGCCGTTGCGGTGGCTTTGCTGCTCGACCAAGGCTAAAGGCCAGCGAAAGACAGCTCGGGGCTCGGCTTCTTCCTCTTCTGCGGCTGTGCGGTGCGAAAAGAACTTTGCACCGGCTTAACGCGCCAATACGTGTGGTTGCGGATAGAAAGCCCCATGCGTGTTCGGTAGACTCACCTCAAGATGAGCGAGCTAGCCTCAGTGAGGGAGGCCCATGAAAACGACGCTCACAATTGCTGCAGCCATTGTCATGCCAGGCGGATTTATCGTGCTGGCCGTGGCCCTTGCCACCTTCCTGCTCGCGCGCCATCGCGCCCGCCTCAGAGCCGCGCAGCAGCACGCCTCCGCCTGACATCAGCTATTTCTTGCGCGCGGCATCAGCATCGCCGCTACGGAAAGCGTTGACGCGATCCATGAGCCAGCCCCAGGCCTCAAGCTCGCGGGGACCGGCCGTTTTCGAGATGGCGATCTCGAGGTACTTCAGCTCGGCATCGATTTTTTCCGGCGGCAGCATGGCAAGCCGCGTTGACAGCACCGCGAGTTCCAGCACCGCCGCCTCCGCCCGGTTATAGCCACTCCAGACGGCGTGGCTCGCGGTGTGGACGATTTTGCAATGAAAGCGCGGGCGCTGCGCATCATCGGTCACCCGCTCGACGGCCAGCTCCCAATGCGAGACGGTATCGCGCAGGCGCACGCCGTTGACGATATCGGCGGGCACCGTCGGCCAATTGCGACGGCCGGTGACACAGCCGGCGATCACGCGCACGTCGCCCGTGTGGCTTGCGACGGCGTATGGGTTGGCCGTGAGATTATCGAGGGTGCGCGAGGGCTTGAAGGGCGCGATGATCCAGCCGTCGCCGTCTTCTATCAGGCCGAGGGGGGCGATGTGCGGCGTGCCCGCTGCATCCGTGGTCGTCACGATGGTTTCGACGATGCGGGGCATCCGCGTCTCCAAGCCTATTAACGCGTTCTTGCGACGGTCCTATCGCGCGCCGCGGCCCGCGGCGCCGCTCTCGCCGCGCGGCGACGGCGTGGCGCCGTCCCACGCGCGGGGCGGGACGCCACATCCAGCATGTCGCTTAGCACACCATCGTCAGCGGGGCCGAGCACCCGCCAGGCGAGATCCGCCCGCTCGACGATAACGGGGAACACCGGATCGACGATGCCTTGCCGCGCCAGGGTCTTTGCGGACATCGTGCGCCGGACGGTGCACGATTTGACGAGCACCAGCTCGACGTCGCCCAGCCGCTCTGCGAGGCGGGCAGCGAGGCCGTCGGAGGTGATCGACCAATCGCGCGGAATGCGGCGATCCCCGGCGCATAAGGCCGCCGGCAGCCAGATCGGGATGCGCCGACGATGCCACGCGCGTGCGATGCCGACCAGCGTCTCGGCTCCCACGAGCCGCGGCTCGAGCGCCAGCATGGCGTCCGCCATCTGGTGCATGGACAGCAGCGCCATGTCGTGCGCGGCCTCATCGGAGAAACCGAGAGCGCGCTGCGTGTCGCGCACGGCGTCTGCGAACACGCCACCTCCCGGCACCACGACGACGGCGCGGCGCGCCCTGGCCACGAGAGCCAAGAGCGTGCGCAAGCGCCCGCTCTCCACCAGACTGCCCCCCAGTTTGAGGACGACCGGCGTCACGGGAGCGCGCCTCCACGGGCTCGGAAGATCTCGACGCCGCGCACCGGTCCGCGCTCGAGCTTCTCGATACGGACCCGAAGCGCGTCTATGCGTGTGTCGGCGAGGCACTGCTCGGCGATGGCTTCGGCAAAGGTCTCGATCAGATTGATGTGGCCGCTGGCGGTGATCGCGTTCACGGCGTCGATGATGTCGGTGTAGGAGGGAACCGTATCCATGTCGTCGCGCGCAGCGCGCACGTGCGGCGCCAAATACGCGTCAACGCTGAGACGCACCCTCTGCGTGACGCCCTTCTCCTCGGCATAAACGCCGATATTGCAGTCGATTACCCAGTCCTTGATGAAGATGCAATCGTGGCCGTAGTCGGCTCCTGCCTTCGCGGTCGAAGGCGCATCGCCGGGGCGCGTGGTCGTCGCCGTGCTCATGACGTGGCTTCCAGCTCTAATTGCGTTGGTGTGCGATGCTCATCCGCCTCACCAGCGCGCGGAATGGCGCGGCGAACGGCTGCGAGCGCGGATGCCTCGAGCGTGTCCGTGCGGCTTGCGCCGCGGCAGAGGGCGCCGCGAAAGCCCAGCACATCCGGCGCGAGTGCGAGCAGCTCCGAAATCTGAGCAAGGCGCAGCGAACCGGCGAGCCCGGCATACAAACTAACGTTGTGCGCTTCCGTGATGAAGGCGCTGAGTGTCGCGCGATCGCAATGATCGAGCAGTGTGCGGCCGTCCTTATGCGCGGTGTCGAGCATCACGCCGGAGAAACCTGCTTCGCCCAGCGCCGACACCAACGAGAGATCGAGTGCAGCATCTGCCATCAGCACAGCAACGAGCGCCGTCTGCCCGGCGATGTGGTGCCCCAGATGCCGGATAGTTGCATGAGCGTCGCCGTCCGGAAACAAACCGACCTTGACGATGTCGCAGCCGGTGGCGGCCATGGCGCGCGCCGCCTCAAGGACGGGCTCCGGCTCGGCGGCAAGATCACCGATGGTGGCGCTAATAGGCACATGGCGCGGGACCGCGGCACGAATGCGCGCCACATCTGCGTGCGGCAGCGCACCCAGCGCGCCCGCGGACGGATTTTTGCAATCGATGATGTCGGCGCCGCCTTGGAACGCCAGGCGCGCTTCGCCCTCGGACGTCACGCTTGCCAAAAGGCGGACGAACCGATGCGTCCCCATCGTAGTGCCGGTCGTCATGTCGGGGGGCTCACGCCTCGTGGAAGATGCGCCTTTGCTCAGCCAGCACGGCGTCCCGGTCGGTCCGCTCGGAGGGCGAGAGGCGCACGGCCTCATCCTGGCTGATAGTCGCATTTGCGCCCGACATGCGCAAGATACGGGTGCCCAGCATGACCGCCTCGGTGCGATCATGGGTAATGAAGATCACCGTGGTCGGACGCCTGTTCCAGAGGCCGATCAGAAGCTCGCGCAGAGATTGGGCCGTCGGATCGTCGAGCGAAACGAAGGGCTCGTCCATCAACAGCACATCGGGCTCGGTGATGAAGCCGCGGGCCAGCGCCGCGCGGCGCTGCATGCCGAGCGAGAGCCTCTCCGGATACTGCGACGCAAAGCCCTCGAGGCCAACCTGTCGCAGCATCTCGTCGATGCGCGCATGACGAGGATCGCCGTCGGGCAGCGCAAGCGCAATGTTCTCGTAGACGGTGCGCCAGGGCAGAAGGCGCGGCGACTGGAAAACATAGCCGAGCTTCGTGTCCGGCCCTCCGAGCACGATCTCGCCCTCGTAGTCGCTGTCGAGACCCGCGATGATATTCAGAAGCGTGGACTTGCCGCAGCCCGATGGCCCCGTGATGACGACGAACGAGCGCGGATCGATGTCGATCGCAATATCCTTCAGCACAGACTGCGCGGGACGATCGCCGACGGCGGGGAACACCTTCTTCGCGACGCGGACCTTGAGGCCCCCAGTCGCGGTGCCGCTCGCGCGCTCTGCTACCTCCGCCATCGGTTCACCCGTGCCGCGATCGGCTGCAAAATACCGAACTCGATCAATTGGACGACGGCGATAAAGGCCAGCGCATAGGCCAGGATCATGGAGACGTCGAACATGTGGAAATAGGTGCCGAGCTGGAAGCCCACGCCATCGGAACGGCCCAGCAGCTCGACGACGAGCACGATCTTCCAGACCAGCGACAGGCCGGTGCGGGCGGACGCAAGGAAATATGGCGAGAGCTGCGGCAGCGTGACATGGCGAAGCGTCTTCCACCAGCCGAAGCGGTACATGTGCGCCATCTCGGCGAGATCGCGTGACAGCGCGCGCGCGCCCTCGCGCACGGTTACGGCGACGTTCGGCAGCTTGTTCACGGCAACGGCTATGATTGCCGCAGCCTCTGTGCGGCCGAACCACACGTAGCACAGGATGATGATGACGAGTGCGGGCAGGTTCAGGAACAGGACAAGCCAGCTGTCGAAGAACTGATCTATGCGCCCGTTGCGACCCATGACAATGCCGATCGCCGAGCCGATGGACATGGCGAAGATGAAGGCGATGGCGACGCGGAAGAGCGTCATGCCGATGTGATACATCAACTCGCCGCTCGCGAACTCGCGACCCATGGCCGCGAAGACAACGGTCGGGGCGGGCAGATGCCTATGTTGGATGACGAGCGCCAGCACCTCCCAGAACAACAGGAAGGCCAAGATCGATCCGACGCCCCAGGCGACACGGATATGCCAGGGTTGATCGGAACTGGCGCGGACTGCTGGGCTATATCGCTGCATCGTGGAACAGCTTCGCATCGAATTCGGTGCCGTGGCCCATCAACTCCGCGTCACCCGCGGCAACCAGCACCTCCATGAGCTTCTGCGCCGAAGCAAGCTCGGCCGGTCCCCAGGGGTTTGGAATGCCGGAACGATAGGCGGCGATGATGGCGAGGAACTCCTCGTCAGTCGCGGGCTTCACGAGCGGGCGCAGACGCTCCCACGCCGCGTCATCTTTCGCGAGCACCGCATTTGCCTCGCCCACGATCTTGAGCAGCGTCGCGACCTCCGCGCCATTGGAGGCTTCGTAGTCTTCCTTCCAGATGAAGCCCACGAGCGCGGGCACCGGGTCAATGCCCAAGTTCTTCATGATTTCGCTGACGGTCAGAATCTCGTGGAACCCGCTGCCCGTGAGGCGAGCAGAATAGGTCCAGAAATTGAGAACAGCGTCGACGCGGCCGGAGCGGATCTCCTCGGCGAGGAGCGGCGCGGCACCGAACGTCGGGCGCGCGTACTGGGCCATGTCGCGTCCAAGCGCTTTCTTGGAATAGGCGCGAAGCAGGAGCCAGCTCTTGTCGATAGCCGAGCCGGCGACGCCCAGCGTCCGCCCTTCGAGCCCGCCGATGTCCTTGATGGCGCTGTCCGCCGGCACGACAAGCGAACCAAGTGCCGAGGAATAGGGCGAAAACTTCAGCTTCTCTCCAAGCGCGCGCTGACGCATCGCCCATGTCCAGTCGGACACGATGACGTCCGCACCACCGGCCAAAAGCGCGATAGGACCTGCCTGATTGGAGGCCACCTCGACGACCTCGAACTGCAAGCCGGCCTTCTTCTCAAGTTCAAGCGCGCGAATTGTTTCGATGACCCAGGATAGCGAGCCATACTTCACGGATGCCAAGCGCAGCGGAGCCTTGCCAGCACGGACGGGCGCGATCGGCACGGAGGCCGCAACAACGGCTGCGCCCGTTGTGGCCAGAAGCTGACGGCGATCGATCATTTGGACTCGTCCTTCGTCAGCAGCCGGTTCCTCACCAGCCAGCGGACGCCGTGCAGCCAAGATTCATCTGTGTTGCCCTGGATGAGAACGCTCGCATTGTTCACGAGCTTGCTCTCAGCCACGTCGATAATCGCAACCGTCAGGCTCAGGTGCGTTTCCGAGATCTTGTCGATGAGCGCGGTCATGACAAGATCGGCCTTGGCCTTTGCGGCGAGGTCCACCTCGCATCCATTGCATTCGAAGATCGGCTGGGCAGCCTTTATCTCTTCGGAAATGGGTGTGAGATCGACGATTTCATAGCGTCCGCTCTCGGCGAACCGCTTTTCCAGCTCATCGCGGGCCAAACTCAAGCGCTTCTGCTCGTCGGGATTTGGTCCCGACACGCCCCGGAAAAAATCTTCCTCGGAACGCGGCATCGACATATCGATCGGGAAGATTGCCAACTTCGGCGCAGCAGTGGCGATGCTTGGAGCCGCCGCCACCAGTGCCAAAACCGCTGCAAGCCAAGCCGCCACTCGACTTTTCTTCATGTGGTCCTGCCATCCTCCCGAACCTGTTTTTGCTTACTGTATAACGTGTGTTCGATAGATAGCGATTTGCAAGTGCAATGTCCCGGAAGGCCGCCCTCACGGGCTGTAACAAAAGCGAGAGGGCCGCCTGCCACGAACTTGACAATTGGCAATTCGATGCGATGTTCCCAGGGAAGATGTTACAATATACCGGCTCGGTCTTGGCGCTGCTAGGACCGTCCACCGGGAGGAAACGCTATGAGCTTCTCAACTGGGCCGGCATCTCGGCCCGCCCGGTCTGTTTTTTGTCGCCTGCGTGGTGTTTTCCTTAGGGAAACTTCCCTTCTTGCCGCGCTAACCGTAGGGATTGCCCTGCCTCTGACCGCAATTGCCGGCGAGGGCGCGCCCGCACCGGCAGCGCCCCCTGCCGCACCGGCGAACGCCCTTGCCGCGGGCGATGAGGCAATGCTGAAGATCCGACTACTGATGGCGAGGGAAATTCGCGAGGATCGCCTGCCGCCCCTGTCGCTACTCGACATTCCGCCGGACGACGACGGCGTTGCCGGCGCGAAACTCGCGATCTCGGATAACAATACTACTGGGCGCTTCCTGAAACAGGAATTCAGTCTGGACACATTCGACAGCGCGAACCCCGATGAGCTCGTTTCGGAGATCACGAAGCGCGTTGACGGCGGCGTTCCGTTTGTTGTCGTCGATGCCAGCCCGCAGACCTTGCTCAAGATCGCCGATGCGCTGAAGGCCAAAGACGCCTTGGTGTTCAACACCTCAGCGCCGGACGAGGTGCTGCGCGAAGAAGAGTGCCGGGTCAATGTCAAGCACACGGCGCCGTCGCGCACCATGCTGACCGACGCACTCGGTCAATACCTGGCATGGAAGCAGTGGCGCAACTGGGTGCTCGTCGTCGGTCAAACACCGGAGGACAAGCTTTACGCCGATGCCATCAGGCGCACCGCGAAGCGCTTCGGGCACAAGATCGTCGATGAGCGTGTGTTTGACTATGATCCCGGCAGTCGGCGGGCCGATGGCGGCTTCGAGCAGATCCAGCAGCAGATACCGAGCTTCATGCAGGGACTCCCTGAGCATGACGTCGTCGTCGTTGCAGACGAAGGCGAGCTGTTCGGCGACTATTTCCCTTATCGGACTTGGATCTCGCGGCCGGTGGTCGGCACAGCGGGCCTGTTTGCAACGCCCTGGCATCCGGCCACCGAGCTCTGGGGCGGCACGCAGTTTCAAAACCGCTTCAAGAGACTCGCCAAGCGCAATATGCGGCCGCTCGACTATAATGCCTGGGCAGCAGTACGCTCCGTGGGCGAGGCCGCGACACGCAAGAACACGGCCGATACCAAGACGCTCATCGGCTATATGCGCTCACCCGAATTCGAGCTTGCGGCCTTCAAGGGTCAGAAGGTCACCTACCGCACCTGGAATGGACAGCTTCGCCAGCCCATTATCGTGGCGACCGACAAGCTTCACGTCACGGTATCGCCTCAACCAGGTTTCCTTCACCAGTTAACCGAGCTCGACACACTGGGAACGGACCAGCCTGAGAGCAAGTGCACAGCCTATAAAAACTAACTAAAAAAGAACTCGAGCGAACGACCAAGGAGCTTCGACGTGACAAGACAACGGCATGGCCTCGCAATTGCTTTGGCCGCTTCCCTGCTGGCAATGAGCGCTTCGAGCGCCTCAGCCTATCGGGTGTTCGTCTCGAACGAAAAGGAAAACACGATCTCGGTCATCGACAGCGAGAAGCTCGAGGTGATCCACACCATCAATACGGGGATGCGTCCACGGGGCATCATCCTTGCCAACGAAGGCAAGTGGGTGATCGTGTGCGCCAGCGACGATAACAAGATGCAGGTGTTCAGCACCGAGACCTTCGAGCACATCAAGGATCTGCCGTCGGGCCCCGATCCCGAGCTTCCGATCCTGCACATCTCCGGCAACCCGCTTTACGTGTCGAACGAGGACGACAACCTCGTCACCGTCGTCGACATCTTCAAGGGCACGATCATCACGGACGTTCCGGTCGGCGTCGAGCCGGAGGGTATGGGCATGAGCCCGGACGGGAAGATCCTCGTCAACACGTCCGAAACGACCAACATGGCGCACTTCATCGATGCGCACAGCTTCAAGAACATCGACAACGTGCTGGTCGACAACCGGCCACGCGTTGCCGAGTTCACGCCGGACGGCAAGCAAGTGTGGGTCAGCGCCGAGATCGGTGGCACGGTGACCGTTATCGAGACGGACACGCGCAAGGTTCTGGGCAAGGTAACGTTCGAGATCCAGGGCATCAACAAGGATGCCATCCAGCCCGTGGGCGTGCGCATCACGAAAGACGGCAAGAGGGCCTTCGTCGCACTTGGGCCGGCCAATCGCGTAGCGGTCGTCAACGTGGAGACGCGCGAGGTGGAGAAGTATCTTCTGGTCGGGCAGCGTGTCTGGAACCTCGGCTTTACGCCCGATGAGAAGCTCCTATTCACCACCAACGGCACTTCGAACGACGTCTCCGTCATCGACGTTGAATCGCTGCGCGTGACGAAATCGATCAAAGTCGGGCGTTATCCCTGGGGTGTGGTTTCAGCCCCGTTCTAAGCTGGGAGGCGGAGCCGGCGCCTCCGCCTTGCCCGACGGTAAATCTCGGAGAGGATCATGGCGGCTGCTCGCCGGAGCGTAGTTTGGGACTATTCCATCGTCATTGGGAAAGCTTGCTCCCCCAAGTGCAAGTCGACTGGCAAAGGCGAGTGCGCGATAGTCGGGCCGCGCTTCTTCAACGATGGACCTCCAGCCGCCGCGATCTCGACGAAAAGGATTTGACCGGACAGTGAGCGACGCCACCGAAAATTCGCACCCTGACGCACTCGTTGTCGAAGGCGTGAGCCATAGCTTTGGCGAGAAGCGCGTGCTCGACAACGTTTCGCTGACCGTGCCGCGCGGAACGTTCGGCGTTCTGCTCGGCCTCAACGGCGCGGGCAAGTCGACGCTGTTCTCGCTGGTCACGCGTCTCTACGACAACGTCTCCGGAGAGATCCGTATCCTCGGCAACGATGTTCGCCGCCGGCCGGGTGCAGCCTTGCAACGGCTCGGCGTCGTGTTCCAATCGAAGACGCTCGACGGCGATCTGTCGCTGCAGCAAAACCTGCTTTATCACGCGGCCCTGCATGGCATCGGCACGCGAGAGGCGAAGCGACGGGCCGCGGACGCACTCACGACGGTCGGGCTCGCTGACCGTGCCCATGACAAAGTGCGAAACCTTTCGGGCGGCCAGGCGCGGCGCGTCGAAATCGCCCGCTCGCTTCTCCATAAGCCCGGCTGTCTGCTGCTCGACGAACCGACGGTCGGCCTCGACATCGGCTCGCGCGAAAGCGTTATCGGCATCGTGCGCGGGCTCGTGCAGCGACAAGGGCTTGGCGTGCTTTGGGCCACGCACCTCATCGACGAGATCGCCGAGACCGACCTGATCTTCGTGTTGCACAAGGGCAAGGTGCTGTTCTCGGGCCATCTGCCCGGATTTCTGGCTGAGACGGGAGCCATCACGCCTCGCGACGCGTTTCGTATTCTCACAGGGCCCGCATCGGCCGAAGAGGAGGCCGCATGAACGTCGATATCGTGCACTCCGATGCTACGCCACAATCGACTTCGGGTGCCGACGCCGCGCCGCGCCGGCTGGGCCTGCTCGCCTACTTCTACTGCTTCCGCGGCATCGTCTGGCGCGAGGTGCTGCGCTTTCTGCATCAGCGCGAGCGTTTCTTCTCGGCGCTCGTTCGGCCGCTAGTCTGGCTGTTCATCTTCGCAGCCGGTTTCCGCCAGGTGCTCGGCGTCTCGATCATCCCGCCGTACGAAACCTACGTGCTCTACGAGGTGTATATCGTGCCGGGCCTGCTCGGCATGATCCTCTTGTTCAACGCCATGCAGTCGTCTCTCTCGATGGTTTACGATCGCGAGACCGGCGCCATGCGCACGCTGCTCGTCAGCCCCTTCCCGCGTTCCTTCCTGCTTCTGTCGAAGCTGATCGGCGGCGTCGCGGTGGCGGCGATCCAGTCCTACGTCTTCCTCGCCATCTTCTACTTCTGGGAAGCCGACATGCCCGCAACGGCGCATTGGGCGCTGCTTGCGGTACCGGCGCTGCTTATCGTGCTGTTGATGTTCAATGCAGCGACGGATCTCTTCTCGGAGCGCTTCATTCGCCGGGCCATCATTGGCGCGACGGTGATCGAGATCGCGGCCCTCGCCGGTGCGGTCTATTATTGGCGCCTACCGCCGCCGACGATGAATTACTTCACGGTTTTGCCTGCCCTCCTGCTCTCGGGATTGATGCTCGGCTCGCTGTCGCTCTTCATCTCCTCGGTGATCAAGCAGCTCGAGAACTTCGCGGGCGTCATGAACTTCGTCATCTTCCCGATGTTCTTCGCCTCGTCGGCGCTCTATCCGCTGTGGCGCATCCGCGAGAGCAGTCCGCTGCTCCACGACATCTGCCTGTTCAACCCCTTCACGTATGCGGTCGAGCTGATCCGCTTCGCCCTCTATGGGCAGGTGGGGGCTCGTCTTCCCGACGGCTCGGTGGATCTCACCAATCTTTACGTCGTTGCGGCGTATACGGTGCTCTTCCTTGGGGCCGCGGTCTATGCTTATAACCCCTCCAAAGGCTTGATTTCCCGCCGTGGCGGGCCGGGTGGCGCGAGCTAGCCGACGGGATCAAGCAACGCATTCGGCGAACCTGGATAATGCGAGAAGAAACATGACCAGTACCGCTCAACGCCTTTCCTTGCCGATCTTCCTTTCGTGCCTCGTGCTCGGAGCAAGCGCGCTTCATGCCGGCCCCGGCGCGGGTGGCGGCGCGCCCCAAACGACGATCGAGGGCGAAGCGGAGGCCACGCCGCCTCCGATCGACATGACCACCGACTGGCCCTGCGTGCAGCGCAAAGTCGAGTCGATTTCCGCAGCGCAGATCTGGGATGGGCCCCCGATCGAAGGGGTGAAGGGCTGGTTCCGCGAGCCGGGGATTCCTGATCTCATTGAGCTGCTGGCAAGCCGGCGCATCTCGCTCGACGACGCGGAGGCGGCGATCCAGAAATTCGCCAAGGACCAGCCTGAGGACAAGCGCGACGAGAAGCTGACGCTGCTGTTTGCAGGCCTGTTCGATAAGGTCGCCGGTCAGCGGCGTAGCGTGATGAGCGGCATCGAAAAGTATCAGAAGTCGCAGAAAGAGCGCGCCAAGGAGCTTGAGCGCCAGAGCACGGCCATTGTCGAGCTCGAGAAAAAGGTTCCGTCGGGCTCTACGGAAGACCCGCCGAACCTCGCCGACGCGCGTGAGAAATTCAACTGGGCGCAGCGCATCTTCCAGGAGCGGCAGACGAACATCCCGCTGGCGTGCGAAATCCCGGTGCTGATCGAAGAGCATCTCTACGCCGTGACGCGCGCGATCCGCAACAACATGACGAGCTAGAGCGGCCTGCGCGAGATCACCGATCGCGCGCTTGCCGCATAGGCTCCGGGATCAGGGAACCGGTGTTGCCTTCACGAGGTCGAAGCCGGCCTCTTGCCAGGCGTCAGTCCCCTCGGAAAACCAGATCACGTTCTTATAGCCCCACTCCAGCGCGCGCTTGCCGGCGTTCCAGGACATCCAGCAGTCCTTGAGGCAGAAGAACACCACGGGCCGGACCCCGTCGCCGTCCGTGAGTTGCTCGAGGCGAGATTTGAAGTACGTTTCGAACTCCGGCGAGAGCACGCCGTAGCCGACGTTCGGCAGCCAGTGGGCGCCTTCAATCGTCATGTGGGTCGGATCGCGCCAGACGGTGCCGGCAGGAAGATTTGGCGGCTTGGGAGCGCGCGGGAAGACGTCGATAAACACCGCCTCTCGCGCCTTGAGCAGCGCCTCGGCTTCGTCGGCCCCAATTACGCGGGCGCCGGTGAGTGTCTTCGGGACCGGCGATCGGTAATCGTCCGTGCGATAGCCCTCCGGCTCGGGCACGGCGCCCGCATCGATCGCCGTTGCTCCGCTGGCAGCCAGATAGAAGGCCAGCGCGGCCGCCTGACCAAGCCTGCAAATTGCGCGTCTCATTCGCTTGATTACGCTTCCCGCTCATCCAGAATAGCACCGGAGCAGACTGACACGTCTTGCGCGCCGTGCAAACGATCAGGGCCTTTCCGCACCAGTCGCTGTGCGGAAAGGCCCTGTGCTGTGTGTCTCGTGTCTCTCGGAAAACCCAATCCCGATTTTCCGGAAGTCCGCTAGTTCGTACCCTTGGGGTAGCGCGGCTCGGTGATCAACTTGTTGTCCTCGTCGATCAACGGCACACCGTAGTCGAGCAGGATCTTGTCGATCTCACCCTGATGCTTGGCGATGAGATTGTTGATCTCGTGCTTCCATGCCGTCTCGTTGGCGCGCACGCCCATGGTGATGCGGTACTCGAGCCTCGGAAGGCCCTCTCGCTTCACCTCCAGGACTGGCGCAACGTTCAGGGGCTCTCCACCCTGCTTGGCATAGAAGCCGGCGTGGGGACCCCATAGAACGCCAACATCGATCTCGCCGGAGCGCACGTCGTTGATCATGTCCTGCATGGGGTTCTGGTAGCGCGTGTCGACGATGAAGAGAAAGGATTTCGCGGTCGGCATGAGACCGGCTTTCGCCACGTAGTCCGCCGCCGGCGAGCCCGCCTGGATGCCGACTTTCTTGCCCTTGAGCTTGGGATCCAGGATCGAGGTCACGTCCTCAAGGCCCGAACCCGGCTTCGTCACCAGTGCGTAGGTGGTGCGATAGTAGTGGTTGGTGTTGAGCGTGTACTCGTCGGCTTGCACCGTGCCCATGATCAGGTCACAGCGCTTTTCCGTCAGCGTCTTGCGGACAAACCCCAAACCCTGCGGGAACCACGTGTATTCGAGAGGACGCTTGAGGTCCTTGGCAAAGACCTCTGCGATCTTGTTCTCGAAGCCCTCGCCCTTCTCGTTCGAATACGGGAGATTTGACGGGGTGGCGCAGACGCGGAGAACCTGACGGTTCACCGCGTCCGCGAGATGGCCTTCAGCGGCCTCGGCACCGCTCGAGGCGGCTACGAGGCTCATAAGAGCAGTTACGAATACGGCGCGCGTTCTCATCGTTTTTTCTCTCTTATCCAGAGGCAGCCGCCGAAACTGCCGGCTACGCCTTAGTCACCGAGGCAGGAGTCCTCGTACTCGCGAGCCTCCTTGGGCTTTTCGGCCCGCTGGTCAGGGCTCAAACGACCGCCAGGAAGATCTCCGGAGGCGCGCGCTTTGATGTACACGTAGAGATCGTCGATGTAGCACATGACGTTCTTGTTATCGCCGAGCGCCGGCATGATGAACAAGGTGCCGCCAACGTCACGGCGCTGGCCGCTCGAAACGACCTGGAGGAACTTCTCGTAGGTCATGGTCTTCAGCGAATCCGCCAGCGCGGGAGCGAAGGTCGAGCCTTCAGCGTTCGGACCGTGACAGACGTGGCACTCGGCGTGGTAACGGCGCCAGCCGGAATAGGTGTACCAGTCGACCTGCTTAATGGCGTCGCCTTCCTTGACGATGTTGTAGGTCGGCGTGCCGTCCTCCAGCTGCCATTTTCCGTCGACGAGCTCTTTCTTGCCGGACTTGGCAAGCTCGAGCGCCTTAGCGGCCTTGGCCTTTTCTTCGTCGGTTACTTCGGTCGGAGGGGGCTCTTTGCCGGTGCCGACGTCAGCCGGCGGAGCCTCCGCCGGAGGCGGGTCCTGTGCCGCCATAGCAGCCGAGAAGCTCAATGCAACCGCCACGCTGAAGCAGCTCACGGCAAGTAGTCCAGTTTTCAACCTTTTCACGCGCGTCCCCTGTTCCTCAATGCTCTTCCCATAACGTTCGGCGAACCGAAACCACAACCGCATAGTGGGAACTTTGACCTCACAATTCAGTCATTCGTTCCCGCTCAATCTTCAAAAGTTGGTGACGAGCGATTGCTCGGACAACCCACATTGAAGATTACTTTCACGCAATAAACCGGCGCGGGTTTCCCCGCGCCGGCTCAGGCTTTCTTGCTAACCCTATTAGGGCAGTGCGTAGACCGTGAAGGTGCCACCGAGGTCGGTGTAAGCCTTCAGGCCAGCGTAGTTGCCCACGGCGCCGAGGCCGTCGGTCGGCTTATCGAGACCAGCGGCGAGACCGATGCCGGCCCAGCCACCAACACCCGAGAAGATGCCGATGTACTGCTTACCGCCGACCGCGTAGGTCATAGCGTTGCCGATCGAGCCCGAAGGCAGGCGATGCTTGAAGAGCTCAGCACCGTCCTTCGCGTCGCGGCACTTGAAGTAGCCTTCAAGAGTGCCGTGGCAAGCGAGACCGCCAGCCGTGGTCAGGACGCCCGACCAAACCGAGAAGGGCTCGTCATGCTGGTGAACGATCTTACCAGCAACGCCGTCCCAAATCGTGAAGTGGCCAGAGTTCGTCTTGCCCTCAGGCGGGAACATCGACAGCGTCGCGCCAACGTACGGCTGACCCGGCGTGTACGAAACCTTGAACGGCTCGTAGTCCATGCAGACGTTGTTGACCGGCACATAGAACAGGTTGGTCTGCGGCGAGTAAGCTGCAGGCTGCTGATCCTTGAAGCCGAGAGCGGCGGGGCAGACGTTCTTCGTGTTGACGTCCGGACCGTTGAGGAAGGTGGACTTCTCAGCCACGACGGTCGGACGACCGTAGTTGGGCTTCGACTTGTCCATCTCGACGCCGGTCGACCAGTTCAGATCCTCGTCGTAGGGCTGCGCGACGAGCAGCTCGCCGTTCAGACGATCGAGCGTATAGCCGAAGCCGTTACGATCGAAGTGCGTCAGAACCTTGCGCTCCTGGCCGTCGAAGGTCTGCGTCGTGAGGATCGACTCGTTGACGCCGTCATAGTCCCACTCATCGAACGGGGTCATCTGATAGGCCCACGTAGCGATGCCGGTGTCGGGGTTACGAGCGAACAGGGTCATCGACCACTTCTGGTCGATCTGCTTGCCGTCCGGTCCAGCGCGCTGAGCCGGGTTCCAGGTCGAGGGGTTGCCCGTGCCGTAGTAGAGGAGGTCGGCTTCCGGATCGTAAGAGGCATAGCCCCAGGTCGAACCGCCACCGATCTTCCACTGGTCACCGGTCCAGGTCTTAAGCGAGGAGTCCTTGCCGACCGGCTTGCCGAGCGACAGGGTCTTCTCAGGATCGACGAGGATGTCGGCATCCGGACCCATGGAGTAGGCGCGCCAAGCGCGCTTGCCATCGGCCAGGTTGTAAGCCGTCACGTGGCAGCGGACGCCGAACTCGGCGCCGGAGGTGCCCATGATGACCTTGTCTTTGATGATGATGACGAAGCCCGTGTGGGTCTCACCCTTCTTGGGATCGCCGTTGACGGCTTTCCACTTCTCCTTGCCAGTCGCGGCGTCCAGAGCGACGAGCGTGGTGTCGGCCTGGCCGAGGACCAGCGTATCACCAGCGATCTGCACGCCACGGTTGACCGTGTCGCAGCACATGACCGGGATAACGGAGGGGTCCTGCTTCGGAGAGTACTTCCAAAGGATCTTCGGGCCCGACGGGTCCGAGATGTCGAGGGCGAACACGTTGTTTGGGAACGCGGAGTTCAAGTACATCCGGTCGCCAACAACGATGGGCGAGCCCTCGTGACCGCGAAGAACGCCGGTCGAGAACTGCCAAGCAACCTTGAGGTCCTTGACGTTCGAGGTGTTGACTTGGTCGAGTTCCGAGTAACGCCAGCCAGAGTACTGACCCTGCTGCATTGCCCAGTTGTTCGGATCTGACGTCGCCTTCATGACGTCCTCGTTCGCCAAAACCGGCGAACTCAGAGCGGCAGTAGCGAGCAGCCCGCATGCGAGTGCACTTCTGCGCATCGCGCTTCCTCCTTAAAGTTCTTGCCACGCTTGCAAGCGGCAGCGAACGACAGCGTGTCACAGCCCTAATACGGTTTGTCGGGATTTTTCCCTTGTTTTCCGCTGACTTACGATTGGGAACCTCTTGCACTGAGAGTATCCCTGAAGCCATCGCTACCGTGGCTCCCTTTTAGACACTTTCTCGTGAGGTCTGCAAGACAATCCGTGAGACCATTTTTCTTATCTCACCGATAGGACAAGCATTCTGACCCTTTTTTAGGGCCATTCTATCGATGTTTTTTGCGTCGCAATGCAAATTGCTGCGCCGCACGCCTAGATTTTTTCCCTGGCAAGATGTGATGCAGTCCCCTTGTGTTTCTCTTCGTTTTGTGAATAATTTTTGCCCCAAAAATTTTATCATTTTGGCAGAGTTCCCTCCCTAGCCGCTTGAATCTCTGGTTATTTTTCCCGTATTCAACGAGACTAATGCCCGCGACGCTTAATATCGCGCTTTGATGTTTCCGGCGTTCGCGTGCGGGCGAAGATTGCCACGTCCTCAAGGCCTTGCATGGGCCTCGGTACCTTGGCGGAAGTCTATCGTCGCAAACGCCTAAATCCGGCACATTCGGCAACGCGGGGCGGGAAACAATGCCTGATTGGGCGTCGCGGCGTATATAATATGTGCTTCGGACCCGTCGATGGCTTTGCCGGCACTCCTCGACGAGGCACACAAAAACAGCCGGAAAGAAAAAGGAGACGCTCGATGCGTTCCGTCTGGCGGAGGCTCGGCAATTCGCTGCGCCCCATTGGTTTCACTGGTCTTGCACTCGGTGGCCTGCTGGTCCTTGGCTTGGCTGGCCCGCTGACTGCAGCCGAAGACGATGTCTGGCCAGCCCTGGAGCAGGATCTTTTCGGCGGGCGAACGGTGACCGAGGACGCGTCGGCCGTGGCTCTCGAGGCCCCCTATCGCGCCGAGGACGCGGCTCTCGTTCCGCTGACTATTCGCATCCCTGCTGCCACGGCGAAATCGGCCAAGAAGCTCGCGCTCGTCATCGACAAGAACCCGGCACCCCTGGCGGCCGAGTTCCTGTTCGGTCCGGCGGCCGGCGACGGGGAGCGCGTGATCGAAATGCGCGTGCGCGTCGACATGTACTCGAACATTCGCGCCATCGTGGAAACGAATGACGGCAAGCTGCTGATGGCGACGCGTTTCGTGAAAGCCGCCGGCGGCTGCTCTGCGCCAGCGCTCAAAGATACCGATGCGGCGCTTGCCGAAGCCGGCCGGATGCAGATCAAGCATCTTCCCGCGACGGCGGATGCGCGTCGCGAGGGACAGATCAAAATCCGCCATCCGCAGTATTCCGGCCTGCAGCTCAACCAGGCGACGGGCTTTTACATCCCCGCCAAGTTCCTTCGCGTCATCGACGTTTCGCGCGGCGGTGAGCGCATCTTCCGCGTCGAGGGCGGCATTTCGCTGTCGGAGGATCCGTACATCCGCTTCACGTACGCCGGAGGCGGCGACGAGACGCTTGAGGTCACGGCCGAGGATACGGACGGCAAAGTCTTCAAAGGTCACGCCAGCCCGAAAGGCGCGTAAAGCCGCGCTGGCGCAATTCCGGCTCAAGGAAAAGGGCGCTTCGTGAGAGGCGCCCTTTTATATTTCAGCAATGTCCGCAGCGGGCGGGTGTCGCGATCAGAAGCAGCGAACCTCGCCTTCGACCTGCGCGCGCTTCAGGTTTTTCACCTTCTCGAGCATCGGCGGCGCGTACATATAGGCGACGCTCTCACCGCCACGCTGGCGTACCGCCATGATGGTCTCGGCTTCCTCATATTCCTTGTACGGCAGCACTGACGCGATCACGTCGATCGAGCAGGCGCACTTATCGAGCACGTCGCGCGTCTGCCCGTTGACCATCATGCAGCCGTAGATGTAATCGCCGCGCACATTGGTCGGATAGTCGTTGATGAGCTGCGGTTGCGTCTTGGTGTCGGGGCATTCCTCGCCGAACGCCGCAGCACCGGCCACCGCTACCGCCAACCCTGCAAGCGCGAGCAGCTTTGTCAGCTTGTTCATTGCGATTTCTCTCCTGCCAGTCCAACGACCTTGATCTCTTCCTTGAGCTCAGGTCCGGCGGCCTGAGTGCTCACGAAGTTCGACTGGAGGTGAACGAAATAACCCGGCACCTGGTTGCTTACGACAATGGTGAAGGTCGATTTGTGAAAGCCCTGCATCTTCGACGCGCTCACGTCCTCGGCGAAGGGCGCGATGGTGACCTTGTAGGCGTCGACGGATTGTCCGTTGTAATCGGCCTTTACCTCCTCGGCTGTGGCACTGCCCAAAGCCTCGCGGATCTTGTGCTTGAGGTACATCTGGCTTCCGCCCGCCAGCGAGTTAAAGGTGCCGACTGTGCGGTCGAGATACCAGATAAAGAGCGGATTAATTGTGAGGTCGGGCCAGTTCTGCGGATCGCGCGCCTGATCGCCCGTGAATACCTTGAAGACCACGTCCCGCTCACCTTTGCCGCCAACATTGGCGACGCCGAGGCGGATGTCGTCCGCGTAGTTCTTGCCAACGAGACGCTCGTCAGACCCCGTCTTCTCGAAACGGTAGGTGACTTCCTCACCCTTGCTGATGAGATCGAGCTGGCGGCTCTCGAAGAGAATTGGCGCCGCCTTGTGCTCGCTTGCGGCGCTTGCTGCAGCCGGCAACAACACCAAGCCCAGCGCGACGGACGCGCGAATGAACCTCAACATAGTTCGTTTTCCTCCTACGGGGCGCCATTCTAGCAGCCTTCTCGGGAAGTCTTCTAACCTCGGACCCCGCCGCCGGGCAATCTCCCGAACATGAATTCTCGGCAAGGACCGGCGCGGACAGGCAAAAAAAGGGAGAGATTCCGGGCGTATGCTGCCGTTTGGGTCGGGTGGCGTTAGCGCAGGAAGCGGCCGAAGGCCCGGGGGCCGTCGCCGACATCGATGCGGGCCGTGACCTCAAGAGTTGCCGTATCAATTCGCTCGAGCGTGTTGGCTTCCCAGCAGGCCACGTAGACAGCACGGCCGGTGGGATCGGCCTCGATGCCCTCGGGGTACTCGCCGACGTCGATCGTCTTCACGACCGCAAGCGTCTCGAGGTCGAAGACGGTCACTGTGGCTGCATACTGGTCGGTGACGAAGCCGCGTCCGCCCGCCAGAGCCACCGCATAGGGGCGCCGGCCGACCTTTACCGTCCCCACGACCTTGCCCGCTGCAATATCGATCACGCTCACGTCGTCGCTCGCGACGTTGGCCGTGTAAGCGCGCCGCCCCTGGTCATCGACGGTGACCCCGAACGGGCGCTGGCCGACGGCGATGGAGGACATGCGTTGCAGCGTGGCGGCGTCGATCAGCGAGACCTCGTTGCTGTCACGGTCGGCTGTGAGGATCGACGCTCCGTCCGCCGTGACGGCAACGCCGGACGGCGACTGACCGACGTCGACGCTGGCAATTACCTTGCCGGTGCGGGGATCCACGGCGAACAGCTTGTGGGCGTACCAGTCGGCCACGAACACGCGGCCGTCCGAGGGGTGCGCGGCGATGCCGAGCGGCCCCTCCCCGACCTTAAAGCGGGAGACGACTTTCCGCTGGCCGGCATCGACCACGACCAGCTCCTTGCTCTCCGGCGAGGTCAGATAGGCGAAGCCGCCGTCCGGGGCCATGGCAACGCCGGCCGGCTTGCCGCCAACCTTGATCTCCTCGACAGCCGCTCCGGTCGCGAGATCGACAACCGAGAGTGTGTCCCCGGTCTGGTTGGTGACGAAGGCCTCGCGAATCGCTTGCGTTTCAGCCACAGCGCTCGCGAACGCTCCCGCCCATAGCCCGACTGCCAACATAAGAGATGCCAAGTACGGCGACGCTCGCCGCACTTGGCATTCCTGCACTGTCCAGCGCAGGCTCAGCGGCATCAGCCGCCTTCCAGCTTCTTTTTGAGGGCGGCGAGGCCGGTCTGGAACACATCGGTGATGGCTTTCACGGCGGCCTCATCCGAGAGCTCTGGCGGGGGGTCGTTGTTCACGAAGCCGCGGTAGAAGGCGCTGCGCCACTCCACCTTGGACTTGTCCCCGTCAGGCGTAACCGTGATGTGGGCGGAGTAGTTGGTCACCGGGACCACCTTCACATCCACCTCGGTGATCTCATAAGCGAGGCTCTTCTTGGCTGCGTCGTACTTGCTGAGCTTCTCGAAGATCTGTCCGCCGCTCGCGACCGTAAGAGTGCGAGTGGCTCCAACGTCGTTGCCGCCGGTGCCCTCGGTCTTAACGAAAGCTGGATGCCAGCTCATGTCCTGGAAATTGCCGACGACCTCCCACACTTTGTCGGCGGGAGCGTTGATCTCGACCGTCTCCGACACCTTCTGGCGAGTCGGGCCGTGCGCGTCGGCGGCGGCCGGCATCAAAGCCACCAGCGCCAGCAGTGAAGCAAACCATCTAACCATCAGCAGTCCTCCAGGGATTCCTTGGCTTTACGTGCCGCATTTTGCAGCTGGCGCGGGACAATAGGGAAGGTTGGCAACACACGCAATCGATGCGCCTATTCGCCACCCTGCGGCGCACCATCTTCGGCTGTTGTTTTGCCGGCCCGTCCATGCTTTTGTTCCGCGCCAAATCAAATTACGAGACCCCCCACTATGCCGAATTGGACCTCAAGCCCGGGCACGCCGCCCAAGTCCAACGCGATCACCGACGTCGCCTGCCCGTTCTGCGGTCTCGTTTGTGACGATCTCGAGCTCGCCAAAGACGAGACCGGGCTGCGCGTCACCAAGAACGGCTGCGACAAAGCCGTGGCCGGCTTCGAGCGCAAGGTCGACGGGGCGAAGCCTCAGGTCGATGGCCACGACGTAGATCTCGCCACCGCCATCCAGGCGGCAACCGATCTCATCCGACAATCGTCTCTGCCGCTTTACGGCGGTCTCGGCACCGATGTCGACGGCATCCGCGCCGTGCTGGCGCTGGCCGACAAGAGCGGCGGCGTCGTGGACCACGCACTCTCCGAAGCCCAATACCGTAACTTCCGGGTGCTGCAGACGCGCGGCTGGATCACCACCACGCTGACGGAAGCCCGCAACCGGGCAGACATTTTCATTATCCTCGCCTCCGACGTCCATAAGCTGCACCCGCGCTTCTTCGAGCGCATCGTGAACGTCGAGCAGTCACTGTTCTCTGACACGCCGGCCAAGCGCACCATCGTCTTCGTCGGAAAGGGGCTCGACCAGTCCGGCGCAAAGGGGCCGCGCATCGGCGAGGTGATCACACTTCCCTGTGAACTCGACCGCATCGGTGAGGTCGCCGCCGCGCTCGCCGCTGAGATTCGCGGTGCGCCACTGGCGGTCGAGACGGTCGCGGGTGTGCCGCTCGCGGATGTGAAGGCGTTGGCCGAGCGCTGCCAGAAGGCCGCCTATCCCGTGTTCGTCTGGGCCCCGCCCAGTCTCGACTTCCCGAACGCGGACCTCATCGTCAGCACGATTTCCGATCTCGTGAAGGACCTCAATGTCAAAGGCCGCGCTGCAGGTCTGTCGCTCGGCGGCAACGAGGGCGGCATCTCGGCCGGAGCAGTCGGATCGTGGCAGAGCGGTTTTCCGCTGCGGGTCTCGTTTGCGAGCGGGAAGCCGGACTACGATTTCCTGCGCTACGCCATTCCACGCATGCTGGGTGCGGGCGAGGGCGACCTTTTAGTCTGGCTGGCCTCGTTCTCGCCGGATCTCGGCCCGCCGGCCACCAAGCTGCCGACAATCGTGCTGGGCACCCCCGGCCTCAAGCTTGCGGGAACGCCCAAGGTGTTCATTCCGATCGGAACGCCGGGCGCGGATCACGCTGGGCGCATCATCCGCGTCGACAACGTTGTTTCGCTGCCCTTGCGCAACTTAGGACGATCGGACCTACCGAAGGCCGCCGACATCCTGGGCGCCATCGAGCTCGCGCTCTAGTTTCGTTCCCGCCTCGAGGACCAAAGAGAATGCTGATCAAGTTCACCGGCGGAACCGTCTATGACCCCGCGAATGGGGTCAACGGCGAGGTGCGGGACATCTACGTCAAGGACGGGCGCATCGTCGCCTCGCCGGGGCCCGGAACGCGTATCGATGCCGAGTACACGCTCAACGGCCGCGTTGTCATGGCGGGCGCTATCGATCCGCACAGCCACATCGGCGGCGGCAAGGTCACCATCGGCCGCACGATGCTGCCGGAGGACCACTATGGTCATGAGGTGGCGCGCACCGATCTTTTGCGCTCGGGCTGCGGCCACGCCGTGCCCTCGACGATGACTGCAGGCTACCGCTACGCCGAGATGGGATACACGGCCGCCTTCGAGCCGGCGATGCTGCCCGCCAACGCGCGGCAGGCGCACCTCGAGATGGGCGATACGCCCATGATCGACAAGGGCGCGTTCGTGATGCTCGGCAGCGACGACTTCTTCCTGCGCGCGCTCTCGCAGAAGAAGGACTTCTCCTTCATCAAGGACTACATCGCCTGGACGATGCACGCCTCGCAGGCGCTGGCGGTCAAGATCGTGAACCCAGGCGGCATCAGCGCCTTCAAGTTCAACCAGCGCCAGCTCGACCTCGACGAGAAGCACGAGTTCTACGGTCTGACGCCGCGCGACATCATCCTGACGCTCGCACGCGGGATGAAGGAACTCGGCGTTCCGCACCCGATCCACATCCACGGCTGCAACCTCGGCGTCCCGGGCAGCATGAACTCCACGCTGGCCACGATCCGCGCCGCGGAAGGCCTGCCGATGCATCTGACGCACATCCAGTTCCACAGCTACGGCACGGAAGGGGATATGAAGTTCTCCTCCGGCGCGCCGCAGATCGCCGAGCTCTTGAACCAGCACAGCAACGTCTCGATCGACATCGGCCAGATCCTGTTCGGGCAGACGTGCACAGCGTCCGGCGACAGCATGCGCCAGTACGGCAACACGAAGTCCGCCGACCCGAAGAAGTGGGTTGTGATGGACATCGAGTGCGATGCGGGCTGCGGCGTGGTGCCGATGAAGTATCGCGACAAGAGCTACGTCAATGCGCTGCAGTGGTGCATCGGCCTCGAGCTGTTCCTGCTCGTCAACGACCCGTGGCGGATCTTCCTGACCACCGACCACCCGAACGGCGCGCCGTTCTACTTCTATCCGCACCTGATCCGGCTGCTCATGGACCGCACGTTCCGCAACGAGATGCTTGAGAAGCTGCATCCCGCGGCGCAGGCGGCGACGATCCTGAAGTCGCTTGATCGCGAGTACACGCTCTACGACATCGCCATCATGACGCGCGCGGGACCGGCCCGAAGCCTCGGCTTGCGCGACCGCGGACATCTCGGCGCGGGCGCCATCGCCGACATCACGATCTACGAGGACAATGCCGACCGCGAGGCCATGTTCCAGACGCCGCTGTTCGTGTTCAAGAGCGGCGAGCTGATCGTGAAGAACGGCCAGGTGGTCAAGGTGGTGGCCGGCGCGACGCACGTGGCGCGGCCCGACTATGACCCCGGCATCGAGAAGACCTTGCGCGAGTACTTCGAGCAGTACCATACGGTGCGGCTCGACAACTTCCGCGTCTCCGAGCAGGAGATCGTCGACAGCAACTGCGGTCATACCGGCGGCGAATGCGGATGCGTGATCGTGCAGCCCTGCGGACCGAGGACCTCCTGACCATGAGCGCCACGACCATCAACGGCGTCGTTATCGACGACACCTTCGCCGAGGCGTTCGGCATGAGCGGGCTCGGGCTCGTGATCACCGCCGACACGCTGAAGTGGGCCCGCATCTCCGCCGAGGTGATGACCGGGTTTGGAACCTCCGTGATCGGCTGCGGCGCCGAGTGTGGAATCGACCGCGAGCTCAGCCCCGAGGAGACGCCTGACGGGCGGCCCGGCGTGCGCGTGCTCATTTTCGGCTTCTCGCCGGATGCGCTCAAGCCGCAGCTCGTCAATCGCGTTGGCCAATGCGTTCTGACGAGCCCCGGCTCGGCCTGCTACAACGGCCTCGAAAGCCCGACGACGATGGCGCTTGCCGCCGGCCCGCGCTTCTTCGGCGATGGCTGGCAGACGGCCAAGAAGCTCGGCAAACGCCGGTTCTGGCGCGTGCCCGTGATGGACGGCGAGTTCGTGATCGAGGACAAGTGCGGCTTCACCACCGAGGGGGTCGGCGGCGGCAACCTTCTCATCCTCGGGCGTGATCGCGCGGGACTTCTCGAGGCCACCGAAGCGGCGGTCGCGGCGATCGCCAAGGTCGACGACGTGATCACGCCATTCCCGGGCGGCATTGTGCGCTCGGGCTCCAAGGTGGGCTCGAAGTACAAGGGCGCCATCGCCTCCACCAACGATGCGTTCTGTCCGACGCTCAAGGGCGCGGTCAAAACCGAGTGCAGCCCGGATACCATCGCCGTGCTCGAGATCGTCATCGACGGCCTCACCTCGAAGGCCGTTGCGGACGCCATGCGCGCCGGGCTCAAGACAATCATCGAAACGGGCGCCGCAAAGGGCGTCACGCGTGTCTCTGCGGGCAACTACGGCGGCAAGCTGGGTCAGCACCACTATCACCTCAAGGAGCTGCTGCCATGAGCGCACTGAGCTTCAAACTGCGGCAGGCTCCGACGAGCGTCATCGATCTCAGCGCTTTGATTCCGAGCAGTCTTGCTTCTCTTTCTGTCAGCGAGATCGAGAACCTCGTGCTCGGCGACGGCTTGCACGCCCCGCGCGTCGGCGACGTCTTCGCGGTCAGCGGGACGCCGGGCGATGCGATGATCGTCATTTCGGGCGGCTCGTCGCTGATCGACTACGTCGGCGCCGGCCTCGACGGCGGCACGATCACGGTCGAAGGGTCGGTCGGCGGCTACGCCGGACGCGGCATGACGGGCGGGTGCCTCGATATCGCGGGCGATGCGGGCGTGTTCCTGGCCTCGACGGCCAAGGGTGGCGTCATCCATGTCAAGGGCTCGGTCGGCGACTTTCTCGGTGGCGCGCGGCCCGGCGACAAGTTCGGGCTGCTCGGCGGCACTGTGCTCGTGGACGGCAATGTCGGCGAACGCGCCGGTGAGCGCATGCGGCGCGGCACGGTCATCACAAAAGGCAAGTTCGGCGCGGCGGCCGGCTCGCGCATGGTGGGCGGCACGCTTTGGACCGAGGCAGGCTTCGGTCCGCACCCTGGCCCGCTTCTCCGCCGCGGCACGCTGATCGGGCCGTCGGTCGACGAGGTCCTGCCGACGTTCGCCGATTGCGGGCGCATCGATCCGGTGATCCTGCGCATCATCTCGCGCTACGTCGCCGACGTGCTCGGCCCGCTGGCGCCCAGCGCGTTGCCGGGCAAAGTGCGCAAGCTCGCGGGCGACATGGCGACCATCGGCAAGGGCGAGATCCTGCTCACCGCGTGATCGTGGCTGCAAAGCCCTCGGAAGTCTGATTACCTATGGGGCGTAACCGGGCGCGTTCGACGTCCGGAACGCGGAGAGACGCCCCATGCTCAGCATCATTCTTTCGGCCTGCCTGATTGCCGATCCAAGCCATTGTCGCGACTTCAAGATTCCGCTCGACACAGAGATCGAGATGGACAGCATGCGCTGCGCGATGGCCGCGCCTCCCTACTTTGCGAAGTGGAACGAGGAGCACCCGCAGTGGCGCATCAAGCGCTGGAAGTGCCAGCCCGCATCGCTCAACGATACCTGAGCTGGCGCCCCGGGGTGTAAGTCAGCGGCGGACTGCTGCCTCCTTAAAGGAGGGCTGCTTGCCGCTGATCTCGATCATGAACTTCTGGCGAATGGCGCGGCCGAAATCGTTGAAGCCGTGCGCCGGCAGGATGAACGATCCCGGCCCGCCCATGACGTTCTCGCGATACCAGTCCTCCAGGATCGGGCCTTCGTCGCCCTCGAGGATCGGAAGCCCGTTCACGGTCACGCCCGTGGCGGCCAGCTCGTCGCGCACGGTGGCGGGCGGCTCATTGGGATTGCAGTTTTCGCGGCCGTCGCCCGAGACGTCGAGGACAATGCGCAGCGCCTTCGCCGGAATCTGGGGGACAACCTTATCCGAAATAGAGCGCAGCATGCCCGAGACGCAGGTGAACTCCCCCGTCTGACGTGGCAGGGCGCGTACCTTGGCGGCAACGGCAGCCGCGTCCGCGGCGCTCGCTATCCGCTGCCACGCGAGCGCCAGCTTCGGCTTGTCCGCCCACGTGACCATCGAAAACAGGATGCCACCCTGCGGGCCGTTGAGAATTGCCTTCAGCACCTCGGGATCCTCGAGCGCCTTGGCGATGCCTTCCATCTGCAGCCGATAGCGCTCCTCGTCGACGGAGTTCGACACATCGACCGAGACGATCAGGGCCGTATCGACCTCCGCCGGGAGATCCGTCGATTGGGCGTGAGCTGCCATTCCGATAGCGGCGGTTGCGACGAAGGCGGTGACAAGCCAACCCCACGGGGCGGCTGCAATCCGTGATCTCATGTTGTTGTTCTCGGTTGCCCAGATCATCCGGCTGCCATCATAACCTCGCCAAGCGCCGCGCCGCCAGGGCCCGTAATCTACCTAATGCGCCCTCCTGTGTGATGTTTCGGGCACGCTTCGGTGCGCTTCGCCTGCGCCCGAGTGTCCGTGCAGTGTTGCAAACTATGACGGCCGCCCTTACCGTGCGTGCTCGTCGTCTCGAGCCAGGGATCGCGCGTGCGCATTCGCCCGTACATCACCGTGCTTCTGCTCGCCGTGCTGGCTCTGCGCAGCCTGCTGCCGGTGGGCTACATGGTGCAGTCGGCCGAAGCAGCCGATGGTGGCGCATTCGAGATCGTGATCTGTACGAGCACGGGGCTCAAGCACATCACCGTCGACGAGGATGGGACGACCCCACAGCCGAAATCCCAGTCCGTCGACAACGGCCTTTGCCCCTTTGCCTCAGGCGGCGCTGCGGCGCTGACCTATGCGACGCCATATAGCCTTTCTGGCGAAGCCGAGTATGCAGCCGTCACCTACACGCTGGCGGCCGCGCTCTTTGCTGAAACTCCGAAGCCCGGGGCGACGTCCGCCCGCGGGCCTCCGTCCGCGTTGATCTGATTAGCATTCGTTTTGGTGGCCGTGCGTTGCTGTCCGGAGTCGGAAGCACGCGTGGCGCTCGCTTCAGATTCAATGCGGATTCCAAGTCATGTCACTCTTTCTCAGGCCCTTGGGCTCGCCCCGGGCAACCCGCACCACGCATCATGCGTGCTTCGCCGTCTCGTTGCTGGCGTTAACCGCCGTGCTGTCGTCGGCAGCTTCGGCGCAAGAGGCGCCCGTCGAGCTGCCAGAGGTCAACGTCACCACGACAACGCCTCAGCTCAAGGCGAAAGCTAAGCCACAGACGAAAGCCGCGCCCGCGCCGCAGCCTGTTGCACCTGCTGCCGTCGCGACCGATAGCAACGCTGGCGCGCCCTCCCCTGGCGACCGCTCCGGCAGCCTGTCCGTGCCGACGACGGCAGAAGCCACCGTGGACATCGATCGCACGCCGGGTGCCGTCGAGGTGGTGCCGGACACGGCGTACAAGACGTCGACGCCTGCGGTCACGATCAAGGATGCGCTCGACTATGTGCCGGGCGTTTTCGTGCAACCGAAGTGGGGCGAGGACAGCCGCATCTCGATCCGCGGATCGAGCCTGTCGCGCAACTTCCACTTGCGCGGCATCCAGTTGTACATGGACGGCATTCCGATCAACACGGCGGACGGCTATGGCGACTTCCAAGAGATCGACCCGACCGCCTACCGCTACATCGAGGTCTTCAAAGGCGCCAATGCGCTGCGCTTCGGGGCCAACGCGCTCGGCGGGGCGATCAACTTCGTCATGCCGACCGGATACGACGCGGATCTCTTCGGGGCGCGTGTCGATATCGGCAGCTTCGGCTTCCGCAAGCTGGCGGTGAGCTCGGGGGCCGTGTCAGGGCCGGTCGACTACTTCATGACTGGCACCTGGCAAGAAGCCGACGGCTTCCGCGACCACAGCGACGGCGAGAGCGTGCGCGGGTCCATGAACGTGGGCTATCGCCTCAGCGAAAACGTCGAGACGCGGTTCTATGTCAATGCGAACGACGTCGATCAGCGCATTCCGGGCAGCGTGACGAAGCGCGTGGCGCTCACATCTCCCGAGACGGCCAATCCTGGAAACATCACAGGCGACTACCAGCGCAACATCGAGACGGTGCGTATCGCCAACAAGACGGCGATTCGGCTCATGCCGGGCACCGTGCTGGAGGTCGGCGCGTTCAACGTCGACCGCCACCTCATGCATCCGATCTTCCAGTGGCTGGACAACCGCTATGACGACTATGGCGGCTTTGCACGTATCACGGATGAAAGCCGCATTGGCGGTTTCGCGAACCGGCTGATCGCGGGCGTGAACCTGCACAATGGAAGCGTTGACGTACGGCAGTACCAGAACCTCGCGGGACAGAAGGGCGACGAGACGGTCGCTACGAAAGACACATCACACAACCTCAGCGCCTACTTCGAGAACCACTTCTATGTGACCCCGCAGGTGGCGCTTGTTGCGGGCACACAATTCTTACACGCCACACGCAAGCGCGACGTGGATTTTGGAGCCACGCCCGGAGAAACTGAGTTCAATTTGTGGAGTCCGAAGGGCGGCGTCGTGTGGGATGTCACGCGCACTTGGCAGGTGTTCGGAAATATCTCGCGCAGCGCCGAGGTGCCGAGCTTTGGTGAGAGCGTCGTTGGTGGCAGCATCAATATTCCCTTCTTCGAACTGAAGCCGCAAAGGGCCACAACCTACGAGATCGGCACGCGCGGCGGCACGGACGATTTCCGGTGGGATTTCGCGCTCTACCGCGCCAACATCGACAACGAGTTATTGTGCTTCACAACGAACACCAACCCGAGCACCTGCCAAGTTGGAAATGCCGACAAGACGATCCATCAGGGCGTCGAACTCGGCTTCGGCGCCGCCGTGTTGAAATCCTTGTTCGCGAGGGGCCCAGATCCCGATAAGGTCTGGCTACACGCAGCCTACACGTTCAGCGATTTCCGCTACGATGGCGATGCGGAATGGGGCAATAACGAGCTGCCTGGCGCGCCGCGGCATTTCCTGCGGGCCGAGCTGCTCTACAAGCATCCGAGCGGCATCTATTTCGGGCCGAACGTCGAGTGGGTTCCGGAAGCCTATTACGTCGACAGTGCGAATTCGTTTGAGACCGACGCCTACGCCATCTGGGGTGCGAAGATCGGCTTCGACAACGGCGGGCCGATCACAGCCTATCTTGAGGGTCGCAACCTGTCGGACGAGGCCTATATCGCAAGTACGAGCATCGCAGCCGATATGAATGGCAGCGACGCTTTGATGTTCGAACCTGGAACCGGCCGCGCGATCTATGGCGGCGTGCAGGTCAAATGGTGAGCAACATGCGCATTCGGCCTCTCGCGCCTTGCTCCCGACTTGTTGCGACGCTGAGTGCGTGTGCGTGGATGGCGCTTTCTTGCGCCATCCACTCCCCGCCTCCCGCATTGGCGGCCAATGACGCAGACCAGATCCGCGCCCTTATCGGCGCCACATGGGACAAACCCGACAGCAAGGTCGAAACCGACCCGGTCGTAATTTCGGGAGACCACGCGGTCGCCAGCTGGACGCAAGGCTCGCACGGTGGACGCGCTTTGCTCAGGCGCGGTAAAGCTGGATGGTCTGTCGTTCTTTGCAGCGGCGACCCGCTGCGTGAAGCCAACTGGCTTGCGGAAGCTGGTGTACCCGGACAGGATGCAGAAAAGATCGCGCAAGACCTGAAGGCCGCTGAGGCTAAGGTTTCGGTCGAGCGGCGCGCGATGTTCTCGCTGTTCGAGGGTGTCATCTCCGGAGATGGTCCGGAGCACCAAGCCCCAGCCGGCGAGCGTCATCACCCCCATCACTAGAAAACTCGGAAGCGTACCCATGACCCTCACACTCAATCATCTCGGCTGGACGGCGATACTGATGCTCGCGTGCTGGCCGGCCCACGCACACGTCAACCTGGAACAACGGGAGGCGCCGCGTGGAAAATCCTACAAAGCGGTTTTCAAGGTGCCGCACGGCTGCAAGGGAGAGGCGACGCATACGGTGCGCGTCGAAATCCCCGAGGGCTTCATCGGGGTCAAGCCGATGCCGAAGCCGGGCTGGACGATCAAGACCGAACGCGGCGCCTACGCGCAGGAGTACGGCTACTATCACGGCCCGCTCAAAGAAGGCGTGAAGCAGATCGAATGGTCGGGCGGCGAGCTGCCTGACGACCACTATGACGAGTTCGTTGCCTCGGGCTTCATTGCTCGCGAGCTGAAAGATGCCGCGCTCTATTTCAAGGTCGTGCAGGAGTGCGCAAACGGCGCAGAGCGGTGGGTCGAGATTCCTGGCGCGGGGGGTGATCCGCACGATCTCAACGCGCCCGCAGCCGTGCTGAAAATCGCGGACGGTGGCAATGACGCGGCGCACGGACACGACCACCACCACGCGCACGGCAATGGGCATGCGCATGGGCACAACAAGCATGGCGAGGCCGCGAGCGATGGCGCCGCAACGATCGGTTCGCTCGCCATCGAAGGCGCGTGGACGCGCGCGACAGCGGAAGGCGCGAAGGTCGGCGCCGGCTATCTCACGATCCGCAACACGGGCGGCGACGCCGACACTTTGGTTGGTGTCGAGACGGCCGTCGCAGAGCGGGGCGAGATCCACGAGATGAGCATGAGCGAAGGTGTGATGCGCATGCGGCGCCTCGCCGACGGGGTTGAGATTCCAGCGGGCGGCAGCGTGGAGCTCAAGCCCGGCGGCAATCATCTGATGTTCATGAACCTCAAAGAGCGTCTCGTAGAGGGTGAGCGCATCACCGTGACGCTCACGTTCAAGAGCGGAGCGACCGGTTCCGTCACGTTGCCTGTGCGTGGGCTCGGCGCCGGCAAGAGCGACAAAGGCGAACAACACAACCACAGCCACCATTGAGGTGGCTGTGGTCTAAGCTTTCGTTGCGAGAACCTTGGAAAAATGGGCTTGTGCGTGCAGCGGTCTCGCTGCGCGCGTGCGCTATTCGCGCATCATCTGTTCTTTGAGGCCAGCTTCGTTGCCTCTCCAACGGGCGACTGCCCTGCGACGGCGCTCGAGTTCCTCTGTCCAGGGGTAGCGGATAGGAGCCTGCTCGGCCGTGCGGTCCTTCATGTAGAGATAAGTGACTGACGATGTCTTGGGCGACACTGTCTTGGAAGGAGCTGCTGAGTGGTTCATGAGGCGACTACTCCGGTTGCGCTTCATCTCTCAGTTGCCCGGCATGAACGGTTTCATGCCATGCCGGTTCCCCCCGGTTGCGCTTCAGCCGTTGCGCGTTTCACCTTTCACTTTCGTGTCCCCTCGTCGTGTGGCCAGTAGATACCCGCCGGCGCACAACGCAAAGTGAAATTCGATGATATATTTTTCACAAGTGCATGAGCCTCCATGTTGCCAAACCCTATGATGCACTGCGAAATACGCGCTCGCGCCGTCGCGGAAATGTCGCACTTCACGCTGGCGACGAAAGCGCCGCGCACTTCATAGGACACGCTCTCAATGACAGGTTTTGTTCGTCTCTCGACTCCCTTCGCGGATGAGCTCGAGGACTGGGGTCCATGGCCCCAGGAGGATTTGGTCGCCGGAACGGGGCAGCAATACGGCCGCTTATGGCACGACGATGCGACATCCGGTCTAACCGTCGGCTTCTGGGCATGCTCTCCGGTGACAGCCCGCATAGGGCCGTGGTCAACGAACGAAGTGATGATCCTGCTCGAGGGCTCGGTCACGATCGATCATGCAGACGGCAGCACGCTCGAAGTGATGGCGGGAGAAGCCTTTTTCATTCCCAAGGGCACCATCTGCGCGTGGCGACAGGCCGGCGATCTTAAGAAGTTCTTTGCCATACACGACGACTCCTCCGGTCTTGTTGCGACGCAACCTGACGCCCTGCATGCACGCAAGATCGATTTCGGTGCGGCTCTGACGCCGACGGAGGGCCCGGCCTCCTCGCTGCTCCTCGGCGCGGCACCGACGTGCCACGAAGCGGTCGCCTTCACGGATCTCACAGGTCAGCTCACCGCGGGGATCTGGGCGGCCGCGCCTTATGAGCGCAAGGCGGTTCCTTCGCCACGTCATGAGCTGATGCACATCCTCGAAGGCACGGTGACGCTGTCGGACGGTGCCGGACGCGAAGAGACGTTTTCGGCGGGCGACACGTGCTTCGTGCCGAAGGGCGCCGTTGCGGGCTGGAGCAGCATGACGCCGGTCAAGAAGGTGTTCTGCAGCTTCACACCCAAGGCGTGACGCAAAACAAAGCGGCGGTCGCGAAGAGCGACCGCCGTACGATCTATGCAGAGTGTGATCGAGAAATCTCGAACTGACGATTCACGCATCAGACTGATGCGATCATGGTCCTGAAGCTTAGATGATGTCGATCTCAGCCGGCAGATACGAGGTTACCTCGAGGCCGACTTCCTGCTCACGAACAGCGGGCTTGGTCCAGGTCTTCATGGAACTCTCCTTGGGTTGAGGCGGATCTTCCGATCCACGTTCTTTTATGCGGGCAACTTATCCCAGCCGCCCCGCGCCCAGCCAATCGTATTTTCCGTGGCCGCCCATAAGTGGCACTGATGCTATGGTGTAACGCCTGTGGCTGCAGGCCGGCGCGGGACAACCAAGCGCGCGGTCATGACCTGCACGACCTCTCCCTTCTGGTTCCGCGTCTCACTGCGAATGGTGACCATGCCGCGCTCAGGCCGCGAGCGCGATGGCGTCGCCGCGATGACTTCGCAATCGACTGTCAGCTCATCGCCAGGTCGGGTCGCGCGCGGCCACGTGATCTCTCCGCCGGCGCCGATGACGCCGCCCGCGATCGGCAGGCCGCTGGTCACGAGCAGGCGCATGGTCAGTGCCGCCGTGTGCCAGCCGCTGGCGACCAGGCCGCCAAAGAAGCTCTCCGTGGCCGCCGCCTCGTCGAGATGAAAGGGTTGCGGATCAAAGCTCGCCGCGAACTCCTTGATCGCGGCGGCGTCGATCCGGACCGAGGCCGTTGTGATGCGCCAGCCAACGACCAGATCCTCGAAATACAGGCGGTCTACCGCCACCGCGTCGCTGCTCATGATGCCTCACTTTGATGGAAGGCCAGACCAGACGTTGACGCTCCAGGCGTCCGGCGGCGATTGGACAATGCGCCGCGCAACGCCCTCATCGGTGTGCTTCTTGTTGGAAAGATACTTTTATCGCTCATAGCCGGGCGGCAGCTTGCGCCACGCGTAGCCCTCCGCGCCCTTGCTATAGCCGTAATCGAATAGCTTGTTCATGTACGTTTTGTCGAAGGGGCCTTTGTAGGGCTCTGTAAACTCGTCCTCGAGGTAGGCGAGATTGAAATCGACGCCGTCGCGCTGTGCCGTCAGATAGATGCGGTAGAGGTCGTTAACGGCGTTGGCCGCCGTCATAGTCGAGATGGCCTGGCCAGCGATGGCCAGCGTCTGGCGCTTGACCGACGTCTCGGCGCGGAACAAGCGCCCGTTGCGAATGATGTAGGCGACGTCCTTGTGTCCCGGCCGCACGCGATCGACCGTCTTCAGCCTCAGGGAGGGCGGATAGAGAAACACCTGCGCCATGGCACCGCCGTCGACGTGCATCTCCTCGTAGCGATTGCCATCGACCGTGACGTCGAGCATCACCGGAGGGAATGCGCCCGGAATCGAGGCCGAGGCGCGCAGCACCTCGACGATCAGCTCGCGCGCCCGCGGGTCGGTGCTCTTGGCGATAGCGCCGACGTTCCAGATGATCGAGCGCGCCTGGTCGAGGTTCGTGGTGGCGATCAGGAGCAGACGGCCTTTGTCGTACTCCTCCGCGAAACGCCGGACCATGGCGTCGTCAACGTAACTCGCGATCAGTTTCTTCAGCGGCGTAGTGTCCGTGATGGCGTCGCCGGACAAAATGGCGAGGATCGGCTCCGTGCTGTAGATCATGTCCGGGCTGGTCTCGGTGTAGACCCGCTTCAGCTGTTCGTCGTACTCAGGCCCCAGGAACGCAAACGGAGCCGACAACGCGCCGGTGCTGATGCCGGTGACGACCGCGAACTCCGGCCGGTCGCCGCGCGCGGTCCATCCGACGAGGAGCCCGGCACCGAACGCTCCGTCATCTCCGCCGCCGGAGATGGCGAGAAAGTTCGTCGGCTTCACCTTCTTGCTATTGGCGCCCGTCCGCTCACGATGCGCCTGCCCTTTGGAGACCATTTCATAGGCGAGCGCGCGGAACACGGCCGGATCGCCATCCGCATAGAAGCGGGCGTAGGGAACGTCGAGCGGCTTGATCTCGGAAGCGAGCGCGAGAGGCACCGCGGGCAGGCGATCGATGCTCGCGCACGCGGACAGCAGCAGCGTGAGGGCAAACCCCACCAGCACGGCGCCGAATGCTCCGCAGCGGCTCCACGATCGCTCACCGGCGCGAACTGCTGCCGCATCGCCGTCTGTCCGCCCCTGTGTCATGAAACGCCGAACGATGTGCCCCTGGTCGACGAGCCAATCCGCGCATCTTATGTCATTGTTATGGCTGGAGGGAGCCTAAGGCCGATCGTGGTTTCCGCGGCTGCCGCTTCCCGCACCCGGAGGCCCGAATGTGGCGACCAGACGAAACACGGGTGTTCACCGCAACGGCGCTCGATCTTCGCCTTTCGGACGAAAGGTGGCCGTTCGCGGACCAGCATAAGGACGAGATCGCGGCTCACTGGGACCGGCGCGTCCGGCAATCTCCGGCGTTTTTCAACGGCCCCGTCCTGGTGCTGGCCGACTATGCACTGGCCGAGGATGGCGTGCTGCGGGGGCGCTTCCTGCGATCCGACTTCAGGAGCTTCCTCTACTGGCGGGAGACCGGCTTGCGCGATGCCAGCGTCATGGATGCGTTCGGCTGCGGCCTCATCCTCTCGGCCGAGGGAAGTGTGCTGCTCGGGCGCCAGCGCGCCGGAAATCTAAATGGCGGGCTCTGCTATCCGCCTGCCGGTTTCGTCGATGACAGCGACGTCGCGGCGGATGGCTCGGTCGACATCGAGGCCAGCGCGGCACGGGAGATCGTGGAGGAAACCGGCCTCACCGCACCCACGATCGAGCGCGCCGGCGGCTATGTGATCACCGTTGCGGGCCCGGTGCTGTCGATCGCCGTGACATTCCGGTCGGAGCTTCCGGGTGCCAAGCTCCTCCTGGAAGCTCAGCGCCACATCGCGTCGGATGCCGACAGCGAGATTGCGGCGTTCCTGCTTGCCGTTCCAGGCTCAACCCTGGACGATGTTCCGATGCCGCCTTATGCCCGGGCGCTGGTTACGCACTTGCAGGTCTAAAAATTCCCTCCTAAAGGCTCGCGCACCGCTTGGAGCTGAACATCGGATAGGGCAGAGTGCGCCCGCTTCAACGGGGAGGCTTCATGGCACTCAAGTTTCATACGCTCGATGTGTTCACCGAACAGCGCTTCGGCGGCAATCCACTCGCAGTCGTTCCAGAGGCCGACGGCTTGAGCGATGACCAGATGCAGGCCATCGCGCGCGAGTTCAATCTCTCCGAGACGGTTTTTATCCAGACACCGACGCGCCCGGCGCACTCGGCCAGGATGCGCATCTTCACGCCTCGCAGCGAGATCGCCTTCGCCGGGCATCCGACCATCGGCACGGCCGTGCTGCTCGCCGAGCTCAATGCGCCAGCGCACAACGGCGAGAAGGACGCGCTGATCGTACTCGAACAGCGCATCGGCACCGTGCGCGTCGGTGCGCGCGTCAGGGCCGGCGCAGCGGCGTTCGCCGAATTCGACGCACCGAAGCTGCCGGCAGAAGCTGGTGTGCTGCCGCCCGACGATGTCGTGGCCGCGGGCCTTGGCCTCATCCCGAGCGAGGTCGGCTTCGAAAACCACGCCCCGGTCTGCTTCGCGGCCGGCAACACCTTCGCCTTCGTGCCGGTGACGTCGCTTGAGGCCATCGGGCGGGCGCGCATCAACGGGGCGCACTGGGAGCGCGCGTTCGAGCAACAAGGCGTCTCGGGCGTCTACGTCTATACCCGCCAGTGCGCGCACACGAGTAGCGCCTTCCACGTGCGCATGTTCGCGCCGCAGGTCGGCATTCCGGAAGACCCGGCGACAGGGTCGGCCGCGGTCGGGCTCGCCGGGATCGTGCACCAGTTCGATGCCCTGCCCGACGGCACGCACCGGCGCGTCATCGAGCAAGGCTACGAGATGGGGCGGCCGAGCCAGATCGTGCTGACGCTCGTCGTCGCGAGCGGCAAGCTAACAACTGTCCGCATCGGCGGCTCCGCCGTGCGCGTCTCGGAAGGAACGCTCGAGGTCTAGTCCGGCGCTGTCCCTCTCCGCTTCTCGCCGGTCAGATTGGCGTAGAGCGGCAGGCCGATCTCGCGCACAAGCTTCCGGCGAATTGCACTGGCATAATTCTCGAGGGCAATGACTGGCTCGACAAAAGCGTGCGGGCCGCCGATCACGTCGCGCTCGAAATAGTCGATCAAGGTTCGTGGATCGGGTTCCCGTTCCGGTCCGTCGACCACACCGTCGAGCAATCCTTTATAGACGATCGGCAAGCCGTTGATGGTTACGCCATCGCCAACGAGACCCGCGCGCACATGCGCCAGGTCGGGCCCCTTATTGTTCACCCCATCGCTTGATAGGTTGACGATGCGGCGGGTGCCGAAAAAGCCGCTTTGCGCCAGCAGCTCGTGCGACCTCAAAAGCGCACTGCTGATCGACGTGCCGCGTTTGATGCGTGCCGGCCGAACCTGTTCCAGCTTCCGCGCAAAGCGTGCCGCGCTCGCCTCGCCATCTATCAGCATCCAAGGCACGGCGATCCGATGTCGCCTGTCGCCGCCCCATTCGAGATACGTGACCGCGATGCGGCCCATGGCACCGCCCTCGATGGCGCGGATGACGTCAGGATGCCGGAAGGCTTCAGCGAAACCCTGGTGTTGCAGCCACTTCTCTTCCGAATCCATGGAGATCGACGCGTCGGCCGCGATCACCAGTTCTACGTCGACAGGGATAGGGATATCGGCGCGTGCAGGCAGAAACTGGCTGCTCATCCACACTACGGCGGCGCATATGGCGCCCACGGATCTTCTCTCCATTAACCTTTTCCCCGACGTATATTCCGCACCATGAAGATGCCGCCACGCGGCTTGTCGGAGATTGGAAAACGATTGTTGTCAGAGTATTTGAAAGGAGGGCTGTGACCGTCTCACGGTGAACAATGCCTGGACGGCTTGCAGGGGCGAACGGCATGGGGCAGCGGCGTTACGGAGATCTGGTTTTCGACGCAACGCTCCTCTTTGCCGAGCGAGGCAACAGCGAGCGGCTCAGATTTACGCGCAACGAGCGCGCCCTGCTCAACCTGTTCATGGACAATCCCGAGAGACTGCTCAGCCGCGGCCACATCCTCGATGCTATCACACACGCCGACTCGGACATCTCCGACCGGAATGTCGACTTTCTCGTCAATCGGCTGCGCACCAAGCTCGGCGATAGCGCGCGCGCCCCTCGCTTCATCGCCACGCAGTATGGGGAGGGTTACGTCTGGATCGCCAAATCGGACGAGAGTGTCGACGCGTTCGTCGTGATCGGGCCATGTCACGGGCTGCGCCACGCGGAGACAGCTCAGCGCGCGAATCCAGTGCTGTCGGACATCACCCAGACGCTCGCTCGCTTAATGGAAAACAAGCACGCCGTCGTTCTCAAGCCGGACTGGTCGGCCGATGCGGCGTTAGGTGAGACATCCTACTCAGTCGATGCGAGCCTGCATGCGGATGGAGACCTCCTGCACGGCGCGTTCGTTCTGCGCGATGGCGGGACCGGCCAAATTCTGAAGGCGTTCCGCGCCGTTTTTAGTCCTGCTGCTGCGGACGACGTGTGCGCCCTGGCAACACACATCAAGGATGCCATCTGGGCGCACCAGGCGCTTCCTCTCGCCTCCCACGTGGCGGCGACGGATACGCCGCTCGAACTGCGCATGCACGATGCGGCCTTGCTTCTCTCGCGCACACCCGAGAGTTGGCAAAAGGCGCAGGAACAGATCGAGCGTGCCCGGGCAAACGATCCGCACGACCCCATGCTGGCCATCATGCAGGGGTTCGCTCTCTACGTCGGACTGCTCCAGCGCCTCCACTCCCCGGATGAATGGCGCGCCGCGGAAACAGAAATCGAAACACTGGTTTTCAACAGCTTGCCCGCGATCCAGGACAACTCTCTGCTCGTGCTCGGAGCGGCCAAACTTTTGTTCTTCATCGGGCGCGGCAATTTCGATTTGGCCAGTCGCCTCGCGGACGAGGCGTTCGAAAAGAGCACGGCCTTTGCCGCCGCTTTCTCGACGCGCGCGCAAATGCGCATGGCCGAAGGCGAGTTCGCCAAAGCGCACCTTCTCTACGACAAGGCTATCGAGCTTTCCGAGCCGGGCTCAGAGTTCTTCATCTATCTCAAGATTCTAAAATCGACTGCGGCGCTGGCCGATAACGATCGCGCAGCGGTCGATGCCATCGCATCGGAGCTCTACGCCCTCAATCCGCACATCCGGATCAAAGTCGGGATATTTCTGGCCTCTCCCGACGTGGACTTGCCGCCGGATATTGCGGCTGTATTTTCCTCCTACGACGCAGAACGCGCATCGTGGATCATTATGTATCTCTACAATGTCTCCGCGCGTCATTTCCACGTGCCCGAGCACCGGCGCAACATCATGCGCGGGCTCATCACACACCTATCGCGACACTTCGGCGAGAACATCGTCCCCGCCGAAGTGCGAAATGGCATTGGCCGGTGACGCCTATCCCTTAGTCCCGCACCCGGACATGTCGGGCATGGCGGCCTTGATTTCCTCCAGCGTCATGTCCTTGACGTGCGTCGCGACGGACCAGCGGTGGCCGAACGGATCCTCGACCTGGCCATAGCGGTCGCCCCAGAAAGCATCGTCCACGGGCATCACGACCGTCGCGCCTGCCGTCACGGCGCGCTCGACGAAGGAGTCGACGTCGGGCACGTTGAGATGGATGGTGACCGGCGTTCCCTTAAGCGCCTTGGGTCCGAGCGAGCCCCAGTCCGGCGCCTCGTCGACCAGCATGACGAGGGAATCGCCGATGCGGACGCAGCCGTGCCAGAGCTTGCCGTCCGGCCCTTCGAGCCGCATCATCTCCTCGGCGCCAAAGGCCTTTTTGTAAAATTCAATGGCCTTGGCCGCCCCGGCGCACACGAGATGCGGCGTCACCGTGCGCATATACCTAGCTGGGCTCTGCTTTTCCGCGCCGAACGTATCCGGTTCCGTCTTTTTGGCTTTCGCACGGGCTGTGGCAGCCATGGCGGGGCTCCTTTCAATGCTGTCGCTCCTTCGGAAGGCGACGCCTTCCCGGATTGAAGACGGATTTGCCCCTGTTTACCCGACACCGAGGTCATAACATTTTCTGGCAGCAGCCCACCAAGCGGATCTGCGCTCACTCCTGGCCGCGCTGCGGTACCCATCCGACCCTACGGGCCACCATGAGCACCACCTTCCAGATGCGGTGCTTTATCGCTTGAGTTGTGGAGATCTTCTGCTCCGGTGTGACGGCTTTGGCCGGCGGCGCCTTTGGATCGAGCGTGGGATCGAGGACCGCGATCGTGATCTCGCCGTCGGTGTAGTAGGGATCGCCTTCCCCGTTTCGCCCGTTCAACGTCGGGCCGGTGCCCGTCACCTGGTACGTCTGTGAGACGGCTCCCATTTTTGACAGGGAGGCGATGACGAAGTCACGGTCGTGGTCAAGGTCCGGATCGATATGGTGGGTGATCTGCAAGGTGTCGTGGCTCAAGCCTGCGCTGCGGTCGAAGCTCGCGGCGCCGAGCCAGACGCCGTGGCTTTCGACGCCTTTGTCCAGGATATGCCAGAGGCGTACGTGGTGACGGCGGTCCGCGCTCGCGCCGACCGGAAGTTCGAACGCCAGATCCTGGCGGCGCCCGTCCAGATAGAGACTGCTGACGGGCGCGTCCGAATAGGGGCGGTCCAGGACGACGCTGAGGCCGATCTCGACGCTCGAGCGCAGGGTTATCGCGTCGGCCGGCTTCCAGCCCGCGAGCGTGAAGGCATAGACGACCTGCGCCTTCGAGCCGACGACGCCGACGTTCAAGGGGTCGCCCGGAATGCCTTGCGCCGTGGCGGTCACCATCGTGCGGCCGGCGAGCCCCGGCTGGTGCTCGTAATCGTACCAGAGGGCGGGAAGGACCGCGTAAGCCGTCAGAAGATAAAGGGCGAGAACGGCGGCCAGACCGGTGATGAGCCGTCGCGTGGTCGACCTTTTTGGCACTTCGTTCACCATGCGACGGCGGCGTTTGCGACGATATGGGAGGCGCAGCATGCCCGCCGCCCCCTTGCAATTCGTGAACTTTCTTGGCTTATTGTGGCGCTTACAAGCGATTTGCACCGGTGAGACGCGCTTCATGCGCCACATGGCGACCAGCTTCGGACAGACTCAGGCCCGCGCTTCCGCGTTCGGGCCCGGCCGGCGTCGCGCGCCGCTGCTCCTGACCCTCCTCCTTATCAGCCCCTGAGAACCGGGGGCTCGGCGACCGCCGCCGGGCAGGTGCTCAGGGGATCCACGATGCAGGCTGATAGGATCTCTGCCGGCGACCGCTGAGACGGGCTGGCCACCGAGGAAGGACACGTTCCATGACCACCGCAGGCCACGACGGCGACCGCGTCGTCATTTTCGACACCACCTTGCGCGACGGCGAGCAGTGCCCCGGCGCTACCATGACCTACGAGGAGAAGCTCGAGGTCGCCGACTGCCTCGACCAGATGGGCGTCGACATCATCGAGGCCGGGTTTCCCATCGCCTCCGAGGGTGACTTCGAGGCGGTCACGGCCATCGCCAAGCGCGTGAAGCGGGCGACGGTCGCCGGTCTTGCGCGCGCCATCAACGCCGACATCGACCGGGCCGGCGAAGCCGTGCGCCATGCTCAAAAGCCGCGCATTCACACGTTCGTCTCGACCTCTCCGATCCACCTCGCGCATCAGATGCGTAAGAGCGAGGCCGAGGTGCTGGAGATCATCACTGCGACCGTTGCTCGGGCGCGCAATCTCGTCGAAGACGTAGAATGGAGCGCGATGGACGCAACGCGCACTGGCATCGACTACCTCTGCCAGTGCGTGGAGGCGGCGATCCGCGCCGGCGCGACGACGATCAACCTGCCCGATACCGTCGGCTACGCAACGCCCGAGGAGTATGCGGCGATGTTCCGCGCCGTGCGCGAGCGCGTGCCGGATGCCGACAAGGCTGTCTTCTCCACGCACTGCCACAACGATCTCGGCCTCGCGGTCGCCAACTCGCTAGCGGCGCTCGGCGCGGGCGCGCGGCAGATCGAATGCACGATCAACGGCATTGGCGAGCGGGCCGGCAACGCGGCGCTGGAAGAGATCGTCATGGCGATCAAGACGCGCGGGGACGTGCTGCCCTACCACAGCGGCATCGAGTCGACGATGCTGGCGCGGGCTTCCAAGCTCGTCTCTGCTGTGACGAACTTCCCCGTGCAGTACAACAAGGCCATCGTCGGGCGGAATGCCTTCGCGCACGAAAGCGGCATCCACCAGGACGGCATCCTCAAGCATCAGCAGACCTACGAGATCATGACGCCGGAATCGGTCGGTGTCGGCAAGACCTCGCTGGTCATGGGCAAGCACTCGGGCCGCAACGCGTTCCGAACCAAACTCAAGGAGCTCGGCTACGAGCTCGGCGAGAACGCATTTGAGGATGCCTTCAACCGCTTCAAGGCGCTCGCGGACCGTAAGAAGCACGTCTACGACGAGGATATCGAGGCGCTGGTCGACGAGGGCATCGCGCACGCGCACGACCGCATGAAGGTGGTGGCGCTGCAAGTGATCGCCGGTACGGGTGGGCCGCAGTCGGCGACGCTGACGCTCGATATCGACGGCACTCAGAAGACGGTGCACGCCAACGGCAACGGTCCGGTGGATGCGATCTTCGCCGCAATCCACATGCTGGTTCCGCACACGGCCAAGCTCGAGCTCTACCAGGTGCACGCCGTGACCGAGGGGACCGACGCTCAGGCCGAGGTTTCGGTGCGGCTCGCCGAGGACGGCCGCGTGGTTACGGGCCGCGGTGCCGATACGGACACCATGGTGGCCTCGGCACGTGCCTACGTCGCGGCGCTCAACAAACTGTTGCTCAAGCGGCAGAAGACCGCCAAGGCCGAGCAAGCCGTGTGATCAGATCCCTCCGTCGGGGCAGCGCTTCAGCGTGCCCCGACGGGTTCGACCCGGGATACCGCAACCCCCAGGGCTTTCTGAACGTCGAGTAGCGCTGCAGATTCTGCGGTGCTAATCTTGCGCGCGTGTCTGATGGGCGGTGTGTTTGGTCATTTCAGCTTGAAGCCGACCGAGCACGGCCAGCCGTAGCATGCGGAGATCGGCGCGCAGTGACCAAACCGGATGAGAAAAGGTCTTTGGCGCGTTGCCTTCGACCAGAGCGTGGCTAGCCCATGCGGCACCGTAAGCCAGAACGATGCCTGCAATCAGAAAAATCGGATCTAGCGTCGCAACGGAGAGGCCGATGCACGCCAATGCCGCGGCTGTCCCTACGATGTGAACGACCCGGGTTACAGGATGTCGGTGGGCCTCAAGATACTCTCGCCAGAATTGCTCGAACGTCTTTCGGTCTTGCACCCGGAATTCCTCAACCTACTGAGTTTTGAAATGTAACACGCATGCACGTGCATCGTGCCAAGGAACTCCTACTACAGGACATCTCCCTCGGGTGCAGATTGCAGGCTTATCAACGCAGTACAGGTGGGAACATAGAAACTGCTCATGCATTTTTGTCTTAATTGCAGATCAACTGAATAAGGAGGAAGCTGATGACCAAGCTTTTCGCTAGCATCGCGATCGCCTCCATGATGGCGGTCTATCCAGTGCATGCGCAGGAGGCTCAAAGCGCCGGAGAATCCAAGATCTGGGACGAAAACAAAGAGATGCTCGAGCAGCAGGCCCAAAATCGCGAGCCCGGCGACGACGGTGACTTCCAAGGCAAGCCCGTCGTGAAAGGTCCCGCCGATTGGCACGGTAAAGTCGGCTCAGTCAGCGAAGGCTCCGCCACGACCGGAGCCTCGTCAGGAGAGGCCGGCTCGGATCAAGACGATTGAGGAAACTCAATCCTAGGGTTTTCCAGTTTGGATGGAACCCTTTTGCGACACAATCATTGGTCCGATAGGTCCGAGGCTCGAGAGATCGACGCGTAGGACCAGGAGAGCTCTTGGCGTAAAAAACCGAGGGCTCTCGCCTTCTCAGCTCAACCATACGGCCCGCTGCACGGGGGATACCCCCGCTGCCCTTCGCTCGTGCGAAGATTTTCGGGAAATGATCGACGATCATTTGGCGCAAACGCGTCCTCTGGAATCCCGGAAGGGATATGCGCGCTTCCTCGTTCATTTAGGCGGCAGCTTATCTTAGCGACAAAGTCTCGAGCTGGAGGGGCTTGCTCTAGCCTCCGGCAAAACATGTGAGCGGCTCACCAAAACGGATGCGCAGCACGATGCCACTCGGTCCGATATCGAGTAATGACTATGGGGTATTCCCCATGTCCTCAGCCAGGGGGGCCAATGGACTCGTCGAAGCGATCTTTGTCGCCCGCACTTGTCGGCTGTATGCTTCTCGCCCTGCTCACGCTCAATTGGGCAACGACGACTCTCTCCGGTCTCGAAGAGCCGGTTTACGCTCTGGACTACTTCGCGTTTGGAACGGCGCTCACACGAGCCCTGGCTATGCAGATCGCCGCGCTCCTTCTGCTCGGCTATTTCATCGGAAACAGGAATGTCACCCTGGCGTTTGGCGCAGCATTCAGCGTCGCCAACGCCTGGAGCATGCATCTCGTCCTTATCGAACAGTTCGCCGACCTACCTCGCGTGCTCAAGGTGCTTGCGCTCATTCTCGGAATGGCCGCGCTCACGGCATTGTTCTTATTCGTCGCTCGCTCGCGGCGGCTGTTCTATGCGACCTCGGGCGTCATCGCCGCCTTCATCGCTATAAATGTCGCCGGTGCAATTCTGGCGGAGCGCGATGCACCGCGGCTCGCGCAGGCACAGGATGCGCCGAGCCACACTTTCGGCACCACGGCGTCTCCGAAAATCAAGCTGGTGGAGTTCACCACCAAGCCGAACGTGTATCTGATCGGATTCGAGTCTGCCGCGCCGGCCGCAACCCTTCAGCGTTATCTCGGATTGGCCGACGCTCCTCTGCCAAAGGCGTTTCACGAGAGGGGATTCAGGGTCTTTCCCAACACGTTCTCGGAGGGTATGGCGACGCGGCAGGCGTGGCACGCCCTGCTGGCGATGGATGCCGATTACGCGGCAGCCGTGTCTGAAACGCTCGGAAAGGGACATCTTTTTGCGGGCACCAAGCCCAGTCCACTGCTCCAGATCTTCAAGCACAACGGCTACGAAATCACTGCGCACTATAGGAGCTCTTACATCGCACCCATAAAGGGGCCGCATGTGGACCGCTATATTTTGGCAAAAGACTTCTCTCCGTGCGATCGCGGATTTTTACCGCCCAAGGTCGCTCCCTATGTTTTTTGGAATGCCTGTGGCATTCGAGCGGGATGGTTCCCCGACCCAGTGAAGCCTGCCGATCCCATCGATCAAATTCACTCGACCATCGTTGCCGCTGCCAGCAAAGCCACGCCTCAGCTTGTCATCGCCCACACGGCGCGACCGGTCCACACACCTTCGAAGGGTTGGACTGGGTCAGAAAGCGAGTACGAGGATTTTCGGCCCCGATATCTCAAGGCCAGCAATCAAGCCGTGGCAAACCTGGACAGGATCTTGAGCGCCATCAAGCAGCTGGATCCGTCGGCGATTATTTTGGCCTTCGGCGATCACGGCCCAACGCTGTCGCGCAACAAGTCATTCGACGACGATCCGCTGTTCTTTGTGCAGGACCGTTTTGGCGTCCTCGCCGGCACTCATCCCAAAGATGCGTGCGCGGACAATTTTGACAATCCGATATCGGATGGATATTACACCACGCCCGAGCTTGCTCGATTATTGGTTCGCTGCCTTGCTGGAGGAAAGGACCCATTCCTTGTGCCCTATGCCCACAAAATTAGCATAAAAGGCACGATTATTAACCCGCGCGACCATCTCTACGAATAAGCCCCGTTCCCGTATAGCGCTGAGCGGATTATGCGCACGCAATGCACGGCAGCCTCATTCATTTGTTGGCTGCTCGCACTTCTTCCGGAGAATACCTCTGTCCTATGACGTAATTGATCGGGGGTAGATCAATTGCGCCGTTAATCAACAATCCTTCAACCATCGAAATTTTTACTCTCGTAAAAAGCATTTCGGCTAAAATTTTAGGCCAGCGTGCTCCGCGTTGCGGGTGCCGACCGGCGCACTTTTAACTTGTTTCCGGGGCTAGAGGCGAACGACGATGCTCACCAAGACGAAGGAGCGGCCGCTCACCGTCCTTTCCCCCACGCGCTATCCCTGGACCTTTAACAGTCCGCGTCATTCCCGGAACCGTATCGTACGGCGATCATTCTTGCCGCTTAACAAGGTCGCTCCCAAGCTGGAGGGTATGACCCTCTATGCCGCGCTGCCCTGGGAAAAATTTGATCTCATCCACGCCTTCAACAGAATCCCGGTCGATTTCCGTCCTTTCGTCATCGGTTTTGAATCTCATTTGCCGCGCGCCTTCAACCTCGAACAGACGACGTACTACCGCCTGCTCCGGCGAAGGCTCGCGTCGCGGCGGTGCAAACGGATCGTGGCGATCTCCGAGCGGGCGAAAGAGACATTCCTGCACTTCCACTCTGGAAGTGACGAGTTCGACGAGTTGGCGAGCAAGCTGGAAGTTCGCTATCCGAATGTCGTATTGCCCAACCTAACGGGCAAAGAGGTCCTGCAGCGCAGTGAAGGGCCACTCAAGATCACCTTTGTGGGCAACCATTTCGGTCGAAAGGGCGGCTGTGTCGCCGTGCGCCTTGCTCACATCGCACAAGAGCGCGGTTTTCCGCTCGAAGTCACGATCGTGTCTAAGCTGGAGGCGGGCACTCCGAGCTGGACGGACCCGCTCAGGACCGGCTTCTTCGAGCGCTACTTCAAATTGTTCGAGCTGCCCAACGTGACACTGCACCGTGGGCTCGCCAACGACGACGTACAGGCGCTCCTGGGGTCGTCCGATTTCTCCCTGCTCACGACGTTCTCGGACACCTTCGGGTACAGTGCCATTGAATCGCTCGCGGCAGGGACGCCAGTCATTGCGACACGCCAAGGGGCCCTACCCGAGTTTCTCAGCCACTTGGACAATGCGATCCTGTTCGACCTGGAACTCGATGAGTTCGGAGACTGGGTGCACTCCTCGTCCGACCAGCGCGGTACGTCATCGTTTGAACGGCTATTCGAGGATGAAGTCGAACGCCTCGCCAGCGAGACCTATGCCAGCCTGGAAAGCCTGATCAATGATCGGCCGAAACTGTCCATGATGCGGAAATCAGCCGTTCAGACGGCGGCCAAGTATTTCGATTCCGTATCGGCGACCCGATATTGGGACAATCTCTACGATCAATCGACGTCGTAAGCGTAACCTCGGCAACGAAGGGTGTACTCACAATGGCATTAGCTATATTTGGAGTTCCGCGTGAGAGCCGGCTTGGGCCAAGCTTCACGTAACCAGCTCATAGCATTATGCGCAATCGGTGTGGCGGGTTCGGGCACCACAGGCCGATGGCTTAACAGCGAGCAAGCCAAATGACTGCCGGCTCCATGACAGACGATAGCGCAGGCCGGCTGCCCGCGAAGCCCCTGAACGCAGACATCGCTCTCGTCGGGCAGGCGGTTTGGGTCCTGTTCTTCTTCGCAATCAGCATGGCGGCCTGGCAGTACACGTCCAGCGACGCGGAACGCTATGCGTGGCTGCTCGCCGACTTCATCTGCGCCTTCCTATTTTTTCGGTACCAGTCCCAGTTCATCAATCTGGCCCTGGCCAATCTGGTCTTCATGAGCTGGCCGGTCTTTGCCATGGTCTCGGCCGCTTGGTCAGTCGCACCCGGTGCCAGCTTCTACTTCGGCATCCAGCTCTTGATGACGGTTCTGGTCGCCTTCCTGCTGTGCATTCAGTTTCGCTTGGAGCAGCTCGTCGTCGTCGTCTTCTTCGGGATGTTTCTCGCGGCTCTGCTCGCGGTCGCCGCGGCGCTGCTGCCTCCCGCGCGGGGTATCGACTTTGTGGGCAATTGGCGCGGCGGCTTTCCGACAAAGAATGTGATGGGCGATGCCATGGTTCTCCTGGTGATCAGCGCATCGTGTCTCTTCCTGCAAGGACGCTGGCGGCTGCTCACGGCGTCGGCTGCCGTGCTTGGCTTGGTGCTTATCGTCCTCACCCGCTCGGCAACGCCAATGTTGTCCGTGATGCTGACGCTGAGCCCGCTGCCCTTTGCTTATGCTCTTATCCGCAGCCGGACGGTGTTCAGCCTGCTTGTCGGCCTGTCCCTGATCCTGGTCGCCGTTGTCGGTACCGGGACCTATGTGGCGGTCACCTACTTCGGTGCCGATCCCATAGGTGCCCTGCTGGCCTCGTTTGGAAAGGAACGCAGCCTGACCGGGCGGACGTTGCTCTGGGATATGGCGCAGCAGGCAATGGACGCCAAGCCATGGCTCGGGTTCGGCTTTAATGCCTACTGGGTCGATCCTCCCGCAGGCATGCTGCAGATCCGTGACGCCTTCGGCCAGAAGATCACGTTCTTTCACAACAACTTTCTGGAAGCGGCCGTGGCCTTCGGAGTGATCGGTCCGGTGCTGCTTATCATGGGCATCTTCGTCGCCGCCGTGCGCAGCATACGCCGGCTGCTGCATGCGACGGATCCGATCGAGATATGGCCCCTTCTCATCACGATACAGGTGATCATTCAGTGTCCGGTTCAAAATCCGCTCCTTGCGAACCATAGCCTTTGGCAAGTGATGTTTGTTGCCGCGGCGATCGTCCGCCGATAGCGCACCTGGTCATGGGTAGGAGATCCGTTATGCGTTTTCTGGCTCTGCCGTTTTGGCTGCTGCTGCTCTCGCCGACGTTCGCCGACGACGGTTCATTCTTCGAACCCTTTGACACCCTCGACAGGGAGCGCTGGTACATCTCCGATGGCTGGTCGAACGGAAGCCACCAGAGCTGCGTCTGGGCGACCGACAATGTTCGCCTGGTCGACAAAAAGATCGAGCTGAGCCTTACCGACACGCCTCGCGGCGATCGCCCTTATTCGTGCGGCGAGCTGCAATCGACAGCCTTTTTCGGCTTTGGCACCTATGAGGTGCGCATGAAGGCGGCACCGGCTCACTCGGGTGTCGTGTCGGCATTCTTCACCTACACCGGGCCTTCTCACAATCAGCCGCACGACGAGATCGACTTCGAGTTCATCGCTGCGCGGGAGAAGTCCGTCGACGCCAGCTATCACGCCAAAGGTAACGGTGGGCGCATCCAGTCTGTGCCGCTCGATTTCGACCCCCGAGCCGGCTCCAACGACTTCGCGGTGCACTGGACCCCCGATCGCCTGACCTGGTACGCGAACGGCAAGCTGCTGCGCGAGGTGACGCAAACGGCAGGTGAGGAGTACCCGACGACTCCAGGCAAAATCATCATCAGCATCTGGAGCGGCAGCGCGCAGCTCGACGACTGGCTCGGCCCCTTCACCTATCCGGGCAAGCCGATCGTGGCGAGCTACGAGCACATCGCCTTCACCAAGCTTGGCGACGACTGCCAGTTTCCAGAATCGATCGTCTGCAAGCTCGGCAAGGACAAGCTCAGCGGCAAATAGCGGGCGCGCAGTTGGGCGCTCGTGTCGCCTAATCCTTCCCGACCAGCTCGGCTCTCTCTTTCTCGAGGTCGTCGAGGCGACGCTGCTGCTCGGCGATACGGTCCGCTGCGCGGCCTTCGTCGGCCGCTCCGGAGTAAGCGGCAGCTTGCTCGATAAGAGTCCGAAGATTGTCGCGTATGATTGCGATGCGGCGGTCGAGTTCGGCTAGGGCTTCATCATCGGCCATTCGATGCCTCCAGAGGTCGAGCCAGGGTAATTATCACCTCACTACAGGCTGCCATAACCCGCGACGAATACCGAGACCGGGTGCGGCGGTATCGTTGAGATGGTTGTTGGGCACGATAAAGACAGAGGCCGCCCGCTGTTGCGCCACCGGCCGGGACAGCATTCTGCGCAACGAAAATCCAGATAACTCTTTGAAATTATTGGTGGGTGATGAAGGATTCGAACCTTCGACCCGCTGATTAAGAGTCAGCTGCTCTACCAACTGAGCTAATCACCCTCGCCGCGGCGTCGACGCTGAAAATCGCGCAAAGACGGCGAAGGGGCCCCGAACGAGTGCTCTAGGGCCCCAACGCCGGTTCGTCTAACACCAGCCAACTCCCTTGTCCAGTCGGATGTTAAGGCTGCGCCGATCACTGGCGGCCAGAGGCCACAGCTCGGCCTTTTCCGGAGGGGTCCGCCTAGGCGTTCCCCTCGGGAACATGCCAGCCGTGCTTGAGTTTTTCCTGCATCCGCCGCGTCTTGTGGCCCGCCTTTCGTGGCGCTCTGGACCGACGCAGCACAACCGTAGCGGAGCGAACCCATGACGCGCACCCCTCTTCTCACCCGCGATCAGATCCTCAAGGCTCTCGGTGATGCCGACGACGCAACTGTCGCCGAAATCGTCGGCATGGGCGTGACGGCCGAGGAACTTGGCGAAGCGCAAGCCTGGATTGCCAACGACGAACCACTGTTCAATACAGGAAAGGCCCTGCCGGCAGGGCGCGTCTCCAGGCTGACCGAGCTTTTGGCGAAGGTGGATGAGGACAAGGCGCTGGCTGCCGGCACGGACGAGGAAGCGCCTTAAAAGTCCGCCAGCCTCAAGCCGCCCGCGCCGTCGCGCCGCCCATGCGCCGGCAGCTGTCGGCACACTCCCGACAGACGGCGACGCAGTCGTCCATGTCGCCAACCTCGGCACAGCTCTCAGCGCAGGCCTTGCAGATCGCCGCGCATGACCGGCACACCTCCCGGTGCTCCGCAACGCCCGTCATCATCACGGCCGCCGCTGCACGGCATGTCTCGGCGCAGGCGATCATCAACGAGAAGTGCCGTCGCTCGACGTGTTTGCCGCCCACCTCGAGGCAGTGGTTCATCGCCGTTGTCAGGCACGTGGTCGCGCACCGGGTGCAGATATCGATACAGTCCACCATGTCTTTGGGCAGATGCTTCATGGCTCTTCCTTTCTGCTGTGCTCGACGCGTGGACGAGCCGGGCGTGCTCGTCAACGCGCCATGCCTTCGGTCGCTTGCGGCGCGGCATTGGGCAGGCTTTCGCCGGACTGCGGATCTGGCCGACCTGCGAGGAACACCATCACCGCCGTCACGAGGAACACGGCGAATACACCGCCCGCGATCAATCGCTGCCTGAACACGGGCGACCGAGGGTCCTTTTCGTTATTTGGCGACATCACTCCTCCGTGGTTTGAGCCAGGGTTTTCGGTCTGCTTGCCCGGATGCCGCTTTCGGCAACCTTGAAAAGCAGGCTGTCGCTGAAGCGCGTCCCTTCCACACGGGCCATCTCGTCCAGGATGTACCGCTTCTCGGCGAGGTAGACCTTGGCGAACGCCGGGTCGCGCTCGACGATCGATGGCGTGTTATCGGCAAAGTCGGCGAGCTTGATCAGCTTGGCCTCGATCGGCGCCCGAGACAGGCGCCAGGCCGACATGATCTTGCGGATCCTGCGATTGCCCTGCTCGGCGTCCGTCAGCCAGTAGACCAGCTCGGCGACATCCGGGCCGAACGCATCGAACACGTCGTGCATGGTCGCACTCGTATCCTCGACGACGTCGTGCAGGTAGGCCGCCGCCAGCAGCGGGGGCGCATTGAAGCCGTGTTCCTCGAGGAGCGCTACGACACGGTCCAAGTGGACGACGTAGGGCACGTCCTCATATTTGCGGCGTTGAGCACCGTGCGCCTCGACCGCAAAAGCGCGTGCTTTTCGGACAATCTCCTCCATGGACGCGAAAGCATGGGGGCGAAGGAAAGTTCCCCGATCTTCTCTTGTCTTGCTGCGCCGCATACAGATTGCCTGGTTACTGATCGGCGTTTCTGAACCCGCCCCCGCCCGAACGCGTTATCCATCAACGGCCAGGCACCTCATGAGGCTGGCGAGACATGGGCAAAGCGAAAAAGCGAGATCGCTTCCCGAGCGAAGAAACGCGCAACTCGCGCAAATTGATTGCATTCGAGCCCGACGTTCTGCGGGCGCTAACACTACTCGCCCAGGACCGCATGCAGGATTTCCAGGAGCTGGCCGACGAGGCGTTTCGCGACCTTCTCAAGAAACATCACCGGCCCGTGACGCTCAAAGAGTCACTCAAACAAAGCACGCGGACGCCCGCGAACGATTAACGAGCGGCGTGCACCAAACGCAACGCAACGCGGAACCTGTCTGGCGACGCAGCGGTTCTTACACAAACGCCCAAAACAAGGAGTCGAAAGACAATGCGAGCACTGCTCACGACACTGTCCGTTTCCGCGCTTCTCGCGTCGGGCGCGTTCGCCCAGGCACCAGAGCAGACGTCGCCTCCGCAGGTGAAAAACGAGCCGGCCGCCGAACGTATCGAAAAGGCTCAGCAGCCGGCCGCGACTCAAGCCGGGCCGTGGAGCGCCGATAGGCTGATGGACACGAAGATCCGCAGCCCGGAAGGCGAGGAGCTTGGCGAGATTGAGGATCTGCTCGTCGACGATACAGGCAAGATCGTGTCGGTTGTCGTCGAGGTCGGCGGCTTCCTCGGCATCGGGGAAAAGGACGTGCTGCTGCCGTTCAATGAGCTTGAGCTCACGGGCGACGGTGATGGAAACGTTCTCCTGAAATCCAACGCGGATAAAGCCAAACTCGAAACGGCCCCTGAGTACAAAACCAGCGATTGAGTTCCGAAGGCCGCCACCGCGGCCTTCCTTCTTTCGATTGCTCAACAACAATAAGAGGTTTGATCATGCCCCTCATTCTCTGGCTTCTCGGCGTGCCGCTCAGCATCGTCCTCATTCTGATGCTGTTCGGCGTCGTCAGCTTCTAGCGTCGGTGCCGTGGCTCGCCCCTCCACGGACCACCCGACATACCCCCGGCTCGTTCGCACGCTGGCCGGCTCGCTTGCGACCGGTACCCTTGCGGGCGTGTGCGGGGCGCTCGTTCTGGCACATTGGAACCCTGCGCTACACGCGCTGCTTTCGGCCGAGCACGGCGTTGCCAGACTCGCTTTCCTCCTCGTTTGCGTACAGGCGGGCGTCGCGGTTGCGCTTGCAATCACCATGCTCTTCGAGCAGCGCGCGTAGGAGGTGCATGCTGCTCACGCGCCGTGGCGCTGGTACTAACGCGCGGTGCTAGGGCGTGTTGGGTTGTGGGTGCGGAGCCGCCTTGCGCTCCAGTTCGAGGTTGCGGCCCGCTGGCGGATAGGCGCTCTCGTGCTCCTCCAGCGGCCCGAAGGCCACGAAGTATCCGACCAAGAACACCAGCAGCGTAATGGCGCCGACTGCAGCCACACGCATGATCGAGCGGCGCTCGTGAGCGGTTTCCTCCGGCCCGGCATTTTCGGGCCGCGGACGCGTCTTTGGGTCTTCCGTCTGCATCAGTCATCTCCCTTTGGGCTCTCCTTCTAGAAAGGAGGACCACTGCGGGAGGTTCCCCGAAGGCCGGCTCAGGGTTGGAACGGACGGGGCGGGAACGGACCGGGCCAACGGGCGTTAACGATCCGTAAGAGGTACGGCGCCAAAGTTCTACTGCCAACACGATTTTCCGGTGGCTCGCTGCCCCGTCGAGGAGTGCACGCTATGGATGTTTCGGGATATACGGCTGACGATCTCAGGGTTTTCAGAACGGTGCTCGATCAGGCGGTTGCCGAGGCTGATACCAACATGCCGATCGAGCTGATGGCGCGGCGCCTTTTCATTGCGGCTCGCAACGGCGAGCGCAACAAAGAGCGCTTGGTTGCGGCCGTGCTCGGCCGCGGACCGGCAGCCAGAATGCCGCCGCCGCTGCCGGGCGTCTCTCTCTGAAAACGTCTTACTCCGCGTCCGACCCAAAGCTCGTGAAGACGAGTTCCATCCGCGGGTCGCGCGCGATGCTGGCGGGCGTGACGAGCGTCTGCTCCAGAATGAGGTCATAGCAGGCGTCGAACGACTTCGCGGACTTGGCCTTGCAAAGTGGGTGTGCCTTCCACCTCTGCCGGATGAGCTTCTGCGCCGCACCGGTGTCGATGTTAAGATCACGCACCTTCTCCTCGCGACCGACAGTAATGCCGGGGCCGTCCTTGAACGCGAGATAGACCAACTCGCTGCAATAGATCTGGTCGCGGCTTTCGTAGAAAAAATGATCGTAGGGTCGGCCGAGATAGCGGCGCGCATTGGCAACCGCTTGCTTGGCTTGCGCGTCGTCCAGGTCCTTGAGGCGCTTCACGGTGATCTTGTTGCCCTCGCCCTTCCCGACCCAATCCTCGAGCGGGACGGCCTGCACCGGCCCCACGGCCTCGATTACGAGCTGGCGTCCGCGCTTGTCCACCTCGACAATACCGACGTGCGTATATTGAGTATCGGACGCCAACATGATGGCGTCGCTGGCGTTGGTAATGGTCTTCTGGAAAACGATGTCCCCGGTCCTGAGTGGCGGCAGGCCCTCGGCCGGCGCCAGCGTCAGGCCGACGCCTGTCAGGGCCAGCAGGGCCGCAACCGCTTGAATTGCATATCTCATTATGGCTTCCCGTGATGCCTTTGCGTGATGACGGCACTCCCCTATCCGGCGCCGTCGCGGTTGTGTCCGCTCCTCGGTATCATGTCGGCGGCGATTCAGCGATCCGGCCGGCTGTCGCCATACCACGCACGCGAGCCCGGGGAGCAGAGACGCTAGATGGGCGGTGAGCCCTACGACTTGGCCATCGTCGGGGGTGGCATCAACGGCACCGGCATTGCTGCAGACGCCGCGGGGCGTGGCCTCAAGGTCGTGCTGTTCGAACGGGGGGATCTTGCGGAAGGCACGTCGTCCGCCAGCTCGAAGCTGATCCACGGAGGATTGCGCTATCTCGAGCACGGCGAATTCCGGCTCGTCCGGGAGGCGCTTCTCGAACGAGAAGTGCTACTGGCGCGTGCGCCGCATCTCATTCACCCGTTGCGCTTTATCATTCCGCACACGACGGGAATGCGTCCCCGCGCGCTGACGCGGCTCGGACTTTTCCTCTACGATCACCTAGCTGCGCGACGGCGGGTTCCGGGATCGGCAGCCGTCGATCTCAAGCGCGACCCCGCCGGGCGCCCGCTGACGCCCACAATCGCGGCCGGCTTCTCCTACTACGATTGTGCCGTCGACGACGCGCGGCTTGTCGTGCTGCTCGCAGTCGACGCGGCCGCGCGTGGTGCCCGCATCGTCACGCGCGCGCCCGTGACACGGGCCACGCGGCGCGAGGGGCTTTGGGAGGTTACTTCCGATACCGCCGCGGGCCCGACGAGCATCGCCGCGCGCGTGCTCGTCAACGCTGCGGGACCGTGGTGCACCGAGGTCGCGCGGCTTGCGGGCGATGCAACCGCGCCGGCCCTGAGGCTGGTGCGGGGCGCGCATATCGTGGTGCCGCGGATCGCGGGGGCGGACGATGCCTATCTGCTGCAAAACGACGACGGGCGCATCGTGTTCGTGCTGCCGTTCGAGGAGCGCTTCACGCTGATCGGCACGACCGAGGTTTCCGTCGGCTCGGCTGCCGACGGCTTTGTCGCGAGCGAGGCGGAGACAGACTACCTGCTGGCGGCGACAGCGCGGTTCTTTGCGCATCCACCCTCGCGCGCCGACGTCGTGTGGCGCTTTGCGGGCGTGCGTCCGTTGGTTGAGGACGGGGCGCGAAGCGCGTCCGCCATTTCGCGCGACTACCGTCTCGATCTCGACGAGATCGACGACGGGCCGCCATTGCTCAATGTCATCGGCGGCAAGATCACGACGTTTCGCCGCCTCGCCGAAGCGGCGCTCGATCGGCTGGCCGCGTTCTTTCCGGGCATGGGTCCTCCTTGGACCGCAGCTGCGCCCCTCCCCGGCGGGGCCTTCGGCGGGAGCGATTTTGCGGGCTACTGCGAAGATCTCGTGCGTCGGCATCCGGCGATTGCGCGCGAAACCCTGCAGGGCCTTGCCCGCCGTTACGGGACGCGCGCGGACGAGGTGATCGGCGATGCTGCGGAAGACGCCGATCTCGGGGCAGCCATCGGCAGCGAACTCACGGCGCGCGAGGTCATTTATCTGCGCGATGCGGAATGGGCGCGCACGCCCGACGACGTGCTCTGGCGGCGCACGAAGGCTGGGTTGCATATCGGCGCTCTGCAGATCGACACCGCGCGTCAGCACATCGCCGAGGTGCTGGCTTCGCCCTGAGAGACAGCTCAGGACTCGACGCCAGCGGAGCTCAGCGTCGCCACCTCGAGAATGCGCTGCTTTTTGCGCAGTCGGCTCGCGTCGAGCAGCATCTGGCCCGCCCAGCGGTACACATTGCGCGAGCTGACGTAGTCGCGCATCAGGCGCATGCGCTCGTGCTGCTCCGCATCGGGCATGATGAGCGCCGCGTGTAGCGCTTCTCCCGTCGCATGGGCATCGTACGGATTGATGATCAACGCTTCCGCCAACTCGCGCGAGGCGCCTGCGAAATGCGACAGAACAAGTACGCCACGCTCGTCGTCTCGGGCGGCGATGAACTCTTTGGCAACGAGGTTCATGCCATCGTGCAGGCTCGAGACAATACAAACGTCGGCAGCGCGGAACAGCTCGAAGACCTCGGCCGGCGTATGGTGGCGGATCATCAACCGGATGGGCGCCGGCGACGCGTCCGCATACTTGGCGTTGATCTCTTCCGCGAGCTGCAGGGCCTCGTCCTGCAGGCCTTTGTAATTTGTCAGTTTGCTGCGGGTGGGCGCCGCGGCCTGCACCAACACGAGCTTTCCGCGCCACTCGGGATGCTGCTCGAGCAGCGTGTCGACGGCGCGGATGCGGTCTAGCACGCCCTTGGTGTAATCGAAACGCTCGATGCCGACGGCGATCTTAGTATCGGGCGGCAGACCCAGGCGCTTGCGCACTGCCTCGCGGCATTCGGCGATCGGCTTCTGGTTCTCGAGCGCGGCCGGCGGCCAGTCGATCGAAATCGGATATGGGCGAACGAACGTCTCGTGCCCCTTGAGGATCACAGATTCCTGCTCACGGTCGATGCGACTCTCGACGAAGCGATCTACGGTCTCGAGGAAATTGTTGCAGTGGAACTGCGTGTGGAAACCGATGATGGTGGAGCCAAGCAGGCCGTGGATGATCTCCTCCTTCCACGGGAAGATTCCGAAGGTTTCCGAGTTCGGCCACGGAATGTGCCAGAAGGTGATGATCGTCGCCTCTGGCAGGCGCTCACGCACCATGCGCGGCAGCAGCGCGAAGTGGTAGTCCTGGATCAGCACGATGGGAGACGCTGTGCGCGCCTCCTTGGCTACGGCGTCCGCAAAGCGCTCGTTCACCGCGCGGTAGGTACGCCAATCGGATTCGCGGAATACGGGGCGCGTGAAAGCGATGTGGCAGAGCGGCCAAAGGCCCTCGTTGGAGAGGCCGTAGTAATATCCGTCCTGCTCCTCCTCGGTGATCCAGATACGGCGAAGGGTGTATTGGGGATTGCTCGGCGGCACGCCGATGCGGTCGTCGGCATCGACCGTTTCCCGGTCGGCGGTGCCGCTGCCATGCGCGATCCACGTGCCGCCACACGCGCGCATCACCGGCTCGACGGCCGACACAAGGCCGCTTGCCGGAGTCTGCACCTCGACGCCGTGCTCCGTGTGGTTGTGGATGTACGGCTCGCGATTGGCGACGACCAGAACCTCCACTCCAGGCAGCTCGGCCATCATGATGTCGCGTAGCGTCGACTTGCTCCAGTTGGCCTGAGCGCGGTCGATGGTGCTCTGCGTCATCTCGAGCTGGCGCAGCACCTGACGCACCTCGCGGTCGAGCGGACCGAAGCTTGCGGGGAGGCCCGCAGCAGGCCCTCGCCGTGTGGCGGTGGCGACTGCCTGGCTGAACCGCCGCGTCCAATTACGGATCAGATAGAGCACGAGGCCGATGGCCAACGCGCCGCTGGCGAGGATGATGCCACCCAGCATGAGCGTCAGGTAGTTGCGCGCCTCCTCGCCGCGGTGCTCGGCGAAGGTCAGATCCTGCATGATGATGAAATGGCCCAGCGGCGTTTTTTGCGCCGAGATCGGGAAGGCACCGACCTGCATGCGCCGCCCGGCTACGATGACCGTCGAATAGCTGTCCGCGTCGGAGCGCGCGATCTCGCTGCATGAGATCGTGGGTGGCATCAACTGGGTTGCAAAGTCCGGCTTGCCATCGCCGCGGCGGCAGATACCGACGGCCACGACCCGTGGATCAGAGGTCGCCACGCGCTCGAAAAGCGTCTTGATCTCGGCATCCTGGCCGTTGGCGAGCATCGAGGCCAAGGTTTCGCCGATGGAATTGAAGACGAGCGACGCGCGCATCTCCACATCGCGGCGCGACCAATCATCGATCAAAGATGTGACGAGCGGTCCGAGCAGCGTTATTGCGAGCAAAGCAATGCCGCCGGCGACCAGCCCGTAGCGCACAGCCAGCCTTGCGGACTGACCGGCCGCAATCTTCAGGGAGGGCCGCCGCTTCCAGTAGTCCAGCAAAAAATCTGTGTTCCTCGATATTTCTCAGATCTCCCTGATCACCCGGGCGCATGCTGCAAGCTCGTCCGTGGCAGGTCAACCCTTGCCACATCCGCAAAGACGCGCACTTGACAGGGGAAGTGGAAGGGAAATCAGGATGCTGACATGCTTCTTGCGTGACCCATCCAGATGATGGCGCCGCGAAAAAAGAGGCCGCTTGCGCGGCCTGCAGTCAATTTAAGAGATCTGCTTTGCTTATGCGTGGCGTCTCTTTGGAGCAATTCAGCGCTGCTCATCGCGGTGGTGCTGCGCAGCTTGGCGCTGCTCGTCCGAGCGATTGTCCTCGAGATCACCCGGCTGAGGGTTGCGATTGAGCTCGTTTTGATTTTGACCCTGCCGGTTTGGATTGCGCTGCTGCCGGTCGCGGCGGGCATTCTGGTTCTGTTGGTTCTGTTGATCCCGCTGAGCCTCGCCGCCTTGCTGACCGGTATTCCGGTTCTCGTTTGCCATAGGGACGTCTCCTCGTTTTTCTTTGTGCAACACGGAAACAACGTCACCTCGGAAAATTAGTTCCTCATCAGGATTTTATCTTCCCGGGCTCAGTTAGTTATGAGGGCCGAGGCCACCGAGGTCCTCCTGCCGTGGCTCACTCGGCGTAACGCCCGTCAGTCGGTTGATGTAGAACGTCACCACCCAAAGAGCGACGCCAATCGCAATCAGTGCGCCAGCGATCTGATATTGAACCGGATCGCGGCCCGTCCACGGCCCGGCGAGAAAGGCGCAGGTTGCAGCCCCGAGCACGGGAACGATCGTCGGTGTGCGAAAGTGCGTGTGCTCAACGACATCGCGACGCAAGACGAGCACGGCAACGTTCACGACTGTGAAAACGCAGATCAGCAGGAGAGCCGTTGTTCCACCCAACGCGGGAACTTCACCGACGAAGGTGATCAGCGCGAATGCTAAGAGCGTCGTGAAGCCGATGGCAATGTACGGCGTGCGCCGGCTTCGGTGCACGCGCCCCAAGACCGGCGGCAACACATGCTCGCGGCTCATGCCGTAGACGAGGCGGCTCGCCATCAGCATGTTGATCAGCGCGCTGTTGGCCACCGCGAACATGGTGATGAAGCCGAATACGCCGAGCGGAAAGTTTGGTGCGCCGGCGGCCACGACCTTCAACAGCGGCGTCTCGCCCTCGCCGAGCTCTTCAGGCGACACGAGCGTGATCGCCGAGATCGACACCAACAAGTAGATCACGCCCGTGATCAGGAGACCAAGCAGAAGGATCTTCGGAAATGTTCGGACGGGGTCCTTTGTCTCCTCGGCCATGTTGACGCTGTCCTCGAAGCCGACCATGGCGAAAAAGGCAAGCGTCGTCGCCGCAATGGCCGCCCACACCGCGCCACCCGCCGCACCGTCGGTCTTGAACTCGAAGATGCGCGAGACATCGCCCTGTCCGCCACCGATGGCCCAGAGCCCGATGAAGATGATGATTAGAAGGCCGGTCAGCTCGACGACGGTCAGCAGCACGTTGAGCCTCACGCTCTCACCGACGCCGCGGAAATTGACCACGGCGATACCCATCATGAACAACAGGCCGATGATCGTAATGCCGATGCCTTGGGCGAGGCCGAGCCCGAAGGCATCGGACAGGTTGGCGGCGAAGGCGCGCGAGGCCGTCGCGGACGACGTGATGCCGGAGCACATGACCGCGAAGGCGACGAGAAACGTCAGGAAGTGGATGCCGAATGCGCGATGGGTATAGAGGGCGGCGCCCGCCGCGCGCGGATATTTGGTGACCAGCTCAAGATAGCTGAAGGCCGTGAGAAGGGCCACGCAGAAGGCCATCAGGAACGGCAGCCAGACGGCGCCGCCGACGAGGTTCGCCACCTTGCCGGTCAGGGCATAGATGCCGGTGCCGAGGATGTCGCCGACGATGAACAGCAGCAGGAGCCAGGGCCCCATGACGCGGTGCAAGGATGGCTCGGCCTGCCCCGCTGGCGTGCCCGTGGCGTCTCCGTCGGCAGGCTTCATGGCAACCCCTCCCCTTCCCTCATTTTCTTGGCAAGCCTCTCAACTCGGTCGCTTCGGGTCAATCGCCGAGGGATCCGGAGTTGTGCACGCCCGCATTCCCGTCTCGTTAACCGCATCCCGTAGCGTCGACGAAACTCCCGCGTACCTTCTTGCGTTCGTGCAAAATCGGGACCAAGACTATTTGGTCTACGGTTCTTGCCCCATTCCTGTGTTTAGCGTGAGTATCGCGTCATGCCCAAGGCGGCCCGTGCCTATTGGAAAGGCTTTCTCCGACTGTCGTTGGTCACGATCGGCGTCGAGATCTACAATGCGGTCGAATCCAAGGCGGACATCACGTTCCGCCAGATCCACAAGCCCTCGGGCAAGCGCGTCAACTACGAGAAAGTCGTTCAGGGTATCGGCAAGATCGATACCAAGGATATCGTCAAGGGCTACGAGGTCGATAAGGACACTTATGTCACGCTCGATCCCGAGGAAATCGACGCGGTCAAGCTTGAGAGCAAGAAGACGATCGATCTCGTGCAGTTCGTCGACGCCAAGGACATCGACTACCGCTTTTTCGAGCGCCCTTACTTCATCGCGCCGACGGACGAGCTTTCAGGCGAGGGCTATGTCGTCATCCGCGATGCGCTGCGCAAAACCGGCAAGGTGGGGCTTGCGCAGGTGACGATCTCTGGCCGCGAATGGCTGGTCGCCATCGCGCCGCTCGAGGACGGGCTTGTCATGGAGATGCTGCGCTATTCGGACGAGCTTCGAAAGCCCGAGGATTTCTTCGACGAGGTGCCGGGCGCGAAGCCAGACCGCGAGATGGTCGACCTCGCCGTGCAGCTCATCGAGAAGAAATCCGGTCCGTTCAAACCCGACAAGTTCGAGGACCATTACGCCTCGGCGCTGAAGGCATTGATTCAGGATAAGCTCAAGGGCCGCAAGATAGTGGCGCATGAGCAGGAGCGGCCCAAGGGCGGCAACATCGTCGATCTCATGGAGGCGCTGAAGAAGAGCGTGGGGGCGGCGGGCGGCAAAGCGACCCCGACAAAGACATCTACATCGTCAAAGGCGAAATCCTCGCGCAGCACCAAGAAGCGAGCATAGGCCACGAGATTGAAACGCTTTCCCGGGTCGCGGGTTGACGAGAGATGGCACGCTCCACGAAAAAGCTCTCCGCCTACCGCGCCAAGCGTGACTTCACGAGGACCGAAGAGCCGAGCGGCAAGGCCGGCGTGCGGGAGGCCGAGTATCCTCGCTTCGTGATCCAGAAGCATGATGCGACACGCCTCCACTACGACCTGCGTCTCGAGCTGGATGGCGTGTTCAAGTCGTGGGCTGTGACGCGCGGGCCGTCGCTCGATCCCAGAGACAAACGTCTCGCGGTCGAGGTCGAGGATCACCCGCTCGAATACGGCGATTTCGAGGGCACCATTCCCGAAGGCGAATACGGCGGCGGGACGGTGATGATCTGGGACCGCGGGTTCTGGCTGCCCGACGGCGACAAGCCCGCCAAGAAGGCGCTCGCCGATGGTGACCTCAAGATCCTGCTCGCCGGCACGAAGCTCAAGGGGAGCTGGGTACTGGTGCGCATGAAAAGCGACCGCGTGGGCGGCAAGCGCACCAACTGGCTGCTGATCAAGCATCGCGACGAGTACGCCAAGCCGGGCGACAAGGATGCGCTCCTGAAAGACGACCGCTCGGTCGCCTCCGAGCGCACGATGGCCGAGATCGCTGCTGGCAAAGGCCGGAGACCGAAGCCGTTCATGCTCGGCAAGGCCAATGCCTTCAAGCCGGATGCGGTGTGGCACTCGGACGGCGCGGATCCGGTGCTCGGCGTCACGATCAGCAAGCCGGACAAGGTGCTGTGGCCCGCCACCAAGGAAGAGCCTGCCGCAACGAAGCGCGACCTCGCGCTCTATCTCGAGGCGGTAGGCGACTGGATGCTGCCGCACATCGCGGGCCGGCCCTGTTCCGTCGTTCGCGCGCCGGACGGCATCGAGGGCGAGACCTTCTTCCAGCGCCATGCCATGCGCGGCACGTCCGAGCACGTGACGCTCGTGCGCATTGCCGGCGACCGGGAGCCTTATCTGCAGATCGACAGCGTGGAGGGGCTGATCGCGATGGCGCAATCGGCGGCGCTCGAATTTCATCCTTGGAACTGTGCGCCGGACGAGCCGACAGTGCCGGGGCGCCTCGTGTTCGACCTCGATCCCGGCCCTGGCGTTGCCTACGACGGCGTGGTCGCGGCGGCCAACGAGTTGCGCGGGCGGCTCGAAGCGCTCGGCCTCGTGCCGTTCTGCAAGAGCACGGGGGGCAAAGGGTTGCATGTGGTCGTGCCGCTCAAGACAGGCCGCAGCGACACCCTCGGGTGGGACGAGGCAAAGACGTTCGCGCACGCCGTCTGTGAGGCGATGGCCCACGACAGCCCCAACCGCTATCTGACGACGATGACTAAGAAGCTCAGGCGCGGGAAGATCTTCCTCGACTATCTGCGCAATGACCGCATGGCGACCGCGGTGGCACCCCTCTCGCCCCGCGCGCGGCCCGGTGCGCCGGTCGCGATGCCGTTGACCTGGGGACAGGTGCGCCGCGGCCTCGACCCGATGCGCTTCACGCTGCGCACCGTGCCGGACCTGCTCGGATCGACCAAGGCCTGGTCCGATTACGACAAGGCGGCGCGGCCGCTCAAGAGCGCGATCCGCAAACTCGTCGACGAGCGATGATAATCAGCGGCCGCGCCAGAGGAAGATCGTCAGAACGGCGCCGAGAACGGCCGCTACATACAAAAGGACCGACGGAAGAAGTCCAAGGATCACGCCGATATGAAAGCCCATGAACGAGCCTGCGATGCCGACAAGGCTGTACGTGACATCGCCGGCACCCGTTGCGTCAGCGACCTGGCGGCCGATCCAGCCTCGTCCTCTGCGGTTGAACAGTAGGCCGACGATGATGCCGATCGCGACAAGGATAACAAAGGTCATGATGGCCGTGGTGACGATGGGCATGGCTTGCCTTTTCCCGCATGCGCAGAACCGCGCTTTGGACGAATGCTGAATGACCCGCGTAAGTTCCGCCGACAAGCAAATTCAACGGAAGCCAAAAGCGGCCAAGCACGACGGCTCCCGGCTGCTCGCGAACCGTCCGCGAGATGCGATGCCGGCGTTCGTGCCGCCCTGTCTCACGACGCTCACGAGCACGCCTCCAGACGGCGATAACTGGGTGCACGAGATCAAGCTCGACGGCTATCGGCTTCAGGCCCGCGTGCGCGACGGCACAGTGCAGCTTCTGACGCGCGGCGGGCTCGACTGGACGGCACGTTTTCCCTCGATCGCCAAAGCGCTTGCGGCGCTCAAGGTCAAGAGCGCGATCATCGATGGCGAAGCGGTGGTCGAGACGAGCGAGGGCGTAACAAGCTTCATCAAGCTCGTTGAAGCGCTGGAGGCTGGGCGCTCCGAGGACATGGTATTCGTCGTGTTCGACCTCCTCTATCTCGACGGTGTCGACATCCGCGATGCGCCGCTAAAAGATCGCAAGGAGCTGCTGCACGCTCTCATGGCTCGCGGGCGGCGCTCGCCGCGTCTGCGCTACAGCGAGCACCTCACAACCGACGGGCAGACGGTGCTCAACGAGGCCTGCGTGCTCGGGCTCGAGGGTATCGTCTCCAAGCGGCTCGATCTTCCCTACCGGTCGGGCCGCAACGGCGACTGGCTCAAATCCAAATGCATCCTCACCGACGAGTTCGTCATCGGCGGCTATCTCGTGTCTACGGTCGATGCCAAGGCCGTGGGAGCGCTGGCGCTTGGCACCTTCGAAGGCGGCAAGTTCGTTTACGCGGGCCGCGTCGGAACCGGATTCACGCACGCCAGCGCACGTTCGCTGTGGAAAACGCTGCAGCCGCTTAAAACCTCAACGCCAGCGTTTGCAGGCTCTCTGACGAGTGCACAACGGCGCGGCGTGGTCTGGGTGCGACCGGAGCGCGTTGCGCAAATCGAGTACCGCAGCCGCACGGGTGATGGGCTTCTGCGGCACGCCTCGTTCAAGGGACTGCGCGAGGACAAACCCGCTCGCGACGTGCATCGTCCCAAGGTCAAACACGCGCCCTCTTCCTCCTCTCGCAAGCAAACATGATGCATTGATCGGCAATCGGTGCCGTTGCGGAAACGGAGCGTTTGCCGCAACCTCTTGTTCAGGTGGACAGCCGTCCCCATCTCGCGCGCTTACGCGAGGCCGAGCCGCTGCCTGCGGCCGGCCGGAAAGGAGACAGCCTGATGAGAAAGATCCTCGGAGTAACCGACAGCCCGAAGGCCCACTGGGTCGGCGACGGATTTCCCGTGCGCTCGATGCTCTCGCCCGAGAGCGGCCTTTCCCCTTTTCTTCTGCTCGACTACGCGGGACCTGCCGAGTTCACGCCGACGGATCGTCAGCGCGGCGTCGGACAGCATCCGCATCGCGGCTTCGAGACCGTGACCATCGTCTATCAGGGCGAGCTCGCGCATCGCGACTCGACCGGCGGCGGTGGCACGATCGGTCCCGGCGACGTGCAGTGGATGACGGCGGCCTCAGGCATCCTTCACGAGGAGTTCCACTCGAAGGCATTCAGCCGCTCGGGCGGGACGCTCGAGATGGTGCAGCTCTGGATCAACCTGCCGGCCAAGGACAAGAAAGCCCCTCCCGGCTACCAGACCTTGCTCAGGGGCGACATCCCGTCCGTCGATCTCGCGGATGGGGCGGGACGTGTGCGTATCATCGCGGGCGAGTACGAGGGCCAGAAGGGACCGGCGCAGACGTTCACGCCGATCAACATCTGGGATCTCAAGCTCGGTCGCGACAAGACCACGACGCTCAACCTGCCCGAAGGCCACACGGTGGCGCTCGCAGTGCTGGGCGGGACCGTGCTCGTCAACGACGAAGCGGTCGTACGCGGCGCACAGCTCGTGCACCTCGCGCGGACGGGCGGAGGCATCACGCTCGAGTCCAACAACGAGGCCACGGTGTTGGTGCTCTCCGGCGCGCCGATCAAGGAGCAGATGGTGGCGCATGGGCCGTTCGTCATGAACACGGTCGGCGAGATCAAGCAGGCGATGCTCGATTTCGCCGAGGGGCGCATCGGCACCCGTACCGAAACGCTGCACTAGCAGCGGCCCACAACCTGAAGCGGCCTCGGTCGAGATCGACCGGGGCCGCTTTTTATTGCCCTACTCCGCCGCGCGGAGGTCTCCCGACTGGCGCTCGAACAGATGCCGGTAGCGTCCATTCGGGCGACGGATCAGCTCGCCGTGCGGTCCGTCCTCGACGATGCGACCCTTGTCGAACACCAGGATCCGGTCCAGCGCGCGCACCGTGGACAGGCGGTGCGCGATGACGATCGCCGTGCGCCCTTTCAAGAGACGCTCGATCGCCGCCTGGATCAGCTGCTCCGACTCCGAGTCGAGACTCGACGTGGCCTCGTCCAGGATCAGGATCGGCGCGTCGACCAGGAACGCGCGCGCGAGCGCGATGCGCTGGCGCTCGCCGCCCGACAACTTCACGCCGCGCTCGCCGACAAGCGTCTGATAGCCCTTCGGCAGGCGCGTGATAAAGTCGTGCGCATTGGCGAGGCGCGCTGCGTGCTCGTTCTCGGCCTGCGACGCGCCCGGACGGCCGTAGCCGATGTTCTCCGCCAGCGTGCGGTGGAATAGGATCGGCTCCTGCGGGACGATGGCGATCTGCGCTCGCAGCGATTGCTGCGTCGTCGCCGCCACGTCCCGCCCGTCGATCACGATGCGGCCGCCGGTGACGTCATATAGCCTCTGGATCAGCTTCACGAACGTCGTCTTCCCCGAGCCCGAGCGACCGACGAGGCCGACGCGCTCGCCGCCACGGATGGTCACCGACAAGCCCTCGTAGAGCGGCGTCGCGTGGGCACCGTAATGGAACACCACGTCCTCGAAGCGAATCTCGCCGCGCTCGATGCGCATCGGCTTGGCGCCCTCGCGGTCGACGATGCCGATCGGCGTGGCGTGCAGCTCGACCAGCTCATCCATCTCGTTGATGGAGCGCTGCAGGTTGTGGACGTGCATGCCGACGTCCCGAAGGTAGCCGTGCACGACGAAGTAGGTCGTCAGCAAGTATGTCACGTCGCCCGGCGTTGCCTTGCCGGCCCACCAGAGCCAAAGGCCTGCACCGGCCAGGGTCGAGCGGACGAACAGCAACACGACGTGCTGGCCCGTTCCCGCAAGCGTGTGGCGGAACCACGTGCGCGCACTGCGCCGCCGCCATCTCGCCACGACCGCCGCAAGGCGCACGTCCTCGCGATCCTCGGCACCGTAGGCCTTGACGACGGGGTTGTTGCCGAGCGCGTCTGCGAGCGTGCCGCCGATGCGCGTATCCCAGGCGTTCGAGAGCCTGGACGCGGGCGCGATGTAGTAGACCGCCAGCGAGACCGTCATCGTAACGTAGGCAAGTGCGCCCATCGCGACGATCAGGCCCATCAGCGGCCACTGCACTGCGAGCAGCACCGTGGTGGCGACGAGCACGAACGCCGACGGCAAGAGCGCCAGCAGAAGCGTATCGTTCAACTGATCGACCGCCCACATGCCGCGCGTGACCTTGCGCATCACGGAACCGGAGAAGCTGTTGGCGTGCCAGTCGGTGGAGAACCGCTGCACGCGCGCAAACGTTTCCTGCGCGATGTCCGACATCATGCCGAGCGACAGCGGAATGACGCCCATCCAGCCGAAGTGACGCAGCGCCACCATACCTGCACCCAGCGCGACCATGATGCCAAAGGCCTCGAGCGCGCGCGTGAGGGCGACGTCGCGCGCCTCGCCGGCGAGCAACAACGCGTCGACGAGGCGTCCCGAGAAGAACGGGATGAACACGTCTGCCAGCGTGGCGAGCAAAATCGCGCCCGCAACGCGGGCGACGAGGAGCTTGCGCCGGCGCCAATGGCCGGCGGTGTAGGCCAGTACAGCGTTGATCGCCGTGCGGCCGCCAGTGCGGTTCTCGCTTGTCATTTTCGTGCCGGCGCAGAAGCGCCGTCTCCAACGGAAGTGGGACACTTCGGACGCACGAGCAGCCGGGCGTCCGCGGTCCAAATCAGATTTTTATTGAGGTTTGCCCTGTGGGCTCGAAGGTCGCGCTGCGACCCGGGACGGCTGAGCTAAGAGAGCCGAGCGGTCCAAACCGGGTGAAGGCGCAGGCGTGTGACGATCATGCTGTCCTCCCCGGTTGCGTTGAAGATATGCGGCTCATACCAGCGCGTCGCATCGTTGGCAAGGCCACGCGAGCCAAGTGCCGTCGTCGCGATCGACGTCTCGCAGCCTTATTCGGCGATTTGATGGCCGTCGTGCAAATTCCGGGATCGCTCGTTCCCGACGCGGTTTTCGCGTCGGGAACGATTGAAACTCTCACAAGCGTTAGACAACGCTGCGAACGAGGCCGCCTTCGGCGCGGATGGCGGCGCCGTTGATGGCCGCAGCGTTGTCCGACACCACAAAGGCCACAACGTCGCCGATTTCCTTGGGGTCGATCAGGCGGCCGATCAGTGACGACGGGCGGTTCTCCGCGATGAACTTGCGCTCGGCCTCGGCGAGGCTCAGGCCACCGTAGATGCTCGTAATGAATTCCTCGACGCCGGGCGTGCGCGTCGGCCCCGGCAGCACCGAGTTCACCGTCACGTTCGTGTTCTTGGTCAGCTCCGCAAGGGAGCGCGCGATCGACAGCTGCATGGTTTTCGTCGCGCTGTAGTGGGCCATCTCGGGCGCCGGGCTGACGCCGGATTCGCTCGAGATGAACACGACACGACCGTGGCCGCGGTCGAGCATGCCGCGCAGGTAATGGCGCGAGAGACGCACGCCGCTCATGATGTTGACGTCGAACAGGCGCTGCCACGCCTCGTCCGTCTCGTCGAAGAAGCCGACCGCTTCGTAGATGCCGAGGTTGTTGACGAGGATGTCGGCCGACGGCACGGCGGCGATCGTCGCTGCGCAGCCTTCAGCGGTGCCGTTGTCGGTTGCAAGAGGAACGAGATCCGCATTCGGAAGCCCGGCACGCACGTCGGCGATCGCCTTGTCGACGCTCGCTTGCGTTCGTCCGTTGATGACGACGCGGGCGCCTTCTGCGGCGAGAGCGCGGGCGATCTCGAGGCCGATGCCGCCGGACGACGCGGTCACGAGGGCCGTCTTGTTCGCGAGATTCAAATTCATTCGTAGACCTCGTTGCTCGGGTTGGATCAGCTTCCGTCGTCCTACGCACCGAATGCCAGCGCGGATCAGGTCGCCGCGGACGAAATCGCTTTTTTACCGGTACGCGCCGACCGGCGGCCGCGATTTACCGATGCAAATTCCTCACGCAGCACGGAAGCAAGCTCGGTTGCCATGTCGTTCTGCGTGTTGCGCGGCAGGTAGAGGTTCACGTGGCACGTCGGCAACTTAGGAAGGCCGGCAGCCTCGCTTAAGAGAGCGAGACTTGCGGGCGCGGCACACGACAGCATCGGTGCCACAGCGAGATCTGCCTCGAGGGTCGCGATCATCGGCTCTAGACTGTTAGACTCGCTCACGGGCCGCCACTGGCGATGCCATTTCGCCAGCGCCGCCAGTGCATACGGACGGAAGGCGCAGGTCTCCGCGCCGAGAGAAACCGGGAGCGGATCTCGCCGATAGGCATCGCCTCCTGCCGCGCCGACCCAGACGAGCTGGTCCACGAGCAGACTTTCGGCGCGCGCGGGGCGGGCGGCCTCCGTCGTCAGCGTGAGATCGAGCTCGCCGCGGCCTAAGGCGTCGAGCAGCAGGCGCGAGGTGCTCGTCACCAGAGAAACACGCACATTCGGGAAGCGCTTGTCGAAGCGGCGCAGCACCTCGGGCAGGAAGCGGGCGACGAGGTCATAAGGCACGCCGAGACGCACCTCGCCTGCAAAGGCCGGCGCGGCCATGGCGCGCCAGGTTTCGTCGTTGAGCCCGATGAGCCGCTGAGCGTACGGCAACAGGCGCCCGCCGTCGGGGCTCAACACAAGCCGGCGTTGTTTGCGCACGAACATCGGCTTGCCGAACAGCTCCTCAAGGCGGCGGATCTGCTGGCTGACCGCCGCTTGCGTCAGACTCAACATCCCGGCGGCTTCGGTCACAGAGCCGGTCTCAACGACCGCGTTGAAGGCTCTCAGGAGCCCGATGTCGATGTTGCGCGCCATGAAAGTATCATAACGATCTATTATGCGACTGATGCATTACATTTGCTTCACTAATATGAACATGTGCCTTAAGAGACGGCTCCGCGCAATCCCGGAGCATCATCATGGACCGCGCACTGCATCCCTCGGACACAATCGCGACGCGGCCGGCGCGCCGGCTCCTGCGCACCCTCGTCTGGGCAGAAGCCGTGTTCCGTACGGTCCGCGAGCGCCGTCAACTCATGTCGCTTGACGAACACGGCCTCAAGGACATCGGCATGAGCCGCGCCGACGCCTACTGCGAATGGAGCCGCCCGTTCTGGGACGTCCCTCGCGACCGATGAAAAGCCTGCGGGCCATCGTCTATCCTGGCCCGAACCTTATCCTCAAGCTGTGGTCCTGATGCCGCCCGAACTTTCGCTTTCGCTCGTCGGATACGCAATCGCCGCCTCCATTACGCCCGGTCCCAACAACCTGCTCGTTCTCACGTCCGGGCTCAACCATGGCGTGTCCCGCTCGCTGCCTCTGGTGACGGGCATCAGCCTCGGGTTTGCTTTGATGTTGATTGTAGTCGGCATCGGACTAGGCTCGATCATCCGTTCGAGTCCTGGTTTTCATACTGCCGCGAAGGTGCTTGGCCTCTCGTACATGCTGTGGCTGGCCTGGAAGGTCGCGTGTAGCGCGCCAAGCTTCGGGGCTGCGGACTCGCGTGCCGCCGAGCCGCTTTCGGCTGTGACGGGCGCGCTGTTTCAGTGGGTCAACCCCAAGGCGTGGGCTATCGCGCTATCGGCAACGGCCGTCTTCTCGGTGCCCGATGCGCCAACCGCGAGCTTGGCGTGGGTTGCGTGCGTTTTCCTCGTTGTCGCGCTGGCCTCGCTCAGTGCGTGGGCCGCGTTCGGCAACCTGATGCGCCGGCTCATCGACAGCCCCGCCCACATTCGTGCTTTCAACATCGCCATGGCGCTGCTGCTCATCGCGAGCGTGTTGCCGATCGGCTACGATCTCGTGGCCCAGCTGCAAGGAGGTCCATTGCCGTGAGCGCGTCGCACCTCGATTTCTGGTTCGATTTCGGGTCGACTTATTCGTATCCCGCCGCCGAGCGCATTCGGCCGCTCGCGGACGCGGCCGGTGTCGCCGTCCGCTTTCGCCCCTTCATGCTGGGCGCCATCTTCAAGGCCCAGGGCTGGAACACGTCTCCGTTCAACATCTATCCGAGCAAGGGGCGCTACATGTGGCGCGATCTTGCGCGCATCTGCGCCGATCTCGACCTGCCACTCGTGCAGCCGGATCCCTTCCCGCAAAGCAGCCTCCTCGCTGCCCGCGTTGCAGTTGCCGCCGCGGATCAAGACTGGATTGGCGACTATTGCGTCGAGGTGTTTCGTGAGGCATTCACCCGCGGCCACCCCATCGCGGAGACTTCCGTGATCGAGGGCGTCGTCGCGCGCTGCGGCGGCGACGGACGTCTCTATATCGAGGAGGCCCAGCGCACAGAGGTAAAGGACAGACTGCGCGCGGAGACGGACTACGCGGCGAACCTCGGCATTTTCGGTGCGCCGACGTTCATTGCTCCCGACGGCGAGCTGTTTTGGGGAAACGATCGCCTCGAGCGCGCAATCGCGTGGTCGATAGGCTCTGTCTCCCCTGCTCGTGCTTCGACTACCTAAGAGAATATTTCCCTCTTAGGCTGCGGATCGCCCGCGCATGGAGTTTTCTTCCGACGTAACCGCGAATCACTTAGTCTGCCGACATTTACAATGTCCGCGTGTGCCGGCGTTGATTTAGAGCCTACCTGAAGAAACGTCTGTTGGCTGCGCGATCAGCGACACCAATTTCGTCACTGTCTGAGTTTTAAATTGTCAGGCTGTCGTCTGACGATTTTCGTCTTACGACTTATGGTCTATTTTATCACATGTCAGAATGGACCAATAAGACATAGTTTTTAGCTATCTCTGTTGCCCTTGCAGGGTGTCGCTCAAAGTGCCCTCATGATCTCTATTCGAGACCTGACCCTTGTCCAGCGCACCATTTTCGGGGTCGGCGCAGCCGTTGTCGCGGCGGCGCTAGTGGTGCTTGCCATAGCATCCGATCTCAACCTCGCCCCGCTTCGGACGTTGACTTCAACGCACACGGATGGTTCGGGGACGGTGATCGCGACGCACTATAACGCGGTTGCTTTTCTCGGCCTGGGGCTGATTGCCTTCGCGGCGATCGGAATTCTTGCGCTCGGCGTGACTGGAATGGCGCGTCTCATTCCCGACCTCGCAGCCACCGGCCCCTCAGCTGCAATCGTACGGGCGGGGCGCAATCTTGAGCAGGAACTGGCGCGGGTTCTGGGCCTCATTCGCGCGCACATTGCAACGAACGATAGCTACGCGAAATCGCTCGCGAACGCGCAGGCCCGGCTTTCCGGGCTCTCTGAGGCCGAGCAGGTGCGTGTTATCGTGAGCCTGCTGGTGGCCGAAAACGAACGCATGCGGCGCGATTCCGAACAGCTCAAGTTGAGTCTCGAGGACTCGCATAGCCAAATTTTGACACTGCGCTCGAGCCTCAACCATGTGCAGCAGGTGGTGCTCAAGGATCCGCTCACCGGCACCGGCAATCGCCGCCAGTTCGACGCCACGATGGGAAGGGCCATCCAGGAGAGCGACGAGCGCTCCCAGCCGCTTTCTCTCATCATGTGCGACATCGACCACTTCAAGCGCGTCAACGACGCTTTCGGGCACCAGATCGGCGACGAGCTGATCAAGATGTTTGCGCGCGTCATCGAACAGAACCTCCGCGAGGCGGACACCGTGATCCGCTATGGCGGTGAGGAGTTCGCCATCATTCTTCCGATGACCGATCAGACCGTCGCCATCTCGATTGCAGAGCGCATCCGGCTCCAATTCGAAAGCAAGCGGCTCACGATCCGCGAGACGAGCCAGAAGATCGGACAGCTCACGGCTTCGTTTGGCGTCGCCGAATACCGCTCCGGAGACACGGGCGAGGATCTCGTGCAACGGGCGGATGCGAAGCTTTATGACGCCAAGTCGAGGGGAAGAAACCGCGTCGCCTCGTTCGGGGACGGGGATTGAGGCTCGGCAACAGCGGGCCAGCTCTCACATTCCAAAGGCCGAGACCGAAGCCGTGCGTGGCTGCACGGGATACTCGGCTGTCGTGACGTCCTTGTAGTACGCGATCGGCATCGGCTTGCCGATCAGGAAGCCCTGGATCTCGTTGCAGCCCTGCTCCTGAAGCTGCTTGAGTTGCGCTGCCGTCTCCACGCCCTCCGCCACGACGATGCGCCCCATGGCGCGGCCGAGCCCCATTATCGTGTTGACGATGGCCGCTGCGTCGTGGTTGCTCACCATGTCGACGATAAAGCTCCGGTCGATCTTGATACGATCGAACGGAAACGACCGAAGCGTCGAGAGCGACGAATAGCCGGTTCCGAAGTCGTCCATCGCGACGGTCACGCCCTGCCCTTTGAGCTTCTCAAGCGTCTCAAGCGCCGCATCCGGGTCGCGAATGAACAGGCCTTCCGTGACCTCTATCTCGAGGCGCCAGGGTGCGACGCCCGTTTCGAGCAGCGCCTGCTCGACGAGCGCGGCAAAATCCGCGTGCACGATCTGCGCCGGCGAAACGTTGACGGCAACGCGCAGGTGCGAGGGCCAGCGCGCCGCCTCAGCCAGCGCGCGGCGCAACACATAGGCGCCGATCTCCTCTATGGCGCCGCAACTTTCGGCTGCCGGAATGAACTTGGATGGCGGCACGAAGCCGTGGATCGGATGCTGCCAGCGCAACAGCGCCTCGAAGCCCTTCACCTTGCATGTCGCGGCATCTGCCTGCGGCTGAAAGACAAGGGAGAGCTGGCCCGCACCAACCGCAGCGGCCACATCGCGCTCGAATGCCTGTCGCGCACGCGTCTCGGCATCCAGGCGGGCCGTATAGAACGCGTAGCCAGGCCGGCCCGAGCTCTTCACCTCGCGCAGGGCCGCATCTGCCCGGCCCATCAGTGCGTCGAGATCGGTGCCGTCGAGAGGGAAACGCGCAATGCCGATGCCTACGCCGACGTGGAGCAAGGTGTCCGGACCCAGACGGTAAGGCTCGCGGACCGACCGGCTCAGAGCCTCAGCCGTGTGCTCGAAGTCACCTTCGGCAGCCCTGCCCGTCGTCACGAGGAAAAACTCATCGGCCCCGAGCCGCGCCACCAGATCGGCATCCGGAAAATTGCTGCGGATGCGATCGGCGACGGCAACGAGGATCTGGTCGCCGATCTTGTGACCGCGCTCAGCGTTCAGCCTCCGGAAACCGTCGAGGTCCGCATAGAAAGTCGCAACCTCGCTACCGAGCGCCTTTGCACGCTTGAGGATATCGGGAAACCGCTCGGCGAGCAGCGCCCGGTTGCCGAGGCCGGTCAGGGCATCGGTATAGGCGAGCTGACGGACACGGCCCTGGGCCTCCCAATGCTCGATGGCGACGGCGCAAAGATGAACGCAGCGACTGACGATGAGCCGCTCGATGCGGCTCGCGCGTCGGGCGCGCCGCGAGTAAAAGGCGAACGTGCCAACCACCCGGCCATCGTGCGATTTGATCGGGCTCGACCAACACGCCTTGAGGCCGAAGGCCTGTGCGAGCTGCTTGTAGGGCGCCCAGCGCGGATCGGTGTTGATGTTGACCACCTCGACGTCGACGCCATGGTACGCCGCGCTGCCGCAGGAGCCCACCATAGGGCCAATCTCGATACCATCGATATTCTGGGAATAGGCGTCGGGCAGCGACGGTGCAGCGAGCGGGCGCAGGCGCCTCGCGTTGTCGACCCGGAGAACAGAGCAAATGGCGTTCGGCGCGATCTCTTCCGCGCGCCGACACATCAAACTCATGACGTCAGCCAGATTCTCGCCAGATGCAACCCCGACAAGAATTTCGTGCTCGACGTCCTTGAGCCGGCTCTCAACGCTCCGGCCGCGTGTGCTCTTGCCGCTCACCGTGTCATCTCCCGATGGTGGCGTATGCGAGCTGCTCTTGACCGTCTGGGTCGGCGACACCGGCCTGGGAAGGCTTCAGAGAGGCCGGCTGTTGTCCCACGTCAACGGTTTCCGAACTGATAATTGCTTGACACAATTGGTAGGCAACAGATTCCGGTTTTCTAAGGTCACCAAAGGCTTGTCGTTAACGGGATGTTCACCTTGGCGCGACGCCGAACGCACCTCCGGCGAAGAAGCGTCCCCGATACGAGACAGCCCCATATCGGGGAGCGGCAGGACGCCTTAGAGGCAACCGAGTCCCGGATAGCCGCAAACGTAGAGATCCAGGGCGCGGTTGACGCAACAGGCTTGGTTCGAGCCGCAGGTCCACGTTTTCAGCTTGCCGGCGTTGGTCTTGGCCTTGCAGGTTTTCTGGCCGGGTTTGGCGGCAACCGCAGCCTGCTGCTCGGGACCCTTCAGGGCATCGAACGCCAGTGTGCCAACGACAGCCATGACAGCCGCCAGACCCAACGAGATGATTGCGCGTTTCATGGTTACACTCCCCGTATTAGTTGCTTGCGCAAGGTCAGCATGCCCCCAAACGGCCAGGCTTTCCAGAAGCCGATCCTCGAAACGCGAAAGCCCGCCCGGAGAGCGCGGACTTTGCGCAACAACGGGCGGGCTTGCGTGACGGGCAGGGAGGCCGCGAAACGTCCGCGGCTCTCGATCAGTTGCGGCCCTTGTCGACCAGCTTGTTCTTGGAGATCCAGGGCATCATGGCGCGCAGCGTGGTGCCGACCTCCTCGATCTGATGTGCGTCGTTCAGGCGGCGAATGCCTTTGAAGCGCGCGGCGCCGGCCTTGTACTCCTGCATCCACTCGGACGTGAACTTGCCGGTCTGGATGTCAGCGAGGACGCGCTTCATCTCTGCCTTCGTCTCGGGGGTGATGATGCGCGGGCCGGTTACGTACTCGCCCCACTCGGCGGTGTTCGAGATCGAGTAGTTCATGTTGGCGATGCCGCCTTCGTAGATGAGGTCGACGATCAGCTTCACCTCGTGCAGGCATTCGAAGTAGGCCATCTCGGGGGCGTATCCGGCTTCCACCAGCGTCTCGAAGCCGGCACGAATGAGCTCCACGAGGCCGCCACAGAGAACGGCCTGCTCACCGAAGAGATCTGTTTCGCACTCTTCCTTGAACGTGGTCTCGATGATGCCGGAGCGGCCGCCACCGACGCCCGAAGCGTAGGAGAGCGCGATATCGTGGGCGTTGCCCGAAGCATCCTGATGGATCGCGATCAGGCACGGTACGCCACCGCCCTTCTGGTACTCGCCGCGAACGGTGTGGCCCGGGCCCTTCGGCGCGATCATGATGATGTCGACCGTCGACTTCGGCTCGATCAGGTTGAAGTGAATGTTGAGGCCGTGCGCAAACGCCACCGCCGCGCCGTCCCGGATGTTGGGCGCGATCTCGTTGCGGTAGATGTCGGCCTGGAGCTCGTCCGGCGTCGCCATCATCATGAGGTCGGCCCAAGAGGCCGCCTCGGCAACGGACAGGACGCGCAAGCCGTCGGCCTCGACCTTCTGGGCGGTCGCGGAGCCGGGCTTCAGCGCGATGCGGATGTCCTTGGCGCCGGAATCCTTCAGGTTCAGCGCATGGGCACGTCCCTGGCTGCCATAGCCGACGATAGCAACCTTCTTCGACTTGATCAGATTAATGTCGGCATCACGATCGTAATAGACGCGCATCGGTCTCTCTTGCGGTTTGAACATTAAAAGGTGGGTGGAAAGCGCGAGGCCGACGTCCCAGACGGACTGAAGAGCGGGCGCTTCCGGAAGGCGGGCGGACGTTACACCGCGGATCGGCGCCGTTTCAACGGCGAAGACGCGCGGTGCCTGAAGAACAAGGGCTTTCAGGCTCTCTGGCTCGGGGGTTACATCGCGGCCGCCCCGCGCCCGATGGCGGCGATGCCGGTGCGCGCAACCTCGACCATCCCCAACTCCGTCATGAGGTTAATGAAGGTCTCGATCTTGCTCGGCTTGCCCGTGACCTCGAAGACGAAATGCTCGGTGGACGTGTCGACGACTTGGGCGCGGAAGATCTCCGCCATGCGCAGCGCTTCGAGGCGCTTGTCGCCTTTGCCGACCACCTTGACGAGTGCCAGCTCGCGCTCGAGGGAAACGCCCTCCGAAGTCAAATCGCGCACGCGATGAACGGGCACCAGGCGCTCGAGCTGATGCTTGATCTGCGCCAGCACGGCGGGCGTGCCGCGCGTGATGACCGTGATGCGAGACAGGTGCTTTTCGTGCTCGGTCTCGGTCACCGTCAAGCTGTCGATGTTGTAGCCGCGGCCAGAGAACAGCCCGATGACGCGCGCGAGAACGCCCGGCTCGTTGTCGACGAGCACGGACAGCGTCCGAGTCTCGACCTCCTGCTTGAAGGCGGGACCCGCGTAATGGGTTTGTGGGTTTGGGTTGATCATCGGGGCTCGTTCTTTTCTTTCTCTTTCGCTTGCTTGTCCTGGACCGCCTTGACGGCTTCCGGGAAAACGAGGGCGAGGAACACGGGGAGCCCGTGCTCGTCGACGATGCGCTTCACGTTGTCGGCGTAGGCCTGAGATTTTTTGTACTGGCCGAACGCCATGGAGATGCGCTTGCCCATGCTCTCGGCCAGCATCTGCGGCGAGGGCACGCCGTGCTTTTCGAGCATCTCTGGCGGCATGCGGGAGTAGACCTGCACCAACGTGCGCGTCTCCAGGTAGTCTTGCGCGATGCAGGACTCGAAACCTTCGCCATACTTCGACGAGAGGCTATGGGTCTTGTAGCAGTTGTCGATCAGCTCGTAGGCCGCCTTGGCGCCCTTCGCGCGATGCAGGCGGCCAAGCCGCTCCGCCGCGCCGCGAATGCTCGCAACCTGATCCCAGCCGGCCGTCTCGGGCTGATCTATCGCCGGCGCCTCGCCCGCTGCCCACGCTGCCATGCTGCCGGCTGCACAGAAAGCAGCGGCGGAGAGCGAAACTGCGGATGAACGGAGGCGGCCGGTTTTCCTCACACGAGTACCTTTCCTTCTTTGCCGATCGCCTTCGACACCTCCTCGTCGGAGACGTCCTCGCCGAGCAGCATCTCGTTGTGCGCTTTTCCGGACGGGATCATGGGGAAGCAGTTGGCCAGCTTTGCGACACGGCAATCGAAAATCACCGGCCCCTTGGTGTTGATCATCTCGCGGATGGCGTCGTCGAGATCAGCGGGGTGGTCGCAGCGCATGCCGGTCCAGCCGTAGGCGTCGGCGAGCTTCACGAAGTCGGGAAGCGCCTCGGTGTAGCTGTGCGACAGACGATTGCCATGCAGCAGCTGCTGCCACTGACGCACCATGCCCATGTACTCGTTGTTCAAAATGAACACCTTCACCGGCAGATCATACTGAACGGCCGTCGAGCATTCCTGGATGTTCATCAGGATCGAGGCGTCGCCTGCCACATCGACGACGAGCGACTTCGGATGCGCCATCTGCACGCCGATCGCGGCGGGCAGGCCATACCCCATCGTTCCGAGGCCGCCGGAGGTCATCCAGCGGTTCGGCTCCTCGAAGTGGAGGAACTGGGCAGCCCACATCTGATGCTGGCCGACCTCGGTGGTGAAGTAGACGTCGCGATCCTTGGTCAGCTCGTTCAGCCGCTGACATGCATACTGCGGCATGATGAAGTCGGTCGAGTTCTTGTAGGAAAGCGACTTCCTGGCGCGCCAGCCGTCGATGTCCTTCCACCACGACTTCAGCGCGGCCTTGTCGAGTTGCGGCGCCTTGGCTTTCCAGACGCGCAACATCTCCTCGAGCACGTAGGCGCAATCGCCGACGATCGGCAGATCGACGTGAATGTTCTTGTTGATCGACGACGGGTCGATATCGACGTGGATCTTGCGCGAGCCCGGCGAGAAGGCATCGACGCGGCCCGTGATGCGGTCGTCGAAGCGGGCGCCGATGTTGATCATCACGTCGCAGTCGTGCATGGCCATGTTGGCCTCATAGGTGCCGTGCATGCCGAGCATGCCGAGCCACTGCTTGTCGGACGCAGGATACGCGCCGAGGCCCATCAGCGTTGAGGTGATGGGGAAGCCGGAGAGCCGCACGATCTCGCGCAGCAGCTGGCTGGCCTTGGGGCCCGAATTGATGATACCGCCGCCGGTGTAGAATACGGGGCGCTTGGCGGAGGCCATCAGCTCCACGGCATCGCGCACGGCGGTCGGCTCCGGCTTGACGCGCGGCTTATAGGTCTTGTGCGCGATGTTCGACGGGCCGACGTAGTTGCCGGTCGAAAACTGCACGTCCTTCGGGATGTCGATCACGACCGGGCCAGGGCGGCCGGCTTTGGCGATATAGAACGCCTCGTGCAGGATGCGCGCGAGGTCGTTGATGTTCTTGACCAGCCAATTGTGCTTCGTGCACGGGCGGGTAATGCCGACCGTGTCGCATTCCTGGAACGCGTCGTTGCCGATCAGGTGCGTCGGCACCTGGCCGGTGATGCACACCAGTGGGATGGAATCCATGAGCGCATCTGCGAGCCCGGTGACGGCATTAGTGGCGCCGGGGCCGGAGGTGACGAGCGCGACGCCGACCTTGCCCGTCGAACGCGCATAGCCTTCCGCAGCGTGCAGTGCACCGCCCTCCTGGCGGACCAGGATGTGGTTCACCTTATCCTGCTGGAACAGCTCGTCGTAGATCGGCAGCACGGCGCCGCCCGGATAGCCGAAAACGTGCTCGACGCCCTGATCCTGGAGCGCCTTGATCACCATTTCGGCGCCCGTCATCGTCCGTGCCATTGAAGTCTCCGCATGCCGCACAAATTGCGTTAGCCGCTCCCCGCGCATCACTGCCGGACGGCCGTTCCCTAGGGTGTCTGGAAGCCGGGAACCTAGGGGGCGGAAGATGCAGGGTCAAGCTTTAGATTTAATAAAATCTACTAAACTTGCGGCAAAACTTTCCGTTTCTTGCGTATCTATCCATTTCCACGTAATCATATTTCTGCGCAACCAGGTGAGCTGCCGTTTTGCGTATTGGCGCGTCTCCGCCTTGGCGGCCTCGGCCGCCGCCTCCAAGTCCAGCCTCCCCACCAAAAGCTCGGCCAAGGGTTTCACGCCGAGGGCGCGCATGACGGGCAGCTCGGGACTCAATTTCTGGTCCAGGAGCGCGCGAACCTCATCGAGCGCGCCGGCGTCCATCATGGCGTCGAAGCGTGCATCGCAGCGCCGGCGCAGTTCGTCTCGCTCGGGCGACACGACGATCGCGTGCCCCTCGCGCACGGCGACGACCGGCTCGCCCGGCTGCTCCTGCCACCGCGCGAGCGAGATGCCCGTCGCGTCAAGGACTTCGAGCGCGCGCACGATGCGCTGCGGATCGGTCGGCAGGAGGCGCGCCGCCATCTCGGGGTCGCGGGCTTTCAGCATCTCGTGCAGCGCGGCGGCTCCCTCCTCGCTCGCACGGGCACGCCAGTGTGCGCGAATGGACTCCGGAATGGACGGGACTGGCGAAAGCCCTTCAACCAAGGCCTTGAAGTAAAGGCCTGTGCCGCCAACCACGATCGGGATGCGGCCCGCCGCTTCGGCTTCGGCGATGGTCGCGCGCGCTTCAGTTGCATATCGCGCCGCAGAATAGGCCTCTCGCCCTGGCACGTGGCCGTAGAGGCGGTGCGGCGCACGGCGCTCATCGTCCTCGCTCGGCCGCGCGGTCAAGACGCGCAGCTCGCGATAAACCTGCATGGCATCGGCGTTAATCACAATACCACCGAGGCGCTCGGCAAGGCTCAGAGCGAGCGCAGACTTGCCCGAGGCCGTCGGCCCTGCAATCAGTATGGGGGCAGGATACGTCATGCCCGCTTTCTAGCCGAGCCGGCTCCCTTCCGCATTATCTGCCGAGTACCCGATTTTCGATGCACGATCCCTACACGCTCGTTCTGACGGCCGCGCCGGCATCGGCTGCGATCACCGACGCCGTGACGGAGGCGGCCCTCAGCGTTCTCGGCGGTGTGCCGGCAGATGCGCGCTGGCTTTCGCCCGGCGAGGCGTGGGAAGCGCGCATCGATCTCGCCACCGATGACGTGACCAGCCGGCGCGAGGCGATCGAGGCCGCGATCGGCCCGGCGCCGATCGACGTCAACGTCGTCAGAGGCAACGCCGCGCTGCGGCGCAAGCGACTGCTCGTCGCCGACATGGAAAGCACGATCATCGAGCAGGAGCTCGTCGACGAGATCGCGGATCTCACGGGACGGCGCGCGGAGGTCGCTGCCGTTACGGAAGCGGCCATGCGCGGAGAGCTCGATTTCGAAGGCTCGCTCGTGCAGCGCGTTTCTCTGTTTGCGGGGCTCGAGGCGCACCGGCTCGAGGAGATCCTGGAGCGCGTCACTCTTACGCCGGGCGCGGAGACGCTGCTTGCGACCATGCGCGCGAACGGAGCCTGGACGGCGCTGGTCTCGGGCGGCTTCACGGTTTTCGCCGAGCGGATCGCGGCTTCGCTCGGCTTCCATGCCGTGCACGCCAACGTGCTCGAAATCGAGGGCGGGCAGCTCATGGGCCTCGTGCGCGAGCCCATCCTCGGCCCACAAGGCAAGGCCGAGACCACGCAACGGCTCATCGACGAGGGCGGCATCGATGCTTCGCAAGTGGTGGCCGTCGGCGACGGTGCCAACGACGTCGCGATGCTGGCGGCTGCCGGGCTCGGCGTTGCGTTCCATGCCAAGCCGGTTCTCGCCGCGCAGGCGCGTGCTTCCGCCAATGGCGCGGTGATCGCGCACGGCGATCTCACTGCACTACTCTACCTGCAGGGCTATGGCCGGCATGAGTTCGTGACACGCCTGCCTTCCTAGACGCCCCAGAAGGCCCGCGGACCATGCGACCGCCTTACGCGCGCCCAATGGCGCGCGCAAGCGCGAGCCGGATGCGGCCAGCCGCCTGCTCGAGCCGCGGTTTCAGGCGCATCCATGCGCGCGCGATCTCGATGCGCACGCGTGTCTTGAGCATCCGGCCGTAACGCCAGACCCACGACGCGCGGATCCATTCGAACAGCGCTTCCTTCCACGGCATGATGATGTCATAGGCGGTCCTGAACCAGCCGATCTGCATCAACGCAGGACGCGTCAGCAGGAAGATGCGTGCGATGAGCGCGGTGGACGCGATCTTGGCGCCGATGAACAGAAGGCTCGCGGCCGCCACCTGACCGGTGGCGAGGAGATAGACCGCGACGAACTTCAGCGGAAACAGAAGCGAGGTCGGCAATGCGAGCGCGGCCAACGCGCCATAAGGCGGCAAGCCGGCAATGAACAGCTCGATCCGCTGCCAGAGCTTAAAGCGCGTGAGATAGGCGAGCGCCTGGACCAGTGGCCGCCAGCCCCACTCCTCGAAGAGGAGGATAAGCGCGGCCACGACCTGAAGCGCAAAGCTCAACGGCGGGCGGATCAGATACCATAGCGCGCGCAGCGCCACGAGGCCGTGTACGACCACACGCCTGAGACGCGGCGCCATTGCCTGCCACGCGGCTCGGATCTGGTCGCGCAACCGCTCTGCCATTGCCGCACCTTCCCGATACTGTCCTTGCAAAAGACTACACGGCAGGCCCCTACGCGTCATTCACCGTTGTCAGTGAGGCAGCCGCGCGCGGATCGTCACAGCGCGTCACAACAGCGTTTGACAGCGCACCGCTAATTCTATACTTCCATGATCAAGAATTTTTCAGAAACCTGTAAGGAGGAATCATGACCTCACGTTTCGGCCGCGCCGCCGCTGCTCTTCTGCTTGCCGCCGTATTCGCGAGCCCCGCGTCCGCCGAGGAGCACGAAGTCAAGATGCTCAATACCAACGGCAAGGGCAAGTTCATGCTGTTCGAGCCGGGGTTCATCAAGGCGAAGGTCGGTGACACGGTGAAGTTCATCCCGACAGCCAAGGGACATAATGCCGAGGCGATCCCGAAGCTTTGGCCGGAAGGCGCTGAAGAGTTCAAGGGCAAGCTCAACGAAGAGATCGTGCTCAAGATCGAGAAGCCTGGCGTCTACGGCATCAAATGCATGCCACACTATCCGATGGGCATGATCGCGCTCATCGTGGCCGGCGACGAGCTGCCCAACAAGGATCAGCTCGAGAGCTACAAGCCGGCCGGCACGGCGCAGAAGCGCTACGAAGAGCTCAAGGCTCAGGTCGGGCAGTAAGCTTTCGCCTCAGCACCAAGTCCGTGCAGCACCCGCAGCGTCGAGGATATAACCCGAGATGCTGCGGCCTTTGTTGCTTGCGAGCTCCAGCGCGACCGTTGCAAGATCCGCGTCGGAGGCCTGCGCGTCTCCGCCCATGGCGGCGATCGAGGACGGCGGCGCGACGGCGTTGACGCGAATGCCGTCGTTTGCCCACTGAGCTGCCAGTCCGCGTGTCAGCGCAGCAAGCTCGGCCCGCAGGATGTCAGCGAACATCATGGCGCGCCCGCCGGCGGCCTCCTCGACGCGCACCACGTTGAGGATCGAGCCCTCGACCCACACCAGTCGCATGCGGTTGGCGGCGACCTCGGTGAGACGCAGCGGCAAGCGCAGCGTGTCGGAGATCAGCGTCTCGACATCGCCCGACGTCTCGAGGCGCCCAACCGCTTCCGCGTGCACCAGCGCCAGATTGATGACGGCGTCGAAGCCGCCCACCTCCTGCGCCACGGACTGAACGAGACGCGTAGCCTGCTCCTCCGTCTCGAGCGGCGTGTTGTAGAGCCGGATCTCCGCAGGGCTCTCGGCGAGCACCGCCGCGAGCTCGGTCATCTCCGGGCTTTCCTCCGGCGACTGAAGGATGAGGTGCGCACCGCGGTCGGCAAAGGTGCGGGCGATGTCGAAGCCAAACGCAGACGTCAGACCGGTCATGAGAACGCGGGCGCCCGCAAGCTCGGGCAACGCAACAGATTCGCACTGGCGCGCAATCACGCTCATCAACATCGGGCAAGTCTCCTTGGTACGCCGGACAGTGAGGCGGCCCGGACATGACGATAGCACGCCGATTCGCCTAACGACCTCTAAACGGCGCTCCGATTCGGGTGGGCTCGGGGCTCGCCAATGGCCGATTTGCGGCTCTCCCCTGTGATTATCGTGGCCATCGGGCGACCCTGTCCGATGCATCTCAGCCACGCTCCCGACTAAGCCTGCAGGCCGCCTCACGAAATGCTGGTGATAGCGCGGGCCGCTCACATTGCCTTGCGGGGGGAACAAGCTGACTCTCAGCCTAGCGATTCGGAGTCGGTGTTGTGCGTCTCGCAGAAGTACTTGGGGGAATAGCGGAAGATGACGCGAAATCAGACAACCTCGC